>JBDIBI010000005.1:0-350949 GCA_039812885.1 Blastocatellia bacterium
ATTTATGTCCAATGTTAACAACAACATAAAGCTAATAGTAAATGATAAGGAAGTTACATTAACTCCAAGCAATGTTTCCAATAGTAGTTTCATTATAAAAGGCAACAAGAAAAAGCTAAACATAACCAAAGGTAACAATAGGGTTAGACTTGTTGTTGATGGGGTTATGAGCAATTCCTTTTCTTTTATGTTTTAGTAAGAACAGCAAAGCAACCTAAAGTAAAATAACAGGGGTTTACTTTAGGTTGAATTACTTTTTACGTCTGCGAAAAGCTGGAAGTAAAACAGCAATATCTTCTTTAGCTAGTTTTTTTACATGTTCTTCCCAATAATGATCTAAGGCTTTGACATATTTTTCAGGAAAGATTTCTCCTGTATTTTTGGGTTTATAGCGTAACCCTTTAAATTCTTCTTGCTTTTTTAAGAATGAAAGATTGAGTGTGACGCTTTGGTTTTTTGAAGTAGAATCAGGATTATACTTAGTACCATCAATTGCAGAATCTAGCTTAAATGAAACATGTAAAATCTCTTGTTCTTCGTTTTCTTGTAGTTCCCAAGGATCTGTACAATAAGCTGGACTTAAATCTTTATATGCTTCATCTTGATAGCGAAGTTGTTCTTCTTTATCTGCTTTAACAACTTTTCCACGAGCAAAAAAACCCATTTTTTTAGCACTAGTGAAACTATCTAAAAAGTAAATTTGATCGCCAACTTCCACTGAACGAGAATTTATAACAGTCCATCTATCTGTATAAAACTCCCCTGCTTTAGCATAAGAAGCCATATCCCAATAATCATAGAACAAATCAAGTTGATCAAAGAATATTCGTGTTGTCATAAAATTTTACTAGTAATATTATCTGATTTTAAAACTATCTATTGTATATAATATTTCTATCTATATGGGAGGAGCAAGTTAAAAGTTAACATTTAACAACACAATAAATAACAATTTTTATGTCAAATGTTTAAGAATATTAAGTTAAATCAAATAGTTTTTAGTTAAAAAGATTTGGGAATACATATTGCTTACTACATACTTCTAATTGTGAAGTGAGGAAAACTTCTCACTTATAAGTAGTAATGCTATAAACTTTATGTTTATACGGCTATGAGGAGGGCAAAATGTATACACATGAAAATTTACTTAAAGATTTAAATGAAAATATACCTCTTAATGAAAAGCTTAAAACTATACATAATGTATTGAAAAGAAAGTTTGATTTTATTGATCGTATTGCAATTGCTCTTTATGATACTAAGACTGATATACTAAGAACCTTTATTGATAGTAGTGGAGATATTCACCCGTTAGTTTTTTATGAAGCTAAATTAAGTGACACAAAATCATTAAAAGAAATAATTGAAATAGGTCGTCCAAGAGTAGTTAATGATTTAGCAATATTTGATAGTAACAAAAGCAAACATGCTCAAGCTATTCATGATGAAGGTTATGGGGCTAGTTATACATTACCTATGTTTTTGAATGGAGTATTTTGGGGAGTTATTTTCTTTAATTCATACCAGAAAAATTGTTTTACAGATTCAGTACTTTGTGATTTAGACGTATTTGGGCATTTAATATCTAGTATTACGACAAATGAGCTAAGAAACATCAAAACGATGTTAGCAGCATTAAAAACGGCTAATGATATGGTACACTACCGCGATCCAGAAACAGGTGGTCATTTAGAAAGGATGGCTAGGTTTTCTAGATTAATTGCTCAAGATTTAGCTAAAACCAACAAGTATAAACTAACAGATAAGTTTATAGAATGGGTCTTTTTATTTGCACCAATGCATGATGTAGGCAAAATTGGTATACCTGATAGTGTTTTATTAAAACCTGGTAAGCTTAGTGACAAAGAGTTTGAAATTATGAAGACTCACACTCTTAAAGGACAGGCTATCATTAACTTAATGGTTGAAAATTTCGGATTAGAAGCTTTTGATGGAATAGATATTTTACGTAATATAGCGGCTTGCCATCATGAAACTATGGATGGAAATGGTTATCCTTATGGATTAAAAGACCATGAAATACCATTGGAGGCTAGAATAATTGCAGTAGCAGATATTTTTGATGCCTTAACTAGCAAAAGACCTTATAAAACTCCTTGGACAAACCAAGAAGCATTTGCTTTGTTAACAAAATTAGCTAAAGATAAATTAGACATAGATTGTGTAAATTCTTTAGTTTCTATACAAAACAAGGTTGAGGAAATACAACAACAATTTCAAGACGTAGATTATAGTAACATCACTTAGAGTAGATACTACAATATATTGGAGTACTTATGTTGCCTAATAATTCAATATTAAGTGGGATTTCTTTAGAAACAGATCCCTTACAAATCAAGAAATTATTAAAAGCTTTGCCTATTCCAATAGTATGTAAACAAGAAAACTTGGTAGAACTAAATTCTGCGGCAAGTCAAATGTTAGGTTATGATACGTCAGCAATTACCACTTTAGAAGATTGGCAACAGAAAGTTTGTGCTGGACAAGATTTTTCACTAAAAGATGAAACTAAGACTTTTGTTTTATTTAAGCAAGATCTTTCTCATTGCTTTGTTGAAATTACTGTATATTCAAACCCTCAGTTTGAATTTTGGATACTAAAAGATGTTTCAAGCTATTTAAGAATGGAGCAACAAGCTAAAGACAAAGAGAAACAATTAGCCAATATTATTGATTCAGCTATGGATGCAATAATCACAGTTGATCGTAATCAAAATATTATTCTTTTCAATAAAGCAGCAGAAATTATTTTTGGATATTCAGCAGAAGAAATACTAGGGAAACCTTTAGATATATTAATCCCATCTCGCTTTCATACGGCTCACCGCAAACATGTACACAATTTTGAAAAAACAGGTATTAGTAATCGCCGAATGGGACACTTAGGTATGATTACTGGCATTAGAATAACAGGAGAAGAATTTCCTTTAGAAGCTTCTATTTCTCACTTAAAAACCTCTGGTCAGTTTCTTAATACGGTTATACTACGTGATATAACTGAGCGTAAACGATTAGAAGAACAAGTTCGTCAAGCTCAAGAAGATCGTCTTGCACGTAAACAAGAGCTACTTATGGAATCTTACAAAAAAGCTGATTTAATTTTTTCAGCGTTAGTTGAATATCTCCCTAATAGCACTTTAGATGGAAAATATCGTTTAGAAGAAAAAATTGGTAAAGGTGGCTATGGTGTTGTTTATCGCGCTATGCATTTGGCATTAAATCGTCTTGTAGCAGTTAAGATTTTTAATCCTATTGCTGCAAATGAAAGTAAAGAAAATTTAAATCGATTTCGTTTAGAAGGTATTTCCACTTGTAGAGTAAATCATCCTAATGCTGTCTCTATTTTGGATTCTGGTATTTCTCCAGAAGGTATTGTTTATTTGGTAATGGAGCTTTTAGAAGGACAATCTCTTGCAACATTATTGGATGGAACCAAAACTTTATCTATTCGTCGATGTTTAGAAATCCTAATTCCCACTTGTAATGTATTAGCTGAAGCACATCGTTCTGGTATAATTCACAGAGATATTAAACCTGATAATATTTTCTTACATAGAATCTATGATGGAGAAATGATTAAGGTAGTTGACTTTGGTATTGCTAAATTTTTAGATAGAAATTCTGCAACTATAGATTTGGAAAACCTTACAGTACAAGGTATTGTCTTAGGTACACCTGTTTATATGGCACCGGAAAGATTTAGTAATATACCTTATGACGGTCGTTCTGATGTTTATAGTGTAGGGGTAATGTTTTATCAAATGCTTTGTGGTTATCCTCCATTTGAGTTAGGAGCTGGAGGTATTTTTACACTAGCAATACTACATCTAAGTGAACCTCATAAACTACTAAGAGAAATAGATCCTAATATTCCAATTGAAATAGAAGAGCTTATATCAAGGCTTCTAAATAAAGATCCTAATTCTCGTCCAACAGCTGAAGAACTGTCTCAAGAGCTACAAAAACTATTAAGCAACATACCTGAAAATACATTAAACTATAATACTAATAAAGGTATGCGAAGTAGTTCAAGTAATACGGATACTGTAGTTATTTAGGAGGAAATTAAACTAGAAGGAATTAAGGACGAAACTCTTTATTTTTTTCTTTGTCATATTGCCAACTACTATTGTAAGGTTTGGCTTCTCCTAATTGATATTGGGTTTTTAGTTTTTCAAATTCATTAGTTTTGCTAATACCAGTAGTAAAAATTTTGAAGTTATTAACTAATTTTTCTCCTAGAGAAGTTCCTGCAACAGTAACAACAAAAGATATTATGCTTGCAATAAAGGCTTTTGAGAAGCTGTATTGATAAAACGTCATAGGAACAAAAAAAGTCGTTATATAAATAAGCAAAACACAACAAACAGCACCTATAGGAGGTTCCAAGGTTCTTTTCTTTGGAAAAGTAGCACCCATAATTATACCACCGACAAAATACCCCATTAAATGTAGTAATCCCATTAACATAAAACCTAAAGGAAGAGACATAAAGTTAGGTAAAAACCTACTAATAATTCCTCCAAGCAATAATTCAACAGTTATAAATATGATTATGCTAAGTACTATCCAAAAAATAGATAACTTGTCTTCTTTTAGGTTCATAAGGTGCTCCTTAAGTATTGGGACTAGCACAATCTTATAATGAAAAATTTTTTGAGGCTATTAAAACCTTTAGACGAACTTTCCCTTTTCTAGTCTGTAATGATTATTAAAGATGTGTCTATATGCCACATAGACATATAGACACATAGACACATCATATTTTTACCAACTAAAAATCGGGTTTGGATAAACAAAATTAGTAAAAGTCACAGTAAGACTAACATCTAAAGCTCTGACATAGTGCCACCAACCATTAGGAAGGAAAAGAACTTGCCCTGGGTTTAAGACTCCAGTAATTACATTAGCATCTCTAAATAGGGGATATCTTTCAAAATCTGGATTTTCACAATCAACTCTACTAAAAACAGTACGATGATTATAAACTAAGTGAGTTTGACTAGGAGGAATAAGTTTAACTAGTTTACGGCCTGAAACTTGAGCCATAAATATATTTTGTCTGTCATGGTGAAGAGGAGTAATAGTTCCAGCAGGACCAAACCAGAAAAATAATTCGCTAGGTCTATGATCTGGTCTAAGATATTCTGGAAAGAGTTCAACATCATCTAATAAACTCTTCATACCTTCTTTTTCAATTACATGATTATTGGCTGTCATATAGTAATCATTGGTTTCTCCACCTTGTACTACCATATCAATATATTCACCAAAAGAGATTTTTTTCTTTAAAATTTCGGAGTTTTCTTCATAAATAGGATCTGAATTACGGCCAAACTGAATTTCAACCTCTTCACTACCATATTTTGACTTAAGATATTCTGGAGTCCAAAGTGACATAGCTTTCCAATTATCCATTAGTCCAGTAAGAACAACAGGACGGTTTTTGGAATAATAAAGCTCAAGAAATTTCTCTCGTGAAGGGGCTTCTTCAACATATACTTGGCGAAATGATGAAGAAAGAGCAGCTAAATCATTTTGTAAATCCATTAAAGCTCTACATTTTCTCATTGGCTCTAACAAATTGCTACCAGCAGCAACATAAGGGTGAACACCTGCTACTTCTACCTCAGATATAGCTATTGATTTAGAAATACCATTTTGAACTAAAGTTGCTATTATAAGGTCGTCTGAAACTCCTAACATTTTATTTTCTGCTATCCATTGTTTCCAATTTGCTTGGATAGAAGGTTTCTCAGCATTTTTTCTTCCCATAAAGCCCCCAAGATTAGTTAAAGTTATTTAAACTTTATATTAAAATTTGTATTAAAACAAATTTTCTCCTTACAAAACAATAACCCTGTGCTAAAAATCTAAGCTCATTATAAAGTTTAAGGAAACCCTTTTTATCAAATGAAAATAGTAAACGGTTGGAGTCAAGAAGAAATATCTCTTTTAAGCAAACGTACTGGTTATCCAGAAGAAGTTGTCTTAAATTTCTGCCAAGCAATTGATAAACATCTCTACTTAATGTTACCTACAGAGACTAGAAAAGCTACACTACATTTTCACTTAAAAGCCTTTCAACCAAAAGAATCCAAAATAGTAGAACCACCCCAAGAAAGCTCTTTGCCTGCTACTAAACCAATCAAGAAAACTAGAAATAAATCAAAAACTTAAATACAATACTTTTATTTAGTTTATATATTAAAGGATTTATTGTGTTAGCTAAAATAAGTCGATTTGCAATTTATGCTTGGGGAGTGCTTGCCTACAATTTAGCTGTAATTGTTTGGGGAGCTTATGTTCGTTCTAGCCGTTCTGGAGATGGTTGTGGTAGCCATTGGCCTGATTGTAATGGAGAAATTATTCCAACTAAACCAGAGCTTAAAACCTTAATTGAATTTACTCATCGCCTTACTAGCGGTATTGCCTTACTAATGGTAGTGGTTTTACTAATTTGGGCACATAGATCTTATCAAAAAAAACATCCTGTCAGATTGGGAACAAAGCTATCAATGTTATTTATGCTCCTAGAAGCCGCAGTTGGAGCAGCTTTGGTTTTATTTAGCTTAGTAGCAGATAATGCAACAATTGCACGAGCAATGTTTATGTCAGTTCACTTGGTAAACACTTTCTTGCTACTTGCAGCATTAACTTTAACAGCTTGGTGGGCTAGTGGTGGAGAAATGATCCAATTAAAAGCAAAACCTGGGGTAACAATTGCTGTAACAGTAGCTTTAGCTATGGTAATGCTACTTGGTATGAGTGGGGCAGTAGCTGCTTTAGGTGACACTTTATTCCCATCACATTCAATAGAACAAGCATTAAAAGCTGATATGTCACCTACAGCACACTTCTTAATCCGTTTACGTATATTTCATCCTGCAATAGCTGGGCTTGCAGTCTGTTATTCTATTTCTTTGGTATTATTTGCTATTTTGCAATATCCAAATACTTGGGTAAAACGTTTTGGTTGGACTTATGTAGGGTTTGCTATTTTGCAAGTAACAATAGGAATAATTAATGTTTCATTACTTGCGCCTACCTCTATACAATTAGTACATTTACTAGTTGCAGATTTAGTTTGGATTTCACTTATTTTATCAGCAGCTAATATTTTAATTAATAGTGAACAAAATATTGGAGTTGAACTTGCGAGTGCAAGCTCAGCCCCAAATTAAAAAAATTTACATACGAAACTTAAAAGTTAAAATACCTTTAACATTTGCCTTATCACTAGCTAAGACTTTTGGGTCAAACTTCCATTGGTAAGCTGCATCTACAGCAGTTTCCTTTACTATTGCATGTCCACTAATGGCTTTGGCATTTATAACATTTCCTTCTGAATTGATTTCTACTTCCACTTCTACATCAGTAGAAAATTTTGCCCCTTGAACCATTGAAATTGGAGGTATAGCAGGTTCAGGAGATAAAATAGCAGCCTTACGTAAACTATCTTCAGTACGAGTCACTGTCCCTCTTTGAGGAGTTATAGCAACTTCTCCCATTTTAATGCCAGGTGCTGAATCAATGCTTGGTTTTACAGCAACTTTACCCATTTCAGGATTATTAATCGAGCAAGTAGAACTATTGTTTGTATTTACAGGAGCAACTTCATTACCACTAATATTAGTTGGAGGTAAAGCAGCCACAGAGCCCATAAGAGGCTGAGGAGCTTTTTTCATAGCAAAATAGCTAAAGAGTCCAAAACTTGCACCAAAGCTGAGCAAAGCAGAAATCAACGCTGTAGCAACACGAGCAACTTTTTTCTTTAAAGCTTCAAGCCCTACAGGACAATTTTGGGTTAAAATCGTACCATCTTCACGTCTATAGTAGCGAACACAAAGTCGTCCTTCAGTTTTTCTAATTAGATCTTCTGCTTGATCTTGTGTCATATTAGAAAGGTTATACACATTTAAGTTACATTGACTGCAAAAACGAACTTTGTCATTACCTGTCATTTTATTCCAGTCAGCAGAACAAGGAGCAGCAATAGATATTGTGTTGAGTGGGATACTACGTTTGGTCATAGTGGCCTCCAAAGCTTTATGCAAGAAAATATAATTGATTTTTATGGATGGTCGTTTGAGAGTAAAAAAAGTTCCTGGAAGGTAAGAATTTTTCAGAAAATTTATTACCTTCCAGTTTTATTACTGCTGAGAGAAATAATTTAATTAGTTTATTAGTCACCAACAAACTTAAAAAAGTTCCCTGTTTTAAACTTTTATTTGCAGCCTAGAAAATTCATCCCTATAACATCAAAAAGCTTCTCTTGGGGCAGCAAAAGAAGCTTTTAAAGAAACTCTTATTTTTTGTTTAATTATTTATGTAAGAAAAGGTTATTTTTTAGTGTCACCAAAAACTTTTATTAATTCTTTTACAGATTCTCTTGCTGTAGCTAAACCATCAACACCTTCTCTTATTATGGTAAGTATTCTCTTTAATTCTGTAAATTCAATTTTTTGAGCAGCAAGCCAATCAGAAGCTTCTTGAGTTTGATCTATCTTAAATTCTAGTATTTGATAACAATAATCCAGCCATTCTAAAAGTTTTTGGCTTTCATCCTTAATAATTTCACTGTTAGGAAAACTAGTTAAGTTATCTACTTTTTGAGGCTTAGTTGCGCTATCGGTTAATCCTGAATAATAGCGTTCTATTACAGAAGAGTTTCCTAACAACTGAGTACGTTTATGTGTTTTTTCTGGGCTTTCATCTGGATTAAAGCTAGAAAGTGTTTGCAACATTCCTGTCAAACCACGTGCTTCTTTGCTAACAGATAATCCATCACCTGTAAAATTAGCAATCACAACAGTAATGTTATCTGCTCCACCTCGTTGTTTAGCAATATCTACAAGCTTTTGAGATGCTAAATGAGGCTCCATATTATCACTAAAAAAGAGCATTTCCCCTGTAGTAACTAAGTTAGAAAGCCCATCAGAACATAAAAGAAGAGTATCTCCGTGTTTAAGCTGGAACATAATAACTGCAACTTGAACAATTTCTTGAGCTCCAATGGATTGTAAAATCACATTTCGTCTTGGGTGCTCTATAGCATCTTCTGGCTTAAGCAATCCCCTAGCAACTAATTGAGCAACAAAGGATTGATCTGTTGTAACTTGTTTAATATTCCCATTGCGTATTAAATAAGCACGACTATCCCCAACCTCTGCAATATAAGCTTGATCATCTTCAATAAGAGCAGCTGTAACAGTTGCCCCCATTCCTTTTAAGTGAGGCCGATTTTCCCCTTCTTGCCAAACAACATGATTAGCTTCTTCAACTGCTGCCACAATCCTATCATGAGGAGAAATATTTCTGGATAACCTCATTAAGGCATCTTTTATTGACAAAACTGTTAACTCACTAGCCAGTTCACCATATTCAGCTCCACCCATTCCATCAGAAACAACCAACAATAAAGCGTTTTCCCCTACTTTGTGAGTAATCTCACACCAGTTGGGTAAGCTTTGTCCGGCTACTAGATCTGCTAAAATAAAATTATCTTCATTATTCTTTCGAACCATCCCAACATCAGTTATTGCCGCCATTGTACAGGTTATTGTGCTTACTCCCATTTAAATGCTCCCAACTTTACTAACAGTTTTTTTACAAGATAGAGACGTTCCACCCTAGTAGCTAAACTTTACTAGATTGCTAAAAAAAATTTTTTAGTTTATGTTTTATATGGTTAGTTACAACGGAAAAATTTGATAACATAATAAGCTGATAAACAGATAGAGTAAAGGGTAATTTTTATTTTAACATAAACTTTATCTTAATATTTTATTACTAATACTAATCCTATTATCATTAGTGAGTTATACCTACTCCTAACACCAATGAAAAACTATAGGGATTTCACTTTACTTATTTTAATTATTTTTTCATTAACACTTCTGTGTTTTTGGAACATATTACCAGGAGAATTTGTAGCAGATGATGAACATACAATAGTACAACAAAACCTTATTAAAAGCCTTGCTTTTATCCCAAACCTCTTTACTACTTCTCTTTGGAATACTTCTTTTTCTCAACAATTAGGTTTATATAGACCTCTTACTGCTCTAACTTATGCTTTTAACTATGCTTTAGGAGACTTAAATCCTTTTGGTTATCACTTATTTAACTTAATTCTACATTCACTTAATAGTGCCATAATTTACTGGTTAACCTATCGTTACACTAAGCTACATCTCTTAGCTTTATTTACCAGTATTCTCTTTACTATACACCCAGTTCATACTGAAGCAATAAGTAATATTTCTGGTCGTCCAGAGTTGCTAACAGCTTTTTTCTTCTTACTTGCTTGGAGTTTTTATTGTCTTAGTAAAGAAAATTCCCGCTATTATTTCCTCTCCTTATTTTGTTACTTTTGCTCAATGTTAGCTAAAGAAAGTGGTATAACTTTGTTAGGTGTTTTGTTTTTATCAGACTTATGTGAAAATTTTTCTAATTTCTCTTCACAAATAAAACAACTTTATACTAAATATTTTGGTTACCTAGTGGTAATACTGATATATCTATCTGCAAGAGTTGCCGTTTTAAAAGATATAGGAGTTGGAAAAACCTGGCTTTTTTGGCGAGACATAGCTTTTAGTTCGCGCATTTATACAACATCCACCGCTTTTATAAAATATTTCCAGTTATTAATTTGGCCAGTAGATTTAGTAGGTGATTATGATTTTAGCCAAATTCCCCAAATAACAACCCTTAACGCTACAGCAATTGTGGCTTCTTCAATAATAATAGCTATTTTTTTAATAGGTTGTTTCTCACTTAAAAGAAATAAGTTAATTGCTTTTGCAATACTATTTTTCTTTATAACAATTAGTGTTGTTTCTAATATCATTGTTCCTATAGGAGTTTTTATAGCAGAAAGACTTTTATATCTTCCATCTATAAGCGTTTGTTTGTTAGCAGCCTTAGCACTTCACTGGCTTTATAATAAAAATGCAGCTCTAAAATATTTTTCACTAGCTTTACTTTTAGCAATAATTTCTGTTTCAGCAATTAAAATTCATAATCGCAATATAGATTGGCTTTCAAATGCTAACTATATAAATTCCATAGTCAGAGTTGCTCCTAACAATATGAAAGGGTTATGTGCTAAAGCTTCTATGGATCTGGGAGAAAAAAACTTTTTAGCAGCAGAACAAAAAGCTAAACAAGCAATAGAACTTTTCCCTAAAAAAGCTACTCCTAAAGGCTTATTAGCCCACATTTATTATTTACAAGGACGCTATGATGAAGCATTACCCTTACTTAAAACTGCAATTAGCCTCTTTCCTAGTAATGATCCCACTCAAGCTTATTTATATGTAGATTTAGCTAGAATTTACAATTCCCGTAAAGAACATAAACTTGCTATAGATGCCTTTAGTCAAGCTATTAATCTATCTGTAATTCCTGACGCATACTTACACCAGGAATTAGCAGTAGTGTATTTTCAATCAGGTAATTTACTAGAGGCTCAAAATCAACTAGAAAAAGCTTTGACAATAAAACCTCAATTTGCTGAAGCACAATATAATTTGGGAATAGTGTTAAGTAGCTTAAATAAACCTCAAGAAGCAATTGAGCGATTTCGTTTTGCAGTAGAAGCTGAACCTACTAATGTTACAGCACACAATTTATATGGCAAAGCTTTGTTAGGACAAGGTCAGTTCCAATTAGCAGCCGATGAATTTTTTCAAGCAATAAAACATGCTTCCCCTCAAGAAACTCTTTTAGCTGAAATTCATAGTAATTTGGGAGTGGCTTATGTTCAATTAGGACGTTACAATGACGCAAAACAAGAATTTGAAGAATCTCTTAAAATCAATCCTAATTACAATGGAGCAAAAATAAACTTAGAAAAGCTTAACAATTTATTATCCAAAAATTAGACTTCTAAATTTTTACTATAATTTAACTAAATTTACTATGGCATTAATTAACCTTAAAAACTTACAACTTCCTTCACTAAATAATGTTGAGAAATTTGGGTTTATCATTTTGTTAAGTCTACTAGTATTTCTATTAGTACTTTCTTGTAGGTTCAATGTCCATCAGTATGATAGTTTTGAATATATAAACAATGCTAGGCAATTAATAGGCATACAAACACGCTATGATATATTACGCCCTCCTTGTTTTACTATTGTTTTGTTACCCTTTGCTTATTTGGCTAAATTAGTTGATTCACACACACTTATTGAGCGAGCACCTTATCTTATAATGACTACAGCAGGTTTTTGTTTTTTGCTAATCTTTTGGCAAATGATTCGTAGTCAAATAGTTAATGGTTTTGCAATAATAGCTATTTTAGCAATGGCCTTTAATTCCCTGTTTTTGCACTATTGGATGCTTTTAATGCCAGAGGTTTTTGCTTGCTTTCTATTAGTAGTTTTTTGGGATTCTATTAATAAAGAACGATTTTTACTAGCAGCTGTAGCTTTAGGATTTGCCTTAAATTTACGCTATCAACTATTACCATTAGGATTTTTAGCTGTAATTTATTCTACTCTCACACAACCAAATTTACTAAAAGATAGGAAATGGTTAGAGTTACTTAAAAATTACTTTATTACTGCATTTATAGCTTTAGCAATATTACTTGCATTTCACTATATAGCCCTTGTCTGGGGGGCAAATCTAGGATTTATTTCAGGTTTACAAGAAATAGTGACTCGCTTAAACAAGCAATTTGGAGTCACAGATTCAACCAAACATGACTCTACATTTAGTCTACTTAGTGCAGAGTTTGATTATTTATCTTATTATGTTACAGGTCCAATTTTATTGCTAGCTTTAATAGGAATGCTTAAAGCTATATACCAACGAAAAAACCTAGATTATCTATTTTTTATTTGGTTTTGGGGAATATTTCTTAGTATTGCCCTAGTTATACAACTTAGATGGAAAGAGCCAAGATACTTAATTGTAGTGTTTCCTCCTATTTACTACTTTTTTATTTCAGGATTGTCTCTTATTTGGGAGTATTTAAATCAACTTTTAAAGTCTACTAATTCTAGTTTACGTAATATATTGCTGGCAATTTTTTCTTTAGCTCTAGCAATTGCACCTTTGTCAAACGCTAAAACAGAACTATTACGTCTGTGTGATAAAAGTTACACTAAAAATGTAGGAACACAATTAGCTACAGTAATTAAACCTAAAGTTTCAGCAAGTGAGCCAGTTTTTTGGGCAGGAGATTATTATACAATTGCACCTGAGAGTTATTTATTTAGTTCAAGAGAAAAATATTTTTTCTTTAACTTATTTTCTAATGGTTTAAGTTTCTACCTAGATAGACCTTGCTATTACAATTATAGTGAACAGTTTATTTATAATGGTGCAGTAGGCTCATATTTAGTAATTAATCGCAACGTTTGTCAAGATTGCAGACCACTAACAGAAATTAAGCCTATTGTGCCTTTGACCATACATAAAGTAACTAAACAAACTAAGTTTTATCCTACAAATCAAACAACTGAAAAATTTATTGAGAATATCCCTATAACATTTTCTATTTTTCGTTCAAACACAGCAGAAGAACTATATTTAACTGAAACAGTGGATAAAGTAATTTTTCAAAAAACAAACCCAGAACCAAATGCGTTAGTACAGTTTATTTATAAAGGTGAACGGCTACCTATTTATGCTGAAAGATCATATTTTGGCTTACCCAACCAAGCTAGTTTAACGCAAAGGCTTCAAATTGCCACTGTTGACTTTGTACTGGTAAGTGAGTTATCACCAAGTCTTGGTGAAGTTAAGTAAATGATTTACAATTAAAAATTTCTAACAAAATTTCTAAGGAGTTTACTATGTCGAACGTTATTCCCTACGACCCTAAAGAGCGCAAGCAAAATCGTTCCTGGATGCGTTCACTGCTGACTTTCTTACCTAATTTAGTTAAGTTGCTCTACAGACTTGTAGCTGATGCCCGTGTCTCTAAAGCAGATAAAGCTGTTTTGATTGCAGTAGCTGTATATGTAATTAGCCCAATTGATCTTATACCTGATTTCTTTCCTTTTATTGGTGAAGTTGATGATATATACCTAGTTGCTATTGCTCTACTTAGATTAATTAATCGTGCTGATAGTGATGTGATAAATGAACATTGGGAAGGAAGTGTTGATATTAAGGCTTTAGTGACAAATATTTCTAATTTAGCAAGCTTCTTCTTACCTAAAAAGGTACGTAGTCTTTTGATAGGCAGCTTGGATCGTCCAGCAGAAGTAACTAACTTACATGAATATTTAGAAAAACGCGAAAAAGAACAACCTCAAGAAGTTGAAGCCCCTATTAAACCTAAAAATTAGTTTATTCAGTTTATTTTTCTTTGTGCTAGTTATTCTACTAAGTTCACTAGCTTAGTAGATTTTATTATTGTCTTTAATTCTACACTCTAATTATCTTACTCAAGAGGCTTATTATGAAAGTAACCAAAGTAATTGCATGGGCTTTGATTTTGTTAACTATTATGCTAGCAAATCCTATTTATAGCTTAGCTCAACAAAATAACGAGGCAAGACGTAGCCAGTTACTTAAAGACCTACGTTCAGAAGATCGTAGAGCTCGCCGTAAAGCTGCTGAAGACCTTGCTAGATTGGCAGATGAGCAAACAGTTCCTGCACTTATTTTGACTTTACATGACACAGATCCTTTTGTTGTAGCAGCTTCAGCTTTAACCCTAGGCGAAATTAAAGATAAACGTGCAGTAGATCCATTAGTAGAACTATTACGCAACAATAATCCTGAAATTAAAAGTGCAGCAGCCATTGCACTTGGCCGTATTGGTGATACTAAAGCAGTTCAACCACTCCTACCACTACTTAATGATGCAGAAGTTTATCCTCGTGCCTCTGCAGTAAGTGCCCTTGGCCGTATTGGTGACAGCAATATTACTGCCATAATAACATTAACATTAGCAAAAGATAGTGATGCTCAAGTACGTACCGCAGCAGCAGAATCTTTAGGGCGCTTAGGCGATCGTCAAGCAACTGAATCACTGGTTAAAGCCTTAAAAGATCCTAACAATTATGTTAGAACCGCTTCAGCCGTAGCTCTTGGCCAAACAGGAGGAGAACAAGCAACTCTAGCTTTGATTGAATCGCTTAAAGATACTGATCGCTTAGTTCGTTCTGCTGCAGCAGAATCCTTAGGTAGAAACAATGATCTTAGAGCAGTTCGCCCTTTAATTGAAGCTTTAGGTGATCCTGATCAATTTGTTCGTACTAATGCAGCTTATGCACTAGGTCGTTTAGGAGATCGCCAAGCGGTTGAAGCGCTTATGGATGCAGTACATTTAGATGATACTCGTGTTAAAATTCGTGCAATAGATTCTTTAGGTACAATTGGGGATAACCGTGCATTACCAATATTAATTGATACTTTGCAAGATAAAGACCGTGCTGCTCGTAGTAATAGTGCAACTGCTTTAGGGAAGATTGCTGATAAACGAGCAGTTGAGCCACTAATTAGAACTCTAGCTGATCCTGACAGTAACACTAGACGTTCTACAGTTGAAGCACTTACCAAAATTGGAGATGATCGTGCATTTGAGTCTATTGCAGGATTAATTAAAAATGATCCAGATCAAGGTGTAAAAACCACAGCTATTAACTCTATAAGTAAACTTGGTGGAACAAAGGCTATTGCTCCTCTTTTAGAAGTGTTTCAAGGAAAATCTTTGGAACTACGTAACTTAGCAGCTATAGCACTAGGCCAAATGCGTAGTCCAGAAGCCACTAAAGCTATTTTAGGTTTTATGGCTCAAGTAGATTTAGCTAATATGTCTACTTTACGTCCTGCACTGTCACTATTTTTTAAAGAAGCAGGAGAAGATGGTCGCAGCCAACTAAATGCAGCTTTAGCTGATCAGAATTTAGCAACACGTGAACAAGCTCTACTACTTACAGCTATTTTGGCTGATGCAAATTCAGGAGAAAATTTAATTAAAGCTCTAAAAGATCCTAGTGGTGAAATGCGAGCTTTAGCAGCTCTTTTGTTAGGACGCAGTCATAATTTACAAGCAGTTACAGCTCTGCGCCAAGCACTAGCAGATAAGGATGAAGCTGTAAAACTGCGTGCTGGTGAGGCATTAGCCTTAATGGGTGTGCCTAAATATGAACCTCCAAAAGTTATCTCTAATGCTAATGAATTGGCTAAGCTAGATAATTCTAATAGTAATTCTAATAAAGATTTTATAGTCAATGCAGGCCCAACAACAGCACCTCAGCCTCCTCCAGTAGTGCTTCCTAAAGCTTCAAACAGCAATACAAATATAGCTAACAACAGTAACTCTACCTCTAGTAATGTTCCTATTAATATAGCAGATTCTTCTGGTGCTGAAGCTCCACAACCTCCACAATCTTTATCAAATCCTAGCAAAGATGAAACTAAGGAGTTAACAGCTCTAAACACTACTACATCAAATGCTAGTGAGTCTTCTAGCAAAAATGAGACTAAACCTGAAGTAGTTGCTCAACCCAAACCTAAAATAACACTTCCTTCTATTTCTGCAAGAGTTAACGAAAAAACAGGTGAAAACAATAATTCTGCAAAAATTAATGAAAGAGCAGCAAATAATGACTCTGCTAGCAAATCTGTTAGCAAGCCAATTGAGTCAAGGTCAACAACTGAAAAAGAGTTAGCAAAGACAAAAGAAACTAAGGTTGATAATGAAGTAGCTAAACTAGAAGATGTAAAACCAGAAATTGCTAAACCAACTCCTACAACACCTAAAGTTAACTTAACGGCTAAAAACGAAACTGCTATTATTAACCTGTTGCAGCGTCTTCTTAAAGAGCAAAACCTTTATGCAGATAAAACTGGTAATTATGCAAACCTAGAAACCTTAGTAGCAGAAGCAGATCTAGAAAAAGATCTTATTGATGGTGAAGCCAATGGTTATGAAATAACTCTTTATATAAGTCAAGCAACTAGTAAACGGCCAGCAAAATTTTTTGTAATTGCTAAGCCTACTAAATATGGGGAAAGTGGCGAGCGCTCTTTCTTTATGGATGAAAGTGGAATAGTTCGTTCAAATCCAAATAATGCAGCTATTCAAGTTGGACAAGTTTATGGCAGTTGGAAACGAGTTGATAATTAATAAAGCAAAACAAGCAGAGATTGTTTCTGCGTCTACAACAATAAAAAAATCAATAGTTGTTATTGGGTCTTTTTTTCTAGCAACAACTTTGTTTGCACAAAATTCATTGGCTCAAAATAAGCATGCCAAATCTAAAACAGAATCTAAGACAGAAAAGAAAGTTGAAGAGAACCTAGACAAAAAAGATTCTGAACAAAAGCCAGATTTTGTAAAACAATTTAAAACCTCTTTTGCAGAAGAACGTTTTGAAGCGTTAAATCAACTATTTGAAGCTAATCACCCAGAAACAGTTGATTTTATAGGTGTTGCGCTAAAAGATGAAGATTGGTTACTACGCTCAAGAGCATTACAACTTATTGCTCAACTCCCTACTAATAAACGTTCTAGCCTACTTTTAGAAATCCATACAGCTACTAAAGATCCTTACTGGTTTGTACGTGGAAATGCTGCTCTAGCTTTATCAGAAATTGCAGCCCAAGCCCAACCATCAGAAAAAAGTTTTGTTGAAAGAAGTTTTGAGCTACTTTCAGAAATGCGTTTGGATGAAAATTCTTTTGTTAGAAGCCAAACAATAAAGGCAATTGCTGCTAGTAAAAATTCTAGTGCTGTAGATTATATTGCACCACTTCTTTTTGATGAAAATAGTAATGTTCGCTCTGTTGCAGCAATGTCATTAGTTGATTTAAATGAAAGAAAAGCTGTTAACCATTTGCTTACAGCACGCCAACTAAAAGGAGAAACTGATAAGATATTTTCTGTAGCACTTTATCATTTTGGTGAGTTAGACTCCTTGCCTTATTTGCTTTCTAGCCTAGAGCAAGCCAATATTGAGCTTAAAAGACAAATAATTAAAATCCTCTATCAAGCCAATGATATTAAAGCTGTTGATGCTTTAGTTAAACAACTACAAAATACCCTAACAGAAGAACCTAGAGACGAAAAAACATTATTTCCCTTAATTACTAGCCTTAGCCAATTGCCTACTAAATCAGCAATTGAAGCATTAAAAACTCTATTAAATGACCAAAATAGACCAGTCCAACTTGCAGCAATTGAAGCTTTATCAAATACAAAAAACCCAGAAATAGTTCCTACTTTGATAAATCGCCTATTAGCAGCACGTGACCGAGAAATGGGAGATGCTTTGATTAAAGCCATTTCATCATTTCAGCAAGTGGAAACTATTGATGAACTTTTTCGAGTACGCAAAGATTCAAAAGGTGAAGTTAGACCTGTTATAGATATTACTCTAGGTAAAATGGGGATAAATATTGATAACCTTTCTCAAGCAGTTAAGACAGGAAAAAGCCCTAAATGGCAACCTACAAAGGCAGCTACTCGTTGGCTTGCAGCTTTAAATGTTCCATCTAGTTTAGAGCCTCTTGCCGCAGCTTTAAGCAACCCTGATCCAGAAGTTAGAACTGAAGCAGCTCAGGCACTTGGTAAATTTGGAGATCGAGCAGCGGTTGAACCTTTAATTTCACTCCTAGAAGATCCTGTTCCAACTGTAAAACTAACAGCAATTGAAGCTCTAAAAAATTTAGGAATTAATGCTAATAGCTTGTCCAAAAGGTTGCAATCATCTGATTGGCGTACTCGGGCTGATGCTGCAAATCTAGTTGGACGATTAGGTATAATTGAAGTTGTGCCTCTTTTGATAAATAATGTTAATGATAAAGAACTTGCACCTCGTTTAGAAAGCATTAATGCATTAGCTAAGCTAAAAGATAAAAGGGCAACTAGTACTTTGCTTGTCGCTTTAGATGATGAAAATGCTTCTGTAAGAGCAACTGTTGCTGTAGCGTTGGGAAACTTAGGAGATGAGAAAGCAGCAGAACCACTAGTAAAAATGCTTACTAGTTATGATGTAGCGTTAGGAGCTTTAGCAGCAGATTCATTAATCAAACTTTCTTCAAACAATGCAACGCCAGCACTTATTAAAACCTTATCTTCTAGAAATTGGCGTGCTCGTGCTCAAGCTGCTCGTGTTTTAGGCTACTTAAAACCAGAAAGCGCAATAGCAGCATTAATTCCACTACTTAACGATCCAGCAGCTCCGGCACGTTATTATGCTGGTCAAACCTTAAGTAAAATGGGGCAAGTTGCTATTAATCCTCTAATCGATGCATTAAGAAAAGACTCTCATGCACTTAACCGCTATGGTGTTGCTCGTGCTTTAGCCACAATAGGCACTCCATCTGTAGAACCTTTATGTAAACTACTGACAGATAGTGATGAATCTTTAAGAGTGTTAGCAACTATCGTTTTAGGAGATATTCGAGATACACAAGCAATTGATCCACTTGTTATGGCGCTAGATGATATTAGGTTTTCTGTGCGTTCAAGT
Source organism: Blastocatellia bacterium (assembly GCA_039812885.1). Classification (GTDB taxonomy): domain Bacteria; phylum Acidobacteriota; class Blastocatellia; order Chloracidobacteriales; family JADJPF01; genus JADJPF01. The sequence goes on from JBDIBI010000005.1 coordinate 19,470, forward strand.
GCTGCAAGTGCTTTAGCACAAATGGGAGAAGCCGCACTAAACCCTGTTTTGGAGTCATTAAAAAACAAGAATTCTTCTAGATGTCGTGCAGCTGCGGCTTTGACTCTGAGAAATTTAGCTCTACATGAAGCTATGCCAGCATTGATACTTGCTTTATCTGATAAAGAAGATGCTGTGAGAGCTAATGCGGCTGAAGCTTTATCTGCAATTGGAGATAAAACTGCAATTTCATACTTAGAACAGTTAACTAAAACTGATAAAGCGGATACAGTTCGAGCTGCGGCACAAGCGGCAATAAATAAAATCCAGAAAATACAGTAAGCATATTCCAATAATTCAAACCGCCTGTTATATTACTGTAATCTATATAACTTATGAACTTATATTATACTCTTTAAGTTTTCTTTTTAGGGTGGTTAATGAAACATCTAAAGCTTTTGCTGTATGAGTTTGATTTTTTCCTAATTGATTAAACACTTTTAAGATATGTTGTCGCTCTATTTCTTCTAAAGTAGCAATCAATGTATCTTTTGGTTTATTTATAGAAGATGAGGAAGATTTTTTTTCAAAGTTTTTTATTAATTCTGTAGGATAGAGTTTTGGCCCATTTTGTAAGATCACACATCTTTCTAAAATGTTACGTAATTCTCTAACATTGCCAGGCCAAGGATATTGCTTAAGTAAATCTAGCTCTGCATCAGAGATTGTTAACTCTCGATTAGGAGCAAATTTCTTAATAAAATGATAGCATAATAGTGGGATATCCTCGGTTCTTTCACGTAATGGAGGAACTTGAATATTAATAACACTTAATCTATAAAATAAGTCATCACGCAACTTACCAGATTCTACAGCCTTTTCAGGATCAACATTTGTAGCAGCAATAATTTTTACATCAATATTGCGACTTTGTTCTCCTCCCAAGCGTTTTATTTTTTGTTCTTCTATTACAGCTAGAAGTTTAGCTTGCAAAGCAATAGGCATTTCTCCAATTTCATCTAGAAATAAAATCCCACCATCAGCTAACTCAAAAACTCCTTTGTGAGTAGCTATAGCTCCAGTATAAGCACCTTTTTCTGCACCAAATAGTTCGGCTTCAATAAGGTGTTCTGGTAAAGCAGCACAATTTATGCTAATAAAAGCTTTCTTTTGTCGACTCTCACTAGCTCGATGAATAGCCTTTGCCACTACATTTTTCCCAGTGCCAGTTTCCCCAGTAATTAAAACAGATGCACTTGTAGAAGCAGCCTTTTGTATTAGCATCTGAATTGTTGCAAAAGATGTCCCATTACCGACCAGTAAATTCTCATTTTGTTCCTGGCTGTTAATGTAATGTTGTATTTGTTGCCATTGTTGTAGACTAGCAACTTTTTGTTCTGCTTGATAAACCCTAGCTAAATGTAGAACTCGATGTTTCAATATAATCCAATTAAAAGGCTTTGTAATATAGTCCGTTGCTCCAGCAGCAAAACCTTCTTCAATAGAAACACGGTCAGTTAAAGATGTGATTAATAATATAGGAACGTTACTTGTAATATTGTTAGAACGGATTTTTGCACAAGCTTCCAACCCATTCATCTCTGGCATTGAAATATCCATTAAAACTACATCTGGAGATTCTTTTTCACATAATTCTACAGCTTTTCTACCATTCTCAGCTTGAAGTATTTTGCAACCTTGTTCTTCAAACAATAGACAAACCACTTTACGAATTTCATCATCATCATCAACTATCATGATGGTTGTATTTAAATTAGACATTATTAGGTTATCCATTGCCATTGTTTTGAAACTTTATTTCACTCAAAAGCGATTATGTATCTTGATGTAAATTTAACTAATTAGATAAAATAGCACGTAAAATTTTTATTAATATCGCCACAGCTACAGTTTTGATAAATATCATGCAGAAATAGCTTTTGCAAGAAATTTCACTCTAATTTAACATAATCTTTATTTCATAAGTTATTAGACTAAGCTATTATTCTATTTACTAATCAAAAATTTAAAGTCAAATCAAGCAACAGCCAATAACTCTAGATTTCAGAATTTACTTATAGTTATACCGCTTGTAGAGTGGCTATGTTTGCATTAGCTAGACTAGTAGCTTGAGCATTCATATAGCTAAAGCTATTAAGAGATTCATAAACTTTTTGTGCTTGTTGCATTAGTCTATTTTTTACACTAATTAGATTAATAGATGAACTTATATTAGTTTGGTTTTGCACTTGTTGGTTTATAAACTCGGCTTCTTTAACAATTTCTTGTGCTTGCTTTAATATGTAACCTACTGTTTGTTGACAAGTTATAGAATTAAAATGCTTTTGAGAGAATAAAGCTAGAGTTTCTTGTAATTCTGCTAAAAATGCAAGCATTTTTCTAATATAGGAATAGCTTTTTACCTGTAATGCACTTTCCACCATATTGCCTTGAGACAACAAGATAGCTATATCATTTTGGTTCAAAAACAATTGAGAATATTTTAAGTTTACTATGTTAATATGTGGTGTTTTTCTTAATGTAGAAGTTATTTCCTCTAAACGATTGGTTAATTGTTCTTCTAGTTCAACAATTCCTATATTTCTATGAGTCTCTACAATGGGTTTTAACTTAGTTTCTAAATTTATAGAGTTTGTTTTTTGTTGTTTTTCTACTGGCGCCCCTTGTAGTTTGTTAGGTTGAATATCATTTGCTTTCATTTGGCTAGCTTTGTGGATTATGTCAAAAATTTGTGCAGCTTGGTGAATTTCATTTTTATGTGTTTCATAATCTTCTGAAAATATTCGCTCTATTTTTTCAATAAAATCTTTTGCTGCTCTTAAATTCAACACAATATTATCTTTTACTTCATCTATAGTACAGTATTCTTTTTTAAGTAATTCTTCGCACATTTGTAGAACAGCATTTTTTTCTCTTACAAAATATTGAAAGCATTTTTGAAATTCTAAATCTAGAGCAGTAATTATAAAAATAACTTCTTTGTGCCAAAAATCTTTTGCCAAATCCCGTTTTAAGATGCGTGCTGTTTCTAAATAATTTCTGAGCATCAGTTCTGAAAAGCTTTCCATTGTACTAACTTCTTTAGCAATCTCAGATAATCTAAATAATTTTTGTTTGCTTTCTTCTGATAACTCTGTTGTGTCAGGCATTGGAACAACATAACTAAAGAGCTGTTCAATTTGGTCAGAACTGACTTTCTTATAAAGCTCAGAAAAAACTAACTCAAACTTAGCAATTTCTTCTCTATCAGAAGATCTAGTTAAACTTAGTAAACAAGCTAATGCTAAAAGATCCTTATAGTTAAGAATACATTTTTCAATATCTTTACGTAAGAAATAAACAGATAATGCACTATTGTTTTCTAATATCCACTTTAGATGTTCTTGAAAAAGTTGTTTTGCCTTGTTGATTTTTTCCTTTATTTGTTCCTCATCATCTGCTAATAAGCTTTCTTTAAGTGATTTTAAAGACTTTACAAGTTGTTCTTCAGTATAAGTAGAACCTACTATTGCAGATTCTCCTAATTTTTCTAAAACATCTTGTGCTTCTCTTACTTTGCTGTAACAGTATTCTAAAAACTCATAATGCTGTTGCAATAGCTTTTTCTCTTCACCAAAAATAGGCACAAATACAAAATCAAGTGTTGTTATTTTATCCTTTAAGAGTTTCATAACCTTACTCCTTACTGCTCTGCTAGTTGGGGCCGATTTTTATTATTTATAGTCAACTAACTAACTCTTTGATTTATACTAGTTATTTTTTTCCAAAAAGTTATCTAAAACCTTTTGATAACAACTAGGACAAATAGTAGAACTTCCTTTTACATTGGATATGCCATAATCTTTTTTACACCAAGCACAAATTTTAGGGAAAACTTGCACTTTGATATCACTTACGTTTTTTTCTTCCCATATAATTACTTCTTGTTGTTGAACTACCATAAATCCCCCAAATAATCTTACTGAGCTTGATCTTTTATACTTGACTTTGCTTAATGCAAATAAGACACCAAATAGTCTTTATTGTAAATTTTTTTTGATTTATTAGCTCTTTACCTCTATTTTATAGTTTTTCAAAATACTTAAGGGATTTACTTTACTCGCAATTTAGAAGCAGCTATATTTTATTCACTATCTAGACCAAACAACCTAGTCTGTTATGGTCTAGTAGGCCAAAATAAGCTAGTTCAAAATGCTTATTGCCTAATTTCAATATATTAAATTTTTGTGTAAATCTAATTGTTAATTTTTCATAAATAAAATTAACTGTAAGTGTAAGTAAATAAATAGACCTTCTCTCTTTCGTTGACTCTTAATAGCTTTCCGCATTACTATTTATAGCTGAGACATATAATGGATTTATCAAGCTCCAAGGAGACTCTAAGTAAAATGGTATCCGCAGCAACTTTAGCAGGTACAACCGCTTACTCTCAGCGGATAACCAATCTTAGCCCAGGGCATTTTCGTAAGCAACAAAACTTAATGTTTTCTTCTATAGGGTTAGGGACTTATTTAGGTCAACCAAATCAAACTACAGATCTTATGTATCATGCTGCAATACTTACAGCTATTGATCTTGGTTGTAATGTTTTTGATTGTGCTATTAACTATCGTTGCCAACATAGTGAACGAACCCTTGGTATTGCACTAAACCAACTTTTTAAGCATGGCAAGTTGCAAAGAGAAGAAGTAATTGTGGCAACTAAAGTAGGATTTCTTCCTTTTGATCCCAAAGTTTCATCTGATCCTTATCAATATCGCCAAAAAGAGTTTTTTGATACTGGTGTAATAACTGAAGAAGATATAGTGGCAGATTGTCATTGCATAACACCTAAGTATATAGAAAACCAACTTGAAAAGAGTTTACAGAATCTAAATCTAGAAGCCATTGATGTTTATTATTTGCATAATCCAGAAACTCAACTAGAAGAAATTAGTAGAGAAGAGTTTTATAAACGTATGCATTTAGCCTTTGAGCTTTTAGAAAAAAAGGTATCTGAAGGAAAAATTTCTTTTTATGGAACTGCCACTTGGAACGGTTATCGCCGTCCCTCAACTGCTAAAGATTTTTTAGATTTATCTATGCTAGTAAATATTGCTAAAGAAATAGCTGGAGAAAATCATCATTTTCGTTTTATTCAACTTCCCTATAATTTGGCTATGCCAGAAGCTTTTACTATTGCAAATCAAACTGTAGAGGGCAATCGTTTATGTATACTAGATGCTGCGGATGCTTATGGATTAAGCGTTATGTCATCTGCATGCATTTTACAATCTCGTCTAGCACACAATCTTCCTAAAGATTTTAAAGATTATTTTCCAGGTCTAAAAACAGATGCACAACGTGCTATTCAATTTGTTCGCTCTACTCCTAAAATTACTACTGCATTAGTAGGAATGAGTCAAAAACCTCATGTGGAAGAAAATTTAGATACTGCTAAAGTATCTCCTATAGAAACAGAAAAATTTTTAAAGCTTTTTGAAATAATTTAAGACGTCCCAATTATTTGTAAAATCCTTACAAATGTGATGAAAGGTTATTAGATGTCACAAAAGAAGATACTTATACTTACCTCAGACAGCGGTGGTGGACATACATCTGCGGCTCGTGCTATAGAAGCTGGCTTAGGAATGTTTGCTGATCGACTTTCTTATTTAGTTCATATATCAAGAATTGTTGAGGAATCTAGTTTTGTTGCTCGACAATCTATCCAATTCTATAATTTTTTACTTCGTCATTATCAAGCTTACGTTAAATATTATCATTGGGCAATTCATAGGTTTAATCCAGATAAGTCGTTCTATCCTTTCTACCGCAAGTATGTAGGCCAACTAGTAGATCGGTTTTGTCCTAACGTAATTGTATCAGTACATCCAATGGTGCAATACCCCGTTGGATGTATTTTAAGAGAACTTAAACTTACGGATCGTATTCCTCTAGTAACTGTAGTTACAGATCCTTGTGGTAATTCTTGGAAAGGTTGGGCTAATGAGCATGTACAACTTTACCTAGTAGCTCATGAACAAGCTCGCCAAGAACTTATGCACTATGGAGTTACTTCAGATAAAATTCGTATTTGTGGCATGCCCATTCATCCAAAATTCCAAAAAGCAAGTGACTTAGTTCCATCAGAAATGCGCCAAGAACTAGGTTTAGATCCAAACAAATTTACTGTTTTTATCAATGCTGGTTGGATTGGTGGAGGTAATATTCCTAAAGTTTTTGCACATTTAGTAAGTACAAAATTAAATATGCAAGCAATTTTCCTAGCAGGAAAAAATCAAAAACTTAAAGAAGAAGCCGAAAAAATGGCTGCTATTGCCAATTTCCCTGTCAAAGTAGTAGGTTACTCAGACAAGATGGAACACTTGATGCGTGCTGCTGATGTGATGGTTTCTAAAATTGGAGGTTTAACAAGTTTTGAAGCTTTAGCTTGTGGCCTTCCAATAATTATGGATCATATCACTCCACCAATGCCGCAAGAGGCTAATACAGCTGATTTGATTGCTAGTAGTAATGCGGGATTAAGACTTTGTCAAGTAGGAGATATTGTTCCTATTTTGCAAAATCTAATAGAAAATCGAAGTGATTGTATAGCTATGAGTCAAGCAGCTCATGAGCTTTCTATCCCTGATGCCACTAGACGAGTAGTAAATGAGCTTTCTTCTGTTTTACTACCTAAAAAACAGTTAATAGAAACCATTTAGAAATCTCAAAAAATATGAAGAAAAATGCTTTGATAAAGAAAATAGCCCGTGATGCTGCGATTCCCAACTCGGCAGCATCACGCGCCATAAATACTATATTAAGTGGTGTGATTGAAGGATTAAAACAAAATCAACAAGTTAGCTTAGGAGATTTTGGAACTTTCAAATTATCTGTTAATGAACCTCAAGAAAATCAATCAGAAGATAATAAAACTATCCACTTTAGTCCAAATATAAAGTTACGTAATAGTATAAATAAATCAGAATAAAATTTCTCTGCCCCTACTAATTAAATAAACTTGTGTTGTTAGCAATAAGCCAATCTATAGGAGTAAAGAAATGCGATTTTTCTTTGTCTACGCACATCCAGAACCACAAAGCTTTAATGGAGCAATGCTCAACTCAGCCAAAGAAGCATTAGTAAACCAAGGGCATGAGATAATTACTTCCGATCTTTATAAAATGCAATTTAATCCTATCTCTGGTCGCCATAATTTTCTTACAACTAAAGAACCTAACTATTATAAACAACAAGTAGAAGAGGTTTATGCCTCAGAAACTGATAGCTTTTCATCTGACATAAAAGCTGAGATGTCTAAACTAGACTGGTGTGATGTTTTGATTTTTCAGTTTCCACTTTGGTGGTTTGGCCTGCCTGCAATATTAAAAGGATGGGTTGATAGAGTGTTTGCTATGGGTAAAATTTATGGTGGTGGGAAATGGTATGACAAAGGCGTTTTCTCTGGTAAAAAAGCTATGCTAGCACTAACCACCGGTGGAGGAGAAACTATGTATAGCCAAGAAGGACTAAATGGCCATATGGAACAAATTCTCTATCCAATTAATCATGGAATTTTGTATTTTGTTGGTTTTGATGTCTTACCACCATTTGTAGCTTATTCCGTTAGCAGAGTTAGCACAGAACGCCGCCAAGCCTATTTAGAAGAGTATAAATATAGATTAATTACTCTTAATGAAACTCCTAAACTTGTGTTTCCAAAATTAAGCGACTACAACGAAACTTTTCAGCTAAAAAACAAATAATTTTTAACAACAATCCTCTTGGTTAGTTCGCTTGGTCAATTTTAATGTATCTTTAATCTCCTGTTGCTTGTGGTAAAACTGTAGTTGTTTCCTCTCTAGTAAATAACCTTTGAAGCTTTTCAAAATAAACATAAACAACAGGAGTAATATAAAGAGTGAGGGTTTGAGAAACAATTAACCCTCCAACAACAGCTAAACCTAAAGGACGTCTAGACTCAGAACCAGCACCAACTCCCATAGCAATAGGCAAAGTACCCATAATAGCAGCTAAAGTAGTCATCATAATTGGCCTAAATCTAACTAAACAAGCTTGGAAAATAGCATCCTCAGCACTAACACCTGTAAGCTGTGCTTCTAAAGCAAAATCTATCATCATAATTGCATTTTTCTTTACAATCCCAATCAACATTATCAAACCCACAAACCCATAGACATTCAAATCTTGTCCAAATAATGAAAGTGTAATCAAAGCTCCTAGTCCTGCTGATGGTAATCCTGATAATATTGTCAATGGATGTATAAAACTCTCATACAATATTCCTAACACTAGATAGATCACTAGTATTGCTACTAGCAATAACCAGCCTAATCCTGATGTTGAGCTTTGAAACGCTTGTGCTGTTCCTTGGAATGTAAATGTTATACTTGTTGGTAGGGTTTGTTTTGCTATTTCTGTTATTTCCTTTGTTGCTTCACTTAGTGACACTCCTGGTTTTAAGTTAAATGATATTGTTGCTGATGGTAGTTGCCCTAGGTGATTTACTAGTAGCGGCCCTACTGTTTCTTTTACCTTCGCTACTGTGCTTAATGGTATTAATTGCCCAGTTTTTGATCGAATATAGAGTTGTGATAAAGCATTAGTATCTTGTTGAAACTCTGGTTTAAGCTCAATAATGGTTTGGTATTCATTTGTAGGTGTATAAATAGTAGAAACCTGCCGTGAGCCAAATGCATCACCTAAAGCAAATTGAATTTGTTGAGAAGTTACCCCTAATTCACTAGCCTGTTTACGGTCAATATCAACAGTTACTTGAGGATTACGCACTTGTAAATCACTACTTACATCCTGCAAGTTTGATAAACTGCGCAACTTTTTCTCCATAACTCCAGTGTTTTTATTTAACTCATCTAGATCGGTACTTTGTAGAGTCAATTGATAAAGACTTTTAGTAATTTGGCCTCCAATACGAATTGAAGGAGGATTCTGCAAAAAAATTCTCACTCCTGGGACTTTAGACAATTTAGGTCTTAACTGTTCAATAACTTGATCAGCATTTAACTTGCGTTCATTACGAGGCTTAAGACGAATAAATATTGTACCTGCATTGCCAGTAGCATTACGTCCACCAGCTCCAGCAGTAGAAGCAAATGCAGCAACATTAGGATCTTGTTGAATTATGCTAGCTAAAATCTGCTGGTTCAACTTCATATCTTCAAAAGAAATACCTTGAATAGCTTCTGTACTTCCAAAAATAAATCCAGTATCTTCTGTAGGAATAAAACCTTTAGGTATAGTGCCAAACAATTGCACAGTAGCGTAAACAAGAGCAAATAAACCTAATAAAGTAACCCATTTATAAGCCAGTACTCTTTCTAAAACCCATCTGTATGAAGCTAGCATGGTTTCAAAAACGTATTCTGTAACTCTATAAAACCAACCCTGAGGATGAAGATTTTCTGCCCTCAAATAGCGGCTACAAAGCATAGGGGTCAAAGTTAAAGAGATAAATCCAGAAACCAAAATAGCAATGCTAATTGTGACAGCAAATTCTCTAAATAGCCGCCCTATAATTCCTCCCATAAACAAAATAGGAATAAATACAGCTACTAAAGAAATTGTCATAGAAACAATAGTAAAACCTATTTCCCTTGAACCATGTAAGGCTGCATCCCAAGCTGATTCGCCTAATTCCATACGACGAATTATATTTTCTAGCATAACAATAGCATCATCTACCACAAACCCAACAGATAGAGTAAGTGCCATTAATGAAAGATTGTTAAGGCTAAAATTTAGCAAGTACATAGCAGCAAATGTGCCAATAATAGCAGCAGGCAACGCTAAGCTAGGGATAATTGTAGCTCTTACATTACGTAAAAATAGGAAAATAACCATCACAACTAAAGCAACTGTTAAAACTAAAGTGTGTTGGACATCATTAACTGAATCACGAATTGATAATGAACGATCATAGAGAATATCCAAGCTAACTGAAGCAGGTAGTTGTTTACGAAATGTTGGAATTAGCTCCTTAATTGCATTTACTATAGCAATAGTATTAGTTCCAGGTTGGCGTTGAACAGCTAAAGTAACACTACGATTTTTATTAAACCAGCTTGCAATTTTATTATTTTCGACACTATCAATAACTGTAGCTAAGTCTGCTAACCTTACTGGTGCACCATTTCTATAAGTAACAATTAGCTTGCGATAGCTTTCTGCATTTTGTAATTGGCCGTTAACTTTTAGTGTAAGGTTATAGTTATCACCATATAAAGTCCCAACAGGTTGATTAGGATTTCCCTTTCTTATAGCTTGATCTACCTCATCAATTCCAATCTGCCTAGCAGTTAAAGCAGCAGGGTCAAGTTGGACTCGTACAGCATATTTTTGTGCACCATAAACTTGTACTTGAGCAACTCCATCTATCATAGATATTTGTTGAGAAATAAGCGTTTCTGCATATTCATCAACTTGAGCCAAAGGTAAAACAGGCGAATTTAAGGACATAAACAAGATTGGAGCATCGGCTGGATTAACTTTGCGTGCAGTTGGAGGTGTAGGAATTCCCGGTGGCAATTGAGGTAAAGCTGTAGAAATAGCAGTCTGTACATCTTGCACAGCAGCATCTATATTGCGGTTTAAAGCAAATTGCAAAGTAATAGATGTGCTACCTTGTGCATTTACAGAATTCATAGAATCAATGCCCGCAATAGCTGAAAATTGTCGTTCTAGCGGTGTAGCTACTGTTGCTGCCATAGTTTCTGAGCTTGCTCCAGGCAAACCAACTGATACTTGCACTGTAGGAAAATCGACTGCTGGCAAATCACTAACAGGTAAAAGAAAATAACCCATCAACCCAAATATAATAAATGCTAGTGTTACCAAAGTTGTCATCACGGGACGATGAATAAAAGGAATGGAAACACCAACTTTTAATGGACTGTGGTCTTGGGCTTCTTTATCCATTTCTTTAGTCCCCATTTTTAGTCCCCTTTAGGCTCAAAAGCAGGTTTGTAGACTTCTGTTACCTGTGTTGATGGTTGTGTTGATGGTTGTGTTGATCCTCTCAGCCATTCTTGAAGCTTTTCAAAATAAACATAAACAACAGGAGTAATATAAAGAGTGAGAGTTTGAGAAACAATTAACCCTCCAACAACAGCTAAACCTAAAGGACGTCTAGACTCAGAACCAGCACCAACTCCCATAGCAATAGGCAAAGTACCCATAATAGCAGCTAAAGTAGTCATCATAATTGGCCTAAATCTAACTAAACAAGCTTGGAAAATAGCATCCTCAGCACTAACACCTGTAAGCTGTGCTTCTAAAGCAAAATCTATCATCATAATTGCATTTTTCTTTACAATCCCAATCAACATTATCAAACCCACAAACCCATAGACATTCAAATCTTGTCCAAATAATGAAAGTGTAATCAAAGCTCCTAGTCCTGCTGATGGTAATCCTGATAATATTGTCAATGGATGTATAAAACTCTCATACAATATTCCTAACACTAGATAGATCACTAGTATTGCTACTAGCAATAACCAGCCTAATCCTGATGTTGAGCTTTGAAACGCTTGTGCTGTTCCTTGGAATGTAAATGTTATACTTGTTGGTAGGGTTTGTTTTGCTATTTCTGTTATTTCCTTTGTTGCTTCACTTAGTGACACTCCTGGTTTTAAGTTAAATGATATTGTTGCTGATGGTAGTTGCCCTAGGTGATTTACTAGTAGCGGCCCTACTGTTTCTTTTACCTTCGCTACTGTGCTTAATGGTATTAATTGCCCATTGGTAGATCTAACATAAATCATTGATAATGCATTTGGATCTCGTTGAAATTCTGGTTTAACTTCAACAATTACTTGATATTCATTGGTAGATGCATAAATAGTAGAAACTTGACGAGTTCCAAAAGAGTTATTCAATGTTGTTTCTATTTGTTCGGCAGTTAAACCTAAGATAGAAGCTTTATCACGATCAATTTCAATACTAAGTTGTGGGTTATCTAGCTGAATATCACTACTAACATCCTGCAAACCTTTTATAGCACTAATTTGCCCAAATAATTTTTTACTTTCCTTTGCTAATTGTTCTCCATCAACACTTTGCAAAGTTAATTGATAAAGACTTTTTGTGACTTGCCCACCAATAGAAACTGAAGGAGGGTTTTGTGGATAAGCACGAATGCCTGCTATTTGTTCAAGCTTAGGTCTTAGTATTTCAATAACTTCTTCTACCTTTGCTTTGCGTTCTGTACGAGGTTTTAACAAGACTAAAATGCTGCCCGTATTACCAGCAGCACTAGCATCACTTGCACCTATGGTTGAAGAAACAGCAGACACATCTTGGTTTTTGCGAATAACATCAACTAATTCTTGTTGGTGTTTTGCCATTTCTAAAAAGGAAATTCCTTGAGAAGCTTCTGTGTAAATAACAAAACGCCCACTATCATCACTAGGTAAAAACCCTTTTGGTATAGTGTAGTATAAAGAGGCTGTAAACCAAACTAGCACTATAGAAAAAACTAAAAACACAAATTTATATCGTAAAATACTAGCCAAAGTAACTTCATATAATTTAAGGCTAGCAGTAAATATTTTTTCTGTAAAAGTATAAAACTTGCCTTTAGAATGTAGCGAAGAATTGCTTAAAAATCGGCTACAAAGCATTGGGGTAAGGGTTAGAGAGACAAAACCAGAAACTAAAATTGCAATGCTAATGGTAATAGCAAATTCTTTAAATAATCGTCCTACAATTCCTCCCATAAATAAAACAGGGATAAACACAGCTACTAAAGAAATTGTCATAGAGAGAATAGTAAAACCTATTTCTTTTGAGCCATTTAATGAAGCTTGCCAAGTAGGTTCTCCCATTTCCATACGACGGACAATATTTTCTAGCATAACAATGGCATCATCCACTACAAAACCTACAGATAAAGTTAAAGCCATTAATGAGAGGTTGTCTAAACTAAAATCTAGCAAGTACATAGCAGCAAATGTGCCTATCAATGCAGCAGGCAAAGCTAAACTAGGGATAATTGTAGCTCTAATATTTCGCAAGAAAAGAAAAATAACTAATACTACTAATGCTACTGTCAGGACTAAAGTAAATTGCACATCATCAACTGATTCACGAATTGAATCTGCACGATCATAGAGAATATCCATTTTTACTGAAGCTGGTAATTGTTTTTGTATTTTGGGAAGCAACTCACGAATAGCGTTAACAACAGCAATAGTATTTGTGCCAGGTTGGCGTTGAATAGCCAGAGTTATAACTTGTTTATCATTGTACCAATTAGCTACTTTATCATTTTCTACACCATCAATTACAGTACCTAAATCTTGTAAAGCTACAGGTGCACCATTGCGATAGGCTACAATAAGCGAACGGTACTTTTTAGCATCCATCAACTGTCCATTGGCTTGAACTGTAAGACTGCGATGTATTCCATATAAAGTACCTACAGGTAAATTAGAATTACCTTGTTGAATAGAGCTAGCAACTTCATCAATACCTATGCCGCGACTAGCTAAAGCCATTGGATCAAGTTGAACTCGCACAGCATATTTTTGTGAACCTGTAACAATTACTTGTGCAACACCAGAAACAGTTGAAACCCTCTCGGCTAACAGTGTTTGTGCAAATTCATCTACTTGAGATAAAGGTAGTGTGGAAGAAGACAAAGCTAGGTAAATAATAGGTTGATCAGCAGGATTTACTTTCTTAAGAGATGGTGGTGAAGGTAATCCTGGCGGTAATTGGCGTGCAGCAGCTGAGATAGCAGTTTGTACATCTTGTGCAGCAGCATCTATATTTCTATTTAGTTCAAATTGTAAGGTTATTTGTGTATTTCCTTGGGTGCTTGTGGAGTTGACGCTTTGAAGTCCAGCAATAGTAGAAAATTGACGTTCCAATGGTGTAGCAACAGCAGATGACATTGTTTCCGGACTAGCACCAGGTAAAGAAGCAGTTACTTGTAAGGTAGGAAAATCTACATTAGGCAAATCGCTTACAGGTAAAGATTTATAGCCTAGCAACCCAAAAATAACTATACCAACCATAACCAGTGTAGTCATTATAGGGCGCAAAATAGATAATTCTGCAATATTCATGACTACCTCTTATGGTTGTTTGGATTACTTGAATTACTTGAATTACTTGAATTATTTGAATTTGGATTATTTTGGTTATTTTGGTTATTTTGGTTATTTTTAGCAGCAACTTTTGCTCCTGGAAATAAACGCAATTGTCCATCTGTTACTATTGTATCTGAATCCATTAAACCTTTTTCAATAACAGTAACACCATTAATTGATGGCCCAGTGCTAATAGGTCTAATTTCTGCTTTTTCATTATTTACCAAATAAACAAATGTTCCATCTTGGCCTATTTGTACAGCTTCAGAAGGCACAACCAAAGCATTATCTATAGTAGTAAGTGTCATTATTACATTAACAAATTGTCCAGGCCATAATATGCCATCTTTATCCTCAAAAGTAGCTTTTAGCTTTATCGTTCCAGTGCTTTGATCAACTGTGTTATCAACAAAAGAAAGCTTGCCCTTAGTACTATGTTTTTCATCATTTGGTATAGACACATCTACTATAATATCATTGCGATATTGATTAATTTTGCTTAATTCTTTTTCTGGAACAGAGAAAGTAACAAAAATAGGAGAGACTTGAGCAATTGTTACTAAAGGAGATGTATCAGTAGCTCTAACTAAGTTTCCCTCATAAACAGCTAAATTTCCAGTACGTCCACTTATAGGTGAATATATACTAGCATAGCTTAATTGCACTTGAGCATTAGTAATATTGGCGCGATCTGCTTCTGTAGCAGCTTCAGCATTTTTTACAGCAGCTAAATCAACATCTATAGTAGCTCCAGCAGAACGAGCATCTGTTAAATATTTTTCTGCTAATTCATGTGAAACTATACCTTGTTGAGCAAGTTGTTCATAGCGTTCAGCCTCTTTTTGAGCATTTTGTTGTAGTGCTCGATCTCGCTCTACTTGACTTTGATATTGTTTAACCAGAGCTTCATCTTTAGCTAAAGCAGCTTTGGCTTGATTAAGCGTAGCTTCTAATGGACGAGAATCTATAGAGAATAATAAATCCCCTTTCTTTACTTCTTGTCCTTGTTTAAAGTGAATTTTTGTTAATTCACCACTAATCATAGATTTTATAGAAACAATTGAAGTGGCTTCTACATTGCCAATAGCACGTATCTGAACAGGAATTGACTGACGTTTTACAGATGTAAAACTTACTGGTACTGCTGACTCATCACGATTAGCCGAAACAGTTTTAACATCTTTAGGTTTGTTGTTTAACCAAAAAGCTACAACACAAGCAATTATTAAAATAAAAAAAACCAATACCACTCGGCCTTTTTTTCTAGAATGCTTAATAACAGCTTTGGGGGGATCAACATTCTTAACACCACTTATGTCCATAAAAAAGCACCTTTCCAACAACTACTTCAGCCTTGTTTGCTGTGTAAAACAGTTAGGCAAAAAGCAAAGCGTAATGCTAGGCTAATAATCAAGCCTTAAAATCTTACCACTGGCTAAGTCCCTTGAAAATAGAGCTTCGATAGCTTAATTGCAAAAATGCTTATACCTTCTATAAATCTATTTTAGTATTTGTAATTTGATGCCAATGTTGGTTTTCTTTTACATAAGTGGTTTTTGTTAGCTCAACAAAAGCATTTCTTGTCCAACTGCGTACTGTTATAGAAATATTTTTTTGATCAACAGCAATCAAATTGTAGTTATTAGTCTCACCTCGATGACGTGTAGAGATAGCTGTTCCTGCTTGAGCAATAATTATTGACCTATCAATTGCATGCTGTTTTTTTATGTCACCATTATATCCAATATGTAAATGCCCAGCCAAAATTAAGTTAACCCCTGCTTGTTCTAAGGCTTTTAACGCTATTGGAGCTTGCCCAACAATAGCTTGTAACCTTTTGCCAGGTTGGCGAATAAATTGATGGTGAGTAACAACTATCTTAAAGATATTTGGATCAATTCTTTGTAATTTCTCAGATAAAGATAAAATTTGCTCATTTGAAATGGAACCATTTTTCCAAGTAAGTGACCGAGCTGTGTTTATCCCTAGTACAGCTATTTCATCATCTAAATAAGCTGGCTCCAAATTATCTGTTATATAATGGCAATAGCGTTCTAATGGGCGAGTAAGCCTATTTAAGACATTATAAAGAGGAATATCATGATTACCTGGAACAACCAAATAACCTACAGGTAAACGATCTAAAAAAGCTCTTGCAGCAATAAACTCTCTTTTGCGAGCGCGTTGAGTCAAATCCCCACTAACAACAATTAAACAAGGTGCAAAGCTAGCTATATCGGCTAAGAGCGCTTCTGCTACTTCTTTATCTTCAGAACCAAAGTGTAAATCTGAAATATGTGCTATTAATTTCATAAATTTATTGTTGCCTTAAAGTTCATCTCTATCAAGAGTTGGACAAGGGACTACTACTTTTAATGATTTATGAAGCGTTAAATAATGCAAAGGTGGTCTTAGCTTTTGAACCTCTCCATCTAAAGCAACTTTTAGTTTTCTTTTCTTTGTCTCAATCCAAATTTCTTTTGCTGTCTCAATACGAAAATCTTTTGTTTGATTTAATCGTCCTAACAAGGCTAAAAATAAAAGATGTAACAACCCAAAACGAGTTATACGATTAGCTAAATATAAACATAACTCTCCTTTGTCTAAATGCTCTCTTGAACCTAAATTAAGCAAATCCATGTTGTAGTGATTATTTCCAACAAAAATAAATGGGGATTTTGACTTAAGTAACTTACCATCTATTTCTAGAGCTACTTGCAGAACAGGGATTCGAAAAATAGATGATAAAACAGCTAACATCATTGCAGGCCATTTGCCTAGACCTAGTTTTTCTCTTTCAAGATCTCGTTTTTTTACTAATTGTGGGTATAAACCAATAGAGGAATTATTTAGGAAAATTAAATTATTTACTTGCCCAACATCACAATTAACCACATATTTTTTGCCAATTACTTTTATAGCAGATTCTAAGTCTAAAGGAATTTCTAAGTCCCTAGCAAAATGATTAAGTGTTCCAAGTGGTAAGACTCCTAGTGGAATATCTTTATTTATAAGCTTTGAAGCTACTGTACTAATAGTTCCATCTCCACCACCTGCTACAATTATATCTACATTTTTCTTAGAAGCATTTTCAGCCGTTTCTAAAATTTTTTTTCCTTTAACTATAAATATTTCTGCATCAACACCATTTTCTTGAAATAACTTCTTTAAATATGCTGATTGAGTGTGTTTAGGTAAGGCAGAAAAAGATCCACCGCCTTTATTAACAATAACAATAGCCTTTATCATAGGTTCAAATAAATTAGCCCGACAAGAGCTGCCGGGCTAATCACTCAACTAAAAACTAGTATAAGTTATTACTTAGCAAAAACATCGTCTACTTTGGTAATACGAACTGCTTCTGGTTTAATGTTTAGTTTACGAGCGCCAATAACTTTATCTTCATCAAGTAATTCTTGAGGTTTAGCAGCATCATACTTGATAGGAGAAAATTCATCAGCTAATAATTGTTTACGTAAACCTTCAGCATCTTTTGTAATCATTACTACACTTAGATTTTTTGAATTTAAGTGTTTCTTAATTGCTTTGTTAACATCATCAACAGTTAGAGCTTGGAGTTTTTCTCTCATATAAGAAGTAAATTCCCCAATGTTGTACCATTTGCTATCTAAAGCATAGCCAATTTGTTGATTTTGTGTAGCAGTCATTACATACACATTCTTCATTAAGTACTCTCTAATAGCTTCAAATTCTTCTTTGGTTAAACCTTTTTCCACTAATTTATCTAACTCAGTGATAGCAATTCTAAGAGCAAAATGAGCATTAACAGGAACTACAGGTCTAATCCAGATTTCAAAAATTTGTGAGCGTCTAGCAATATTTGGATCTGGGAAGAATTGAAACATTCCACGTGGAAAAGCTTCTACATAAGCATAATCGCCATAATTCATTCCACGAATTTCACGAATTCTTTCATAAAGGTGGCTAACAGAAGAACGATGTTCACCTAACCAAGCACGAGTAAGCCAAAGAGCTGGAAAATCTGGGTGTGAGCGGTTTACTTCTATTGGGAAACCAAAAGAAATTGCTGTAGCCATAGTGTCTTTTTCAATGATTTCTACTTCAATACCTTGTGGCATACGGCCAGCAACTTTTCCTGGAATTTGTGGAGCTGGGCCAGCAGATAAATTTGAAAGCTCTTTCTTAAGATGGCTAACAAATTCTTCTGGAGCATCGCCAGAAATTCCTATCATTAAGTTAGCGCGGGTGTAGTAGTTTCGAACAAAACTTTTTACATCATCTAAAGTAATAGATTTAATTCCAGCAACTGTTCCTAAATTAGTGTGTCCATAAGGAGTTCCAGCAAAGATATTTTGTTGTAATCTTTCTTTACCTAACTCTTCTTCATTGCTAGAGCGTAAATCTTCAGTAAGTGCATTAAGCTGTTGTTCTTTTAAGCGCTTAAAGTCTTCTTCTCTAAAACCTGGATCAAGAAGTTGCTTAAGTGCAATATCTGCAAATTTTTCTACATTATCTTTATGAACAAAACCAGTAAAAGTAGTCATTTCACGATCTACTTGAGCCCCAAAACGAGCAGCCATTGGGAAAAAGGCTTTTTCAATTTCATCAATGGACTTTTCTTTGCTACCTGCTTCAGCAACCATTGAAGCAGCTAAAGTTGAAAGACCTTCTTTTCCTGCTGGATCATAAGCTGAACCAACAGAAAATAACAATTTGATGTTTAATTGTGGGTTAGCAGTCTTTTGTAAAATAACTTGTAAGTTAGAATCTACTTTAGGAGCAACTTTAGCTTCATAAGTAGCAAGCGGAGCAGCTTTACCAATATTTTCTGGCATTGGATCTTTAGATAAAGTAGTAATCACTAAGTTTTCATCAGTAAAGTACTTTTTAGCTACAGCTTGTAGATCAGCAGGAGTAATTGACTGATATACATCATAAAGATTATTAAGTGTGTCTACAGAGCGGTTAAAACGAACATAACGAGCTAAAGTTGCAGCTATTGATTCTGTGTTATCTAAAGTACGTACAAATGAATAGCGCCCATTAGATTTAGCTGCTGCTAAAAGGTCTGCTGGAATTTGATTAGTGCGAGCCTTTGCAAAAGTCTCCATCATTAAATCCCGAACATATGTTGCATCAGAAATATTTTTTAAACGCCCAAATACAGTTGTTAATGTAGGATCTACATTTTGAGGTACATCAGGCCCAAAAACATCCACTTTTTGTTCTTGTTGAACTAAACGACGATAAACATCTGATGTTGGCCCAAAGTAAAGATCCATAAGTAGATCCATTGCAGCATATTCTTTATCTTTATCTGAAAAAGCTGGAGCACGAAAAGCTACAGTAACTATAGGAAGTGTTGGGCTAGACCAAGGAACATGTGCATAAACTGGAGCTTTAGCAGGTGGTTCGGCAGGAATATCAACATGATATTTTCCAGATTTCCAAACATTCCAATATTTTTCAACTAAAGAAATTGCTTTTTCTGGCTCTACATCACCAGCAATAATAATTGTGGCATTTTCAGGACGATACCAACGATCAAAAAATTGCTTGGAGTAAGCAAATTGATTAGGCATATCTTGAATGTCTCTTAAAAATCCCATTGTGGTATGTTTGTAAGTATGAGCAGTAAAAGCTGCATCATGTTGAACTTCTTCAAGCTTATTAAATGGGCTAGCGCTATTTTTGTTATACTCACCTAATACAGCTCTTGCTTCAGTTTTAAAGTCTTCTTCTGAGTAATCTAGATGCATAAAACGATCGGCTTCTATTTTAAGCATTGTTTCTAGATCATCTTTAGCAAAAGTAGTGTGGTAATTTGTATAATCATCTGTAGTGTAAGCGTTTTGTCTTGCACCAATCTTGGTAAGAATTGCCTGGTATTCTTTAGCAGGATAAGCTTTAGTACCACGAAACATTATATGTTCAAAAAAGTGTGCAAATCCTGATTTACCAGCTTCAACCTCGTTACGTGAACCGGTTTGCACTGGGATTTGCAATGATACTAAATTTGGAAATCCAGTTGGAACAATAATAACTTTTAGGCCATTAGCCAAAGTCTTTTCTGTAACAGGAAAAGGAAATATTTTATTGTTAGTCTTTGTTTCTGGATCGGCTGAATGATTGGTAAGTTTAGACATAGATTTCTTCTTAGCAAAAGCACCTACAGGTGCAATACCTAATAGGCATACAATTAGCAAGCAGGTCACTAACCTGTATAACATTTTTACTCCCCTTAATTAAATTGATTTAGTTAAATTTAAGTTGGTTAAATTCTTTACCAACAAATTTTAGCTCTACTTTTAGACTTAATACAACAAGTTTGCTCTAACAAAATCCGGCAGAGTGTTTGTTAACTTAATAGCATGGGTCTATAATTTCATGCTATTGAGTTTGTTACGATTTATATTAAATTTTGTTTCCTGGGGTTGCGCTCGCTAGCGCTCGCTAAAACCCCAGGCTAATATGGGTTAGACAAATACAAATAATAGCAATCTCTTTAAATACTCTATTTAATAATTTAATATGAATTGAACTATTAAAATAGCTCTAGTTTTATTAGTTCAACCCATATTAGCCCCAGGTTTTAGCGAGCCTTAGCGAGCGCAACCTGGGGATCAAGAGAAACAAACATATTATTTGAAATAGTTCTAGTTTCATTTGCTCAAGCATATATTAGCCCCAGGTTTTAGCGAGCCTTAGCGAGCGCAACCTGGGGATCAAGAGAAACAAACATATTATTTGAAATAGTTCTAGTTTCATTTGCTCAAGCATATATTAGCCCCAGGTTTTAGCGAGCCTTAGCGAGCGCAACCTGGGGATCACATAGGCGTTTATCTTCTTTTTTGTTGCATTAATGTGGGTTAAAATTTGCCTAAACTAATAATTTTTTTAATTCTTAAGGATAATTACTATGTCAACACCAGAAAAGCAGCTTGCAAGTCCTTCTCATGCAACGCATGAAGTTTTTAATCAAGTTCCACAACTCATTGATTATAATCTCTTTGACAGTGATAAAACACTAGTTGAATCATTACGTCAACAAGGTGGCGATTGGGCAGAAGAAAAAGTGCGTGCTTTTGGTGAGCTTTTAGGAAAACCTGAGACTATCCAACTAGGTATTCAAGCTAACGATTATCCACCTGTTTTGCGAACTCATGATCGGTATGGCTATAGAGCAGATGAAGTTGATTTTCATCCTTCTTGGTATAGTTTGATGAAACTTTCTGTAGAAAATGGTGTTCATAGTTTTCCTTGGCAAAACACACAAAAAGGTTCACATGTTGCTCGTGCCGCTATGGCAAGTATGGTTACTCAAATAGAATCAGGTCATCTTTGTCCTATATCAATGACCTATTCTGTAATCCCAGCTCTTAGAAAAGAACCCGCTCTAGCTCAACAATGGGAAAGCAAAATAATTAGTACTAGCTATGATCCTCGTTTTAGACCTGTCACAGAAAAAACAGGTGCAATTATGGGTATGGCTATGACTGAAAAACAAGGAGGCTCTGATGTAAGAGCCAATACTACTAAAGCAATTCCTTTATCAAATGGCCAAGAATACTTAATTACTGGTCATAAGTGGTTTTGTTCTGCTCCAATGAGTGATGCTTTCTTAGTTTTAGCTCAAGCACCTAGTGGATTAACTTGTTTTCTTGTTCCACGTTGGACACCTGAAGGTAAGCGCAATAACTTTTATTTACAGCGTTTAAAATCTAAACTTGGGAATAAGTCTAATGCATCTAGTGAAGTAGAGTTTCGTGATACTTGGGCAAGCCGTGTAGGTGCAGAAGGCAAAGGAGTTCAAACCATTATTGAAATGGTTACTCATACACGTCTTGATTGTGCAATTGCTTCAGCAGGTTTAATGCGCCAAGCCTTTATTCAAGCCTATCATCATGCTAACCATCGTAGTGCTTTTGGTAAAAAATTGATTGATCAGTCTTTGATGCGAAATGTCTTAGCTGATTTAGCTCTTGAATCACAAGCTGCAACTATTCTGATGATGCGTCTAGCTCGCTCATTTGATCAGCGTACAGATCAAGAATATGAAGGTCCGTTCCAACGTATTGCTACTGCTGTTGCCAAATATTGGACTTGTAAGCGTGCTGTTAGCCATATTTATGAAGCTTTAGAATGCCTTGGTGGAAATGGTTATGTTGAAGATTCTATGATGCCTCGTATCTACCGAGAAGCCCCACTCTACTCTATTTGGGAAGGCTCAGGTAATGTAATTTGTTTAGATGTTTTAAGAGCAGCTAAAAAAGAACCTCAAACCTTAGAAGTCTTAATAAAAGAAATCTCTCTAGCAAAAGGTGCAAACAATCATCTAGATCAATATATTAAAACATTAACCAAAGATATTTTCCAACTAATGAACGATCCTACTCACTTAGAAACTCAGTCTAGAAGCCTAACAGAACGCCTAGCTATAGCCTTACAAGCTTCTCTTGTGGTTCGCTTTGGTCATCAAGCTATAGCAGATGCTTTTTGTGCAACTAGGCTAACAAATGATTGGGGACATTGTTTTGGTACTTTACCTAGTCATATTGATTTAACACCTATTTTAGAGCAGGCTAGCCCTTATAAATAAATTTTTCACTGTACAGTATGCTCAATATATTAGCCGGGGTTGTTAAAACCCCGGACATGTGCAACCTGAGATACACATATTAAAACCAACATTATGGTCAATTTCTCAACCCTTGCCAAAATTTCAAAAATACTAGCTGATTATCTATCTCCTTGTGAAAAACAAACTACTAAAACTAAGTTGGTTATGTTGTGTATAGTTATTTTTCTAATAGCATTATCTATAAGGCTGTTATATTGGCAAGATCACTACTTAAGCTTAGCAGGTCAGTGGTATGGTTTAGGTTATGATACACAAGCTGAAAGAATCTTATCAGACGGGGGAATTCTTTTTCCAAAAGAACCAGTAAAACTAGGAGATGCTCGCATTATAGATCATCCTCCAGGTTACTCAACTTTAATGGCAATTTCTTTCTGGTTATCTAACAAATCTGTAGATCCTTTAATTTTCTTTCAAATCCTCTGTGATTCATTTACAGCAGTGATGATTTTTTTAGTTGCTCTTGAGTTATTACCTTTTGCTGTGGGGATAATTTCAGCAACATTTGTTATTTTCTCACCACATTTTGCTTATTATAGCTTAATTAGTTCACCTGATTCACTTGTATCTTTACCAGCTTTAGTAGCCATTTATTTTATTATTCTTGCTATGAAAAATTTTCAAATCCAGAAAGTGGCAATAGCTGGAATAGCAATTGGAATTTCCTGTTGGTTGCGACCTAATGCAATGTTGCTTTCACCGTTTTTAGCCATAGTTTTACTACCCTGTTTTGCCCGTAAAGATTGGCTAAAATATGGTTTTGTATTGGTTATTAGTACAGTTTTAGTTATTTTACCTATAACCATTCGTAACATCATTGTTTTTCATGAGTTTGTACCAATTTCAATTGGAGTTGGGATAAATTTAATAGAAGGCATTGCAGATTATGACAAAGAAAAACGTTTTGGAATGCCTGCTGATGACCAAGAAGTAGCTCTTTTAGATGCTGTTTGGTATAACCGTCCTGAATATAAAGGGAATATGTGGTCACCAGATGGTTTTGAGCGAGATAGAAACAGAATAAAAAGAGGTATAGAAGTAATCAAAAAAGATCCTCTTTGGTTTTTTGGCATAGTGTTACACAGAATAACTTTTATGCTTCATTACAATGATAAAGGTTCTCGTCCTTGGCCGTTTAACACTGCTATAGTGCCTATTATAAAAGCTGAAGCACCTTTTAATCACTCTTTAATGGTTTCTTCTCAAGCTATTTGGATAGCATCACCTGATAGTTTATCTACGCAAGGTAAATTACTCTCGTCTCAAGCTTTTATTTCTTTAAGTGATGATAAAGAAACTCTAACTTTACAAGGAGATAATTCAGCATTTAATAACCAATTTATTAGCCAATCTATAAAAATTTCTAAATACACAGATTATGTACTTAAAATTACAATTAAAACTCCAGAAGAAGAATCTGCGGTTAAGGTTTTAAGTGCTGATCAAAACAATACTTTAGCTTCTAATGTTATAAGTCCTCCCAAAACAGTTTACAGAAAAAAAGTTTCAATAGATGAAAATAAAAATCAACCTCTTGTTATAAGTATTCCATTTGCGAGTGAAAAAGTAGATGAAATAGTAGTGGCTTTTAGCAACAATGGACAAGAAAAGCCTAAAATTCTTATTAACAAAATAGAGCTTTATACAATGGGCTCAACACCTTACACTTGGACACATTATCCAAGGTTATTAATAAGAGCGGTGCAAAAAAACATATATAACACCTATTTGATGTTACCATTGATTATTATTGGAGTTTTTTTAGTAGTAGGAACATGTCGTAAACAATTATTTTTAGTTCTTTTAGCAATTCCTGTTTATTATTTTTGCTTACAATCAATAATTCATACAGAGTATCGTTATATTTTAGCAATTCATTATTTCCTATTTATTATTCCTTCTTGTGTATTTTATGTGTTAGGAAAGCTATTATTTGGAAAGTTTTTAAACAAGGTAAAGCCCAGCTAGATGCTGGGCTTGGACTAGATTAGCTATATTGAAAGACCAAAAAAATTTACTGTAATTACTCAGATTTCTTATCTGATAAAGCATCTGCAAAACTTCCCAACTTAAATCGGAAAGAAAGTACTCCAGAAACTTTTACAGGATGATCGTTAAGTGTAGTAGGTTTAAAAGTCCATTTTTTAGCAGCTTCCAGAGCAGCATCTTTTAAAAGTTCATGACCAGAAATAACTCTTGCAGCAATAATTTTGCCTTCTTCACCTATTGTAATTTCTACTGTGACATCACCTTCAACTTTTTTCTCTTTTGCTTCTGTTGGATAATTTGGAGCTACTCTATCAATAGCTAGTCCTCGAATCACAGCTTCAGACCTACGTATAATGCTTGGTGGAAGAACTTCAGGAATGTCTTTTTTAGAATTTTCTGATGCTTCATTTTTAGCAGAGGCTTTTGATAAAGCATCTGTAAAGCTTCCTAGTTGAAAACGGAAAGAGAGATTTCCAGCAACTTTTACAGGAGCACCATTAACCAAAGTAGGCTTAAAAGTCCATTCTTTTGCAGCTTTTTCAACAGATTCTATAAAAATTTCTGGGCCTGAAACATATTTAGCAGAAACAACTTTGCCTTCTTCATCCACTTTTATTTCTACTGTAACATCACCTTCAACTTTTTTCTCTTTAGCCTCTGCTGGATATTCAGGAACAGCCCTATTTATTGCATTTTTGCGAATTTGACCTTCTGATTTATGAATAAAGGAAGATTTTCCTTGTTTAGCTTGAGCAACTACAACATATGAACTAGTTTGTTGAATTAATAATACTGATGCGATAATTGCGAATGTTAAAACAAATAATTTTTTCATACTCTCTCCACAACATTTTTATTTTTGCTTTCATTGCAAGAGTTTGACACCAGGTTAAAAATTTTGTTCCCAAAAAAGGAAATTTTACAAAAATTTTTCTAGGAATTCCGTTGTTTTGCCTGTAGGCTAATTTGCTAAATAGTAAAACGATTTATATAATTTTTTCGTTATACTCCCTGTTTAGTGTTATATCTGGCTATATGGTTAATTATAAAAAAGTTTTACAATTTTAATTTGGTGAATTAAACCTATAAGGAGATTTCTAAATGGATCCAAAAGAAGTGTTAGCATCATTGCAGTTATTAGTAGCAGTAGCAAAAGCCAATGGAACAATTGCAGAAGAAGAAAGAGAAGCTATAGCTGAAGCCCTTCAAGAAAGTAAATTGCCTGGGGAATATACTGTAGATAGTCTTCTAGCAGAAAATACTTCATTAGATAGTGTTTTAGCTGTAATTCAATCAGAAGAAGGTAGAAAACATTCTTTTTCAGCAGCTTACTTACTAGCCTATGCTGATGGAGATTATAGTCCTGAAGAAAAAGCAATAATAGATGACTTGAAAACACGTTGGAATATACCAGAATCAGAAGTTACTGAACTTAATAACACTTTGATTATTAGCCAAGGTTCAATAACAGCTAGTACAGGCCCTGCTAGCCAAGAAGAACGTTTAGAAGATTCTCAACAAATTATCAAAGTCAATCGCATATTAGCCGCTTTAGTTGGAGCTTTACCTTTACCAGTAGTAGGAGATTTAATGGTGCTTGGAGTCCAAATACGTATGGTAAGCCAAATTGGTAAAGTTTATGGAAGAGAATTAGATAAAGTCAGTATAAAAGCTTTGTTAGGCACATTAGGAGTAGGAACTGGTGCTAGACTTGCTGTGTCCAGTTTATCTAAATTTATTCCTGGCTATGGCACTGTAGTTGGTGCAACGCTTGGCTTTGCTGCTACACATGCAGTTGGTCAAGTAGCTATAAAATACTTTGAATCAGGTGGTACCTTATCAACCGATGCAATGAAGAGTGCTTTCAAAGAGCTAAAAGCTGAAGGTGAAAAAGAATATCATGCCTCTAAAGCTGATTTAGAAGCTAATAAAGATATGGCTGATAAACTAGCTGACCTAGGAAAACAACTTAAGGCAGGTACTATTAACCAACAACAATATGATGAAGCTATTGCCAAATTGACGGTTAAGGTTTAATTCAAACAAGACTCATATTAGCCCGGGGATAAATCCCCGGGTCTAGGAGAATTAAATTGGAAAAATCAGAAATTAAACGCAGCGATTTTAAATCTTGGAGTAAAGTTGATGTGCGTTGGGGTGATATGGACGCTTTAGGGCATGTTAACAATACAAAATATTTTGTTTTTTGTGAGTCAGCTAGAATTAAATACTTTGAATCTTTAGAGTTAACTCTAAATCCTAGTCTAAATCAAGGCCCTACTTTAGCACATGCAAATCTAAATTTTAGAAAACAAGTCCATTATCCTGCTCAGTTAGAGGTTGGAGTAAGAATTTCTTCTGTCAAAAATCGCTCTTTTCAAATGGATTATGCTATTTTCCACGATAATACAGATCTACTAGTTGCAGATGGTTTTTCAATAATGGTTTGGGCTGATTATAAACAAGGCAAATCTATTGAAATGCCAGAAATAGTCAAAAATGCCATTGCAAAAGTAGAAGGTTGGTAAACCTTCTACTTATTTATCATATTCATACATTATCAGATACTGCTTTAATATTTTCATTTTAGAAACTAAAACGAACACCTATTTGTAATTGTCTAGCCGCAGCAGCATCTCTATAACGATCTGGTGTAGCGATATAACGTCCATTTTCTTTAGGAGGTAAATTAAAACTTCCATCAGGATTTGGAGAATAAACGCGATTCAAAGATAAAACATTTACTTTGTTGAAAAGGTTAAATGCTTCAAAAGTTAAATTTAATTGATATTTATCTTTAATGTGCAATTCCCTTGTTAAACGAACATCAAAACTAGAAAAACTGGGAGCAATGCCTTGATTACGGGCAATTCCTGCTGGGCGATCACCTGGAGGATTATCTCCATTTTGATTTAGGTCAACACCTGCAAGTAAGTTAAAAGGTCGCCCAGAATTGAGTGTAATAATTGCTGAAAGTTGGAAGTCTTTCAAAAAGATATTTTTTGTATAATCTAAATCCCAAGTTCCACTAGCTACAAATCTGTGTCTCACATCATTAACTGAATAACCACGCTCACCTCGCAAATTTAGTGAATTATTGGTTTCTTCTTGTTCAGCTTGAAAATCTACAAAGTTATCTAAAGCTTTTGAGTAGGTATAAGTAACTAAACCACCAACATGCTTTGCAAGTCGGCGATTTAGAGTAAAGCTAACACCATGATAGTAACTATCTCCACCACCTTCAAAACTAAAAACATCTCCTCTATCTGGAAAAACTCTACCAGCAGGATCACCTAAATCTGGACGAACAATTGGATTAATATTACGGCTAATTAGCAAGTGTAATCCTCTAACCAATTGATAATTAACACTTAAGGAAGTATTTGAATTAAAAGAGTAATCAAACCCTAAACTGGCTTGATGAGCATAAGCATTTTTAAAATTTGGATCAGGAACAAAACTTCTTACAGGAAAAACACTACTAGCAAGTTCTGCTGGAAACTGTCCATTTTCAGGAAAACGTCTTCCTGCTTGGGCAAAAGCTTTAATTAATGCTTGATTAATAGCTGTTTGTCCTGGCCTAGTAGGATCACCTAATATTAGAACTGCTGTTTTTGTTCTTACTCCATCTACAATTTTAGCAGCAAAAATAGTTCCTAGTTGTGAAACCCCATAGAATAAGCCATAAGCAGCATGTACTGATAAACGGTTACTTTTGCCAGGAGACCAAGCCAAAGCTATTCTTGGACTAAAATGATTCCCGCTAGTATCAGGAAATGGTTTATCTAAACCTTCGCGGTCATAGCGTCCACCTAGTTTCAAAGTTAAATTTGATTTAACTTTAATATCATCTTGAGCAAAAAAAGAAATGTAGTTACTACTAAGACTTGCAAAAGGATTACCAAAACCCTGTACAAAAGCAGCAGGTAAAGGTAAATCTCCAACTGCACCAAAACCAGGAACAGTTCCAAAAGCAAAGTTTAGAAAGCTTTTTTGTGCTGGAGTACGCAAGCTTGGATCAAAATTTTGCAATGCACTAATAAAAGGAAGTCCAGGAATACCTGTTTGTTGTGCAAAATCTATTGGCTGAAAAACAGCTAAACCACCATAAAGCACTGGCAAAGCAGTTTCTTTTGCTGGAGACTTAACAAAATATAGGTCAAACCCAGCTTTAATTGATTGGCGAGAAGTTGAGTAACTAATATTACTAAAAGCCTGATAAATATTTTCCAGTCTAGGTTGAGGAAGTAAAGTGTCACGTCCAGCAAAAATTTGACCTTCATCAGCAAAGATGTTTAGTAGTGGCCCTGCATTTGGATCTAGACTGTCTATAACTTGGTTTCGACGAGCATATAAAAATCTAGATTCTAAAACCAGCTTTGGAGAAAAAACTGCTGTATTAGAAACAGCTATAGCATCATCTCTAAGCAGTCCAATTCCACCTGTAGTACGTGCAACCAGTCCACCAAAAGGTTGTAGGTTTTCATCTCTTCCACGAGAAAAATTATAACGTAATGATAGTGTATCTTTATTGCTTAGCTGGCTACGAGTAGAAATAAGCAAAGTGTTATTAACTTGCTCAAAAGGAATGTCTCCATTTTTTGTTGGAAAACCTAACCGATTTAAAGATGCTACAGCCATATCACTAATAGTAACAAAGTTAGTAGCAGTAACATTTAGTCTTTCAAAAGAGGTAAAAAAGAAATGTTTATTTTTTTGAATTGGCCCTCCAAGAGTAAACCCATATTGATACTGTGAAAATGGTGGATTAGTCCGAGCAAAAGCATTTCGAGCATTTAAGCTTTTGTTTCGATTAAATAAAAAAGCTGAACCATGAAATTCATTGGTTCCACTACGAGTAACAATATTTACAATTCCACCTAATGCACGACCATATTCAGCACTAAAGCTATTTGAAACTACTTGAAACTCTTGAACAGCATCTTGGCTAAAGGTTGAACGTACAGAAGAAGATCCCAAATCATTATTATCTAGTCCATCAATTGTAATGTTATTCTGTCTTGGAGTTTGCCCATTAAATGAAAGTCCACTAGCTGCTGCTGGGCCTTGTACTGGCAGTACATCAATATTTACTCCTGGAGTAGTGAGTGAAAAATCTAAAAAGTTGCGTCGGTTAATTGGCAAATTTTCAATTCGCTGCCGATCAATTACCGTGCTAACTTCTGTTTTATCTGGCTCTAGAATTGGAGTTGCGCCTGTTATCTCAATAACTTCTTGCCCACCTCCAGCTAACATTTCTGCATCTAGTTTAACTGTTTGCCCCAAAGATAGTTGCAAATGTCGAACTTGTGGGTTAAAACCATCCGCTTCAATTTTTACTTCATATTCCCCTGGAGGTAAAAGATTAAAAAGAAATCCACCCA
Organism: Blastocatellia bacterium; assembly: GCA_039812885.1. GTDB lineage: Bacteria > Acidobacteriota > Blastocatellia > Chloracidobacteriales > JADJPF01 > JADJPF01. Next base: position 49,583 of record JBDIBI010000005.1, read on the forward strand.
ATTCATTAGAAGTGGCATCTCTCTCTAAACCTGTAGCTTGACTTTTCACTTGAACCCTTGCCCCAGCAATCACTGCTCCTGTTGTGTCTTTGACTGATCCACTCAATGCAGCAGATGTTGCTCCGGCAGTTTGCGCCTTTGCATTTACTGATAAAAATGCACATAAAAACAAAAACCCAACAAATCGATAAAGTAGCAATAAACTATTTTTCATCTTACCCCCTGACAGTCTGTGGTTAACCACAGCTTAACGTAGGCTAAAACCCATTTCTTTTTCTAGGACTTTTCACACAAAGCTATAGGACTTCTCACGTAACAAAACTTAATGTTTTTGGAGAAAATATTTTTGCATTAATTTTATATTTTACACTATTAGCGAGTATTTAAAAATGAAAGCTTTGAATAATAAACAAAAAATAATTATTTTAATAGTGTTATTATTTACTTTGATTTTAGTAGAGTTTATTCATATACACAATCGCACTAGTGCAGCATTACTTACAGCTAAGACAAATCTATCTGAGCAAAACATTATCAAGTACCACAAACAAGATTCTAGCCCTTTAAATCAAAATATTAGCTTCCTCAATAGTACTCAGGAAATTTCTTCTATCACTCTTTTTCAAGGAAATTATTTTGTAGCAAGCAAAGGAGGATTAACCAAATATTCTCCAACTGGTCAACAGCTTAAACACTACACTAGCTTAACCGGTCTTTCAGAAAATGACTTAACCTCTCTAACAACTTGGGCAGGTAAACTTTTTATTGGTACTCGTACTCAAGGGTTACTAGTATTTGATGGTGAAAAATTTTCTAGTTATTCTTGGCCAAACCTTAAAACGGAAGCCATTTCAGCTTTATTAAATGACAACAGCAGACTTTTAATAGGAACTTTTGCTGGAGGACTTTTAGAATTTGATGGTGAGAAATTTTCTGAAATAAAAATAGACGGAAATCGCCTTAAAGCTATTACAAGCTTAAGTCACAATCAACAAAGGCTTTTTATTCAAACCTTTGACAACGGCTTATGGGTTATAGAACCAACTAAACATAACCATTTCACTATTAATCAAGGTCTTCCATCAAATCGAGTTGTTGGAGTTACTCAACTTGATAATAACTTGCTAGTAGCAACAGATTTTGGTCTATCAATAGCCAATCTTGATCAACTAGGAAATTCTCAAAGTCTTTTTCAGACTCTAATAACTGTACCTACTGTATCTAGCTTAGTCAAAAGCCAAAATTCCTTAATAATTACTCAAGATAATGGTCAAATATGGCAACTACCATTAACTACAGACTTAAACAACAAATACCTAAAACCTTTAGTCAAAACTGATAGTAATAATGCACATCTTATTGAGTTAGAAAATAAACTTTGGCTGGCTTCAAATAAGGGACTTTGGCAATTAGCTACAAATAAGCTAGAAGCCTTTAGCCAAACTAATAAAGATAATCTTTCTAGCAATATAATTTCTGCTTTAGCAATAGATAATCTAGGTCAATTATGGGTAGGGCATTTCCGAAATGGCATAGATATTTATTCTCCTCTAGGCCATAAAATTACACATCTAGAAAATGATTACTTACGCGAAATCAATCATATTGATATTACTCCAAAAGGTATTTTTGTAGCTACATCTCAAGGTTTAGTGAGCTTTGATAGCAAATTACATAGCCAACGCCTAACAAAATCTGATGGACTACTTAGCCATAATATTAGCAGCAGTTATACATTACCTTCCTCAGATAACCTTTTACTAGCTACAACAAAAGGTTTAGCCATTGGCAAAGCAGGTAAATTCTCTTTATTAACAGCCATCCAAGGTTTACCAAGCAATAATACTTATAGCATTTCATCCATAGAAAATACTATCTATGTTGCAACTCTTACAGGGCTTGCACAAATCAGTAATGGAAAAGTAATTCGTACCTATAAAGATGCTAACTCAAGCCTCAATAGCAATTGGATAACAGCTTTGCAGCCTGTCAATAATTATCTTTTTATTGGGACTTATGGAGGTGGTGTTTATCAGTTAATGCCAAATGGTCAACTTCGTAGCTTTGTTCCTGAAATTGGTCGTTTAGCAGTAAATCTCAATGCAATATTTAGTGATAATAAATACCTTTATATAGGCACTTTAACTGGTCTATGGGTTTATGAATTAGCTACTCAGCATTGGAATCAAGTTAAGTTAGAGCTTCCCTCTTCAAATGTCTTAAGCATTACTGGCAATAATAATTATTTGTACATAGGCACAACTAATGGAATTGCCAAAATGCCAAAAGATTTTTTTAACCAACATAACCAAACAGAAAGCACTTTAGAAAGCACCCAAGGACAAATTTATGAGTAAGAAACAGTTATATTTAGCCTTTGCCATAATGTTTATTGTAGCCTGTTATTGGCCTATATCTAGAAGTGCTGCTCAATCTGGAGTTTTAATTCCCACTACACTTGGAACTAATCCAGATAAAAATATTTTGTCTTTATCAGTTATGAATGTTGATATTTTAATAGACAATCAGCATGCTAGAGTTAAAGTGCTACAAATATTTGATAATCATCATGCTTCAAACTTAGAAGGCAAATATAATTTTGCACTTCCAACCAAAGGTTCAATTTCTGACTTTGCAATTTGGGAAAATAGTGTACGCATTCCTGGAGTTATTATGGAGCGTAGACGAGCAGAATCTGTTTATGGAGAGCTAACAAGTGCAAAAGTTGATCCTGGCCTTTTAACACAAGATGATGAGCATGGTGGAAGTTCAGCGTTTTCTGTAAAAGTATTTCCTATTCCTGGCTATGGAAGTAAACGCCTAGAACTTGAATACACTGAAATTCTACCAATAGAAGAATTAACCAGCCGGTTTTCTTTTCCTCTAAAACCTGAAGCAGGTTATAACCAAGAAGCTGCGGAATTAAATATCCATCTTCTTGTACTAAGTAAAATACCTATAACAGATACTAAAATTAATTCTAAAAACTATAATCTCAAGGTCTTAAAGTCTACAGTCAATGAATTTGAAGCATCTTTTCAAGGTAGCAATATCAAACTTACTGAAGATCTAGATTTAAGTTACAAGTTAAATGTTAATGGTAGTGAGCTTGATGCTATAGCTTATCGTGCTCCAGAACATATTTCAGCTTATGACTTACGTGATCCAGCTTTAGCAAAACCAAATCCAGATGGTTATTTCCAGGCAACAGCAGTATTTAATGAGCAACAATCAAAAACCAATGTAGCTAGAAATGAACTAATTTTACTAGACACTTCCCTTTCAATGTATGGTGATAAGCTAGTTAAAGCTGTTAGCGCCCTAGAGCAATTTCTTGCAAGCTTAGAAACTACAGACCGCTTTAACTTGATATTATTTAATGAAACAGCAACTCCGCTAAACACTGAACCATTACCTGCAACTAAAGAAAATATAGCTAAGGCATTAGCTTTCGTAAAAGATTCTATGCTGTATGGAGGAACAAATGTTCCTCAAGGTTTGTTAAAAGCGCTTGAACTAGCTGATAGGTTTCCAATTGGAGCTAGAAACATCATTATAGTTTCTGATGCTAATCCAACAGTAGGAGAGCTTAAAAAAGCTAACATAGTTGAAGCATTTAAGAGAGCTAATTTGTCAGGCACTCAAGCAAGGCTCTTTGCTCTAGGGTTAGGAAATGATGCTGCTAACAACTTACTTGAACAACTAGTTAAAGATTGTAATGGCTTTGCAACTTCTGTAAGAGAAACAGAAGATATAACTCTACCTGTACAAAGCATTATAGAAAAAATCAACAAATCAAATGTATCTAAGTTAAGTTTTAGCACCAATAACAGTAATTTCTATCAGGTTTATTCTATAAGTGAGAAAAATGCTTTTGATGGTGGCAGCTACACTTATGTAGGCCGTTACAAACGGCCTCAACCACAAGCTACACTTAGCATTAAAGGAATCTTAGGAAACCATGAAATAGATTTATCTACTAATCTAGACTTGCCTGAATTTGATGATACACATTCACAATTGCCTAGAGTATGGGCTAGAGCACGAGTTGATGCACTGCTTAGAGAGATGGACTTAAATGGTGAGCGAGAAGATTATATTGCTGAAATAATTAGGCTTGCTCAAAAATACAAGTTTGTTACACCTTATACTGCTTTTATTGCTGCACCTAGAGCATTGCTTAGACCTCGCCTAATTCAGCCAGGTGATCCAGTTTTAAGAGTTAAAACAGATGATTCTGTTAAAGAAGTTTTTGCAGTATTTCCTTTTGGTGAAACCCTACCATTAAAATACTTAGAAGATGAAAAAGTTTGGGAAGCTCGTTTTTTTGCTCCTGCAACTTTAGCTGATGGAACTTACAAATGCCGCCTTTTGCTTACAGATAAACAAGGTCAAGGATTTCAAGAAGAAAAAAGTTTTGTGATTGATAGTCATGCTCCTAAGTTGACTGTGAACTTAGCTTCTAAGGTTTTGCATTCAGGAGATGAGTTAACAATTAAAGCTAATGCTGACAAAGATACTATTAGATTATTTGCTAAAGTGTTTGGCTTAAAACCAGTAACTCTTAGTTGGTCAGCCAAAGAACAAACTAACATTGGAAAGTTACCTATTCCAAAGGATTTACCGGCTGGAAATTATACATTAACGGTTGTAGCCGAAGATGGTGCTTATAATCAGGCTAGCCAAGAAATTAACTTAACTATTTTACCTAATTAATCTAGAGAGTTATTTATGAGTACCAATAAAAAAAGATGGTTGTTAACAATAGGAATTGTACTAGCAGCAAGTATTCCTGCTACTAAAATAATTGTCAACTATGTTTCAGCTAGTAACACCAATACTAGCAATAATTTGCCTATTACAAGCAAAGATGAAGCTAAAGACGAAGTAGCTCAAGCAATGCAGTCAGCACTTTACAATCAAGTAGAGTTTTTTAATACAACTGCACTTGTACCATATCCAACAGCTACAGCACGTAACCAACTGTTAGAAGTTATTAAACACTATCCTACAAATCCTTTTATTCATAAGCAGCTAGCAGAACTAGAAGTAGAACTAGGAAATAAAGATTTAGCCGAACAAGCAATGCTAAAGTATGTAGCTTTGTCTAAAAATAGCCAAACCTCTCTGCAAGATTTAGCTCAGTTTTATCAAGACCAAGCACAATTCCAAAAGCAACTAGATGTGCTAAATAAAATTATGGATATAGTAGAAGATGATGAGCGCGGCACAATTTTACAAGAAATTATTTCTTTAGCTGATAAACACAAGCTGGAAAAATATTCTAGTGCAAGTTTCTACAAAGAAACTCTTTCTCGTTATCCTGAAAATTTGACAATTCTAAAACAGTATATAAATAAACTAGTTGAAGATAAAAAATACCCTGAAGCCTTAAGAATAGTTTCAACTTATCGCCAAAGTTCTTTAGATCCAGATTATTATTTTTTGGGAAAACAAGCTGATATTTTACAAGAAATGAACCGTTGGCAAGAAGCTAAAGAGCTTTACATAAAAGCATTTGACCCATTTTGGCCGAATGAAGTTGCAAGTGCATTTTACTACAATATTCTATCTCGACATGAGCAATTAAGAACTTATGGACAAGAGTTGCGAGTAGAGTTTCAACAAAATCCTGCTAATTTTGATACAGCAATGCGCTTAATTCATTATTGTATTCACAACTCTGATAAAGATTTAACTCAATATGTTTTCTACAAGTTAGAAGAAGCTCGAAGTAAAAATAATGTTGGTTGGGAGCCAAAAGAATTAGCCACGTTAGCCCGTCTTTGTTTGCAAAGAGGCGAAGCAGAAAGAGCTTCACGCTATATTTATACGCTTTATAACCAAGGTCATTTAAAACCTAGCAGTGAATTGCGAGGACAGATTCTTTACCAACTTTTTGAACTTCTTAGTGATGCTCAAAGTGTTAGGTTGCCGCTAACTACTGGCAATCTAAAGTTTTATGAAAACATTGCTACGGCTGATTCTCACCCTGGAGTAATTGGTGGAATTCTTTCTTTGATTTTTTCTGATAGTGAAGCTCGTAAACAATTTACAGGAGCAGAAAATACAGCTATTTACTTTTTTAACCAAGCAGCAGCTTATAGAATTTTTCTTGCCTATAAAAAAGAATATCCCACTTCCCCACAATTAGCCCAAATGTATTTGGACATAATTCGTTTCTACACTAAACAAGGTAATACTACTGTTGCAGACGAAACTTTAAAAGATTTTGAAAAACGCTATAAAAACTCAGAGCAATTTGCTGAAGTAGCGATGAAATTAGCAGATGTCTATATTTTAACTAAGGATAAAGACAAAGAATTAGCCATTTATCAACAAGTTTTAGACCACTTAGGCAAAAAAGCTAAACCAGGTCAACTATTAAGTGATATTGAGCATAAAAAAGCTAAAAACTCTCGTTCTTCTCATTACTCTAGATACAACAATGAAGATGAAAACTCAGAGCAAAACAATGAAGCTAAGTCTCGTCTTTTAGAGCCAACAGATAATAAACCATCTCCTAGCTTTGAAGAGCTTAATCATGGACTTAAGGCGACAGAAGAACAACCTACAGATAATAGTTATTACTACTATGATACTTCAGAAGAATTTTCTGATTATTTAGGTGAAACTCAAACTATAAACTATGCTACAGCATTAAACCGTTATATTTTTACACTAAACCAAGAAAACCGCACAAAAGATATTATTGAATTATTTAACCGAGAAATTAAAAAATATCCCAAGGAAGAAAAACTTTATGAACAGCTTCTACAATGGTTAGGACAAACTAACCTTATAGAAGACCAATTAGCTGTTTACCAAAAAGCTATTAAGGAATTTCCTTCTACTCTTTGGTATGACAGAATGGCTCGTTGGTTGATAAAACAAAAACGCCAAGAAGAATTTGCAGCTTATTCCAAAGAGCTTTTAAGCAAATTTGATGATGAACAAATAAATAGTTACTTAACCCAATTTGTTAATTACAATTACAACGATTTTAATAGTAAGCTCTATCTATCACTTTACACTTATGCTCATAATAGATTTCCTCAAAACCGCAATTTTGTTCAAGGCTTGCTTAATTATTATTCTTACCATAAACAATGGGATAAATGGGAAGATTTAGTAGGTCGTTACTATTTTATTTGGCCTGAAATACAAGAAACTTATCTACATTATTTAGCTAGTAATAATACTCTACGCGGTCATTTATCAGAAGCTCGTAAAAAGTTAACTACTACTTCTGAAAATACTAATCTTTTACCCTATAAGCTATTTCGTGCAGATGCAGCAATTTGGCTATGTAATTATGAAGAAGCTATAGATGCTTATAGAGAGCTAAACCGGCTATATCCTGGCAATTCAGCATTTGCAGAGCAATTGGTAAAACTAACTCGTTCATTTGGGCAACTCCAAGATAAGTTTTTAACTGAAGCAGCTAATGTTCAACTTAAACAAACAGCGCTAAGACCTGCTTCAGTAGAAGATCACATCACAGCAGGTGAACTTTATGCAGAAATAAACGACTATCAAAAGGCTAAAACTGAATGGTTAAAGCTACTTGAGCTTGGTAAAGACACAAAAACTTATTTAGATACAGCTACAGTATTCTGGGATTACTACCAATATGATGATGCACTTAAAGTAATCGATAAACTACGTAAACAGGAACAAGATGACACACTATTAGCCTTTGAAATGGGAGCAATTTTAGAAGCCAAACATCAAACTAAGCTAGCAATTGCAGAATATATCAAAGGTATTACTCAAGACAATGAACAGCATAATCAGGTTCGTCATCGTTTAGCTAATTTATACAACCGTCCAGGTTTATCAGATGAAATTAGCAAAGCCTTTTATCAATATCGCCATAATGCTAAAAATTCAGATGAATTTATTTTAGCTTATGTAGATATTCTAAAAAGTGTAGAAGAAAAGGAAGAAGCTAACAAAATCCTAGAGCAAGCTATTTATCAAACTAAATCCATTAAGTTTTTAAGACAAGCACGAGAATTTTTTAGGCAACAACAAGACCAAGATAATGTGATTGAAACCATAAAACAATCAATTAAATTTAGTCGCTCAGTAAAAGAAGATATCCAATTTCGTTTACAGCTAATTTCAGCATATCGTAGCAATAATCAAAAACAACAAGCCGTTAGGTTATTGCAAGAGCTTTCTGTTAAATACCCCTTTAACTATGGTGTTATCAATGAAGTAGCTAATAATTATTGGCATATGGGTTTAACAACTCAAACAGTAAGCTTATTACGTCAAGCACAAAATCGTAGTAGAGGAAAATTTTACTATGAATTTTCACGTCGTTTAGCTGCTAGGGAAATGGATCTTAATCATACAAAATCAGCTGAATCTATTTTATTAAAACTCTTTGCTAAAGATAAGCTAAAGAGTGAAGTGATAGATGATCTTGCTAATTTGTATATTCGCAGTGAAAACCCTAAAGGTTTAGAGCAAATCTTAAAAGAAGGACTAGAAGCTGTTGAATCTCAAGATATGGAGGTTTCTGATCTAAGAATTGAAGTAGCAAGTTTTCGAGAGAAAATGATCAAAAATTTTACTCAAATCGGGGACTACTCAGCAGCAATTGACCAACATATTGAAATTATCAATCGCAATCCAGAAGATGATTCCAAAATAACAGCAGCAATTCAATATACAGAAAAATATGGTGGTGCAGATAGGCTTGCTAACTACTATCAAAAAGTCTTTGAGCAAGCTTATAAAAATTACCGTTGGGGAGTAATCTTAGCTCGCATTTATACAGCTAAAGGTGATTTTGAAGGTGCAATCAAATACTATAAATCTGCAATAGATAATCAACCAGAAAAAGCAGAACTCTACAAAGCACTAGCTGAAAGTTATGAGAAAAAACAAGACCTAGAATCGGCTATTACTGCTATGAATAAAGCCATAGAGCTTTCTCACAATGACGTTAATTATGTTAAACAAGGTGTTAATTTATTAGAACTAGCTAATCGTAAAAATGAAGCTACTGCTCTTAAAGCTAAGTTGCCTTCAGAAAATACCAACAACCAAGATATTAAAACAATCACCTCAAGCTCTTCAGAAGAAGGAGTATTTGCTCAAGCTGAGCGTTTAGAACGTGAAGCAAACAAAGAAACTCTTAGCTACTACCGCAAAGCTTTTGAGAAATTCTATGAAGATCCATATAAACAAATACAAACTAGTAGTTACGACTTACAACACTATGCTGAAGCTGTTCATAAAGAGGATTCTATTTCACAAATTTTGGCTAGTTTTTGGAAATTACGAAACAAGCTTATAAAAGAAAGTATTACTCCAAATGCTTATAATGCTGGTAAAGCAAGGACTTTACTAGAAATGCTAAATGGTACATTGCCTTCAACAATTAGCCAACTTGCCCAAAATAAAAGCACTGGAGACGAACTTTTAGCGTTACACAAAGATTTAAGTGAACGTATAAAAGAGCAACTGTCTAATAATGACAATCATAACACCCTATCCATATTAGAAAACATTGCCTTAGGTGCCAATTTTGTAGACCTTAGTGAGCTAATTTTAGAAAATCAAAAAAATAAAAATTCACAAAGTGCTTCCAGCTATCAAAATATATATTTAGATAATTTAGTTAACTTTTATGAATCTCATGGCAACTATGAAAAGGCTCTTAGTTTAGTGGAATCAGAGTTTAACAGAACTAATAGTTCCTTCTATCTAATTCAAAAGGCTAAGTTTAGTGATTTGTTAGGAGATCACACAAAGAAACTTCAAGCTTTACGCACATATTATCATATTCAAATACCTAATACATTTGCACCTAATTATTCTATTATCGAACAGTATTTCACTACACTTTATGAAGGTAATAACGATGAGCGCAAAGAATTAGCCCAACTAACTACAGAAACATCAAATTACCAAATGCAATTGATAAATTTCTTAATAGCCAAAAAAGAACTATCTTTGGCTCACAAGGCAATTTCTAATTCTTCTTTGTCTAAAATATGGAAAGATGCTCGCAATGCTGAATTAAGCATCAAGCAAGAAGATTACAACGTCTTAAATAATCAATACTTTGAAAATATTCTCAAGCTTCAAAGTATTGGGCAAATGATAGCCCTCAAGCCTAATGCTGAAAATCAATTAATAGGAGACAATTGGTTTGAACTGGCTTACAGTTATGGTCAATGGCTTTATAAAGTTCCATCTGCTAATAAATCCTTTACCTCAGAGAGTTTACTTCCTGCAATATTAGAAAGAAGACCTCAAGACGGATTACAACACCAAAGACTTGCAAAATGGTATCTAGCTCAAAATCAATTAGATAAAGCTCTAACAGAGTTTCTTAATGCTCAAACATTGGGAACAATGTCAGCACAACTACTAGCTGATTTAGGGTCAACTTACTTTCTAAAAGGTGATAAGGATAAAGCTTTAGAAGTTTGGTTAAAAATTCTTTCTCAAAATGAAAATGATAAAGATGAAATTTGGCTAAACACATTAAAACAATATGATTTAGCAGATAAAGCAAGAGAAGAGCTTACCAAACAATTGTTGGAAAAATTTGATAAATCTAATGACAATAATGATACTGAGAACTCTAAAACTCTAAACTATATAAAATTACTGGCTAATTCATTTAAGGAAAATGATAAATTAACCTCTAAACAAGCTACAGCACAAGCTAAATTTTTCCTTCAAATATGTAAAGAAAGTAAAAACCCTACCATAGCCGAAACCCTTATTAGAGAAGGAATTATTGCTAAGGATGAGCTTAACCCATTCTATGAAATTGTAATTCAAAATAGCCCAACAGATGATATTGGTTATGATTATGATTATGTTAACTATGCTAAAAATGTAAAAGATCTAGCACTTCTAGAGGCAAAACTAGACCATATTGATTTCAAAGCTAAAGAGCCTTCAACTAACCTCTATAAATGGCAAACAGAATATTTACAGATACTGCTTTCACAACACAAGGATAAGGAAGCATCTAAACTTGTAGCAGAAATAGAAAAATCTTTAGCAGGAAAATTTATCCGTCCAGATTGGCTAAGACTAGCTAACATCAAGCTAACATTAAGAAAAGCTAATTTTGAGCAAGCTTGGAAAGATTTGCTAATCTTTACTAGAATTGAAACTTATAAAGAAATAAAGAATGTGGCTTTACCTAATATACAACGCTTAAGACAAGCTTTAAATCTATTGAATGAAACAAATTTTGGTAAAGAAAAAGACCTTTTACTTGAAGCTTTTTATGAACGCTCTCTAGCTTTAGAGCAATATAATCTAAGCAATATAACAGGGCTTGCATCTGCCTTATATCATTCTGGAAAAGCTGATCTAGCCAACAACTTACTTCAACTTGCATTAGAATTTACAGACGCACAAACACAAAATCTAGCAGCTAAAAAACTAGCTAATTTACCCATAATTAAAGCTCGTGCTATTACTACAAAATACATAGTTGTACCTGAAACAGATTTTCAAATATGGGAGCCAGCCATATCTCAAGCAATAGCTGAACTTGCTACTGTCAATGGCCAATATAGTTTAGCTATAGAAAGACGAAAATATCTAAAACAACATCATAGCAATGAAATAAACTCTTTAGAGCTAGCAAGACTTTTTGTAGCTAATAATCAACCTAATGAAGCTATAATAGAGTTACTTAGTCTAATTTCTAATACAAACACAAATCGAAAAAATCGTTGGTTGGCATTTTCTTTAGTTACAGATATTGCCAGTAAAAATACTGCTCTATGGGCAATAATAGATAAAGTTACAGATAAAGAATTTAAGCTAGCATTAGAAGCAAGTCATTTAGCTAGTCAAGGTGAGGTTTCAAAAGCAATTAAGCTAATTGATAAACAGTTTAACAGTGTGGAAATGAAATACTTCCAAGCAACTCTAGAACGCAAAAACAACCAACCCAAACAAGCAATAGCAACTCTAAGCCAAATTCTTATGCAATATGATTTATTTGATCCAACTAGAGAAACTTCTGTGCTTAGACAAATGATGTATCTTTATTCTGCTACTAACTCACCTCAAATAGTTTTAGCTCTAGCAGAAAAAGATTCTGCTATTTCAAATTACTTAAGGTATAACGATTATAATGATAATTCTAACAACTCTACTTATAATTCTTCAGAAGATGGTCAAGTAGTTATAAATGAAACAATTAAAAACAAGTTAGAGCTATTAAAAACTCTTGAACAAGAGCAAAACAATAAAACGATTCTTGACCTTCTAGCACTTTCTGCCAATGCAGCTGAAACGCTAAATAAATTTGATTTGGCTGCAAATTACCTAAAAGCTCTAAAAAGACTAGCTAGCCCTGAAGCACAAAACAAACTAGAAACTCGAATCGTCCAGTTACAAGAAAAAGCTAAAACTCAGTCTAACAAGAGTTCTTGGCAAATAGACACAAATTTATTGTCTACTAGATAAATACTATTTTCCTAGAAAGGTATGTTATGAAAGCACTAAAATGGTTTTACCCAAGACTTTTAACCTTTTCAATATGTTTTACATTAGGCACATTAGCAGTAGTCATTGTGTTTAGTCCTTCATCTAGTAAAGAAACCAATTTATCTAGCCAACTTATAGTAAATCAACAAGTTGCTAAACAAAGTGAGCAATCATTTAAAACCTATCCAAGCCCAGAATTTATCATTGAACAAATCACTAGCAATGAACCTATAATTAGACGCAATATCTATAAAGAATTATTCTTAAAACCAACTAAAACAACTACTTACTATGATTTTGAACGAGATCTAGATTATCCTGAACGCGCTGACAATGTAAAGCTAAATTATGTAAATCTAAATAAATATAGTCCAAAAGAAGCTATCATTACATTTAACCACTTACGTGTTCATACTGCTATTGTTATGCAAAAACAGCAAGCAGGTTGGATAGTTATTGAGACCTTAAGCGCTTTAGAGCAAATGCCTGACACTAAATTAGAGGATTGGTTACAACCTATATCTTTAGTAGAAACAAATGTTTCTGAGTTATTGCTCAAAAAAGTTACAGGGGATAACTCTAGTTATTATAGCGAGTTTGGTATCTTAAAACTGATAAATGGTCAATTAGTTCAAGTTGGTACAATTCCTATAGAAACTATTAAACCTCAAATTAATAATCTACCTAATTGGCAAAATATCAAAAGCTTAAATAGTACTACTTATCAAATATCAACTAAGCTACCCACTACAATTACATTAAGATCAACTAGATCCATAGTGGAATACAATAACACAATACCTCAATATAGTTATTGGTCAGATATAGATAACTCTACGCATACATATAAAGGCTCTTGGCATAACTCCTCTTATAAAATGCTCAACTTTATTGAGCAACACCAAAATGTTTTAGAGTGGGACAATCAACAACAACGATTTGTTATAAAGTAAGGAAATGTTATGAAAAACGCTCGTAAAATTTTATTAATAGTTGCAACAGTGATCATTAGCATTTTGCTTATCATTAAAGCTCAATCAGCTCATAAAAGTACACTTTTAGCAGCAGATTTTCCTAGTGGAGCAGTAGTTTTTGCTCAATTTAGCGATCTTCCAGGAATGCTAAAAAATTGGAATGAATCTGAGCTTAAAGAACATTATTTATCTAGTACTAACTACAATGAGTTTACAACAAGACACCTAGCCACAAAAATTGCTGAACGTTTTAACGATCTAGGCAATGCCATAGGGGTAAACCTTGATGATCAATTTCTTACTGACTTAAGCCAAAAGCAAGCAGCAATAGCAGTTTATGACATAGGTCGTATGGAATGTGTTTTTATTGCTCCATTAGATCAAGAAAAATACTTACTATCTAAACTAGTAGCAAATAAAACTCACTTTGAAGAAATTCTGCTAAACTCTGGTCTAAAATACTATGTTATTACTGTTGATGTAGATAGAAATCGCCACAAACAACATGTAGCTTTTGCCTTTGAAAATGGACGATTTATCTTAGCCACTAATGAACAACTGATGGTTCGCACTTTAACAAATGTGACATCTAAGCCAAACACTCAAATGGCTGAACGTCTAATTTCAGAACCAACTTACCAAAACCTTATCAACAAAGTTACACCTCATTATGCAACTATTTGGGTAGCTCAAGAAAAATTAAATAAAGATTGGTATTTCCGCAACTACTGGATAATGAAGAATATAGAAGATCTAAAAGATATCCGTGCAGCAGTATTTGATATACAACTACAAGAAAAAGAATGGAGAGAAGAAAGATATTTCTTAACTAAATCTACTATTGCAATTAACCAAATTTCTGCACTAGAAGCACAACATATTAACCAATTAGTACCTAATACATTGCCTTATTTCAAAGTAGAACCTGTTAGCAGTTCTAATAAACTATCTTCAACAATACATAACCTCTTTTTTGACAATGATTTAACACCAAAAAAAGCTGATAAACCATCTGTTTACAGTAATTATTACTACTATGATAATGCACAGTCTGAATCTGAAGCTTATAATGAAGATTCTGATTTTTACTTATACAGCAATAATTACAATAAACAGATTAATGATGCAATAGATGCTGATGATGTAGAAATTACTCCAGAAACTAGTTATATTAACCGTCAGGAAGTACTAAGTAATATAGACAGGGTATTTAACACTGCTCTACCTAAACTTATAACCTCAATGCAAAAACCAGAAGCTATTGACAGCCCATTATTTGCTGAATTTCATAAAGCAATTATCGTTAGTTTACAGAACCCTTCTCAATTTAACAGCCTAGCATTTGAAAATTCAATAGCTAAGCTAGCGGCTGATAGCACTATGATAAGTGGAAATAAAGGAGCACTATCTTGGCAAGATACAGATAATAAACAGTTTAGAGTTTTAGAGATGCCTATGTTAGGTTGGCGCTTATGTTATAGATTAAAAGGTCAAGATCTAATACTCAGCAATGATATTGGTATCTTAAAAGAAATTCTTAAAAATGCTTCTAGCAATAAAAAGTTACCCGCTATTACAACTAAAGCCATCAATGATTTAACTGTAATTAGGTTTGCTAATAGGGAAAAAGTTTATGATGATATTTTCAATAAACTAGAAGAAGATTCTATCAAAACTTACCGAAAAACACATGGTGGAAGCAATAATGCACATGACTTTTTTGTAAATAATATCAGCAGTCTTTTAGATACAATATCCCCAGTAGAAAGTATTACAATTACTAGAGATACTGCTCAAGGGCAATTACATGAGCTTATTAGAATTAAGCATTCATCAGATACAAAAACTACATCAGATACATCAGATTAACTAAGTTTATCTATGTACCACAAAAGGTTTTACATTGCCAATCTCCAGGGCGGGGAGCTTCGCTATAAGTTTCATAATTAGGTTGGTCATCAAATGGCTTTGACAAGACAGAATGAAGTTCAAGAACCATAGAAAAATCCCCTTTTTCTACAGCCATTTCTATTGCACGCTCAACCCGGTGATTACGAAGAATAAAAGCTGGGTTAACTTTTAACATATCTTTAGCTATATCACTCAGCTCTCGGTTTTCACGTCCAATTCGGGCACGCCAATTTGGTAGCCATGCTTTAATATAACTAGGGTCAGTAAATAGCTCTATAACTTTGTTATCTGAATTAATGTTATCTACAGATTTTGCAAGTTGTCTAAAAGTAAGAGTATAGTCTGCTTTTCCTTTGTGCATAGCATCAAGCAGTTCTTCCACAAGCTTATGATCTTCTGGCAAATGAGTCTTCAACCCTATTTTAGTTAGCATTCCTTGTAGCCATTTTGAGTGAAAGACAGAGCTAAAATCTTGTAAAACTTCCTCAGCCCATGCAACTGCTTTCTGAAGATCTGGATCAATGAGTTCAAGAATAGTTTCTGCAAAGCGGCCAAGATTCCAAGCTGCTATGTAAGGCTGATTGCCAAAAGCATACCGGCCATAATGATCAATATAACTATATACTGTATTTGGATCATATGTATCAAGAAAGGCACATGGACCATAATCTATAGTTTCTCCAAGAACAGATGTGTTATCTGTATTCATAACACCATGAATAAAACCTACCTGCATCCATTGAGCAATCAGCGATGCTTGAGCATCCCGTACAGTTAAGAAAAATGTTTTGTAGCGCTCATCACTATTAGCAATACCAGGAAAATACCTATCAATAACATAGTCTGCAAGCACTTTTATGCCATCAATATCATTGCGAGCTAAAAAATATTGAAATGTACCAACACGAATATGACCATTAGCAACACGTGTTAAGACTGCTCCTGGAAAAGGACGCTCCCTATATACTCTTTCACCAGTTAGTGTTACAGCAAGTGCACGAGTAGTTGGAATCCTAAGTGCATGCATTGCTTCACTAGCTAGGTACTCACGAATTGCTGGCCCAAGACAACAACGCCCGTCTCCCCTGCGTGAAAAAGGAGTTATTCCTGCTCCTTTAAGCTGAACATCTTTCTTCTTTCCATTGCTGTCTAACACTTCTCCAAGAAGAATCGCCCTACCATCACCTAATTGCGGAACAAACTGACCAAATTGATGGCCTGCATATGCCATAGCTAGGGGTTTTGAACCATCAGGTATTTTATTACCTGAAAGAATTGCGGCTATAGAATCTTTTGTTTCACTATTAGTAAAACCTAATTCATTAGCTAAAACGCTGTTCCATAAAGCTAATTCAGGCTTATGGACTGGTGTAGGTGTTACATAACGGTAAAACCGTTCTGGAAGACCTGAGTAAGCATTGTCAAGTGTTGGAAATTGGGATGATGTAATCATAATAAATACTCTGCAAATTACTGATAAACAAGCTAAGTACTTAGACTTATTATAAAAATCGGTGCATTACATAGGCATCAACTAAGCCTAATGTCTTATGATTAAAGGCTTTTGGTAAAATACCAACTATCTCAAAGCCTAGCTTTTTCCAAAGCTCAATGGCTGTTGAGTTTGTACTAACTACAAAGTTAAACTGCATTGCAAAAAATCCCATTTTCTTGGCTTCTTCAAGTGAATGAAGTGCCATTTTCTTACCTATTCCATGGCCATGAAAATCTGGATCCACCATATAAGAGGCATTTGCTACATGAGAACCTAGATCTCTATAGTTTTCTACTATTTTGTACATTCCTACTATTTTGGAATCTTTCTCAGCCACATAGGAATTTACTTTTGTATCAAACCAATAATAATAACAATCATCTCTACTTGTATTAGGAGCAAATACATAGGTATCACCACCTTGAACAACTTTCTGAAAAATTTCCCATATTTGTTGAAGATCTGGTTTAGTGGCTTTGCGAATTGTTATCATAAGTATTTGAAAAGAAGTTTTTTGGCAAGAAAATAGTAGTATCATCACCTACTACCATACTAGTAATATGCTTAAGTATATATTAACTAAGAAGTAGGTATTACCCTACTTCTTTTTTTAATTCTTTATCAACAGCTATAATTTGATCAGCATATTTGCTAGAAAAATCCGCTAAGCGTTTGTTTACCTTATCTTTATCATTGCCCACCCAATTATCTATAGCAACTGCTTGATCAAGAGTTCTACCATGAGAACCTGCTAGAACTTTAGCGGCTTGTTCAAAAAGATCCTGAGCATCTGACAAACTCTTGACTTTATCAGCAGCATAGCTATTTTTCTCTGGTTCAAGCTCACGAACTAGAAAAGATCGATTGTTCATTTCTAAAGAACCTGTTAGAGGGTTAGAATAGCCTGCTAAAGTTTTCTGGTTGTCAACGGTTTGTTGAGCATCAGCACCAGATGTAGAGTTAAAATCTTTAATTGGAGAAGGTAAAACAGCTTTGATTTCCAATATAATAGGAGCTTTACCTGGGTCATCATTTGCAACTAAAGCATAGTATCTAGGTAGTCCAAAAGAACTCCCTCCACTATCTGAGCGTGCAACAACATCTAGAACTCGTAGAGGTTTAGCTACACCTGAATTAGCTCCTATTTGGCCTTCATAATCTTTTAGAGAAGATTTTATGGCTTTAGCTTGATCAGAAGAAACAGGATGAAGCTTATCATTATTTAGAAACTTATAGTTACCACTAGAATCAACTGAAGTATATTTCTCTAAAAATTTCTTTCTTTTTTCATCACTAGAACTTTGAATTAGGTCTTTAATTGAGCCTTTTGCGTGATCTACATCTAAAAAAGGTTTAGCTTTTTCACGACCCGCAGCTATATCTTTAATTGTGTCAAAGTATGTTTTGGTAATTGTGGAAACAAGTTGTTTTTCACCATCAGCACCTAAACCAGCTTGACGTGCTACAAAAGCAGCACTTACCGCCAAACGCTCTAAATCCCATTCTGGAGAGCCTTTAGCTGATTGATCAAAATCATTCATTCCCCAAACAGCTTTACCATCAGGGCCACGAAATGTTCCAAAGTTCTGAATATGCATGTCTCCATCAATAGTAATTGTAGGAGCAGGACGATTGAGCAACTTAGAACTACTAGCAAAAGCACCATTTATGTCTTTATAAAAAAGTGCTGGCATAGCTCGAAACAATCCAAAAGGGCTATCTGTCATTAACTTATACTTGCCTTGTAAATCCACAGAACTTAAACCTAATTTTTGATTAAAATCTTTAATAAAAGAAACTGATGATTTTGGATCGCTTAACTTTCTAGAAATTTTACTAACAGAGGTTGAAGACAATGGTTGTTTTAGTTTATCTAGTTGTAAACGACTGCTAAAATCTAACTCCGATCGTTTTAAGTTTGTTTGATAACTTTTTGTGTTAGTAACAATGTTGTTATTAACATTTTCCGTTGTTAGATTTTGGCTTGGAGTTTTAGCATTAGAATATTGTTCTACTTCTTGAGTAGGTAATTCTATAGGTAAACTACTATTTATTCGCATTGGTATTTCCCTAAATTTGAAGGTTTAAGAGACAAGCTAAGAAACTGTTTAGTGTAACATTATTTTTAGATATTAGGAAAAATTTCTTTTACTATTTTATAAGTTTGAGTATGTGCTTCTACTGTAAGATGTATTGGTTTAGCATAACCACCCCCTAAAGCTAGAGAAATTGGGATTGAGCGTTTTTTACATTCAGACAAAACAAGTCTGTCTCGTTTAGCTAAACCTTCTTTTGAAAGGGACAATCGTCCAAGAACATCTTCTTTTAGTGGATCAACTCCTGCTTGGAAAAAGACTATTTCTGGCTCAAAAGCAAAAACTTTTGGAAGTGCTTCTTCTAAGGCAGCTAAATATTCATCATCTCCAGTATTATCAGCTAATCCAATATCTAAGGTAGAAGGAACTTTTCGGAAAGGATAATTTTTTTCTCCATGCATACTAAAAATAAAAACATCTTTACGATCTGCTAAAATATCTGAATTTCCATTTCCCTGATGAACATCTAAATCCACAATAGCTACACGACGAATCTTTTTATTTTTCAGTAAATAAAGGATAACTACAGCAATATCATTAAATACACAGTAGCCTTCTCCAGCATTGACTAGAGCATGATGAGTTCCTCCAGCTAAGTTTCCAGAAACTCCAACTCTCAAAGCTTCTTCCCCTGCACAAAGTGCACCTCCAACAGAAGCAAGCGAACGAGTAACTAAAGCAGGAGTCCAAGGAAAACCTATCCGACGCATTGCTTTGGGCTCAATTGTACCATTGCAAATTGACTCTACATATTTACGAGTGTGGGCTAATGTAACTGTTTCAGGAGAAACTATTTGAGGCTCATAAAGCTCATTAGGATGTAAGACTTGCTCCTTAAGTAAAGCTTCTCTAACCAGCCTGTATTTTTCCATTGGGAAGCGATGACCTTCAGGAAGCTCAACAGTGTATTTATCAGTGTAAAAAACTCTCATAAGGCTTTCTAAAAATTAACTGATAACTTTTATCTACTTTACTCACTAGGTACTAGATCTAGGTAATAAGCCTGATCACAACGAGAAGACAAATGTTCACCACATTGCATTGGGCGAAAGCCATAGAAAGTATAAAGTCTTATTGCTTCAGTTAAAACTGAGGCTGTTTCTAGCTCAACCCGATGAAAGCCTAACTTTGAAGCTTGATTAAGTAAATAATCTAATAGTTTCTTTCCTATGCCTTTGCCTCGTGTTTCTGAGAGCAGATACATTTTTCTCAGTTCACAAACACCTTCTCTTAAATAATAAAGACCAGCAGTTCCGACTATTTTATTTTGCTCATTTTCTACTACAACAAAAGTACCACCACGAGCAAAATAATTAGCTTCAATATCATTAAGATCGGCATCTGTATGTTCAGGATCGCTACTTAGGCCATATTCTGACAATACACCAAAAACAATATTTTGAATTTGTTCTTTATCACTATTTGTTGCTAAACGAATTTTCATAAAACCCTACTGATTAAGCACCCGGAAAGAATCTAGAAAGCGGCTAGCATCTTCATGACTGCTACCTTGGCGAGTAAAAACTATTACAGCATAGATATAACGCCCAATTAGGTAAAAGCGGCCTTCTGTAATACCTGGAGGGTTTTCTGTTTCAAACTTTATAGAAGCACCTGGATAACCACCTAAAGACATGGCTTTTTTCTCCAGTAATTTTCCTTCAGTACTATTTAAGAAATCTTCTGCTGCACCTTCAACAGTTCTTTGAGCAGTTTCGCCAAATTTAAATCCATCTAGGCGAGCAACTCCATAAGTGTGTGGGCCTTGATCTAATTTAACGCGAATTTGTGGAGTTTTTTCTTCTGAAAGTTGTCCTTGGGATGGCAACATAACAGCAAAATTGCCAGCATTAGATACATATTCTTTCCATCCATTAGCTGAACGATTTTTTTGTGAAGACTTTTGTATCAAATTAGGATAAATCGTTTTTTGCGATAGAACAGGAAAAGGCAAAAGAGTAGTAAGCAAAATAGATAGCACTAATTGTTTCATAACTTTAATATATTAAGATAGTTGTGTTATTTGTTATAAATAATGGCACTTTGTGATTTAGCTTCTTGCATTTTTGGACAAGCGTGTTTTTGACCACTTGGGCAATTATGATATGGAGAAGCGGAAACATATTGTTTGTTTACTGACCAATAACCAATCAAGCCTAGTAAAAAAGCTAACGTAAAAGCAAACATCCCATAAAAAAATTTGCTACTCATCAACATAACTCCTAAATTTTATTTTAAGTAATCAGCAAGACGCAAAGTAAGTATAGAATTTGAAAAATTACTTTGTAAATAGTAACTATCAAAACTAAAGATAAAATGTAGTATATCTAAAGCCTATATATATTTAATCTTTTTCCTTGATTGCTCTAGCCACCATAGCCACTAAATCTTTGCTAGAAATAGGTTTACCTAAGATTAGATCTACTCCTTTTTCTTTAGCTCGTCTAACATCTGTTTGGTTAGCCCAACCTGTCAACAAAATTACAGGAACTTCTTTGTTAATGGCTTTAATGTGTGCAACGACTTCCCAACCTGCTAGACCTGGCATACCTAAATCAGTTAAGACCAAATCAAATTTTCCTTTTTTGAATTTTTCAACTCCTTCTTCTCCAGAACTAGCCACTTCTACAGTATGTCCTTCATCTTCTAAAATTTCCTGTATTGCACCTCGGACAAAATCTTCATCATCAATAATTAATATGCTAGCTTTAGCAGAAGTTTTGAGTTCAACCGGAGCAGTTTCAAGTGTAGGAAGACGAACAGGTAATTTTATAGTAAAGGTTGAACCACTATCTTCTACACTATCAACAAGGATTTCTCCACCATGACGATTAATAATTCCATAACATACTGATAATCCTAAACCACTATTAGATAATCCTTTAGTGGTAAAAAATGGATCAAATATTCGTTGACGTATTTCTTCAGACATTCCTGCACCTGTATCGCTTATTGCTAAATATAGGTATTCTGCATTAGTCCAAGTACGACAGGTAATAGTTCCATCTTTTTTCATTGCATCAACTGCATTAAAAACAATGTTAGCTAAAGCTTCTCTAAGTTCTGAAAGGTTACCTTCAACAGGTGGAACATCCCCGTAATCTGTTTCAATACGGATAGATATGCTACGAGATTGAGCTAGATCTTTCCAGTGATGTCTAGTTAGTAAAAGCACCTGATCTAATAATTTATTAATACTAACTTTTTCTAGCCTAGTGTCTTTGCGTACCTTAGTAAATTCTTGGAGTAAGCGCACAGTTTCAGCACCATCACGAGCGGCTTTTTCAATGACTTTAAGTCTTCTGATCAAGGTTTCATCACGAGCATCTCGCAAAGATAGCTCAGTATATCCAAGAATTGCAGCTAATAAGTTATTGAAATCATGTGCAATTCCGCCAACCATTCCACCTAAAGCACGTAGTTTTTCTACCTGAATTAAGTGTTGTTCATTTTCTTTACGAACAGTAATATCTCTAACTATACACTGGCAAAAGACTCCAACACCTGTATTGATAATGGTATTAGCTGACTCAATAGGAATAACAAGTCCATCTTTGCGTCTCATTTTTATTTCTTGTGTAAAGTTACCAATACGAAACATTGCCTCAAAGTTTTTTTCTGCTTCTGAATCTTCGACCTCTGCTAGTAGATCAAAATAACGCATACCAAGAAGTTCTTCTTTGGAATAACCAAAAATATGAGAAGTTCTTTCATTAGCTTCAACACATTTTCCAGACACATCAAAAAGCAAAATTGCATCTGAAGCATTTTCAACCAATATACGATATTTTTGCTCTGAGGCTCTTACTTGGTTATACAAATTGCTGATACGTAGTCCAGCTTTAATACGAGCTAATAACTCTTTGCTATTAACAGGTTTAGCAATATAGTCATCTGCTCCTATATCTAAACCGGTGACTCGGTCATCTATAGAATCTCTAGCAGTAAGAATAATAAAGTAGACATGGCTTAGTTCAGGACTAGATTTGACTTTTTCACACAATTCATAGCCGTTAAGATTAGGCATCATTAAATCAGAGACAATAAGATCTGGTCGAAAAGCGTTAATAACTTCCCAACCCTTTAATCCGTCTTCTGCTGCTATCACATCACAATCTAGTGATTGAAGCCTTTTTAATAAGACTGCCCTGAATTGTTCATCATCCTCAACTAATACTACTTTTGGACGCTTAGACATAAGTATTTATTTCATGACTTAAGGAAGGATATAATCTTTTTGGCAAAAGAGTTTACCTTTAGATAAGGTTGTTTGCAATAATATTTTCAGTTTCTAGTAATTAGCAGTAAACATAGTTCCTATTGCAATAACATAGGGATAAGGTTAGCATAGTATTTCAAGAAATAAAAATTATCAAAAAATATATAGTCTGAATTTCTTTATGTTCTATTAAGCTAAAATTCGATAAAATAGTTGCTGGAGTTGCTCTAGCTAATATGTCATCACAACCAATAAAATCTTTTATTACTATTCGCAACATTGATCAGACAACTCGACTTGATTCAGCTACCAACGAACAAGTAGTCAATTCTTATCAATGCACAGAAGCCGTGGCTAACATTGCTGCTTCATTAATTCAGCAAGCACGCAGTGGTGCAGTTAGCTTTATTACAGGTGTGCGTGGAGTTGGCAAAAGTCATTTGTTAGCATTTCTAAGAGCAATAATTACCCAACCTGATTTAACTACTAAAATAGAAGATCCATTTGCTCGTAATCGACTAGAACAAGCTATAGACAAAAAACCCCTTTCACAAACAATGGTTACAATAAATTGTGATAGCGAGCAAACAGATATCTCTTTGCTAGTTACTCGTGGAGATGCTCAAATTGAAGCAGCTTGTGCTACAGGAAAAAATGTCTTTGTTTTTATTGATGGCCTTTCCTTGCTACTACGCCGTTCAAAACGAGATGAGTGCTTACAGTGGCTTGTTAAATTAGCTAGTAATACGACTGTAAAACGACAGCTTTTTATCACTTTGGATAAAGACTTAGTAGACATAGCATTAACAGCAATTGCTCCTAATAAAATAAGAAATGTTGTTGAAACTATTCCAAATAACAATCTAGCTGTTGTGCTAGATCAATTTATTTGTCCGAAAAAAGCAGAACAACGACGAGCTTTAGATAATCTTTATAAAGAACTTTGCCAAAAAGTACCTCATTTCCAGTGGAGCCAACAAGAGTTTCTCCAAGCTTTCCCTTTTCACCCACAAGTATTAGAACTTGCCCCTGCACTACGTAATTATGCTCGTACTTTTTCTTTACTTAGCTTTTTCTATACAGTTGCTCCAAGAGCAATTATGCGCCGTGGATTTAATTTAATTAGTTTAGTAGAAGTCTTTGACACCTTTGAATATGATTTAAGACGAAATACAGCATTATCTTACTTATTTAGCACTTATGACTATCTATTAGATAATTTTGTTAAAGCTTTACCATCTATTCAACAATTCCCTGGTAAATTTTTGCTCAGAGCTATTACATTGCTTTCTTTACAAGAAAAGCCATTTACCGCAATGCAAATAGCTGATAGTGTGATGTTTTTTGATGACACTCCACCAGTATTATTCCGTCAATCCGTTAAAACTATCATGGATTTTATGGTTACTGCGGCTGGAGAAAAAATGCTAGTCATAAATGAAGAAGAAAAAAAATTTCAACTTTGTTTAGTTGCAGCTAGTATAGTGGATCCAATAGAAGAAGCTACTAAAGACATTGATGATGATGATAGCAGATTAGTAGAAGTACTAGTTGATAGTGGTAAAGAAGTTTTCAAAGATTGGCCTTTGATTTTTTCTGAAGATAATAGTTTTCAACGACGTGCTGAGGTTGATTTACTTTGGAAAGGGACTATCAGACGTGGAATACTTAAACTTGGAGGAGCTTCAGAGCTATCTAGCAGTAACAGCAAACAGAAAAATTTAGAGTGGCAATTAACCTTAACTTCTTCTTCTTCTTTAACACAATTTCGTTCTGAAGCACCAGAAAATCATGTATTTCGTTACTGGTATTCAGAATCTCTAACAAATGATGAAACTGCATTGTTAAAGCGTTTGTTAGTAATTCGCCAAAGAGGGCAAGAATTTCTTAATCTTGAAGAATTAAAAGCCGAAGATTCATATTTAACAGCACAAGCTGCAAAAATCTTTACACGTGTTTATTTAGAATCAGGATTCCTAGCCAATGCACAAGAAACTAATCGCCAAAATATTGTTTTCCAAGAAAAACGTTTACAAAATTTCCTTGGACAAACACTTGACCCTCTCCTAAAAAATAAATTCTCCCGTCACCCTACTTTTGGGGATATATTAAATGAACGTGTTATTCGTGTACTAGCAAGAGGGTTCTTTTATACTTCAGAATGGTCTTTGCCTGAATTAAAGAAATACTTAGGCCATTTTGCTTTGCCTTTACACATTGTTAGTTTGGTAGGAGAAAATTTTGAATATACTCTACGTTCAGATATTCCTGATGATTCTCCGTTAGGTAAAATATTAGTAGCTTTAGATAAATCATACACCCAAACAGTCACTCGTACAGATATAGAAAGATTGTTACTTAATGAACCTTTTGGACTACAACAACCTATGTTGCTTCTATTAGTTTTAGGAGCGGCGGCAGCAGGACATATTATTTTGACTAATGATTTAGGAGAAATAATTCTTACTAACGCAGGTATTCGTAGTGGTTGTGACATTACTAACTATGCGAGAGTTTGTTCACCTAGTATATTATACAAGGAAAAAGAAGAAAGTAATTTATCATTAAAAACAGATTCAACATTTAAAGACACGGCTGAAACCGTTATCAGAGACGCAGTGGCAGGGGTTTTAAGTAATAGTCCAACTGCCACTAAAGAAATAACAGAAAAAGAACAACATAATGAAGATGAGTTGCTTGAATTTTATCAATCTGGAACATTCCAAAGACCAAATATTCCAAACGAGCCTGTAATTAAAGCTTCTACAGTTACAGAACTGCCTAGCATAACAAAAATAACAAAAATTAAAAAAGCCTCTTCTTCCTCTTCTGAATCTCTTCATGAAGAACATCCTGAAGTTCCTGCTTCTGCTGAAGAAAATGCTCTACTCCAATTTTACCAATCAGGTTTTTTCCAAAGACCAAGTGTGAACGAAGCTTCTAGGAATTTATCTAATATAGAAGCTCCTAGTATAACTAAGATAAAGAAATCTACTAGTGAGTTACCTGCTAATCAAGAACTTATTTCTGATTTAGCTAGTTCTTCAGAAGAAGATGAATTACTAGAGTTTTACCAATCAGGTTTATTTGCTAGACCAGCTTTAAGCATAACAGATAGCCATCCAAAAGTTGAAATAAGTCCAACTAAACCAATACCTAAAGAGACTTTTAGAATATCCCAACAGATAGAAGGCCAACAAAGTTCTTTAGCAAACAAGCTAGAATCTAGATTAGATTCCCTTAAGCCTCAATTTCGCACTAAAACTGACAATTTCTTAACAGAACCAACTTCTCAAAACAAACAACCTGAAAAATTTGCAGAAGTTTTACAAATAGATAATTCTGTAAATAACAAAATTCAGCTTCCTGAACCAAGCCCTATTAAACCAATTGCTCTACAAACCAATGAGTTATCTTTTGGATTAACTCCTTCTAGCTCAAATCTAGAAAATTTAGCTCCAAGTAATATCGTACAAGCACCAAATGTAGAAATGCAGGCAAGTTCTAATCAAGCTGCAATTTCTTTTACAGAACCTTCTATCCCATTTTCTTCTACTCAAGAATTACAACCAATTGCAGAGCCAATTGCAGAACCAATTGCAGAACCAATTGCAGAGCCAATTGCAGAGCCAATTGCAGAAACCATCCCAGAAGTTGCGGCTACATTTTTTGATATTAAGAATTTTGCTAGTTCAAACAAGCCAGAAAACGATTTCTCTGATTTAAACGACATATTAGACGAGCCTGTTAAACCAACTCCTAAAGCTTCTGAAACTAAACCTCCAGATAAAGCTTTAATTACAGAAGATGGAAAATTTGACTTAAATATTGAAGTTCCCCAAAAAGCACCTAAAATAGAAATTCAGCCTAGCTTTGATATAAATGGCGCAATGGCTAGTTTTGAGGCAGATAGATTAGCTAATGCACCTACTCTGTCTGAATTGCCTATAGTATCTGAATCTGAGTCAGATTTTAACGATTTAGACATGGATCTCTCTCCAGAAATGCTTAAAGAGACCCAGAAAATTCCTATAATAAGAATTCCTGAAGATACTCCATTTAGACCTATTTCTGCTACTCATCCAACAATAAAACTTCCTGCTGTTCCATTTGAGGAAGAGGATGAAACCGAAAAAGCGTTACCTGAAAAAGCTTTAGATGAAAAAGCTCTCAGTGAAAGACTTAAGAAATTTGCTACACTTTCAGAAATCAATAAAGTTACTCAAAAACTACCTCAACTGCCTCCATTACCAGAGGATCCAGAAGATATTGAAGACATTGACGACGACGATGATGATGAACAAACTCCATTAACTCTTCAAACTCCTGTTTTAAATAAAACTAATGAGTTTCCACCTGAGCTTACCACCTCTCAGGAAACACAAGTACCTCAAGTACCTCAAGAAATACAAGAAGTAGATGATATTTATCTTGATCCATTTACTGGAGTATTTGAAGCA
Organism: Blastocatellia bacterium; assembly: GCA_039812885.1. Lineage (GTDB taxonomy): Bacteria > Acidobacteriota > Blastocatellia > Chloracidobacteriales > JADJPF01 > JADJPF01. The sequence continues at coordinate 77,224 of JBDIBI010000005.1, forward strand.
GTAAGTTTTCCTGATGAAGATGACGAAAATGCACCTATTCCTACAGCCATAGTTAATGAAGTTGCTCAAGCAGCCATGTTAAAACTAAGTTCTAACACTCCACCTGAAACAATATCTGAAAATAATAATACTTCAGTAAATCAATCTATAGACACAACTACTGCAATGGAACAAACTTTACCTGCGGCTGTGTCTGAAGTTGAAGAAAGTTCTTTCTCGGAAAGCAGTTCTAGTGTTGATTATAAGGCTTTCTCACAAACATCTAATCAACCTTTAGAGTCATCTATAATAGAAAATCAACCGACACAAAATAAAATCCCAACAAACAGCTTAATAGATTTAAGTTTAGATATTGGAAATCTTGATGAGTTAATAATTCCAACACCTGAGATTGCTGCACCTTTAGCACAAGAACCTGTTCAAGAACCTGTTCAAGAACCTGTTCAAGAGTTTGCTGAGGAAGAAGTAAATTCTAATTTTAAGAAATCAGATACTAATTTTTTAACTGAACAACAAGTAATTCCTCCTTCTACTTTTAGAGTTGAACAAATCAATTTTGCTAATTTATCTCCTAGCATATCACCTACAGCAGATGCTCTTAGTTCAAATAAATTTAGTATATTACCTTTAGAATCCTCTAATAATTCGCTTACTACCAGTGCAAATAGCTACAAACAATCTATAGACGACTCATCTATAGGTAAAGGAAAAAGCCTTGGAGATTTATTACTAACAGCATCTTCAAATTCTGAAAGATCGACATCAAAAAATTTAGTAACTGAAGAAGAGTCTCCAATAGAATATGTTCCAAATGAATTTGTTTTTGGGGAACGCAGTTTTAATGTACCAAAAGAACAAAAACCTAAATTATTTGAAACATTGCCTAGCACAACTCTACCAGCAGAATCATTACCTAATGAAATTTTACTAACTACTAGTTCAAGTTCTTTTGCTGCATTGAGTCCAAATTCTCAATCTAGCCTAGAAACAGCTGAAGTTAAATCAAACTTTCCTCCACTAAAAACAGAGAAAAAACCTTCTACTGATATTTGGGAAGATTTCAACAATCAAAAAGAGTATGGATTTGACACAATAATGGATGATGGGGAAAATCCAGACCTTATGGAAAGTGCTGAATCTAGCAATGTTCCTATAAAGAATATTTCTAATGAAGCTTCTGTTTCTCTAGCAAGTTTACCAACAGCCTCTTTTAACTTAACACCAAATTCTGCAATGATCAGACCTAGCACTCAAACAGAGGAAAGTCCTTTTTCAATTAATGCTTCTATAAAAACCTCCGCCACCATAAAAAACCAACTTATTTTATCTCGCAAAATAGGCAATGACCTATCAGCTAATAGAGAATTACCTGTTTTATATAATAAATTTATAGAAACTTGCCAGTTGTATAACTCACCTACAAACTTACCAACAGAAGAACAATTTAGATATATTATTTTGAACACTGTAAAACAATTAAGAGGGGAACACTTATCTAGTGAAATATTATGTGTACTAGAGATAGTTGAAGGAGAAGTACAAATTAATTGTCAAACAAACCGAACCAGTTTATTCCAAAAACGTACTGCTCGTCAGAGAGTTTTTTAAATTATAGCTAGTTTAAGTAAACTACCTTATTGTACAATAAAGCTTAAGGTTGAAAATAATTATCAATAAACCAGGTATATTTATAGCAAATATACGTATATCTATTAAATCTATATTTTTCATATAAGATTTGCATTAAAAGTTTAATTTGTAAGTAAGAAAATGGATTTATTTAAAGACAATTTTGTAAAATTTTTTTTATTTCTTTGGCTTTTAGCTATTGGTTTTGGTATGTTTGTATTACTTAAACATGCCAACTCACCATCAAAGTTGTCTCATAGTCCTGAACTATGGCCTAAAACAAGTAAACTTTCTCTTGCTAAAGATAAACCAACATTAGTTTTATTTAGTCACCCAAAATGTCCTTGTACAAGGGCAACTATTGGGGAATTAGCTTCATTAATGGCTCATTGTCAAAATCGGCTGCAAACTTATGTATTATTCACTAGACCCAAAAATTTTCCTGAAAAATGGGAGCAGACTGATATTTGGGAAAGTGCAAAACTAATACCAGGAGTTAGTGTTATTTCTGATCCTGAAGGGCAAGAAGCATCTTTATTTCAAGCAATTACTTCTGGACAAGTAGTTGTTTACAACCCAAATGGCAATTTAGTATTTAGTGGTGGTATTACCAGTGCCAGAGGGCATTTTGGTGATAACATTGGTAGGCAAACTGTTATAGCTATAGCAAACAAGGGTTCAGTTCCTCAACCAACTACACCAGTGTTTGGTTGTAGTTTATGTTTGCCAAGCAACAATAAAAATTTAAGCTCCAAAGAGACGAATAAATAAGGAGTTGGTTATGGCTACTTTTAGCGATGTCCAACAAGATATTAGTTCAACTATAAATTCAGAGATAACCAGTAAAATAACTGGAAGAAGCCTAGAACTTTTTGAACAACAACAACAACAAGTCTTTGAGCGAACAGATAAACTTTTTGGCAGGTTGTTGTTATTTCAATGGGTTGTAGGTGTTATTATTGCTGCTTTTATTTCTCCTATTGCTTGGGAAGGTATACAGCCAGCAGTTCATATTCATTTAATAGCAGCTATTGGTTTAGGTGGTCTAATAATTAGTTTTCCTCTTTATTTAATAGCTTATCAACCAGGTAAACCATTAACTAGGCATTCTGTTGCAATTGCTCAAATGCTTTCTTCTGCTCTATTAATACATCTTTCTGGTGGAAGAATTGAAACTCACTTTCACGTTTTTGGGTCACTGGCATTTTTGGCTTTTTATGGTGATTGGAAAGTTATGATTACTGCTACCACAGTAGTAGGATTAGATCACTTTATTCGTGGAGTCTTTTGGCCTCAATCTGTTTTTGGGGTTTTAACAGCAAGCAATTGGCGGTGGTTAGAACATGCAGCTTGGGTAGTATTTGAAGACTTCTTCTTACTTATAGCCTGTTCCAGAACTGTAAAAGATATGCAAGGAATGGCTCATCAAAATGCTCAATTAGAAGCCATTAATGCCAATATTGAGTTAAAAGTCAAAGAAAGAACTCTTGAGCTTGATAAAAAATCTGATGAGTTAGCAAAGAAAAACCTTGAACTTGATAAGAAAAACTCTGAACTTGATAAGAAAAACTCTGAACTTGATAAAAAGAATTTAGAGCTAGCAGAAACAGTAGAGAAACTTAAAGACTCACAAATAGCAATAGAAAAGAGTAACAAGAATCTGCTTAAAGCAAATGAAGAGCTAGTAGAATCACATAAACGAGCAGATAAAATATTTGCTGCTTTAGCAGAAACTCTACCAGGAAAAGTACTAGATGAAAAATACAGACTTGATAGCAAAATTGGGAGTGGTGGTTTTGGTGCTGTTTATAAAGCAACACATCTAGCTTTAAACCGACCCATTGCAGTAAAAGTCTTTCGCCCAACAGAAGATAATGCATCAGCAGAAAATTTAGAGCGCTTTTTATTAGAAGGAATTTCTACTTGCCGTGTTAACCATCCCAATGCTGTTTCTGTATTAGATTCAGGAATTTCTTCTGATGGAATTGCTTATTTAGTAATGGAATTGTTAGAAGGTTGGTCTTTAAGTAATGAGTTAAAAGATAATAGTAAACTTCCTATTAAACGATGTTTAGATATTTTAATTCCTGTTTGCGAAGTTTTAGCAGAAGCTCATAAATCTGGAATAATTCACCGTGATATTAAGCCAGACAACATTTTCCTACATCAAACTAAAGAAGGAGAAGTTATTAAAGTAGTTGATTTTGGTATTGCTAAACTTGTTGATAAAGATGAAAAAACTACTCCAAGTAACTTAACTGGTACAGGAAATTTAGTCGGTACACCTGCTTATATGGCTCCAGAACGCCTATCAAATAAACCTTATGATGGCCGTTCTGATGTATATAGCGTAGGGATTTTACTATATCAAATGTTAGCTGGATGTGTTCCTTTTGAAGAAGAATACAGTGGTATTGTTGGGCTTGTACTAATGCACTTAAAACAAGCTCCTCCTCCATTAACAGATTTTGATGAGAGTATTCCTAAAGATTTAGAAGATATAGTTATGAAAGCTCTAGTTAAAAATCCAGAAGAAAGACTTAATGCACATGATTTAGCTAAAAACTTAAAAGAGTTTGCATTTACCCTATCGGAAACACCTAACCAATCAATTAATAAAGAAGTGCTTGTAAAAACATCATCTTCAACTCTTCCTACTATAGAATTTGAAGCTGATAAAACTCCTAGCAAAATACCTGCTACTTCTATTTCTGAATAGTTATTAATAATGTATGAATATAGCTCAGATATTAAAATGGCAATATATTTGAGCTTATATCTTTTACTAATCTTATAATTAAGCCTTGAAAAGCAGCCAAAGATTTCCAAATTCTTATAATAAGTATTATGAACTAGAAAGTTTTTGGCAAAGTCTTGTTATAAATGACTTACCTCACAACCATATTGTGACGATATCCATAACAAATTAAAAAATATTCAGGCTTTATTATCTTAATCGTAGTCAAAAAATTAATATGCTAAAATCCTTAAAATTTATGTTTATTCCTTTGTGTGAGGAGGCGGCCGATGTACATAAATCGCTTCAACAAAATTAGTAAAATCTTAATACTTATATTAGCTTTCCAATTAATTACTCCATCTTACTTAAGTGCCTATACACTTATACCTAATAAAAAACCCTCTAGCTATTCCCCCTCTTTACATACAATAGCCAAAAAACCATCTCTAAAGCATATTCTTCGTAAATTCCAACAAAGCTCAAACTTACAATTGTTTGGACCAAACCAAGATTCTAACCCTGTTGTAAATGAAAATAATCAAATTCAACTTACAGCAATGGACACAAGCGGGAATCCTGTTACAGGGGTAACTTTTAGTTCTGGAAGTCCAGATGTTGCAACAGTAGATGCTCAAGGTAATGTTTCTGGCAAAACCCAAGGTTATGCAACAATTACTGCTACCAAAGGAAATGACACTGTATCTATATTTGTAACTGTAGCCAAAGTTGATAGCTCTAAAGGTAAACAGGCTTCAGGTGATACTAAAGTAGATTCCAGTGGAGCAATTTACATTAGTGACCCTACTAATAACGTAGTTTTTAAGCGAGCTTCTTCTAGTTCTGATGCACAAACCTTTGCAGGTCAAATGGGTAACAAAGGAAGACTTGATGGAGATGCCTTAAAATCCTTATTTTCTGGCCCAACAGCTGTAGCAGTTGATAATCGTAGTCAAGGTGGAATTTATATTGCGGATACACTTAATCACAGCATTCGTAAAGTTGATTTCAATAACCAAGTAACAACTGTTGTAGGAACAGGTTCACCTGGTATTAACACACAAACAACTGTTGCAATTTCTCAGGCTGTATTTCGTAGTCCTCAAGGTGTTGCTGTAAATTCGGCTGGAAACATCTTTGTTGCTGATACAGATAATCATGCTATTTATATAGTAGATTTATCTAAACAAGAAGTTCGTTTACTAGCTGGTCAACCTGGAGTAAGTGGAAAAGTTGATGCAACTGGAAGTTCTGCCAAGTTTTTCCGTCCTACAGCACTTAGTGTTCAATCAGGTAGTTCTAGTTTCTTTGGATCTACTACAAGTGAAGTTTTAATGGTGGCAGATACTGGAAATAACCGTATTCGCTCAATCACAATGGATGGAAAAGTTACCACAGTAGGAAAAATCCAATCTACAAGCGCTCAACCTGGAGATTTCTTAACTGCTGATACTACACCTCAAGCAGCTAGTGATGAATTTACATTTAATAATCCTCGTTCTATTAGTGTAGATCAACTAGGTAACATATATGTAGTTGATGATTCTGGGGCAAAAGTTATTTCACAAATTTCACAACAAACCCGAATAATGAGTTCTCTTGGACAACCTTCTGTAAGTTTTGGTCAAGCAATGAGTGTAGTAGTTAAAGCAAATCAAGCCTTTGTACTTGATAATAAAGCTACTGAAGCACAAGCAGTAAAAGTAGTAACTGTTGGACAGCCACAAATTGATTCCTTAAGCCAAAATACAGACATACTTGATGGTGGCTCAGAAATAGTTATTAAGGGAAAAAACTTTGGCCCAGAAAGTATTGTAGTTGTTGGAGATAGCTTAGTACAAGATGCAATTATTGAAAGTGCTACAAGTATTCGTTTAATAGTTCCTTCTCAAAATGCTCCTGGAAAAAGAACTATTTCTGTACAAACTCGTGGTGGAGTTGATCAACAAGAATTTACTGTTGTTGCTCCTCTTCTAAAAAACATTAATGATGGTGAAATTACTACTGTTGCTGGTGGCATTCCATTTTTAGGTGATGGTGGAAATGCTAAAAAAGCCAATCTTAAGTTCTGCCGTAGTATTGCTACAGATGGGGATGGCAACACTTACATCTTAGATTCTGCACATAACCGCATACGTAAAGTTGATGATGATGGGACAATCACTAGTGTGGCTGGAACAGGTTCTTCTGGTGATGGAAATGATGGTGGGCCTGCTATTGCTACGCCATTGGATCTCTTCCCTGTTGGTGGAATTTCTATAGATAACACAGGAAATCTTATAATTGCAGAAACCGTCAATAACAAAATACGTAAAGTTGATGGTCAAACAGGTGTTATTACTACAATTGCTGGAAATGGAAATCCGGCAATGCCTAATTCTAATGCTGGAGATGGTGGACTTGCGACCAAAGCAGAGCTAGCAGCGCCTACAAGTACAGCAACAGACAGCAATGGCAATATTTTTATTGCTGAAAGCAAAAGCAATCGCATTCGTCGAGTTGATGCTAAAACAGGTATTATTACTACTTTTGCTGGAAATGGAAGAGGAGCTTTTTCTGGAGATGGTGGGCCTGCTATTAATGCCAGCCTTAATAATCCAAACAAAATAATATTTGACCTAAAAGGAAATCTACTAATTGCTGACACTGATAATGACCGAATTCGCATAATAGATGTTAAAACAGGCATTATTAACACTATTGCCGGAAATGGTACTAGAGGTTTTAGTGGGGATGGTGGTTCTGCTTTAATGGCTAGTTTGGCAGCTCCTAAAGGTTTGACAGTAGCACCTAATGGAGCAGTTTTAATTGCTGATACTGGAAATAATCGGGTTCGCTTAATAGATAAAGGCATGATTATGACCATTGCTGGAAATGGTATGCCTGGCCCAGTAGTAGAGGGAGATCTAGCCAATCGTGTTAGTGTTGGCCGCCCTGAAGATCTGGATCTAGATGGCTCCAACAATCTGTTAATTGCTGACACTGCAAATAATCTTATCAGAATTGTAAATCGCAACTCTGGCATTATTAAAACTTTTGCTGGAAGTGGAGACCAAAATTTTGGAGGAGATGGCCGCTTAAGTCTATTTGCTAATATTGATATACTAGTAGATGGTGGGGCAATAATAGATCGTGCTAGCAATATCTTTTTCATTGACCAAAGCAACCAACGCATTCGCCGTATTGATAACCAAACTGGAATCATTACAACAGTTGCAGGAAATGGGCAAATGGGATTTAGTGGAGATGGTGGACAAGCTACTAATGCTAGTTTAAATAATCCTAAATCCATTGCTTTTGACCAATTAGGTAATTTACTAATTGTGGATAGTGCTAATCATCGAATTCGTCGGGTAGATCAATCAGGTGTTATAAAAACTATAGCTGGTACTGGTCAACCGGGCTTTAGTGGGGATGGTGGGGCGGCTGTTAATGCTATGCTCAATATGCCTTTGGCAATTGCAGTAACTCTTACAAATGACATATTAATATCTGACAATAATAGAATACGTTTTATTGATAATCGTACTAATAACATTGTGACTTTTGCAGGAACAGGTCAAGTAGGTTTTAGCGGAGATAATGGTATGGCTATCAATGCTAGTTTTAATACTATTGCTGCAATAGCTGTAGATAAAACTGGTATGATATATCTTTCTGATATGAACAATAATCGTATTCGTCGTATTGATCCCCGCACTAGAATAATCTCAACAATCGCAGGCAATTCTAATATGATGACTCCTGATTTAGGTGATGGTGGGCCAGCTATTAATGCCAACTTAATGTTACCTACAGGACTGGACATAGATATAGATGGAAGTGTGATTTTTGCTGATACACTTCATCATCGCATACGCAAAATAGATGTCAAAAATGGTAAGATTAAAACTATAGTAGGAAAAAAACGAGGCTTTGATGGTGATGGTGAACCAGCCTTTGCAGCTAGACTTAATAAACCTACTAGTGTAGTAGTAAATCTACTAGGAGATCTATTGATTTCTGATACAGACAACAATGCTTTGCGTGTAGTTAAACAATTTGGCCGAATTGATACATTACCAGACTTTTCTTTAGATATATCTCCAGAAAATCAAAAAGTTACTAGTGGAAATTCTGCTAGCTTTACTGTTACTGCTAATGGAGTCAATAACTTTAATGGTTCAGTAGACTTAAATGCTATGGTATCTCCACCTAATAGAAATGTTTCTATTAGTTTTTCTAGTAAATCAATATCTCCTGGTCAAAGTTCAATAGTCACGGTTAGTACTTCAGCAGATATTACTTCTACTAATTTGAGCATTAAAGTCTTTGGAAATGCTGGACCTTTAAGACGTAGTCGTAATATTTCACTCTCTGTTAATAAAATTGACAACACTCCAACTACAGCAAACTTTTCTTTAAGTGTTTCACCTAATACTCAAACAGTCAAATCTGGTTCTACAACTAGCTTTACTGTAAATGTAACACCAACGGGTACTTTAAGTCAGCCTGTAACTTTGAGTGCTGTAGTCAATCAACCAAACAGCAACATTCAAATTACTTTTTCTCCTAATAGTTTACCTAGTGGAAACTCAACAATGAGTGTTAGTACTAATGCTAATACACCTGCGCAAAACTATAATATTATTGTAACTGCTTTATCTGGACAGATTAGTCAAAGTCAAACTGTTTCACTTCTAGTTACAACACCTGTTACACCTAAAATAACCAATGCTAGTTTCAATAAGCCTATGTTAACTATTAGTGGAAGTGGATTTGGAAGTTCAGGAGCAGTTGTTAATGTAAATCAGCAAAATGTTAGTTCCTTTATTTCCTCACAAACTGACAGCCAAATTCAACTTAAAGCAACAAAGAAAAAGCTTAACTTAAAGAAAGGTTCTAACCAGGTAACTGTTACAGTCAATGGAGTTATCTCTAATAGCTTTACATTTAACTTCTAATCTTGTAAAAATGCTGTTTTAGTTTAATGGGTAAGTTTGTTTGTAAAACAAATTTACCCATAATTTATTTAGAGGCTTTGTATGACACAAGAGTTTGGAGCACTAAAAGGAATAAAAGTTTTAGATTTATCTAGAGTTTTAGCTGGCCCATTTTGCACTCAAATTTTAGGAGATTTAGGTGCAGATGTAATTAAAGTAGAGCGTCCAGGTGTTGGAGATGACACTAGATATTGGGGACCTCCATTTATTGAAAATGGGACAGCTGCCTATTTTACTTGTACGAATAGAAATAAACGCTCCATATCAGTAAATTTAAAGTCTGAACTAGGTCGCAAAATAATCTATCAACTAGTAGATGAAAGCGATATCTTAATTGAGAATTATAAAACTGGTGAACTTGCAACATTGGGATTAGATTATAAGACTCTTTCTGAACGCAATCCTAAACTAATTTATTGTTCTGTAACAGGTTTTGGTCAAACTGGCCCACGTAGCCATGAATTAGGCTATGATTTTCTTATTCAAGCAATGGGCGGGCTTATGTCTATCACTGGTCAAGCTGGTGATAGTGATGGTGGAATGAAAGTTGGAGTGGCAGTAACAGATCTTTTTACTGGTTTATGGGCTACAGTAGCTATTCTAGCAGCACTACAAGCTCGTAACACAACAGGAAAAGGACAATATATAGATGTAGCTTTATTTGATTGTCAACTTTCAATGCTCGCTAATGTTGCAAGCAATTGGTTTATTTCTGGTAAACGACCTTCTCGCTATGGCAATGCACATCCTAATCTTGTCCCTTATCAGACATTTGTAGCAAAAGATGGAGCATTTGCTTTAGCAATAGGCAATGATCATCAATTTTCTGCTTTATGTAAAGCTATTGATTCTATAGATTTAGTTGAGCGTTTTAGAACAAATGAGCTAAGAGTAAAAAATCGAGAAGAATGTGTTAAAGAATTACAAGAAAAATTTTCTAAATTTACAAAAGAAGAAATAATCCTTCTATGTCATAAGCTAGGAGTACCTGCTGGATCAATCAACACAGTAGATGAAGCATTTTCAGATCCCCAAGCAACAGCACGAGATATGATAGTTAAGTTAATGAACAAAGAAGGTCAAGAAATTCCTACTACTGGCTCACCTATAAAAATGAGTGATACTAAAATTCAATATCGTTTTGCTCCTCCTACACTAGGAGAAGATACTATAGAAGTATTGCAAGAACTAGGCTATAGCTTAGAAAAAATAAATGACTTAAAAGAAAATAAAGCCATTTGATGAAATAAGTACTATGCAAAACCAAGTTAGTTAGTTTTTAAGAATTTCCTGGAGTTTTACCAATAACTCTTCTGCACTATAAGGTTTAGATAAAAAATGTTTAACCCCAAGACTGTTAGCTTGTGTTACTAAATTGCTAGAGGAAACCCCACTTACAGCAAGAACTTTTACTAAAGGGTTAATCTTTTGTAAGATACTTATAGCAGTAACTCCATCCATATTTGGCATCATCAAATCCGTTAAAATCACTTTAACAACATCTTGATTTTGCATATACATATCTATTGCTTGTGCTCCATCATTAGCAACAAGTACTTTATAATTATATAAACTTAGAGTTACTTCCATCATTCTCCTAATGGACTCTTCATCATCTATAACAAGTATGGTTTCACCTTTCCCTAAGAGAAATTCTGTATTTTTTTGCTCTCTTTGCTCTGATGTAGCTGAAGTGGCACAAGGCAAATAGAGAGTAAATGTTGTCCCTTTCTTTAACTCACTTTCTACACTTATAGCACCTGAATGACTTTTTGTAATACCTAGTACAGTAGACAAACCTAATCCAGTTCCCTTGCCAAGTTCTTTTGTAGTAAAAAATGGATCAAAGATTTTATCAATTATTTCTTTTTCTATTCCATTACCTGTATCTGTAACTTTGATAATGACATAAGGGTTACCTATTTCAAGATTATGTTCAATAAAATCTTTATCTAATATTTGTTGTATAACACTTATGGAAAGGTTTCCACCATTTGGCATTGCATCTCTAGCATTTACACAGAGATTAAGTAAAACTTGGTGAAGTTGTGTAGCATTTCCATTGATTATTAATTTTTCTCTTGGTATATCGACGCTAATCGTTATTGATTTAGGGAAAGTTTCTGTAATGATATGCTCTATTTCAGCAATAACATGTTTTACTTCTATAAGAGTGTGTTCACCTTCAATTCCTCTTGCAAAAGACAGAACTTGTTTTATTAAAGCCACTCCACGTTCTGTAGAGTTTTCCATAGCTAATAGTATCTTTTGGCTCATTGCATCAGCTAATTTTCTTTTTAGTAAAGATACTGACATAGTAATAGGTGTTAATACATTATTTAAATCATGTGCAATTCCTGCCGCAAGTGTACCTAAGCTTTCTAGTCTTTGCGCTCTTAAAAATTGAGTTTCTAGCTTTTTCCTTTCTGTTATATCAGTATTAACAATGAGTATTGATTGTGCTCTTCCTTTTTCATTGGTAACTAATACCCATTGGCTCTCAACTAAAATTTCTTTCCCATTTTTTGTTATGTGATTTAATTCTCCAAGCCATGTTCCCTTTTCTAAAAAATTTCTCTTGTTCTCTATTTGAGATAAAGAGCCATTTTTATAAAGGATTTTAGTGTTTTTACCAAGAGCTTCTTCAGCTGTCCAGCCATAAATACGTTCAGCACCCTTATTCCAAAAAATTAGCTCTCCTGATAAGCTACAAACAATAATTGCATCTTGAGTAATATCAAGTAATGCAGCTTGTTGTTGTAATTTATGTTCAGCTATTTTACTTTGAGTAATATCTTCTATTGTACCTTCATAGTATAAAATCTCATCTTTAGCACCTCGAACTACTTTTGAATTTTCACGAACATAAATAGATTTATTATTATTAATAATCCATTCTGCTTCTAAACCTATAATTTCCCCATCTCTTTCAATGCGTTCTCTAAAGTCAGAACGTTTATATGTTGCTAAACTTTCTTCTTTATTTTCTAGATTACGCATAGAAAAATCTTCAAAAGAAGAATATCCTAACATTTTAACTAAGCTAGGATTAGCCATCAAAATCTGTCCATTAGGAGTAGTACGGTACATTCCTATAGGAATGTTATTGAAAAGATTCCTATAGCGTTCCTCACTTTTTATTAGTAAATCTTCTGCTTGTTTACGGGCAGTAATATCATTTAATAAAGCTAACTTAGCCAATTTACCTGCAAATTCAAGTGTATGTGTTGCAACCTCAACATCTATAATAGTTTGATCTTTCTTTTTATGTTTCCAAACATTTGAACTACTAAACTTTAATGAAGCTTTTGATATATCTTCAAGAGAAGAGTTTATACTTTCTAAAAACCAAATATCTCTAAGAGTCATTGAAAGGAATTCTTCTTGAGAATACCCATAATGATTGACCGCAGCCTCATTAACAGCCAAAAATTTAAGTGAAACTAGTTCAAAAACCCACATAGGTTGAGGATTATTTTCAAATAAAAGACGATATTGTTGTTCTGAAATAAAAAGGGTTTCTTCACTTCTCTTAAGTGCTTCTTCTGCTTTTTTACGTTCATTAATTTCTTCTTGCAACTTTTCATTAGTAGCTTTTATTTCTAAAGTATTTTGTCTGATTTTTAAAGCAGAACGAATTCGACTAAGTAATACTGTTTTATTAAGTGGTTTAGTAACATAGTCAGTTGCTCCAGCAGAGAAAGCCTCTTCTAAGTGTTTTTCTTCTGCAGCTGCGGTTACCATTATAATAGGAATATCTTCATATCCTTTACTACCTTTTATTTGCCTACAAGCTTCAATACCATTAATTCCAGGCATAGTAATATCCATTAAGATTAAATCTATGCTTGTATTTTTTTTCGATGGATTGCCTATACCTAAGATTTCAAATCCTTCATTTGTAGAGTTAGCTAAAAGCAAATCTTTATAACCACCTATTTGAAGTATCTTTTTTAGCAACTCTTGAATCACAGGAGAATCATCTACAATAAGTATACTCATCTTATCCCCATTTTATTTTATTTAAGATTACATAAGTAATCTTTACAATTAGTTTAACTTTATTATTCACTCAAAATGAATTTTTTATTTAACTTAGACCTCGGGTTAAAATAAATTTTGTCTATTTTATCGGCAACCATTAAAATATTATTAGACTACTTCAACAATAAACAGCGCTATATTTATTACTAACTCATTTATTTTAGAGGTTTTACCTAGAGGAATATATAAGTTGTAAGACAAATCCATAATTTAATATAGAAGAGCTCTTAAGAAGAAAGTTTTAGTTAAAACTTTCTTCTCAAGGTAAATCAAAGGTAAATTAAATACTATTTATTAGCTATAGTTTGAACTATGTTTACTGTTTGTCCAAATCCTGTCAATTGGCGAGCTTGTTGTAGTCTAGTATTTAGAAGTTTGGTTACTTCATGTTGTGGAGCAAATTGTTGTAATAAATTGCAAATAGCCGCTACAGCTTCCCAGTTATTAACAGCACAATGATATAAGCCCATTACACCCCAAAAACTTATTATTTCTGCAACGTGGTATTTTCTTTTATTTGGATATAAAGCTCTTAAGTCAAATTTATTTTCAAACACCTGCTCAAACTCTTTAATATTGTCTTGTTTAAGCAAATATTGACCATAAGTTAACTTAGCAAATAAATAACTAGGATGTCTTTGATAGTTTTCTAACATCATTGCATCAGATTTTTCTTCATCACCACTCAGCATATAAGCAACATACAAATAATTACCTAATACAGGTACAGTAGGGTATTGTTCTTTTAGAGTTAATAACTCTGGGATTACTTTTTGAGGATCTTTTTGTATTAAGTTATATAAATCTCTAATTCTGTTTCTAACATCTACAGGCAGAGTTTGAACACTTTCATCTTCAACAGGTTCATAACTAATTTCATACTCAGCAACATTTTTTGATTTGGATTTGCTTTTTAAATCTACTGATCCGGCTCTTCTACGGAATTTTTTATTGCTCATTGAATAAACCTCTATAACCCAATATTTTCTACCACTTGGCTAAATCTACTAACACAAAGTCCATCTATTTTACACAAAGCCAAAGTTTGCATCACCTAGTATTGGAATGTTTATTTTCAAAATTTGCTTAAAATAACCTTAATAAGTACCAAATAAATAATCTATAAAGGGGGAACTAACTCCAAAATACAAATTTGAAGATTGATGATGATGTAGTAAGTGGTATTTCTTAAGGTATTTTAAAATAGCCAACTTAGGCTTACGATGATGAGATTGATAATGGATTAACTCATAAGCAAAATACCCTATAATTAGCCCAACAAAAAGATAGCTCATTGCTTGCCAACTATTTGTTATACAATAAGTTATTAAACAATATAAACTTGCAATAGGTATACTAGTAGATAAACTTGCAAAAAGTTTATCTACTTTTTTAGGGTTCTCATGATGAGCTAAATGCATATGATAAACAACTTTTTTCATAAAAGGACTAGTGGCTTGGTAATGGAAAAAAAATCTATGTAGAAAATATTCTATAAACATCCAACTAACTATTCCTAAAAACACTAAACTTATAATTTTTGCAAAAGAATAAGTTCCTATTAGCCTTGCTGTTATTGTCAAAATAGTTATTACAACTGTGTAAAAATAAAAAGGTAGAAATTCCTTCCAGTAATTCATAATCGATACTCCTAACTATTATTACTTTATTCTACCAGTAGGTAAATTAAAGATTCTAAAAAAGCATTTTTGGTTGTAACACTAAGCTTTAATTCCTGTTAAAAGAACATCTGTTAGAGCTTGAGCTCGTTCTAAAGAAAGAAAATCTGGAGACTTATTCATTTGTAAAAAAGACATAATGTTAATTGTAATTAATCCTTGTAACGCTATTGCAGCCTCTCCAGCATCTACATTACGTAATTCACCATCAGTAATTCCTTTTTGAATAATAGACTGAAAAAATTTATAGTCACGATCATGAAGTGTAGTTAGATCAAGTGGTTTATCTTCTGGAAGAGCAAATGTAAGCGCAACAACAAAACGGACTAAATCAGGTTCTTGTAAACAAAAGGAAAAATCTGCTGCAATAACTTGATAAATTTGTTTAGCAACACAAGCATCTAAGTCTAAAGCTTGGCAACGCTGTTCAAAACACCGATCATAAGCATCTTTAACTAGAGCAGCAAATAACCCTTCTTTGTTCTTAAAATGATAGTAAACTGTTGGTTTACTTACTCTTGTAGCATCAACAATTTCATTTATTGATGCTCCCATATAACCTTTTCTCATAAACTGTTGGCGTGCTACACCTAGAATATGAGCCTTTGTTTCTTCAGAGTCTTGACCTTTAAGTTTTGCCATATACCACTAAGTATATAAAAATTTTATTCTTTGACAATCAAGAAAAACACCAATCTGGAAAATTAGATAACAAAAACCACCATTGATCAGTAAAATCAAATCACAAAATAAATTTATCAAAAAATAGAACTTGTAAGGAAAAAACAAAATGCATCTCATTCAAGGCTTAACTTTTGATGATGTGCTATTAATTCCTAACTATAATGGAATTCGCTCTCGTCAAGATGTAACTACAGCAGTAAATATGGCTGGTAAAAAATTTGATATCCCTGTAATTAGCTCCAATATGGACACTATTACTGGAATAGCTATGGCAAATTGTTTAGCTTCTTTAGGTGGTTTAGGGATTCTCCATAGATTTATGACTATAGAACAAAACATTGAAGAATTTAGACAAGCAGAGAATAAGTCTTTAATAGGAGTTTCTATTGGTGTAGGTGATGCAGCATTAGAAAGAGCTGAAGCGCTTATTAGTGAAGGAGCAGAAATAATTTGTGTTGATGTTGCACATGGTCATGCTAAGTTAGTTAACCAAACCATTAAAAATCTAAGAAGAAAATATAAAGGTAATATTGTTATTATTGCTGGTAATATTGCTACTTATGCTGGAGCAGATTATCTAGCTGCGGCTGGAGCAGATGTAATTAAAGTAGGAATTGGGGGAGGTTCAGTTTGTACAACTCGTATTAAAACAGGTTTTGGTGTCCCTCAACTTTCTGCAATTATGATGTGTAGACAAGTAGATCGAGCATTAATTGCTGATGGTGGAATTAGAACACCTGGAGATTCCGTCAAAGCTTTAGCAGCAGGAGCAGATTTTGTTATGTTAGGTGGAATGCTTGCTGGAACAATAGAAACTCCCGGAGAAACTAAAACTGTTCACAGAGATGGCAAAGATCTCAAAATAAAGACTTTCCGAGGAATGGCATCTCGTGAAGCACAAGAAGATTTTATGGGTTCAATGGGTGAATGGAAAACAGCAGAAGGAATCTCTATTGAAGTTCCTGTCAAAGGCTCAGCAACTGAAGTAATTAGAGATGTAATGGGCGGGATACGTTCAGGAATGACTTATTGTGGTGCTGCAACTATTAAAGATTTGCAACGCAAAGCCCAATTTATGACTATTACTCCTGCCGGAGCACGTGAAAGCGCACCTCATGCTTTAGATAGATTAAGTGCTTCTGATAGTAAAAAATAACTAGGTTCTTTAAACTCTAGAAAATAAAAAAGCCAAGCAATTTTGCTTGGCTTTCTAATTTATAAGTATTTAGCGTTTCATTTAGCGGAAGTATTCAAAATCTTTGCTTCCCCCATAGCCATTTCGCTACAAGATTGCGGATTCCAACCATAACGTAAAACTTCTAAAGTTATATCACGACGACCAAACTTCATAGCTTCTTTACCACTAGTAAGATAGACGTCAATTTTCTTACCTTTAATCTTTGCACCTGTATCCAATACACTATAAAGCCCAGAATACTCTCCGACTTGAAGACGTACAATAGAACCTATAGGTAGATAAATTGGATCAGCAGCAATAATTCCATATTTGCTGGTAACACCTGAAGCAGTACGACCATTTAAACAATAAGCAGTAGCAACCATTCTTACTTTTTTACCATTACGCAAACGTTTAGCAAATTTATCTGCATCTTTAGGGCAATCTTCCTCTTTGGTTAATTCTTTGTTTGAATCAGCTATATTAGGAATTAACGGTAAAGTAGGAACAGCCTTTTCTTTGATAGAATCTAATGCTGGAGATTTTTTTACCTCTAAAGAATCATGAATAGTTTTATCAGAAACTACGACTTTTTCCTCTACAGGAACTTTTAGTGCTGCTGTTACCAGATTTACTTTTTTAGAAAGAGTTAATTTACTACTTACTTCATAAGGAATATCACTAGCTTTAACTACTTTTTGATAATAAGCAAATGGTGAAAAAACTGCTAAAAACCCAATTGCAAAGCCTGCAGTGCTAGCTAGATAGTAAGTCAAAGTTCTAGTTTGTTGTTTCATTAACAAAACCCTGCTCCATATTTTGATTTTTGCCAAATTTCGAAGGTGTGACTTTTTTGCCAGGCTATACTTGCCTAATTATTCAGATTAAAAAATTTTTGGCAAGCTCTTTATTCCTAGGCTAACTGCTGTTATTTTTGATAAATTATCTTTTAACATTTAGTTAGCAGTTGTTGGTTAAAGAAGATTATTAGCTATTTGTTAACTGAAAGTGGCTTGTTTTGTTATATTTCCAAGAAAAATTTAAAACATTTTTTAAAAAAAGATCTGCAAAATTAAAAAACTCCTTAATAGACTTGCATTTACTAATAAGAATGCTTTACCCTGTCATTAATCTTCTTGGAACTATCCTATATATGTATGATTACTAAAGAACTTATTACTAAGAAACTTCAAGAACGTTTGTCTCGCAAATGCAGTCCTATAGATTTAACTCATTGGGCTAAAGCGATAATGTTTGATTATTTTGAAAATAAGTGTGTTTATGATCCAGAAAACAAGGAATTGTTAGAGCGTGCTGTAATGCGTATTGCTAATTCTTCCACTAATTATAGAACATTTCTTTTTGATAACGAGATCATTAAGATATTGGGACATTTGGGAGTTTCTGCCAAAAGCAACTCCTCAAAAACAGAACTCTATTCAATTCATATTATTCTTGGCCAACAAAATAATCCTCGTAGTAAAGAAATGATAAAAACAATTTCTGACCATTTACCAAAAGAAAAACAAATGTCTACTAGACAACAAGGTTCTGGAACAGTAATAGTAGCTAATAATATGACAGAAAAAGAAATCCACCAATTAGCTGACCTATTACAACCCCATAGCTTTATTATGTCATTAAAAGATTACGTTACCAGTTAGGTAGATTTCCGTATAAATCAATAAGGTAATTTTCCTTGCAATTCATCAAAGAGTGAATTTCTTTCAAGACCCATATGCGCATAAGCTGCAGGTGTAGCCATTCGCCCTCTTGGAGTTCGATTAATAAAACCTATTTGCATTAAATAAGGCTCAATAATTTCTTCAATTGCATCTTTTTCTTCATTAATTGCTGCAGCTAAAGTACTTATGCCTACTGGCCCTCCACTAAATTTATCTATCACCACTGAAAGGTATTTTCGATCAACTTCATCTAAGCCAAATTGATCTACTTCCATTCGGTTTAATGCATCTTGAGCAACTTCCAAATTTATAACCCCATCATATAGAACTTCTGCAACATCTCTAACACGACGCAGTAGCCGATTAGCAATACGTGGTGTGCCACGAGCCCGACGAGAAACCTCTCTTGCCCCTTCTTCATTTATTTTGGCATTGATTATTCCCGCAGATCTTTCAATAATCATACATAAATCTACTTCAGTGTAAAAATCTAAATGCATGTTGATACCAAAACGTCCTCTAAGAGGTGCTGTAACAAGTCCAGCACGAGTTGTGGCACCAATTAAGGTAAATTTAGGCAAATCAATTTTTATTGAGCGTGCTGATGGCCCTTGTCCAATAATTATGTCTAATTGAAAATCTTCCATTGCAGGATAAAGTATTTCTTCTACTGCTGGGCTCATTCGATGAATTTCATCTATAAAAAGAACATCCCCTTCTTGCAAATTAGTTAAAATAGCAGCTAAATCTCCAGACTTTTCTATTACTGGGCCAGAAGTAGATTTAACTTGAACATTCATTTCATTAGCAATTATTGTGGCTAATGTAGTTTTACCTAATCCTGGTGGGCCATGAAGCAAAACATGATCTAGTGTTTCACCACGTTGGCAAGCAGCTTTAATAAAGATGTCTAAATTATCTGTTACTCTTTGTTGCCCAATATATTCACGTAATTTTTGAGGACGAAGAGATTTCTCAAAATTATCTTCTTCTGTAAGTAGGTTTTTTGCCATTAATCCAGATTCTGATTTATTTTTTTTCATGAACTACTCCTTAAAAACATCTAAAGTATAGCGAAATGAGGGCGAAACATCAAGCTAACTTAGCCTAGAAAATATTTTCTTAGAGCTCAAAAAAAATTAGGTCTACCAGTGAGTAGACCTAAAATTAATAAAGAATAATCATGGTGCTTTAACTTTTGTCTGTTTCTTTTACCAACTTATACTCATTTTCTGGCAATGATTTAGCAGCTTTTTCTAGAAGACTTCTTACTTTTTCCTTATCTCCAAGACGATTTGCTCTTTTAATCAATTCAATAAAAGTTTCTTTAGTAGAGCTAAAAGAAATAATTTGAGCTTCAATTTTGTCGGCATTTTCTTGTTGTTTTGCTCCTAATAATGCCTCATAAAAATTCCCGGCTTCTGTAATAGTAAGTCTTTTTATGATTGGCAAAGAGTGTTTTCCGGCTTCAGAATCCTTATTTTTCTGATAAAAATCCTCTAGACTTTTATAGTTCTTTATTTTTTGCTCAACTAGCTTATTGCAATCAGAAACTGTTTCCAAAATATCATTGTAGCGATGTGCTACAAGCAAATCTTCAATCACATGACGTAATATCTTTTTTTCTAGTTCAGTAGCTTTAGCTTCTCTGAATTTGTCATAAGCTTTTATATTACGAGCTTTATCTTTTAGCACTCTATTAATAGAGGCTACATCATCAACTTGTTCAGCATTGCCTTTACCATTAAAAAGCTGTTCTTCTGCTAACTCTCTACGTTGTTTTAGAGCTTCTATTGCTGGTGGATAGTCTTGTCCTAATGTCATAATTGCACTAAGTAAAAAACTAAGCCTAACACCTACAAAATCTTTGTTATATTCTAAACCATGATCATAACACCATAAGTATTCATCTAAAGCTTCTTTGTTTTTGCCTACTTGAGCTAAAGTATCCGCATAGTCAAATCTAGCACTTGGATCATTTTCTTTTCCAATTAATTGCTCTTTTGCTCTAACTAAAGCAGTTTTTCCAGCTAAAGAATCTTGAACTTCAGAAAGAAACTCTTTAGCAGAATGATAACCAATAATACGATCTATCTCTGTACCATTTGCCTTTATTAGTAGTATTGTTGGATAAGCGTTAATACTATATTTTTTTGCTAATTCTATTTCTTTTTCTGCATCAATCTTAAGAGCTACTATCTTTTCCTTTAAAAAACTTTGTACTGTTTCATCTTTCCATGTAGTCTTGTCCATTTGTTTACAAGGTCCACACCACGTTGTAAAAAAGTCTATTATTATTATTTTTTCTTCCTTTTTGGCTTGCTCACATGCTGCTTGAAATTTAACATCTCTAAAGGGTTCTTCTGCATAAACCCTTATTGCAGATAAACTTATTAATAAAGCAATTGTTACTAATATTTTTTTCATCTAAATTTTCCCTATAAAATCTTATACTTATAACTAAGCTCAACAAAGATAGTTTCTTCAACGCCAGAAAAAGACTTTGGTTTCAGTAAGTTTTTTAGATTTTCCTGTTTTAGTGAATTTTACAATATAAGATATATTACACCTGTAAGTTGTAGTACTGTAATATACTAATAAAGGCTTTTAAGATTTGGTGGATTAAAATATAATTATTTTTCTGTAAGCAGTTGGTCAAGGTGATGCCACATTTTCCTAGCTAAAATGCTTTCTGAAAAGGGCTGGAGAGCTTTTTTAAAGTCAGAGTATTCATTTTTGTACATGTTGAGTTTATTACTATTTTCTAATGATGCTTCAACATTAGCTATACGATCAGCAAGTTTTAATATAATGGCAGCTTCGTTTTCTTGTGTTTTGCAATAGGTTGCAAGCTTACGTTCTTTGCGAGTTGTACCTGGCTCATCTGTTACACGCCAAACTAGTTCCGCTATATTTGCGCCAAAATCTGTCTTTATTTCTTCATATGTAAGAGAAGTATCTTCAAGACTATCATGAAGCCAAGCTGCAATTAAAATTGGAGCAGTAATTTCATCCTCAAGGCTACAACCATATTGTAGAAGCACATCTACAACTTTTTGCAGGTGGTATTCATATGGATTATTCCCATATTTTTGATTTTTATGTGAAATGATTGCTAGTTTCTGAGCTTGTTGATATTTTTGTGTAAAATCTATCATCATCTATAAAATTAAATCTCATAAAGAAAATTAAATTTCATGGCGATTAGTTAAAGCCTTATGCATTGTTACTTCATCTGCATACTCTAAATCACTTCCTACAGGTAAACCCATTGCAATACGTGTAACTTTAACTCCTAGAGGTTTTAGCAATCTTCCCAAATAATTTGCTGTAGCTTCTCCTTCTGTTGTTGGATTTGTAGCAAGAATAATTTCCTCAACTTCAACAGAACGCATTCGCTCTAACAAATTCTTTATTTTTAACTCTTCTGGCCCGATTCCACGAATAGGAGATAATGCTCCATGTAGCACATGGTAAAGCCCATGATATTCTCGTGTTTTTTCTACAGTAACTAGGTTATGAGGTTCTTCCACCACACATATTAAACGACGATCTCTTGTTGGACTATTACAGTAACGGCATGGATCAGTATCTGTAGTATTGTTGCATAAAGAACAAAAAATGATTTTTTCTTTAACTTCTTTAATAGCAGTAACTAAATTTTCTACTCTATCCGAATCTGCTTGAAGAATGTGAAAAGCAATTCTTTGAGCAGACTTCTGCCCAACTCCTGGCAAACGCTTGAGTTCATCTATTAAACGTGCTACTGGTTCTGCATATTCCAGCATTCATACCACCTTTTATAGCCTAGGGTAATACCTACTAGGTATTACCCTAGGCTATATAACTAAAATCCAAGACCTAAACCGCCTAACAATCCACCCATTTGATCTCTCATAACTGATTGACCTTTTTCATCAGCTTTTCTACTAGCTTCATTAACAGCAGCAACAATTAAATCTTGTAGCATTTCAACATCGCCTTCTTTTACTGCATCTGGATCGATTTTGATTGATACCATTTCTTTTATACCAGACATTTTTACTGTAACAATGCCGCCTCCAGCCGAAGCATCAACTACAATAGCTTTTAATTTTTTTTGCATCTCATCTTGTTGACGTTGTGCCTCTTTCATAACATTTTGCATTTGGCGTGGGTCAAAAGGTAATTTCATTAGTTTAACTCCTTAGTTTTATCTAATTTACATTAGCTTATAATTCTATATACTTTGGCTTTTATCATAACATAACTAATTGTTTACGTCGTCGAATAATCACCTATTAAAGTTAGCTAGACTAGTTATCTAACTTTGTTAACTATTTAATAAAAATTTGTTCAAAAAATAATATTATTAGCTTTACAGGAATAATATTTGCTATTAATATTTTTGAAATATCCCAATTTAAAATTTTTACAGTTGACCTTATGGCTGAAAAGCTGCTAAATAGCAGCTTTTTTTGTTTTTTCCTATCTTTTCAATATATCTGCCCACTATTAAATTCAAATACTCTTATTTTTCTTATTTTTGCAAAAATTAATGCCTAACAATCTCACTTCTACTATGTAAAAGATTCTTTTATGAGTATGTAAAAATTACTAGGTCTATATTTTATTCCTAACTATCTATTTCTTTTTTTCATCTTCTACATCAACTCCTAACAACTCCCCTTTAAATGTTTTTATAAACATTTGTACTACAGGGTTTTGTTCTGCTTGTTTTCGTACTTGTTGCTTTTTTATTTCTTCAGGGTTTTCTTCTGGAGTAGTTGTTTCTACCTTAACTTCTAACTTAAGTGCAATACCTAGCACTGATTTACTAGCATCAATTAAAGCTTGTCTATTTTCTTTGTTATTTACAGTTTGTTGGTAAATTTTTGCTTTTTCACTAAAACATACCTTTAAAGTGTTATTTTGAATTTCAATTTTCCCTTGATCCAAAGCTGTTAATAACATCCACTTGCGTTGTGCTTCTAATTCTCTTTTTAGCAACTCTACAGAGTTTACATCAGAGATAATTGCAGGTGTTATAGCTACTTCTTGTGCTATCTTAGCTACTTTTTCATCTAATACATCCTCATTTAAATCTGAAACAGAAGCCAATTTAGCCTTTATACCTTCAGTTTTATTAGGAGACTTTGTTTGTGAAAGATTAAAAGATTCTGTGGTTTTGGGAGCTTGTTTAACAACTTCTTTTATTTGGTCTTGTTTAATTTGCTCTAGCTTAAGTACTTCTGCTTTGTTTTCTGCTTTGTTTTCTGCTTTTATTTCAGCCTTTACTTCTTGTTTTGGTAATGACAAAGGAGTTTTTACAGCATTTACAGTAATTGTAGGAGTTGCAACAGCTATAGTAGATGAAGATTGCTTAGCAGAAGCACTTATTTTACTAGGCTCACCAGTAATTTTTTCTTCTAGTGCTTTTAACCAAAAAATTATTTCTTCTAAGCTTTGTAGCTTAGTTAATTGTGCTAGTTTAATTAAGCCTATTTCTAAGTGAAATCTTGGTTGAGTACTTAATTTTATTTCCTGCTCTAAGTTGGTAAGTATATGAAAAAACCTTACTAAATCCTCACTGGAAAAGCGTGAGGCCTGCTCTTGATAACTAGGTAATTCACTGGAAATTATCGGCAAAATCTCTCGCTCATAACCTACAGTTTTTAACATCAATAGATTACGAAAATGCACCATTAAATCCCGACAAAATTGCCGTAAATCATAGCCTACAGAAGCTAGTTCAGCCGTTAAATGTATTAACCTTTGTTCATTATGTTCAGCAATTGCTAAAGTAAATTCAGCTAAGGTTTGTTGATTAATGATACCTAATGCATTACGTACATCCTCTTCTGATATTTCTGTACCAGCAAAGCTAATTACCTGATCAAAAGCAGATTGTGCATCTCTCATACTACCTTGACCAGCAAAAGCAATCATCATTAAAGCATCATCACTTATTTGAACTTTTTCAGCACTAGCAATTAAACGTAAGCGAGAAGCTATAGATTCAGCAGCAATAGTTTTAAATTCAAAATGCTGACAACGAGAAAGTATTGTTTGAGGAAGTTTATGAAGTTCTGTAGTAGCAAGAATAAAAGCAATATGTGGTGGTGGTTCTTCTAGAGTTTTTAGAAGTGCATTAAATGCACTAATTGAAAGCATATGAACTTCATCAATAATGAAAATTTTATATCGATCTCGTGCTGGATTAATTGCTACAGTATTAATAACAACATCACGTACATTATCAACGCCTGTATTAGAAGCAGCATCTATTTCTAAGACATCTATAGAGTTACCAGCAGTAATTTCCAAACAAGAACTACATTTTCCACAAGGTTTGGAGGTTAATCCTTCAAAACAATTAAGTGCTTTTGCTAATATTCTAGCAGTAGTTGTTTTACCGCAACCTCTTGGACCAGAAAAGATAAAAGCATGGTGAAGGCGTTGCATTTCAATAGAATTTTGCAAAGTGCGAGTTATAGATTCTTGACCGGTTACTTCTTCAAAAGTTTGCGGACGCCATTTACGAGCAATGACTTGGTAGGACATAAAGGTATTTGGGAAAAACTGTGGATTAAAGAAAAAAAAACTGCTTGAACCGACCCCGGTTTAACGGCAACACACGACTAGCTGGTACCGTTGCTACGTTCCCGTCCTGGCGGGTTCCCAATTCGCCGTTGTACCGCGCCGGAGCCGGATCAAGCAGTTTTTGTTTTAAAGAACTTTATTATTTTATCACCAACGGAGAGGGCGGGATTCGAACCCGCGGTACGGTAAAGCCGTACGCACGCCTTCCAAGCGTGTGGTTTTAACCACTCACCCACCTCTCCAAAACTATCACACTTGGGAGACAAAAGAAAAGCCATTTTAGCTGATTATTTGCAAAATGTCCAAACCTCTTTCCGCCAAACTCGCTGACGGAGGGAGGGGGACTCGAACCCCCAAGCGGTTTCCCGCGCTGGTTTTCGAAACCAGTGCCTTACCATTAGACTACCCCTCCTAACAGTCATCTCCTGGCCCGAAAAAATTTTTGCATAATTGCTCGACAATCTTCTTCTAAAACCCCGCTGGTAATTTTAAGTTGATGATTTAACGCTGGGCTACTACACAGTTGAAAAACTGAATTAACAGCTCCTGCTCTTAAATCAGCAGTACCATAAACTAAGCGGCTTACACGCGCCCAGATCAGCGCTCCAGCACACATTGAACAAGGTTCCACAGTAGTATAAAGTGTCGTATTTAACAATCTATAATTGCCAATAATTTTAGCGGCTTTTCTGAGAACTACTATTTCCGCATGTGCTGTTGGATCAAGATCTAATCGAGTTCGATTATAACCAACTGAAATTGCTCTTTCTTCAAAGACCAAAACCGCTCCTATCGGGACTTCATCCAACGAATAAGCAGTCTGCGCCGCTTCTAAAGCTAAGCGCATAAAAGTTAAATCTTGCATCTTTTTGTTTAAGTTTGCTCTGATTTATTACCAGGGCAAAAGCGAATGCGCATAATAAACTCTAAAAGTTATTTTTGTCAAGCAATTTTATTCAAATAAATATCCAATATAAGCAAAAATAAAATTAGACATATTTATTGACTATCAGTATATCAATGAGCTTGCTTAGGAAAATATATTGTTAGACTCAAGTTTTACTGTATAAATAAACACCTCTAACATACTAACTCATTTTTACTTAGGTGTTCTAAAAATTCTGACTTTGGTCATACTCATTAAAGCCCAATAACTAAGGCCAGCAGCAAAAAAACCTACAAACCAAGCATAATCATAAAGCGGGGCAAGAGGACTTATTATTTTGCCTCCCCAAGCTAAAAAACATCCTAAAACAGTAGCAATTACAGCAGCCAAATTCCAACCAGAAAAATAGCGATAAATTCCCTGTGATAAATAGAGATCAGGAACTTCTAAATGGGTTTTCCTAACTAACCAATAATCAGCAATCATTACTCCAGCAATAGATCCAAGACCTCCAGAATAACCAACTAACCAAGTAAAAATATAGCCTGATGGATCTGCTAGTAATTTCCAAGGTTGCATTATGATTCCAATTATTCCTGTTAAAAGCCCTCCACGTTGAAATGTAATTATCTTAGGAAAGGCATTAGCAAAATCATTAGCTGGTGAAACTACGTTAGCAGCAATATTTACTGACAATGTAGCGATCACTACAGTAAACATTGATACAGCAACAATTATAGGTTGACGAAATTCTCCTATTAGATTTACAGGATCCCAAATTACTCTGCCATAAATAATTGCTGATGCTGAAGTTATAATAACTCCCATTGCAGCAAAGACTGTCATTGTTGAAGGTAGAGCAACTACTTGCCCAACCATTTGTTCCCTCTGACTTCGTCCAAAGCGTGTAAAATCTGGCATATTCAAAGATAAAGTAGCCCAATAGCCTATCATTGCTGTCAATGAAGGGATAAATACAGGCATAAAATCAGCAAAACCTTTAAATTTGCCTGAAGATTGCATAATCGAGCCTAACCCCTTAGCTTGCCAGATTGCCCAAACCATAAGGAAAAGAGCCATTACTAAAACAAAAGGAGCAGCCCAGTTTTCTACATGTCTAAGCAAATCCATTCCACGATAAACAATATAAATATTTAGTGCCCAAAACAGCAGAAAAGCTATGTATTCTGTTGGAGTATATCCAGCAATGATTGCTGGACTATGGATTTTATCTCCTAAAAGCGTCGGCCAAGCAGGCCAGAGTGTATGAAAGAAAACATGTAAGGCTTGTCCTCCAATCCAAGACTGGATTCCAAACCAACCACAAGCAACCAAAGCCCGCATTAAAGCAGGCAGATTTGAACCTATAGTTCCATAACTAGCACGAGCAAAAACTGGAAAAGGAATGCCATATCTTGTTCCAGGGTGAGAATTTAATAAAATAGGGACTAATACTATTATATTGCCAAGCAATATTGTAATTAAAGCTTGCCACCAGTTCATTCCAGCACTAATTAGACCTGAGGCTAACATATAAGTAGGTATACAATGCGCCATACTAATCCAAAGAGCGGCAAAATTGTAGGTAGTCCAATCTCTTTTTCTTACTGGCACCGGAGCTAAATCTTCATTCCATAATGGGCTATGAGAAACATCTTCTTTCATCTCATAAAGCTCTGACATTCCTTGCGAATCTGGCACAGGTGACATTTTGAAAAGTCCTTTCAATAGTATTTTACTAGCTCCAACACAGCATTTAAGGCATTTAAAGCATCTTTATCTTGCTTTCCAGAAAGCTCCCAAGCCTCAGCAAATTCATTTATAGAACTATTCCATTTACCTAGAGTAAAATAAGCATAGCCTGCACAATAACGTAATGTAAAGTTATCTTTTAACTCATCATCTAAATCTTCGTATCTTTCTATTTCTACTTCCATATACTTTATTATAGTTTCTCTAGGTGTCTTAACTAGATTACTATCATCTTCTGCCCTGCTTAATTCACTAACTATATAGAAGTTTTTGTCAACAGAAAAATCATCTTCTTTTTTTCTAGTTATAATCAAATTATGTAAGGTATTTACACTAAGTTCTTGGTATTGATCTAAAGCCATTCGATAATGAGCATAAGCATCTTTAAAGTTTTTCTGCAAAGTCAATGCAACCGCTAGATTTTCATGAGCTAATGGATAGTTATTTTTTCTTATGTTTAAAGCTTGTTGAAAAACTTTAACCGCATCAACTACATCAACTACATCACTAGGCGAAGCAAGAAGTGCTTTTTTTATCAAATACTTGTTGCCCAATTCCAAATAAGCTTCTGCAAAATTTGGATCCTGTTTTATAGCTATCATAAGCTCATCTATGCTCTTTTGGTATTCTTCCTTATCATACAAGTTATAGCGACGGGATAAGTTATAATGAGCAAGCGGATAGTTATTCTTTCTTTTAACAGCTTCAAGGAAACACTCTTTAGCTTTTATGGTATCTTTTTTAGCTTCGTAGATTAACCCTAAGTTATTATAAGCTTCTGAGTAATTTTTTTTCTTTTCTATAGCTTTATTGTAATTCTCAATTGCCTCATCAAAATTACCTTGATGTGAATAAGCAACTGCTAAATTGTAGTGAATTGAAGCGATATCTTCCAAATCCTTGCTCTTAGAACCTAACAAGGCTTTGTAATGAGCTATTGAATCATCAACACGACCACTACGATAAAGAGCTACACCTAGATTTATCTTTGCTTCTGTATCATTGGGTGAAAGCTGAAGTCCTTTATTTATTTGTTCAATAGCTTCATCAAATTTTTCTAGCTTTATTAAAGCAGTAGCTAATCCAAAATAAGCGTCAGATTTAGAATTATTGTTAGTAGAAATTTTATCTGTGTTGTTTATAACTTTACGGTATAGCTCTATAGCTTTCTCTATCTCATTATCATCAAATAGCTTATCTGCTTTAGAGACTAATTCTTCTGTACCAGACACAGCAGGTTTTGGTTTGTTAATTCGTCGAACTTCTAGGGCAGCTTCTCCAACTTGTTGAAGACCTAGCCTTTTAGATGTGTTACTTGGTGCTATATAACGTAAGCTACGCTTGGGTTCGGGAGCAACTCCAAGTCTCTTACTAGATTCTTGAGCAATAATACTTGTTATAAGCTTTGATCTCTTCTCTGCTAAAACATTTAGAGATAAAAGGTTTAATCCAATAATTAAAACAAATAAACAAATACAAACTCTGCTTTTTGACATAAGACAACCCTACATTTTTCCGGGAGTACATTAAATGTAACCCTAGCAATAAATTACCTGTATTTGGAAAAATATTTTCAGGATTTTTTATTATATCAAACTTCCTGCAAACAATTTTGTAAATGTTCACGCAAAAATTTGCCAGTGTAAGAGTGTTCTAATTCAATAATTTCTTCTGGCCTACCTGTAGCTATAACAAAACCACCTTGCTCTCCACCTTCTGGGCCTAGATCTATTATCCAATCAGATGTTTTTATTACATCTAAATTATGTTCAATAATAACAATGCTTGCACCTGCATCAATTAAACGCCTAAAGGAAATTAGTAGTTTATTAATATCATCAAAATGTAGACCTGTGGTTGGTTCGTCAAAAATAAAAAGGGTCTTTTCACTAGTGCGTTTGGCTAGAAAAGAAGCTAGTTTAACTCTTTGTGCTTCTCCACCAGAAAGTGTAGTAGCTGATTGACCTAATCGTAAGTATCCTAAACCAACATCATCTAACACTTTCAATTTGTTTGTAATACGTGGAATGTTAGAAAAAAAGCTTATTGCCTCCCTAACCGTTAATTGCAAGACTTCATGAATATTACGATTGCGATATTTTATTTCTAGCAAGCTAGATTTAAATCTAGTTCCTTTACACTCTTCACAAACAAGTTCAACATCTGCTAGAAATTGCATTTCTACTGTGATTGTTCCATCTCCTTCACAAGTCTCACAACGCCCACCAGGAACATTAAAACTAAAATGGCTAGCATCATATCCATGAGCTTTAGCTTCTTTTGTAGAAGCAAAAACTTCTCGAATTACATCATATACCTTAATGTAAGTAACTGGATTGGATCGAGGTGTGCGTCCAATAGGAGATTGATCTACTAAAATAATATCTGAAAGGTATTTTCCTCCTAACACTTGGCGACAATTGCCAGCTTTTTCTTGCCATTCACCACGTTGTTTTTTTAGGTTAGCGTAAAGTACATTATGAATTAATGTAGATTTGCCAGAGCCAGAAACCCCTGTAATACAAGTCATTACCCCTAAAGGAATTTCCACATTAATATTTTTTAAGTTATGCTCGCTAGCACCTAAGATTTCTATCTTTTTATCTCCAATAGAACGCCGTAATTTAGGAGTCTTTACCTCTAATTCCCCACGTAAATATTTAGCTGTTAGAGAGTTTTCTTGTTTTAGTAGCTTTTCTAATGTTCCTTCAAAAATAATTTCTCCTCCAAACTCTCCTGCACCTAAACCAACATCTATTACATAGTCAGCAGATTTGATCATTGCTGTTTCATGTTCTACAACTAAAACTGTGTTTCCAATATCACGCAGATTTTTTAAGATATTTATTAATCTTTGATTATCACGAGGATGAAGACCTATGCTAGGTTCATCTAAAACATAAAGCGCACCTACTAGGCTTGAACCAAGATTTGTAGCTAGCTGAATACGTTGTGATTCCCCTCCAGAAAGTGTACTAGCTAAACGGTTTAAGGTAAGATAATCAAGCCCAACATCCAGTAAAAAATGTAGCCGACGACGAATTTCTAATAATAACCTATCAGCTATTGCTGTTTCTGTTTCTGTTAAAGAAAGTGTGTCAAAAAACTTTGCAGCTTTTATAATACTTAGTGAAAGTACTTCGGGCAAATTCTTGTTTCCAATTTTAACATCCCGTGCTTCCTGACGTAGCCTTGCACCTGCACAATCACTGCAAGAAGTGTAACCACGATATTTACTTAGTAAAACTCTTATATGGAGCTTATATTTTTTAGTCTCTAACCAATCAAAAAAGCCTTTAACTCCCATCCACTTAGCCTTTTTGTCACCATTGATAATTAAATTTTGTTGAGCAGGCGTTAAATCATCAAAGGCTACATTCATTGGGATTTGAGCTTCTTTGCAAAAATCCTTTAGCTCAAGCAAAGCCCAATCAAACTGTGGTTTAGTCCAAGGATCAACAGCTCCAGCCGATAAACTCAACTGGCGATTAGGTATAATTAAATCTAAGTCTATTCCTATTGTGTTTCCAAATCCCTGACAAGTAGAACAAGCTCCATATGGATTATTAAATGAAAATAGTCTTGGTTCAGGTAAAAGATAAGTTATTTTACAGGTTTTACACTCAAAATTTTCACTAAAGTAAAGCTCTTTACTTGTAGCTTCAGCAGTTGCTAAAGTAAAAATACCAACTTGTCCACCACCAGATTGATAAGCAATTTCTATTGAGTCAATTAGACGTTGTCTGACATCAGCTTTTATGACTAAGCGATCTACCAAAACATAAGTATTTTCTAAGTTTTCACCAGTAAAGCTTTCTGGAGTTTGTAGCTCAATTATTTGGCCTTCTTGATAAAGACGGGTAAAACCTCTTTGCATCAAGCTCATCAAGTGAGCTTTTACACTATTAGTTTGTTTACTACGACTAGATTTAACTATTTCTGTAAAAGCAGGAAAAACAACATAAAAGCGAGTTGCTGGAGTTAGAGTTAAAATTTCATCTGCAATACTTTCTGGAGTGTCGCGTTTAACAATTTGCCCACAACTATGACAATAAGTTTTCCCTATACGGGCATAAAGTAAGCGTAAATAATCAAAAATTTCTGTTTGAGTAGCTACTGTAGAACGAGGATTACGAGAGCTATTTTTTTGGCTGATCGCGATTGCAGGACAAATACCAATAACTTCATCTACATCTGGTTTATCCATGCGCTCTAAAAATTGCCTGGCATAAGCTGAAAGCGACTCTACATAACGGCGTTGTCCTTCTGCATAGATAGTATCAAAAGCTAGAGATGTTTTTCCTGAGCCAGAGACTCCTGTAACTACAGTAAGTTTATGCAGATTAATATTTACATTAACATTTTTAAGGTTATGTACCTTAGCACCGCGAACTATTATACATTCAGAAGTATTGTTATTCATTGTCATTGTCTATAAGCAATAAAATCGTCATTAAGACAAATTATAAGCATAACACAATCATTTAAATTTTGTTAATTTGGACTAGCGTTATTTACGCTGAAGGATGCAGGTGGTAATTGATAGGGAAAACATCTAAGAAGAAAAATTTAATTTTACTATAAAAAATAGACAACTACCTAGCTTTGGTAAGCTAGGTAGTTTACAGAGATCAAAATTTATCTTGTAAATCAAGCAGGCAGAGTTATTTTGCAGCCTTAGCAGCAGCTTTTTCTGTGCGGGTATCCAATTCACGAATACGAGCAGCTTTACCTCTTAACTCACGTAGGTAATAGAGTTTAGCACGGCGTACTCTACCACGTTTCACTAGATCAATATGATCAATAATTGTCGCGTGTAATGGGAAGATTCTTTCTACTCCAACACCAAAGCTTGTTTTGCGAACGGTAACAGTTTCTCTTATTCCGCCATGTTTGCGAGCAATTACAATACCTTCAAATATTTGTAAGCGTTCTTTGTCACCTTCTTTGATTCTTACGTGTACTTTGATTGAGTCACCTATAGTAAATGTTGGTATATTGCGTAAGCCTTTTTTCTCCACGCTATCGATGATTGGGTCATTCATTGTTGTTTTTCAGCACATAACCAAGACCGCTTCCTTGGATTACTTAACAGTGCTGCCTCCTTCTAACTTATAAAATAAACTGGATTAAAATAATTTAATTACATGAGGAAAACAATAACTTTGCCTTGAATTCAAAAGAAAATCAACCTATTTTAGTAGGCTAATTTGATTTCAAGCAAATAAAAGCAGTTCAAGGCTATTTTTGCCTAGATGGGGTAAGTGTTAATTTACAGAAAAACCATTATTATCTTATAATTCTAAGTTTCTTACATCCATCATAATTTAAACATTCTGGGAGGTTTTAGTGTCCACTCCTGCTACTTCATTTTGTGTTGCTGATCGATTTAGTAATGTTGGTTTTTCTGAAATAGTGGTCATTCGCAATAAAATATTAGCTATGAAAAAAGAAGGCCACCAAATATTTCAATTTGAGGGTGGAGAGCCTTTCCCAAATACCCCACAAGTAATCAAAGATGCTTGCTTACAAGCTTTGGTAGAAAATAAAACTCGCTACGCTCCTTCTAGTGGAATTCCTGAATTAATAACAGCTTTAGTTAACAAACTTAATAAGAAAAACTCTATAGTAGCAGATCCAAACCATTTAATTGTAGTTGCAGGTGGTATGCATGGTTTATTTGCTGCTTTTGAAGCGGTTCTTAATCCCAATGATGAAGTGCTTTTATTTTCGCCTTACTGGACTCCAACCAAAGACTTGATCTCAATGACTGGAGGAAAAACTGTTTTAGTTAACACTTTCAAAGCACGTGCAGAAGGCATTTCAGGAACTCTCAAAGCTCATTTAACTCCACAAACACGTTTGCTTTGTCTATCTTCACCACAAAATCCAACAGGAATTGTTTTTACAGCTCAGGAAATGCAAGAAATTGCTAACTTTGTTAAGGAACACAACCTCTTAGTGATTTCAGATGAAGCTTATGAAGATCTAGTTTATGATCAGGCACATATCTCTATAGCTTCTCTGCCTGATATGTATCAAAGAACATTGTCCTGTTTTACTTTTTCAAAATCCTATGCAATGACAGGTTGGCGACTAGGCTATGCAGTAGCTCCAGAACCTTTTATTTCAGCAATGAAACAATCTGTTTTGTACTCTACAAATGGTGTTAGCACCCCTACTCAGTGGGCTGGACTAGCAGCTATTACTCAGGCTTCAAGCTTTATCGAAGAGAATTTACCTGAATATCGCCGCCGCCGGGATCTATTGGTAAATGGGCTAAATGATTTGGGATTTGAATGTTTTATACCAGGAGGTGCTTTTTATGCATTTCCTAGTATAAAGAAATTTGGCAAAACCAGTCGTGAAGTTGCTAGTTTACTCTTAGAAAAAGCTAAAATTGCAACTGTTCCTGGAAGCGTCTTTGGCCCAGAAGGTGAAGGGTATTTAAGACTTTCTTACTCTTTGCCAATAGAAACTATTTCTGCTGGACTAGAAGCTTTGAAAAATTTTGCGTGAAAAAAGAGTTTGAATTTATAAACTGGATACATCATCAAATTAATGACCAGCAATCTAACCTGATTGCTGGCATTGGAGATGATGCTGCTATATTCCTACCTCAAAACGATCAAGAAATATTGATTAGTACAGATCTCTTAGCCGAAGATATACACTTTAAATTAGATTATACCCCTGCTAGGTTGCTTGGACATAAAGCCCTAGCAGTTAATTTAAGTGATATTGCAGCAATGGGAGGAGTTCCTACATTTTTTTTGCTTAGTATTGCCCGCCCTAAAACCTTATCTGATGAGTTCATTTCTGAAATGTTACTTTCAATGCTTCAGCTAGCTAACCAACACCAAACTACATTGATTGGCGGAGATACTTCTGCTTCAGCAAATAAATTATTCCTAAATATAACAATACTAGGTAATTGCCCTAGAGGTAAATCAATTAAACGAACAGGAGCAAAACCTAATGATGAAATCTATGTTACAGGGCAATTAGGAGGTTCAAATCTTGGTTTCAAGCTATTACAAGCAGGAAAGCGAATTTTAAATCCAGAACTTACAAAAGAAGAAACTTTAGCATTGATGGCTCATCTTCAACCACAACCCCGTTTAGCTATTGCTCAAAGTTTATGTGTAGAAGAAATAGCAAACTCAATGATTGATATCTCTGACGGCGTATCATCTGATCTTGGGCATATTTGTGAACAAAGTAATGTAGGGGCAAGAGTTGAGGCTAAATCTCTTCCTTTATTTCCTGGTGCTTCTTTAGATCAAGCCTTAAATGGTGGAGAAGATTACGAGTTAATTTTTACTGTATCCCCAAGTAATATAGACAAGTTAAAAGCTTTGATGGAAAGGTTTCCTAATCTAGCTGTTACTAAAATTGGCACTATAACAGAAAACCTAGAAAGATTGTTAATTACTGATTCAACGTCTATTCCTTTATTAGCTAGAGGTTACGATCATTTTGCTTAAAAGCATTTGTATTTTCTTACCAATTCTTTTCCACTAAACCCAGTATTTCATCAAACTGATAATTCTTTATCATTGTTTCTAAGTTTTGAGCAATATCACTATTATATTCCCTTATTTGTTCTGTAACTTTTTTAGATGCTTCAATATCCCCTTTGGTAATTGAACTAGTTAATTCTGCCAATAATTCTGGGGGTAAAGACAATAAACTACTAGAAGTTAAAGCAGTAATCTCACTAGCTTTTCTACTTATCTCAAGGTCAGATTTATCTTCCTCAAAAATAAATTCAACACCTAATTTTTGGGCGAGTTTCTCAAAAATAACATTTATTTTAAATGGTTTAGCGACAAAATCATCACATCCATTAGCAATGATTGATTTCTTATCATTTTCTAATGTGCTAGCGGTTAAAGCAATAATAACTGTTTTAGTTGAGTTATTTGAATCTTGTTTTTCACGCTCTTTTTCTCTAATCAAAACTGTAGCCTCATTACCATCCATCAAAGGCATTCTCATATCCATCCAAATCAAATGAGGTTGCCATTGTTGCCAAATTTGTACAGCTTCAATTCCATTACTAGCCTGTTTTACCTTAAACCCAACATTTGAGAGAAGTTCTGAAAGAAACACTCTATTTTCTTCAACATCATCTACAACAAGTAACTTATAGTCTGTTTGACCTGGAACAAGACTAACAACTTTTTGCTTACTAGTAATTTCTTCTAGAGCTTCAGCCGGAATTAATTCCACATAGAAACTAAATTTAGAACCTTTCCCCAAAACAGATTCAACATTAATTTCTCCATTCATTAATTGAATTAAATTTTTGCTAATAGTTAAACCAAGCCCTGTTCCTTCTTTAGTATTTAAACCACTTTGTGTTTGTGTAAAAGGCTGAAATAGTTTTCCTAATTCTGCTTGATCTATACCCTGACCAGTGTCTTGTACTTCAAAAAAAGCCTTTTGCCCTTCATATTTGATCTTTAGGCTAATAGTCCCGCTATCTGTAAATTTAAAAGCATTCCCTAACAAATTAATTAAGATTTGGCGCAATCGGCCTTCATCCCCCATAACAAACTCTGGTAATTTTGAATTATAAGAAATCTCAAATTTAAGATTTTTTGCTTCTGCACGAAATCTAAACATTTCTTCAATGTCATCCAAAAATCTTAATAAGTTAAAACTTTGTTTATTTAGAACAATTTGCCCAGCCTCAATTTTAGAAATTGATAATACATCATTTATTAAACCTAACAGATGCTCACCACTACGCATAATTATAGCTAACTTCTCTTTATCAGACCTTATTCTATTAGGTGTTCTTTCCATAAGCTGTACAAAGCCTAAGATAGCATTTAATGGGGTTCTAAGTTCATGGCTCATATTGGCTAAGAAAGTACTTTTTGCTCGATTAGCTTCTAATGCTTTCTTTTCTGAGATAATAAGTTGTTGATTTTGTTCAGCAATTAAAGAGGTTCTTTCCTTGATTTTAGCTTCTAGTACTAGATTTTTTTGTTGGAGTGATTGGAGGCGAAATTGTACAAATCCATAGATA
The DNA here is from genome assembly GCA_039812885.1 of Blastocatellia bacterium. Classification (GTDB taxonomy): domain Bacteria; phylum Acidobacteriota; class Blastocatellia; order Chloracidobacteriales; family JADJPF01; genus JADJPF01. Next base: position 114,101 of record JBDIBI010000005.1, read on the forward strand.
AGTGCTCCCAAAAACATCAAATAAAAGAGATAAGCCCACCAAGTAAACCAAGGAGCAACTTTTATTTCAAAAGATACTTCTACTGGCCCAGAAATATTGCCAGCATAATCTTTTCCCCAAACTTTAAAAGTATAAGAACCTGCACTTAAGTTAGTGTAATTTTGCTTAATGTCAGAAGCCCATGCAGAAGGCTTTTGCTCATATCCTACTAATTGAGTTTGGTAAAGAGTTTCTTTTTCTTTGAAATAACTAAGTAAAATATATTGAAATAATATATTTTTCTGATTGTAGGTAAGAACTTCTCCATTTAAGGAATCGGTTTCTAATTTTGTAAATTTATCTTTATTATTTTCCTGATTTTTATCTTTTAGATAATCTGTCCCATTAACTATTGTGCGAGCTATAAGCAAAGGTTTACTATAAATATCATCTGTAAACTTATTTGGATCTAATATAGCAACTCCACCATAAGTTCCTACCCAAATTCGGCCTTTATCATCAACCATACTAGCTTTAGAAATAGTTCCATTATTAGGTAGTCCATCTTCTTTTGTAAAAGTGTATATTTGAAATTCTGTAGGATCACTTTCGCTAGCAACTTTTCGAGTTAAACGCACAACTCCTTTAAGTGTAGAAAGATAGATTCTACCTTTAGAGTCTGACACAATGCTATTAATTGTGTTGTTTGGCAGTTGAGGGTTAGTTGAAGCAGATAAAAAACTCCATTTTTTATTTGTTGAATCTGGATCAAAGTAAACTAGTCCATTTCCATAAGTTCCAACCCAAAGAGTACGTTGTCCATTTGCTGATTTAGTTTCTAATAAGCTAGCAACTTCATTGTCAGGCAATGGTGAATTTTTCTTATCAAAAATTGTCCATTCACCATTGCGATATCTAGCTAATCCACCACCTAAAGTTGCTATCCAAAGTGTGTGTTGACTATTTGAGTCAATAGTATCTAATAAATAATAGACTACATCACTAGGTAATGGTGAATTTTTTGTATTAAAAGTTGTCCATTTGCCATCTTCATATCTAGCTAATCCACCTCCAAAAGTTCCTGCCCAAAGCACAAACTGACCATTTGCTCCAACACTCTTTGCCAAAGCAACAACCATATCATTAGCTAAGCCAGAATTTTTTGTATTAAAAGCTGTCCATTTGCCATCTTCATATCTAGCCAAACCACCTTGAGTTGCAACCCAGAGGCTATAATGACCATTTATATCTGTATTTTCTACTATACTTGATACATTATCGCTATCTACCCCTAGATCTTTACGAGTCCAAACAGTCCATTTGCCTTGTTCATAAATAGTCAACCCAGTTGTTGTTCCTAGAAACAATTTAGCTTGGTTATCTTTTGTTTTACTTTGCAAAAAGCTCCAAACAGTATTGGAAGGTAAACCAGAATTTTTAGTATCAAAAGCCAGCCATTGATCTTCTTGATACTTAGCAATCCCATTCCCCAAAGTTCCTATCCAAAGCGTATGTTTGTTATTTGATGTTTTGCTATCAAGTAAAAAATTTACAGTTCCACTTAATGCACTAAAATCTTTTCCATAAAAAGCTGTCCATTTCTCATCCTGATATTTGATTAAGCCTCTATCAGAAGCTATCCAAATTGTATGTTGTCCATTTGCATCAATGCTTTCTTCCAAAGAATAGATATTATTTATAGAAACTCCCGTATTTTCTTTATTAAAAGTTATCCATTTCCCATCTTGATATTTGATTAAGCCTTCTCCATCAGAAGCCATCCAAATTGTATGTTGTCCATTTGCATCAGTACTTTCTAACATTGACCATATCCAAGCAGTAGGAAAGTCAGATTCTTTATTTTGAGGTGTTGTCCATTTGCCATCTTCATACCTAGCCAAACCACCTTGAGTTCCTATCCAAAGGGTACGACGACCATTTTTTTCAACTGTTTCTATTAGTGAGTTTATACTATTATTGTGTAACCCTGAATTTTTTGTATTAAAAGTTGTCCATTTCCCATCTTCGTATTTAACCAAGCCTTGAGAAGTTCCTATCCAAAACATAGGTTGACCATTTGCACCAAGACTCTCAATTACACACCTTACTTTATCACCAGGTAATATACCTAAGCTTTTATTATAGGTAGTAAATTTTTTATCCTTTAAAGTAACTAACCCTCCACCTAGAGTTGAAAACCATATAGTATTGTCAGAGGAAACAAAAATTCTACGAACTTGAAAATTGTTATTTGGTAAATCAACTCTTGTCCATTTATATCCATCATAAAAAGCAGCTCCATCAAAAAGACCTATCCAAAGATATCCTTTTTTATCAAAAGCCATCGAATATATGTTGTTTGAAGGCAAACCATCATCCTCGGTATAACCTTTAAAAATAGGCTTTCCAAGCTCTATCAGATCTTTAACAGGTTTTTCTGATACTTGAGGATCTAAAGCATAACAATAGGATATATTCCCAATGTGTATTAATAACAAAAATAAAAAGAGGGAGAGGTATTTTTTCATCAGGTAATACCTTAAGGATATGAATTAGTATTAAATAAAATTTTTTCTTAGCTCTTTGGCATATTTACGACTTGTAACAAAAGGGTCTTTAATATTACGTAAAAATATTTGGAAAGTGCTATTTGCCCAAGGTTCCATTTTTTCAATATAGTTTAAATTGATTATAGTATTTCTATGAATGCGCAAGAAACTATTTTCAGGTAAATATTCTTCCCATTCCCTTAATGATCGCAATACCATACGCTTTTCATCTGTTGCTAAAAAAATTTCGCTATAATCGCCTGCTGCTTGTATGCAGAGAATAGAATTTACTTTTACAAACCCAACACGGCCTTTAGAGTTAGCAAATAAATAATCATCATATTTTAATTTATCTTTTAGTGTTGTTTTCTTAATCCTTTGTTCAGACAAGCGTTCAATAGCTTGAGCTAAGCGTTTTGTATTTATAGGTTTTAGAAGGTAATCAAGTGCATTTACTTCAAAAGCTCGAATTGCAAAATCATCAAAAGCTGTTACGAAAATAACCTTAAAGTTAACCTCTACTTTATCAAATAGAGCAAACCCATTTTCGTCAGGCATTTGAATATCTAGAAATAAAACATCTGGTTCTTTTTCGTTAATTAATTTAACTGCATTATTAACACAATCAGCTTGACCAACAACCTCTACTATCTCAGAAAACTTTGTCAACTGCCGTTGCAAGCCTTCTCTCGCTAACCATTCATCATCAACAATTAAAGCTCTATATTTATCACTCATATTCTAAGCCTTAAGAAATAATAGGCATTTCAATTACTATAGTAACTTTCTCTTCATCACTAGAAATAGTAAATTGATGTCGGCCAGGATATTTTTGTCTTAGTCGTTGTTTGATATTTTCTAAACCTACGCCTAATCGGTTGCTACTAAAATCATTTTCTGTAGGTGTTACCCATTGACCAGTATTTGAAACTTTTAAGTACAATTTATCATTCTCTAATTTTACAGATATTACAATTTCTAAGGGTTTAGGGTTTGATTTCATTCCATATTTGATAGCATTTTCTAAAAGAGGTTGAAGTATAGAAGAAGGAATTAAAAGACGTTCAGCTTTAGAATCAATATCTGTCCTAACAATTAACTTACCTTTAAATCTTATTTTTTCAATTGCTAAATAATTTTCCGCAGCTTCTATTTCCTCATAAATTGAGACTTCAGATTTATTTCTATTTATAAGTATGTAGCGTAAATAATCCGCTAATTGCATAACCATTTCTTCTGCTGTATTACTATCAACTGAAATCAGAGTCCGAATTGAGTTAAGTGCATTAAAAAGAAAGTGTGGATCCAGTTGATAACGCAACATCTGTATTTCTAATTCATGAGAAAGTTTTGTTATTTTTAACTGAGACTCAATTCTTGCTAGCACTTCTTCTATCTGAAAAGGCTTAGTAATATAGTCAATTCCACCAACTGAAAAGGCTTTGACTTTGTCTATAGCATCATTATTGGCACTAATAAAAATTACTGGAATTTCCTGAATTTTACTATCTGTCTTGATACGTTGGCATAAATCATAGCCATTCATATTTGGCATATTTATATCAAGTAAAATAAGGTCTGGTTGAGATGAATTAATTGCAGCTAAAGCCATACGCCCACTATTTGCTACACGTACAACATAGTTTTGGGCTTTAAGCATTTGAAAGAGCAAATCTAAATTAACCGGATCATCATCAACAATAAGAATTTCGCCTTTATAAGCTTTTGTATTCATAAAGTTTTTTATTTTCTTAGCTGCATTTTTCTTCTTAGTTACCTGCTTTTTTATTGAAGGCTTTAACCAGTTCCATTCTATCTTATAAACTATCTCTAGCTCTACTTGTTTATTTTCCATTTTGGAATGCCTTAAGAAAAAATACAAACAGATGTAGATTACCCTTAAATAGTTGGCAACCAAAATAAAACTCTATAAATTGTTGTTTATATCGATAAAGTGCAGCTAAAGTCGGTGAAAAACTAGGTAGACCTACGGACACGATCGCAGGTCTAAAGATTTTATTTGTGTTGATGGAAAAAATGGTCAATTTCGCTTAGTACTTCTTCTGGCGAGGCAGTAGCAGTACCAACTTTTCCTACCACAACACCAGCAGCATAGTTGGCTAAAATAGCAGATTCTAACATACTTGCACCACTAGCTAAGCCTAAAGCTAGTGTAGCAATTACTGTATCTCCTGCTCCAGTTACATCATAAACCTCTCTTGCAATTGTTGGAACATGTTTGGCTTCCTGACCTTTTTCAAATAAAGACATTCCACCTTCCCCACGAGTAATTAAAACACTTGCTCCACCTAACATAGCACGTAAGCGACTACCTATTTCAGACAGTGATTCTTCATTTTCAATCACCATTCTTGCAGCTGATTCTGCTTCATTTTGATTAGGAGTAACTACTGTAGCAGGTTGATAATGTTCAAAGTTTTTTAATTTAGGATCAATACAAACAGGAATATCTCTTTTAGCAGCAACAGAAAGCGTTTTTTCAAGCAGTCCAAGTGTAATTACACCTTTTTCATAATCAGAAATTACAACTCCATCAACTATTGGTAAGAGGCTTAAAAAATTATCTACTAGCTGCTTTTCTATTTCGCTACTGACAGGTGTTTTTTTCTCACGATCTGCACGAACTACATGTTGAGAATGAGCAATTATTCGAGTTTTTACTGTAGTTGGTCTAGAGTAATCCTTAACAATTGACTCTGTATTAACATTCACTTTTTCAAATTCTTTGGACAAACGTTCACCATTTAGATCATTGCCACAAACTCCAATTACCATTGGTTTAGCACCTAAAGCAGCTAAATTAGCAGCAACATTTCCAGCACCACCTATATGTAAGGTTTCTCGTTCAATTTCCACTACAGGAACAGGAGCTTCTGGAGCTATTCTACGAGCTTTTCCCCATAGAAATTCATCTAACATTAGATCACCTACTACTAAAATCTTACGATCTTTAAATTTTTCTAACAGTGTCATTGCACGTGTTTGAGTTAGTCTTTTCATCAAAATTACAATCGCTAAGCATAAAGATTAATTATGCTTTCTTAAAAGCGTCTCCTAAAGTAAAGTTTTGAGGGGGTTATAATTAATTTTTGGATTTTATTTCAATCTCATCTCCAGTATTAGGTTTTTTGTCTGGGCCTAAAGACTGTAACTGATAAGATTTGCCATCAGAATTATATAGCAAATAAGTTGACCAAAGATCTGTACGAATTGAGGCATTGATATAAGCAGGGAAAAGTTGATCTGTCAACCCAACTATATCACGAACCTGAGGATAGTAACCTTGTTTTTGGTAGTAGTTTTCTAAAGCAACAGAAAGTTTTTCTAATCTTTCCTTTGTACGTTTTATTTTTTCATTTTTTACGGCACTAGTAATTAGCTCCATATCTTCCCATTCTCCGTTACCTAAACGGAGTTCAGCCACCTGCCATTTTTCCTTATGCTCAATTCTAAAAGCAGCTGTAAGTAGTGTTTCTACTACAGCACCACCTCTTCCAACATTCTTAGGTGGATCAATAGATTGAATTCTGACTAAATCAGGATCAAATTCAAAACCAGGAATATTAGCAATAACTTTTCTAGCCTCTTTAGGGCTTAGAGTTTCAGGCTTAGCTGCTAAAGTCAGCACTATGCATAACCAAAAAATATTAATTAAGAAAAAAGTTTTTTTACTAATCACTATAAGCCTCTATTAAAACTACTCATAAACTTCTGGACTAACATCTAAAAGAGATTTAATCATTAAAAATGCATCCTCACTATCAGGATAATAACTTTCCAAACGTTCTACAATGACATAACCCTGTTTAGTATAAAGGTGTTGAGCTTGTTTATTACTAACACGTACTTCTAAATGGACAATAGCAACATCTTGAAGGCGAAATCCTTCTTCTAGTCGTTGGATTAGACGCTGGCCATAGCCTTTTTTTCTAGATTCTGCAGACACAGCTAATGTCATAATGTGTCCTGTTTGATCATCATCTGCAAGCCCAATTATAAACCCAATCATTGCATTTGTTTGATCAACAATTTTGTAACAAACTCTTTTTTTCTCACAAAGAAAGTATTTTATTGTGTCTTTATCATAAGCTTCGCTACTAGGAAAGCATTGGCGATCTAATTTCCAACAAGCTTCTAAATCATTAATTGTCAGTGGTTCAAGCTTTACCTCTAGTTGACTAACAACCATAAACAAACCCCTAAATTTAATTATCAACTTAATATTACTTATTGCAGAATACTTATTGATTGTTTATTATCAATGAGATAAAGTAATTTTTAACTACTCAATGTAAATTTGGTTCATTATAACTTATTAAATAACTAGCTTCCAAACAGCATTGTATGACTTGTCAAGATTGTCGGGTAAAAATGGTAGAACAAAAAAGGAGTTTTCACAAAAAAAGAAAGTGGATCTGCCCACAATGTAATAAAGTTCGTATGCAACAACAAAAGGAAAAACCTGTAAAATAAATACTTAGTTGTAAGTTTTTCTCATTGCCACGCCTACACTGTTAGCCTTCTCTTGACAATCATTACAAACCCCAAAAACACGATGGCTGTGATCTTTAATTTTAAATTTATGTTGACGAGCAATTTCTTCTTGTAGTTTTTCTATTTCCTGGCTATAAAATTCAATAATTGCATTGCACTCGTTGCATATTAGGTGATCATGATGTTCGTGGTTATATTCATGCTCATAGCGCGCTCGGCCATCGGTAAAACGTACTTCATGAGCTAAACCAGCTTCTGTAATTAGTTTCATAGTGCGATAAACCGTAGTAAAGCCAACGGAAGGATCTTGTTTTTTGACTAAATCATATAGTTCTTCTACAGACATATGCCCTTCTGTATTTATAAAAACATCTAAGATTAAATCTCTTTGGTCCGTTCGCTTTAGTCTGGTACGCTTTAGATGCTCATGAAAAATTTCTTTTTCTTTTGTCATATTTTTACCTTTTTATATATCACCTAGCTAATAGAGTACTTTTATTAATTATTGAACAGTAATTTTTCTAATTATAATTTGAAAATTACGAGTAAACAATCTCTGTATACTAAGTAGAAGTTAACTAAATCCTACTTGAGATTCATAAACATAATGACTACATACTGGTTAATAGAAGCGTTTTTAATTTCTTGGATGATACTAATAATATTACTAGGTCAAAAACTAGTAAAACAATATCCAATAGGCCAGTCGTATAAACAAGCAGAATTAAAGCAATTAAAATCTGTTTTCTTAGTAGTTATTTCACTAATTGTATTTACCTTACTATATTTTTCTAGTTGGCTTGCTAATTGGACAAAACATTTAGCTATGGCTTTTCCCACAGATGATCAACTAGCTGATTTAGGTTCTATTTGTATATTAACAAGTGTAAGTATTGTTATTACATTTATATTTATTCAACAAAAAAAACAGCTTTCTTATTACAGACAAATGTCAGGCTTAACAGATTTTCTTCCTGCATCTTCTTTAGCTGTATTGAAAAGTCTATCAATAACTAAACAAAGAGCTATTACACAACGCTTACAATGGGCAATTGCAACATTAGAACAAAATGGCAATATTGAGTTAACTATTCTATTTGATAAAGAAGATCTTAAGCTTCTGGAAGAAATTTTTTCAGTACAAGATCAAGATCTAGATCCACGATTAACACCGATTTATCAACAAATTAACCGATTAACTTCTAATCGTCCTTTTAGAATAATTCTCTAAATAGTTCAAAATCAGGTATTTACTAACTAGTAATAAAATAAAAAAAATGGCATATTAATTTTTATGACTAATAATAAATCTAACAAAAAATCTAAATCTAAATCTAAATCAGATTGTTTCCTAGACTTGGTTGAAAGTGGCGGAGGGATGTGGAAAGTCTCATCTCTACCAGCAATAAAATACTGTCTAGATTCTGGAGTTAAACTTAGGCGATTAGCTGGAGTTAGCGGTGGAGGGTTGATCACTGGCTTACTTGCCACTGGTATTACACCTATACAAATGTATGCTACATTGCCACAAGTTCATAATGTTAATTTCTTTGACGCTTTCCAAATTCCTACTAGGTTGAGAGAAATTTTCCCGGATTATTTACTAATTAATAATACCGCTGGACGTTTACCTAAAAAGCGAGATTTACGTTTTAGTGAATTGTCTACAGATCTTTCAATTGCTTGTAGCTATTTAAATGTTTCTGGCGGAATTATTGATGTGTTAAGAAGATTAGGTAGACTATTACAAAATTTTACTTTTCGCACTTTATTTTCACTAACTACAGAGCTAGCTTCATTTTTACGCAAACTTAAAATACAAGATGCAATGCAAGAAGCGGTTGCCAAGGCAGAATCTATAGTACTTTCTTCAAAAACTACTCCTGATATTTCTGTTATTGATGCAATGACAGCTAGTTGTGCATTTTTTGCTAGTTATCAAGTTAGTGGAGAGGATCTTTTTGATGGATTTTATTTTTCTAACTTACCTACTAGAGTAGTAATTACACCTAAACACTCAGCTAATATCCTAGCACATCAAACTAATCCTTTTATTGGAAATTCTTGGGCAAACTGGTTTTTGCGAAGGATTTTTAATGAAGCAACTATTGATATATTACAAAAGCGCTTTAATGAAGATGAAGATTTAGCCAGCCAATATGGGGTATTAATCTATCCTAAAGTTCAAGAAATTGCGTCTCCTTTTTCTGCTTCTCTTACACTTGCTTTAGTGGGTGCAGGAGAAGATTCTTTGCTTAGACATCGTTTTGAAATAGACCGCAACTTGCTTAAATATCAAAACCCAGAACAAGTTTAAAACAATAAACCTAGCCAATGGCTAGGTTTAACTATAGCTAGTAAATTAATTTGCTAATAAACTAACTAGTGGCTTCTTTTTCACTAGATTTAATTTCAATAGCTTTGCCATAAATTTCTTTTTCTTTTCGTTTTCTAATCTTATACGCTTTTAGAAAAGCTTTTTCTTCCCCATAACGTTCAATAGAAACCGAAGTACGTTTAATCACACCAGGAGTGGGATTCCAATTTACTTCATAAACTTCCCTGCCCTCTTTAACTTTTCTCACTACACCTACCACACCCGTTTTATTCTTAGGACTATAGGTAACAACTTTTCTATCAGTTCTAGGTTTACCAACTTCCTTTTCTAAACGGTTTCGATGGCGTACCGCTTTGTTTAAGGCTTTTTCTGATCCTCCATTTTTTTCATCACTAAAAAATTTGGAGTACATTTTGCCATTAAACCAGACTCGAACATACCAACCATGAGTATGATTAGTTTCTTGATCTATACGGCTAATACCTTTGTATTTGCTCTTCTCTAAATCGTCCATAGTTTGCTCCTAATACATTGCAAGATAATGTTTTACTCAACTATTAAGTGTATACACTTGCTAGGTGGTAACACTTTGTTGCTTACCTTTTATTTTGGGTAAGTTTTTTTATTTGGAAATATAATTTGATTTTATTAAAAATTTTGATTATCTCCTAGAAATTTATGAAATTTTTATAAAAATTTTTCCGACTCTACGAAAATTAAAGTAGATCCCTTATTTTCTATTATGGATATCACAGAAATAGCTGCAAAATTCTTCCAAGCCAAAGAAAAACTTTCTCAAGTTAGCCTCAAACTAACTAATAGCCAATCACCCAAAGATTGGCAAGATTACTTAACTACTCGCAATGAATATGCTTTAGCTAAACAAGAGCTAGCTTTAGCTAAATGCGAAGAGTATGTAATTAACTATGATATAGGTTGTGTACCTAATTTGTCAAACAGTAAAGAATTTGTTCTACAATCACAACAGTCTTTGTTCCTAAGCTTTAGAGCTATTTCCCTAACACCTTCTTTCAGTAAAGAATATGATGATTTAGGCATAGTTACCATAGAGTTTCAACAATATCTAGCTAACAAATCTTTGCTTTTTAACCAACATACCTTAGAAAATCACCCTTTATATGCTAAAGGATTAGATGAGTGTTTAGGTATTGGAGAAGTTATAAACTCTTTATGGTTGAGTCAATTAAGAGAACAAGACTTTATTCTAGAATTAAAAGATTTAAAGCAATTAAAACACTATGTTTTTATGCTAAAGACTAGTATTTTTGAATGTATTGCCCCAAAAATAAATATTTCTTTTTCCTTAGCTGACTATCCAACCATTATCAATGATATATGTAAAAAGCATTTTAGTTTATAGCTATATTACACTTGTTCTATTTGATCTTGTTTACCTAACAAAACTTAAAACAATTTTTAAAGGTTTGTTAGAGATTATTGCTAAAATTTCTCAATGATTATACCTCATTTAAGTTACTATTTTTCTTATTAAAATATCAAATCTTGATAGATAAGGTATAAAATCATTCCATTTTATTAGTAATTTTTGATAAACTCCTCGAAAACATATCCCCTAGGAGGACACTTAAATGGCCGTTACTTTCAACACTCGCGAAGTATCAGGAGTAACTATTATTGATGTTTCTGGGCGCATTACTTTAGGCGAGAGTAATATTTCCTTACGAGAACATGTTAACAAAGCTATTGAAGCTGGCAGCAAAAATATTTTGCTTAATTTAGCAGAATTAAATTATATGGATAGCTCTGGTGTAGGAACACTTGTTGGGTGTTACACTTCAGCCCAAAACCGTGGAGCTAAACTTAAATTACTTAATTTAACAAAGAAAATGACAGAGCTATTAGCAATCACCAAATTACTAACCGTCTTTGATACTTTTGATAACGAAGATACTGCTATTGCTAGCTTCTAGCTATTACAGTCTGGGATCTTGCATCTCTAAAAACTAGAAGCATATCCCAGACTAGTCTTTCCAGGGTTTAAACTAACTCATTTATTCCTCAATCAAATCATCTGTAGAAAACATTGAACAATTAACCATTTTCAGTGTTAAACTATTTGGTTACATTTTTTAAGGACTAGATTTTTAATGTGCATTTTCTAATCGTAAAGTTAAGTTCTATAGGTGATGTAGTTCATACTCTTCCTGCTGTTGCAGCTTTGCGTCAGGCACACCCCAATAGCCGTATTACTTGGGTAGTAGAGCGAGGTGCAGCTAGCATTTTGGCTGGTAATCCTACCATCGATGAATTAATTATTGTTGATACTAGAGCTTGGCGAAAGAAATTCTGGCAAGCTTCAGTATGGCAAGAAGTTACCCAAAAAATCAAAAACCTAAATTCCACAACTATAGATATTTCTTTTGACTTCCAAGGACTATTGAAATCTGCTGTAATTGCTTTGCTTTCCTCTAGCAAAAAACGCATTGGCTTTTCTAATAATGGGTTACGAGAAAAAGCTAGCCGGTTTTTACTGACTGAACAAATAGATGTTGATGATCAACTTCATATAATTGAAAAAAATTTGCAACTAGTTGCTAATTTTGGTGTAACCCCGCAAAAACCATATCAATTTCCAATCTCAGTACCAAAAACTGATGAAGATTATATAGATACTTTACTTGGTCAATATAACACCAATGAAATTGCTATTGTAAATCCTGGAGGAGGATGGACAACTAAAATTTGGTCAGCAGATCGTTTTGGAAAAATTTCTGATTGGCTTTGGGAAAATTATCAATTAACAAGTTTAGTAACTTTTGGGCCAGGAGAAGAAGCTTTGGCTCAATCTGTAGTTAATGCTAGCAGTTTAGGACACACATTTTTGGTAAATACAACATTAAAACAATTTGTAGCCTTAGCCCGACGTGCAAAACTTTTTATAGGAGGCGATACTGGCCCACTGCATTTAGCTGCCGCTTGTAATACTCCAATAGTGGGCATTTATGGCCCAACTAAGCCTCATCGCAATGGTCCTTTTGATCCATTAGATGTTACAGTAGGTTTAGAGTTAGAATGTCGTACTAATTGTCATAGAAGACGATGCCCTACTAATAATGAGTGTATGGATATTTCTGTAGAAATGGTAAAACAAGCAATAGAAAATCGCTTGCAACAAACAAAATTATGTCAAATAAGAAAGCCCAAGAAATCTTCCGCCGTATTCGTGTCCCACTAGGCTTTTTACTAGGGATACTTTCTTTAGTGTTAGCAACTCCAAAAATTTGGAGCTTGCTTAGTGGAGCATTTTTAGCCTTATTTGGCCTAGCTTGGCGTGCTTGGGCTTCTGGTCATTTAAGAAAAAACGAACAATTAGCTATTAGTGGCCCTTACGCTTATACACGTAATCCTCTTTACTTTGGTAGTTTCTTTTTGGGCACTGGTTTTGCACTAGCAACAGCACGATGGGAAATAGTAGTGGTTTTTGTAGTATTTTATTTGTTGGTCTATTCTTCAGTAATGAAATCTGAAGCAGAACATATGCAACAAATTTTCCCTAAAGACTATCCTAATTACGCAGCAAATGTTCCTCTCTTTTGGCCGAGATTTAGCCCTTGGAAAGAAGGCATTAATAGATCTTTTGATCTAAGCCTTTATTTAAGATATAGAGAGTATCGTGCTTTTCTTGGGGCTGTAGCGGCTATAGGAGTATTAGTAGCTAAAATCTGGCTACCAATATTTTATAAATAGGTAAAAGTTATGAGATCACTATCAATCCTACTAGCGATTTTCTTGAGCTTTGTAATTGTTACAGCACAAAATAACCCTCAAGCTTTAGAAAAAAGTCCTCCGGCTAAAGAAGATAAATTTACAGAAATACATAATCAAATAAAATCTTTTACACCTTTTCAACCAAATGAAGAACTTACTTATGAATTAAAACTTTCTCGCTTTCCAATCTATGGAACTATTGGTCAGCTTAAATTTACTGTTACTGAAGAAAATGCTATACCTAAAGACTTTACTAAAGAAGAAACTCTTAAGATTAACAACAGTGGTGATGTAAAGCCAGAAAATTCTTCTCCAGCAAGTTTAGAAAATACAACCCCTAAACTAGAAACTCCTAAACTAGAAACTCCCATCAATTCTACTGGAAACTGGAAATTTCTTATTGAAGCTAAATCCAAAGGTATTCTTACTTCAATATTTAGAATTAATGTAAATGATACTTTTACTTCTTATGTAAACAAAAATGATTTTAAAATCACAAAACATGTTAAAAGAATTGAAGAAGGCAAACGCCGTCGTGAAATGGTTTCAGACTTTGATCAAACCAAACAAAAAGTAAAATGGATAGATACAGATTTAAATACTAATCAAGTTGTTCGTAGCAAAGAAAAAGTTACTCCAAATTGGTTTACAGACATAATTAGTGGTTGGTATGTAATGAGAGCACAAAGCCTTAGTATAGGGAAAAAATTCTCTTTCCCTTTAAGTGATGATGCTGAAATTTATGAAATTGAGGTTGAAGTTGAAGGAACTGAAAAATTAGAATCAGATTTTGGTAAATTTTCAACTCTAAAACTAGAAATGAAAATATTTGACGGCAAATATATTAGGCGCAAAGGTACATTACATATATGGGTAACAGATGATAGCCGACATTTACCGCTACGTGCCCAAATTAAAAGTTCTTTTGGAACTGTAAATATTAACCTAGTAGAAATGAAGAATGTAAAAACAAATCTATAAATTCTATTGCTCAAACCCATATTAGCCTGGGGTTTTAGCCAGCCACAGGCGAGCGATACCCCAGGAGACATATGATAATTTACGAATTAAATGCTCGTGTTTATGGTAAGAAATTCAATGAAATTAGTGATGAAGAATTACAGAAATTGGTAGATTTAGGCTTTGATTGGCTTTGGTTAATGGGAATTTGGCGTACTAGCCCTAAAGCAAAAGAAATTTTTCAAAAGATAACTCCTGATTTTGAAGCCTCACCTTATGCGCTTCTAGACTACAAAGTAAACCCTGACTTAGGTGGAGAAGAAGCACTTTCCAATTTAGTTAACCGTGCTCATAAGCTTGGGCTGAAAGTAATGGCAGATTTTGTTCCTAATCATATGGCTCCAGATAGCCCACTAATTGATGAGCATCCAGAGTTTTTTATTCATAGTAATAAAGATTTACGAGACGAATTAGATCGAGATTATTTTACTCACCCTAGTGGAAAACGTTTGGCATATGGTAGAGATCCTTATTTTGCAGGCTGGCCTGATACAGCCCAACTTGACTATACACACCCAGAATTAAGAGCCTATCAAATTAATGAGCTAAAACGATTAGCAACTTTAGTAGATGGGCTTCGTTGTGATATGGCAATGCTTGTACTTAAGGAACAAATTAAAAATCAATGGTTTCCTAGAGTTGATTGGGATACATTTAACCACTATATGCCCAATGAATTTTGGTCAGAAGCAATTACTGCTGTAAAAGGAGTAAATAAACATTTTATCTTTATGGCAGAAGTTTATTGGGATAAAGAGCCTTATTTACAAGAGCTTGGCTTTGATTTAACTTATGACAAAAAACTATATGATTTAATTGAGCATTCTAATTTGCAAGGACTAGTAAACTATCTAGTATCTACACCTAATTATTACTTATCTCGTTCTGTACACTTTTTAGAAAATCATGATGAAGAACGTGCAGCACAGCGTTTTGGCAATCGTCAACGTCCTGCTGCTATTTTAAGTTATGGAATTTTAGGCGTGCCTTTTGTCCATCAAGGTCAAATGCAAGGCTTTAAAGAAAAACTCCCTGTCCAAAGAATTAAGCCTCTTACACAAGAAACTCCAGACTTACAACTAGAAAAATTCTATCAACAACTGCTTTATTGTGTTAAAGATCCAATATTTAGAGTTGGTGAAATGATTACCCTAGGCGCACAAGCTGAAGTAATTTTAGTAAGACGACGTCATGAAGGTCGTACAATCTTAGTAGGAGCAGATATCACAAAAGCACCCGGTAGCAGTGGAAGCCCTGCATTAACAATACCTTTAATGCATTTGAAGCTTTCCCCTAGTAGTCAAATACGATGCTTAGATCATTGGACTGGTCAAACAGTTGAATTAGTTAGAAATGAAAATGGGAATTTATATATACCTCCAGCAGCCATAGCTAGTTGGCCTGAAACTGGAGGCTTTTTACTAGAAATTTTTGCTAGTTAAATCTTAATATTTATAGAACTATTTTTATTTTTCAGGATGAAAGATCTTAGACATTTGTTCTAGTCCATCAATAATTCTTGGGCCAGGACGCAAGATTAAATCCCCATCAATTTGGTAAGTTTGTTGTTTTTTTACTGCTGGAGTAGCAGCTAAACCTTTTGGTAAAGCTGTGTTAGAAGATTCTCCATCAACATGTGAGCCAGGAGACAAAATAATATCTGGGCTACGAGCAATTACTGTTTCAATGCTATAGGCAGGCCATTCTGTTTCAACATCAGCAGATATTGAAGTACCTCCAGCTAGGTTTATCAAATCTGTTATAAAAGCATTTCTCCCTGCTGTAATAAGGGGTTCAGTCCCAACAATAAAAAATATTTTAGGGCGCGATTTACTATTATTTTCTTGTATAACCTTTTCTAATCGAGCCTTAAGTGAATCTGTTAATTTTGTAGCCTGTTCTACACTATTAGTAACTTGTCCAACTAGCTCTATTGAATTTATAACGCCTATAACAGATTGAGATTTAATTACAAAAACTGGAATGCCTACTTCTGAGAGTTTTGCAGTAAATTGCTCTAATTGACTAGCGGTACTAACTAAAACTAGATCTGGCTTTAATGAGATTATCATCTCTAAGTTTGGGTGTAAGGTATCACTAACTTTTGCAATATTTGCCGCTTCTTTTGGATAATTACAATAACTAGTTACACCTACAACTTTTGACCCTAACCCTAAAGAAAATAAAATTTCTGTAATGCTAGGTGCTAGAGAAATTATTCTTTGAGGAGTCTTTACAACTTTTACTTTTCGCCCGATTTCATCTGTTATTGTTTGATAGTTAGAAACTTCTGTATTTGTTTGTGTTTGGTTTTGTGTTTGGTTTTGTGTTTGACAAGAAAAAGAAATAATGTTTAGCAAAAAAAGTAAAATTATAAAGGTTCTACGACTCACCTTAATTTAGTCTCCTTAAAACTATTTAATGCCTCTAACAATCAGATCAATATGTTTTGCTAAAGCACCACGATTTGCTTCTATCACTTTATATGCTTGCAAGCCTAATTCTTGGCGCTTAGTTTCATTGTGAAACAAATCAGCAAGTTTGTTTGATAACTCTAAAACTAATGCTTCTTTTTCTAATACTGGTAACTGTACTACAGCTTGAGCAGAAAGAAAATCAGCAATAATTTTATGAAAATTGTTCATATAAGGCCCAGTAATAATGGCTTTGCTATAAAGTGCTGGTTCTAAAATATTATGTCCACCATAAGGAACAAGACTTCCACCAACAAAAACTACATCTGCATAACGATAGATTGCAGCTAGCTCCCCAATACTATCAAGTAAAATTACTTGCTTATTTAATAATTCACCCAAACTATTTGCATTATCAGACAAGAGTTTTGAACGACGAATAAACTCAATTTTATTATTAGCCAATAGAGTTGCTACTTCATCAAAGCGCTCAGGGCGACGAGGAGCAATTAAAAGCCTGAGTTTAGACAAGTTATTATTTGCAATTAAGTTTTTATAAGCAGTTACTATGATTTCCTCTTCACCAGGTGTTGTGCTCCCAGCAACTAATAGTGGAGTAGATTGTTTAAGATAGAGTTTTTCTGATAACTCTAGGGCTAGCTTATCCAAGCGAGCAGTTTGCTCAGCAGTCCCAAAATCATATTTAATATTTCCACAAACAACAACACTGTCTTTTGGAGCCCCTAAAGCTAAAATTCTTTCAGCATCTTGAGCAGATTGCATCATAAATTTTGTAACTAGACTTAAAACTTTTGTTAGTGGAGTTTTAAATAATTTGTAGCGCCTAAAAGAGCGATCTGAAATACGACCATTAGCAATAAAAATAGGAATGTTTTGATTTTTAGCAAACCGAAAAAAGTTTGGCCAAATTTCTGTTTCCATTATTACAATGGCTTTGGGGTTAATTTGAGCTAAAAATTTTTTTACAGAAAACCGAAAATCTAGAGGAAAGTAACAAACTAAAGCAAATTTGCTAGCACGTTCTAAGGCTAGTTTTTGTCCTGTTAGTGTTGTGGTAGAAATAACTATTTTGTAATTTGGTAAATTCTTGCGAAGTGCTTCTATTAAAGGCTCTGCGGCTAAAAACTCTCCTACAGAAACACAATGAATTAATATTTTAGGCTCTTTTATACTAGCAAAATCTAGAGGTTTTAATCCTAATCTTTGGGAAAAGTTAGCTAAATATTTTTTATAAACAATAGCTTGATAAAGCAGGTAGGGAGTAGCTAGTACTAAGACTAAGAAAAGGGCTATGCTGTAGAAAAGATACATACTTAATTAGTACTAGCTATTAATAGCATATAGTTTATTTGGTAACACGTTCCATATATTTGTTTTCTGTAGTATCAACTCTAACAAGATCACCTTCCTTAACAAAAGGAGGAACTTGCACAACTAAACCGGTTTCAAGTTTAGCAGGTTTATTAGAGTTACTAATAGTAGCGCCTTTAAGTTCTGGTTCTGTTTCTACAACTTTTAGTTCTACAGAGCTAGGAAGTTCAATACCAATAGGTTTGCCATCATAAAATTCTATTTGAATAGCCAGGTCTGGGATTAAGTAATATACCCCATCACCTAAAGCTTCATCATCTAATTCTATTTGTTCATAAGTTTCTTCATTCATAAAACAATGGCTGGACCCATCGCTATAAAGATACTTAAACATATGTTGTTCTAAAGTAGCACGTTCAACATCTTCTGTAGCACTAAAACGAGTTTCCAATGAAACACCTGTAATAACGTTGCGCAATTTAGTTTGCATCATCGCACGTAAATTGCCTGGAGTATGATGACGTGCGTCCATAACACGATGAGGAGCGCCATTATAAAGGATAATCATTCCGCGGCGAATTAAATTTGCTCTCATTAAACTATATCTCCTTGGTTGCTGTTTGAAGCAGTTTTCCCTTAACTCAAGAGGTGTTAAAGACTATTGTCTGCTACTATAACTTAGTGGTTTTTACGTATATAATAAAATAAATATTTAGGCAATGTTTAAGCAGAAAATTTTACTTTTCTGAAAAACACAATAGACTAATAGAAACATAAACTATTGGTCAAGTAAGATAAGCGATCAGAAAGTCATAAAGCTAAGATTTAAGGTTTTTTATCTAAAGCTTTCTATAAAATTGACAATTGACAGATCCTTAGTATATGCTTGATGTTTAGTACTGTTTTATATAATTACTCTAACTAATTTTTGTTTTATAATTTGGTGTTGGCTAAACCAATTATAAAGATCCTAATCCAATATATTTTTAAGATATTTGATCGTCTTAGATTATAACCTTAAGGTAAACTTCTTACATGAAGGAATGTGTTAGTTGCAGCCGTAAATTTCCTGATCATATGGTCTTCTGCCCATTTGATGGCGACATGCTAGATGGGGAAGTGGAAGATCCTTTAATTGGTCGTGTAATTGATGGCAAATACCGCTTAGAGGAAAAACTAGGTGAAGGCGGTATGGGTACAGTTTACAAAGCTAAACATGTGCTAATAAACAATGAGTTAGCAATAAAAATCCTTCATTCCTCTCTAGTAGCAGATCGTCATGCTGTAGCACGTTTCCAACGTGAAGCTACAGCAGCAGCCCGCATCAAACACCCTAATGCTGTTGGAGTTACCGATTTTGGACGCACTGAGGATGAAATTGTCTATATTGTTATGGAGCTTTTTATAGGCAAATCCTTACGTGATGTTATTGAAGAAGAAGGTCATTTAGATATAGAACGTTCTATAACTATAGCTCGCCAAGTCTGTTTAGCCTTAGATGCTGCTCATAGAAATGGAATCATCCATCGTGATATCAAACCAGATAACATTGTTCTTGAAAAAAACAATAATGTGCAAGGTGAGTTAGTTAAAGTATTAGATTTTGGAATTGCTAAACTTAAAGATGGACCAACTAATGAACAAGGTGGTCGTCTAACTCGTCAAGGTGTAATTATTGGATCTCCTCATTACCTTTCTCCAGAACAATGCCAAAACTCTGAAATTGACATACGTTCAGATATCTATAGTTTAGGTATAGTTTTGTATGAGATGTTTACAGCAGATGTACCTTTCAAAGCTCCCACTCCAATTGCTGTAGCAATGATGCATACAACAGAAAAGCCTGTTCATGTAAAAGAAAAGCGGCCAGATCTACCTGATCCAATTGCAGAAATAGTAATGCGTTGCTTAGAAAAAACTCCTCAAACTCGTCCCCAAACAGCTATAGAGTTGGCTCAAGAGCTAGAAAAAGCTTCTTTAGAATCAGGAGTTTCTTTGCCTCCTCTACCAGGGGCTAGTACAGCTTACACTCTTCCAACTACTAGCAATCCAAGTATGCCAGTAGTAACACCTTCTGAAATATTGGCGGCTGCTGCTGCTCAATCAGAAGCTTATAAAACTAATCCTCAAATGAAATCTGGCTTACTACCTTCTGTTAATAAATTTGCTACCACTGGGTCTTTATCTCCAGAAAATGCTTCTGCTAATGAACCAACTAACAATAAAGCAAGATCGGCTACAGGAAGACTTGTACCTCCTACAACTGGTAGTAATATTAGATTTCCAGATACACCTAGCTTTATTGCTAATACTTCTCCTAGTAATGCTCCAGCAGTAACTGGGCCTCCCCCTATTTCCTTAGCTAGTGCATCTAGTATTAATATACGACCCTATAGTGACTATGATGAACCAAAGAAAGGGTTCAGGCCAGCTTATGTTGTTGGTGCAATGGCAGTTATGTTAGCAGTGACAATTTCCTATTTTGCATTTTTTAGCGATAGCAAAGCACCTGTTGTAAATAGTTCTCCTACACCTGTAACTAGTAAAGTACCAGAAGGTATGATACTAATAAAAGGTGGTTCCTTTAAAATGGGTTATGCCTCTTCAGAAGCAGATGAAAAGAACAAATACATAAGCCCAGAACATGAAGTCAAAGTAGAAGACTTTTATATAGATAAAACAGAAGTAAGTAACCAAGACTATAAAAAATTTGTAGATGCAACAAAACATCCAGCACCTCCAAGTTGGAAAAATGGGCAATTTCCTCCAGGAGAAGATCTCTTTCCAGTTACTAGTGTTTCTTTAGAAGATGCACAAGCCTATGCAAAATGGGCTGGTAAACGTTTACCTACAGAAAAAGAATGGGAATATGCTGCTCGTGGTTCAGATGGCAGAATTTATCCTTGGGGTAAAACTTGGCAAGCTGGAGTTTCTATTTCAAAAGAATCTGAAGAAAAATCTCCTCGTACTGTTGGAAGTCTACCAAAAGGAGCTAGTCCTTTTGGTGTTTTAGATATGGCCGGAAATGTTTGGGAATGGACTTCTGATAAATTCTCTCTTTACCCTGGAAGCAAAGAAGAAGCTGATCCAAAACTAGAAGGTACCGCTGTTATCAGAGGAGGCAGTTTTAAATCTGATCAAAAAGCTTTAACCAGCTATACTCGTAACTTTGTACCACCAACTTTTAAAGGTGACATTTTAGGCTTTCGTTGTAGTAAGTCTGTAAATTAGTTATGTTTTCATCAAAATCATATCCTCTAATTTTTGTATTTTTTGTATGTGTATTTTTCTCACAGCAAGCTTTAGCACAAGATATTGGTATATTTAGCGAGCCTGCCCCAAAGAAAAAACCTCCTGTTGAAAAAGCTCCTCCTCCTCCAGTTAAAAAAGCTCCTCCAGTACGTAAACCTACAGAGCCAACAGAAAAGGCAAAACGCCGTGTTACACTTACTATAACTTCTGAACCTATAGAATGCGAAATCTATCTTAATGATGTTTACAGAGGCACTACTGCTTCTCGTAATGGGAAATTAGTCATTCCTGATTTAGACCCAACTGTTTCTTATACCTTAAGAATTTATAAACGTGGAGTTGGAGAAGAATTACAAAACTTAGAACTTTCTCAAGATCAAGAGCTAAATGTGTCTCTAAAAGAAGCCAATGCTGATTCTGGCAAAAAAACTAATCCACCAGAAGAAATTGCTTCTAACAAACAACCTGAAAAACAACCTATTTCTCAACCTGAAAAACAGCCTGAGAAGCAACCTGAAAAACAACCTATTTCTCAGCCTGAGAAGCAACCTGAGAAGCAACCTATCACTCAGCCTGAAAAGCAGCCTGAAAAACAACCTGATACTACTTTAGTAGCAGCTAACAACAATAATCCTGCAACAGCCACAACTATTAAACCTGCTCTTCCACAAAAAGAAATGGTGTTAATTCCTGCTGGAGATTTTCCACTTGGAATAGATTCAGACAACAAAAACGATAACTTTAGGCCACAACACAAAGTATCTGTACCTGGATTTTACATAGATGTTTATGAAGTAACCAATGCAGAATATAAGGTATTTTGTGATGCTACAAAGCGAGACTATCCACCTAATCCTAGCTGGGATCCAACTTATTTTCTAAATAAGCCTAACTATCCTGTTTTAAATGTAACTTGGGAAGATGCAACAGCTTATGCAGCTTGGGTAGGAAAAAGGCTTCCTACAGAAGAAGAATGGGAAAAAGCTGCTCGTGGCATAGAAGCTCGCAATTGGCCTTGGGGAAAAGACTATAATCCCAAATATGCTAATTTAGCAGATAAAGATGATAGTTATGATTACACAGCTCCTATTGGTAGTTTTCCTTCTGGAGCAAGCACTTATGGTATACAAGATATGGTAGGCAATGTTTGGGAATGGACTTCTAGCAATTACATATCTTACCCTGGAAGTATTGGCGATCCTCGATATGGTGATGATAAATATCGAGTAATTCGTGGTGGTGGCTATAATTCACCGCCTAAAATTCTTCGCACAGCAGCATTTCGCTTTCCTGGTGAACGTCAACAACGTTATGAAGGAACAGGATTTCGCTGTGCTAAGTCTCAGTAAAATTTGTTATTTTTTCGCTAAAGAGTAACCAAACAGCTAAATTCCCACTAGCAACTTATAGCAAATATAAGTAAAATCTCTTTGCAAAAATTTCTCTTAAATACTTAAAAATGGGGACTAAAGCCAATGCTGAAACATCAGCATAAAATTCTTTTTGTAGATGATGATTTAGAAAACCTGCGCCTAGCTCAACGGGTCTTTCGTAAAAATGCAACTGTACTAACAGCAGAAACAACAGATAAGGCTTTAGCTCTACTTTCAGAGCAAGAAATTTCTTTGATAATTTCTGACCAAAAAATGCCTTCTATGTCTGGTTTAGACTTCCTTAAAGAAGTTCAAAAACGTTCTCCAAACACAATTCGTTTTCTCCTTACTGGTGTAGTAGATACAGAAGAAATACAGGATGCTATTAATGATGATTTAATTTTTGGCCATATAGTTAAACCATACAAAATAGCAGAGTTACGTCTAACTCTTATTCGTGCCTTAGAACACTATGAACTTAGCCAAGAAATCTTACGCCTTAAACAAGACTGGCAAAAAACTGCTCGTGAAACTGCTACATTGCTAGAATCTGGTAGTGCGTTATCTTCTATAAATGACGTTTCTTACGTCTTAAATCGTATAGTAAATACTTTATGTAAAGACTTTGGCTATCAAGCTTGTGCTATTGAATTAATAGATAAAAATAGTTGGGAACTCTTTATTAAAGCTAGTTCAGGGTTTCCAGAAAAGATTAAATTCCGTCGTTTAACAATTGAAGGCGATGGAATTATTAGTTATGTAGCTCGAACAGGAAAAACAACTTATTTACCAGATGTAACAAAAGATGAAAGATATATAGCTGAAATTCCTAGTATACAATCTCAACTAATTTTTCCTCTAAGAGTTGGGGAAGAAATTATTGGAGTATTAAATATTGAAAGCTCTAAGCTAGATGGTTTTTCTGAGCGAGATATTTTTATCTTAAGTTCAATTGCTGATAAAGCAGCAGCTATTGTTCAACAAGCTCATTTATTTGATTTAGTTGCACGTGGAAAATCTGAGTGGGAAACAGCATTTGACTCAATTTCTGATGGGATTTTTATTTTTGACCAAAAAAATCGCTTACGCCGTGTAAACAATGCTGGTGCAAAATTGCTAAAACAAAAATTTGATGTTTTACTAGGTCAATACTGTAATAATCTTTTCTTAAATGCAGAAAGAATTGAATTAACAAAGCGTTTATTTGAAGGACAACATCGTATAGTAGAAAACCTAATTATAGGAGAAGCAGAAATTGTAGTCCAAGCTACAGCAGATCCTATTTTTAATGACAAAAAAGAAATTTCTGGTTATGTAGTTATACTAAGAGAAGTTTGTTAGTTTATGTCAGAAAATTTTGTTCACTATAAGAAGCTACTTAATGATATAGATGTGCTTACAGAAAATTTGCATAAGCGTTTTTCTAAGCAAATTACTTGTCATTTAGGTTGCACCGGATGTTGTCAGCAACAACTCACACTTTCTAAAGTTGAAGCTAATTTTATTACTCAAGCCATAAAAGAACTTTCCATAGAAAAGCAAAACAACTTAAAACAAGCAGCTCAAGCAATTTTAGAAATGAGAGCTGAAACAGATGCTTGTGCAATGTTAGATGGTTTAGGTTGTAGTATTTATGAAGTTCGTCCCGTAATTTGCCGCACACATGGATTTCCAATAAGTTTTAAGGATGAAGAAACTCAAGATACACTTCTGGATGTTTGCCCACTAAATTTTGCTGAGGAAGAAAATTTAGAGTTAGGTTTGGAAGATACAATAGATATTGATCGTGTAAATTTACGTTTAGCAGCAATAAACTATGCTTATTGTCGAGATATATTAGGAGATGAAAAAAAATCTGCTGAACGAATGGCGATGGCCGAAATTATTATTAGCACATTGGGCAATCTATAGCTATAATTGTTTAGATAAAACCGTCAATCAACACAATAGTCAATTAAAGGAGGCCAAAAAGATGTCTGGATGTCCAAATTGTCGTGCTTATGTGTGTGATGGAGAAATGTTTTGCCGTGCTTGCGGTTTTCGTTTAGCCGGTTTTCAACTTTCTACTCAAGATATAAGTTTTCCTTCTACCCCGCGAGTGCCCGTTCTAGCTCGCTCAACATATGCCTCAGAAGCTCCTACTGCTAGTTGGCGACGTCATGTATTGCCAATTATGGGATTTTTATTAGCTATCTCTATAGGAAGCGCTACAACAGCTTTCTTTAATAATGAGCCTGCTAGCCAAGTTCTTAATGCTCCAAATTTTGGAACTGTTATTACCCAAAATCATGAGCGTTCTTATATGGGTGTTTACTTAATATATGATGGAGAACAAGAATCTGGTGCGCTTATTGATAGAATAGTTGAAGCTAGCCCTGCTGAACAAGCTGGTCTACACAGTGGCGACCGCATTATGTCAGTTAATGACCAAGAAATTTTTGCTCCTGGAGATGTATTAAATAAATTAAGTACAATTGATCCTGGTTCAACTATTAGTTTAAGAGTTCAACGTGATGAAAAGCAATTTACTATAAGTCTTAATACTGTAGAACGTAATAGACTTCAATTAGACCAAATTTGTATACATCAAGGTTTTTTAGGAGTAAGTGATCTTCATCCTTCTTACGAAACATCTGATGATCCAGCTGACGAACAAATTGAGATTCCAAATGGTGTAGAAGTTCGTGAAGTTCTAGAAAACAGCCCAGCACAAGCAGCAGGTTTACAAGAAGGTGATATTATTCAAGCTGTTAATGAAATGAGTGTTACTACTCCAGCAGATTTAAGCCGCCGTATTCGTGCTAATCATGGTGGAGATACTATTGAGCTAGATATACTACGTAATAATGATCCTATGACAGTAACTGTCACACTTGGTTCACGTCAATAAGGCTACATCCTTGTTAAAATACCTGGAAGTGGAATCACCAATCCTATTCCACTTCCAATTAATCCTACAGCAGACGCAATTCTTCCAGCAACTACCACAGAATAAAGCAATCGCTCATTGTACTTATCTTTGCACCACAAAAATAAAGCATAACTTAAAGGTAGATTCAAAATATTTGGAAAAATAAGCCAATTATAAAAAGACATTGGATGAAACATCAAAAATCTTAAGTTAGCAGTAGATGTAGCATATGCATCTAAAAAGCCCACTGTAAAACATAGAAATGCTATTACAGCAGCAATAAAAGTAGAGCTTTTAGAAATTGGAATGACAAAAACAGGATTAACTAATTCCTCTATTGATAAGGGACTACAACGAAGACAAATACCTTTTTGCCGGTCAAACATATCTGTTTGATGACAAACTTCACAACGCTCTGGAGCTTTATTTTGTCGGATTTGAAAGTTCCATCGTTTCATGAAAATCAATTATATCATTCTAAGTAATATCTAGAAGAAAATTTTTAGATAAATTTTTCTCCTTAGTAACTCTATATTTATCAATTAGATAAATTTTTCCATTACATAGTTGATAAATGCTGTTTCTTGGTATTCTACTACCTGAGGATTGACTATTTTAAATCCTTTTTTTTCAAAAAATGATTTAGCAGTAATACTTACTTCTGCATATAGTCTATTTAAGGCTAAATTTTTTGCCTCAAGCTCAATCCTAGCCAACATAAGCTTGCCAACGCCTTTTGCTTGATAATCTTTATGAGCATAAAAACAATTTATATGACCATCTTGCCCTAGTTCACTAAACCCAACTATCTTTGCATCATCTTCTACAACAAAAGTAATTAGGCTAGAAAGGCGCTGCTTCCACTTTTGCCTATCTATATTTTCTGTTGCCCATGCTTTTACCTGTGCTAAAGTATAGTCACGTACATTAATTTGCCGTACTGTATTATAAAACAGTTCAATTATTTCTTCTGTATCAGAAATTTGGTATCTTCTAATATTCATAAGTAACCCTCTTGGCAAAACATATGTTTATGAGCTTATATTTATAAGAAATTTACCTAAACCTATCTAAAATCAGCAAATAATACTGGTAAACAAACTGCCAGCTTAAAGCAGTTTGTGGTAAATTGTAGTTTTTTACTGTTAGCGTTTGGAGGCTTCATTGAAGAATAATATTGATCCTTTGTTTCATTTTCTATTTTTAGATTTGCGCTTTAGCGGTGAATTAAATTTTTATAAAACTTTTCAAGCAGACCGTGATCCTATTGAACACCCTAGCCGTCCAATAAGAGATCGCTTAATAGATATTGAACATATTAAGCTAGATATATCAATTGATGAAAAACAAAAATCAATTTCTGGGCAAGCTGCTATCACTTTCAAACCTTTTCTTAATGGCCTAGAGCAAATAGAGTTAGATGCTGTAGAATTGGCTATTAAACAAGTTTCCTTAGGTAGCAAAAATTTATCTTTTGAAACTCACCCTGATAAGCTTGTCATTTCTTTAGATAAAGCCTATAACAACAATGAAAAGTTAACTGTTTTAGTAGAATATTCTGCTAAACCAAGAAAAGGAATGTTTTTTATTGAGCCAGATAAAAACTATCCTAATCGTCCTTATCAAGTTTGGACTCAAAACCAGCCAGATGATAGTGCATACTGGTTTCCTTGTTTTAATGCTCCTGGAGATAAATATAGTTCTGAGATACGCGCTACAGTTAACAATAAATTCACAGTTATTTCCAATGGTCGCTTAATTGAAACTTCTGAAGATCGCAAAGCTGGAACAAAAACTTTTCATTGGCATCAACAACAACCTCATGCTAGTTATTTAATCTCTTTAATAGTTGGTGAATTTGAAGAAGTAAACACAGAAGTAAATGGTTGTCCTTTCTCCTACTTTGTCTATAAAGGCAAAAAAGACTCAGCAGATAAAATCTTTGGTCGCACTCCAGAAATGTTTAAGCTGTTTTGCGAAAAATTTGGCTATCCCTATCCTTTTGATAAATATAGTCAAGCTATAGTATCTGATTTTACCTTCTCAGGTATGGAAAATACTTCATCTACAACACTAACAGATATTTTACTAGAGTGGGCTTTAACTAAAGACTCTACATCTAGTAATATTTCGCATGATGAACTCATTGCCCATGAACTTGCTCATCAATGGTGGGGAGATTTAGTTACTTGTAAGTCTTGGCATCATAATTGGTTAAATGAAGGATTTGCCTCATATTCAGAAGTGATTTGGCGCGAGCATGCTTTTGGCAAAGAAGATGCGTCTGTGTATCGCTTACAAGATTATAACGACTATCTACGCCAAGATCTTGGAGAAGTTCGCCGCCCAATAGTCTTTGACCGCTATGCTTATTCTGTAGAGCTTTTTGATAGACATGCGTACCAAAAAGGTTCTCTAACGGTTCATATGTTACGTAAAGAGTTAGGGGATGAAGCATTTTACCAAGGCATTAAACATTACTTAAGTAAACATGCATTTAAGACTGTAGAAACTCATGATCTAAAAATTGCATTAGAAGAAGCTACAGGTCGACAGCTTGACACGTTCTTTCATCAATGGTTGTATCGTGCTGGATATCCAGAATTTAGCGTTACAAGTAGTTGGGATAGTAAACAAAAAATGCTTCGCTTAAATGTTCGTCAAACTCAAAAAGTTGATAGTGAAACACCTCTATTTCGTGTTCCAGTAGATGTTGAAGTAACAACAACCAAAGAGCGCCGAGTATTTACAATTTTAGTTGAAAAAGCAGAAGCTGATTATTATTTCCCTTCTGAGAGCAAGCCTTTGATGGTAATTTTTGATAAAGGTGATCATGTCTTAAAAACTTTACACTTTCCTAAATCTAAAGAAGAATTTATCTATCAACTTCAACATGATGAAGTTTTAGGTCGCGTTCGTGCTGCTCGTGAATTAGTACATTTTAATGATGACCAAAGTGTTGCAGCTTTAATCAGTGCTTTAGAAAAAGATAGTTCCTGGGCAGTAAGTGTAGCTGCGGCAATTTCTTTAGCAGAAATTAAAACTCCAGTAGTTCGTCAAGCACTGGAAAAGGCTTATCAACAAAGCCAACAAGCTGCTGTAAGAAGAGCCTGCATTTGGGCGCTTGGTAATTTACCTAGTGATGAGCGTTTAATTCACTTCTTAAAAGATGCTATAGAAAAAGACTCTTCAGACTTTGTAGTAGCTACAGCATTACAAGCTCTTGCCAATACCAAATCTGAGGAAGCTTTTGATGTAATTTCCTCGGCTTTAGGACGTTCATCTTACCGAGATGTAATTACCAATGGTGCTTTTACCGCATTAATTCAGTTAAAAGAAAAACGAGCAATTCCTTTAGCAGTTAAATTTAGTGAATATGGACAACCTGTTCCTATTCGTGATGGGGCAATTCGTTTTCTTGGTGAAGGTGGAAAAGGCGAAGATAAAGCCTTTGAGCGTCTATCCGAGCTACTTAAAGATCCTAGCTGGCGCACCCGTTTCCAAGTCTGCAAAGCTCTTGGGAAATTAGGGGATAAACGAGCAATTCCACTACTTGAAGCTGCTGAAAAAGAAGAAGCAATTGATCACATAAAGAGTGTAGCGCAAGGTGTTCGCCTAGCTCTAGAAAAACAGGCTAAGTAGGTTTAAATATGTTTGCTAGGGAAAAATCTATTGATGAAACAAAACCTGCAAAATATGGCTTATTAGCTGGCAATGGGAAATTTCCTTTTTTAGTGCTTGATGCTGCTCGCAGTCAAGGTGTTGAAATGGTAGTAGCAGCAATTAAAGAGGAGACTTTCCCAGAACTAGCTGAGCATGCTCAAACTATTGAGTGGATGAGTATTGGTCAACTTGGAAAGTTAATTAAATTTTTCAAGCGTGAAGGTGTTACTCATGCCTTAATGGCTGGACAAGTTAAGCATAATCAGATTTTTAGCGGCTCAATCCCTGACTTGAGAATGATTAAGATGCTAGCAGGATTGCTTACTAAAAACACTAATAGTCTGATTGGTGCAGTTACTAAGGAATTTGCTACGGAAGGTATTACTGTAATTGATTCTACTACTTTTCTAACTCCATTACTTGCCTCTGTAGGTCAAATCACTAGTAGAGCACCTAATGAAAAAGAATTAGCTGATATTGATTACGGTGTAACTGTAGCACGTGAAATAGCACGTCTTGATTTAGGGCAAACCATAGTTGTTTGTGATCGCGCAGTAGTGGCAGTTGAAGCAATGGAAGGCACAGACGCAACCATTCTGAGAGCAGGAACTTTAGCTAACAATCGGCCATTAACAGTTGTAAAAGTAGCTAAACCAAATCAAGATATGCGTTTTGATGTTCCAGTAGTTGGCTTGCCAACAATTCAAACAATGATAAAAGCTGGAGCAACAGCACTTTCAATAACTGCTGGCAAAACTCTGATTTTTGATCGTGATCAAATGCTCAGCCTAGCTAATCAACACAAGATTACAATAGTAGGAACAAATCCATAATTTACAATAAAATAAATTTTTCAGGTTAAAAAAATCCCTCTCAATTTGCCAGAAAGTTACTTTGACAGTAATATTGCAGGCATGTCCAAACCTGTTAGAAAATACAGTCAACCAACAACCAAAGCTTTTCTTTCTGCTGAGCCAGAAGTTAAGTTAGAAAAGGCTTTTACCACACCTTTTCATAATGCTATTGCTACAGCTAGAACTTGTTACTCTAGTAAAGGTATTATTAAAGATGAACAGATTTCTAGCCAAAATTATCCGCTTGCTCAAAGCATTTATAAGGCTGGACACCATACAGTTTTAGGACATGCTCACTTTCAGTTTGCTCTTTCAAACATTTCCCGCCAGTTTATTTGGTCATTTCTACATAGCCATCCTCATTATAATTCTGAACAAGTTTCACAACGCTATGTTGAAGTTAAACCTAATGCAGTAGCTATTCCTCCTCTTAGTGGTGAGGCTCTAAACATTTATAAAAACACTGTAGAATTTCAAATGCAGATGTATAAAGAGCTTACAGAACAATTAATGCCTATTGTTACTAGTGAGTATCTTAAAATTTTCCGTCACCATAATCCAGATGATAAGAAACTAAAAGCTAAATTGCTTAAACGTGCTTTAGAAGTTGCCCGATATGTCCTACCTGTAGCAACTTTTGCTTATATGTATCACACCGTAAGTGGAATTACTCTACTTAGATATTATCGCTTATGTGAGCAATATGATAGTTTAACAGAGCAAAAAATTGTTATTGGAAAAATGGTTGAAGAATTGTTAAAGCATGATCCGCTTTATGAGGTGATTCTAGAAGAACCATTAGACCTTAGCCAAACACCTGAAGCACAGTTTTTTGCTGCTCGTCCAGAAATAAACACACAAAGAAAAGCCTTTCAACAAGAATTTGATGAGCGTTTAGAAGGCTATTGTTCCAAGTTAGTAGACTATAAAATTAATAACGAGCTTTCACTAGCCAATGCAGTCAGAGAAGTGTTAGGTGTTCCTCGTACTAGCTTAAGTGATGATGAAGCAATTGAATTAGTGCTTAACCCTGCTCGTAACACTCTGCTAGGAGAATCACTTAATCTTACAATGATGTCTAAGTTAGGGCGAACATTACATCATCCTTCTTACACATTTATTAGAAAGCTTTCTCATACGGCTGATAGTCAAGATCAACGTCATCGTGCAACTCCAGCTTCACGGCCAGTTTTGTTAGCTCATTTAACAGACGAGCCTGATTATATTACACCTAAATTAATTGCTATTGATGAAGATGTAAATAAAGTCTATAAAGAAGTAATGGAAAAAACTTGGCAAGCAATGGATAAATTGCGCAAGCTTGGTGTAGAACCAGAATTTGTTGCTTATCTCTTACCAAATTCTGTATCAGTACGTTTTACAGAATCAGCAGATTTGCTTGGACTGCACCACAAACATAAAATGAGACTTTGTTATTTAGCTCAAGAGGAAATTTGGCAAGCTTCTGTAGAAGAAGCCCAACAAATTCGCGAAGTTAACCCAAGGATTGGTAAATATTTACTTCCTCCTTGTACAGAGCGCAAACTAGCCAATACTCGCCCAACTTGTCCCGAAGGAGACCGGTTTTGTGGAATAAAAGTTTGGCAACTAGACATTAAAGACTATAAACGTATATTATAAGGTCAAAATTGTCTGCGCACTTGCTTTGAATTAATAAAGCGATCTTGTGTATATTTCTATTTCTAATCAAATTAAATTATCAAAATTCAAAATACTGAAGGGTCATAATGTCAGCAACAGAAGATTTTGTGGAAGTTACTGTCCAACCTGTTGGGCAAGATAACGCTTTTGCTATCGAATTAAATATTCAAGATTCCAACTTAAACCCTGAACCTTTTATGATTACATTAGGGTTTCAAATGGAAAGTGGCGAAGTTCCTGGACTCAATGAAGATGCAACTAATCAATCTGAAGAAGTTATTGCTCTAGCAAAAGATCTATTGCTTTGTGGTGTAGATGAGATTCCACCACTAGCAACTATTCCTAAAGAAGAATGTCCAAAAGATCAAATTGGTTATTATTATAATCTTGACACAGAGATGGAAATAGAAGGTCCATCTGGCATGGAAGTAAAAATGCAGATGTGGCAAATTAGCATTTTCCAATCCCAAACCAAACAACCTATTGATCCTAAACAACTTTTCCAGTTGTTAAAAGATTTCTTTAGCAAAAATTTATAAGCCAAATGTCTGCTAATCGCAGCAATCCAGAAAACCTATTTAAAGCTTTTGCAGCAGAAATACTCAAGGTCGATACCCAGGTTGACCTTGGGCGTGCTGTTTTGCTTATGGCTAAGTGTGAGTATAAAAAGCTGGATGTAGAGTTTTATCTTTCTCAAATAGATGAAATGGCTAAAACCATTGGCAGTAGGCTTTCCCCTAACGCTGCAACCCTCAATCCCCTTTCTATTATTAATCAAATTAATGAATATCTCTACAATGAACTAGCTTTTCGCGGCAACAAAGAAAATTATTATGATCCAAGAAATAGTTTCCTTAATGAAGTTCTAGTCCGACGTTTAGGAATTCCTATTACTTTATCTGTACTTTATATGGAAATTGCTCGTCGTCTAGGGCTAACTATATTAGGTGTTGGTATGCCTGGACATTTCCTAATGAAATGTACTATTGATGACCAAGAAATAATTATTGATGCCTTTAACCAAGGAAGAATTTTAGATAAGAATGACTGCCAACAACTTATTACTAACTTATATGGAACAGGAATTGAGCTAAAAAGCTCTTTCTTTCGTGCAGTTAGCAAAAAAGAAATTTTAATTCGTATGTTAAACAATCTAAAAAGCATTTATCTTTCAAGTGGAGACCACCAAAGAACAATTGCTACCATAGAATGTTTATTATTGATTACCCCACAATCAATTAATGACATAAGAGATAGGGGTTTGGTAAGCTATCATTTAGGAAAATACTCTCGTGCTATTAGTGACTTAGAATTTTACCTAAATTACGCGCCTAAGAGCGAAGAAACCAAGTTAATAACTGAAACACTTAAAAAAGTTAAACTCGATCTTGCCTCATTAAATTAAACTAATTATTTTTAACTACTTGGGTTAATTTTGTTAAATTAGTTTAAGCGATAACGTTGAACAATATTGTTAAGACTACTAGCAAGACCACTTAAACCATCTGCTGTTTCTTTTTGTTTTTTAGCATTGCTAACAGCTTCTTTAAAACACTGATTAATATATTTCATTGCTTGAGTAATATGTTCAATACCTATAACTTGTTGACTTGTTGTAGAAGCAATTTGCCTAGCAGCATTTGAAGATTCAACAATAACTTCATGCAAACTTCTTATATTTGAACCAACATGATGAACTTTGTCCACTCCATTCTCTACACGTTTACTACCTTCCTCAGTAACCATAACTGTAGCATTAGCTGATTTTTGAATTTCAGCTAAAATAGATTTGACTTGAGAAGTAGCCTTTTTAGAACGAGTAGCAAGATTTTTGACCTCAACAGCTACAACCCCAAAACCCTTCCCTACTTCACCTGCCTTAGTTGCTTCAATTGCAGCATTTACGGCCAATAGGTTAGATTGTTCTGCTATATCATTTACTGACGAAGTAATTTCACCTATTTGGATTGTTTTTTCACTTAGGTCTAGTATATTTTCTGCAATACTTTCGACTTGATCTTTAATTTTACCCATTGCATCTACTACTTGTTCTAACTCTTGTTGACCAGTTTTAGAAATATCTAAAGATTGTTCTGTAACTTGTACTACATTTTCTGCCCTATCACTTGCTTGTTCGACAATAGATCTAATTTCATCTAAAGTGGTTGTTATTTCTTGAATTGAGCTTGCCTGTTCATTAATACTACTATTTTGTTGATTAGAAGTAATAACAAGTTGTTCAGCCGCTACACTAAGGCTTTTCACACCATTTGTTAAATCTTTAACTATTTGTCTTAAACTCTCTAGCATTTTCTGGAAAGCATTGCCAAAAATATCACTTTTTGATTGAGCTTTAACCATTACATTTAAGTCACCTTCTGCAATTAAATTAGCAACTTTAGCTAAAGATCTTAAATTCTCCACCATACGCTTAAAAGCACTTCCAAAAATATCTTTACTTGATTGTACTTCTACTTCAACATTCAAGTCTCCAAGTGAAATAGTATCTGCTATATTTGCCATTGCTTGTAACTTTCTAACCATATTTTTGAAAGAGTTTCCAAATGCATCATTTTCTGACCTAGGCTTAATATCTTGGCTAAGATCTCCACTAGCAATTGAACTAGCTGCACTAGCCATTTCACTAAAGTAATTTACTACTTCATTCATTGCCAATAGTAATTTACCTATCTCGTCATTTGATGAAACTTCTACATTAGCGGATATATCACCTTTAGCAAGACTATTAGCTAAAGCTAGAGCTTGTTTTAGAGGTCTAGTTATATTAATAATTATTATTCTTACTAATATAGCACCTAATAATAAAGTCACTATTTCAATCACACTTGCAAGCCAAACTTTGTAATTAAAACTCTTACCTCGTTCTTCCAAAAGTTCATCTAAAGTTTTTTGTGCTGAGTCATAAAGCTTAGAAGTGTCATTTGTTAGCTCATTAGCTAATAACAAATAATCTGTACTAGAAATAGTAACTTCAGTAGTATTAATTAATTTTTTATTTAGTAAATCTACAAATCTATTAGTGGTGCTAACACTATCACTAATAATAGAACCCATTTTTACCTTAACAACAGAATTTTTATTATTTGCTACTTCAAAGTTACGAGCAATATTATCTCTGCCAGCAACAATTTTATCAGACAGAACAGCTAGTTTTATTTTATCTTCATTAGATAAAGTTTTACGAGTAATTACACCTAAACCAATTAACTTTAACTGAGACAAATCACTTATGAGAGAAGGGATTTTACTTGTAGTACTATCCATTAAATAATATGTATCTAGTTCTGGATCAAGTATTAGTGTTGAAGAATCTGCTAGAGTAGCAATCAAATCTAAAATATCTGCTATTAGTTTGCTATATAAAGCTGAGTTTTCTTCTAATTTTGAGCTATTTTTACCTCTAATATTTTTCCAATCATTTTGAACTACATTAAATTTTTCTGCTGTTTTAAGCGATTGACCAAGTTTTTTGTTAACTTCTTGTAATTTTTCAAGGCTTTTATCAACATTAGCTTGTTTATCTAACAACTTAGTTTGAACAGATGCATCTCCATTAAGAAAAGTACTAGAAACAACCATTGAATCTTCCACATTAATAAGAAAAGATTTTACACAGTTAATGTACTCTACTCCCATTCTTTCTTTGTCTATAGTTTCTATATTGTTAGTAAGCTGTTCAAACAAAAGATAAGACAAAAAAATAAGAGGAATCACAAATACCGTACTAAGCATCAAAAGTTTTCGTCCTATGCTGATATTTTTAAGCATGATGTTGTCCTTGATTTAATTTAGTTTTAAAGTAGTTTGGAGTATGCATTTTATACTATTAGTATGCAAATATTATTTACCCCTAGGGGGTACTTGTGAAGAACTATGCTTTATATGTAGCGTATTTTATTTGGCTTAACTGGCTTAACTGGCTTAACTGACTTAACTGACTTAACTGACTTAAAAAATATTAATGTGAGTTTGGTTATATTTAGGAGTTTGCAAGTATTTTAGAACTAAGAGTTTGCAAAGTGAAAATCAGATTTAGACCTGATTTTCACTTTGAGCATAAGCAAGTGTCACCGATTTTGGTTCTATTTAAATGTAAATTCTATATCTACAGGAATCTTGCTTAATTTCTTTAGATTAGCTTCTGTTTTCTCATCTAATTTACCTTGCCTATCTACGGTTTGACGAGCAGATTCATAATCTCCTTTACCTTCAACAGTAAGCAAAAACTCTGATAATCCTTTTACACCTTCTCTAAATTTAGCAAAATCTAAGCTATAAAGACCTGTTTTTTCATCATAAATAATTCCACCACGCTCACGTAAATAGTTGTATTGAATAATATTAGCACGAGCATGATCATCTCCTGATCCAAAACGAATAGAACGAAAAGTTCCTGCTAAATAAGTAGCAAAAGATTGTTTTTCTTGTTCAGGAGTTAAAACACCTTTTTGAGCTAAATAGCTAATAGCATAAATGCCTACAATATCTGCCTTAGCTTCTTCTATTGAAGAGTAAGTATCCTTAAGTGCTATTCTGATAGCTATATCTGTATCTTTTCCATCTTTACGAGTAAATTTTAGACCTAAAGTATGAGCAAGTTCATGGCCTAGAACATTGTTGAAGAAAGCTTCTTGACTAACTAAAGGAATTAATTTTGGATCAACCATTTCTTTAGCTATAGGAATAAGGATTTTCTCAAATTTTGCTAGCATTATGTTTTTATAGAAAAGTTTTTTTGCTCCTTTTTCCTTAATTACAACTTCATCATTTGGAAGTGAAGCAGCTACAGTCTTAATTCCTGCATTAGCAGCCCCTGACATATAGGCTACATCAAAAATACTTATAGGCGTTGATGTAGGTTTTTCCTTAGGTAATAAATCGGCAGATATTGGTAAATTTTGTTGAAGATTTGGCATTTGTTCTTCAAAAACTTTTAATTTTTCACTAGCAGGAATATCTCTTACAAGTACATTAGCTTCATAAGAAGCTTTTAAGCCAATTAAGCTATCATCATAAACTTCAATAGGGCCAATTACAGTATCTAAAAAACCATCTCTAACATCAATCCAAGCAAAGTCACTAGGGCGAAAATCACCTGAAACTAGTGCATCAGCACGCAGTTGGAGATATTTTTTAAGATTAGCATTTTTAGTAAATTGGCTGGCTTCACGTAAAGCATGAGCAGCTTTTGTCAATTCTGGTTTAAAGATTTGTTCAAATGCAACAGCAACAAGTTTATCGCCTTCCCGTTTGATTATAGTGTTAATTTTTTGAAAATCGTCTTTAACTTCTGGATGAGCAGCTATATAGCGTTCAAATTCTTCCTTAGTTAAGTCTTCTGGATAAAATGTTGCTCCAGCAGGCATGGTTTTTGTGCCGATGAATGCTCGGTCTGCATCGCTTTTATCATAGGGGCCATAATTAATTTTCAGGTAGTGTAATTTATCACGATCAAATGGATCATTTGATTTTTCTAGTTTTGCTAGTAAATCTAGCCCATGACCAGAACGTTGTTTCCAATACAATATGTCTAAAGCACGGGCAGCTTCTATCATTTTGGCTAAAGCTTTTTGTTCAGAAGGTGGTAATTTTTTGGTATTGGCTATTAGTGGAACTGAGGCATATTTTGACAACAATGTTTTTAATTCTTCGGCAGAAGCTTCTCTAACAGTTTGAGCTTTTATGCTAAAAAAAGAAACCATTAAACAAACTACCCAAAAACATAATATTAGTCTTTTCATGTTTTAATCCTTTAATCAATATGGTGAGAACTTAGATTTTAGCTTTTAGTTAAAAAGTTGGTAAGAAAAAAATTTATTTCTGGAAAAAAAGATGCCTAGCACAAAGGCTAGGCATCTTAAAAATCCATGGAAAAGCTCTCAAATTAGCTTAAACTAGAAAGTAACTTTGAAAGCAAATTGGATAATACGTGGAGAAATCAAACTACTATTGATTTGTCCAAAAGTTGTGCTGTTAATGTTTTGATCTGGAATAAAGAAAATTGGGTGATTCAATACATTAAAGAATTCAGCACGAAATTCTGTTCCAACACGCTCACTAATTCTAGTAGTCTTGATTAAGCTTAAATCCCAGTTAAATGCATTAGGGCCATCAAAAGCTAAACGAGATAAGCTACCAACTTGACCTGGGCCAGGATTAAAGAAGACTTGACCAGCAAATGGAGATTGGCCATCTGGAGCTACAGCACTACCATCTTTACCAATTACTTTAGGATCAATGAAATAGATGGTACCATCTGGAGTTACGAAGGTGCCAAACAATTTCTTGATATCCTCAACTGATAAGTTAGTGTTAGCAGTATTATTGGCTGAACGACCAACACGATTTAGAGTACCACGTTGGGATAAAATTGAGAATGGAGCACCAGTTTGTGCACTGATGATAGAGTTAAGTTGGTATCCTCCAATAAGTTTTTGGATTACTTTGTTGGAAGAGTTAAACATCTTACCAGGGCCAAAAGGAAGCTCATATAAGAAATTGGTCTTAAATGAGTGTTTAACGTCAAATGGAGCTCTAGAACGTTCAAGTGAAGGTTGAGCATTATCAAGTAATGGTTCAAAACGGGTTTGACCAGTACCTTGAGCATTAGTTAATACTTTACTGAAAGTGTAGTTTGCTTGGAATTGGAAACCATTAGCAAAACGACGACGAACTTCTAGTTGTAAAGAATGATAATCACTCTCTGAACCATTTAAAAGTACGTCAGCAACAAAAACGCTTGGATTAGGTACAAATGCTACTTTTCCAGCTAAACCGTTGGTTAAGTAAATTTGAGCTAAAGTTCCAGCTTCACCAGTAAGAATTAAGGAACGGATTGTAGAGTTGGTTAAAAGTCCACCACCTGCTAGTTGTGGGAACACTGATAATTGTTGGCTTCCAGGGATATTAGCGTTAAATCTAGGATCAAATGTACCATTTTTAGCTAAAGCAAGAAAACCATTTTGACGAGCACGAATTACATCATTCGCAAATCCATTTCCAAATACATCTAATTGGTTAAAGTCAACACCTTTACTAAGGTTACGGCTTAAGTTACCTACATAGCGAGCAGTTACTACTGTATCTTTAAAGACTTCTCTTTCAATACTTAAATTAAATTGTTGATAGTAAGGGGTCTTAAAGTTTGGATCAACAATAAATGCTGCTGAAGTTGGGTTAATAGCCAAGTTTTGAGCATAAGTAACTGGAACTTTAAAAGGAGGAGGAGTAAGTCCACTTAATATACGGCTTAAATCTTTGCTAATAAAACCAAATTGTGTTGTAAGGTTGCGAGTTGTAGAAAGACCTGAGTTTGCAGCAGTAGCATTGTCAGGAGCGCGGAAAGCTTCATCATTGATGTACTGAATTGAATAGCCGCCACGAATTACAGTTTGACGTCCTAATTTTGGAATATCAAAAGCAAAGCTAACATTTGGAGCAAAATTATTTTTATCAGAATTAAAGTAGTTACCGTTAACAAAGTTAACTCTTCCAAGTGGGTTAAGAACCAAAGATTTAGCATCTGTTAAACCACTTACTGTACCACCTCTTTCTGGAAGAAGTGCAAAATTATTTTGTTCATGTAGTGGAGTTACAAAGTCATAACGTACACCTAAGATTAGAGTAAGTCTTGGGCGAACGCGCCAAGAATCTGAAACATAGCCAGAATATTGATCCACAGCTAAGTTGCTAACTTGAGCAGCATTTGGCACATAACCAGAAGTTTGTGAAGTAGCATTAAAGGTTACAGAAGCGCTACTAATTACACCACCTAAGAAAGCTAGTAAAGAGTTAGCTCTAGCTAATTGTGTTCCGTCTATTCCACCAGGAAAATCTCTAGAAGTTAAACCAAAACCTTGTGGAGCAGCAGTACTAATACCAAGGTTAATTGTTGGCACAATACCAGCACTGTTAAAGGAACGGACACGAGTAATATCAACTTGACCACCAAAACGTAAGAAGTGATTTCCAGCTGAATATGAAGCGGAATCAATAATTGAGGTGATTGCACTTCTACGACCTTGGCCCTGGAAAGTTACTGTTGGGTTAGTTACTAATAGTGGGTTGATAATTGTACCAGTTGGATAGTTTTGTTTACTAACAAAAACTGGTTCTGAAACGTTACGACCTATTCTAACTTCATTGTTAA
This sequence comes from Blastocatellia bacterium, assembly GCA_039812885.1. GTDB lineage: Bacteria > Acidobacteriota > Blastocatellia > Chloracidobacteriales > JADJPF01 > JADJPF01. The sequence continues at coordinate 153,883 of JBDIBI010000005.1, forward strand.
ATTTGGTTGAGAAAGTGTAGTTCCAAGAAATAACAAAGAAGTTTGTGGTTCCTTGATTGCTTACTAACAAGTTTTGGTTAAAAGTTGTGTCAATATCAGGACGAGCAACATCTTCTGAAGCATGTTGATAAACACCTTCAAAATGGCTCTTTGATGACATATTATAGTCTATACGGAAACCTACTGTATCACGATCTGTTGGCGATGATTTATTGAAAGCAAAACCAGAAGTGTTTAATCCATCACCTACTAGATTTGTGTTAGGAGTAGTTGGCACACCAGCTAATATACCAGCAATAGCAGGATCAATACCTATTTTCTTAAGTCCTAAGATATCAAGTGTACGTCTTTGACCGCTGTTATCACGATAAGTAAAAACACCTTGACGTGCAGCAGGAAGCAAAATAGACCCTATAGCTGGAGATCCTGTTCTTTCACGGAATCCTTCATAAGAAGTAAAGAAAAATAATTTATCTTTACCATTTATAACTCCAGGGATGCTAAGTGGCCCTGATAAAGTATAACCAAATTGATTACGTATAAGTTGTGGTTTAGCTATACCTTGGAGATTGCTAAAGAAATCATTAGCAGCAACAGCACTGTTGCGGTGAAATTCAAAAAGTGAACCATGATAAGTGTTAGTTCCTGATGGAGTAACAAATTTTACTGCTGAAGAACCACCTGTTTCAGCTCCAGGATTTAATGTAGTAACACTAAATTCAGAAACTTGTGCTACAGTTGGACGATTAGGAGAAAAGTCCAAAGCATTTGTACGAATGAACAAATCTTGAATATTAATACCATCTTGAGTTACAGTTGAGCTAGAAGAGCGTTGACCATTAATAACAGTGGTAGTAGCAGCTAATTGACCATTAACACCAGCTTGAAGTTGGATTAAGTCTAGAGGGCTACGACCATTAAGAGGTAATTCTTGAACTTGTTTTTCAGTAACAATGCTTTTTACTTCAGCATCAGTAGTTTGAACAAGCTCTTCACCTGCATTAATAGTAACAATTTCAGTTGTTCCACCAGCTTCAAGAGTAATAACAATACCATACTCTTGTCCAATATCTAGTTTAACTTTTTCAGAAATAGCCTTTTTAAAGCCCTCTATTTCTACTTTTAAGTCATAAAGACCTATAGGTAACAATGGAGAAACAACTATTCCTGATTCATTAGTTGTTGCATTTACTTCTTGGTTAGTTCCTTCATTTACAACTGTGACGGTAGCTCCTGAGATAACCGCACCTGTTTGATCTTTTACAGTAACAACAAATCGACCATTAGTACTTTGCCCAAAAACAGTAGCTTGGCCTCCAAATAATAAAAGAAAAGCCAATATTACTGGCCACTTTAACCTGAAAAGCGGCTGCAAAGAGCTAAATAAACTCTCCCGTGTCTTCATAATTTTTCCCTTTCATAAGTTTAGGTATTTATAACCCTGGCTGACAAATAAACTTAAATCATTTAGAGTAGATTTACTAAAGTTAAGAATTTTGTCTTATTAATGGTGTGTAAAAATTAATAATTAAACAAATATATTAATAATTAAACAAATATTCATCAAGTTTTGTTCCGTAAACCTCTAACTCATTATAATGTAACTTTACTTTTGTTACCTACATCTTAAACTTGACACTAAGCTATTTGCTCAGATACGCTAGTTAGATGTTAACAATCCGTCTATTTCTTATAACTATTTTTATTTTTCTTTGCTCGTTTTTAACTGCTTGTCACTTAACCCAGAAAGAAATTGTTGAACAGGGAGTGATTATTGCGGAAAAAGCTCCCGTGCGCAACTCTACTGGATTAGTAGCAGCAACAATAAAAGAAGTTAATCGTGGCGAAGTAGTAGGTATTATAGAACGACGTAATGCAAATCAACAAGACTTTGTTCATGTAAGACTCACTGGTGAAAAACCTATAGAAGGTTGGATTGAGTCTCGTTTTATCATTAGCAAAAAAATTATTGATGAATGCAACAAGTTAGCAACAGAATGGAAAGATATTCCAACTCAAGCAACTGGAAAAAATAAAGACAAACTTAAGCTACGTCTTAGCCCTAGTCGTAATAGCGAAGTAGTTACCTTACTTACAGCAGGAACCAAAATAGAAGTGGTTGGGCGAGTTCGTGCTGAACGTCAATCAGAAACAAATGATAAAAATGAAAAATCAAACTCTGAAAGTAAAGACAAGTATGATACTTGGTATAAAGTCCGCTTAGATAATCCTATTATAAAAGCAGGTTGGTTGTATGCTGATTCTGTAGAACTTACCCCCCCTGATTCAATTACAGCACTCCCTGGAGCAGGACGAAAATTTGTTGCTTGGCAAGCCTTTGGTGAAATTACAGATTCCGAAACCAAAAACAATGAAAAGAACTATATTATCTTAGATAAATATGCTTATAGCAAAGAAGAGGATATTGATTTTGATCGGATTTATGTAGTTGCTTGGGATACAGAAACTCATGCTTATAAATCAATCCATATCGAATCCCAAGTAAAAGGCTTATATCCTCTTAAAGTTGAGCAAGAAACTTCAGGCTATTTATTTAATGTTTCTCTACTAGATAAACAAAAAAATCCTATTCTTGCTCGCTATAAAATAACCGGAGATGCAGCAACTAATAAATGGACGGTTTCCCGTGTAGTTGAACCTAAACCTTCTACAAAAACTATAAAGAAATCTAAGTAAATTACTTAAATAATATAATCCTCAGAAAACTATTAGCTCTTTAAATAAAAATTAGCCTAACAAATTGCTCTGTTAGGCTAAGTCAATGTAGCTGTTATGGCTAGCTTGTTATATGCGAGGTGATAAACGAAAATCTTTTGCTTGCTACTTACTAGCAATAGAATTATTTCTCTTTAACGTGTCAATGTAGCTGTTAATTCCTCCAAATAATGACTCTGCAATATTTTGCCGGAAAGACTCTGTATGCAGCAATTTAGCTTGTTGTGGGTTGCTAAGAAAAGAAATTTCTGATAGCACACTAGGCATATTTGCCCCAATCAACACTATAAATGGAGCTTTTTTAACACCACGATCTAAACCTGCTGCTTCACTAATCTTACCTAATTTAGTTACTAAACTATGTTGTACTAGATCAGCTAATCCTTTTGATTCTAAGACTTTATCTTCTAGTACTATTTTATTTAATAAAGATTGCAAATCTCTTGCATTACGACTAGTAGAAGAATTTTCACGTGCTGCAACTTCTAATTCTTCTTTATTAGCGTTAATACTTAAATAGTATGTCTCTACTCCGCTAGCTTCTACTGATTGTCCTGAATTAGCATGAATTGAGATAAAGAGATCAGCTGTTTTAGCATTAGCAATAGCTGTACGTTCTTCTAAAGGAACAAATTCATCTTTATCTCTTGTCATCACTACATCAATTTCAGGAAGCCTTTGCCTAATAATTTCACGTAAGCGTATTGCTACATCTAGAACTAAGTCTTTTTCTTGGAGACCATCAGGGCCAAGCGCACCTACATCATGGCCTCCATGACCAGCATCTATAACAATTCGCTTCACTTTTAAGCCCAAGGCTCTAAGCAAAGAGAGTCGATTTTCGTTTTGCCTCTGCAATAAACCGTTTAAATCTTCTATTGACTGATTTGACTGTGTTGTAGACGGTGTTAGTGGTTGATTTAGAGCAGTGTTTGTTAACTCAGGGCTATTTTTACCGCGTAAATCAATCATTAACCTGTCTGGATTATTAATAGTAAAAATTGCGTAATCCCGGATCTTATCAAATTTTATATTAAACTTGACTCCCTTTTCTGATTCTTCAAAATGAAAATCCTTTAGAAGGCCATTTGTATCAAACCCCAAATTTTGATTTAATAATTGAGGTAGTACTTTCACTTCATGAACTTGTAAAGCCAAAGTACTACCACTTAACAAGGATTTCTCATAGGTTACGGGAGCTGAAAGATCTATTACAATTCGGGCGTAATCTGAACCTGTAAAACATCTAATACCTGTAATTTGGCGTTCAGCAGACAAATCTGATGCTATTAAATTACTAGGTTGTATTGAGCCACTCCTATCCATTAAACGAGCAATATTAGCGTTAGCTTCTCTAGCACTAACAGAGTTTGGAAAGCGTTCTATTACCTCTTTATAAGCCTCTATAGCTGTTTGAGGATCAAATGGTGGATTTTCCAAAATTTTTGCTATTCGCACCAAAGCTTGAGCATGGTGAGGACTAGTAGGAAAATCTCTAAGAATCTGACGGTAGTATTCTACCGAGTTATAAAAATATCTAGATTTATGCAAATAAGAAGCAATTTCTTCAGATAACTGAGCCATTGCTAACAATGCTTCATCACTGCAAAGATGTTGAGGATCTAAATCTACAGCTTGGCGATAAAGGCTTATTATTGCCAAATATTCACTTTCCAAACGTTCAGATCTAGGTCGCAGATGTAAATTATCATTGGCCTGATTTGCTTGTTTGATAAGCTTTTTAGCTACAGAGATCCGATCACCATTTTGTTGAACTTTAAAACTAGGCTGACTAGTAACAGTTAACAAAAGCGCTATTACCATAAAAAACATGATAAATCTGTAGCGCGATGAACCCATCTAGAGAGCCTCCTAGAACCAAAACTAGAACTTAAAAATTAAATTTAACAAGGATTTTTATTGAAGATATTGTGATTCTAGGCATTGCTAATTTTTAATGTCAAGGTTCTAAGCTAGAAGAAATTTTCTGTTTTTTTTACATCAACAATAACAAGGACTTAGGCGATCACAAAAAATTTTGGAAATTAAAAAAAAGCAGATCAACTCTTAATTTTTTTGAAGTAATTTCTCAACTAACAGTCTGTAAAACTTGTAATACAAAGCTTTAATCTATTTTGTTAAAGATTAATTTTCCATAAAAAAATTGTTTGTAAATTGTTTGTAACATCATAAAATTTTATGATCCATCTAGCTAAATTTTTCGTTTTTGTTGTTACTAAATTCTAAAACTCCACACTTTAGTTAAAAATTTTTTAGGTTAAACTCTTTTGGAGAAAACTATGGCAATAGATGTTATAAACACATCAAATGGGCATGAATATTGTTACAATGGTAGTTCAGAACATGATCTTATAGTTCTTCTACCTCTAGGAATAGAAACTTTAAGGAAGCGTTTAGCAAAAGCCTTAGAAAAACTAGATTATCGTGTTATAGATGAGCAACCCCTTTCTGCTAAACGAGATGCTAGTGCTGGAGGAAAATATTTCACCTCAACCAATGCCTTGGACTACCCTGTTAAACTTACTATTGGTCTAAAAGCAATGGATGCAGATAACACAAAAGCTTTCTTTAACTATGAGCTTAAATATCCAATGATGGGTAAAGCAGAACAACATTTAATTTCCCTGGAAGTTAAAGCCTTATGTGCTTTAGCAAACCAAGCAGAGGCAACTAATAGTTGTCTATCTTGTGGAACTGCTGCTACAAGTGATTCTCGGTTTTGTCGTCGTTGTGGAGCGTTGCTTGAACTTCCTGAACCTTCAGAGTTAGAAGTTTTAAGATTAACAGCTAAAACAAAAGATTCTTATGATTATTTGCTTTTTGGAAATGTTTGTATAGCCATTGCTTTAGCCTGTTTATTAGCAGTTGGGTTTGTTCCTGATATGAAACCAAAGCTATTTAATCTCTTACGTATTTTTGGGGCAATAGCTGCTAGTGGATTTGTTATAAATCTAATTTGGACAAATAGATTAAGAAACTTAATTCATGGCAAAACTTCTGTCAAAGAAAAGAAAGAAATCCATACCAAAGAAATATTTATGCTACCTCCTAAAAAATCACAGTTTACTTATAATTTTGATGCTTCCAACAATATTGGTCGCAAAACTGGAGAGCTAGCTTATAAACCAGCTCCTCCATCTATTACAGAACACACCACAGACTTACTTCCTCCTGAAAGGAAAATAAACTAAAAATTTTAGTAAAATAATAGCAAAACAGCTTGCAATTTTGCTATTATTTTGCTACTATAATTCTGCTTTAGATAAGATATAAAAATACAAAAGTTAATATAAAAGTTAACCACTAGCGCATTCTAATGTGCGTAGCAATGCATTTTTGCTAACACTAAAACAAACTAGAATTTCTAGTTAAAGGTTAACTAGAAAAATTTATGAAAAAGTATTTAGAACTAAAAAAGTAAGGTAACTGGCTAACCTGACAAATTATATCACCTGACTTTAATTTTTATATCACATAATTCTTTTATAAACAAGGAGTTACAATAATGGATAAAAATATAGGCAACAAAGATCAGATTTTAAAAGCATTTCAAAACCTACTAACTCAAAAAGCATCTTCTCAACTAGTTACAACCAAAGAAGAAACTGCTGAAAAACAAAGAGATAAAGAAATAATAGAACAAGCTTCCAGTTACACAGTAATTAGCATTGTCAAAGGTTTAGCTGATTTACAATTAGATTTTGGAAACACCCTAGACAGCGTTACAGAAAAGCTTACAAAAGAACTTGATAAGCTATCTCAACTACAAAGAGCGATTGAAGTAGAAACCTCTAAGGTAGCAGAGTTACAAAATACTCGTATTGCTGCTGATGCCCTAGATATTTTAGAGCAAGAACATCAAGAAAAAATTAAGGTGTTTAATATAGATTCAGAAAAAGCTCGTAATTTATTAGAAACAGAAATAATTGAAAAGCAACTAGCTTGGCAAAAAGAACAAAAAGAATATGAACAAAACTTGCAAGAAAAGCGAGAAATACTAGAAAAAGAACGTAAGCGAGAAGAAGAAGACTATAAATATGAATTAGAGCGTCAACATACAATTGAAGCTAATCTATATCAAGAACGCAAACGTAAATTAGAAAGAGAACTTGCTGAAAAACAAAAAGATAAAGAAAAAAACTGGCAAGAACGTGAGCGCATCCTATCAGAAAATAAAACCAAATTTGAAGAGTATAAACTTAAAATAGCAACCATTCCTGAAGAGTTAGAAAAAGCTACTAAAAAAGCTAGAGAAGAAGCTATTAAGGAAACTTATGAATCTGAACAAGTTAAAGCTAGTTTGTTAGAAAAAGAAGTTTCTGCAAATTGGGAAGTTTCTGACTTAAAAATCAAGTCTTTAGAAAAAACTATTGAACAACAAGTCAACCAAATTAGCCAATTAAGCGAACAACTTCAAATTGCTATGAAGCAAGCTCAAGAACTAGCCTTAAAAGCTGTTCAAGGCACAAGTAAGTTATCTAGTGCTAATATAGCAGCATAATATAGCAATAGGATAATCATCTACTAAAACTTAGTTAAATTACAAGGAGCAAATATTTATGGCAAAACAATTTAATGCTAAAAGTACCAAAAATGAGATCCTAGATGCTTACAATGATCTAGCTAGTGACAATACAAGCTTAGCTAAACAAATCAATGCTCTAAATAAAGAGCTAGATAATTTACGAAAAGAAAAAAACTCCCTTGAAACAGCTATAAAAAAAACTGACAGTAAAGAAACTAACAAAGAAGCTAACAAAAATACAACGTCTGAGGAAAAACCTCATACTAGTAATCTTAACTATACTATTGCAACTATCATCAACGAACTAAAGCAGTTACGACCAGGATTTAGCAAAGCTGTAAGTGAACTTTCAGATAAACTAACTTCTGAAGCTACCACACTAGAACAATTACGTAAAACCTCTACTAGTGAACAAGAGCGTCTTAAGACTCTTTATCAAATTGAAACCATTGAAGGAACTTTAGAACAACTAATCACCAGCTACCAAGAAAAATCCAAAGCATATTCCCAAGAGCTAAAAGAAAAACAAATTGTTTTTCAAGAAGAAATGTTAAATAAACGTACTACTTGGAATAAAGAGCAAGAAGAACATACAACACAAATAAAAGAACGGGATGCAAATAACAAAAAGAGCCAAGACCGAGATCAAACAGAATATACTTATAGCTTAACTCAAGCCCGTAATCTAGAAAAAGATACTTATGAACAACAGAAAAAATCATTAGAAAAAGAATTGCAAGACTTAAAAGAAGCCAAAGAAAAAGAATGGTTTAAGCGGGAAGAAACTATTTCTAATGAAGAAAAACAATATGAAGAAGCTAAAACTAAAGTAGAAGAATTTCCTAAAGAATTAGAAGCTGCTATTAAAAAAGCAAAACAAGAAGGTAGTGGAATAGCCTACCATCAAGCAAAAGTTAAATCTGATCTTGTAGCTAAAGAAGTAGAAGGTAAAAAACGAGTTTATGAACTAAAAATCCAAGCATTAGAAGAAACTATTGCTAAACAAGCAGCTCAAGTAGCTAGTCTATCCTCTCAACTAACAACAGTTTTAAAACAAGGTCAAGAGCTTGCAATTAAAGCTATTGAAGGTGCTGCAAATGAATCCACATTCCAAGCAGTACGAGAAATTGCTATTGAACAAGCTAAAACTCAGCAGAAAAATAAGTAGTTATTATCTAACAACCCACAATAGAAGGTCGTGTTGTGGGTTGTTTAAATTTTCTTAACTTCTTTTAATTTTTCTTAATTTTTCTTAATCCATTCTTCACTTTCTTGGTGCAAAAATTCTAAAGCTTTTTGTAATTCATTTTGTTTTGCAACAACTTCTGTTTCATCACTATCACGAGCAACATAAATCGGTGAAGAATATGCTATTAGGCCACGAGAAAAAAATTTAGGAATACGAAACTTATCCCAGCTTTTAAGTTCCCAATATTTGTTAGGAGTTTGACAGACAGGTAAAATTGGGCAGCCTGTTAATTTTGCTAGCTGAATTGCTCCTGGCTTAGCCTCATAAATAGGCCCTTTTGGCCCATCAATTGTAAAAGCTACATCAAAACCTGCTTGTAAACAACTAGCCATTTCTCTCAAAGATTTACTTCCACCACGAGTAGTAGAACCTCTTGAAGCTCCATAACCAAAAAGCTGAATCATTCTTGCAATTATTTCACCATCATAGCTTTGACTAGTCATTACTACGATACCTAAATTACGGAAATACCAAGTAGCAGGCAAAATACGATTATGCCAAAAAACATATATTAGAGGTTGATCTGCGGCAATATTACCACGTCTATCAGTACCTCTAATCATTTGCCAACGCATTGTAAAACCAATTAGATAGACCAGAAAATAACTTAAATAGGCAGCAAAACGAATAAAACTGCGTTTTTGCCAATTGTACTGATCTAGTTGAGTAGCTTTATAGACTTGAGATTTTATTGCTTCTACTCTTTCAGCAGGAAGCTTTTTATTTTTATCAACCATTCTTATTAAACACTAACTAGTAGGATCTTTAACTGCTTCTAATTGTGCATGTAAAGTTGTAGCGCCTTGTCCTATTTCTACTGTTTGTTCCCAATCCTTATAGCCAATTCTCACCACAACAACTGAATAAGTTCCCATAGGAATTTTTTGTATTATTAAACCACCTTTATCATCAGTTGTTCCTGTATAGTGATTATTGAGATAAATATTGCAGTTAGGTGGTTCACTGCGAATAACTAACACACTGCTTAGAGATGAAGTAGTTGGATTTAACCGTTTTAATTGAGAAGGTAGTGAGTCTTCATCACTTTCTAATCCAGCAGCAGAACGTAGTTCTTGGCCTAATAATAGAGCTGATTGCTGACGATTTTCAGGTTTTTTAGCCAATGCTTTTAGCACAACATCTGAAACTACTTTTGGTATATCTGAACGCCATTTAGTTAAGGGTTCTGGCTCTTGTTGAACATGCTTTTTAGCTAACTCCATTACTGTATCAGCATCAAATGGCATTTTCCCTGTTAATGCTTCATAAAGCATTACTCCAAGTGAATAAACATCTGTGCGAGGATCAAGTGGTTTATCCAACCATTGTTCTGGAGACATATAGTAAGGTGTTCCAGCAACTCTACCTTTTTCCGTTAAGCTTTGCATTGAAGTCCCAACAACTTTAAGCTTTGCTAAACTAAAATCTATAACTTTTACCGTTTCTCCTAAACCTTCAAACTCTTCTAGAATAATGTTTTCTGGTTTTAAATCTCTATGAATAACTCCTTTACGGTGTGCTCTTTGTACTGCCCCACAAATTTGCAAAAATATTCTTACAACACGGTTTATTGGAAGTGGACTATCATGACTAAGTATTTGTCTAAACGTACAACCTTCTAATAACTCCATCACTATAAAAGCTACTCCATCATCAACACCAAAATCAAAAATAGAAATAGCATTAGGATGTCGAATACGACCACAGGCTTGAGCTTCACGACGAAACCGTTCAACAGCTACTGAATTAGAGATCAATTCGGGTCTAAGCATTTTTACGGCAACATAATCATTAATTACAGAACGTTGAGCTTTGTAAACTGTTCCCGTAGCACCTTCTCCTAAAGTTTCCATAATATAGTATTTTTCAGCTAATACTTCTCCAGGGACTAACCTTTGAGCAACAACATTAAGCCTAGCCCCATCCTTAGGGCAATGCTTCATGGTTTCAGGCCATTCTTGAGCGCATACAGTACAAAGTTTCTTTTTCATAAGCTGGTGGGCTCCTTAGTGCTTGACACAATTCCCCTATTATACCTAACTACTAAAATAGTACTATCAAAAATCCTAAAAAAGAAATAAGTTATTAGCCAGCAACCTTAAAAAGTTCTGTTATAATCTATATAACAATTCATTAGTAAAATACAAAAAATAGAAGGAGGCCAGCATATTAATGTTAAAAATTATTAGTGTGTTGCTTTTGCTCGTGATGAGTGTGACTACTAGTTGGGCGTTCTCTCCTCAAGCTTCTCAAGCTCCTCAAGCTTCTCCAACTCCTACACAAGAATATCCTGATGGTATTGCAAGAATTACAATTGAAGAGCTAAAAGCTAAAATGGATAAGAAAGAAGATGTCATTGTTCTAGATGTTCGCTCTCATGCAGGAACAATAATTAGAGGGGCTATACGTATTCCTCTTACAGATATAGAAAAAAATTTAGATAAACTCCCTAAAAATAAACTCATTGTTGCAGTCTGTTCTTGAGCTAGCGAAGGAAGTAGTGCCCGTGCGGCACGTATTCTACTAGATAAAGGTTATACAAAAGTAGCAGCCCTAAAAGGGGGTCAACTTGCTTGGGAATTAGCAAAATATCCAATTGATACTGTTACTGAGTAACTTATTTTATACCTTGACAGATTCTAGTAAGCCTAGGGTTATACCCCTAGGCTACCCCTTAAGCTAAATCATACCTCTATACAAAACTTATTAATCAATAAATAGCTCCCATAACATTCATTGTCTTGTATTTACCAGTTTACTAGTGATGTTACTAGCACATATAAATTTATCTACATCATCTTCGGAAAATTTTTTTGTAATCAATTTAGCTATAGTTGTTTCTAACTATTAGGCTTACTAACAAGATTTTCCAGCCACTTGAATAAGCTCAGAAAAATATCCTTGTTGGGTTGCATTAGTTGAAGGTAAAATGGGCAATGCGGCTGAAAAAGTTTTATTTTAGGTGAACCTTCATCATAAGTTTTTGAGAAAAACCTAAAGCTTCTCAAGAAGTAGTTTCTCAATAAACAATTCTCCAGGAAACTAATATTTTTTTTATTAAGGAAACTACTAAGTGGAAAAAGAAAAACTAGCAATAAAAATAAGCGTATCAGAATTAAACACATTAGCAGAAGCAATAATTCGCCATAGCGAAGTTATTCTAGTTCAACGTGATCCTAAAGATGTAAAGATGGATGAAAGAAGTGCTATTGTTCATAAACTTTGGTTAAGAACATCAGAAAAGGCAGGAGTTCGTGCTGGTGCTTATCCTAATATCAAAGACCATACTACCCATGAACAAGTTTTGACTATCAAAATAAAAGAACTATTAGACACGGTTTTAGATAGTCCTTTAAGTGATGATGCTTACCAGATTTTTATTTCAAACATTATTGATAGGGCATTAAAAAACTAATAAATATTATTATTTTGCTTAATATTGATCTAGCTTAAGCACTAACTCTTAATATTCTAGAGAAGTGGAAAATAGAAAAAGGGTTAGCTGATTTAGGAAACAAAGAAAAAAGCTAGATAAACGTTTTTATTAAAACCTTTATCTAGCTTGTAAAGCTTTAATTATTAAGCTTTATAATAACTAGTTAGTAACGACTGCCGCCATAGGAACCACGACCACCACCGCGATTGCCACCAAAGCCGCCACGACCTCTATTACCACTATTACTACGACCACCGCGATCTTCTTGAGGTTTAGCTTCGTTAACTTTGATGTTACGACCATTAAGCATAAGTTCGTTAAATTGAGAAATAGCTTGTTCACCTTCACTGCGATTGGATAATTCAACAAAAGCAAAACCGCGAGATTGACCAGTATCTCTATCTGTCATAAGTCTTAAGGATTGAACTTCACCAACTTGAGAGAATAAGTTTGATAGATCTCCTTCAGTTGTGGAAAAAGACAAATTGCCTACATATAATTTCATAAAGTATTACCTTTCATAAGGTTAAAAGGAACTGATAAATTGTCTGCTTAGTGTTGATACCAAAGGGAAGGTAGTGGAATGAGTAAAGAGAGTATAATTTTCACTACTAAAACATTGCCAGTTTTCCAAGATAATCGACATCAAAAGTTATTTGCAGTTCTCTAAAAGTTAATCGTTTAATTAGTTTTTACTCGGACTAATTGCATATATGAAAAGATTGTACCTGTTTTTTCTAACAAAAGCAAACTAAAGTTTTAATTTATTTACTTTAAGCGCTGATGCTTATTTTAATATCAAAAAACATCCTACCCATAAACAAGTTTTGACTATTAAAATAAAAATATTAGATACGATTTTAGATACTCTATTGAGCAAGCGAGTCTATAACCTATTCTTCTTGATAACTTTATCAGTTAAGCCTATTACTAAACTAAGTTAACTTATCCCGTAAAAGCCTTACTGCACTCAAATGGTTCAAAGCCTACAAAAATCGGCTCTGGATCTAAGTGAATGTTAAACTGTGCTTTTACTTTTTCTTGGATTTCTTTAGCTAAATCACAAATATCTTTTGAAGTTGCATTATCTCGATTGGTGATTGCTAAAGAATGCTTACTAGAAATTGCTGCTCCACCCTTTTGATAACTCTTTTTTAAACCTGATTTTTCAATTAACCAAGCAGCTGAAAGCTTTATTTTTCCTGGCTGTGCAGCAAATTGTGGAATTGTATCTCTAGGATGATCTTTAAGAAACTCTGCTTGTAGTTGTTGAAACACTTCTAAATCTACAATTGGATTCATAAAAAAAGATCCAGCGCTTCTAGAATCAGGGTCTTGAGCATCTACTATCATTGCTTTTTTCTGCCTGATTGCAATTACTGCCTTACGTACATCTGCCAGTGTAGGCTTTAGGTAACCCTTTTCTGTCAAATATTTCTGTAATTCAGTGTAATTCACTTCAGGCAAAGCATTAGGCGTTAAAGCAAAAGTAACATCAATAACTATATAGCGGTCTTTAGCCGTAGACTTAAAAATACTTTGGCGATAGCTAAACTCACATTCCTGATTTGAAAAGCTGACAAATTTTTCTAACAACCGATCATAAACTTTGACTTTAACAATAGATGTTTTTACTTCTTGCCCATAAGCACCAACATTTTGAATAGGGGTAGCGCCAACCTTACCAGGAATGCCTGACATACACTCTATCCCACCCCAATTATGTTCTACTGAAAGAGCGACAAAATTGTCCCACACCTCTCCTGCTGCCACAGAAACTAGTACTTTATCATCTAGAAAGCTATGTTCTATCCCTTGATTATTGATGTGTAAAACCAAGCCAGGAAAGCCTTTATCTGCAATTATTAGATTGCTTCCTCCGCCTAACACAAAAAGTGGCAAGTCTTGTTTTTTAGCCCAAGCTACGGCTTTGTAAATAATTTCTTCATCAGTAGCTACAACAAAGTAACGAGCTAATCCCCCTATGCCTAGAGTAGTATAAGGCTTTAGCAAAACATTTTCTTGCACCTTTTCTTCAAAAAGCATAATCAAGCTCTGGTTCTACGCTACTAAAATATTCATTAATGCGATCTTCTAACTCACTAACTGTATTAGAATGGAAAACATTGTTTCTAAAAATTGCTCCACCTGGCAATCCACGGGTAAATTGACCACATAGCTGTTTTACTTTTCCTAGAGCGCTTTTTTCCGTAGGCATTTCCTGTAGCATTACTTGCAAATAATCCATTAAGAAAACACGTTTTTCTTCTAGCGTAGGCTCATGAGGCACTAGCCCACGTCTAGCTTCATCAATTTGGCGGAAGATCCAAGGGTTAGCCATTGCTCCACGCCCAATCATTATTGCATCCACATCCGTTTCCCTAAAGCGTTTTAAGGCTTGTTCAACAGTACACACATCCCCACTGCCTACAACTGGAATTTTTACAGCCTGTTTAACTTCATTAATTACATTCCAGTCAGCAAAACCACTATAGCCTTGTACCCTAGTGCGTCCATGAATAGCAAGTTGTTCAACCCCACAAGCTTCAGCCATTTTTCCTACTTCAACAGCATTAATAGACTTTTCATCCCATCCAATACGGTATTTTAGCGTAAGCGGGATTTTAATTGCTTTACGAGCAGCTTTTAGAATTTTTTCCATTTTAGGCAAATCTCTAAGCAAACTTGAGCCACCTCCACCATTGACAACCTTTTTAGCAGGGCAGCCGCAATTTATGTCCACAATATCAGCACCCGCAGCTTCAGCCACTTCAGCCGCAGCAGCCATTCTATCCTCATTATGACCAAAAAACTGTATAGAGATTGGTTTTTCTTCTGGTTCAAAAAACATTAATTTATGAGTTTTTAAGTTATTTCTAGTAAGACCTTCTACGCTAATAAATTCTGTAACAATAAGCCCAACACCGCCGCAACGCTTAATTAGCTTGCGAAAAGCTGAATCAGTAACTCCAGCCATTGGAGCAAGAACCACATTTGGTTTAATTTTTACATTTCCAACATTATATTCCATCTTCATAAAACAAAAATCCTAGCAACAGAAGTTTTAGCCAACCATTTTTTATTGTAAGAAACTTTTAATTATATTATGCAAGCTAAAATATGCAAAGTCCTAAGCCACGCTTGCTACGCTTAAATAGCCTTTATTTTATGTTAAACTACTATCCTAGTAAGTTATTATCTACATAACTATATTCATAGGGTTAATACTAATGGCTAAAGAACCTAAGCAACCTAAAAAAACAAAACAGCCTTCACAACAAACTTTAACATCTGATGAAGACAGTGTTTGGAAAGATTTGCTAGATAATTACTTGGTTGAGTTTATGGAGTTTTTCTTTCCAGATGCTCATTCCAAAATAGATTGGCAACGTGGTTTTAAATTTCTTGACAAAGAGTTACAGAAAGTGGTTCGCGAATCTGATGCCAAGCGTCGTAGTGTAGACAAATTAGTTCAAGTCTGGCTTAAAGATGGCACTGAGTCTTGGGTACTGCTCCACATTGAAATTCAAGGGCAATGGACAGAAGATTTTGCTGAACGTATGTTTATCTATCAGTATCGCATCTTTGACAGATATCGCCATAAAGTAGCTAGTTTTATTCTATTTTCTGATGATAATCCAAATTGGCAACCTAATAAGTTTAGCTATGAATTGTTAGGCGCTGAGCTTATTTGGCATTATAACACTATAAAAGTACTAAACTATAAAAGCCAATGGACAGAGCTAGAACAAAATCTTAATCCTTTTTCCATAGTAGTTATGGCTCATCTAAAGTTCCAGGAAACAAGAAATAATTTCAACGAGCGCTACCAATGGAAGTGGATTTTGATTAAAATGCTTTACAAACGTGGTTATTCTAAAAAAGATATTTTAGAGTTATTTCGTTTTTTAGATTGGATTTTGATTTTGCCCAAAGAGCTTGAAGATCAATTAAACCTAGACATTGATGAATTTGAAAGGAGCAACTCTATGCCTTACATCACTACTTGGGAGCGCAGAGGCATTGAAAAAGGCTTACAACAAGGCTTACAACAAGGCTTACAACAAGGCTTACAAGATGGAGAAAGTAATTTGTTAATACATATGTTAAAGCGTCGCTTTGGCCAACTTAGCGATGAGCTTACCTCTAAAGTTAAAAGCTTGCCTATTCCTGAGTTAGAGAGCTTAGGCGAAGCTATTTTTGATTTTCAATCATTAAGTGATCTAGAACTATGGCTTAAGGGTAAACAACTATAAACAAAGCAACTATTTACCATCTGTTATTACTCCTGACATAAACCCGCCTTTTCACAAACATTTTGTGAAAATTCTGTATGTTCTGACCCAATTTTTACGTCTTAAATATTAACTTAATAAATAAATTAGCTTGCAAAAATAGCTTTTATGTTCTGATGCGTGAGCATCTCGCATGCTGCGCTTTCAGCTAAAATTTTATTTCAGGAATTTCACAAGCAAAGATTAGCTGGTCTGGATTCAGTAAATGCCTTACGTAATGCACAGCTTAGTATGCTCAAAGCTGAAACAGAATTATCAAACCATCCTCGTATGTGGGCACTGTTTGAGATAATTGGTGGTGTTGCGCAGAGAAATAGTACTAGTAACTATAATAAACTAACGCTTAGAAACATCTCTATGAGTAGCACGCGCCTTATAACCCATCTTACGTAGTTTCTCGCATAGAGCTTCAGCAATCATTACAGAACGATGTTGTCCACCTGTGCAGCCAATGCCTATGGTTAGGTAGCTACGGCCTTCACGCTTATAACGAGGGACTAAAAATTCTAATAGGTCACCAAAGCGATTTATAGTTTCACGTACTTCATCAAACTTCAACATATAATCTACAACTTCAGTATGTCGGCCTGTTAAAGGTCTTAGATCTGGAACAAAGTGAGGATTGGGAAGGAAACGAACATCAAAAAGTAAATCTAGTGCTACTGGAATACCATGCTTATGACCAAAGCTCATTATGGTCAAATTCATGTCTAAAGCACCATTGCCTTGAGAAAACTCTTCTACAAAAAAGTTCCTAAGTGTATGAACTGTATGGTCAGAAGTATCAACAATAACATTTGCTAGATCTCTTATTGGCTGGAGCAATTTTTTTTCTGCACGAATTGATTCAAGTAAACAATCTACAGTTTCAACTAAAGGATGTGGGCGACGAGTTTCAGAAAATCTACGTTGTAGAGCTTCATCACTAGCTTCTAGGAAAATCATTTTAAGCTCAATATCTGGTTGATGTTGTAGCTGTTCATAAATAGGTGGGAAATCTGTTAGAAAGTGTCTTTCACGAGCATCTATAACTAAAGCAGCTTGGGTTATATTATCTTGTGTACGGCGACAAAGTTCTATAAAGGTAGGAATTAGTGCAACTGGCAAATTATCAACACAAAAATAACCTAAATCTTCAAAAGCCTTTATTGCTGTATGTTTACCTGACCCACTCAAACCAGTAATGATGATAACTCGTAAGCCCATAAATTATTTCTTTTGAGAAAGAGTGTTTATTGCTAGCATTGCCATATGACGAGTAGTAAATTCTTGTACTGCATTTATTCCACGTAATTTTAATATATGATTTCGAACAGCCACTTCAACTAGAGTAGAGACATTGCGGCCAAAAGTAACAGGTAAGCTAATCATTGGAACTGGAAATTCTAATACCTTGCTAAACTCTTCATCTAGTCCAACACGATCATATGCTTTCTTTTGATCCCAACGTTCTAATCGAATAATTAAATCCAGTTGTTGAGATAGAGAAACAGAAGAAAACCCAAATAGATCTTTTATATTTAAGATCCCTAACCCACGTATTTCCATATGATCCCGCACCATTTCTGGAGCGCTGCAAAGTAGGTATTCTGTTCCTATACGTCTAACTTCTACTACATCATCAGAAACTAGCTGATGTCCACGAGTAATTAAATCTAAGGCACACTCACTTTTTCCTACTCCACTTTCACCCTTTAATAAAATACCTAATCCAAACATACTTACCATAACACCATGAAGGATTATCATTGGAGCAAGTTTTTGTTCAAGGAAGTTAGTTAATTTTGCAATTGCAATTGCAGTAGGATCAGGAGTAACAAGGATAGGAAGATTTGCAATTTCAGCAAGTTGAAGTAAAGCTTTTGGAGGTTCTAAACTTTTCGTAATTAAAATTGCAGTAATTTGACTTAATGGGAGTCCTGCAATTAAATTAAGTTGTTGTTCTGATGGAAGTTGCTGTAGGTAACTATTTTCACTTTGCCCTAAAACTTGGATACGACCAAGATCAATATAGGTACTATTACCGGTTAGGGCTAAGGCTAAGCGTTGAAGGTGGCAAACAGTTATTTTACGTTCTAAGCCTATTTTGCCAGTAACCAACTTCAAAGAAAAGGTATCAGAGACTGATTCCAGCAATTCTTGGACAGTGATAGTTGGTTGTATAGGTAAATTCATATCGAAAGTTTTAGTCTAAAAAATCAATAGGTTGATTTGTAATTTTTGGAATTACTTTTACAAGGATTGCAAAATTAAAACTACAAATCAACCTAAAATATGTTTAAGGCTCAATTAGCCCAAAATTTCCATCTTTGCGCTTATAAATTACAGCTACACGTTCAGTTTCAGCATCCCGAAATACTAAAAATTGATCTTCTGAATGATTAACCTCTTGCATAGCTTCTTCTGGAGTTAAAGGTTTAACAGCATAACGGCTAGAACGAATGATTCTAGGGCCTTCTCCAGCAGCTTCTTCTGTCCCATCTTCAGGAATACTAACAACTTCTATAGCCTGAGATTGGCGTTTTAGATTAGTCTTTTTGTCTTTTAACTTTAAGGCTTGACGCTCTAATTTATCTGCTGCTTGTGTTATAGCAGTATACATATCATCTGTTTCAGCCTTACCTGTTAACTCCTGATCCCGCCATCTGAAAAGTATTTCTGCGCGATGGCGATGTTTTTCTACTTCTAGGATTACATGCGCTTTTCCTGCCGTTTCAAAATCAAAAACTTTCTCAAACTTTTCTAATTGTTCTTGTGCATGTTTTTTAATTGCAGCTGAAACTTCTACATGTCGCCCAGTGAATTCAACTTTCATGTTTTATTCAGCGTAAGTCCAAAATGGACATTAGCGCTGCCTCCTATTAAGTAAATAAACTGTAATTTTCTAACTTACAGCTACTTCATATTATCCTAAAAATAAATTCTATTTTTAGGAATAACTCTTCAAAAAAACTGCTTTACAGATCTAGCCCTAAAGTTATCTTACCTAAAGAGTCTAGCTTACAATACGTCGCTCACGTGAACCAGGGATATTCATTTGATCCCGGTATTTAGCAACAGTACGCCGAGACATTTTCATTCCATCTTTTGCCAATCTCTCAGCAATTTCCTCATCTGTAAGAGGACTACGTACATCTTCTAATTCTATCATCTTCTTTATTTGAAGTTTAATAACACGAGTAGAAACTTCTTCACCGTCATCATTAACCATTCCTTCAGTAAAAAAGCGTCTTAGCTCAATTACACCTTGTGGTGTATGGGCATATTTGCCATTAACTACCCGTGAAACTGTAGATAGGTGCATTTCAATATCTTCAGCTACATCTTTTAGCATCATAGGTCTAATATGTTCTACACCATAATCTAAAAAGTCTCTTTGTCGTCTAACTATAGATTCACAAACTTTATAAATGGTCTGACGACGATGTTCAATATTCTTAAGTAAATCAACGGCCGAACGAAACCTATTTTTTATATAATCTCTTGTTTCTTTAGAAGTTTCTCCTGCTTCTAACAAACGACGATAATGTGAATTGATACGTAGTTGAGGCATTCCATCATCATTAAAATGGATATAATATTCATCGTCTATTTTTTCAATATAAACTTCTGGTTCAATATATTGAGTATTTTTAGTAGCATATTTGCGGCCTGGGTAAGGCTCTAGCTTACGAATTATTTCTAGTTCTGCTCTTAGCTGATCTAAACTAATATTTAGTTCTTTAGCTAAATCTGGAAGGCGATAAGGTTGCAAGCGATCTAAGTGACTAGTAATCAACTTAGCTGCCAAACGATTAGCATAACCTAGTTGTTCTAGTTGTACTAGTAAACATTCTTTTCTATCAAATGAAGCAACCCCAACAGGTTCAAAAGTTTGAACAGTATGGCGAGCTTTTTCAACTACAGATAAAGGCCATCCGCCCATTTCCATTATTTCATCTAAAGTTGCATCTAAATAACCATCATCATTAAGATTACCTATTACAGCTTCCGCAGCTTCACGAGTTTGTCCAGAAAGCTCACTCATATTTAATTGCCAAAGCAAGTGTTCAGACAAAGTAAGTGGACGAGTAAGGATATTTTCAAAAGAGGGGCGTTCTCGTTCCTCGTGCTCATAGGTTTTATAGCCAGGATCTAAATACTCTTCAAAGGTAGAGCCAAAATCTATTTCTTGAAATGAATCAGGGTTAACATCTGGCTCTGCATCTGTTTCATCATAACTTTCAGTAGAAGTAGTTTTTCCTTCTACTGGTGTAGCATCAATACTAAGTGATTCAACAGAAACTTCTTGTTGAGGAGGCTGAGGATTATCACTAGCATACAAACTCTCATCCATTGTAGATAATGTTTCTAGTGTCTCGCCTGGGCCACTTTCTTCCATTTCTAAGACAGGATTTTCTACAAGTTCAGTTTGAAGCATGTCTTGAAGTTCTATTGTAGTCATCCCTAAGAGTTCTATGCGTTGCCGCATTTGCGGGGTAAGTACAAGTTGTTGTCGTAGACTGGTTGATAAATTTGGCTTTATTGACATATCACAATACTCTACATTAATAATCTTAAGCTAATAAACTAAGTTATCTAATTTAGCTTTCTGATTTAGCAACTTACTTACATTTTAAAGTTTTCTCCCAAGTAAACTCTTTTAACTTCACTATCAGAAGTGAGTTCCAAAGGAGTACCTGTACGAAAAATACAACCATTATTGATAATATAGGCGCGATCTGTAATAGCTAAAGTTTCGCGCACATTATGATCAGTAATCAATATACCTATACCGCTATCTCTTAAACGCCTTATAATTTTCTGAATATCTAACACTGCAATAGGATCAATTCCAGCAAAAGGTTCATCTAACAGGATAAAATGAGGATTTAACGTTAAACAGCGAGCAATTTCTGTACGCCTACGTTCCCCACCTGAAAGCGCATAACCTTTGGTATGACGCACATGAGCAATGTCTAAATCTTTTAAGAGCTTTTCTAGCCTTTCTTGGCGTTGCTGCCAAGAAAGTTCTAGAGTTTCTAAAATAGCTAAAATATTTTTTTCAACTGTAAGCTTACGAAATATTGAAGGTTCTTGAGGCAAATAAGAAATTCCACGCCTTGCCCGCAAGTACATTGGCAAGTCTGTTATCTCAGTTTCTCCAAGATAAATGCGCCCAGCATCAGCTTTTTCTGACCCTACAATCATATAAAAGCTAGTGGTTTTACCTGCCCCGTTTGGACCTAATAGTCCAACTATCTCGCCTCGCCTTACTTCTATACCAACATTATTAACGACACAACGACCCCTATAGGACTTTTTAAGTCCCTCAGCACGCAAAGTTCTCGGCCCTTTATCTGGGGTTTTACTTACGCTTTCTATCGGTAGTTGGTTAGATTTTACTGTAGTTTCAGCACTTACGTTATCTACGCTAGATATAGTATCTAAGCCAACCGTATTACTTTGATAATCCCCCGATGTATCTTCAACGTTAAGTTTTTTAGTTTTTTTACCCACAAATAGCAACTCCTAGATTAAACCTTTTTAACGTTGAACTTCGTGGGTTGATTTGACTCGCCGTATGCCTCGTTGGTCATCGACGAAGATTCTATCATCGCCCCCCAGCAAAGTCAATCTGCGACCTGTCACTGTACCTTGCAAATCTGATACCACCCGCGCCATATTTCCGGTTAATATTGTGCGTTGGTCTTGGCTAGTGTACTCGGCCTCATCTGCTTCCCCACGTCGTCCAGGTTGGATTAGTACAACTTTTTCAAAAGCTTCCAAGCGATTTAACTCATTTATATCAGGTTCTAGAAAAATCTTTACTTTATTAGCTTCTAGAGTTTCTTCAGCTTGTCTCATTTTAACTGCACCCTTATATTCAGCTAAGCGTTCTTTATCTGAATAGTTCATTGCATCTGAAGTAGCGAAAATTGGCACAACTTGTTGGTTATTTTTCCCATCATTAACAGATTTCTTTGCTTGATAAAGCGCAGAAGAAACATTTCCTGTTGCTATCATTTTGCTTTCATTACGAAAAAGCTCTAATTTATCTGAGCGTACAAAATTATCATCTTGCCAAGCTCTAGCATCTCCTGTGTAAATTGCCTGTCCAAGCTTGTTAAAAGCATGTAGCTCTTTAGCTGTAATAAACACTGGTGCTTTTGTATTACGAAATGGTGTAGCTTGACCAGTAGTCTCAGGATTATAGTATGTAGTGCGAACCTTACCTCTTGCAAAACTCTCTTGTTTTTCTGTTAAAAGATCAATCTCATCAGCTTGTGTACGGCCTTTTTCATCCCAAACTACAACTTTACCTTCTCTAAGCTCAATTAATTTCTTTGTAGCATCATAGTTTGCTTTATTTGCCAAAGCATGTTGAGTACCTTCTTCATACTTAAAATTGCCTTCCTGAATAGCCTGTGTTATTTCTCCAGAAGTTTTATCAAAATAAGCTTTGGCCTTATCACTTTCAGTAATTTTAACAGGTAAAGTAGTCCCATTTTTTGGCACAGTTTCCACTTCAAGTTTAACTTTTCCTTGAGCATTTAGTTCACGAACTGCATTATTAGCCTCAAAAAATGTTAAAGTGTTGTGTTCTGCCCTCATTATACGCTTTTCAGCTCCAGGTAAGTTCTCAACTGGAGTAATAGTTAAAACTGTTTGCCCATGTGCTTGAGCTTCACGTAAGAATTGTCCACCAGGATAGTAAAATACCTCTGCTTCAGCAGCTTTTAGTTCTTTATTGGCTGGATTAGGAACTGCTTGTGTAGGAGCAGGTGCAGCAACTTTTAGATTTACATTTCCCTTAGCTTTTATTCTTTCTATTTCTGTTCCTGTTGCTGTTGCTTTAGTAAACACCTCTACGTTATCAGCCATTAGTATACGTGCTGGCCCACTGCTAGTGGTTTCTGCTTTAACATTTTCCTGAGCTTCAGCACGGCTTAAATTGCCCATTGGATCAAAGAAAAACTCCATATTTTCAGAGTCAATATTAAGAGATGAATCCCCAAATTGATTAGGGGCTTTATTAGGAGTTTTATTATCTGTGGCTACTGTAGCTTTGCTTGTATCAGCTTTTGTTGCTTTAGAATCAGCTTTTGGTAAGCTTTTATGCTCTAAGTGGCTTTGTCCACGGGTTTTTGCATTAGAAAGTTTTCCTGCACTGTCAAAAGAAAAATCCATATCTTTAGAATTTACTTTTAGACTAGAATCTGCACGATTACTTTCCAAATAGCTTTTACCACGAGCTTCGGTTTGAGATAGCTTTCCTGCTCCATCAAAAAAGAAGTTCATATCTACAGCATCAAGAATTAAACTATCTCCTCTTTGGCTTTGAAGATGGCTTCCTCCACGAGCTTCTACTTTTTGGATCTTTTTATCATCTGTTAGATAAGCTATCATGTTTGCAGCACTTAATGAACGATCTGGTTCAGCTAGTTTAGCATTTCCACGTAAATTAATCTTTTTTGTATCTCCAGTATACTCAGCCCAATCCCCTGTTATTTCCACAGGTTTAGAAACCGATTCAGGATTTTTGCCATCAGTCTTTGCAGGTTCAACCTTGATATATACAGCTTGTTTCATTTCCAAACGTTTGGTTTGAGACTCTAGAATTGCCCCAATACAATTTCCATTAATTCGCTCACGTGTAAAATCAACTTTCTCAGTAGTTTCCGCATTACCATTATTTTGGTTATAGTCAAGAGATTCAGTTTTTACTTCTAATCCATCTTTTGTGCTAACTACAACATTTTTTTGAAATTTTAGTATGGCCTGGCTTTGATCATAGTTACATAGATCTGAAGTTACTTGTCCTGAGGGTTCTCCTGCTTGATCAAAAAGCTCTAGCTTAACCTTTTCTAGCTCATGACGAGAATTGCTAAAAACCTTGTCTTTAGCTGCTGTAAGTCGATAGCGAGTATGACCTTCATGGTAATCATACTTAAAATTATTAAACTCAGCCGTAAGCTTTGCTTGGTCTAAATTAGGTTTTATTTTAGATGTTGGGGGAACAGCATTCATTCTTTTTACTAACTGAGTGCCTAAAAGTCCGCCTACACCAAGAAATACTGTTAAAGCTAAAGCTTTTGCAATTACAGGAAAACGCGCTCGCAACATGTTAGGAGCTCCTAACTAAAATTTCTTTTGATCCCTTGGATGAAAATTCTCTTATTTTTGCTTACTATAATAATAGCTGGCAAGAAAAGATAGCTTAAAAGAGCAAATAAATCTGTAATTTCTTGCTTGTAGTTTTTGCCAAGTTTTTCTTAATTTGCTAAATTCCTCTCAGTTTGATCCTAAATAGCCAAAATTTTTCAAGGAGTATACTAAATGCCTTTACTAGAAGTAGGAGTTAAAGCCCCTGATTTCAACACTTTTGATCAAAATGGTAAACGCGTTTCCCTACAAGATTTTCGTGGAAAAAAAGTAGTTCTCTACTTTTATCCAAAAGATAACACTCCAGGTTGTACAAAAGAAGCTTGTGCCTTCCGAGATAATATTACTCAATTTCAAAACCATAACACTGTTGTTTTAGGTGTTAGTGTTGATAGCATAAAATCTCATAAATCTTTTGTAGATAAACACTCTCTTCCCTTCACACTTTTAGCTGACACAGATAAAGATATTGTTGAAGCCTATGGAGTTTGGGGTGAAAAAACACTTTATGGAAAAAAATATTTTGGCATTAGTCGGGTAACGTACCTAATTAATGAGGAAGGCAATATTGCAGCCGTTTTTCCTAAGGTAAAACCAGAAACTCACCCAGAGGAAATTTTAAAATTATTATAAACACGAAACACTAACCCAGAATTTTAGCTAAACTCAAATTCAGCAAACCATATTATTCTGGGTTAGCTAAACTCAAATTTAGCAAAAATATATTAGCCTGGGGTTTTAGCGAGTGAAACGAGCGCAACCCCAGGAAACAAGGGCAACCCATTATTATCTATTGCCCAAATTTAGTTTATTAGGAATTAATCGTCCTTCATCTAAGTGAAATGGAACTAATTGATTGACTAATGAGGAAATTTCTTTTGCTGAGCGAGATTCTAAACTAACATCCCAAAGTTTTACTGTTTTATCTCTGCTAGTGGTAATAAGTTGTTTTCCATCTAGGCTAAAATCTGCACTATAAACAGTACTTCGATGCCCTTCTATAGAGGCTAAAAGTCGACCTGTAGCAACATCCCAGAGTTTTACTGTTTTATCTCCACTACTAGTAATTAACCTAGTGTTATCTTGACTAAAACTTAAAAAATAAACTCTTCCTTTATGCCCTTCCAAAGAAAGTTGAAGCTTGCCTGTGTTAGAGTCCCAAATTTTTACAGTATTATCTTCACTAGCAGTAGCAACTTTTGTCCCATCAATACTAAATTCTGCCGCAGTAATAATTCCTTGATGACCAGCAAAAGAGCTAAGCACTTTTCCTGTAGACACTTGCCAGACCCGTGCAATTCTGTCTTTTCCTGCTGTAACAAGACGATTTCCATCATGGCTAAAATGAATACTGCTAACTAGAGCAAAAGTATTAGGAAAAGATTTAACTATTTTGCCATTGCTACTGTCCCATATCTTAATATTTTTATCTCTAGTGACAGTGACTAGGTATTGACCATTATAACTAAAAGAAGCTACATAACCATCTACAGCAAAAAGTTGTTTTCCTGTAGAGACTTCCCAAACTTTTACTAAATCATTGTCTCCTACAGTAACTAAATGGCTACCACTAGGATTAAACTCTGCCAAAGTTAGACCAGGAACAGATAAGGCTAATGTAGTCACAAGTTTATTGTTGTTTGCATCCCAGATTTTTACCCGATCATCATTATCTGCTGTAATAATTCGTGCACCTTGTGGTGTAAATAAGCCAAACAAAGCTTGAGTGCGGCTAGCTTCAAAGGTAGATTTGAGTTTATCGTAATTAGTATTCCAAATCTTTGCTGTTCCATCGCTACTAGCAGTAACTACTTTCTTTCCATTACGGCTAATTGAAGCAGTATAAACATTGCCTTTGTGACCTTGAAAAGTGGCTAATAGTAACCCGCTAATGCTATCCCAGACTTTTGCAGTAAAATCATTGCTACTAGTAAGTACTCTAGTACCATCAGGGGTAAAATGTGCAGTATTAACAATTTCTAGATGACCGTCTAGAGAAACAATTAGTTTTCCACTAGCAGCATCCCAAATTTTTGCTGTGTTATCGCTACTAGCAGTAACTACTTTATTCCCAGCAGAATTAAATTCTGCCCAATAAACATTACCTTTATGACCTTCCAAAGAAGCTAGAAGATTTCCTGTGGAAACATCCCAGATTTTTGCTGTTGCATCATCACTAGTTGTAACTATTTTTGTAGAATCAGGGTTAAAACTAACAGAGTTTATATGCCCAGAATGACCAACTAAAGTTGCAAGTAATTGTCCTGAGAAATCCCAAATTTTCACCCCGCTATCAGTAGCAGTAGCGATTTTTGTTCCTTTAGTGTCAAATTCTGCGGTGTAAAGCTGACTTGTTTCTTTATCCAAAGAATTTACTAATTTACCAGTGTTTGCATCCCAAATTTTTGTTGTACCATCACGACTAGCAGTAAGTATTTGACTCCCATCAGGGCTAAAGCGCACAGCAACAACCACAGCTTTATGTCCTGACAATGTATAGCGCAAATGTCCATCTAAAGCATTAAAGACTTGAGCAGAATTATTAGTTGCAGCAATAGCTATAAGAGTGCCATTAGGATTAAATCTTGCAGAAGGTTCACCACCTGTATAGCCTTGTAAAGAAACAAGTTGCTGGCCATTATCTGAACGCCAAATCCTAGCCGTGTTGTCTCGTCCTGCTGTAACTACTTTGGTTGCATCTGGACTAAATTCTGCTAAGTAAACCTCTTTGTTATGTCCATTAAGTGAAACTTGTTGAGCATCTAAGGCACGCATTGACTCTGCTAATAAGTACTTTAGCGAAGCATTAGTTTTACCTAAGCGATAGGCTTCACTTAAATATAATGAAGCTAAAACAGGATTACCTAAGAGTATTTCCTGACGGCCTCGTTCCTCATAAAGTTCTAATAATTGGCGCTCAGCACGTTCAGAGTTTTCTTTTGCTAAAGAAGTTTGCTCAGTAGCTTCTAGTGCGTTTGCCTCGGCTAGTTGGCGTTGTTGATCAGCTACAGTTTTTTCATAAGTAGCTTCTTTAGTGCTTTCTTCTGCACGGTTTTTCTCTTCTAATGCACGATGTGCATATTCTTCTACTCGGTGAGCATACTCTTCTGTTTGATGAGCCGCTTCTTGGGTTAATTGTCTTTGGTAGAAAAGAATGATAAGTCCTGAAACTAGACCTAGCAAAATAACAGAGACAATTATTCTAGTTCTTCGCAATCCTCGTCTAGCTTCTGACAAACTGGCTTGAGCAAAGGCTTCTTCAAGTTCTGTTAATTTGCCACTATAGCGCGAGCGCCAAAGTTGGTATTCTGTTAAAGCCTCATCTCTCCAAAGTAATCCTTTTACTCTGCCACGTTCATCCCATTGTTTTGCAGCAATTCGTAATTGATCTCTTAACCGTGTGTTTTCTTTTTCTTCTTGTTGCCATTGTATAAGCCTCGGCCAAGCAAGTAACAAAGCTTCATGCACAATTTCAACGCGTTCTTGTGCTAGCTCACCTTCTGAAACTACTAGCAAACGACTAGCTATAAGCTTTTCTAATACTACTTTTGCTTCTTCACTACTGCCTAACAAATGAATTAACTCTGTTTGTGTTAAGCTTGCTCTAGTTCCTTCGCTTGTTACAAGTTGACGAAAAGCTTCTCGCACAAGTCTTTGTTCACTAACACTCATTGCTGCAAGCATACTTTCAGCATGTTGGGCTAAAGCTCCTCCAACTCCTCCCATACCTAAATATGTTTTTCTACGTAGTTGTTTGAAGCCTCTATCTCTAAGTTCCCATAATTTAGCAGCAGTAAAAGCAAGTAGTGGTAAGGCTCCTGCCTGATCTGCTACAGCAGCAACAATTTCTCTAGGCAAAGCTTCATCCTCAAATTGATAGCCTGATCGCTCAGCAGGAGTGATAAGAATCCTAAGTAAATCTTCTAGTGCTGGTGTAGTTAGGACTTCTAATCCATGACTTAAGCGCTCTCTAAGACCTGGCAACTGTTTTGCTCTGATTAAAAAATCATCTCTAAGCGCAAGCACTACTCTAACAGGTTCTTCCGGTGAACAAGCAGCATTGGCTAGCATTGATGCATAAAATTGGCGTTCTGTTAGGCTTGGGCAAAGTGTAAATAGCTCTTCAAATTGGTCAACAAAAATTAAAAGAGTACTGTTAGCTTTTTCTGCTATTGAGCGTAAATATTTACCTAGAATGCTTGAATCTGTTGTTATATTTTTATTTAGTTCTTCTGGAATTTTGCCAAAATCTTTTTTTAGCTTTGCTAACAATGAATTTACTGGAGTGACACCTGGACGAACAGTTATTGTTTGCCATTGTTTAGGTAGTTCTGGAAAGACTCCTGCTTGTAAAAAAGAACTCTTTCCTGCACCTGAAGCCCCAATTAGAGCCAATAAAGGTTGTACTCTTAAACGATTTAGAAAGGCTTCTGTATCTCGTTCACGACCAAAAAATAGGTCTGCATCTGCACTAGTAAAAGTAGTTAAACCAAGATAAGGTGTTTTTCCTGGTTGATTATCAGACTGAAATTCTGCATTACTTTTAAAAAAGTTAACTTCAAACCACTCCCAAACTACTTCATCTTGTCTTTCAAAGCCGGTTGGAAGAGCGATTAATTTTGCAGCAGTATGTCGACCTCTGCCACTTAGAAAAAAGAGTTCTTCTCTTACATTTGGTAAAGGTTCTACAACTTGTATAAAAGGCCACAGAGATAGTACAACTCGGCCATTACTATCAATTAAAGCAGGACGATCTATTTCTAGCTTTTGTAACTGTAATGAAAGATTTGCCCTTTCATTACCCATCCATTTTTCTACATAATCGTTTCGCTTAACGACTAAGACATAATCTTGTAAAAAGCTAACCGATTGTAGCAAGTTAGTAATTTCTGGTAAATATTTAGCCAAGTCTTGTTGGACTTGTTCTTCTGTGGCTCCAAGCAAGCTGGCTGTTTGCAGTTCTAGCAAATTTACTAGAACTTTATTTAGTTGAGTTTTGTTAGTGCTACTAGGTTCAAAAAATAATGAAACAAGTTCTGGAATTGGATAAGCATCTCGTTTTAGAGCAAAGGCAGAAGCTAATTCTACAGTCAATTCATACCATTCAAAATCAGTTAATTCTTGGCAACGCAATCTTTTTAGGATAGAAAATACCTTCTCACTATCTTTTTTTCTTCCTGATCCAATTTGTGCCCTAGCAGCTAAGGCAAGTAATCCAAGATAACGAACAATTACCCTAACAATGCTTAGCATTCGTTCACGAGATTGGTGTAAGCTTCTAGCAGCTCCAAACCTTGCAATTGTAGTAGCTATAGGCTGTGGAGCAGTAGCAAGTAATTTTTCATAAAGTTTAGTATCAAGTTGAGGTAAAACGCCTTCTTCTAGACTAATTCCTGAGGCAGTTCTAAAAGCTGTAGCAAAATCAATAGCACTATTAAATCTATCTTGGGGGTTTTTAGCCATTGCTTTAGCAATGACTGGATCTAAAGCTGGGGGAAAGCCGTTACCTAAAGCAGGTACAGGCATTTCTTTATGTGCTTTATATAGAGTATAAAAGCTTGTAGGAGAGCCTCCAGAAAAAGGTCTACGACCAGTTAACATTTCATAAGCAAATACGCCTAAAGCATAAATATCAGCCCGAGTATCAACTTGAGCAGCATTTTCCCACTGTTCAGCAGGCATATAAGGAGTTGAGCCAAGTAACCCTGTAGTCTTGTTGCTATCATCAGTTGAGACATCTTTCTCATCATTTTCTATTTCTAGTTTAGCAATGTAATTAGTTTCTTGATCCAGTGTTTTAGCAATACCAAAGTCTAGAAGTTTAGGTAAGAGTCGTCCTGCACGAGAAATAACCATAACATTAGCAGGCTTTAAATCACGATGAACAACACCTTTATCATGTGCTGAATGAACAACTTCACAAATTTTATCTAACAAAGGAACAAAACGTTCTAATTCCAGAGGGCCTTGTGTACGAAGTAGCTTATCTAAAGGAGTGCCATAAACAAATTCCATAGCAATCCATAGCAATCCATCACTTTCTGCACCAAAAGCATAGACATGAGCACTATAAGGATGAGAAAACCAAGATGCAAGCCGAGCTTCACGCAAAAATCTATCAATTACATCATGATTATCTCGGTGTTTTTGGTGTAAAACCTTAACAATAACTTCTCGCATTAAAGTTATTTGTTCGGCACGATAAACAACACCAAAAGCCCCTTCCCCAATTTTATTTTCAATACGAAAATCCCCTAAAGTACGACCAATTAAGAGATCTGGAGAGTTATCAGAAACTACGGAAGAAACTAGCGGGGTTTCTAGAAAATTATTTGACTGATCATAGGCAGCAAGTAAGGCTTCTACTTCTTTACGAACATTTGTATTTGCACAGGTCTGTAAAAAAGCTTCTCGTTGTTGTGGAGTCATATCCAAAACATAAAGAAAAAGCTGTTCAATTTGTTCCTGACCTTGCTTAGCGCTCATAATTTATTGTTTTTATTCTTTATTAAATTCTTGATCTCTGTTTTGATCTCCAGCTTCTTGGATGTTTCTATCAATTTAATAAGACGCTGAGAGATTATTCTTGTTCCGATAAATTGCTAATTTCACGATAAAGCCAAGCTTTTGCTAGTCGCCACTCAGCTTTTACACTATCAATAGATATGTTAAGCACTTTGGCGGTTTCTTCAATAGTTAACCCACCAAAAAAACGGAGTTCTACTACTTGGCTACGTTGGGGATGTAGTTTTGCTAAGCGTTCTAAGGCTTCATCTAGTGCAACTAGATTGCGATCTTGTTCTTCTGATAAATTGATCACATCATCTAGTGATAGTTTGTATTTTTGGCCTTCACGTTTGGCAGCATTTCGGTTGCGAGCGTAATCAACCAGAATGCGTCTCATTAGTTGAGCTGCAACACCAAAAAAATGGGCACGATTTTGCCATTGAACATCTTTTTGATCAACTAACCGAATATAAGCTTCATTGATTAATGCTGTTGCTTGTAGAGTGTGTTCTTGACGCTCTCCATAAAGGTAGCGAGAAGCAATACGTCTTAACTCATTTGCAACTAAAGGAATTAATTTATCCCTAGCTATCTCATTACCATTATTCCAATCTGATAGAAGTTGAGTTATATCTTCATCTGCCATAAGGTTCTCCAAAAATTTTCTTTTTGTCTCACCATTTTATCAATGGATTTCGCGTTCCTTTATTAGAAGCAACCTTATTATAAAAGGAGAGCGCTGATTATGAATACTACAAAAAAAATTAAAAATATCAAGCTGATTCTTACAGGCTTTTGCTCTATTATATTTACATGCTATATCTTACTATCAGGTACTATAACTATTTACTCCAAAGCTAGTGAGGCTGGTGGCATAACAACTCGTAGTAGTCAAACTTTACCAGGAGTCTTAGTATTAGATGATCCTGAAACAGCTAATTCAAAATTTGCAGGAGACAAAGGAAAAACACCTTTTGATCATAATCAGCATATTAGCCAAAGAGCAGCTATAAGTTGTGTTACTTGTCATCATACTAATTCCAATAATTTAACTGTTGCATTAGAAGAACAAGTAGCAAAATGTAGCACCTGTCACCTAGCAGAAGACTCCACCTGCCAAGTAGAAGGAACTAATGAGGATAAGAAATTTAAAGGAAAAAATGCTATAAACTCCAAAGAAGCTTATCACGGTAATGACAATCTTGTAGGTTGTATAGGTTGTCATAAGACACGAAATATTGAGCCAATAGGTTGTAATAGTTGTCATACAGGTTCAACATCTGTTGAATATAATTTAAAACCTGCTTTTCCAACAATTAAGGCTCAAACTAAAATTCAAATTAACCAGACTAATCAAAATGCTCAGATTCTAACACCTGCTGAACCTAAGTGGGCTAATAACTATGGTTATAGTGCAGCAGGTCACAACAATCACCCATATTATTACCACTCTTATACACCTCAAACTCAACATAATGAGCGAGTTATAGAAAGAGAATATAACAAAGAGCCTAAGGTAGAAATCAACAATTTATTGCCCAATAACCTAGAATCTAGACAAGCAGAATTAGTTAGAGTGATAAATAATGATTATTTGTTAGAAGATCCTAATCCAAGGAAAATTAAAGCAACTAGCCTTGCTTTAACAGAGGAAGAAGAGCCTCAAATAGCTTCAAACAAAGCACCTGACCCTCTTATTCAAAAAGTAGGAAATCAACTACAACCACTTAAAGAAGAATCTTATTTTGATCAAGCTCTTTCACTAGTAAACAAAGTAGCTATTATTTTGATTATTGGGCTTTATATTGATATAAGAAGGCGAATTAGCAGCTAATATATCCAAGGCTAGAGTGTTTTGCTCTAGCCTTAAAATTTAGAAAACCACCACAGACTTTAAGGTATCTCCAACTTGAGCCATTAAGGAAAAAGCTTTTTGAGTTTCTTCTATAGGAAAACGGTCTGTAATTAATTGATCGGCTGTAATTATACGTCGTGAAATTAGCTCTAGGGCTTCTCTAGTATCATATGGTCCACAGGAATAGCTAGAAACTAGAGTAATTTCATTAAAATATAGGTGATAAGGTTCTATTTCCATTTTTTCACCAGGAGCAGAACCCATAAAGAAAACTACTGTACTACCTTTGCCAGCACATTCAATACCAAGTTTCATAACGCTTGGAGTTGGAGGGCCAACAATAACAATATCAGCCATTTCGCCATTTGTAACTCGGCTCACAGCTTCTCTTAAGTCTTCTTTGCTAGCATTAATAACAACATCTGCACCTAATTCCAAAGCTCGTTGACAACGAGATTCTACAAGATCAGCACCGATTATTCTTTGAGCGCCATAATGACGGGCAAGTAAGACATTAAGTTGTCCCATTATACCTAGGCCAATTTGTAGAACAACCTCACCGCCTTTGATTTG
This sequence comes from Blastocatellia bacterium, assembly GCA_039812885.1. Taxonomy (GTDB): domain Bacteria; phylum Acidobacteriota; class Blastocatellia; order Chloracidobacteriales; family JADJPF01; genus JADJPF01. The sequence continues at coordinate 187,225 of JBDIBI010000005.1, forward strand.
AGCGCGTTTAAAAGACCTTACAGAACAAGCAGTAGGTTCAATTAATGCTCCATCTTCAAAAGAGACATTATCAGGAAGTTTTAGAGTATCTACACGAAGGTTTATTTCTGGTACTAGAAAATATTCTGAAATTCCACCAGGTTTTAGAGAAGTAGCTTTCCAAGTTTTACACATTGAAAAGTAGCCTCGGCGGCAATGACGACAAGTAAAACAAGGAGCATGGTGATGAACAAAAACTCGGTCGCCTACCTTAAAGTCTGTAACTTCTGAGCCTATTGCAGCAATTTCTCCAGCAGGTTCATGGCCTAGAACAATAGGGGCTTTTTTGCGGATATACCAAGGGGTTACATCTCCAGAGCAAATACCACAAGCTTTTACTTTAACTAGTGCCTCACGGGGACCTACTTCAGGAATCGGCATTTGCTCAATTCTTATATCATTAAAATCGTAAAGACGTGCAACTTTCATTAACATAATTATCTAGGGAATAACTGCATATTTAATGCAATCACCTTTCTGTAACAGCGAAAAGACCTCATCCAATTGATCTAATGGATAAGTGTCAGTGATCAAGCTTTTAGCTGACAATTTACCAGCAGCCAAAAGTTCATAAGCTTGTCTGACGGAATTACGGGTTAAGTGAAAAGGACTACGTAGGGTAATTTGATCATAATGTAGGCGTTGGGTATCAAAAGTAACAGTAGTTCCTGGTTTACAGCCACCAAAAAGAACAACTTCTCCACCACGTCTAGCAACATTTATAGCTGATTCCCAAACAGAAGGAGTGCCAGTACATTCAATTACAACATCTGCGCCACGACCACTTGTAGCATCTAGGATCATTTCACGAGCGTGAGGTTGACCTTCATTAAAATCAATTACTCGGTAAGCACCTAATTTGCGAGCAATATCTAAGCGATATTGACGACGACCTAACATAATTACTCGCTCTAAGCCTAAGGCTTGAAAAGCTAATAAGTGAAGTAAGCCTATTGCGCCGGATCCAATTATTACTACTGTATCATCTTGGCGAAGTTTTAACATACTTAAGCCATGCATTACACAGGCTAAAGGCTCTAAAACAGCAGCTTCTTGAAAGGAAAGTACTGAAGGTTTTTGAAACATATTTTGAGCAACTACATGAGCAGGAACTTTAATATATTCCGCATAAGCACCTAAGGTATAATTATCCATTACAGCAGTACAAATATTTTCTTGTTCACGTAAACAAAAATAACAATGGCCGCAAGGGCCAGACGGAGCAGACATTACAGCATCGCCTTCACGAAATTCTCTTACATTGCGACCAACTTGAGCAATTTCTCCGGAAAATTCATGTCCAAAAAGTGCAGGAAGAGGAAATTTTGGATGTCCTCTAAGAAAAGTTTTTAGATCTGTGCCGCATGTAAGTGCAGCACGTATTTTTACTAGCACTTCACCTTCTGCCGGTGAAGGAGTTTCTATTTCTCGTAATTCAATTTGACCTGGTTTTATTAATAGGTTAGCCCGCATATAACTAGAGGTAAAGAAAGGTTATGAAAAACTTCTTAAGTTAGTTAATCATTTAATAACACATCATTTACCATCATTCTCCTTAGCCACATTAAAACGTTATGCCATATCAAAATATTATCTATAAGAACATGGGTAGAAAGGTATATAAAACTTTCTGAATAATAAGCGATGTCATTATCGCACAATCAAAAAAAATTTAACAATCCATCCCTGCGCTAAACACTTTTTCTTAAGCGTAAAAAGTTTTAGTTTAGTAAAGACAGTAAAAATTTTAGGTACTATAGTTTTGATAAATAAAATATTATCGTTATAATTCACTATATATTGAACTAAACTGTTTTGTTTATTAAAATAAAGTCTTTAACAAGCAAATATAACATGCTGTGCAAAATATTTAGTGTGTTAATCAAGTCTATCAACCCATGGCAAGCTTAATGCTAGTTTCCCTCTCAGGTAAAGAGAGAGGCAAAACGTATATATTCGATAAAGAAACAGTACTTATTGGTACAGACCAATCATGTGACTTATCTTTCCAAACAGAAGAATCTGCTTTAGATGAGAAATTTGTTGCTGCTGAAATTCTTTGTAAACCTCAAGGTCTTGAATTAGCTAGACATAATACTGAAAAATGCACTATTTCTATTAATGATAATCTAATCAGTAAAATCCCTATTGGTAATAACGTAGAATTACAAGATGGAGATCTATTAGGTTTTTGTCATAAATCTAAAGAAATGCGTTATTCCATACATCTTATTGAAGATAAATCAGTACTTCCACAACCTAAACATTCTCAAGCAAAAACAGAAGAACATCTTTTTCCAGAAGTTGATGTTTTTGGTCATATTCATCCATCAACAGCTACTCGTTTTCTAAAAGGCTTAGCTTCAGGTTTGTGGTCAGAAATTCCTAGTAGTTTTAAGATTTTCTGTGTAATGCTAATAGTGTTACTAATTGGAAGCGGAATATTTTCTTTAGTTTATGTGCTTAAAACACTAACTGCTCAGTCAGAAAATCTTAATAAAGTAAAAGAAGAAAATGCTAAGCACCTTGCTACAATAGCAGAGCTACAGAAAAAAAATGACCAGTTAGTTGAAACTTTAGTTAAAGAAAACAAAAAAATTAAACTAGCTCAAACTATCAATGAGACTTACCAAAATGGTGTCTGTTTAATTCAAGGTGTTTATACTTATGTTAGCCCAGAAACAGGAAATCAATTACGTTACTTAGATAATACTTTTAATAATCGTCCATTAATGGATGACAATGGCCAGTTAAATGTCAGTTTTGAAGGAACTGGAGCATTATTCTATGAAAGTTTTTCTGGAACTGGATTTCTAATTGATGAAGGACAAGTACTTACTAATCGTCACGTAGTACATCCTTGGTGGAAAGATGAAACTGATAGACTAATACTGGCTCAAGGTGGCAAGCCAGAGCTAGTTGAGCTTTATGCTTATTTTCCTGGAATTAAGCCTAAATTTGAAATTAAAGTAAAACAAGTTTCAAAAGAAAATGATGTGGCTATTTGTACTTTTGAGCAAGGAGATGCAGCTATCCCTAAATTGCCATTAAATCCCTCTAATGAAGCTGCGGCTGTAGGTCAAACAATCGTTCTAATTGGTTATCCCACAGGAGTTGACGGACTTATAGAACGATTAGATGACAAAGTCAAAAATGAAATTAATCGTCATGCCTTTTCTCCAGAAGAAAGAATAAAAGAAGTCTCTGAACGTGGTTTAATTCACCCTCTACTTAGTCAAGGTCACATCAATGGTTTAAATGCAGGTCGTATAATACATGATGCTGCAACTACAGAAGGTGGATCAGGCAGTCCTATTTTCAATGGTGAAGGAGAGGTTATTGGAATTAATTCTTCAATACTAACGACTGATAGAGGTGTTCCGGTACAAGGTTCAAATCTTGGAATCCCTATTAAATTTGCTCTAGAAATTAAGCCTAAAGGCTCACAAAGTGAGTAACCTATCTCCTAAACAACATTCTATTTTACAAGCAATTGCAATAGGAATTTTTGTTCTTTTTAGTTGCTTAATCCTCAATGATAGATTTAATTGGTTTGATGATGCCTACTATATACTGCTAGCTAAAGCTTTAGCCACTGGTTATGGCTATTCAGATATCAACCTTCCAACTCCTCAATTACACAAGCTTTTTCCCCCTGGATTATCTGTTTTATTAGTAATTCCTAGTTTACTAAAAGTAGATCTTAAAACTCATATAATAATATTTAAGCTAATTCTGATTGCTTGTGGAGCTTTGAGTTTATATACATTTACCTATTTGGCTAGAAAGGAAGGCTATAGGGAAAATACTATAACTTATACAATAATCATTTCTGCTACTTCTATAGCAATGGTTGGTCATAATCTTAGAGTAGCTTCAGAAATGCTTTATATTTTACTTTCTATTTTAGCATTTATTTCACTAAATACTTATGAACAATCTCCTAAGCTATCGCGACATCTTTTTATTTCCGTATTTCTAATAGTTTCTTGTTTACTTACTCGCACAATCGGCATTTTGTTTCTTCCAGCCATTTTTATCTCCTGGATTATCAGACGAGAGTTTTCTAGAACATTTTTATTGTTATCACTAGTGATTTTATTAGTGTCACCTTGGATAGTTTTAACAAGAAAGACTGGAGCAGGAGGTACTAGCAGATACCTAAATGATATGATAGTGCAATATGTCAATACAGATACTGAAGCACAAAACAGCCTAGTAAAAGCAGTAAGTAATAAAGTAATAGAAAATGCTAAGTTAATGGTTAACCGAGAAATTCCACGTATTATCTTCTCGATCACTGCAAGTTCTGCGGTTTTAGATAATTATTGGCTTAACCTACTTTTTTTACCAATACGTCTAATAATAACATTACTAACTATAAGTGCAGTATTAGCAAGACTTTGGCCTAAACCAACCATTAACACACTTTATCTTATTTTTTATCTAGGTCTATTACTTATTTGGCCTTGGGAGCCTAGCCGATTTTTAATTCCTCTTATACCTTTTTTGGTATTATCTTTTTTTGTGAATTTAGAAAAACTAGTTGAAAAATTAAAAAACACTTCTTTGATAAGTGAGAAACTAGAAAAATTAATTTTATCAACAGTACTAAGTACTCTAATTATCTCTCATTTAATTAGTGATATAAGGTTAGTTTCAATAGTTTATAGAACAGGAGATTATAGTGCTGAAGCAGCAGAATTTTGGCAAGATACAACTCAAGCTTATCAATGGATAAAAGAAACTTTACCGAAAGATAGTATACTAGGCTGTATACCTGCACTAGAAGCCCCTGCATTTCTTTTTACTGGATGTAAAGCTGTAGCGTTACAAGCTAACCCAAATTCTTGTATAGAGCTTAAAACAACACATATTATTCTTGTTGATGAAAGACTAGTAAACTCAAATAAAGAGGGGCAATCAGCAGGAGATTTTAGACATTTATTAAAATTGGCTGGAAGTGATTCTTTTCTTAAGTTAATCTATGAAAACAAAACAGTAAAAATTTTTTCTATAGATCAAAATAAATTAGTTGAGCTTTTAAAATCTCAGCAACAAACATACTAATAATTTGATCCAAAATAGGCAACTCAGCGTTTAAGTGTTAAAATAACCCATTTGATGTAACCCTAAGGTAAAGTATTACTATAATACCTTAATTTATAATTTTATATTAGCCTGGGATTTTAGCGAGTGTAACGAACACAACCCAAAAAATTGAGTTTATATTAGCCTGGGGTTTTAGCGAATGTAACGAGCGCAACCCAAAATGAGGTATAAGATGTATTGTCCTAGTTGTGGAACAGAAGAGCGTCAAACAAGCCAATTTTGCCGTGCTTGCGGTACAGATATGAGAGTTGTACGTACTGCATTACAAAAACCTGATTCTATAACAGCCTCTGCGATTTCAGCACGTGAGGAAATTGGTCGTGCAATAGCAACCAGAATACAGATGTTGAACTCTGCTAAAGACCTAAGAAAAGTAGTAGAAGAAGTATTACCAGAAGTTGAAAAGTTCCTAGAATCGCCTGAAGAACGAAGATTAAGACGAATGCGAAATGGAGTTATTACAGCAGCCGCAGGTTTAGGAGCAATGATAATACTTTTAACAGGTAATGTTGTCTTTATTCCTCTTGCTACATTAGGTTGGCCAGCAGGTTTATTAGTCTTTTTTATTGGCATAGGACTTATTATAAATGGTTTGCTTTTTAGTTCCTCAAAACAAAGTGTCGCAGATCGAACACTTGAGCGTTATGCTCAAACTGACTATGAAAATCAACTATCTGTAAATAGCAATAACACTACAGCCAATCTACCTAGGCAACCTGCTAGCTTATTTAATAATAGCAACAATCTAATGGAACAATCCCATCAACAATACCTAAGCCAACCACCATCAATTACAGAACACACAACAAGACAATTAAACAGAAATGCAACAGAGGAACCTAAAAAAATTACAGCAGAGCTACAATAGGAAGGATAAAGTATATTAATTATTGGAAAAATTAGGAGAGCGTTTTTCTAGGAAGGCTTTCATGCCTTCTTTTTGATCTTTATGAGTAAATCTTAGGGCAAATGTATATCTTTCTAATATTTCTGCTTGGCTATTACTTAGATGAGAAGATTTTTCTGCTATTTCCAACGCTAGTTCAATAGCACTTAGACTTAATTTTGAGATCCGTTTTATTTGTTCATTAAATTCTTCCTTACTATGTATGTGATTAATAAGCTTTAAGTGATAAGCAGTTGTTGCATCAACCAAATCATTACTTAAAAGTAGTTCTAAGGCATTAGCATAACCTACACGTTTAACTAAATCTGTTAAATGATTTGGAGAAGAGTTTTCAAAAAGCTTATCAATATCTTTAAAATCAAACACTGTTTCTTTACTAGCGTAAATTACAGGAATAGACAATAAGTCTAAAATTTCTTGAAGTAAAAATTTTCCATTTAAGTATGCAAATGATGCTTGAGGTTTAGAATTTGAGTTTAGCCAATCCAAAAAAGGAGTAAGTTGCCCATTTTCATTTATTAAAACTGTTAATTTACTCATAGAAGTGAATTTAGGAAAAATAAGGTTTAAGCCGTTGGTAAGTATTTTCTAAAGTTTCTGGAAGTACGCGAGTTTCTCCAACTACTGTAGTAAAATTAATATCCCCAAACCAACGAGGTAAAATATGCATATGTAAATGTTCAGCAACTCCTGCTCCAGCAGCTTGGCCTAAGTTCATCCCTAAATTAAAGCCTTGTGGGTTATATTCTTTTTTTAATACTGACTGGCAAGTTTTGGTAAGATCCATTATTTCATCACTAATTTCCTTAGGTAATTCATCTAGTGATGCAATATGAATAAAAGGAATAATTAAAAGATGTCCTCCCATATAAGGGAAAATATTTAGAACAACATAGCAATTATTGCCACGATAGAGAATAAAATTTGTTTGGTCTTGGTTTTCCTTAGGCAATCGACAAAAGACACATCCTGTTTCTTTTTTAGTACCTGTAATATACTGATATCTCCAAGGGCTCCACAATCTATCCATAAGTATTTGATTTTCTATAAGTTATTTTTAATTTTATTTTTTATTTCTTGTCTTAAAACTCTACTAAGACGAAAGTTAATCACTTTGCGAGCAGGTATTGTTATTTCCTGGCCTGTACGAGGGTTACGACCTTTTCTTGCTTTATAAGATCGAAGAGAAAACACACCAAAACCGCGTAAATCAATTCTTTGATTTTGACTAACAAGATTTGTTATGTTTTCAAGAATTTCATTTACTACATTTATAGCATCTTGTTCACTTAATTGGGTGTCAGTTTTTATTTTGTCAATTAACTCTTTTTTATTCATAAAAACAAAAGGGCGCACAAAGCGCCCTTTGGTCTAGACAGTTAAGCTTAGCCAAGCTTAAGGCTAGCAACTTGTTCAAATCGTTTATTAACTACTTCCCAGTTAACATTTTCCATAAATGCTTTAATATAATCTGCTACAACTGGGCCAAACTGTCTTTGGTAAGCATGTTCATACATATCCATTGCTAGTAGTGGTCGACCCATAGCATAGTTTACTGAGTGGTCATCTTGAGCAATATTGTGAAGTGAGCCATCAACTAAAGAACAAGTTAGAACTACCCAACCTGAACCACCAGCAAGAGATGCACCTGTAGCGCGAAATTCTTCTTCCCACTTTTCAACACTACCCCAATTAGCTTTTATTGCATCTGCAACTTTACCAGCAACTTTGCCTTCACCACCAAGATTATCAAAATAGTGTTCATGCAAAATAACAGAGTTAGCCATAATAATTTGGCGACGTTTTAAACCAGCACGCACAAATGGAGGGGTATCTTTATTAAGAGTAGCTAAGGTTTGTTCAAGTTTATTTACTGCGCCTACTGTTCCTGTATAGTTTTTAGCATGATGATTAGTGATCATTACTTCATCAAAACCTTTTAGTTTTGAAGGTTGAAAAGGAAGATCTTTTACCTTACGAGTACCAGCATATGCTGGTGGAAGTGGGTCATCAATTGCTGCCCAAGCTCTTACTTCAGGAATGTTTTCTGCTACAGTGGCACCAACTGCCCCTAATGTAATTGCTTTCATTACATCTCTTCTGCTTATCATGTATTTTCCTCCAAATTAAAATAATATTCTCGTGAAACCGTAATTAATAAATTAATAGAAGTTAGCTTAATGGCTAAGCAAAAATAACTTTTCCATATAGCTATGTGTATGAAGTATTACTAACATTAACAATATTAAGATAATAGATTAATGTTTACAAAGAAAAGAGCCTAGAAACATTAGTTTCCAGGCTCTTTTAGCCAAAACTTATTTAAGGTTGTTGCCAACTATTCTTTTGAGCCATTATCACTTCCTTTTGCATTAGCACCGCCATCGGAACTAGCAGCAGAAAGAGAAGAAAATTGTGCAATTTCACCCAAAGAAGCTACTACTTCTTGATTTTGGTAAGTATTAACATCTTCTGGATCTTGTTCTTTACCAACAGCACGAGCAGAAAGACCTATTTTCTTTTGGCTTTCATCTAATTTCAGGATCTTAAAGGACAATTCTTGTCCTACTTGAAAAGCAGCTTCTGCTTTTTCAATACGTTGATCTGAAAGTTCAGAAATATGGCAAAGCCCTTCAATACCGCCTTCTAGCTCAATAAAGGCTCCAAAGTTAGCAAAACGTGCAATCTTACCACGTACAACATCGCCAACTTTATAAGTTTGGAAGAATTTATCCCAAGCATTTGGCTCAAGATTCTTTATTGATAAGCTGATACGGCATTTGCTTGGTTCTAAAGCAGTTATTATAGCTTCTACTTGTTGACCTTTCTTTAAAACTTCTGAAGGGTGTTTAATTCGTTTAGTCCAAGAAATATCTGAAACATGAACCAACCCATCAATTCCTTCTTCTATTTCAACGAAAGCTCCAAAGTCTGTTAAGTTTCTTACTCGTCCATGAACTCTTGAACCTACTGAATAACGTTCAGCAATTGTGTCCCAAGGATTAGCTAAAACTTGTTTTAGACCAAGGCTAATCTTTTTCTCTTTGGTATCTATTTTAAGTACTACTGCATCAATAGGTTGACCTACTGAAACAATCTTAGCTGGGTGTTTAGTACGTTTAGACCAAGTCATTTCTGAGATATGGACTAAACCTTCTACACCTTCTTCTAATTCAACAAATATGCCGTAATCAATAATTGAAACGACTTTTCCTCGAACACGCATTCCTATTGGAAAACGCTCTTCAACTGTATCCCAAGGATTTGGGAAAAGTTGTTTATAACCTAGGCTAACACGGCCTTTTTCTCTGTCAAAACCTAATACTTTTACTTGTATTGTATCATCTACTTTAAAGACATCATTTGGGTTTTGGATGCGTCCCCAAGAAATATCAGTTACATGTAGAAGGCCATCGATACCGCCCAAGTCAATAAATACACCATAATCAGTGATATTTTTAACCTTGCCTTCTAAAATTACTCCCTCATCAATAACTTCCATAACAGTGGATTTACGTTTAGCAGTTTCTTCTTCAAGAACCACTTTGTGAGAAAGCACAATGTTAGAACGGCGACGGTTTACTTTCAGTACTCTAACAGGTATCTCTTTTCCTTTCCAAGCGTCTAAGTTACGCACCAACTTGACATCTACTTGGCTACCAGGCAAAAAGCCGCTAATGCCACCTAGATCTACTTTCAAGCCGCCCTTGATACGTTCAAGAACGCGGCCTTGAATATTTTCTTTATTGTTATATGCTTCTTCAATGTGTTTCCAACATTGCAAATGAACTGCCTCAACACGAGAAAGTTCAACATATCCTTCAGCATTTTCAAGTTGTTTGATCATAACTTCAACTTGATCATTTGGTTGGACTGTAACTTTACCTGTTGCATCCTGGAATTCTTCTATTGCAACAACTCCTTCAGACTTAAATCCAATATCAATAATTACATTTTGATTTGTAACTTTAAGCACACGACCATTAACAATTTCTCCTGGAGTTAAAGTCGATTGAGCTTCAAAGTTTTCTAGTAATGCACCAAAGTCTTCTGTAGAATTTTGTGATTTGCCAGCACCATTGTTTTGAGCATCTGCCATTTCAGTACCAGCTTGGTTTAGGTTGTTAGTCATTTAAGGTTAAGGCCTCCTAGCAAGTTAAAGCTATATTCTTGCCAAATACAATGAATATAAAAAAAGTAAGTAAAATCAACAGTAAACAAAATTTTAAGGGCTGTTTTTTGGCTTTAAATAAACTTTTTTAGAAATCAACAAAAACAACCTATATTCTACCAAGTAACAAGACTGCCTACCAAACCAAGATCGCTTAAAAAATGCAAAAGCCTTAGTGCATTACTTTTTCCTTGGTTTTACTAAATCCAGAGGTGTGTTAATAACTCAAAATTAACAACCTAGATAGCCATTCTAAGGCAAGTCGTTCTGGTTAGATAAACTTACGTAACCTAAAATTTTCTATTCTTGTTGGATTAGTCAGGAAATTTACACTCTCAGCTACAGTCTTGTCAAGGCATTATTAATCTTAGATTTTAGCTTTGTTGAGATATTTGTTAGGGTTTAGCAATAATATAAAACATTTTATGGAATAACTTGCTTGACAGCTTTTTATAGTCTCTATTAGACTATCGCTTTCGATTTAATAGCTAGTTCGGCTGGGTAGCTCAGATGGTTAGAGCGGCGGATTCATAACCCGCAGGTCGGCAGTTCGATCCTGCCCCCCGCCATTACAAAATCTATAAATTAAAAACTCTAACTTTAGCCCCAAATTTGGGGCTATTTTAATTTGTTATGCACCTTAGCGATATACAATTAGCTTCAACTAAACTTAAACCTTATATTCATCGCACTCCACTGCTCTCAAGCAAAACTCTTTCTGAAATTATTGGTAGTGAACTTCGCCTTAAACCTGAAAACCTTCAACGTGCAGGCTCTTTTAAGATCCGTGGAGCACTCAACAAACTCCTTTCTCTCTCTGCTCAAGAACACAATTCTGGAGTAGTAGCATTTTCTTCAGGTAATCATGCTCAAGGCGTTGCACTAGGATCAAAACTTTTAGGTATAAAAGCTACTATTGTTATGCCAGAAGATTCCATGGAAATAAAAGTAACGGCAACAAAAGGATATGGGGCAGAAGTTATTCAATCAGGAGTAAATGCTGCAACTCGCAGCAAAGTAGCAAAAGAGATTGTAGAAAAAACCGGTGCAACACTTATTCCCCCTTTTGATGATCCATTTATTGTAGCTGGCCAAGGAACTATTGGTTTAGAAATCTATGAAGATTGGTCAGATGTAGACACTGTTGTTGTAGCAATGGGTGGTGGAGGTTTAAGTTCTGGAGTTACTTTAGCTTTAACTAGTCTTAATCCTAAAATCCGTGTTTATGCTGTAGAACCTGAGGCTGGCAATGATGGTCAACAATCATTAAGAACAGGGAAAATAGTTACTATTGATCCTCCTCAAACTATTGCTGATGGAGCTCGAACTACTGCAATTGGAGAAATTCCCTTCTCTATAATTCGAGAAAGAATAACAGATATAGTTACGGTCTCAGATAAGGCTTTGTTAGAAGCTGTAAAAATGCTTGCACTCTATTCAAAATTGGTGGTTGAGCCTACAGGAGCATTATCTGTTGCAGCACTTTTGCAAAAGCAAATTCCTAATCCAGGTAAGACAGTGGCTATACTTAGTGGAGGTAATATTGCTCCAGAAATTTTAGCTAAAGCTTTAACATTATAAATTATAATATTTTCGTTTCTAGAGCTGCTTGTTAATTATTTATAGTCTTCTAGATCTACACCTAACTCCAATAATTCTTGTTTAGCAAATTGAACAGCATTAGCAACTTTGTTGATTTTAATTACTTCCTTAAAATCCTCTATTGCTTTTTCTTTATCACCTGTAGCTTTGTAAACAAGTGCCCGATTTATATAAGCCTCTGAATATTCAGGTTTTAGCTTAATTGCTTCAGTAAAATCTTCTAATGCTTTGTTTAAATTTCCTTTTTTGCGATAGGCATAAGCACGATTATTATAAGCATCTACGTAATCTGCTTGTATTTTGATTATTTCATTATATTCTGAAATAGCATCATCAAAATTATTTAGCTGATAACAAGCTACGGCCAAATTAAAATGAGCTTCTATAGAATTTGGATTTAATTTTATGGCCTCTTTATAGTCATTAAAACCTTTTTCACGATCTGATCTGCTTAGAAAAGCAACTGAGCGAGCCATATAAGCATTTCCTCGTTCAATTAGTGCTTCTATATAACTTGGTTTTTTCTTTATTGCTTCAGTAAAATCTTCTATTGCCAAATCATAATTTTTATCTGCAAAAAACTCTGTTCCTCGCATTAAGTATTCTTCTGGGGTTTTTAGTTTAGCTTGTTTTTTAGCTTTTGGTATTTTAAGCGGAGTTAAAAGTGTTCCAGTATTTGAGGGATCATTAAAATCTCCACTAGCACCAGTACTACCAGCTTGAGCCTTAGCTAAGGAAACAAATCCAAATAAACAAACTATTGTAAACAAAGAAATTACAAAACGTTTAGCCATAGTTTTAAACCTCATACTTTTTAAAGGAAAATGCTTAATTGGCAGTAAAATTAGATTTTATATATTAGCTCAAAATTGCTATTAAAACCACTTTTGATTAAACTATTTTCCTGACTAAAATTAGGAGTATTTCTTTTATCTATGATTAAGCGACCATTTAGCTTCATTATTTGCTTAGGGCTATTGAGCAGTATCAGTTGTAATACTGCAACTAACACCCCCCAACCAACTATTACAATACTTTCACAACCTTCTAACACTCCTTCACCAAGCTCCTCTCCTAGCACTAGCCCCACACCTTCACCAAACCAAGCAAAAAATAGCCTTCCACCTAAAGAAGTCATCAATGCCTTTTGTGAGGCTGATTTTAAAGGTGTGAGAACTAATCCAGCTACATCTGAACAAATAATACCTTATGTCCTTTGGCAAGAAGAACTTAATTCAGAAGCTATTATTGTTTCTGATTTTAAAATAGTTAATTTTGCACAAACAGATGATGAAGCCAATGTTGCTGTAGCTTATACTAAAATAGGTAAATTACTTAATGATAATGGAGAAACTAAGATTGAAAAGATTGCTGATACAACAGAAACTATTATATATAAATTAGTTAACCAAGATGGAGATTGGAAAATTCAATATCCACAATCTGCTCCCCATATTTCTATGGAAGTAGCTAAAAAATTAGTTAAAAAATAAAAGTTAAAACTTGGCATCAACTAAAACCTGTTTTATGTACTTTCACTGAAATAAAATAGTGGTAATTTCATCATAAAGCTCTTTCCATCTTTTGTTGATGCCTTTTCCTGAGCTATTTCCAAGCAAAACAACTGTTGTATCTTTGTCAGGAAAATAAAACATCTCTGATTTATAACCACCATATTCACCATCATGCCCTATCATTTTCCCATATTGACCATCTTTATAATTAGAGTAAACAAATAGATTTAACCCATCTTGCGCCTTTTTGGCAGCATTATCAACTTTAAGCATTTTCATAAAAGTTTCTGAGGTAAGAATGGTTTCTGATACAAATAAGGCTCTAATAAAAGTAGCCATATCCTTACCATTACTAACAACTGCACCATCAGCTAGTCCATAACCTTGATTAACATTTGTATAGTCAAGTCTCTCAGCTAAACTATTGAAAAAATAACCTTTTGCAAGCGGTTCTATTACTTGATCTGTATAATCATTATAAGTTCTAGAAAGATTTAGAGGTTTATAAATCCTAGTTTCCAAAGCTTTAGTAAAAGGCATTTGAAGCACTTTTTCTACTATCATAGCTAACAAAATTGGGTTTGTATTGCTATAAAAATAACCTTGTCCAGGTCTAGAAAAAGCCGCAGGTTTGTTGTAAGCAAACTTAACAGCCTCTTCAAGTGTGTAGAGCTTACCAGGGTTTTGCGCAGCTAGTTCTGTAAAATCACCAAAGAAATAATCAGCTATTCCACTAGTATGATTCATTAGTTGCCTAACAGTTGCTTTGTTAGCATTTCTAATTTTCAGTATATGCTGTTTATCAATATATTTACTAATAGGATCATCTAGAGAAATCTTACCTTCTTCGACTAACTGCATTATCAACACGCCAATATAAGGTTTTGAGCAGCTTGCTAACCTAAAGTTATCTTCAACTGTCATTTTTCTTTGAGAGCTTAGATCAGATAAACCACTAGCAAGTTGTATTAATCCACATTTAGGAGTATAAATGGTTAAAGTTGTCCCCACTAAACCATCTTTAACTGCTTTATCTAAAAGCTTTTGAAGTGAATCGCTTAGTTTTTGACAATCACTATTAAGCAAGTGCGTCGGCAAAATGTGTTTTTCTAAATTTGTAACTTCTGAAGAATAGGCAACAATTCCTGTTCCTATATTAAAAAGAACAACTATTAAGACTAAAAGGTTTTTAAGAAAAAAATTTTTCATAACAATTAAAGTAAGTATAGTTTATTTTACTTATAGGTTTGCATGTGATTATAAGACAGAATGACACTAGCCACCTACTTGATGTGTCGCTAGCACGGCTTTTATTTTGTGTCATTCCACAAAATACCCTGTGTCACCTCACCTATCAAAACTACAAGCGATTAATTTATCTTTGCTAACCCAGTCAATAACAATAGAAAGGTAAAATAACTCATGACAAAACTACTAGGGTTAATAATCTTAGTATTGCTGTTTTTTGTTCCAGCACAAGCTCAAGACTTGGAAAAAGTTTTCCATAACCACAAAGCTGCATTTGCAGTTTATGATATAAAAAATAACTCCTACAAGCGTTATAATGAAAGCCGTTGCCAGCAACGTTTTTCACCATTTTCTACATTTAAGATTCCTAACTCATTAATAGGGCTAGAAACAGGAGTGATTCCAAACTTAGATTTTACTATTGCTTGGGATCAAATCAAATATCCTAAAGAAAAAAGTGTTCTACCAGAATGGAATCAAGATCACACTCTAAGATCTGCTTTTAAGTACTCTGTTGTTTGGTATTATCAAGAACTAGCTAAAAAAGTTGGTGAAGAAAGAATGCAATCTTACATAAATAAATTTCATTATGGTAATCAAGATATATCTAGTGGTATTGATCAGTTTTGGTTAGGAAAAAGTTTGCAAATATCAGCAAATGAGCAAATAGATTTTCTTACTTCACTTTATAAAAACAAGCTTCCTCTCTCACAAAAAACCATTGATGGAGTTAAGGAAATTATGCTTAAGGAAGAAACTTCAAATTACAAAATTTATAGCAAAACCGGTTCGGGATACTTACCTGATAATCAAGCTTTTGTTTGGTTAGTTGGTTTTGTAGAAACAAAAGATGATACCTATATTTTTGCAACCAATATGTCAGGCAAAAACCTTAATAAGCTTATAAAAGAACGTGTAGAAATAACTAAGCAGGCATTGATTGAAGTAGGAGTAATAAAGAACTAAGCTCAAAAACTTAAAATTTTAACATTAGAAGCGCGGGCGTAATAAAAATACACGCCCGTATTTTATTTTTGCTTCAAGTTCTCAAAAATTTTTCAAGGAAAAATTGGATTAAAGCTTTCTATTTATGTATTATTTTCCTTTACTTTAAGAATAGGTTAAAGTTCTTTTCTAATGGCGATGGAGTTAAAATTTTAGGAGAAAAAAATGAAATATAGACGCTTAGGTCTAACAGGCTTAAAAGTTTCCGAGTTATGTTTAGGTGCAATGACTTTTGGTTCTAATTTTTATGGTATTGCATCTGTAGATCAAACAGGTGCAAACCAAATGGTAGCGCGTTCAATTGAAGCTGGAGTCAATTTTTTTGATACAGCAGATGTTTACTCTTTTGGTCAATCAGAAGAAGTACTTGGTCAAGCGATAAAAGCAGCAGGTGCAAAACGTGATTCCGTAGTCATAGCCACCAAAGTCCGTTCAGCAATGAGCCCAGAAGCTATTGCGGGAACAAGTGATTTAAATAATGTTGGACTATCCAGAAAACATATTATAGCTGCTTGTGATGATAGCTTAAGAAGGCTTGGAACTGATTATATAGACCTTTATCAAGTTCATGGTTGGGATGTAGTAACGCCTATGGAAGAAACTTTAAGAGCACTTAATGATTTAGTTAGACAAGGAAAAGTACGTTATTTAGGTTGTTCTAACTGGACAGCTCGCCATTTAGCTAAATCCCTTGCCTTATGTGATAAACATGATTGGGATAAATTTGTATCCTTGCAAGCTTATTATTCTTTAGTTGGTCGAGACCTTGAACATGAACTCTTACCACTTTGCAATGAAGAAGGGTTAGGAGTAATGCCTTGGTCACCTTTATCTGGAGGGTTTCTTACTGGAAAATACCGTAGAGAAACTGAAAATTCAGAAAAAGGTAGAAGAACTAATTTTGATTTTCCACCTATTGATAAGGAACGTGGCTTTGAAGCAATAGAAACTTTAGACAAAATGGCTAAAGAGAAAAATGCTTCCATAGCTCAAGTAGCTTTGGCTTGGCTACTTGCACAACAAGGTGTTAGCTCTGTTATTATTGGAGCAAATAAAATGTCACAACTTGAAGATAACTTATCTTCAGTAAATGTTAAGCTAACATCAGAAGAAGTAAGCCAATTGTCCACTATCACAGCACCAACAAAACTCTATCCACAATGGATGGTTGAGTTTCAAAATTCTGCTAGAAAGTAAATTTAGGTAGGTGAAAATTATGAGTACTGCTGCAACTAAAAAACTAGTTGATTATATTCGAGAAGAAGTTGTTACTATTGGAGATCCTTTCTTACGAGAACCAACTAAAACAGTTACAAATTTGGCAGAAGTAGCACCATTATGTGAGCTAATGGTAGCAAAACTACGTGAGTTAAAAGGAGCAGGTTTAGCAGCTAATCAAATAGGAGTACCTGCTAGAATTTTAGTTGCAGAACTGCGTAAAAATGAACTATTTCCTACTCGTCCAGAATCACCACTTCATATAATGATTAATCCTGAAATAGTTTCTACATCAAGTGAAATGGTTGAAGGATGGGAAGGCTGTTTTAGTGTTCCTGGGATTGTTGGCTTAGTGCCTCGCCACAAGGCTATTGAAATTAAGTATGTTACCTTAGATGGACAGGAACATAAAGAAACCTTTACAGATTATATTGCACGAACAATTCAACACGAAGTAGATCATTTAGATGGAATTATTTACTTTGAGAGAATGAAAGATTTGCGTAACATAGTAACTAGAGATAATTTTAAGCAATTTGTCTTGCAACAAAGTTAAAAATTTGGCCGACTTAAAATCTATTAATTTTTCATGAAAGAATGCCCCCAATGTCAAAGTTGTTACAATGATGATCTGACAATCTGCCCTGTGGATGGCGGTCAGTTAAGGTATTGCTTGGCTGGTGATACATTACTAGCTGAAACTTACCTTATAGATAAGCTTATTGCTAGGGGCTCAATGGGAAGTGTTTACCGAGCCCAACAACAAGACTTACAACGTCCAGTAGCAATTAAAATACTTAATCCTCAATTAGTAGCCAGTAATGTTGCCCGTGAGCGATTTCGTAGAGAAGCTTTTGCAGCTGCAAGCCTAAAACATCCTAATATAGTTACTGTTTATGATTTCTCCAATCAAGGTGGACTTTTTTATATTGTGATGGAGCTTCTAGAAGGTCGCACCTTAACAGACTATTTTTCTGTTCAACCTAGATTAGAAATAAATGAAGCTGTAAAAATTACATTAGAGATTTGTGATGCTCTTTCTCAAGCTCATAGCAAAGACATTATTCATAGGGATCTAAAACCTTCAAATATTTTTTTATGTAATACTTCTAGTGGCGTTATTACTAAAATTTTTGACTTTGGATTAGTTAAATTAAAGGAAAGAACATTAAAAAGTATTACTTCAGGTGCTTTAATAGGGTCACTTCACTACACTGCTCCAGAACAATTTCGTGCATCTGAAGTAGATGCTAGAGCTGATATATATTCTTTAGGTACAATTTTTTATCAAATGCTTACAGGAAAACAGCCCTTTCATACACCTAACAAAGCAGAGCTTATTTACCAACAACTAAATACAAAACCCTTACCTCCTCACCATATTATTTTTGATATTCCACCAATGATAGAAGCTGTTGTAATGAAAGCTCTAGAAAAAGCTCCTGAAGCCCGTTATCAATCAATTAATGAATTTGCTACAGCCTTAAAACAAGCCCCTAAACGAAACTTGCGCCGCACAGTTGGAATGTTTATGTCTCCGCTAAGCCAAAGCAAAAAAGCATCAGAAAAAGAGATACAACAAGCTACACAACAAGCTCTTTCTTTTGATCATTTTGTAGCTCGTAAACGTGAACGAGCTAAATTACGCCAAGCTTTTGAACAAGCTTCTGAAGGTCGAGCTATTGCTTTGCTAATTGTTGGAGATCATGGAATTGGTAAATCTCAACTTCTAAATAAGTCCATTGCTGAATTTCAAGAAGCTGGAACATTATGTTTCTCTGGACAATTTACAACAACTGCAACACCTATTTGGTCTTTGTTAAACTTCCAACAATATTTACAAAAACTTTTACTTGAAAGAGAACATTTTGAGGGAATTTTTGGAGATCTTTCTACTAGCTTAGAAGAAGAAATTACAGATATTACTCCAAGAATGTCTACAGCAGCACTATTTCAAGCAAAAGCAGAAAACCGTGCTGAACGCTCATTAGAGCTTTTTGGCCAAGCTCTTTTATACTTATCTAGAAAATATCCTCTAGTGATTATATTAGATGACTTACACTTGGCAGATGAAACTAATTTAAATTTCTTACTACATTTAATAGGTTTAGCAGTTCAATCACCTATTTTATTTATTTTTGCAGCTCGTAGCCAAGAACTATCATTAACAGAAACACCTGCAGCTAATTGGCTTGACCGAATATCTAATCAAAGACAGCTACAAAAACTAACTCTAGGCCCATTAATAACATCTGATATAAGAAGTTTATTAGATAAAATATTTGAACCAAATTCTATTAGTGATAATATCGCTGATAAACTTACTCAAGCAACTGAAGGCAATCCATTTTACCTCATTCATTTACTTAGGTTAATGTTAGATGAAGGTCAAATCTCTTGGGATCGGCAACAATGGGTAATAGAAACAGTTACAGAGATTAAAGTACCTGAAAGTGTTGCCTTACTAATTGAAGCACGTTTAAGTTTTCTTGCTCCTGAAAAACGACAGATTCTAGAAAAAGCTACAATATTTGGAGAGGTTTTTGGGTTTGAAGCTTTAAGAAAATTTACATCTTCTGATGAAGACAGTTTGTTAAAGATTTTAGATGATTGTTTGCGTTATGGTTTATTAAAAGAAGTAAGTGCTCCAAATGCTTCACCTGATGATTATTATAGTTTTACTCAACACTTACTTTACCAAGTTCTTTATGAAAGATGGCCTAAGAATGAACGAAAACAACTGCACAAGTTAGCAGGAAAAATTTTGGCTGATTCTTGTAAAGAACACAATTACCATAATTCAGCAGCACAGCAATTTGAATTAGCAGAAGAATGGTCAGAAGCCTTTTGCCACTACTCTACAGCAGCCAATCTAGCTTGGCGTGCAGGTGAAGTAGATTTAGCCAAAAATCAGCTTAAAAATGCTCAAGCTATAAGTGAAAAAGTTCCTTCTTTGGCTAAACTCTTAGATCCTAATGAAGAACTAACTCCAGAAAATCAAACTCTAGCAACACATTACTGTGATTATTTAATTTTATCTGTAGATCTAAAAGTATGTGATACTTTAGCCCATGCTGAAGAGTTTATGGAAACTGCTGTCCGCTTAGCTCAACGCTTAGCTGAACTAATACTTCTAGCACGTGTACTTGTTGCTGCCGGACATTTTCAGCAAAGCCGCGGAGATTATATGGGCGCACTTAATTACTTTGAACGTGCTTTGATGATTTATGATCAAACAGGAAATAAATCTCGCTATAACATTATGGCTGAACAAATTAAATCTATAAGAGCAAAACTTAAACCTCAAAAACCTACTGCCGACATTTTCTAACCCTGGGGTTGCGCTTCGCTAAAACCCCAGGCTAATATGGGTTGGGCTAATACAAATATTACAATCTCTTAAAAGCTCTATTTAATATGAGTTAACTATTGAAATAGCGCTAACTCTATTTTGCTCAACCCATATTAGCCCCAGGTTTTAGCGAGTGTAACGAGCGCTACCTGGGGATCAAAGAAACGAGCGCTACCTGGGGATCAAAGAAATGAGTGTTATTTGGGATTAAAGAAATGAGTGTTATTTGGGATTAAAGAAATAATGAAGGGCTAGTTGGATATCAAAAGCTTGTTTTATGTTGCCAAAACTTATCAAAATAAATTTTTATCTATGATTTAGAATATTTTTGCTAAAAAAGTAAAAAAAACTGCTAAAAAGACTAGCCAACTAGAAAAACTCAATGTACAATAGCGCCTTCAATCAGTTACCCAAATGGCTCGGTGATGGAATTAGGCAGACATAGCGGACTTAAAATCCGCTGCTGGGCGACTGGCGTGCCGGTTCGAGTCCGGCCCGAGCCACCTTTCAAAATTTTCAAAAATATCTTTTTCCAACTTAATTGTTCCCTAATTAAAATCAGCTTTTTCATATTGCATTTCTCAATCTTAAGACTTTATTTTTCATTGGGTAAGTTTTCTAGAGATTACACCTATTTTGCTTTATACTTGCGGCCTGCGTCCTGCTATAAATAAACACTTCAAGGAGTTAAAATCCAATGTCAGATCAAAAAGATCCAAAAGAAGTATCAGGAACTTATGCTGCTAACTTAGTACAAGAGGGTATGGCTGTTGGCTTAGGTACTGGCTCTACAGCTAAGTTTGCTATTTTACGTTTAGGTGAAAGAGTTAAAGAAGGGCTAAATATTGTTGCAATACCAACTTCTGAAGCTTCTGCTCAGTTAGCTAAAGAGTTAGGTATAAAGCTAGTTAGCTTTGGGGAAGTAACTCATTTAGATATTACCATTGATGGAGCAGATGAAATTGATCCTAATTTCTATATGCTCAAAGGTGGTGGTGGTGCATTACTACGGGAAAAAATAGTAGCATCTATTACTAAGCGACAAATATGTATTGTAGATCCTAACAAAACAGTAGAAAAGTTAGGAAAATTTCCGCTTCCTGTAGAAGTAATAAAATTTGGTTGGGAAGTTGTAGCACGCAAAATTGAATCTATGGGTGGTAAATATAAAGTGCGTCAGCGAGATGGTCAAAATTATGTAACAGACAATGGTAACTACATCTTAGACTGTGATTTTTATCCAATTGAAAACCCACCTGAATTAGAAAAAGCAATAAAAATGGTTCCTGGTGTAGTCGAAGTAGGATTGTTTATTAACTTGGCTCATACCCTAATTATGGGTCATGCAAGTGGTGAGTGTACAGTACGGGAGCGAGAATGGTAGCAGAAAACTTAAAAGAAATTGCTGCATTAATCATTGATATGGATGGGGTTCTTTGGCATGACAAGGAACCTTTACCTGGTCTTATAGAGTTTTTTGAGTTACTGCGTAGGCAAAATATTCGTTTTGTTCTAGCTACAAATAATGCTAGTCGTACGGCTGAACAATTTCAGGAAAAGCTTTCTAGCATGGGTGTAAGTGTTGCAAAGGAAGAAGTTTTGACTTCTGCACAAGCTACTGCTCTTTATTTACAAGGAATTGCTAGGCCAGGCTCAACAGTCTTTGTAATTGGCGAAGACGGACTAAAACAACCTCTCAAAGAAGCAGGATTTGAGCTTGTTACAGGCAGTTCAGATTATGTTGTTTGTGGAATGGATCGGACTTTAAGTTGGGAAAAACTTGCTCAAGCAACTCTTAATATTCGTGCTGGAGCGAAATTCCTTGGAACAAATCCTGATACAACATTTCCAACTGAACGAGGTGTTGTTCATGGTAATGGAGCAGTTCTAGCACTTCTAAAAACTGCTAGTGAAGTAGAGCCAATTATAATTGGTAAACCTGAACCAATTATGTATCAACAAGCTATGATTCGTTTAGGAACCACCAAAGAAAATACTGTTGCTTTAGGTGACCGTTTAGAAACAGATATCTTAGGAGCTAAACGTGCTGAAATAGCCAGCATAATGGTGCTAACAGGAATTAGCAAGCTAGCTGATTTAGAAACTGTTGACTACAAACCTGAGTGGATTTTTCAAGGTTTACCAGAACTTATTGAAGCTTTACAAAAGTAAGTTATCACTGCAAAAGTTACAAAAAGGTAAATAATTTATTTTCCGGATAAAACCTCGTGCAGATTTACTCGTATTAAAGTAATATGTTAGCAAATAAAGTCTTATAAGCCCTAGAGCTAGTAGAAATACTTTTCTACTAGCTTCTTTTTTATCTGCTACACCTTAATTAAGCAATTAGCTTAGGTCAAATAGTCATTCAACGAAATACGTAATCTTGATGATAGGTCATTAAATGCTAAGTCATCACAATACCAGTTTTCTATTTGATCTTTACCTATAGAAACAGAATATTGCTTGCCTGTATTAGAAACAAAATTAACCCGATCCCCGCCATTATAAACAGCATGGTAAGAAGTACCGTTAAGCTCCACAGTACGATCAAAAGCTATATTGGTTGGAGGTGTTTTAAGATTTGTTCCACGTGAACCAGGTTTTTTAAGATCGTCTAGGAAGTTACGGAAAAACCCTTGTGTAATAGCTCTTGTTTGCCTATCTAGTATAGGATCTAGATTATTGTCATAACCAAACTTTAATGTAGAATCACCTTGTTTAAAGTTATCTAAATTCCAAGTTGGAACAGATAAAACAAAAGTATTAGCAGCAGGATTTAGTGATTCACGAAAATCTTTTGCTCCACCAGCAGCAGCTTTCATCATATTAAGTGCAATTAATCCACTAGAAATAGCATTAGATGGGTTAAGTTGCCCTGAAGGTAGTGGTTTGGGCTGACCTTGATTATTTTTAGGATTATTGCCATTTGGCTCTGTTAAATTTAGCGCTACAGTTGGTAGATTATTTTTGTTATAACCTATTGGTAAGTTATCTAATACCCCACCATCTACTAATTCAACTTGACGACCTGTTGTAGGATCTATCATCTCTACAGGATCATAAGCGCCTGGAATAGCCATAGAAGCACGAATAGCCAAAGCTACAGGAGTATTTGGAGTAGTTTCTTGGCTAAAAACAAAGATTCGATTTTCTGTTTTAGAAAGATCCTCTTTGCCTGCTGGAAGTTGGCTATCATTATATTTACAAGCAATAATTTGACAAGGAATAGGTAAATCAGCAAAGGTAACAGGGCGATCTGTAATACCAGTAATTTCCCTTAGTTTTTGATCAAATAAATCATAAGCAGCATTGCCATTAAATAACCCACCATCAATGTCTAAACCAACATCAAAGAGCTTCTTTAATCGTTCATCTTTAGTAAAATCATCTACTGTTTTTGGATCAGCACCCGCAGCAATTAAACCAGCAGCAATTGAACCAGCTGAAGTACCACTTACACTTGTAGGAACAATCCCAATCTCTGTCATTTCGGAAAAAGCAGGATTATAGCGTTTACCTTTACCTCCACCACCTTCTAAAGCTAAATGAACTCCTATTGGTTCTCCATCAGTAACAGGCATTCCTTGTTCTGCTCGTTTACTAGCAATCATTTGCTTATATTCTGTTAAATTATGCACAATAACATCCTTACCATTTTCACCCTTAAAAACTAAAGGTTTGCCATTGCGGAAAAGCAAATTGCTTGGATCTGGAGGCTGTAAAACTGGAGGTTTAATAGGAAACTTGCTTGCAGTTACTTGACCATTATTAAGTTGAGAACTCATAAATTGAGGATCAACCCAAATTGAACTAGGGCTTGGAGCAGTTGCAGCAGTATAACCATAACGTGCTTTTAGCTGGTTTTCTGCTGTTTGAAATTGACCCCTTACACGTGCAATATCTGTTGGATTAGCACCTTGTGATTCTAATTGCTTAAGCTGTGCTTCTAGTTGTTTTACTTGTTGGATACTATTACGAAAATCTTGAGTTCCATTTAGAAAATCTTTGTTACTAATGGCCTTAGCACTAAGGCTAGGTTGTGAAGTGGCCGCAGTTGCTTTACTTTGCTCTAACTGGCGATGTTTGCTTATTCCTGCTTGTATAAGATTGGCTAGAGATTGTTTAGGAGGAAAACTTTTAGCTAATTCTTTAGCAAATGCTACATCTTTACGAGAGGCTATTGTGTGTGATGCAGTTATTTTATTTAAAGATTGACTTATTCTGTTTTGAACATTCTTGGAATCAAAAGACTCTCTAGAGGCTGTAGTTTGCTCACGTAAACGAGACTTCAAATCTATATTAGTGCTTTGATTTATGGAAGTTGTATTGTCAATTTTAACTTCTTTAACTTCTTTTTTTTCTGTAGCTTTTTCTGTAACTGCCAGAGAATTTACTTCTTGAGAAATACGTGAAGAATCATTATTAATTTTCATTACCTAACAGCCTTTCCTAGTAAGTATTAGTAAGAGGAATAATTTATAGAAGCAGGATCAGGCTTTATAATCGGCAAATTTAATAAATAAGTTGCATAAAGAAATATTATTTATTATTTTCTGCTTTTTTTAATGCAGCACGTTCTCGCAAATATTCAATTATTGCAGGTAAAATAGATATAAAAACTACAACAATAATAACTGTCTCTATACGTTTAGTTATTTCTGGGAAAGCTTTTCCTAAAAAATACCCTAACAAAGTCATGCTAAAAATCCAGCTAATTCCGCCTATGATATTATACGTAGCAAACTTAGCGTAAGGCATTTCTGCTGCACCTGCTATAGTAGGAGCAAAAGTTCTAATAATTGGAACAAATCTAGCTAGAACAATAGTTTTATTTCCATATTTATCATAAAAGGCTTTTGCCTTCATCAAGTGATCTCGTCTAAAAAACATAGAGTTAGGGCGTGAATAGAGGGTTTGGCCTGCTTTTTTACCTATTGCATAACCAGTAGCATCACCTGCTATGGCAGCAATAGACAAAGTAATTAAAACCGTCCAAATATTAACATCTAGTTTACCTTGAGCAACAAAGATTCCTGCTGTTACAAGCAAAGAATCTCCAGGAAAGAAAAATCCTGCAAGAAGTCCTGTTTCACTAAAAATAATTGCTATTAATGCTAGCAGTCCACCAGTAGTAACTAAGTACTCTACATCCCGAAGTTTACGAAATAATTCGAGTAAATCATGAAAGCTCATCGAAAGTTTCTCCAAAAAATTATTGCAGGATTTAACAAATTGTATAAAGTAACACAGATATTTAGAAGGATAAAACATATTGCAACAACAAAGCGCAAAAATAAGGGCTATTATTTTATAAATGCAACTTTCAGAAAAATCACGAGCACCAAGAAATAAAACCATTTTTCTCTCTCCTGATGAAAAAGACCTATTTAAAGCCAAGCTCATCAGTCTTTCAAAGAAGGCTAAAGCTCAGGAAATAACCAATCGCATAATTAATCAAAACCTTTTTACAATTCTAGACTTTCTGCCTAGCTCATTTGTGGATTTACTTTTTATTGATCCGCCTTATAACTTAACCAAAACCTTTAACTCAAATTCCTTTAAAGAACGTTCAACTAGTGAATATATAGAATGGTTTGAAAGTTGGTTTCCAAAACTTATTACCACCCTTAAACCTACAGCATCTGTCTATATTTGTGGGGATTGGCGCTCAAGTGTTGCTATTTTCTCAGTAGCAGAAAAATATTTGAAAATACAAAACCGCATCACGTGGGAAAGAGAAAAAGGTCGAGGAGCAAAGGCTAATTGGAAAAACTGCTCTGAAGATATTTGGTTTTGTACTCTCTCAGACAAATATACTTTTAATGTTGACGCAGTAAAAATGCGTAGACGAGTAATAGCACCTTATAAAGTGAATGGTAAACCTAAAGATTGGGAAGAAAGCAAAGATGGAAATTATCGAATAACTCATCCTTCAAATATTTGGACTGATTTAACAATTCCATATTGGTCAATGCCGGAAAATACTGACCATCCTACTCAAAAACCTGAAAAACTCTTAGCTAAAGTTATTCTAGCTAGCTCAAATTTTGGAGACTTTGTCTTAGATCCTTTTTCAGGTTCAGGTACAACTGCTGTAGTAGCTAAAAAACTGGGGCGTAATTACCTAGGCATTGAACTAGATGAAATGTTTGCTTGTTTAGCTGAAAAGCGTTTAGAGTTAGCCGAAACAGATAAAACGATTCAAGGTTATCAAGATGGAGTTTTTTGGGAAAGAAATTCTCAAAAATAAATTCCCAAATAACAAAACTCTATAAACCTAAACAATCTTTTAATAGCCGAACTCTATCCCGTGCCACTACTAGTTCTGTTTTCTTGCCATCTTTTAGCCGTAAAACCATTCGCCCTACAAACCAAGAATCTAGCTCTTGAATAAATGAGAGATTTACAATTGTAGCTCTATGTATTCGCAGAAATTTCTTTGGATCTAGTCTTTGCTCTAAATCAGTAATAGTATAGTCAATAACGTAATTTTTATTTATAGTAGCAGCATAAGTAAGTTTATCTTCAGCAAAAAAATGGCTAATTTGATTAATATCTATAAGTTGGATTAGATCCCCAACTTTTGAAGGTATGCGCTCTAAATATTGAACTTGAGATTGATTAAATGAAGCAGCAAGTTTTTGCGCTAGAATTTGCATTTCTGTTTCTTGGTTTTGTTTGGATGTTGTATTAAATAATCTCTCCATTTTGTCTAGCGCACGGTCTAAAAAAGTGGCTTCAATTGGCTTTAACAAATAGTCAATAGCGTTTACTTGAAAAGCTTGTAAAGCATATTGATCAAAAGCTGTAGTAAAAACAACTAGAGGCTGCTTAGGTAACTTTGCAAGTAGCTCAAATCCATTAATTTCTGGCATTTGAATATCTAAAAAGAGTAGATCTACATCTTGGTGAGAAAGAAATTCTAGTGCTAGTTCAGGGTCTGTTGTGCTACCAATAATTTCTACACGTTTTGTGGCTAGCAGTAATCTAGAAAGCCGCTTAAGCGCAAGATTTTCATCATCAACAAGATAAACTTTTAATGGCATAACAATTTATTATACTTTCTTTGCAGGTAATAAAAATCTTACTGTTGTATAGTTCTCAACATTTGAAATATTTAAAAATGCCTCATTCCCAAATAAAGCTTGTAGTCTAGCTCGTAAATTATCAAGTCCATGCCCAGGAATAAGATTTTCTAGATTAAAACCTGGCCCATTATCTTGAATTTCAATAGAGAGTTTTTCATCAATTAGTTGTGCTTTTATATCAATTTTTGCCCCTGATTTTTTTGGAGATACAGCATATTTAACGCTATTTTCAACAATAGTTTGAATTGATAAGGGTGGCACATAAAAAGCTAGCATATTGTTAGGAATATCGATATTGTATTGTAATCTATCAGCAAAACGAGTTTTTTCAATCTCTAAATAATCAATTACAATTTTAAGCTCTTGTTGTAAAGGTACAAGACTATTGTTATTAGCATCAAGCGAAAATCTAAGCAGTGCAGCAAGCCGTTCAACTAGCCTTTCTGCTAATGGTGGATCATCTTGAATAAGAGATGAAATTGAATTAAGTGTGTTAAAGAGAAAATGTGGATGAATTTGAGCTTCTAGCATAGAAAGTCTTGCTTGAGTTGCAAGTTTTAAGGTACGTTCTTTTTCTAGTTCCTTTGTCCTTAACTCCAATTCTTTTTCTGCTAATTTGAGTTCTAAATTATGGTAAATAAAAATTGAGATTCCAAAGCCTAGCCCAACAAGTATTGCAATCCTGACACAAACCAGAAAATATTTCCAATACTCATTAGACCCATAAACCTGTATTCCTACAAGAATTAGCCCTGCAACAAAACACCCTAAAATGGACAATGCTACCAGCCCTGAAATTAGCAAGACCCAATTAAGAGGAAATCTCAATTGATTAAATTTTAGAGATAAAAACGGTAGACTAATCGCAGTAAAACATCCAATACAATTAGAGTGAATAAATGAGATAATAACTAAAATACTTATTTGATATAGGCTTCTTCCATCACCAAATAATACCAACAAGAAAACAGCTACCAAAGTTGCTGCTAGATTAATTTTAATTGTGTTTACAAATCTTGTAACTTTAGTTTTTACTACTATTTGCTCACTCATAATCACTTAAATAAAATATAGATGGTTTAAGCTTTAGCCATATGTTCAGAGTTAGCTTTAATTTTAGCTAGTTTCTCAACATCTACTTTAGCCCATTTCTTTCTTGTGCGAGCAATAAAAATTCTACCAATTAGGATTGGAGTTAATAGTGTAACCCAAAAAACTATAGGAAGTCCTAAAAGTGGCATACTTTTATTTTGCATAAACCCTTCTCTTACAACTACTTGAAAAAGTGTTGCTGTAATTAGAGCAATAAAAGATCCACCTTGAGTAGAAATATGCCAAGCCAACCAATTTTTAGGGCGGAATTTTGCTGTTAAATAACCAATCAGCGCAAAAGCATAGCTAGGTGGTGCAAGATAAGTAAAAACTGTTGCACGTCCATATTGATAGCTTATTACAAGCGCACTTATACAAATTACCAGCATAAACCAATGATATAGCTCACCTAACATTGTATGTGATGGAGAAAATTTCCTTACTCTAAAAGCTGCTATGCCAATTAAGATAGCTAAAATTCCTACTACTGGATGAATTACCAACATTGCTGACATAAGTAAATTCCTTGTTTTGTGTGATTAACAATTTATGCAAGTAGTTTAGATAAAATATTTCTAGATTGCTTTTACTTACTGATGAATTGTAGAAAAAGTTGATGAAAGGTTATTTTTAAGGGATGAACAGTGAGCAATTACACTTTTTGAGAATACAAAATCAAAAATAAAATTAAAGCATTAGCTATTAACCAAGCTTTTGCTAAATATCTCTCAAGAGAAAACACATAAGGAATAACCACTATTGGCGTAGCTAATGAACCACTAATACCATCCCAAAACAAATGTGTAGCAATTCCAAGAGCTAAACCTATTATTAGCGACTCTGTTGGCTGTAAGAAAAAACGTTTATTTAATAGCAGCAAGGCAGGTAAAAGAGCAGAATGAGTAACAATAAATCTATGCCAATCCATGCTAAAAATTAGAATATCCCAGTCTGGCAAAGGGTAATGTAGAAATTGATATAGCCAATCTTTTAATGAATTATGTTTTGCAATATGAGAAGGGATAAAAAATAGCGCACTTGAACCAAAAGTTGCTCCAAGCCAAAAAAGGGGTTGCTTATAAGGCAAGTATGGACATAACTTGTAAAAGCCTGCTACACAAAGCCCTGCAAAAGCAGCATGTTGAAAGCCTTTCCAGAAGTAGGTCGAAGACATAGTTGTTGACTTAAACCAATGTAAAAACAGTACTTAAAGCTAAAAAGCTAAGCTGTCTTACTCTTCAATATTTACTTAACACTTCCAGCTAATTCTTTAGTAAGCTTAATGGCTGGGTCTTTTTTATCAGCTTCCATAACTCCACCCACAGTTTTACCTTTAGCAAAAATAACATAGTGTGAACCAAAGGCTTCTAAATAGTAAATAGCTGGATCTGTAGATACTTGGTTAAATTTGCCAAACGATGCCATTGACTCTTGATATTGCTTAACTATACTTTGTGCTTTGTCTGGACTATCATTTTGCATTATAAAACCTGTCATTTCTAGACCATCAATTTTATAGCGAGCAGAATACACATTCTTGAAAAGAGCTTGTCCAAAAGCAGAGTCAGGGATAATAGCAAAAGAATTAGCTATTTGATTTTCTTTAGGTAGTGGATCTTCTATAGTTATTTTTTCTTTGCTTTCAGGTAATTTTTCGGCAATAGCTTTAGCAATTGTGTTAGCTGCTTGTTCAGTAGTCTTTTCACTATCTGAACCTATCACCCTAACATAATATTTACCTTTCCAAAAAAACGCTCCATTGCTTTCTGTATAAGCATCATTCCCTATTTTTGCAGGATTTGGATGTGATGGACGCTCAGCAGAAAATACCCCTAAAGCACTTTTTGCTGATGTCATATCATAAAGTTCTACTTGAATAAATCTGTCTTGATTATCAGACGCAACATAATCAGCAGCAACTAAAGCTTGGAATTCATAAGATTTATAAAGGTTTTCTCGGCCATCTACTTTGTCATAAAGGTTATCAGTATTAAATTTTTCTAGTTGACCTCTACGTTTCCAATTTAGGCCAGCAATTTCTGTAGGAATAAAACTATCTGTTTCACCTGCTCCAGTAGTAGGACTAGTAGCTGAAGTATTTGTAGCAGGGGGATTTGAACCACTAGCAGGTTGCCCACCTGGTTCTCCATCTAAAGAACTTTGGCGATTACTTCGGCGTTCTCCTCCAGAAACTTTAACTCCAGCCTTTTCATCAGAGGCTTTTGTTAAAAGTGTTGGATCTAGTCTAAAAAGATCAGGGTTATAGCGCCGCCCTGCCATATAAATAGTTACGCCTATGCCTATTACAATCAATAAAATAACATAACCCAAAGCTTTTTCTGTTTTAGATGGAGGCTCTGGACGCAAATATTTTCTTTGAGGAATTTTTAATTTTTTAAGTATATTTGACCAATCCATTTTACTTAGATCCTACATTTTTTTGTGGTGCTTTAGCCTTATCTTCCAATTCTACTAAGCGTTTATTAAAACTAGCTAGCACTTTTCTAATAGGTTCAGGCAAATCTGTACATTCTTCGCAAAAAAAACGTGTTGCATGGCTATTTGGCACTGCATAATCATACATTTTATTGCAACATTTACAACGCCGTTTTTGCTTAATATCTTCATCACTCATAAATTTTTCCTTTAGTATCAAACAAATTTTGTAGGATAATAAATATAATATAAAACTCTAGCATAGACCAATTTAAACAAATTATGGCCGATTTCTCTTCTTTACCAAATGTTAACAATATTAAACCTATTACTGAAGGTGTCAAAGCCCTTGATGAAAGAGAGTTGCGCCTCTTTTTAGCTTTAGACAAAGAAAGACGTGGCTTTACTAATCGCCAAGAAATCTTTCGTTCTATAATTCATACAGGAATTTATTTAGAAGATCCTCGCTTAAAAGAATCTATTAAAGCATTAAAAGCTTTTGCAGACGCAGATCCTATTTCTTATACAGAATTTTGCCAAATTATTCGGCCTAATATTTCTTTTATTGAGCAAATTCTACAAGCAAATTTGATAATTCCTGAGTTTTCAGAAACTTGTCGCTTAATTGAGCAAATTTTTGAGTCAACTAAGCTTATTACTGAAGGCGAAGTCCCTACTTATATTCCTCAGTTAGCAAGAGTAGCTCCTGATCAATATGCTATTTCGCTTTGTACTATTGATGGACAAAGGTATTCATTAGGTGACTATCAAACAGATTTTTGTGTTCAATCTTGCTGTAAACCAATCAATTACTGCTTAGCACTAGAAGAACATGGAGCAGAGCGAGTACATAAACATGTAGGTTGTGAGCCTAGTGGACGAGGTTTTAATGAATTAACGCTAAACCATGAGAAAAAACCTCACAATCCATTGATTAATTCCGGTGCAATTATGTGTTGCTCACTAATTAAGCCTCAGATGAATATTGCAGACCGTTTTGATTATGTTATGCAGCAGTGGAAAGCACTTTGTGGAAGTAGCAAAATTGGTTTTAGCAATTCTGTTTATTTATCAGAACGAGCCACAGCAGACCGTAATTTTGCCCTAGGCTATTTTATGAGAGAAAATAAAGCTTTTCCTGAAAACACTGATTTAATAGCCACTCTAGAGTTTTATTTTCAATGTTGTTCAATAGAGCTAACGGCCGAGCAAATGTCTATTGTAGCGGCAACCTTAGCTAATGGAGGAGTTTGTCCAATTACAGGGAACCGAATTTTCCATCCTAAAACTGTTCAGCATTGTTTATCACTAATGTCATCTTGTGGAATGTATGATTTTTCCGGAGAATTTGCTTTTACTGTTGGATTACCTGCTAAGAGTGGGGTTTCAGGTGTGTTAATGATTGTAGTGCCTAATGTTATGGGCATTTGCACTTGGTCACCTAGAGTAGACCGCCAAGGAAATAGTGTTCGTGGTATAGCTTTTTGTAAAAAACTAGTAGAAACCTTTAATTTCCATAACTACGATAGTTTAACAGGTCTTTCTGAAAAAATAGATCCTCGTCGCAGCCGTCTAGATGTGGAAACAGACAATACAATAGCAATGATTTGGGCTGCTAGCAAAGGGGATTTAACTGCTATAAAAAGACTTCTAGCTAGAGGAGTTGATATCAATGGAGCAGACTATGATGGGCGCACTCCTCTTCATTTAGCTGCTTCTGAAGGACATACTCACATTGTTAAGTGCCTTGTAAATTATGGTGCTGATAAAACTTTAAAAGACCGTTGGGATAATACCCCACTAGATGATGCTTACCGAAGCAACCACAAAGAAATTATTGAATTATTAAAAAACTAATTTGATTTCTTCCTAATAAGCTATTTTCTTATTGGCAGGTCTGGTTTAGAATAGCGAAAGTAATTCCAGCCAGTTATTTAGATTCCAAAATCGCGGAGCAAATCTTATGCCCAATACTTTAGCCGAAAATCAAACTGTTAATTTTTATCCCATACCAGGTTCAGCAGAAGAAATCGTCCAATTTCAACAGTTACAAAAAAGAATGCCTCTGCTTTTTGATAAGGTATCTAACAATCGATTAGTTGCACATACTAGCGTAATTGTTCCTTCTATGAGCCTTCATGAAGATGAATTACTTAAGCTAAAAGGAGCTGCTTTTTATGAAGAACGATTACTCTATTTATTAATGCTATTACGTAAGCCAAGAACTAGATTAGTTTTTATAACTTCTCAGCGTATTCATCCAGCAGTAATAGATTATTACTTGCATTTACTTACAGGTGTTCCGGCTTCTCATGCTCGTCGTCGTTTAACCTTAGTTGAAACTAATGATAGTTCTAATGTTCCACTAACACAGAAACTATTGGACAGACCTATTTTATTAGAAAGAGTTCGCAGAGCTATAGGTGATAAAAGTAATGCTCATCTAGTTTGCTTTAACACAACTCCACTAGAAAGAACCCTAGCAGTACAATTAGGTATTCCGCTTTATGGTCTTGATCCAGGTTTATTACATTTAGGAACCAAGAGTGGTTGCAGAAAAATCTTTCGTGACGCTGATATCCCAATGCCAGCAGGTCGAGAAAATTTATATACAGCTGATGATATAGCTGAAGGCTTGCTAGATTTATGGGAAGAACGCCCACAAATGAAACGTGCTGTTGTAAAACTCAATGATGGTTTTTCTGGAGAAGGAAATGCTATTTTGCGCTTTGCTAATTTAGCGAGTGTGCAAAAAGCCTCTCATCAAGTCCGCAAAGCAGCTCTCTTAAAAGAATTAGCCACAAATCTACAATTTGTGGCTCCAACAGAAAACTGGGATGAGTTTTCCGCTAAGTTCCTAACTATGGGAGGAATTTGCGAAGAATTTGTTGAAGGTGAAGTTAAACGCTCTCCTAGTGTTCAATGCCGTGTAAATGCTATTGGTGAACCTCAAGTAATTTCAACTCATGACCAATTATTAGGAGGTGAATCTGGGCAAGTTTATTTAGGTTGTACTTTTCCAGCAGATGTCAATTACCGCAGTATGATTCAAGAATATGGTGAAAAAATTGCTGCTGTATTAGCTGAAAAAGGTGTGATTGGCCGATTTGCTATAGATTTTGTCTTGGTAGAAAATAAACGTAGTGGAAGTTGGGATCCCTATGCAATTGAAATCAACCTGCGCAAAGGTGGAACAACTCATCCATTCCTAATGATGAAATTCCTTACTGATGGTTGGTATGATACTGAAACTGGTGTGTTTCTCACTTCCAGCGGAAGACCTAAGTATTATCTAGCATCTGACAATATTAGTGCTCCACATTATAAAGGCATTACCCCTGAAGAATTGATAGATATTGCTGTTTATCATGACTTGCATTTTCATGCCGCTACAGAACGAGGCGTAGTCTTTCACCTTATTGGAGCAATGAGTCAATTTGGTAAAGTAGGGGTTACTTGTATAGGTAATTCACCTGAAGAAGCACAAGAGCTTTATCAAAGTATCGTGCGAGTTCTTGACCAAGAATTAGGCCCAACAGGTAGCTGGAAAGAACGCCTAGATTATGCTTCTATTTAGAGATTAATACAGGAGCAGGTCAAGCCCTGCTCCTAAACTATTAGAATAATCTCTTACCCCCTACCCATCTTGAAGCAATCCTAATGAACATGTTAAAGTTACTCGCATTTTTTACCCTCAACTCTAATACTAAAAATACTAAATTTATACAAAAATTATGAGAAAGTACAATCACAGAGAAATTGAGCCTAAATGGCAAGAACGTTGGGAAAATGATGATCTTTATCGTCTTGATCCTGACTCAAAACAACCTAAATGGTATTTCCTAACAATGTTTCCTTACCCAAGTGGCCGTTTACATATAGGTCATTGGTTTATGTATGCTCCACCAGATGCTAAAGCTCGTTATTTAAGAATGAAAGGGATGAATGTTTTTTTCCCAACAGGCTTTGACTCATTTGGACTTCCAGCCGAAAACGCTGCTATTAAACGTGGTGTAGACCCTAAAAAATGGACTTATGACAATATGGACTATATGCGGAAAGAGTTCCGCACAATGGGTGCAAGCTATCACCGCAAAAATCATGAAGTAGTTACTAGCGATCCTGAATATTACAAATGGACACAATGGTTATTTATCCAATTTTTCAACCATGGCCTAGCTTATCGCAAGAAAGCTCCTGTTGATTGGTGTCCAAAGTGCAACACCTCTCTTGCACGTGAGCAAGTAAAAGGTGATGAGCGTCGTTGTGATCGTTGCCAAACTCAAGTTGTAAAGAAAGACTTAGATCAATGGCTTTTCCGTATAACTAAGTATGCTGAAGAACTTTTAGATTTCTCTCAAATCCAATGGCCTGAGCGAGTTAGAACTCTCCAAACTGAGTGGATTGGACGCAGCGAAGGCGCAGAAATTAAATTCCAAATAGAAAATTCTTCTGAATTTATCACAGTATTTACAACCAGACCTGACACTGTTTTTGGAGCAACAGCTTTAGTAATTGCTCCAGAAAACCCACTTGTTGAACAACTAACTACTGAAGATAAAAAACAAGCTGTTCAAGAATATGTCTTCCAAGCTAGACGTGCTTCAGAAATTGAACGTATGGCAACAACTCGTGAAAAAACAGGTCTTTGGATTGGAGCTTATGCCCTACATCCATTTACTAAAGAACGTGTACCTATTTGGATTGCTGACTATGTTTTAATGGGTTATGGAACAGGTGCAATTATGTCTGTACCTGCTCATGATGAACGAGATTTTGCTTTTGCTAAAAAGTATGATTTGCCTATTCCAACGGTGATTGCTCCTCCTGATTGGGATGGTCAGCCATTATCAGCCGCATATTCAGAATCAGGAAAAATGGTTAATTCTGGTCAATTTAATGATTTATCAAATGAAGAAGGCAAAAAGGCCATTGTTGAAGCTTTAGCAGCAATGGATCAAGGAAAAGCAGCTATTAACTATCGTTTACGTGATTGGTTAATCAGTCGTCAACGATATTGGGGTGCACCTATTCCAATTATTCATTGTCAAGCTTGTGGAATGGTTCCTGTGCCAGATGATCAATTGCCTGTTTTATTGCCAGATGGCGTACAATTCTTGCCTACAGGCGAATCTCCATTAAAACTAAGTACTGAGTTTAAGAATGTTACTTGTCCTAAATGTCAGGGTGCAGCAGAGCGTGATACTGATACAATGGACACTTTCGTAGATTCTAGTTGGTATTGGTATCGCTATATAAATCCTAACAAACCTGAAGTATTTATGGACAAGAGCCTTAAGCAATGGTTTCCAATAGATGAGTATGCTGGAGGTATTGAGCATGCAACAATGCACTTAATGTATGCTAGGTTCTTTACTAAAGCACTCAATGATATGGGTTTAGTTGATCATAGAGAGCCATTTAAACGCCTCTTTAATCAAGGATTAATTCTAGGCGAAGATAACCAAAAAATGAGTAAGTCCCGTGGAAACGTTATTGATCCAGATGAACTAGTTCAAGAATATGGAGCAGATACTATTCGCACTTACTTAATGTTTATTGGCCCTTGGGAAGCAGGTGGGCCTTGGTCAAGCAAAGGTATTGAAGGTATTGTGCGTTTCTACAAAAAGATTTGGAATTTCATTTTAGATCCTACTCCAACTATTAATGGTGAAGCTACAGCTACGGAAATCAAAGATTTACAACGTATCCTTCACAAAACCATTAACAAAGTTGGTAATGATTTAGAAAACTTCCAATTTAACACTGTAGTTTCTACCTTGATGGAGCTATTTAATTACTTAGCTAAAGCTAAGGAAACTGCTGTAGTTAATACTCCTCACTGGCAAGAAGCATTAAAGACTTTCATCCTTTTAATTGCACCACTTGCACCACATATCAGCGAAGAGCTTTGGGAGGCGCTAGGTCAGCCCTATA
Organism: Blastocatellia bacterium; assembly: GCA_039812885.1. Classification (GTDB taxonomy): domain Bacteria; phylum Acidobacteriota; class Blastocatellia; order Chloracidobacteriales; family JADJPF01; genus JADJPF01. The sequence goes on from JBDIBI010000005.1 coordinate 223,949, forward strand.
GCGTCCATAAACAAAGCTGGCCTAAATATGATGCAAGTTTGGCAGCAAATGAAGTCTTTACTTTAGTGGTACAGATTAATGGCAAACTACGTGAACGTATTGAAGGTGTTTCACTTAGTGCTAGTGATGAAGAAGTAAAACAATTAGCAATGTCTCACCCAAACATTGCACCTCATCTAGCTGGTAAAGAACTCAAGAACGTGATTTGTGTTCCAAAACGACTGGTTAACATTGTTGTAAAATAAATTTCCTAGGGTTATATGCTAGGTTGTGTTTTTCGGGTTGCATTTCTCTAGGTTGCATTTCTCTAGGTTGTGTTTTTCGGGTTGCATTTCTCTAGGTTGTGTTTTTTGGGTTGCATTTCTCTAGGTTGTGTTTTTTGGGTTGCATTTCTCTAGGTTGTGTTTTTTGGGTTGCGCTCATTTCCCGGGGTTGCGCAAATCTACGATTTGCTAAAACCCCGGGCTAATATGGGTTGGACGAATAGAAAAAAGAACTACTCATATAAATGCTCTGTTTGAAAAGGTTTGTTTATCAAATATAGACCAAGCTAATATTAGCTCAACCCATATTAGCCCCAGGTTTTAGTGAGCATAGCGAACACAACCTGGGGATCTCAATGATGAACGCAATCTGGGGATCTCAATGGTTAACATAGACCAAGCTAATATTAGCTCAACCCATATTAGCCCCAGGTTTTAGTGAGCATAGCGAACACAACCTGGGGATCTCAATGATGAACGCAATCTGGGGATCTCAATGGTTAACATAAACCAAGCTAATATTAGCTCAACCCATATTAGCCCCAGGTTTTAGTGAGCATAGCGAACGCAACCTGGGGATCACAATAGCGAACGCAACCTGGGGGATCTAGAAAATAAAAAATGAGTTACGAAAATTTTGTAATTAAAATTATGTTGTGTTATTAAATTTCTATAACATTATGAAAAAAATCATCTTAGCGCTTGCAATAATTATGTCTACATTTATTATTTCCGCTTACTCTCAAGCTCCTTTTAATAGTATAAGATTTAGTACAGATGCAAAGTACTCAAGTGATATTCCTAAGCCTGAAGATGTAATTGGGCATCAATTAGGAGAATATTTTACTCATTATAGTGAGTTAACAGCTTATTACAGACGGCTGGCAGAAGTTTCGCCTAGAATGAAAATGATTGAGTATGGGCGAACAAATGAACGCCGTAAGCTACATTTGCTGATTTTTAGTAGTCCTGAAAACTTGGCTAATTTGGACAAGATTAAAAAGGATACTGCAAGGCTAAGTGATTCTAGACAGTTATCAGAATCAGAAATGGAAAAGCTTATTACTAAACTGCCCGCTACAGCCTGGCTAAACTACAATGTGCATGGAGATGAATCTTGTTCGGCTGAAGCAGCAATGGAAGTAGCCTATCACTTGGCAGCAGACCAAAGTGAAGAAACTGCTAAATTATTAAAAGATTTAGTGATTGTAATAGATCCTTTAGTAAACCCTGATGGACGTGAGCGTTATGTGTCATTTTATGAACAAGCTCAAGGAAAAAATGCTAAGACAGACAAAAATTCTTATGAGCATCATCAACCTTGGCCGGGAGGCAGATTTAATCACTATTTGTTTGATTTAAACCGTGATTGGGCATGGCTAACTCAAATGGAATCACAAGCTAGAGTCAAGGCTTATCGTGAATGGTTACCACAAGTCTTTGTGGATTACCATGAAATGAGTCCTGAATCGACTTATTTTTTCCCACCATCAGCTAAACCTCAAAATACCAATATTCCAACAGTAATCAATAATTGGCTAAAGATTTATGGTCAGGGTAATGCAGCAGCGTTTAATAAATATGGCTTAAGTTTTTATACTAGTGAGGATTTTGACCTTTATTACCCAAGTTATGGAGATTCTTGGCCTTCGCTTAATGGTGCTGTTGGAATGACTTATGAACAAGGTGGAGGTGGGCGAGCAGGTTTAAAACTTAGGTTAGATGATAGAAAAAAGGTTTTATCCCTAAGAGAACGTGCCTGGCATCATTTCTTAACTTCTATTGCTACATTAAAAACTACAGCTGAAAATCGTCAAGCAAGACTTAGAGATTACTATAAGTTCCGCGCTCAAGCCATTGAAGCGGGAAAAAAAGAGCCAATGAAGTCTTTTGTTTTGTTACCTGGTGAAGATACTAGCAGAACAACACATCTTATAAATTTGTTAATGGCTCAAGGCATTGAAGTATCAAAAGCAAAGGCTAATTTCAAAGGGAAGCGAGTTCATAGCTATTTTGATGGATTAACTGAGGAAAAAGAATTTCCAGCAGGTGCTTATGTAGTCAATCTTGATCAACCAACAGGCTTTTTGGCTCGTGGCTTACTTGAACCAGAAGCCATTCTAAAAGATTTATTTTTCTATGACATTACAGGTTGGTCTCTGCCTTTAGCCTACGGTATAGAAACCTATTGGCTAGAAGAATTAGTCACCTCAAATTTAGAAAATCTTAATTCACCGATTGCCAACAATGGGCAAGTAATAGGTGGACAGGCAGGTTATGGTTATGTGTTGGATTATCAATCAAATGCAGTTGCCAGAACTCTAGCTGAACTTCTTCAAGAAGACTATGAAGCATTTTTAGCCCTAAAACCGATCACAGTTAATGGAAAAGATTTTCCAGCAGGTGCAATAATTTTTCCTGTAGAAACTAACAAAACTGAATTACACAATAGAATTGCTGAACTAGCCAAATTAAACGGACATGAGGTTATAGCTAGTAATAGCGCTCGTACAGAAAATGGTATTGACTTAGGCTCAAATCGTGTCAGATATATTCGTAAGCCAAAAGTTGTAGTAGTAATGGGCCCAGGAGTTAATGTAACTAATTATGGTTCAATGTGGTTTATGCTTGATGAACGGTTTTCTATTCCATTCACAGCAGTTTCAACACAACAGTTAGGAAGTTTAGACCTACGTGATTACAACACAATTATCTTTCCTGATGATGATGGTGCAGGAATGAATTATTTAGGTTTGCTAGGAAAACCTATCATTGAAAAGCTAAGTCGTTGGGTAAAAGATGGAGGAACATTTATTGGAATAAAAGGTGGAGCAGTGTTTGCAACAGCTAAAATGTCTGGCATGACTTCTGTTACTTATAGATTGCTAGATCATAAAGAGGAAGAAGAGCGAATTGAGCGAGAAAAACAACAGGAAAAACAAGACAAAGATGCAGCATTGCAAGTAGTTTCACCTCTTCAACCTGCACCAACTAAAACTCCTGAAGAACAACTAGCAGACAAACTTAGATCTTATGAAGAAAAAGAACGTAAGCGAATGATGGAATCTGTGCCTGGAACACTTATGAAACTTAAGCTAGATACAACTCACCCTTTAGCAATGGGCTATGGCAAAGAACTTGTAGTATTAAATAATAGTAGTCCAGTACTAAGCTTAACTACTAAAGGTGATAATGTTGCTTATTATCCAAAAGATCAATTTAAGATCAGTGGGTATTTGACTACAGAAAATGAGAAAAAAGTTTCTTATTCTGCATATTTGCTTAGAGAAAAGGCTGGTCGAGGCAGTTATGTACTTTATGCAGATGATCCTAATTTTCGATCATTTTGGGAAGGTACACTTAGATTATTTCTAAATAGTATTTTATTTGGCAATATAACAGATCCAAATGTAGAATAGCATTGTTTGCAAAAGATCTTTTTCCAAGGAGATTAGCCAATGTTTGGACTAATGAAACCTCGTACTTGTGGAAATAGCGAAAGCAAACTCCACAGACATTTAACCTATTGTGGAACCTGCAAAACGTTAGGCAATCTTTATGGACAAAAGACTAGATTTCTTCTTAACCATGACACTGTATTTCTAGCAGAATTACTTACAGTGCTTTCTGGTAAAATTAACACTCCAAGCCAATGGGAAAAGGCATACCATTCTTACAATTGTTTTTCTTTACCAAAAAATAAAGAAGAAACGCCTATAGAATTGCAATTAGCGGCTACTGCTACAGTAGTGCTTACCGAGTATAAAGTTGTCGATCACATTACTGATACAAGAAATTCTATTTGGAAGTTTGGGCAAAGAATTTTCTCTAAAAGTTTTTATGATGCAAATAATTGGCTAAAGCAGCATGATTTTCCAATAGTTGAAATGCAAAGTTTATTAGGCTCACAATCCTTAAGAGAATTAGAAGCTAGTAAGTGTATAAACGAAAATTCAAGCAGAGAGATGCTTGAGTATTTAGCAGAGCCTACTGCAAAAGCTACTGCATTATTTTTTGAGCATGGAGCAACGCTTTTAAAGAGGACTACAGAAAAACAATTGCTTTATCAAATAGGATACAGTTTTGGGAGTCTTGTTTACTTACTAGATGCTTATGAAGATTATGCTAAAGACCATAAGAAACAAGAGTTTAATGCTTTAAGAGTTGCTTTTAAGGAAACAAATTCTCAACTTTCTCAAAGTTCAAAAACTACAACCAAAGAAATAATTTATAGCCTAGCAACAAAAATTAAAAACTCGTTATCAGAACTTGCTATAGAACCTGTTTGGATAACTTATTTTAGTAAAAGGCTAGATGATAACTTAAGTATTAAATTCACAGGAAGATTGCCTGTATTAAATAATGCTTGTCAAGTAAGAGAACAAGTTTCTTTTTCAAGTCGCAGAGCCAATGCATTTTCAGTAGCTAATCGACTTGTAGCAAATTACAAAGGGCAAAGATTTTCTTTAGCCTCAATATTTTCGCCATTTATTTTTCTAGCAGTTTTACCGATAGCATTTCTTTTTCCCAACCAAGCAGCTAGAACTAGTTCCTATAAAGAGTGCTTAAGCATAAGTTTTAATTTAATATTCCTAGGATCTTTACTGAAACAGGTTTTATCCCTATTTTCTCCGAAAAGGTTATTTAGAATATTTTCTAGTGAAGAAAATTCAGCCAAGAAGAGAAAAAGTAAATCATTAAAATCTTGTGCTTGTTGCAGTTGTGGTGGAACATCAATTCTACCGGATTGCTGTGATTGTGCATGTTGTGCTTGTGAAGGGCTTGAGTGTTGTGCTGAAGGTGGAAGTTGTTGTGAGTGTTGTGGAAGTTGTGGTGAATGTGGAGCTTGTGGAGAATGTTGTGGAAGCTGTGGAGAGTGTGGAAGCTGTTGTTAATAGGCATCAAACCATTAAGCAATTAGGAGAGACTAACCACCTCAAAGCAAATTAAAATGGCAACACAAGATGGTAAATCTTTTGCTCCTGTAAAACAGCTTATTAGTAGAACATTTAAGGCAAATTAAATAGCCCAGCAATTGCTGGGCTATTTAGTTTTATGGTTTCCAGCCTTTGCTAACAAGAGTTTTACGAGAATATTCTAGCAAGCGTTTTGCCATATCAATTTGATCTTCTAAATCTTGACCGCCAGCACGCTTAGTTGGTTCTTTGTAGCGTTCTAAAATATTAACTGCTTCTGTAAGCCAGCTAATAGCACCTTTGATAAAAGGAAGTTTTTCACAACGACCTTCTTGTTCAACTTCTGCTTTATCCATGCCTTTTGACATGTCTACAACTTCCCAGATCATTTCATCGCCTTCTGGAGTAAATCGCCAAGCAGTCATTTCTTCATAAAAATGAACCAAAACTTTTTTACCTTCTAAGAGATCGGGTAAATGTTGTTCATAAAGTTGTAACATATCTCCAGAAGACTCTCCGTTATACATAAAAGTACAGCGAGATTTGACTGAACCATTTATAGTTAATCCACAACCAAAGTTATCAATCATCATTCCTTGTAAAAGTTGTTCATCTTTACATAATTCTGGAAATTTTTCTCTTAGCTCACGTGCAGTATATATACGCTCTTCTTGACCAGGTCGCCAAAGTTTTATGTCCAAATTCAAAAATACACTCATGTATTATCCCCTTTTTTCTACATTAGAAAATAAAATCGTAAATATCTTTTTTGCTTCTTCAGAATTAACTCTTACTACATTAGGCCCATACAAAGGTTGTAGTAATGAGATCCTTCCTTGACTACTAACGCCTAAACGAATAGTTATACCAAAATCTAACAAGATTTCATAAGTTGCAAAACCATCTCCACAAGCTCCTTTTGGAGGCAATAATATTTTTGTTGAGTGATTAGCAACAAGCCATTCTAGTAGGGTTGGCAAATATTCTTTGCTTGTGCCCGCAGGCCAGAAACTATTATGGTTTTTTATTTGGGAAACATCAAAATTTTCTAAAATATGTCTAGCAGCAAATTGCAGTTGATCATATTTAGTCCAATATAATTTGGGCATAACCCCACCCTTATAAAGTTAATCTGCCTTAAATAATATAAGAGATGTAATGCTAACTAATAATGCTAATTTTATAGCATAAACTAAAAACAAACAGATAATATCATACAAGCTTAGCTTGGCATAAACACCTGATACATAAAAGCAAAAGATTAAGCATAGCAAAATTATCTTGCAAGCTGTTTATTCAGGTAATACGTAAAAATAAAATAGCGCCTTAAGTATTAAACCTATGGCGCTATAGTATTTCTATATAATTAAAGGGAAAATAGATCTTTGGGCAAATCTAATAACTATTCTACAAAATCTCCAACCAAAACTATTTGGTTGTTAGCATCTCTAATTTCTACATGCTTGATGTTGGTAACAGGATTTATCTGAGTAGGAAGTCCTCCTGTAATTCCACCGTTCTTATTACCTTCTTTCATTTTGCTAGAAAACTCTACAATAATAACTGCTTCTGTCTCACCTTTTCCTACTTTAGCATCTCTAGCGGTTATTTCATTGCCATCTATAAAAAGTTTATAGCTATTATTTTTGTTTAAGTTAACTCCAATTAATTCAAAGCTTTGTTTTGGATCGCCTTCTTTTGGAGTAGAAAAATCTATACGAATTATTCCAGTAGCATCAGGAGAAAGCGCGGTAGGTCTTAATCTAATAGTTTTAGATATTTTTTTCTCTGGTTTAGTTCCTTTTTTTCCTGTTTCCACATCTTGAGCCATTGCAAAAGATGTAAAAAGTGTTAAAAATAGCATACCTAATAATACCTTGCGTAAACGTAACATAGTGTTTCTCCTTGTCATTTATTTATTAATAATAATTTTGTTCGGTGTTTTGTTGTTTTATTAGGACAAAGGCAATATAAAAAAAGTCTGAAAAATTCTGGAAAATCTTTCTAAAAATAACTCTTTTTCTAAAAAATATTTTAGAGTCCAAAAAAGTCTTTGATTGATTTTAAAATGTGAACTTGTGTTGCATCTACTTGTTCTTGGTGAATTTCTTTATCTAGTCCTTGTTTGACAGATTCTAACTCAACTCTGCGACGTGCCAAAACTTTTGAAATATCCTTAGCTATTTCTGGGCGTTCAGAAAGAATACTTTCAAAAGCTGCTTTGTCTAATCTATAACACTCTACTTCCTCTAGTGCTACTACTGTAGATGCACGAGGTTCCCCAGTCATTAAAGACATTTCTCCAAAAAAACTTCCTGCTTTTAAACGAGATACTTCTTTTTCTACTGTTAGATTTTTAGTGGCTTCTGTAGCTAAATTTTTAGTTCCTTGAATCCCATTAATATTTATTACGCTTACTCTTACAGAAACTTCTCCTTTGATAATAATATAAAGCCAATGAGCTTCAGCTCCTTGCCTAGTTATAACTTCTCCCTTAGCAAAAGGGGCATACCTTACATGCGTAGCCAGCTCTCTAAGCTCACTTTCAGTCATTGTACGTAATAATTCCACATTGCGTAAATTTGCAAGTTTTTGTTCTATTTCTTGTTCATGTTTACGAATTTGCCGTTTATTGCTTAATTCTGTAACAAACAAGCTATGAGCAGGAATTGATAGAGGAATATCTGCTCGTTTTAGAGCATAAAAAATTCTAATTCTGACGCTAGAATCCGTAGGGTCATCTACTGCGATATCTGTTAACCAATATCTAACAGCATATGTACAATAACTATCTTTAAAATCCATTAATATGGCATGAATTCTAGGCTCATCTGCAACATTTGGAATAGGGTTAGCTTGCAAAGCTTGATTTACACAATTAATAACTTCATCAGGAGTAAAGCGAAAATCTATATTAAAATAAATCCACCTACGAGTTTGTAATGGTTGACCTTGACGACGGCCATAAATCATTACTTGACTTTTCATTATTTGGCTATTAGGAATTAATACTGTATCCCAATTACGTGTCTCTATTACTGTCTGCCGCCAACGAATTTCTTTGATCTTACCAATATAAGGTTCTACTTTAATCCAATCTCCAGGCTGAATTATATGTTCAATTTCTAAAGCAAATCCCGCAATTATATTGCCTAATGTATCTTGCAAAGATAAACCTATCACAGCAGATATAATTGCTGATGTAGTTAAAAGACCTGTAACATTAATCCCTCTAGATGAAAGTATTATAAGTGTTGTAATAACATAAGTTAAAATAACAGCAGTATCTCGCAACAACCGAGGTATTTTAAGATGTAATCCGCCTAAGACTACATCAAAAACTGTCAAAGAACCAAGATTAATCAAAGAAACACTTATAAAGGCTGTAGCCAAAGCTCGAATATAACTACTGTAATTACTAGCATTATTTACATCTAGGAAAATTGCTATTACTAAGAAAAATATATAAATAACGAGTGGGATTAGCACTCCTTTTAAGTGCTTACGTTTTTCTGGCACGATACGAGCAACAATTACGGCTCCAAACAATGCTACAACAATAAATGAAAGCACCCCATTATTTAAAAGCTCTTTTGTTAGAGCATCAGAAAAACTTTGATAAATAAAACTAGCTAAATTAACTAAGAACATTTTTAAATCCTGATTCTAATGTTTTTGAAATACAGCGCTTGTGGAAAGGTTATTAGAAAATATTCTTTCAGTATATCTATTTTTTTACATTTTTGTTACATCTTTGTTACATCTTTTGATAAGTTCTTTTTAAAAAGCTAATCATTAACTTATGAATTTTAGGTTAAGAATATTAGCCTTTAGTAGCCAAGCAACAAATAAAACAGCTATAATTGCAATAATTAGACTAGTATGAAAGAATTACCAAAAAGCAAACATCTTAAAGAAATTTTGTTAGTAAAATTTTAATAAATATTTATAGAGGTAACTGTGTCAGAAGAAAGAATTTATCTAAAACAAATTGAAATTGGCCCAATGCAAAATTTTGTTTACCTTATAGGAGATCGTCAAACCCGCGAAGCTGCTGTAGTTGATGCAGCTTGGGACATAGACAAGATCCTAGCTGTAGCACAAGCCGATGATATGAAAATAACCAAAGCCTTTGTAACTCACTTTCATCCAGATCACATTGGAGATAGTGCAGGTAAAATACTTGGAATTCCAATTCAAGGTCTAACAGAATTACTTAAACGCCAACCAGTTAAAGTATATGTAAATAAAGAAGAAGCTCCATTTTTAAAAAGTTTAATTGGGCTATCTACTTCTGATATGGTAATTATGCAAAGTGGTGATAAAACAGAACTTGGAAATATAGAAGTTCAATTTCTTCATACTCCTGGACACACACCTGGTTCACAATGCTTTTTGTTAGAAAACCGTTTAATTTCTGGAGATACTTTATTTATCAATGGTTGTGGTCGTGTGGATCTTCCTGGGAGTAATCCAGAAGATATGTATCATAGCTTAACTAATAAGTTACAAAAACTTCCCGATGATACCCTCCTATTGCCAGGCCATAACTATGGTGGCAAATCCTCAACAATGGGCAAAGAAAAGAAAAATAACCCATATTTGCGTTTTCAACGCCTAGAAGATTTTCTAGCTACAATGGGTTATTTTTAAGGGATAAAACTAAATGGCCGATCGTTTTGAGTGGTTAAAAACGGATATAGTGTACAAAGAAAAACGTGGTGAAGAACTGCGATGGATAATAACTAACGAACTAATTCAAGATACAGAAACAAACAGTACTTTTTCTCGTTCAGTGCTACGCCATCCTGGAGTAGCATCTGTTGTAGCAATTAATGAAAATAAAGAAATCCTTTTAATAGAACAATTTCGTTATACTTTTAAAACAATGATGTGGGAAATCCCTACAGGCACTTTACATGGGGAACTAAAAGATGGCCAAGTCCTAGCTATTGAGCCTCCAGAACTTGCAGCCGCAAGAGAGTTAAAAGAAGAAGCTGGTTTTAGTGCTGAAAGATTTGAACTGGTTTCTAATTTTTGTGTAATGCCTGGGACATCAGATGGATATGTCCATCTTTTTCTTGCTTTTGGCTTGCAACCTCAAAGAGCCCTAGCTGATGTTGGAGAAGTTATAACTAAAGTTAAATTCTTTCCTATTAGCCAAGTTCTTAATATGATTGCCCAAGGGCAGATCTATGACGCAAAAACTATTATTGGAATCTATCAAGCTAAAAACTATTTGGAGCTACATTCATGAGCGAATCAACTAAGCTAATAACAGTAAATAATATGACTAATCAAGAGTTTTTAGAAACCTATGCTGCTGCTGGTAGAGTGGGGTTAGTAGGTGCTACACACTTTATAGACGTTGGTATCAAACGCGCTCAACGTGTAATCAACCCAAGCAAATCTGATAGTCAATGGTCTCATGCTTTCCTATTTCAAGGCAAACGCTTAGATGATGAGCATTGGGTAATGGAATCTGATCTTGATGTTGCTGGAAGAAATATTCGCTTTGGTGTTCAAGAAAACCGTATTAGCAAGTACTTTGACGAAAAAACCTACCCAGTAGTTGCAGTTTTAGACTTTGGCCTTACTGATGAACAAATCCATAAAGTTCTTAAAGCTGGGCTATCATTGATTTCCCAACAATGGAAATATTCAATCCGAGAACTCTTAGGAACTTTAGTAGCGTTACCTAGCAGAAGACTTCGCAATCGCCCTAATCTTTTTCACAAAGAACAATCCCTTTACTGTTCTGCCTTTGTACAACATCTTTACTTAGAACTTAACTATGATTTTGCAACAGATACTCATGAAAAAAACACATCTCCAGAACATATTTTCCAAACTCCTTTACCTCATACTACATATTTGTTAAAACATGAGCATTTGATGAAAAAGTAGTTAATCTAGCATATACAGCTATTTACGGTAATAGTTTATAGTTAGATGTAAACCTGAAGACAAGTCAGTAAGTGGTTGCCAAGATAATCTTTCTTTTACTTTAGAGATATTTAGCACGCTTCTTCTCTGTTCTCCAGCTTTAGCATCAGCATGAGTTTCTGGAAAGTTAGAGTTAATTTCTTTCTGCAAAGTCTCAAAGATAGTAACAACAGTTGTCTCAATTCCTGTTCCTATATTAAAAACTTCATTAGCAACAAATTCTTTAGGAGCTTGTAAAACTAATAAATTAGCTCTTACCACATCATTTACATAAACATAATCTCTTGTTTGTAAACCATCTCCATTAATAATTGGGGTTTGACCGGCAAACATTCTTTCACAAAAAATTGCTATTACACCTGCTTCACCTTTAGAATTTTGACGCGGGCCATATACATTCCCATAACGTAAAGCAGTATAATGTAGACCGTAAACATTACTATAGTAAGAAAGATATTTTTCTACAGTTAGTTTAGAAATACCATAAGGAGAAGCTGGATTTAATGGATGAAGTTCATCAGCAGGAAAGTAGTTTTGTTCTCCATAAACTGCACCTCCAGTAGAAGCAAAGATAAAATGTTTTACCTTAGCTGCAACACAAGCTTCTAATAGATTTATGCTTCCAAGAATATTTACTCCAGCATCATAACAAGGATCTAGAACAGAGCGGCGGATGTCTACTTGAGCGGCTTGGTGGTTAACAACATCTGGACAAAATTCTGTAATCAAGTTTCTTAAGTTTTTATCTTGAAGATCTATTTTGTAGAATTTTGCAGCAGGATTAATATTTTTTTCTTGTCCAGTAGATAAATTATCTACAATTACAACCTCATGACCTGCGGCCAAATATGCATCCACAATATGAGATCCAATAAAACCAGCCCCACCTGTAACTAAAATTTTCATAAAATTCTCCCACTTTCCTTGAATAATGCTTATTGTTTTTACTTAAGTTTATTTTTATCTTTTAACTTTCTTATATAAAAAGTTTTGCGGGCATGAAAGCCCGCACTTTATTTTTATTTTCTTTAATAAGAAGTACTTAAGTACTGCGCAACTCTTCTGCGACTTCTTGAGCAACTTTACGTGCTAACTCCAAGTCTTCTGGGTTAAATGAAATAGCACCAACTACTGGATGTCCACCACCACCATAACGCTCACAAATAGAAGCCAAATTATGACGGCGTTTTTCTTGTGCCCAAGGATTATACCCAATAGATACTTTTGAACGTTGAGGGCTTAAGCTAACTCCAATACTATAAAGCGCTTCTGGATGTAGGTAATAAGGAATAAACTTGCTATAACCTTCCATATCATGACCGCTAACATCAAAATATACTACACCTCTTTCTGATTTAGCAGACTTTTTAATTATATCTACTGCTTTAAGATGGCGGTTGTAATAGTGATCAAAAATATCTGCAATATAGCTTTGTTTTGCCACTTCGCTAAGTGTCATAGTTTGCAAATCTTTTATAATTTTAGCTAACAACTTATCATCTCTTGCAGATTCAATTACTAACATTAAGTGCAAGGCTGGAGAATCAAGTTCAACAGCAGTTTTAGCATCAGGATACAATGCACCATCAATAACATCTGCCCATTGTACTAGTTCATACATATGATCCGCTTTTAGGCCAAATTTACTAGCTGCGGTTTCAGCAATAAATTTGGTACAAGAACGGAAATTAGTATCAACAAATTTTTTACCTGATTTTATTCCAGCAGGATCATTATAGTAGTGTGCTTCGTCTTCTTCTGTTAAAAAAGCACTTTGGTGATGATCAAACCACCAAGTTAGTTTGGGGGAGCTACTATACTTAAAATCTACAATAGCATTTTCATCACCATCAAATCTTGATTCATCAAAAATCTGTCCAGCCTTATGTGCAAGACCTTCGAAAAATTGTTCAGCATCACGATTTACACACTCTCTATAAAAAACTGCAAAGGTTGCAGCCGAAGCCACACCATCAAAACAATTATTGTGAAAAAAGATTTTTATTTTCATAGACAAAACTTTTTGGTAGGTAGTTTAAAACAAGATAGTATAGCCTAACTTAAAAAGTTGAAGCTATTTGTTTTTGCAATCTTTAGACTATTAGCCTAAGTTTTTAGTCTGCTCAATTGCCCACTCTACTGCTTCTAATAAATCCTTAGCTATTTTATCTGGCATTTTAGGCCAATTCTCTCTTTGATACTCATATTCACCAATCCCATAACCAGTCATAACCATTATACTTTTAACCCCAGCATTTTGTGCAAGTTCAACATCTGTATATTTATCCCCAACCATAAAAGAATTTGCAAGATCTATATTATGCTCTTGAGCAGCTTGTAAAATTAGCCCTGGCCTTGGTTTACGACATTCACAATTAGCTCTATATGGGGCTTTACCTGTACTAGGATGATGTGGACAATAATAAATTGCATCTAAATGAGCGCCTTCCTTTGCTAACTCTGAGTTAAGCAACTCATGCACTTTCCAAATCAAATCCTCTGTAAAATATCCTCGTGCAACACCAGCTTGGTTAGTCACTAAAATTGCTTTTATTTCTGCTTCATTAAGCTTTTTTATTGCAGCAATTGTCCAAGGAAATAACTTATATCTTGATAAATGATTAACATACCCTACTTCTTCACTTACTGTTCCATCTCTATCTAAAAATACCGCAATATTCTTCATTGTTTTTCCTTTCTAGGATTCTGGTCATTTTCTTTTCCCCCCAATTAACCCCAGGTTGCGCAAGCCTACGGCTTGCTAAAACCTGGGCTAATATGGGTTTGACGAATATAGAGTTGGTTTATTTCAATTACTAACTCCTTGCCAATAGAGTTATGTCTTATTGTGATCCCCAGCATAAGCCTGTGGCTTGCTAAAACCTGGGCTAATATGGGTTTGAGCTTATCAAATTACATCCATTTCATTTATATTAGTTTGGGTTTAGCAAACATTATGAACAATAGATCTAGTTTCTATAATGGAGACATATATTAGCCTGGGGTTTTAGCGAGTTAAACGAGCGCAACCCCAGGTTTAGAGGGCAACCCCACGTCTAGAGTGCAATCCCACGTCTAGAGCGCAACCCCAAAACGTAATAATTCTATTGCCCTAGTCAAAACCATTTGAACGCTTACCCCTGTCATACATTGATGATTAATAGGGCAATCTTTTAACATGCAAGGAGCACAATCTACTTTTTTACGAATAATTTCTGCTTTACTCCCAAAGGGACAAATCATCTTATCATCTGTAGGGCCAAAAATAGTTAAGGTTGGTCGTTCTAGCGCTGCTGCAATATAAGCAGGGCCTGTATCATTTGAAATTATCAAATCACAAATACTCAAAAAAGCTATTGATTCGGCTAAAGATGTTTTCCCTGTTAGCACTTTTGCCTTTTGCCACATTTGTTTGATAGCAGCTTGAGTAATATCTAGTTCCGCACCTGCACCAATAAAAACTACTTCCATTCCAGCAGATACTAATCCATCGGCTAATTGGGCAAAGCGCTCTATTGGCCAACGTTTTGCTCTGCTATTTGTTGCTCCTGGATTAATTGCTACTAACTGTTTGCTAGTATCTATCCCTAGACTATTTACTTTTTCCTTTACTAAAAATTTTCTTTCATCTCTAACTGGGAGTTTATAGTTTAAGTGTTGAAAATTAACTTTAGTTTTCCCAAATAGTTTTTCTTCCATTTGAGAAACTATATGTAGGTAATAGTAGATTTGGTGAAGAGAAAGAATTTTTTTAGTTAAATTAAGTGGGTGTGTAAGCAAAATGCCACGCCATTCTGTAGCAAACCCTACACGTAGTTTTGCTTCTGCTCCAAAAGCTAAAACTGCTGCTTCAAAAGCATTCTGGAACAAAACAGCTAAATCAAATTTCTTTTCTTTTAGCTCTTTAATTGTCTGGTAAACTCCCTTTTTATCACGTTCGTAGCAAATTAACTCATCTATGCACTCTAGATCTTCAAAAATCCCTGTAACCCAAGGCTTTACTAGTAATGAAAGTTTTGCATTAGGAAATATCCTTTTTAACTCATTTAGTGCAGGTATAGTAACAATTGAGTCTCCTACCCAATTTGTCCCTCTTACTAAAATTTTCTCTATATTATGATCCTTAAGCATTATTTAGTAATGTCCTTAATCCTGTTTCTAAATCAAGTTTTGTTTCCCAATTTAACTCACTAACTATCTTGCTAATATCTGTAATATAATGAACTTGTTCTTGAACTAAATCGTCTGAAAGTTCTAGATTAGGTTTTTGATTAGCTAATTTTCCTAGTATTTGAGCAAATTCATAGAGTGTAGTGCTATTTTTTATTCCACCACCAATATTATAGAGAGCTTGTTGTTTATTGCTAGTAATGAATAGCTCAAATGCTCTAGCTAAATCATTTACATGAAGGAAATCTCTAATTTGTTCGCCTTTCATTTTTAGTCTTAAAGGTTGTTGTTTTTCTATGGCATTAGCAAAAAAAGATA
This sequence comes from Blastocatellia bacterium, assembly GCA_039812885.1. Lineage (GTDB taxonomy): Bacteria > Acidobacteriota > Blastocatellia > Chloracidobacteriales > JADJPF01 > JADJPF01. The sequence continues at coordinate 239,562 of JBDIBI010000005.1, forward strand.
CAAAACCACCTGGATTACCTTCTGTAGCAGGTGCATAAACAGTTGAAAGACGGAAAATTCCATAACGCGCTTTAGCTTTGTTACAATAATATTCCACATATTTTTCTGCTATAAATTTAGACCATTCATACGAATTTTGACCAACGTAATCTGTACTACATGTTTCTGGGACTTCGCTATATTGGTCAATGTTATTGCCATAAACATCTTTAGTTGAGCAATAAATAAAGGTTTGGTTTGGAGATAGTTTTTCAAGTAACTTAATTGTTCCTCCAACATTGACAGCAAAATTTTTGTTTGCTGCTTCTGGTCGTTTATCTACAGAAGCAGCCATATGAATTATTACATCATAATCAGATATGATACTTAAGTGTGAATCTGAAGTAACATCAAATCCACTACGACGAGAAAAATCATCTGCACCAAAATATTTTCTTACATGAGTACCTAAATAGCCGCTTCCACCAGTTACCAAGACTTTTTTAGCCAAAGCAAAATCCCTTTCTAGCTTTCAAATAAACCTAAAAATATCTAGAGTTATTTGAGTATCTTTTTAATATATTTTATCTTTTTAGTTATCAACTATTAACTTACAGAAATTTTGTAAAGAGGAAATCTAATGGCAAAAGACGATCAAGAAAAGGGAAAGTCGCGTAGTTGGCTTTGGCTAGGGTTAGGACTTTTAGCTGGAGTTGGTTTAAGTGGCGCTTATGCTTGGAAAAAAACTTCTAACCGTTACAAACCACAAATTAATGGAGGATTTAAGCTATCTGGTTTAAATGATTTAGTAGAAGTTTGGCGCGACACTTGGGGAGTGCCTCATATTTATGCTCAAAACGAGCATGATTTGTTTTATGCTCAAGGCTTTGTTCAAGCTCAGGATCGATTTTGGCAAATGGAATTACATAGACGTATTGGTTTAGGTCAAACTGCTGCTCTTTTTGGCCGTAAAACCTTAGAAATAGATCGCTTTATCCATCGTATGGGAATTGCAAGAGCCGCAGCAGCAGATCTTACAGCCTTAGACAAAGAATCTGCTGAAGTATTAGAAGCATATAGCGCTGGAGTTAATGCATTTTTGAACCAACACAAATTGCCAATAGAATTTTCCTTCCTGCGTCAAAAGCCTGATTTATGGCGGCCATTAGATACTTTAGCTTGGATAAAGATTTTTGCTTGGTCACTTTCCTCAAATTTTGATCTAGAACTTACTCGTGCCAGGTTAATAAAACGGTTAGGGGCAAATCTTGCTAGCAAGCTTGAGCCTATTTACCCTAAAGGACAACCTCTTGTGACGCCTCCTGGGGCTGATTATGATGGGGTTGCAGATCAAATTGTAAATAGCTATGTAGAAAACTTACTTATACCTATGTTAAGTGAAGGTGGTGGTTCAAATAATTGGGTAGTTAGCGGAAGTCGTACTGCTAGCGGTAAACCACTGCTAGCCAATGATCCTCATTTACCAATACAAATGCCTGGGCTTTGGTATGAAATGCATTTGGATTGCCCAACATTAAAAGCTATTGGAGTAACATTACCAGGTGCACCAACAATTGCTATTGGTCATAACCAGAATATTGCTTGGGGTGCAACTGCTGCAATGACCGACTTACAAGACCTATTTATTGAAAAATTCCTACCAGATCAACCCCGTCACTATTTGCGCTCTGGGATTTGGAGAGAAGCAGATATATTAAAAATTGATATTGCTGTTAAAGGCGAACCCAATCACCAAGAAGAAATAATGATTACTGAACATGGACCAATAATTTCTGATTTGCCTGTCAACACTACACACAAAGATGAATATGTTCATAAATTATCACTTAAATGGACAGGCTATCAACCTTCTAACCTTTTGGGAAGCTTTTTAGCACTTAATCGGGCTAGTAATTGGGAAGAGTTTCGTGCTGCTTTCCCCAAATGGTCTGCCCCTGGTTTTAATATGGTTTATGCTGATATAGAAGGTAATATTGGTTATCAATTAATTGCTTGTCCACCTATTAGAAAGACTGGAGGTGGAACAATTCCTTTGCCAGGTTGGGATACTAATAATGATTGGCAAGGAACTGTTCCTTATGATGAAATGCCTTCAATGTATAACCCTCCTGAAGGATTAATTATTACAGCTAATAATAAAATTGTAGCTGATGACTATCCTTATCATATTAGTAGTGATTTTGTTAGCGGTTATCGGGCGCAGCGTATTAGAGAAATTTTAGGAGACAATAATCAAATAACTGTTGAAGATTGCCGACGTGCTCAAGCTGACTATACCACTATTGCAGGCAGGAAATTTGCTGAACTGCTTTTAGCCAATGTGGTGACAGAAGATCTTAGCCCATTAGCAGCAAAAGCTATTAAGGAATTTGATGGATGGGCAGGAGAAGCCACAACAGAAAGTGTGGCTCAAAGTCTTTATCAACTTACCTTAAATCAGCTTCTAGAAAGGGTTTTAGGAGGATTGCTTGCAGAAGATTTACATGCCTTTTTAGGGCGTTCTGAAGGAGGGCTATCAAAACTTAACTCATTTGTTGGGCGATTTTTGCCCACATTGCTAAAAATGATTGAGGAAAATGATGAAACATTACTAAAACATTTACCTAATCCACGTACTTGGAGTGAGCTACTAACAGCTAGTTTTGAGCATATAGTAGCGCAACTTGCCAAGAAATTTGGAGCAGATCCAAAACTTTGGGCTTGGAAGAAATTCCACACCATAAAGTTTGAACATCCATTTGCTACAGCCAATCGGGCTTTAGTACCGCTATTTAATCGTGGGCCATATCCAGTTAATGGAGATGTAGAAACGCCAGCACAAATGGCATTTCCTCCACTTGGAACTGTTAATGGAGGATTTGAAGTAATAGGTTGGGCAGTATCTTATCGTCAAATCATAGATCTAAGTGATTTAGAAAACTCTTGGATGTGTACAGCTACAGGGCAATCTGGTTCACCTTTTAGCAATCATTATGATGATATGATAAAACTTTGGTTAAATGATGAACTTCATCCAATGATTTTTGATAGAGAAAAAGTGGTAGAGTTTTCTCCTGCTAAATTGTTATTATTACCAATACAATCTGCTCCTGCCAAAATAGCCAAAAAATCAGGGGTATAATCAGGAACACAACAATGAGTATTCATAAAGTATTACTTTACTCTTTAAGAGACAATGAAATTGATGATTATGAACGTTTAGTAAGAGCGGCAAAATTACCTATTGAATTGATAGTTTGTCGTTCTAAAGAAGAAGTAGAAAAAGCTATAGCTGAGGCAGAAATTGTTTTTGGTGTCCATCTTCCAGGAGAACTTTACAAATTAGCAAAGAAGCTAAAATGGATTCAATCAATGTGGGCAGGTGTTGAAAATCTGCTTCCTTCCCCAGTATCACCTGAAGTTATTATTACTAAACCTTGGGGAGTGTTTGGTCAATATATTAGTGAATATGTCTTTGCCTACATATTAGCAAATAAAATTAAGATGCATGAGCATGCTCAAGCACAGGCTCAAGTCAAATGGCATCGCCATCCTGTAGAGCCAATTGCTGGAAGTTGCCTAGCAATTGCTGGAGTAGGAGATATTGGGACAGACATTGCAAGAATTGGGAAAAGTTTTGGAATGAAAACAATTGGGTTAAATTCTACTGGTAGACCTAATCAGTTTATTGACAAAATGTTTGCTCCAAATAAGTTAATTGATTTTGCAAAGGAAGCTGATTTTTTAGTCTTAATTTTACCTGCTACAAAAGAAACTTCTGGAATGTTTAATCATGATGTGTTTCAAAATATGAAACCAAGTTCTATTTTAATAAATGTTGGTCGAGGAGCTTTAATTAATGATGCTGCATTAATAGAAGTGTTAAGGCATAATAAAATTGCTGGAGCTATTTTAGATGTTTTTACCCAAGAACCTTTACCAAAAGAACATCCTTTTTGGAAATTACCTAACTGTATAATAACCCCTCATATTGGTGGCCCAAGTTTGCCAGCAGATATAACCAATTGTTTTATTAATAATTTTAATCGTTATATAGCTGGACAACAGCTTTTAGGATTAATTGATAGAGAAAAAGGCTATTAAATAAAATACCCAGCTTGCGCTGGGTATTTTCAGAAATTAGTTTTTTTTAGTTTATCTAAGAGTACCTTCTTCAGTACCTGTAGCATTTTGTCCATAAAATCCCCATTTACCGCTACTTAGCCCATTATCTGTAATTAGGTATTGTACAACACCACAAGTATCCTTTGAGCTTCCACCCCAAGCAACAGAAACTAAATCTTTTGTTCTTATACCAATACCCTCATATTTTGAGCCTACATTCCAAGAAAATTGATATACTGGCCCATGATCAATAACATCTAAAGAGCCTTTGTAAGAGCTTCCATCCAAACCTGTACCTGTTACATTATAGCTACCAACAATACCTTTTGTAGAAACTGCTGTAGCAAATTCTGCACCTAAATTAGGGCTATTACTTACAGTCCAAAGACCTGTTAATTTCTTACCTTCAACTGCATAGACCACCAAACTACAACTACTACCGCCCCAAGTTGCTGTTAGAATTTGAGAAGTAACAATACCAATACCTTGATAAGGTGTTCCACCAACATTCCACTTTAAGGTAACGCCTTCTATATCGGCTGATGGTGATTTTATTTTTCTGGATTTAACCTCTAGTGTTCCACTATATGGTTGTTTATTGAAATCAGTACCTTTAATGGAAAGGGTTCTATTAAAACCTTGAGGAGTTGGATTAATTGCAGGTGCAATTTGTGAGGTAAAAATTACTGCTATTAAAGCTAGACCAAACATATAAAGACGTTTTTTCATTTTGTCCTCCAAAGTGTGGAAAATGTACAAAGTACGGTGTTTCTAGTCAATCCCTAGCAAGCAATCATCTGGGGAAGTTAATTATTGAATTTTATCTTTCCATTGGGTTATGCCATTTTAAATTAGCATAAAAGGAGGGAAATCTACCAGCAAGTTCTTCACAAAGATATTCTTCAATTTCTTGTGCTGATACCATTTGCAAAGCATTTTCTACAATTTCTTGTGCCTCACTTAACTTAATAGCACGAATAGCATCTTTAATTAATGGGATTGCAGGCGGAGTTAAGCTAAGATGCTTTATACCTAAACCTAACAATACAACTACGTAGATTGGATTAGCTGCCATTTCTCCACAAACATCTAAAAAGGTTTTATTTGCTTGTGCAGTTTTTGCCACCCACATTAATGATTGTAATACGGCAGGATGAAGAGGTTGATAAAGATATGCAACTTGTTTGTTATTGCGATCTACAGCTAGCAAATATTGAATTAAATCATTAGTACCTAAACTTAAAAAATCTGACCCACGAGCTAATTGATCAGTAATCATTACTGCTGATGGTACTTCTACCATTACCCCTACTTTTATATTTTGATCTACTTCTAAACCTGCTTGAGTAAATTCCTTTATAGTTTCATTAACAATAGATCTAGCATGGGTAACTTCATTAAGTGAGGTTACTAGAGGTAGTAAAATTCTTACATTTTTTAGACGAGAAGCTCTTACAATGGCACGAATTTGAGTACGAAACATTGGTTCATTTTTTAGCGCAAGTCTAATACCGCGTAATCCTAAAGCAGGGTTAACTTCTAATTCTGCACCTGTTAGAGCCATTGGAACTTTATCTTCGCTTAAATCAAAAGTTCTAATTGTAACACCTTGTTCTCCAGTTGCTTCAGACAGACGTTGATAGATTTGGTATTGTCCTTCTTCCGAACCTGCTTGAGGCAGCATGTTGGTAAAAATAAATTCTGAGCGAAAGAGTCCTATACCTTGTGCCCCAAAGCGTTTTACTGAATCTAGTTCAGAAAGTAACTCAACATTGGCACATACTGTTATTTCTTCTCCATCAGCAGTACGAGCAGGCCCACGAGATTGAGCTAGTAATGAGCGGAAAGTACGCCGTTTTTGTTCTTGAAATGAACGATAGCGACGTATTGTTGTTTCATTTGGATTAACAATAAATAAGCCTTCACTACCGTCTATAATGGCAGATTGTCCAGAAACTATTGGCTGAATTAAATCTAGCCCTACAATAGCAGGGATACGAAGTCCACGAGCAATTACAGCAGTATGTGAAGCCCAACTTCCTGCTTGAGTAACGATTGCAATAACATTTGTCATATCTAGTTCAGCTAGAACAGTTGCAGGAAGTTCTTCAGCAAGAATAATAGAATTAAGAGGTATTTTATGAATAGTGCCTTGTCTGCCTGACAAAGCATCTGTTAGACGGCGTGCAACATCTTCGATATCACTTCCACGTTGACGCAAGTAGCGATCAGAAATAGCTGCATAAGCATTAAGAAAGCGCTCTATTTCTATTTTTATAGCCCATTCAGAATTAACTAGTTGTTCAGAGATAGTTTTTTTGATGTTTTTAAATAATTCTTTATCATCAAGCATAAGAATGTGAGCTTCTAGGATATAAGCATGTTGATGTCCTAGTTCTCTTTCCATTCTTGCTTTTAACTCATTGAGTTGATAGCGGGCTAAAGTAACAGCACGATTTAGACGACGAATTTCTCGGCTTACTTGTGTAGATTCAATATGTTGTAATAATGCTTGATGCCCTTGGGAGTCTATACGTAAAATTGTGCCTATAGCAATACCTGGGCTAATTGCCAACCCATGTAATAGCGTTTCCATAAGTCCCCCATTAGTAGAGAAGATCACTCTCTTCGCCAAACTTATTGTTAATAAGGTCACAAAGTGCGCGTATTACAGGCTCTTCGTCTTCGCCCTCAGCAGAAATAACTAATTCTGTTCCACGTGATGCAGCCAGTAGTAAAACTCCTAAAATGGACTTACCATCGACAGCTTGTTTTGTATCAGCCCTTGCTAATTTAACTTCAGCATTATATTGATTAGCTAAGTTAACAAGTCTTGCTGCGGCACGTGCATGTAAACCTAAGCGATTTATTACTGTAATATTGCGTTGTTGCATGGAAATTCTTTACCTGTTACCGTTTTCTTTTCATTACTTCGCTAGCGAGATAAATATTTTGTTGGCCTTGATCCCGTACTTTAGCCGCTAAAACATCCAAAGGCTCTTCTTTTTGTTGGCTAGCCAATTTTATAATCATTGGTAGATTTACACCAGTTATTATTTCTATTTCTCCTGGTTTAGAAAAGGTCATCGCTACATTAGTAGGAGTACCTCCAAACATATCTGTAAGAATAAGTATTCCTTTGCCTTGATCTACCCGTTTAACAGCAGCTTGGATTTCTTTCATTCCTTGTTCTATTTCATCATTCCAACCTATAGATACAGCTGTAATATGTTGAATTTGACCTACAATCATTTCTGCCGCTAAAACTAACTCTATAGCTAAGCGACCATGTGTTACAACAACCCCGCCAACCATCGATATTCTAGCCTCATATATTAAATTATAGTGGTAACTATTTCATGAATACTACGTTGTAATTCTTTGTCATCAGTAATTGGACTTACAATTGCTACTTCGCAAGCTGTTTCTGGTGCTATGCCTCGGCTAATAAGCTGAGCAGCATATATTAAGAGTCTGGTAGAAACACCTTCCTCTAAACCATGTCCTTTAAGATTGCGAACTTTTTCACCTATCTTAACTAAATCCTTAGCCATTTGTTCATCTATCCCACCTTCACGAGCAACTATTTCTGCTTCTATTTCAAAAGGCGGATAATCAAACTCAATGCTAACAAAACGTTGTCTGGTTGATTGTTTTAGGTCTTTTACTACACTTTGATATCCTGGATTATAAGAAACAACTAAAACAAACTCATCAGGAGCAGTCAGAACTACAGAGCGTTTTTCAACAGGCAAAATTCTTCTATCATCTGTAAGTGGGTGAATCAACACAATAGTATCTTTACGAGCTTCCACAACCTCATCCAAGTAGCAAATTGCTCCATGTTTTACAGCAGTAGAAAGTGGCCCATCATGCCAAACAGTTGTTTCACCTTCTAAAAGAAAGCGACCAACCAAATCTGTAGCTGAAAGGTCTTCATGACAAGCTACTGTAACAAGCGGTCTAGTTAGCTTCCAGGCCATATATTGTATAAAGCGAGTCTTTCCACAACCTGTTGGCCCTTTTAATAAGACAGGTAATTTTGCTTGATAAGCAGCAGTAAATATCTCAACTTCATTTTTAACTGGTAAGTAGAATGGTTCGTTTGTAATTTGATATTTTTCTATGGCTTGTTCTTTCATAGCAGCAATAATAGCAGATAAACACACAGTAGCAAAGAAGATACAGCGCTATCTGCTAGCTTAGAGTTTATATCTGTTCACCTTAAGTAGTTTCTTAATTTGCTAGTTTTTACACCTAATAGTTACCAAAGCTTTTAATAAAGCATTGAAATAATGTTAACCCTCTCAAACTTTTAAGTGTATAATCTTGACTCAAATACAAGATTCTTTAGCGTACCAATCATCGTATAATAATAAAAATTAAGTGCCACATGGAAAAGATTTTTGATCCTTTAACAGCTGCAAAAATTTGTATTAATTTTAAAACATTTGGGATTCTAATTATAGCACTAGGATTTTTTCTTGTTTCGCTAACTACAGGCAAATACAAGATCTTAGGCACACTTGAAAAATATTTTAATCATCTTGCCAAAAAACGAACTCTAGCAATTTTACTAGTTGGGTTAATAACTTTTTTAGGTACCGCAGCAGTTTCTTTTACTTTCTATTGGCCAACTCCAAGCATAGAGGATGAGTTTGCATATTTACTAGCAGCAGATACTTTTGCTCATGGTCGAATAACTAATCCTACTCATCCAATGTGGATACACTTTGAAACTTTCCATGTCTTACAACAGCCAACTTATATGGCTAAATATCCTCCAGCACAAGGGTTAATCCTAGCTCTAGGCCAAATTTTAACAGGAGATCCTGTTGTTGGACTTTGGTTAAGCATAGCTTTAGCTTGTGCAGCAACTTGTTGGATGTTGCAAGCTTGGCTTCCACCTCGTTGGGCTTTACTGGGTAGTTTACTAATGATGCTAAGACTTGCACTATTTAGCTACTGGGGGCAAAGCTTTTGGGGAGGAGCAGTTGCAGCCATTGGAGGAGCCTTATTATTTGGCTCTATGAAACGAATCCTTAAAAAAGCTGATACTAAAAACATACTAATTTTTGGATTAGGACTTGCAATACTAGCAAATACAAGACCTTATGAGGGTGTAGTAGTAGGCTCTATAACAACTATTTTTATGTTTGGAAAATTAATTAGAGAAAAAAGATTTCCTAAAAAAGTTTTACTAGAAAAACTTCTTTTACCTTTAAGCATTTTTCTAGTAGTAGTTGCAGCAATGATGGGTTACTACAATTGGTCTATTACTGGAAACGCTTTTTATTTACCCTATCGTGCTTATGAAGCAGCCTATGGCAATATTCCAAATTTTCTTTGGGCAAAACCTGTATATAACGCAACTTATAATCATGAAGAAATAAGAAAAAACTTTCAGGTACTCTATTGGAATATATACACTTCCCATATAAGTAGCCTAAAAAATTATTTAACTTGGTGTTCTTTTAAACTTACTAAACTCTGGAGATTTTTTCTTGAATGGGTATTTACTCTACCACTAATTGCTCTAATCCTTTTACGTACAAACTATTGGGTACGTTTTGCTTTAGGAATAGTTTTAGTTTTGTTGATAGCAATGATGTTAGTAGCATTTAATTTTGGGCATTATGCCGCTCCTGTTACTTGTTTATTATATTTTTTAGTCTTGCAATCCATAAGAAGAATCTACCTTTTGCGTTGGAATAAAAAAGCAGTAGGAAAATATCTAGCTTGGTCTGTACCTACCTATTGTGTTCTTATAATTACATTGCCAATAGTTTTAGGAACAAATCCTTTCTTTTTTGTTAACCCTAACCCTTGGGAAGTAACTCCCCGTGTTTTACCAACTAATTGGGGAATGCAAAGAGCAACATTGCTTTCAAAGTTAAAAGAAGTTGAAGGTAAACACTTAGTAATTGTACGCTATCTATCTGGACATAATATAGAACAAGAATGGGTATACAATGAGGCAAATATTGATAATTCTAAAGTAGTTTGGGCTAGAGAGATGAATAAAGAAAACAATTGCCAATTAGCAAAATTCTTTTATGATCGAAAAATTTGGATGCTAGAAATAGATGATAAAAACCAAGGCTATAATATTTATCCTATTAACCTATGTCCATAATATGCCATTTTTAATTTGTTGGATGCTACTGTGGAGAAATAAATGAGAGAAGACTTAGCTCTAAAACACTTATTGCTAAACGAAAATAGAGAAATAGAAAAACAAGCTAATAACCTAAAAGAAAATTCAAAAGAAATAATTCAAGCAATAAAACAAATAAGCCAAACCTTAACTATAGAATATAACCAAGCCCAATTAACATATTCAATCAAAGCAGTAGTTAAAGAAAAAGAAGTAATCGTTAATGTAGCAAAGAAAGAATTTGAATTTTATCAAAAAGCTGATAGCGAAAAATCTCCTGTTAGGCAAAAAGGCTATTCAATAGGTCAAGATCCTGTTGCAACAAATAACCAACAAAAAGCTAGAGAACTTCTTAGCAATTTACTTTCTCAAACAGGATTGTTTCTTCCAAAAGATTTATTTACTCCAAACTTAAACTCCATTAATCAAGCACACAAGATAGATTGGTTTGCTTGGATAGTAGTATGTTTAATTGGAATTGCTTCAAGCATATTAACTTATTATCAAGGCACTAGGACATTTAACCTTATTGATAATACTTATACACTAGAGGCGGCTTGGCGAATTCTCAATGGTGAAGTACCTTATCGTGATTTTAATCTAATAGTGATGCCAGGAATTTATCTTAAGCAAGCATTACTTATGAAATTATTTGGCAACTATGCCATTGTAGGGGTTTGGTGGTGTGTTGCGGCAATGTTTATAACAGTTTTATTAACTTATAAAATACTTAAGCTCATAGATACACCTAGAGGATTAAGCGTAAGCCTTTGCCTAATAGCAGGATTAGGGGGAAATATAATTAGGCCATATGTTTGGTATGATGTTGATGCTTTAATTTTTTGTTTAGCTTCAATAGCATTATTTTTGTGGTCAGAAAAAAAGACTTCATTTACTAAGCAAATTTTTACTCTAGGTTTTTTAACTGCAATTCCTCTTATTTTCAAGCAAAATATAGGTTTAGCTCATTTAGTTGTTGTTTCTGGTATTGTTTATTTTCAGTGGTTAGCTTACCCAAACCGTTTTTCTTGGAAAAGATTTTTTCAATATCACTTTGGTGTTACATTAGCATTATCTTTGTTAATTATACCCTTTTGGTATTTAGGTGCATTGTCACAATTATTTTATAATACATTCTTTTTAGCCTCTAAGCTCAGAATCCAAAAACCTATATTTCAGCTATTTTTAGAAACATACCCTATGCTTAGAGAAGACTATTATTTATTTCCGCACTATTTCCCATTACCAGTTTATAGTTGTTCTTTTTTAACTTGGGGAGCATTAGCATTTGGAATGATATCTTGGTTTGTAGGAACTCATAGAAGTATGCTTCAAATGCTGCTTCCCTTTTGGGTCTTAGGATTAACCTTAGCTGGAGTTTATGCACTTGGAGCAGCATCTATTTTTCCTTTGCTACCATTGATGGCAATAATGATAGCCTTAGTTTGGAATTTTATTGAAAAGCTTTCTCTAGTGCCAACTATTAGTTATTACGCTATTCATATAATAGTTATTTTGCTATCAGGTGTAATACTTAGCCATGCTTTAGCAGGTTATCAACTTTTCTTTTATGCAAATGCTTTTATAAATCCAACTCCTTTTAAAATAGACAAGTTAAGAGGAATGTCAGCTAGTCCAGAAGCTGTTGCAGCATTAGAAGAAATAACAGGCATTGTTAATCAAATTCCTCAAAATGAATCTATTGCTTTATTTGTAACTGAAGACCCTATATATTTTCTTACAAATCGTAGATCTCCACTAAAAACGCTTCAAAGATATAAATCCTCTGGTGGAGATCCTGAAACAATTTATTTGCCTGAACTTAAAAAAGTCCAACCCCTTTGGGTATTACTAAAAATTAAGCCTCAATTTGCTTATGGACAAAATTTTACTGCTAGTGAAATTGACTGGTTAAACTCAAACTATCAAGAAGTTAAAAAGTCAAAATACTATGTTATATGGAAACGAATAGACAAAGCTCAAAACTAGTTAAACTAACGCTATATTTTTTACATAATATATAAAGCAGAAAACCAATTAGTTTTCTTTAGAAAGTTCCTGTAACATTGCTGTTGTAGAGTGATTTTTTGGATCTCCTACTATAGCAACTTTTCCACCATAACTTTTTACTACATCTTTTTCTGGAACAGATTCCTCAGTATAGTCTGTCCCTTTTGCATGAATATCTGGTTTAAGTAAAAGTAAAAGCTCTGTAACTGTAGGAGTATCAAAAATAGTTACATAATCCACACAAACAAGAGCAGCAATTATTTCAGCTCTTTCCATTTCTGTAGTCAAAGGTCTATTACTACCTTTTAACTCTCTAACAATGCGATCACTATTAATTGCTACTACAAGTAAATCACCTAATGCACGAGCTCCCATTAAATAACGGATATGCCCAACATGCAATAAGTCAAAACATCCATTAGCGAAAATTATTTTTTTGCCTTCAGTACGAAGTTGAGAAACAATTTTTTCTAATTTGTCTTGAGATAAGATTTTTGATAAGTAGTTATAACTCATTTTGTTAAATGTATAAGTTTTTCTTCAATTAGTTGTATTATTTCCTTTTGAAATTCACGTAAGAAAAAATGATCTCCATCAAACATCTTTATATAAAAGTCTTTTTTAGTATGTTGTTTCCAAGAAGCTATTTTAGTTTTGTCAACTATATGATCATTTTCTCCAGCAAAAGCTAAAATTGGGCAATCCAAGGGTTCATCTTCTTTATATTCATAGGTTTCACAAATAGCAAAGTCTGCTTTAAGTAGAGGAATTAAATATTCCATTAATTCATCATTTTCCAAAACAGCTCTTGGTGTACCATTATAGTTTCTCAACATTTCTTTAAATTCTTTATTTGGTAACAAATGATGGCTAGTTAACTCTGGGATCTCTGGTGACAAACGTCCTGAAGCAAAAAGATAGTTAGGTGATAATTTATGTTTTCTTCTTATGTATCGTGCTAACTCAAAAGCTATTAAAGCTCCCATACTGTGTCCGAAAAATGCAAATGGTATATTGCTAAAATAAGCAACTAACTCTTTAGCCATAGTTTCTACTAATGGAGAAAGTTGTTCAAATGCTTTTTCTGTAAAACGGTTTTCGCGTCCTGGTAATTGTACTGGGCAAAGTTCTATCCAGGTTGGCAAGCTATTTGACCAAGTTCTAAATGCCATTGCTCCACCACCAGCATAAGAAAAAGCAAAAAGCCTTATCTTTGCTAATGGATTTGGTTTATACCATCCTAACCAAGAAGTTTGACTAGTCATAATTATATTAATTTAACTTTCTTACTTGTACTTAACACTAGTAACTTAACTGCATTTAACTTACTATACTACATAAAAAGATACTCTTAAAAGTACTAAATTTTAAAATAGCATTGTTTAATTAAATTTTAAAAGTACTCTGGCTTTTCTAGCAGCTTTTTATAAGCTCTGCTAATATTCGTCAGCAGAAAAATCTTAGAAACTATGGAGAAGTGTCAGCAACTATGCATAATCTTTTTAATACATTACAAACTTTTGAGCTTGGCAATGGTAAAACGGCTAAATTCTACTCTCTACCCCAACTAGAAAAAGAAGGTGTTGGCCCTATTTCTAAATTGCCTGTTAGCATTCGTATTGTACTAGAATCTGTCTTACGCAATTATGATGATAAGAAAATTCGTGAAGTCGATGTAAAAACTTTAGCTAATTGGCAGCCAAATGCAGAAAGAACAGAAGAAATTCCTTTTGTAGTAGCTCGTATTGTTTTACAGGATTTTACTGGTGTACCTCTATTAGTAGACTTAGCAGCAATGCGTTCTGCTGTAGATAGAATGGGCAAAAATCCAAAAATAATTGAACCTCTTGTACCAGTAGATTTAGTTGTAGATCACTCTGTCCAAGTAGATGTTTCTAATCAAAGTGATTCTCTTAAACTCAACATGGAAATTGAGTTTGAACGCAACCGCTTACGCTATCAATTCTTAAAATGGGGAATGCAAGCATTTGAAAGCTTTAAAGTTGTTCCTCCAGGAATTGGTATTGTTCACCAAGTTAACTTAGAATATCTAGCTAAAGGCGTACTAAATAAAGGTGATGTTTACTATCCAGATACTTTAGTTGGTACAGATTCACATACAACCATGATTAACGGCTTAGGCATTGTTGCTTGGGGTGTTGGTGGTATTGAAGCAGAAGCAGGAATGCTTGGACAACCGGTTTATTTCCTTACTCCAGATGTAGTTGGTGTTCATATGACTGGCAAGTTGCGAGAAGGAGTTACAGCAACAGATCTAGTGCTACATTGCACAGAAATGCTTAGAAAAGCTAAGGTTGTAGGTAAATTTGTTGAATATTTTGGTGAAGGTGCGGCTTCACTTTCACTACCTGATCGCGCTACTGTAGCTAATATGGCTCCAGAATATGGTGCAACTATGGGCTTTTTCCCTGTTGATGAAGAAAGCTGCAAGTACTTAAAAGCTACAGGTCGCACAGATGAACAGGTTGACGCTTTCCGCAACTATTTCAAAGCTCAAGGAATGTTTGGAATGCCACAAAAAGATGAATGTCTCTATAGCACAGTCTTAGAGCTTAATTTAGCTGACATTCAACCAGGTATTGCTGGGCCTAAACGTCCACAAGATCGCATTAACTTAACAGAAGTTAAATCTAAATTTAATGATTTATTCCAAAAACCTGTTAATCAAAATGGCTACAACAAGCCTGCTGATGAGCTTAGCAAGCGTGTAGCAGTGGAATTTAGTGAAAAGCCTAGCGGACTACCAGTACTTACTTCTACTGTAAAGTCTCGTGCTAATGGTAAAGCAGTAGATCTTGGTCATGGTGATGTTTTAATTGCTGCAATTACTTCTTGTACAAATACTTCTAACCCTAGTGTAATGTTAGCTGCTGGACTACTTGCTAAAAAAGCTGTAGAAAAAGGTTTATCTGTACCACCACATGTTAAAACTTCCTTAGGTCCTGGCTCAAGAGTTGTAACTGATTATTTAGCTAAATCAAACTTACAAGGCTACTTAGATCAATTAGGCTTTTACACTGTTGGTTATGGTTGTACAACTTGTATTGGAAATTCTGGCCCATTAGATTCTGATGTTGAAGAAGTTGTAGTTAAAAACGATATTATTGCAGCTAGTGTTTTAAGCGGCAATCGTAACTTTGAAGCTCGTGTTCATCAAAGCATTAAGGCTAACTTCTTAATGAGTCCTCCGCTAGTAGTAGCATTTGCTCTAGCAGGTAATGTAAACCTTGATATGTCTAGCGAGCCTATAGGCAAAGGTAAAGAAGGCCAAGATGTTTACTTAAAAGACATTTGGCCTTCCAATGAAGAACTAGCTGAAGTTATGAGTACTGCAATGGATGCTGATACATTCCGCCGTCTCTATTCTAATTTCACTGATGATAATCCTCTTTGGAATGAAATTCCTAGCAGTGTTGGGGATGTTTATGAGTGGGATGTTGACTCAACTTATATTCAAGAACCTCCATTCTTTGAGAACTTTAGCCTAGAAGCAGGAAAATTTGCTGATGTTAAAGGCGCTCGTGCCCTAGCAATTTTCGGAGACTCAGTAACTACAGACCACATTAGCCCTGCTGGTTCAATCAAGAAAACCTCTCCTGCTGGTATTTACTTGCAAGAAAAAGGCGTTACAGTAGAAGATTTTAATAGCTATGGTTCACGTCGTGGAAATGATAGGGTAATGGTACGTGGTACATTTGCAAATGTTCGTATTAAAAACCTTATGGTACCAGGCACAGAAGGCGGTATAACTAACTATCAACCAAGTGGTGAGCAAATGAGCATTTATGATGCTTCTATAAAATATCAAGCTGCATCTACTCCATTAATTGTATTTGCAGGCCAAGAATATGGAACAGGTAGCTCTCGTGACTGGGCAGCTAAAGGTACTAGACTCTTAGGAGTTAATGTAGTTGTAGCACAAAGCTTTGAGCGTATCCACCGCAGTAACTTGGTAGGTATGGGTGTGTTGCCTTGCCAATTCAAAGAAGGAACCACAGCACAAAGCCTAAAACTAGATGGAACAGAAACTTTTGATCTTCTAGGTTTAGAACCTATGCCAAAACCTCAACAAGATGTTACTTTGGTAATACATCGTGCTAATGGCGAAACTGAGCAAGTACCGCTTACACTACGTATTGATACAGCTATTGAGGTTGATTACTATCAACATGGTGGTATTTTGCCTTACGTACTAAGAAATTTAGTAGCAAATGCTTAAAATACAACCCATATTAGTCCTCGCTAAAACCTGGGGCTAATATGGGTTGAGTATATTAAATTTGAGCCATTTTAATAAATGCGCTCATTTTTTTGATCCCCAGGTTGCGCTCGTTTATTAATAACCCCAGGTTGCGCTCGTTTCACTCGCTAAAACCTGGGGCTAATATGGGTTGGACGAATTATATTTTGAGTTAATTAAAATAGTTAAATTCGTTTCCAACAGAGTCACATATTAACCTGTAGCTAATATGGTTTGAGCATATTAAATTTGAGCCACTTCAACTAATAAATCCTCTTCCAACAAAGCATTAGCTAGAAATAAATTTATTACTATCAGCTCAACCCATATTAGCCCGGGGTTTTAGCTTGCCAAAGGCAAGCGCAACCCCGGGGAATTTAAGATTAGAAGGTTATTTTGGCTCCAAATTGGAATTGACGAGGTGAAAAAGCATTTGTATAACGTTCAGGAGGAGCAATATAACGACCATTATCTTGTTTAGGTAAATTGAAATTGCCCATTGCATCAGGTGGAAAAGTACGATTTACTTCACTAATATTAGTTCGGTTAAATAGGTTAAAGACTTCCACAAAAGCTTCTATTCCAAACTGTTCTTTTATCTTTATAGTACGCACTAGCCTAGCATCCATATTAGCAAAACCTGGCAAAACACCTCCATTACGAGCAATTCCAAGAGGACGATCCCCAGGAGGGTTATCACCATTTTGGTTTAAGTCAACACCAGCCAATAAGTTATATGGTAAGCCAGAGTTTAAGTTAACAATTGTAGAAACCTTAAATCCTTCTAAGAATTTGTTCTTTGTATAGTCTAAATCCCAAACTCCAGAAAACACAAAACGACTGCGGATATCTTGAGAAGAAAGACCTCTTTCAGCCCTAATATTTAGTGGATTATTTGGTGGATCAGCTAGGTCAATACGAATATCAAAGAAATTGTCGATTGCTTTTGAGAAAGTATAATGAGCTAAGAAATTAACTCTTCTAGAAAGTCTGCGCTCAATTTGGAAAGTAACACCATGATAGTAGCTATCACCATCTCCAGCATAAAAAGTTATATCACCTTTTGTAGGGTCAACACGTCCAAAAAGTGCATTTACAAAAGGATTCCCCATTGGGCGAACAACTGGATTAATGTTTCTTTCTGCAAGTAATTTGATACCTCTAACAAAGTTATAGCTTATGCCAACTATAGTATTTTCATTGAGTCTATAATTAACTCCTGCTGTAACTTGTTGGCTATAATTGTTTTTAAGGTTCTTTTGGACTTGGAAATTTAAGCTAAGCTGTGGAATAAATGGCAAGCCTGGAGGTAGTTGTCCAGCTTGATCAATAAATGGAAATCGTCTATCTGGTAAAGAAAGCGGTATGA
Source organism: Blastocatellia bacterium (assembly GCA_039812885.1). Lineage (GTDB taxonomy): Bacteria > Acidobacteriota > Blastocatellia > Chloracidobacteriales > JADJPF01 > JADJPF01. The sequence continues at coordinate 257,463 of JBDIBI010000005.1, forward strand.
TAGAAAATGGGAAAAGTAATTCAGGTATTACAACATTTCCGGTACCAACTTCGCTAAGTGGGCCAGATAAGCCTATAAATGGCCCTGCAAAGAAAATTCCATAAGCTCCATGTATCTGTAGTTTTGGTGCTTTGCTAGGAGCATAAGAAAATGCTATACGAGGACTAAAATTACCACTATTTTCTGGCATAAAATCAACACGGTTAATATCATAGCGAACACCAAGTTTTACTAAAAGATTAGGACGTAACTTGATATCATCTTGAAGAAAAGCAGCAAAAGTCTTTCCAGTAAAAGAAGTATTTGAATTACCAAAAGATTGTTGATAAAAAACAGGTAACGGTAAACTAGCTAGAGGTAGGTTTGGGAAACCTGGAAAAAGGTTTGGAGCCATAGCAGAAAATGCAGTTAAAAAGCCTATTTGCTGAGGGGTACGCAGTGCAGGATCAAAAGCCTGTAACCCACTTAAGGCTGGAAGTCCAGGAATACCAGTAACTGCGGCAAAATCTATTGGAGCAAAAACTTCAAAACCATTTCTAAAAACTGAGGTGCGACTCTTTACAACATCACGATATGCAAAATCTACCCCAAATTTTATTTGGTTATTTCCTCTGCTTAAAGAAACATTGTCTACAAACTGATAAAGATTTTCATCACGGAAAAAAGGTGATGTAGCAGAAGCACCAAAACTTACTTGTCCTTCTGGAGCAAATAAAATAACTTGGGATTTGTCTCCTCGTGCTAAAACATTTTGATCTCGTTTGTTAAAAAGGAAACGGCTTTCATTAACTAAATTTAAATTAGTGTTTATGTAAGTATTAGTAATTACACCAGCATTATCACTAAGTCTACCTTGATTACCACTAGAGTCTGAAATTAACCCGCCAAAAGGCTCAAATTTTCCATCAAAAGTGCCACCATAGTTATAACGTAAAGCAAGCCTATCATTTGGTGAAAGTTGTAGTTCTAAACGACCTAATACAGAAGTAGTATCTAAACTAAAAGGAATAGCGCCATTAGTAGCAAAAAAGCCAACTCTTTGTGCAGCAGCAGCAGTAGCATCGCTAATAGTAACAATATTATTTTGTTTTATTGTTAAACGTTCAAAAGAAGTAAAGAAAAAGACTTTATCTTTTTTGATTGGCCCACCTAGAGTTGCACCAAATTGATATTGAGAGTAAGGAGGTTTAATAGGAGCAAAGGCGTCTCTAGCACTAATTTCATCATTTCTATTTAGTACAAAAAGGTTTCCATGATAATCATTTGTACCTGATTTAGTAACAATGTTTACCACACCACCAACTGCTCGACCAAATTCAGCACTGTAGCTATCACTAACTACTTGAAATTCCTGAACTGCTTCTTGGCTAAAGGTTGAACGCACTGAACCACCAAAAGCATCATTATTATCAAGACCATCTATTGTTACATTATTTCTACGACCGGATTGGGCATTAAATGAAAGCCCTGAACTAGAAGTAACACCTTGTGTTGGAGTTCTATCAATTGTAACACGTGCAGAAGTTAATGAAAAATCTAAGAAATTGCGTCGGTTGATAGGCAAAGTATTGATGCTACGTTCATCAAGAATAGTACTACTTTCTGTTTTATTTCTGTTGACTGAAGTGTTAGCAGTAACTTCAATTACATCAGCACCTGTACCTGCAACATTTAGCGATAAATCTACCACAGCAGTAGTGCCAACATTAATAGTAACTATTGACATAGCAGGTTGAAATCCATCTGCCTCTACTTTAACTTCATAACGACCTGGAGAAAGTTGCACAAGCTGAAAAGCCCCTTTTTCACCAGTGGTTACAGAACGAGAAGAATTTGTTTGTAAATCCCTAACAGTAACTTTAGCTCCAGAAATTACAGCGCCTTGTGAATCTGAAATATTACCATCTACAGACCCTGTTGTTGAACCACCTGATTGAGCAAAGGTTAAATTTGCTGTGCCTAAAAGCAAAAACACAACTATAAGAGCATAGAAACTAGAAAAAAAACGCCAGTGTTTATTAGACATGCTTCCTCCACAAAATATATAAATTATTCTTCATTAGCAGCAACACGAAACCCTAAAATAAACATAGAGAAATCCTCTTTTTGCCATATCCGGAAAGTAAAGGGTTCTAATTTACTATCTTCGGTTTTTCCACGAATTATTCTTACACGACTTGGTAAACTTGGCATTGGAGCATCTGATTTAGGGTAAAGGTAAAATTCAGAGTTAGTCCACTCTGCATATTTTTCCCCAATATCACTTAAGTTAAATCTGAGTCTATTTTTAGCAGCATATTCCCATTCTTCTTCTGTTGGAAGACGATAAGCTTTGCCAGTTTGAGCAGTAAGCCAACCACAATAGGCATTAGCATCAAACCAAGTAACATTTGTAGCAGGTTGCTCTAGAAGTTCTGGAGCAGGTTTAGCACCTTGCCATTGTGGTAGTGGTGGGCGACCTGTTTGAGCTACAAATTCTGCATATTGGCGATTTGTTACCATAAAGTTTGATAGCTGAAAGGTTTTTATTGTAACTTCATGTTCTGGACGGGCATATGAATCTCCTTTGTTATAACCCATTGTAAACTTACCACCACGTATAATTCCTAAAGCAGGTATAGCTTTCTCTTCTATCTTTGGTTTTTCATCTTTAACTAAATAATTTTTAGCAACGAATCCTCCAACAGAAAACACTATAAGTAGTCCTAAAACTAAAACTACATAAAATGCTGTATTTGTTTTCTTTATTGGCTCATCGATATTAGTAAGAATTGTTTTATGTTGAGTATTTTTCTCAGTAGTATCTTTGGATTTTCTCTGAGCTGTTTCTTTAGACTTCTCTTGAGAAGCTCTTTTTTTAGTAGTAGTATTACTAGAATTAGTTGTTGTTCTTTTATCTGCTTTGCTAGTGTAATTCTCTGAGCTAGGTAATTTACCTGTTAGTCTATTAGTAACAGATAAATCTATTAATTGCTGACTTTCATCAACATAAGATTCTAATTCTTCTAAATTCCTTCTTAACTCTAAAACATCTTCTGGGCGATTTGCAGGAGATTGCGAAAGTCCTTTTAGAATCAGTTCTTCTACTTCTGTTGGAACATCTTCGCGAAATTCTAACATAGGCCGAGGTGGTTCTATCATTACAGCCGGAACATTTTCTGTGAGCATTTCATACATCATTAAGCAAATACCAAAGATATCTGTTTTTGTACCTATTTCTAACCCCATCATTTGTTCTGGTGACAAATAGCGTAGCGTACCCACCATATTATCACTTAGGGTAATATTTTTTGTTACAATATCTTTATTTACAATTTTAGCAATTCCAAAATCTAAGACTTTTACGACTAAGTCTCCGTGAGAGAGTCTTTGAAGCATAATATTTTCTGGTTTAAGGTCACGATGAATTATGCCTTCTAAGTGAGCTTCATACAAACCAGCACAAATTTGCTTAGCAATAGCTATTGTTTGAGATACGGAAAGGGTTTTTCTCTGCTCCAAAATATCTCTTAATGGTACTCCATCAATATATTCCATTACTAAATATGGAGAACCTGTAGGTTCTAATATGCCAAAATCTATGACCATTACTACATTGGGATGATTAATTTTAGCTAATACTTCGGCTTCACGTTTAAAGCGTTCTATAATAGTAGGGCTATTTTTTGCAGTGCTTATATTTACCAATTTAAGGGCAAAAATTTTGTTAAGGTGTAAATGTTTTACACGAAATACTTTACCCATTCCACCTTCGCCTAAAAGGGCTTCTACTTTGTATTTATCTGCAATAACAGTTCCAACAATTGGTTCTAAATCTGAAGACTTACCCATAAAATTTTATCGAAAAAGTTTCAAGTTATTTATATTATTATAGTCAAAATATCTTAACTATTTTATTAACTATTTTAAGCTTTGTGCATCTAAAATTTAACGTTTCCATTATCAATATTAAACATATGAAACACAATACTAAATTTTACTGTAATATATCTTTGTTTCTTACAATTAACGTACTACTAACAATTGGAGTTCCTAACTTAGTATCTGGACAAATAAAACGTCCTGGAGTGGATCAACCCAATAATCCACCTAATTCTACTTCTAATAAAGGAACTCAGATTCCTCGTGCTGGAGAAGGAACTCAAATTCCTCGCGCCACAGGGGAAGGTTCTTTGCGTTTTAATGCTTCTACGCGTATTGAACGAGTTGGTTTACAACAATCAGGTGAAGCAACGGTTAAAGCTTCAACCCAGTTTGTTCCACCTAAACCTGCACCTGGGCCAGAAGAATTAATAGTAAAAGCTAGCTTTTTAACTAAAACAGGAAAATTTGATGATGCAATAAAGCTCTATCGCAAAGTTCTTCAAATGCGTCCACAATTTGTAAATGCTAGATTGGGCTTAGGTTATACTTTTATCCAAATGGGCGATTTTGACACAGCTATTAAAGAATACACAGATATTCTTAATACAAATCCTAACAATGCTGATGCTTATTTGAATTTAGGTGTAGCCTTTTATGGTAATCAGCAAATAGACCAAGCTATTTCGTCTTTTGAAAAAGCTATAGCAAATCGTAATGGCAAATACCCTATTGCCCATTTTAATTTAGCAATGGCTGAGTCACACCAAAGTAATTATGAAAAAGCCATAGCTAACTACCAACAAGCTATTGAACAAGATAAAACTTTATCTGAAGCTTATAATAATTTAGGTTTAGTTTATGAAGCTTTAGGTGATATAGATTCTGCACTTAAGCAATTTAAATTAGCTATTGAACAAGAAAAAGGTAGTTATCCTTTAGCCCACTATAATTTAGGGCGGTTTTACTATAACCAATCCAAACGAGATCAAGCAATAGAAGAATTTAAGCTTGCAATTAAACAAAAACCTAATTTTTCTGAAGCTTATTTAGATTTAGCTAACTTATATTTGTTTCGTAGTATTTCAGAAAAAAGCAATGAGTATGAATTAGCCGTCACTAACTACAAAAAAGCTATTGACTTAAATGATGGCTTCTACCCCTTAGCATATGAAAACCTAGCAGTAACTTTAGCTAAACAAGGAAAATTAGAAGATGCATTAAACTGTTATAGAATTGCTTTTGAACAATATCAAGGCAAATGCCCAGAAACTGTTTACAATCTAGTAACAACCCTTAGCAGTCAGGCTATTTACTTGATTAATAATGAGCTTAGCTTAACTGATAATGTCAACAACATTAAATATAAAAAGTCATCTACCTCAATAAATGACCGAATCCTTTCAGAACTAGAAAAATATGAAGAATTAGATGAGGATGCTAAAAATATTGTTGATGTACGTTACTGTGCTGGTCAAGCTTATTTAGCTATAGGAAAAAAACAAGAAGCTGTTAGTGAATTTTCTAAAGCTTTAGAATTATCTAAAGGCAAAGATAAAGCGGCTAAAGAGGCTTTAGACAAAGCAAATAAACTATAACCTTAATAGCTTTTCTCTAAGAAATCTAGATTGTAAACGACTAACCTTAATTTGTTGATTATTAGTTAATGTGACTAAGTAGGTACCTCCTGGCATTTGATTGATTTTTGAAATCATATCAATATTTACTAATGCCCCTCTACCTAATCTAACAAACTTACTTGGATCTAATCTTACTTCTAAATCTTTTAATCTATAGTTAATATTGTAAGTTTCATTACTAGTGCTAGTAATATTAAGCAATTCACCATCAGCAATTATAGAAGTTATTTTATTTACTGGTAAAATAATGATTTCGTCTTTTTGTCTAATAGGAATACGATCAATTTTAGTTTGTTGAGTTGAAGTTTCACTGGTAGATTCAGCTATATTTTCATTTGCAGATTCATAATCTTTTATTGCTTCTTCTAAGTTAGCACTTTCTTCTAGCCGTAGTTCTGCCCTATCCAAGCGTTCTTGAGCACGATTAATAGTTTCTCTAAGTCTTACTCTATCTACAGGCTTTAACAAATAATCCACTGCATTTATTTCAAAAGCTCTTACAGCATACTCATCATAAGCTGTAACAAAAGCAATAAGAGGCATTTGATTTTTCTTTAGCGCTCTAACCACGCCTAAACCATCTAGTTCTGGCATTTGCAAATCAAGCAAAGCTAAATCTGGTTGTGTTTGTTCTATTATTTCTAGAGCTTCTGTGCCATTAGTAGCCTCACCAACAACTTTTACATCCTCAAAACTATTAAGCATAGATAATAGAAACTGTCTTGCTGGTCGCTCATCATCTGCAACTACAACACGTATTTTTGAACTCATAAATTATACCGTACCAACTCTACTTACTATTATCACTGTAATGTGATATTTGGAGTTTTATTTTGTTTAGCTTAAATATGGAAAAGATTATATATAATATAATTTTGAACATTAAAAATAAATTAAACAAAAATAAACAGATAAGCATAATTTCGTATTAAGTGATTGTAATTTATTGATAAAAGCTAGATATTATGTGACAAAATTATAAGAGGCTCATAACTCCTGTAAAAGGATTCCCAAATTATGAATAGCTTGCTACCTTTAATAATAGTCAATCCAGCATCGGCCAATGGATCAACCGGGCGTAAATGGCCGAGTTTAGCAACATGTGTTAGTAATTATTTTGGTCAATTTAATTGTGTTTTTACAAAAAGATCTGGTGAGGCAAAAGATTTAGCTGCTAATGCTGCAAAAGAAGGTAGAAAACTAATTATTGCTTGTGGTGGAGATGGAACTATTTCAGAGGTAGTTAATGGGATTTGTAGTTCAGGTGTAGAAACAGAACTAGGAATATTACCACATGGAAGTGGTGGAGATTTCCGTAAAACTTTAGATTTGCCTGCACGATTTGAAGATGCCACACGTGCTTTAGCTAAAGGGCAAACTCGTTTAGTTGATGTAGGAAAAGCGACTTTTACAAACACTAAAGGTCAAGAAGAAACCCGCTATTTTATCAATATTTCTTCTTTTGGAATGGGAGGAGAAGTTGTCAAGCGTTCGGAATCATCTAACAAGACTTTTGGTGGTACATTAGCTTATGCCTACGCCACTTTAACCGCAGCACTATCTTATGAGTTTCCAGAAGTTTTTCTAGAATGTGATGAAAAAGAAGCTCAACGCTGGCGACTTACTACAGGAATTTTAGCTAATGGTTGTTACTTTGGCGGAGGAATGAAAATAGCTCCAGAAGCTAAAGTAGATGATGGTTTTTTTGATCTAATAGTCATAAAAGAACTTAGCAAAATAGCTATGTTTTCTAATGCACATCACTTATATGCTGGAACACACCTAGATTTACCTTATGTTGCAACTACTCGTGTTAAAAGCCTTGTAGCTAGAGCAGTTGATCCTAAAAACTTAATAAGATTAGAAATGGATGGAGAGTTTGTAGGGCAATTGCCTGCCAAATTTGAAATTCAGTCTAAAAAGCTGGCTATTCGTTGTCCAGATCTAAAATAAACAAATAAATTTAGAATTTATTGTGTAACTTGATTTTTTAATTTTTCTTGTTTATAAAAACTAGGAGATTGTCCAAAATATCGTTTAAAAGCCTTACTAAAAGCCGCTTCAGACTCATAACCTACTTTTAATGCTGTTTGGCTTACATTAGTTTTATTTTCAAACAACATAGATGCAGCTAAATGCATTCTCCAACGAGTCAAATAAGATAATGGTGGCTCACCAACTAAAGTAGTAAATTTACTAGCAAATAAAGAACGTGACATCCCTACTTCACTAGCCAATAAAGCCACAGTCCAGTTTTCATTTGGAGATTGATGTATTTTCCCTATTGCTGCACTTATTTGGTTATCTCGCAAAGCTCCTAACCATCCGCTTGACTCTGTTTGTTCTTCTATCCAACATCTAATAGCCTGCACAAATATTATATCTATTAGCCTTGTTAGTATTGTTTGATTGCCTGGCCTAGAATTGTGAGTTTCGTAAGATAACATTTTTAGTGTTGATTCTAACCAATCGCCCATTCTAGCTTGACTGCTGCGAACATGGATTAAATCTGGTAAAAGTGTAAGCAAAGGATTAGTAACTAAGTTGTTAAAATGAAAAGAACCGCAAATTAACTTAGTTTTTATTCCTCCTCCTCCATATTCTATTAAATTACAAGCGGCTTTCTTATGCTTTAATAATTCATTCAAAGAAACAGGTTTGGTTTCTGGACTATCACTTATTATATGTCCACTTCCATTAAGTACTATAACTAGGTCTCCACTAGCTAGCGAAATAGCTTGATTAGTGGCCTTTACCTTTAACCATCCGCCTCCACGCTCAATAACATGAAAGTGAGCAAAATTACTTTCAGGAATATCCATTGCCCAAGGAACAGATAGTTCTGAACAACAAAAAACTTTTCCTGTTAATTTTAATGTGCTTAAAACATCTGTAAGAATGTCTGGTGTTTCTAGTTGGCTTACTGGCATAGTTACATACCCATATATTCTGGATGATTAGACATAAAAAATGGATTAATAGGCATTGGCAATCTATATTTTTATCTCTATTATAGGCACTGTATCAAATTTATAACTTATTTACAAAGAAAATTTTTGGAGGTTAATGTGATATTAATTATTGGAGCTACAGGAACTAATGGAAACGAAATTGTTAAACAACTAACTAGCAAAGGTTATCAAGTCAAGGCAATGGTTAGGAATTTAGAGAAAGCAGCTAGCTTAAAAGAGCTAGGAGCATCATTAGTTCAAGGAGATTTAGACCAACCATCTACATTAAAAACAGCATTAGAAGGAATTGACAAAGTTTTTCTAGTTTCATCTGTAAATCAGCAGTATGAGCAACAAGTAGCTAATTTTTTAGAAGCAGCTAAAAACAGTAATGTCAAATATTTAGTAAAATTATCAGGATTTGGGGCTGATGTTAATGCCTCATCAGTTATAGCCCAAATGCATGGTAGAACAGATGAACTAGTAATTAAATCTGGGCTTGATTACACAATTTTAAGACCAAACTCTTTCTATCAAAATATGCTTTGGTCAGCTTATACAATTAAAAATTTTGGATCTTTTTCTATGCCTTTAGGAGAAGCCAAACAAAGTTTTATAGATGTTCGAGATATTGGAGCAGTAGCAACCCTTTTACTTACAACAGATAGTAATGAACATAAAGGGAAAATTTATGAATTAACCGGACCACAATCTCTTTCATTTACAGACATAGCAAAACAACTTTCTCAAACTCTAGGAAAGGAAATTACTTATAATTCAATAACCATAGAAGAATCAAAAGCAGGAATGCTTAAATTTGGAATGCCTGAATGGAACGCTTCAACAGTAGCAGAGCTTTATGAAACTTTTGCCACAGGTAAATACTCTTACACTACTGATACAGTAAGTAAAATTTTAGGTAGAGCACCTGTATCTTTCCAACAATTTACTCAAGATTACCTATCTGCTTTCCAGGCATAAAGTTACGGCAATAAGGAAACCTATAAATTATTTCTTCTAGTTAAATTACTAAAGAGCTACAATTAGCTGAGCTCTTTAGTAAAACCTCATTTTTCACCTAGATCAAGCACAATCATGCGTAGAACAATAAATAAAGTAATAAACTATAAGGGGAGGATACACTATTATTTTACCTATGGTATGAATTATAGTTAAACCTATTTTATGATTAACTTTTTTTATCTGATTAACCTCTGAAAATAGAATGGTTTGTGTGTTATTTGTATTATCTGTAATCACAAAATTATCAGTGCTAACAAATGCTAGTTTTCCTGTAACTACAGCACCTGATTTTTTTAACTTTATATCTAGCTTTGTACCAACGTTATACTTGGATAGCTCTTTACGAATTAATTCATCATTTTGGGAGGTTATTTGTCCAAAAATATAGCTAGGAAAAGAAAAAGTAATCAATACAACCAATAAACAAATTATTTTTTTCATATCTCACCTTTTAAATAAAATTTTCTGCTGCTTATTTACTCAAAAGTAAGACAAAATTAAAATTGTTGGTGTTGGACTTATAAAACTGACACAGAGTAGTTTTACCGATCACTAATACAATCATAGAAAATTAGGACAATATATAGTTTTAGCAAGCTACTAAGAAGTTACTGTGCTTAAACTTCTAATTTGTGACGTGTACCCAAAGTTAGCCATTTTACACGTTCACTTAATCCCGCTTGAGCAAAAGCTTGTTGTGCTTCTTTTTTAGGCTCACGAAAATGAGTCCAACCTTCATAATGAATAGGGATAACAGTTTTAGCTCCTAAAACCTGAGTGGTTTGAACAGCTTCCTTCCCATTAAAGGTATAACGTAGAGGCCCAGAAAGCGTAAAACCAACACCTCCTAAATGTAAAAGTGCTGTGCCTACCTTAAAGCGTTTTGCTACTTCAGCAATTCCACTAAACCAAACAGTATCACCTGAAATATAGAGTGCTCCATTGTTTTGTCCTTCCCACTCTAAAATAAAACCTATCACTTGACCAACTAATGGCAAGCTTAATGGAGGGCCATGACGAGCTGGGGTTGCTGTAATTTTTAGCTTTTTGCCATTTTCTAAAGCTACTTCTGTTGACTGCCAAGGTTTTAGACCTTCTGCATTATTACCTAAACGATTTGCTCCTGATGTAGTAGTTAAAACTCTCTTTACTTTTGGCAAAAAAGCTCGTCCAGCTTTATCTAAGTTATCATCATGGTGATCATGACTTAATAGAACTATTTCTGTATTGTTCAATATTTCAGGAGCAAAGATAGGAGATAGTGTTTTAGTAGATCCAAGTCCAAACCCAAATGAATAGTATTCTCCAGCAGGATCAAGCGCTGGATCTGTTAATATTTTTAGTGAACCTATTTCTAGCAACACTGTTGCAGTTCCAAGTAAAGTAATATAGCAGGGGATAGAAGACATTTTTATTTCCCATAGAAAATAGTTAAACGCTTGGAGTTATTATATTCTAGACTGCTATTAATTAGATATATAATGTAATGTGTTTATTTGGCACTAAAACAAAAAATTTTAAGCAATAAAGGAATACTTATGATCAACGAATTAAGTGTTACAGGAATGCACTGCAAAGCTTGTAAGGCTTTGATTGAAAGTGAAATAAGCGAGTTAGATGGAGTAACAACTATTAATGTAGATTTGGCAGACTCAAAAGCTAAAGTTGAATATGATGAGCAAAAAATTCAACTTCAAAGCCTAATAGATAAAATCACAGAGCTTGGCTATCAAGCAGCTTTAAAGTAACAAACTAAAATTATGGTAGTTTATGTCACAAAATAGTAAGAGCCTAAAATTATATACTCAATTAACCACACTAGAAAAAATTTATATAGTAATAAGTTGTTTGATATTTATTACTTTGGCTATTTTGGTTCATCATTATAAGCGTTTTGATCTAGATATAGCTGTAACTTGTCAACTGCAAACATTTACTAGCCTAAAAACTTTTATGGAAGCAGTTTCTTTGCTAGGCAACAACTTTTTTGTTTCTACTTCTATAGTAGTAGCTTTTGCTAGTAGCTTTTACTATTTTGGACAAAAACTAGAGGGGCGTTTAATTCTTTTATTAGCAAGTTTTGGACAAGCTACTAATAGTGTAATTAAACATCTTGTTGCTCGACAAAGACCAACTCCAGAACTTTGTATTAAAGTACTTGCTCAGGAAACTTCTCTAAGTTTTCCATCAGGACATGTTACTCATTATGTTTGCCTTTATGGGTTTTTATGTTTTTTGATCTATAAAAAAGTATCTAATCCAATACTTAAACTTACTTTAATGATCTTACCTGCTTGTTTAGTTCTTTTTGTAGGTTCATCAAGAATATACTTAGGAGCACATTGGGTTACAGATGTTACTGGAGCATATTTATTATCAAGTATTTGGTTATTTTTAACTATAAAGTTTTATAACTATAGTAAGACATAAAGTCTAAGTTTAATTTTATAGTTTGTAACGACCTAACAACTGTCTTAACTTTTGACCTAAATCATGAATACTGTGAGTAGCAACCTCTGTTTGTTTTGCACTAACAACATTTTGTGATGTTGCTTGCTTTATATTTTGCATAGCCAATGTAACCTGCTCCATACCAATTAACTGTTGCTGACTAGAAGCTGCAATTTGAGTAGCAGCTTGAGTTGATTCCGCAATACTATCTGACAATATTCTAATAGACTCACCTGCTTCAACAGATTGTTTAACGCCAACCTCTACAGCTTTGCTACCTTTTTCTGTTGCCATTACTACAGTGTTAGTAGCTTTTTGAATGTCATTTAATATTACCCTTATTTGAGAAGCAGCTTGTTTTGATTGTTCAGCAAGACTTTTAACCTCTTGAGCAACAACAGCAAAGCCTCTACCTTGTTCTCCTGCTTTTGCTGCTTCAATTGCAGCATTAACAGCAAGAAGATTTGATTGCTCTGCTAAATCATTTACTGTAGCAATTATTTCTCCAATATCCTGAGTTTGTTCACTTAGTTTAACTATACTTATAGCAATAAATTCCACTTGAGATTGTATGCGATACATACCTTCTATTGATTGTTCAACTGCTTTCTTTCCAGTTATTGATACTTGAGCAGCTTTTTGAGCAGTATCAGAAACATTTTTTGCTTTTTGAGCTGAAACCAAGGCAGTTTGTTTAACTTCCTCTACAGTTGAAGTCATTTGCACCACAGCAGTTGCGGTTTCTGCTGCACCGCTAGAAACTTGACTGACAACTGCTAAAATTTCATTAACTGAAGAGCTTAATACATTTACTCCTTCTTTAATATCGCTCATTATATGCTTAATATTTGTGATCATAGTTGATAGAGCTGTTCCAAGAATATCTTTATCCGACTGTGCTTTTATATCAACAACTAGATTACCATTAGCAATATGTTCTGCTACATGAGCCATATCTAAAAAAGATTGAGTCATTTTGCTAAAAGCTAGCTTCATAACCCCTACTTCATCCTTACGTTGATCAACTGATAGTGTAATACTTAAATCACCAGCAGAAATTTTTGTTGCAGCCTCAGAAACTTCTCTAAGAGGAATAGTTATATTTCGAGTTATAAAAAAGCTAACTACACTCAACAATAAGACAGAAAAAGTTACCCCATATATAATTATAGAAAGTGTATTTTGGGCACCCGTATTAGCTAAAACACTTCGTTGTTTTAACAGTGTGTTTTCTTCATTCTCCATCAAACTCAAAACACTACGAATATCATCCATAGCCTTTTTACCTTTATCTGTTGTTACTGCTGTTATTGCTGCTTCAAGACCTCGCTCTCTGCGTAAATTAACAGTTTCCTGAAGTTCAGCAATTTTGTTATTGGCTAAAGATTCCAATGTATTTAGTCTTTGTTGTTGACTTATGTTGTCAGTTGTTAAAATTTTTACTTCACTAATTTCTTTATCTATTTCTTTAACTGCATTTTGATAGGGCTCTAAATAAGATTCTTTTCCTGTTATGATATAGCCACGTTGACTGGTTTCCACATCTTTTAAAAGTGAGAGCAATCGCTCAAGCTTTGTAAGCACTAAGTAAGTATGTACTGTTAAATCAGACGTTTCAATCAATCGAGTTGTGTTGTAATAAGATGTTATGCCTATAAAAACAAGCATTATTAGTCCAAGGATATAACCTCCACTAATTTTTGTACCTACTGACCATTTCATACTATATTACTCCCACAAATAAACTAATATTATTGATATGTTGACTTCAGTTTTTAGAGTTTGATTTTTAGCCGAAAATTTTATTTTATTAGTATATTACATATAGCAATTAACTATAGTAATAAATTTGCTAGAAAAATGCGAAATAATATTTATTTATTTATAATTAGTGAAAAATATAGAATTGAATGATCTTCTTATTTTGTGAAATGTTAAAAGAATTTCAAGGTAGTTAAAAAGTGCATTGTTTAGTTATAAATTTTTCTACAGGAAAAATTATTATAAATTTTGAAACTTCTGTTGAAATGATAAGTTAAACAAACCATTGCTTGAAATTTCAAAGTCTAGCTAGGAGTTCTTATGTTTTCTAAAATGCAGATTCGCCCCATTATCTACACAATAAATTTTGTAATTATTTTCTTCTTATCTCTAAATCTTGTGTTAGCACAAGAAGAAGCAGAAGAAAAAAAACCTGCTCCGCATAAAAACTCACCAAGAAATGAGCAAGTTGTTCCATCTAAAAAGATTCCTGGCCCTAATCTCTATAACACAGTTCGCAATTTAGCTAAAGCCGAACGTCTAACTGTTATATTTGATAAAAATGCCCTAGCAATTGCAGAAAGTACACCTATTGATAATCAACTATCAGATCTTTCACCATTAAGTGCTATTACAACACTACTAGAAGCAGCCCAATTGACTTATTCACAAATGGATCGCCGAGCAATTATTATTACTCCTAAGATTTCTTTTTATAATCCAACCATCTCATTAGAAGAAATAATAAGAAAAGCAAACAAATATGATGAAGTGGCTTCAAAAGCTAGATTAGCTCAGAAGGTTTTTAAACTTTATGATTATGATTTTAAAGAAGCCTCTCTAAGCACCATAATACAAACTATTGCAACTCATGAAAGGTTAAATGTAATTTATGAGGACACCATTGCAAAACTAATTGAAACTAAAAAAGTAAATTTCACAGTTAAAGGTGTTTCTGCACCTAATGCATTATCTATGTTGTTAGAAAGTCAAAGATTTGTTTATGTTCAGGTTGGAGAAAGAACTATTATGCTTCGTGTTAGTGCTTTAGCTAATTATAAACCCTCTCCTGCACTAGAAACCATAATTACTAGAGCAGATGAGAACCAAGCTTTAGGAATTGACTAATTTTTTGTTCATTTTTTTTGTGAAAATTAGTGTTTCAGCTAAACACCCTTCTTAAATAATTTAGTCTATACTAACTAAGATAAAGGCAAAGAATTTTTCCAAAACCTTTATCTTAGTATTTTTGTTTTAGAAGCTATTAACTATAACTTCCCTTTAATTGCTGGCAATTCAGGGCCTACTTGGTGAACAGCCAAATTTTCAAGCAAATCAAGACTAGTACCTGTAGCTTCAGCAATACCCTTCATATAGCTTTCAGCCACAAGGCTTGTTAAAGTTTGACCAAATCTGGTAAAAGCACGTATTAGGTCAGTAGCCTCTGCTAAAGACAACGATGCTTCGGCTTTTGTAGTTATTCTATGTAATAGAAGCCCCCACATAGATAACATCATTGAGTTTTTAACTTTTCTATGAACATGTACTAAACCAACATAAGCCATCCAGTTCCAAAATTTATCGTCTATTGGTCCTTCTACAACTTTTTTCCACCAATCTCGTAAAGTTTCTTCACGTGCGGCTCTTTCTCCTTCATGAAAAATATTGCTAGTATTGGGATGGCTAAAAACTGTTTTATAAAAACTATCTACAATCTCTTCCTGCCAAGAAAGCAATAACTCTTTATGCTTTGTAATTATCTGTGCATCTGAGTCTTGGAATCTTGTTTCTGGTGGCATTTGCTCAAGTATTAACTGTCGGATTTCTTGAATATCCATAAAACTTTCCCCCTAACTTATTATTTTACTAGATTTAACCCAAAACTCCTGCTATTGCTTTAGCTATGTCTCTAGCTTCTAAATGTACTAATCCTATATTAGCGTTTTTACCAACCATTACAGCTAATACCCCTTTTGTACCTGCGTTATAGACAAAAATTTGTCCTTCCGAACCTGTTACAGAAGTTTCACTAAAAGTACCTGCATTTAGTGATTCTACAATTCTTCTTCCTAACCCTAATGCTGTTGCAGCCATAGCAGCAACTCTATTTCCATCTATATTACTTAAGGATTGAGCTATTGCTAAACCATCACTTGAACCAACTAAAACTCCAATAATATCAGGTACTAGACTACGTAACTTATCTATTAGTGCTTGAATTTCTTCTTGTCTAGTCATTGTAAGATTACCTCCATGCTAAAAATATAAAAATTATTTAAGTTTGATCAGATAGATCTCTTTCAATTAAGCTAATTAATGCTGTTAATGCCGTTATATTACTATCTTTGTTTGTAGCCACTAAACCGATGACTTGTTCTTGATCAAGACCAAAGTAGTCTGCAACTTCTTCTGGTTCCCAGACTCTAGGTAAATCTTGGCGTGTAACAGCCACAATAAAAGGGATTGGGATTCGACTGGTAACAAAGTCTAAGATCTTTTTTGCATAAGGAAAATCCTTAGGTACATTACCGGCGACTAGTACTATCATACCCAAGGCACCATCACAAAGAATTTCCCACATAAAGTCAAATCTTTCTTGGCCTGGAGTACCAAAAAGATATAAAGGAATTCCATCTAGATCCAATGTCCCAAAATCCATTGCTACTGTAGTAGTAGCCTTACCTATATCTTCACTAGCCAATTCATCAGTATTAACAGTAGAAGTTTGTGACAAAGTGCTGATAAAGGTAGTTTTCCCAGCTCCAACTGGGCCAGAAATAATTAATTTAAGAGGTTTTATAGTCATTTTAATCTTCCAAATGTTAAAGCATTCAGCATACGTCTAATTAAACCAACACTTTTGGTTTTACCATTGTTAACACTAGGAGTATCAAAAATAGGATTAAGTGGTGTTGAAAAATCTTCTTCTTGAGTTTTAAAAGTTTCTATAAAGACATTTTGTTTTGGAGTTGAAAAATTTGAAAAATTCTCAGTTTCTAGAAATGTAGGTCTTGCTATATTATTGCGGCTAGCACGTTTTTCCATAGCACGCATTGGTTCAATTTTCCCAACAGAACGCAGTTTATAAAGATGTAGTTGAACTTTTTCTAGATTTAACCCTAAGTTTTTAGAAATTTCATCTGCACTACAACCTTCAGCTAAAAGGTTTGCACTTCTCTCCCAAAAACTATAAAGTTCTCCATCTAACCAAACATCTAATGGTCCAGCTAGCTTAAAGCGAGTCTTTTCATGAGGAAAGTATTCTTTATAAGCATTTATTTCATCAACAGCTGTGGCAGTATTTAATAAAATATGCTCTATAGAAATGTGAAAGTTATCCTTTAAATCATAAGGAGATCTTTTTTGAAACTCAAAATCACCAATGTTACAATTTATCAGTTCTAACATTAAGTCCCGAATCTGAAGCATGTCCTCTATATCTTGCCCATTACGAAGCAATCCACGAATGCAAGATTCTGCTACATGAATTTCATACTCTTTCCCACTAGGTAAGTTCCATAGCAATAAACATCCAGACTTATTGCCAATCATAGTTAAGACCTCTGGAAGAGGTAAATCCGCCAAATTACCAAAAATTGCCATAAACTCATCTCCAATCCGCTAACAGAACAGTGCGAGTTGACTCAGGATTTTTGCCTCAGATCGGACATTTTTATAGGAAAATTAATAAAAAATTTGGGGGATTTAGTATTTCTTACTATTTAGCAGCGCTAGGTAGATTATTATTATAAACATCGATATATATATCACAAAATATGTCTAATTTAACTAATATTAATGAAATGTTAATGAAATATTTAGCAGATTTTAATAGATTGTTAATATTACATTAAATATTAGAATATTCTTTATTTTATATCCTATCAAATTATTGAACTTATTTATAATCATATAGTTAATCATAGATACTATTACAGCTAGTATATTTAATAGCGATATTTCTAATAAAATATTATAAAAATCATTAGAAAAATATAACTAGGTGAATTTTGAATATAAGTATTATATCTAGTGTAAATAAAAATTATATTAATATTTAGATATCATTTCTAAAATATTAGAAAAATTATATTAAAAACTATATATTAATATATAGAAAAATCGACTACTTGTATTACTTTACCATACTAAAATCATGTATTTTACGCTATAGGTTGTTATCTTGTTTATAATACTTATTTTAGTCTTTTAGATTAACTTAATTATTACTACACTTTTACTAACAAACCATTTCTACTGTAATAATTTTTTACAATAATTTTCTTCCAATTTTAATCTCAAAATAAACTACTGTTAGTTTTAATACTAAAATTCCTATAATCAATAAACTATAAAAAGCTATAAACTTTTCTCTAAAAATCTGCTATTTTTTATTGACAATATTGAAAATCAAAATTAGAATAATTCTAAATTTATTAATAAAACAAAAAACATGGAGGAACAAATGACACCAAACATAGGATTAACTAACGAACAACGTGCTATTGTAATAGATATTCTTCATACTTTACTTGCTGATGAATACTTACTTTACACTAAGACTAGAAACTATCATTGGAACGTAGTTGGGCCACATTTTAACGATTTACACAAGTTTTTTGAGTCTCAATATGATGAAATAGATGAAATAATTGATGAAGTAGCAGAAAGAGTTCGTGCTTTAGGCAATAAGACTACTGCCACAATGCAAGAGTTTTTACAAAAATCTCGTTTAAGTGAAAAGCCTGGAGATTTTCCTAATGCACAAGCTATGTTAGGCAATCTTTTAGCTGATCATGAAACTATTGTTATAAATCTACGCAGAGATTTACAAATTTGTAATGAGCAAAATGATGCAGGTACAGGAGATTTTCTTACAGGCTTAATGGAACAACATGAAAAAATGGCTTGGATGTTAAGATCTTTCTTAGAAGCATAAAACAACTCCTAAAATAACCTCTAAGCTGGGGGGAGCGAGAGGTTTATCTAGTAGTTTAATTCTAAAAATTCAGGGCTTATCTAGATTTTTAGGCTGGGCTTAATAAGCTCAGCCTAATTTATTTTTATTGTTTGCTTTTTTCTGGGAGTTGTTCAAAACCCACTGTAGGCATATTGGTGCGGGATTTTCTAGCTAATGTAACTAAAGCAGTTCTTGCATCTTCAGGTGTTAAAACAGGGCTATCAAAAGCAAATCTCAGCCTTTTGTTATCAGCTAATATATCAAATCCTTCTGAATCAATGCCTAACATACTAACCTGACGAGGAGTAATATTTCTGAGTCCTCTGCAATAATCTATTATTGTAGAAGGGTGATCTTGATTCATATGTTCAACAATATCCGTTTGAGCATCTTGCAATGGGTTTTCTAAAACAAGATCTGAAGGCTCAACCCAGGCAATTTGTCCAAAACCACCTATATATCTAGCTCGTTTTAAGGTAATTTGATAGAAGTGAAAGTCTGGAAGGTCTATCTGTGTTTTTGCACTTGGAAAATAGCGCAGGTATATTTCCTGTAACTGTTTATCTCTAGGTAAAACCTCTGCATCTCCAATCCAAGTAAGACGAGTGCTATTTTGTACATCCTGAGCTTGTAAATCAAAAATTGTTAGTGAGACTTTTTTATTAGCCTGGATATTGCGAGTGTGTTGAGCTAAATTGCTAATTAAGATACTAGGAAATCCTTTGCCATTAACAAAATAAGGAGTTATTGAGCCAAAAGGATAACCTTCTACATCTAAAGAGTGTGTTGCTAGCACTCCAACACTATTTGTTCTTAAAAAGTGTCGTGCAATTTTACTAATTTCTGGCGTATTTGGCATAACTTACTCCAAATTAAATCTTTAAAGATTAGGGGTATTATCCATTGAAAGCAGCCAAGTATTATTTTTTAATTCCCATTTATAAATACGTGGAACAACTTGGGCTTCTTTTTGTCCAGGTGAACGACGAGATTCAAGTATTCTTGTCTTAACTGTTTTCCCATCTGGCAATACTACAACTTGCTCTACTTCAAATTTAACAATGTTATATTCATATTCGCCAAGGTAACGAGTAAGTGCTAAGTCTAATTCTTTATCAATATCTGCATTTTTAAAAACAAAATTTAAGAGAGCTTGTTTATAAGCCTCTCCAAAAGTGCTATTTTCTATAGAGCTACGTACATAACTTGCTGAAAAAACACCCTTTTTTAAATCATCTTTTATAGAAATATATTGAGCTTTTATAAAATCATGGGTGTCTTTGATATTACTTAAGTCATAATACTGTCGCATAGTAGCACCTTTGCGAGCTTGACGGGCAAGCATAAACTCTTGTGTGCGTTTGCGAATAAAGCTCTCAACATTAACTTGAGCTGAGAGATTAGGAACAAAAGTAATTAGGGAAATAAATAAAGTTAATAGTAGAATCAAATATTTCATCTTTTACCCCAAAAGTAATTAATGTCCTCCAGCATCTTTCTTTTGTGGCCTAGCATTCCAGATTTTTAACATAAGAACGGCACCAACAAGTGAAAAAGGAACTATGCTATAAGTCCAAACTCCCCAACCATAAGTAACTAGTACTTTACCTAATCCAAAGCCAGTAAAACCACTTGCAACATATTGCACTCCATCTAAAAGACCTGTAACAGTTGCAGCAGCTTTTTTACCACCAAAATCTGCTGAAGCGGTACCAGAAAGCATACCATGTACACCAAAAATCCATGTACAAGAAAAACCTACCATAAAAGCAGCCATTGCAGGAACACTTACCCAACCTAATATTAAAAGGCTAACAATTTGACAAAGGTAGAAAATAAAAGCTACTGGTGGACGACGAGACTGAAAGACTTTGTCTGACAAATAACCACAAAGTAACCCACCACAAATGCCTCCAATAGTGATTCCTGTACCTGCCCAAACAGCTGTTTGAGACTTTGGTATAACATGATGAACTTCTTCTAAAAAGCGATTAAAGTAAGATAATAAACCTTGACGAACAAAACCTGTACAAAACTCTGCTAAAGCTAGAGTGATAATGATAGGATCATTAAGTATTTTTGTTAGTAAATAATTCCAATTAATAGGTGTGTCATCTCCTGTAGAAGCATCTCCAGTACTAAAGTTCTCAAAACCTGCTTCTTTAGGGCTTTCTCTTACTACAATTGAATCTACTATAAACATTATTACTAGCATCACTGATGGAATTATAAAAATTGAATACCAAGAAAAATATCTTAGTATTATCCCTCCAACAGTAAAGGCTAATAGATAGCCACTAGAAATCATAATGCCAAAAATCCCACCAAACACACCTCTTTCTCTAACGTGGAACCAAGGAGCATTAACTTTTACTACAGATAAAGCTCCAAAGCTTTGAAAATAACTATTTAAGGCATAAAGTAGAGCAATTATAAATAAAGCTTGTGCCTGATTAGGTTGTAAGGCTTTGTTGCCTAAAAAAGTATTAAGTCCATTAGTTACTGATGTTGCCATACCGCCTAATGGGCCAAGAGGATTGCCTTGCATTAACCAACCGCTAAAAACAACTAACCCTAGAAGTAAATTCATTAGTGCTGCACCTAAGGTTCCAAAGAGTATTGCCTTTTTCCCTCCAAACCTATCTGCTAAAGGCCCATTAAACATTACACTTACTGCATAAACCCAAAACCCTGCGGTAGAAATCAGCCCAAATTGGGCATGGTCTATACCAAAAGTCTTTTCTATTGTGCTAGCTACCACATTAATATTGTAGCGTCCCATATAGAAGGTTGCATAAGTAAGACCTAAAGGAAACCAATTAAGAAAACGTCTTAATCGGTATTCTTTGCTATGTTGAATTTTTATGTCTCCATCTACAATGGTTGAAAGAGAGGCCATTATTAGAGTACTCCTTAAAAAAAATTATTATGGTTATATAAATCTAGTTTTAGTTTAAGCAGGCAAGCTATAAAATAATAACACAAAGCTTTAGTTTAACTGTTGGCAAATCTGCTAAATTTAATTTAACTTAACACATTATTTACATGAGCTAAGTTTAATAGTAAGTTATAATTACTTGGTATATAATTTATGCTTAAAAATGATAAGGGAGTTTTATGCACTTAGTTTCTGATTTTGATGGCGTTTGGACTGACCCACGCGCCGAGGCTGATGCAATACGAGATTTAATGATTGAGCGTTTAGCAGAAGCAGCAAATTTATCTTACGAAAATGTAGCTATAGTTTTTGCAGAAATACAAAAAAATTTTAATGAAAACCCTTTTGAATATGGATGGGAATTTGAAGGCTCTATTACAGCCTTTCCAGATGAGGATATGTATGGACGCAATCACGCAATTGCTATGTGTCTTTGGGATGCAAGACCAGCTTTTCCAGAAAGCATGATTTTGCGAGAAGCTATAGTAAAAATAGCCACTAATGCAGAAAAGTTTGCTGATATGTGTTTTCGTGATGGTCGCAGTCGGTTTAGAGAAAAAAACAAATCTTTTTTAGTTCCACAAGCTGCTCAAGTGATTTCTGAACTTAGACAACGTGGTTTTAAAATGACAATAGTTTCTAACTCTAAAGTTACACATATTTTGGATCTTTTTGATGCTGCTGAAGTTAGTTTAGACGGGTTTGAAGTAATTGGTGGAGCAAGAAAATTCCACCTTGGCCTAGCTCCTAGCGTTCCAGAATCTTGGCAATGGCAAGAAGCAAAAATTTCTCTGCAACGTCCTCACTACCTTGATTTACTAGAACGCCTTAAACCTGATGCTGTGATTGGAGATGTTTTTTCCTTAGACTTATCTTTGCCTCTTTATCTACGTAGCAGTAGATCTGATTGGAAGCATCTTCGTGCAGGTTTAATTAAACAGCCCTACACCCCTAATTGGGTAGTCAATGAAAACACAACTGAAATAGCAACACAACAAGGTCTAGATCTTTTGCCAAGCTTAGCAGATGTTCCTAGCTGGTTAGAGCAGATATAAACTTTTATATCTGTTCTAATTACTGTTTCTAATTACTCATAGAAATACAACCTCTAATAGTAAAGTTTACTTTTATGGAAGTTAAACTATTTAAACCTCAAAATACATTGCTTCAAAAATATATTGAATGTATCTATACACTCACTCGCAAACCAGATGATAAGCCTAATAAATACCTAACTTTCCCTAATATTTTTACAATCATATCAGTAAACACTTACAATAAAACTTCAGTAAATGGAAATACTGTTACACTTACATACTGTCCAGATAACAAGCTTGAAACCTATTTAGTACGCCATCCTAGAGAACCTGTTTGGATAGAATACCAAGGAGAAACAAACGAAATCACCATCTACTTTAAACCTTTAGGAATAAATGCATTCCTAGAAAATACTCTTAGTTATTACTATGAAACTCAATATCCAAGATTTAACCCATTTGAAGATTATCAAGAGAAAATGGCCGAAATTCTTTTAGTAAAAAAAGATAGTGATAAAATACAACTCTTAGAAAATTATTGGCTATCCAAATTAAAAAACTTTGAACATCCATTCTTATATCAAGTAATAGATAAACTATTACATGACAAAGAGTTATCTGACAATATATCTGATTTAGCCTCAGAAATAGGAATAACTCGCGCAACTCTTAACAAACACTTTGCTCTTCACATTTGTAAAACTCCTTCTGATTTTAAAAAAATTGTTCGTTTTAGAAATGTAATGAAAAAACATTTACTTAAGCAATCTGATGAAAATTTAACTGATATTGCCTATAAAACCCACTATTTTGATCAATCACATATGATCAAAGATTTTAAGTCTCTTACAAACTACTCTCCTAAAGTCTTCTTCTCTAAGTTATCCTCTTTAGAAAACGGGGAAATAAACTGGTTGTTTTTGCAGTAAATTTACATTTTTACAATTTTCTTTTTTTTGATAGTGATATTTTCCCCGTTCAAATCATCTTGCACACAGAAGTTAGTTTTTAGCAACTTACAAGAATTACTAGATCTTGCAAGTCCTTTATTTACACAGCTATACTTTAAGCCTTGTGCAAGATGAAATTTTAAATCAAAACAAAAATATAGCTAAAATAAGAAATTGAAGTCATTATTTTTAACTATATAAATAATCTTCTGTATTTTTATGAAATTTATTTCTTATACATAATAATTTGTTATGTAAATACATTTCATAATATCGCCTAGAGTTTATCTAGTATTTTTGGCAATTTTTTACTTGCTCTCTTTCTCGTTTATACCAATATAGCTAACTCTTTTTAATTGTATTGCATCTCAGGAAAATTTCTTAATACGATACATTATCAGTACCTAGGAGATTTATATGAAAAAGAAACATTTATTAATGTTTTACTGTCTTTTTTTATCTTTAGGGTTTTTTCAAATTTCCATCAATGAAGCTTTTGCTCAAGCAAATACCTCAGATCTAATAGGAGTGGTAAAAGATAGTTCTGGTAGTGTAATTCCTTCAGCAATAGTTACTATTAAAAATCCTTTAACCAATTTTGAAAGAAAAGTCATAGCTGAACAAGATGGCAGTTATCGATTTTTAGGATTGCCTCCAAACAGTTATGAAATAATAGTTAGTGCATCTGGATTTTCAGACTACAAACAAGATTTTAACTTAATACTTGGTTCTACTGGAGTTATAGATGTTAAGATGAATGTTTCTGGTCAAAATGATGTAGTTATAGTTACTGGGACAAAACTAGTAGAGTCAACTAAAACAGCAATTACTCAAAATGTTGATGCACAAAAAATTGATAATTTGCCAATCAATGGAAGAAATTTCTTGGGTTTTGCCTTTATTAACTCTTTAATAAGTAGAGATAATTCTCCTACCATAGGCCCAGTTCCAAATACAGGATTAAACTTTGCAGGACAACGCGCTCGTTCTAATCTAATCCAAATTGATGGAGCTGATAATATTGATAACAATACTCGTGCTGCTCGCTCAACCATTTCACAAGAAGCTGTTCAAGAATTTCAAGTTGTTGTAAGTAGTTTTGCAGCTGAATTTGGCCGAACGGCTGGTGGGGTTATTAATATTGTTACTAAATCTGGCACTAATCAATTGCATGGAAATTTGTTTGGATTCTTGCGCCAACGTGCTATTCAAGGCCGTAATGCACTAGCTTTTGAGCCAGCAGGCTCAGACCCAAAACCAGCATTTACTCGTGGCCAATATGGGTTTACTTTAGGTGGAGCAATAAAAAAAGATAAAACATTTTTCTTTCTCTCTTTAGACCAAACTCGTAGACGTGAATCAGGGTTTTCTTCTATTGGTATAGATTCTAGTATTTTTGATCTTACTCCTGCTCAAAAAGCTTATATTGCAGCTAATGGTGATTTAGGAAAACTTTATCAACAATTTGCACTAGCAGGAATCTCTGTAGCTAGAACAGGAATTGAACCTAGTACAGGAAGAGCCGTTTTTCTACCTACTTTAATGCTTTCAGGAGGTAAATTAGGAACACTTACCCCAGCATTTCGAACTCTAGCTAATGTGCAAAATGTTTATCCAATTAGAGAAGACTTTACTTTTTACTCTGCTAGATTAGATCAAGAAATTAATGCTAAAAACCATTTATCTCTACGTTACAATTTTACCCCTTCCAGAGCAACAGGCTTACAATCTTCTGGACAAAACCAACCTGTTGGTCTCAATGATGTTTCACGTACAGCTATGTCATTTGTTAGGGATACTTCTGCATTTGTCCAACTTAACAGCATTTTAGACAATTCCAAACTTAATGAATTTATTTTTAATTTTGGTCGACGAGGTTCTCTATTTACCTCTAGCTCTGATGTAGCCATTAATATTCCTGGAGTAGGCTTTTTTGGCCGTGAACCCTTTTCACCTGCTGAAAGTAAACAAAGAACTTTTGAACTAAAAGATAATTTTTCTTATTCTTTTAGTAAACATACTACTAAATTTGGGGCTTCAGCAAATATTATTAGAATAGATCCTTTTAAGTTTGATTTAAATTTCTCAGGAGTCTTTAATTTTGGAGATTTAGCAGCAACATCTATTTCACCTAATTTTGTTGGTGCACCAGCTTTTCCTGCAATACAAGCTTATGGTTTAGGACAACCTCAAAACTTTGTTCAAGGTTTTAATGTCACTCCAACTAAAGTTAAAGATACACAACTAGGTTTTTATGCTCAAGATAGTTGGAAAATACTACCTAACTTAGTTGTAAATTATGGTGTACGTTATGACTATGAACTAACTCCAACCTATAAACCTAATGCAATCAATACCCAAAGACTTTCCCTTACTGCTTCTCAAGTAGATGCAGCAGAACGCTTTCTAAATATAATTCAAGGCTATCCAAGAGATAACAATAATATTGCTCCAAGAATAGGAATTGCTTGGGATCCTAAAAATGATGGTAAAACTGTAATAAGAGTTTCTTCTGGGCTTTTCTATGGTAATCCAGTCCTCTTTGTTGGGGCAGATGCTGATATTATTGATGGAGTGCAAATTCCACAATTGATTGCTGGAGCAGGAAACCCTCTTCCTACAAGTTCCTTAAATGCTACACAAATTTTCCAAGGCACTGTTGTTGTAGGAACTACTCCAGGAATTGATGCTGGAACTGTTTATTTACCAAGCCAATCTCGTTTTGATCCTAAGGTAAAATTCCCAGGCTATGGGGCTTTACTCCCTATCCTTCTACCAATAGACAGAAACTATGAACTTCCTTATACCATACAAGGCAATTTTACTATTGAACGAGAACTTTCTCATGATACAGCAATACAAGTTAGCTATATTTTTACTGGAGGCCGCAAATTACCACATTCAGTAAATCGAAATGCTCCTGATGGAAAACGGGTTTTAGCCGCAACTGGCGCAGACAGAATAGCTAATAACTTTTTTAGACCTTCTGGGCCAAATCCTGTTTTTGTCAAAACTAATTTGCCTGTCCCTTTTGGCAATGTTGGAACTCAAGAAGCTAGTTCTAGTTCTGTTTATCATGGATTATCAGTAAACTTTGTTAAACGTTTTTCTGCAAACATGCAGATTCAAGCTAGTTATAGCTACTCAAAAACAATAGATGATGCAACTGACTTACAAACTCTACTTCAACCTCAAAACAACTCAAGACCAGGGGATGAACGTAGTATTTCTCTATTAGATCAACGTCATAAATTTGTCATAAGTGGAGTAATAAAAACTCCATTTAAGCAAAGCGCTCAAGGTCTAAGAAAATTATTAGCAGAAACTACTTTATCTCCAATTATAGAGTTATCTGCTGGACGACCTTTTAATATTTTAAGTGGCACAGATACAAATCTAGATCAATCTTCTGTAACAGATCGCCCTAACCTAGATATTAGAAATGGAAATCTAAGCCTACCTGCAGCAGCACAAACAGGTACTTTAGGACGCAATGCTGGAGTTACACCTGGTTTTGCTTCTGTTGATTTACGTTTATCTAGAAATATTTCTTTAGGTGAAAGACTAAACATAGAGATTATTTCTGAAGCTTTTAACCTTTTTAACAGAGTTAATGTTTCTATGGTTAATAATAATTTCCGTGTAGCTACTTTTAGAGATGGGCGTTTTAGAAGTCCTGCTACAGCACTTTTTGACCCTAGACAGTTTCAGTTCTCATTAAAAATCAAGTTTTAACTACCTATTAAAATACTCTTAGCCCTGTTTTAATTTTATCTCAATGGAGTTAAAACAGGGTGGAATTGCGAGTCCACTTTCTTTGCTAAATAATTTATATTCATTGCCAAAATAATAGTTTTATATTTCGGAGAAGTTATGGATTATTTTCGCAGTGAAGGCGGCTGGATTGAAGTAATTTGTGGGAGTATGTTTAGCGGTAAAAGTGAAGAATTGATTAGACGCTTACGCCGCGCCCAACTAGCACGCCTATCAGTACAGATCTTTAAGCCTCATATTGATACTCGTTACTCTATTAACCATATAATTTCACATAGTGAAAATAAAATTGAGGCAATCCCTGTAAAAACTGCTTCAGAACTCTTTTCTAAAGTTCTCTCTAGTACCAATGTTTTAGGCATAGATGAAGCACAATTCTTTGATAAAGATCTAGTAAATATATGTAATAAACTTGCCAATTCTGGTAAACGTGTAGTTATAGCTGGCTTAGATCAAGATTACTTAGGTAATCCTTTTGAGCCAATGCCTCAACTACTGGCAATTGCTGAACATATAACTAAAACTCATGCTATTTGTATGAAATGTGGTGGTTTAGCCAATTATTCTCAGCGTCTTTCTACCAATAAAGAGCGTGTTGTATTAGGCGCTAATGATCTTTATGAAGCACGTTGCCGTAGTTGTTTTGAGCCTCAACTCTAAATTCTTTAGATTTTTGATTTTTATCAAGGTTTACAATGGAAGGTCAAATCAAAAGCACATTACAAAAACACCTTAAAGGCGTAACAGGAACTACCCTAGACGCTATAACATCTAAGTTACGTTTAGTACCTACAGATAAAATTTTACCAGTACTTGACTTAGCAGCTTCTCTGGCAGCAATTTCACTAAGATCTGCTGTAGAATGTTTGTTAGTTGTCTCAGAAGTAGCTCGTATTCTTGGACAAGGTGAGTTTCGTGCTTGGGGAGAAATAGGAAAAAGGCTTGCGTCAACTAGCCCTGATGCTGCTGTAGAATTTTTTCAAATTAGTGCATCTATCTTAAATTCTATTACTCCTAGCTTTCTGCTTCGTGCATTAACTTTAGTCTCTCGTCAAGCAGCCCTTTCAACAAGTTTAGCCCTAGATTGTTTTAAGTCTTTTCCAGAAATTCTTTCTAAGTTTAAAGAAGATGCTAACACAACTAGAATATTGAACCTTTGTTATGAAGTTTCACAACATTCAGTTAAACATAGTTGTGATCTACTAAGAAATGCATCTCAAGTAATAAATCATCTAGAAGCTATTGGAGAACAAGGGCCAAAACTCTTAAACCAAATGTTAGAGTTAACTGCCTCTTTTGTTCATCGCTCAGGAGGAACAGCAGCAGAATTTTTCATTGTAATTCCAGAAGTTTTAACTCCAAAAACTGAGCCTTCTTGGGCAAAACTATTTGAGTATACTTACATTTTTCTAGAAAAAAGTGGAGGTGTTGCGCTGCAATATTTCCGTGCTGCTGGAAAAATGTTAGAGGTTGCTGACCAAAAAGCTTTTGAGCAGTGGACTCAATTCAGCTTACTAGTAGTTGCTCAAGGTAATGCCACAGGGTATCATTTCTTAAAAATTAGCCCTAAGATTTTTGCTGCATTAGCTCGTCATAATGACAAAGATCGAAATGCTTATGTAATTAATACTGTGCTAAACATAGTGCTAGAAATCAGTAAAACCAGTGCAAACTCTGCTGTAGAATGTTTTAAAGCAAGTCCTTTAGCACTTAAGCAAGCATCATTAGAACAATTTAGAGAATGGGCTTTTCATGGCATAGAGCTTTATGGTAAAGACAATCGCCGAGCTCAAGCCTACTATGGGTTAGAATCTAATCGTAGCCGACAAGCTCTCTTTAATCGTGAAGGAGGCTTATCACTTGAGTCCATCTCCCAAACTTTAAGGCTTTATATTGAAGCACTAACAGGTAAAGAGTTGATAATTAAACCTATTAGTGATTCCACTCATGAGTTTAAGATTGGAGATGGTCGTACAATTTTATTGCCTTCTGCTATCACAGAATTTGAAGATGAAACAAGTAACTTCAAACTCTACAAAGCTTTAGCGGCTCATGCTGCTGGTCAAGTAGAATTTGGCACATACTCTAATGATAAAAACCTATTAGAAGCAGCTCAAACAGAAATCTCTATTGAATTTCAAAATCGACCTAAGAAATCTAACTTGCCCAAAGTCGCCAGTACAATTGGGTTTCTCACTATTTTAGAGCTTTTTCCTGATGGAAATTTGGCAAGACATCTTTTTACATCTTTGGAAAATGGCCGTATTGATTGCAAGTTAAGACAAACTTACAGAGGGTTGCGCCGAGACTTAGACTTTGTGCGAAATCGCTTAGCATCCTCTAGACCTGACTTTCACCAGCTACCAAAAGATGTAGTAGTTTTTGAGATGCTATTTCAAGAAGCTATTTTAGGTGGTATTTCAACCCTAGCAAAAGAGTTTCATCCTCATATAGCTCAAGTAATTGAAACTACATTTGACCAGTATATCAACCCTGAGCATTCAACTGTAGCAGATACCTTAATGGCTACACTTAAGCTTTATAAACTACTAGAAAGCTTGGATGAACATGAAGAGTTAGAAATGGAGTCAGAGAAAAATATCGAAAATAATTCTGATTCAGCAGAAAGCGATGCAGGCAGTGAATCAGCCGACACTAACAATCAACCAGATCAGCGTGCTCAAGCTAAAGCACTTAGTGAACCTTTTAGCTATTGGTCACCTTCCTTAGAACCAATTGTTAACCCTGCTGATGAAATTCTAGCAAGTCTATCTACAGAACTAGAAATGCCTGAACAAGGTTTAGAACCTGGAGATAAAGCCTTTTTCTATGATGAATGGGATCGAGAACTAGGAGATTATAGAACTCATTGGTGTAGAGTGATTGAGAGACGAAATACTTTTGGCAATCGCAGCTTTGTAGATGGAGTCAAAGGCCGTTATTCAGGAGTAATTTCTTCTGTAAGATATCAATTTCAGTTATTAAGACCTGAAAACTTAAGAAAAATTATGGGTGAGTTAGATGGCGAAGACTATGATTTACAAGCTTTGATTGATTATGCCATTGATCGCCGTAGTTCAGGCCGAGTATCTGAGCGGATTTATACACGAAAACTTCGCCGTCAACGTGATGTTGTAGTGTCATTTCTCTTAGATATGTCTAGCTCAACTGCTCGCACTATTAGCCGTTACCCCAACCAACCTTATACAAGACCTGGGCAACGAATTATAGACATTGAAAAAGAAGGGCTTGTACTGATGAGCGAAGCGCTAGAAGCTGTTGGAGATGGTTATTCTATCCAAGGTTTTACCAGTGAAGGCCGTCGTAATGTTAAATTCTACGTAATCAAAGATTTTAATGAACTTTACTCAGATGAGGTAGCAAAACGTATTGGAGGAATTACTTATCAAAATAACACCAGACTTGGAGCAGCAATCCGTCATGCTACAGCAAGGCTAGAAAAACAAGATGCTCGAACCAAGTTACTGATTATTTTAAGTGATGGTCGTCCTTATGATCATGATTATGGAGATTCTCGTTATGCTCGTGAAGATACTAAAATAGCTCTCAGACAAGCTAAAATCTCGGATATTACGCCTTTCTGCATAACAATAGATAGAGAATCCGAAGAGCAGCTAAAAGACTTATATGGTGAGGTAGGCTATACAATTATTGATGATGTTCTAAGCCTTCCTGAGCGATTACCTGGAATTTATCGCCGATTGACAACATAACATACCCCCGAGATTGCGCTTGCGTTGTGTTCCCGGGGTTGGGCTTGCATTGCATTCCCGGGGTTGGGCTTGCGTTGCATTCTCGGGGTTGGGCTTGCATTGCGTTCCCGGGGTTGCGCAAATCTACGATTTGCTAAAACCCCGGGCTAATATGGGTTGAGCGACTCTTACAAAGAACTTTATATCAAACAGAGCATGAATAGAAATAGCTCTAATCACAATTAGTTCAACCCATATTAGCCCCAGGGGAAAATCAGCCTCAGGGCTGATTTTTTCCTGGGGCTAGAAAATGAATATAATTAATAAACATAGAGGAGAGAAACGAGTTATGAGAAAAATTTTGTCATGTGTTTTTTGCTCATTAGCTATATTGTGTTTGCTCTTAGATACAACTGCTTATCCTGTAGCAGATCCACAACGTAGAGGACGTTTTGAATATGAAAACGAGCGGTATGATGATAATTCAATTTATTTAGCTTATCGTGGAGATTATAGAGAAAATATCTATGTTAAATCCTGGAATGGCTCTCGATGGAGTGCACCATTAGTTGTTCCTGATGCTATTAGTGATTTAGCTCCTTCTATTTGTCGTTTTGGAAATTCAGTATATCTTGCTTATAAAGGTCGCAATAGTAATAAAATTTTTATTCGTACTTTAACTAATGATCGTTGGTCAGGTGAATACCCTGTTTCAGATGCGCAATCTAACGATAGTCCAAGTTTGGCAATATTCCGCCAAAGGCTTTATATAGCTTATAAAGGTGTTTCTAGTAGCAATATTTATGTACGTGAGTTTGATGGTCGTAGCTGGTCAAGAGAAATAAAAGTTCCTAACTCTGAATCTAGCTCTAGCCCTTCAATTATCGCTTGTGGAGGAGAGTTATTTGTTGCTTACAAAGGGGAAAGCTCCTCTAGATTATACCTACGTAGCTTTGATGGTCGAACATGGTCAGCTGAAAGCCAATTGCCAGATGCTCGTTCTAGTACATCGCCTGCAATTTCTTGTTATAAGAAAGAGCTTTATGTAATTTACAAAGGTGAAGGTAAAGGTATTTTCTGGCGTAAATGGGATGGTTTACGATGGACAGAAGAGCGCACAATTGGAGATGCTGAAACTTCTGCACCTCCTAGTGTATTTCGCCTTCGTGGCCGCCTCTATGTAGCCTATAAAGGTGGTAGCTCTGATAAAGTATATGTACGTGTTTTTGACGGTAACAACTGGACTAGTGAACAACAAATTCCTGAAGTTCGTTCTGTAGACACACCTGCTATTGGATAAATAAGAAAGGGCAGGGCTTGTCCCTGCCCCTACATTAATTGTTTTAAGGAACTATTTGTAGTTGAGTAACAGTATCTATTCCTGCCTCATGTTTTAGAGTAAAACTTACTTTGTCGCCCACTTTTACATTATTTAGCAAGTCTTTAGGCTCTACTGAAAATTCCATGGTCATTGCTTCCATATAACCTTTGATTTCTTCATGATCTAATGTGATTTTTTGCTTTTCTAAATTTATAGCCTTTACTTTTCCTTTACCTTGAAAAGTTAAACTTACTATAGCTTTTGTCTTATCAGATGTAGGTTGTTGACTATCACAAGCTCCAGTAAGCAACAACAAAAAAAGCATAAAGATTGGAGCTAATGATTTAAGCAAATGGATTTTTGCATTATTTTCTTTCAAATCTATTACCTCGTTATATTTATTTGAGTGAGAGATTTTGCTCGTTATTAACCTTGCAATGTGTATTATCCCCCTTTTATTACAAATATTAAGCTATAACTCCTTTATTTTCTATTGGAATAACCTTTGCGTAGGATAAAGTGTTGCTAGATTTCTAAAAGCTACTTTTTATAGCACAGGAGGTAAAAGTTTATGTTAGACAAAAGAGCTTTACTTACCTTACTGGGCATAATTCTAATAATTATATCATTTGGTTTGTTAGGAGTATTTTTTACTCCTACAAAAGCACAATTACTTTCACCCATAAATAGTTATCCTTTTGAGGTAGATCGCCAAGCTAATACTAGCATTAGCCCTCAGCTAGAACACTTAAGACCATTACCTATAGAAGGTATAGCTATTGATACTGAAAATTTTTACTACACACAGACTTTAGCTGCAACAGAAGAAGAGTTAAAAACTGATGATGGGACTGTTGAGTCAGGAGTTGTAGTAGATAATTTGACTGTAGTTAATCGACTTACCCCTAGTAGCTATCCTGCCACATTACAAAGCATTAGAATACGTTTTGACCAGTTCCAAGGGATGCCCAGCCCAGTTGGTCAAAGAGTACGTTTAATTGCCTTTGTTGACACTAATGCAACAGGTCAGCCTAGTACTAGTCCAACTTTATTAATTAACCAATTTGTGACTATTTCACAAATAACAACTTTTGTAGACTTCAATATTAGTCCAATAACAATTAATGCTGGAGATCTCTATGTTGGTTATCAAGCACCCAGTCCAGCAAATGCTGTTGGATTTTCTTTAGATACAAATGGTTCACAAAAACAACGGACATTTGCTTCTACTAACAATGGTTTTGACTATAACTTACTTCAATTTACAGATGGAAGCAAAGCTAATGCAATGATTCGTGCTGTAGTTGCTTATAACACAGTTGCTCCAGGAGAAGAGGAACTAAAGATAGATGATGGTTCATTAGATGGACGTGGAATTTTGCAAGATAACTTATTGATGGTCAATCGCTTAACTCCTAGTGTTTATCCTGTTAAGCTGAAATCTATAAGAGTATTTTTCCCTGTCTTCCAAAATAATCCTAGTCCACTTGGACAAACAATTCGCATAGTAGCATTTGTTGATCCTAGTGCAAGCGGCAAACCTCCTACACAACCAAGTTTTTTAGTAGATCGGCGTGTAACAATTACTCAAGTTAATGCATTTATTGATTTTAGTGTAGATAGTCAAACAATTACTTCAGGAGATATTTATGTTGGCTATCAAGCACCTAATCCAGCAAATGGAATTGGATTTGCGACTGATACTACTGGCTTTCAACAAGATCGTAGCTTTTTCTCAAATGATAATGGAGTAACTTTTGATGGGCCTGCCCGTTTTAGCGATGGAACAAAAATGAATTTAATGATTCGTGCTGTAGTTGCTAAACAAAATGGTGGAACAAACCCAGATTTTGCATTGATTATTACTCCTAATAGCCAAACAATTTCGGCTGGAAGCGCTACAAGTTTTAATATCAATGTCTCTGCAATTAATGGATTTAGCCAAGCTGTTGCTTTAAGTGCTTCTGCTAGTCCTAATAGTGGGGTTGCTGTTTCATTGTCATCTAGTTTAGTTAACCCTGGTGGAAATGCTACGTTAACTTTTAGTACAAATTCCACTACTCCTAAAACGACTTATACAATTACAGT
Source organism: Blastocatellia bacterium (assembly GCA_039812885.1). Taxonomy (GTDB): domain Bacteria; phylum Acidobacteriota; class Blastocatellia; order Chloracidobacteriales; family JADJPF01; genus JADJPF01. The sequence goes on from JBDIBI010000005.1 coordinate 291,931, forward strand.
AACAGCAACAGCTATGGGGTTAACTCGACTAGCCACTAGTGCTGTTACTGTCATAGAAACTTCTAGTCAAACAACAGTTACAATTCAAGCTACACAAACAACCATATTAGAAAATAGCTCAAACTCTGGTAGTTTTATAGTTAGCAGAACCGGTAGCAATAGCAATAGCTTAACTGTTAATTATAGTGTAAGTGGAACAGCAACAAGTGGAACTGACTATCAAAAATTAGTTGGAAGCGTTTTATTTGCTGCTGGTGCTAGCCAAGCAACTATTACAGTAACTCCAATAGATGATAATACTAATGAAGGAGATGAAACTGTTATAGTTACTTTAGTTAACGGTTCAGGTTATCAAATTGGCAGTCCTTCTAGCGCTACAATAACTATTATTGATAATGAGGGCATGCCAACTATTACCATCAGCCGGTCTTTAGAAAGTATACCTGAAATGAGTGTTGCAGAGTTTATAGTTACTAGTAATACTACAGTAAACCGTGATACAGAAATTAGTTACCAAGTAAGTGGAAGTGCTACATCAGAACAAGATTACAATAAACTAAGTGGCAAAGTAACCATTTATAAAGGAACTGATCAAGCAAGTATTCCACTAGTAGCAATGATGGATAGTGCAGTAGAAAGTAGTGAAACTGTCGCCCTAACTTTACAGCCAGCCAATACTTACCAAATTGGGCAAGATAGTTCTGCAACTATCACTATTATTGATAATACTAAGACCAATGGAGCTGTAGTTGATACTAAACAAGGAGCTATAGTAGTAGGAGATGATGCAACTATTGCAGTAGTAGCACCTAGTAGTAAAACTGGAACGGTTGCTGTTAGTATCAATAAAATTAAAGCTGCACCTAAAAAAGTGAAGACTAACAATATAGTTGCTGTAGTTTCTGGCACCTATTCATTTACCCTAAATGGTAATACAAGTCCAGATAGATTAGTTCTAGGAATCCCTATTGCGCCAAGTCTTTTACCTGCAATAGCAAGCAAAGCTCTTGAAGCACAATACCAAGATCCCACAACTAAAGCTTGGGTATCGATTGGAGATAGAAACTACTATGACACTGAAAGTAAAACTCTTTATTTTAGGGTTGAGCTTTCTACAACAGTTCAAACTAGCAATAACAATATAAGCGTTTTAGCTGCAAAAAATCCAACTTTAGCAGGTAATTACCGTGTAGTTAACCGAATTTTGTCAAAAGGTCTTATAAGTGAAAACCCAAGTTCCAACTTTAAGATCTACTATTACCCTCCTAGTATCACTGAACACCCTCCTGATAATAGTAGTTGGAATGGTGGAAGTAGCTGTAGTGGTAATACAGACAGTAAAATCCCTAACTATGTTTTAGACTTAGATAAAAACTTAAATGACATTTATGCTGCTATGTTAAATTTGTCTAGCAAGCCTTTTAGCGCATTGACTACACCACAAGAAATTTATATCAAAGCTTGTGGTAGCAATGGGACAGAAGCAGGAGAAAGCCCTTTAGGCGGGCCAATGGCTATATCTAATGTAAAAATTTCTAATTGCCAAGATATGAAACAAGTGGCAGCTCATGAACTAGTGCATGTTTTTCAAGGTCAACATTACACTAATGGAAAATTAGGTTATGTTGTCAGCTCAATTATTGGCAACAATTGGTTTGTAGATGCAGTAGCAAACTATTATGCAATAAAAGCTCTTAAGATGACTGATAGTGAAATAAAAACATTTCTACAACTTGATGGTGGCTTAACGGATTACTTAAGTGTTTCCCTTAGAACAGATAGTGATAATAGTCGTTATGGTGTAGCTCATTTCCTACTTTGGTTAGAAAAAGAGTACAAGACAGATATTGTTGCTAATGTGTTAAAAGCCGAAAACACTTGGGATGAAGAAAGTATCTCTGAACAATTAGTTGCACTTGGTGTTAAAGACGGTTTACGAGAAGCTTTTGATAAATATGGAGCTTATTTGCAAACTCACCCAGAAGATTATGACAGCCTAAATAGCACTATTACAGGCCAAGTTTGGCAAAGACTCTTTGGAGAAAAGTACTTGTCTGGATCTGTTTTATCAGACAAGGTTTACTATAATTTCTTATCAAAAGATCTTGATCCTCTTTCTTTAGCATATGTTGAAATAAAAGGAAATAACACCTCTGATGCAATGTTGGTAGTTAATTTTTCTGGTTCTAATGCAGGACGCTCTCATAGTTATACCTATGACTTTACTGGCAGTAAAAGCACTGATTTTGCAGGCAAAACACCTTTAGAAACAGAGCGTTATATTGCAGCACAAAAATTCTTAACTATCAAACATTTCGGTCAAGGACAAACTAAAAACTCTATCTCGCAAATGATTACCAACTCTAGTAGAGATTATTTTAACAACCAACTACGGATTGCCTACTATTTATTAGTTCCCCCAGTAATTAAAACCGTAGAAGATGGTAGAGTAATTTGGACATTTGGCGGTATAGGTAACAGCCCAGGGTTAATCCCACCTAACTTAATCAAAGGGTTTGACATCTATAACAAGCTAGGTGAAAAGCTTAATAGCATGGCTATTAAAAGCCTAGATCCTTCAGCCACACAACTCTCTTATGAAGACAGTAGAATCAAAGCAGGAGATATTTTAACTGTAACAATAGTTGATACTTCTAACAACAGTTGGCCAGAAGTTAAAATTGTTCCTCCTGATTTACAAAACCTTGATTATGTTTATGTTCTAGCTGACTTATTCTTCAAAGAAAAAGAAAAAGACGATAAAACAAAGATTCTTCCATTTAGCATTCAAGCTGCTTTTATGTTAAATCATACCAATGCCACTATTACCAGTAATGGTGTTACAGCTTATGGAGTTAAGAATGGTTATGGCAACATTTTAGAAGAGTTCCGACTCGTCTATAACAGTAACTACGTAAGCGATATATATATAAAGGCTAATTTAGTGGCGTGTTCTGGCTGTACACCAAATAACACGCTAATAATTCAAGGAGGAGGCTTTACACCTAAATGGTATGGCAAGAATGTTTCTTTAGGCGGTGCTAGCACAGCTAGCGGAGTTAGTTCTAAATTTACACTTGATTTTACGTTTCAAGGAGCAATTTACAAAAACTCTGATTTAATAGACACTTTGCCTGGGTACAGTTATGGCACAGGTGTATCAGTTTCTGGTGGTATGAAGTAGTAATTTGAAATAATTTGATTGGTATTAAGGCTTGTAGAAAATTCTACAAGCCTTAATATTTTTGACTTAATAGTTAATTTAGCAGTAAGAGTACTGCTATACCTACAATAAAACCTAGGCTATAAATTAAAAGGATTTTATGAAAAAGCTGACGATTACCTAAAACAGCTACCATACCAGCTTTAAATGCTAGATTTGCCAATATAGCAATTATAATTACTCTCCAACCATTACTAGCTACAAGAGTATTATTTTGAACAAGTTGAGAAGTAGACAAAGTTATTGCATCAATATCTGTTAGACCAGATATAGCAGCAATAACATAGAGTCCTTTGCTCCCAAAAAAATCTTTTGCTATAGCAATAGTAAAGAGCACTACAACATAAAAGAAGCTAAAAAATAGCGCAGATTTAAGTTGAGCAGGGTTATCTTGTTCTGGCATTTGGCCAATGATTTTTTCACTAGAAAACCATGAAACTCCACATAAGACAACAAAAGCAGCAAACATTATCAAAATGGGTAAACTAGCAACATGCAAAAAATCAGGTGCAACAATAGCAATTTCTAGTAAAACTCTTATAAAAACAATTGTTGAAGCAATAACTATTACTAAAGCTGCTGCTTTATTAGTTTCTGGAGCATTTGCACTACGTTTAGCATAACTAACCGTAGTAGCTGTACTAGAAATCATTCCTCCTAAAATACCACTAACAGCAATACCTACTTCTTCTCCAAAAAACCTATATTTATATACTATATAACCTCCAAGGTTTATTCCTACAATTAAGACGACCATTAACCACATTTTATAAGGATTAAACACAGAGTAAGGCCCATATTTTTGATTAGGTAAAACCGGTAAAATAACTAAAGCAATTAGTACAAATTGCATTATCGCTTTTAAGTCATTGTCACCTAATTTAGAAACTAATCCTCGAAGAGTTTTTTTAAGTTGTAAGAGAACAGCAACAGAACCACCCAAAGCAATTGCTATTTCAGGTGGGCCAATGGTTAAAAACGCCCCAATGCTAAACATTAATAAGATTGCTACTTCAGAAGTTATTCCGCCTAATGGATTTTGGTTATTTTCCAATGCTACAAAATTACCTATCAAAGCTAAACCTGCTAGAGATAGAAAACCAGCAGCTATTACCCAACCACCAAAAGTTTTAGCAAGTATTCCACACAAAGTTCCTAGAACTGTTATTAGTGGAAAAGTTCTAAGCCCTGCTAAATGCGCAGCAGCAGCATATTCTCGTTGCAAACCAACGAGCAAACCTAACCCTAAAGCTATAGCTAATTGCTCAAAAGTGTTTGTTAAGTCCATATCAAAATATATTGAAACATTTTAAAGAGTATGGAAAGGTATTTTTTATTTCTAAGTAATTATTTTATTCGCTAATTATTTGGTTGGACTCTGATATTTTTTCAAGGTTTTCCACAATTTTTTCTATCAAGACCATAGGTGTTTTTCGTCGTTTTGGCCTTACTGATGTGATAGCTTGGCTTATAGTTAGATCATAGTTTAAGTCAGGAAAGCTTAACTTCATTTCTGAAACAATTTCCTTTATGCGGTTGGCAACTATTTCAACTCCTTCAAATGAAGTTTCTGGTAATACAAGTAGGATAAGATGTTTTTCGTTACAAATTAAAATTTGATCTCCTCCACGATATAAGATTTTCTCAATTGCATCAGATATTTTCCTAATACAAGTATTTAAGAAAATTTCTCCTAGTTTTTTTTCACATGTTTCTGCATCATCTACTACTATAGCAATCATAGCGATTTCGCTATTGTTACGAATTGCCCGCCGCCATTCTTTTTCAAGAGGTTGATTTTTCTTTGCAAGATAAGATAAATCTCCAAGATTTATTTTTAATCTTGTTTTTTCCAAAGTTGTCGTAGTTGGGCTTGTTGGCATTTGACTAAAAATAGCTGGAGCAAAGGCAAGTCCGTTAAATGCTGTTGGATTAAATGCCTCTGTATTTGAAGTAGCTTTAGGGATAGCTATTGGAGTAATTTTAGGAGCTATTGGAGTAACTTTGGGAACATCTGAATTTAATGCAATTGGATTAAATGCTACAGGTTTTGGAATAAATGGATTAGCAGCAAAATCCTCAGATGTTAGAGTTGGTGTAATTGGACTAGTAGAAGGTTTTTCTTGATTATCAAAAATATCTGTAAGATCTATTTGTCCATCAGTAATTGGTAAATCATTTGGGATTTCAAGAGATGATGAGCTTGGGTTTTCTGTTGAAATAGCACTTTTACCTGCTTCATTAAACCAATTTTCTAGAGAAAACTCTTTAGGCGTTTCTATGCTGGCTTGGGAAACTTCTGCTAAAGGTTTTTCTATATTCTCTTCTATTTCTTTTACATTATTTTCTTTTACATTTTCTATAAGTTCTGGAGTTTCTATAAGTTCTGATTTTTCTAACTCTGAGACAAAACTTGCTTGTTTTAGGTTTTCCAATTCTTCATAAATATCTTCAGAATCATCACCCTCTTCTACAACAATATCATCTAGGAAGTTATCTGAAGACATATCATCTGAAAGCAAAATAACTTCTGGTAAATCATCTTTTGTTAGGTCAACCTGCCAATTTAATGAGTCATCTGCTTTTGGAACAGTAGGTTGAAGGTTCTCTAACTCTTGTTTATATGAAATTTCTTCTGGATTTGCTTCTATTAAAGATTTTAAAAGCTCAAGAATTTTTAGCTTATTGTCTTCTTGATGGGCTAACTTTAATAATATCTCTAAGTTAGAAACCAAATTGTTTTTGTCTTCTAATTTTCTGTAAATATCAACCAAACATCTAATACTACCCTCATGCTTTGGGTTTTGATTTAAGATATCTCTAAGTATATCTATGAGTTGCTTCTTTTTGTTATTTTGCAAAGCAGCATTTATAACTAACTCTAGTACATTTATAGCTCTATCAAACTCTTTTTCTTGAACAAAGATTTTTGCCAAATCCAAGACATAAATATATTGTGAGTTATTTTTAACAAACAGCCCAATAAATGTTTTTTCAGCATCATCTAAATTATTGTCAGCTAAATAGGTTTTCCCCAATATAACTAATAAATCTATAGAATTTGGTTTTTGTTCTAAGCACTGTTTTATTAGGAATATTGCTTTATTTGTTTGACCAGATTTAGTCAAAGTATTTACTAATGCTTTTAAGGCTAAAATAGAGCTTGGGTTATTTTGAAGAACTTTCTCAAAGATTTTAATTGCTTCTTGGTTTTTTTCATTATCGCAAAAGTGGTAGCCTATTTCTAAATAGGTTTCTTCTGCTTTCATACAATAACCAGCTTCTTGATAAGCTAGGGCTAACTCTAGTTTTCTGTCTATATTTGTTGGGTCGAGTGTAACAATATGTTTAAGCATTTCTATTACTTGTAATAGATCATTTCTTTTTCTATATGATTCTAATGCCTCTTCATAATGCTTACGTGATTCTACAAGTAATTTTTGTCGTTCATATAATTCTGCAATTTTTACATCTATTTCTATGTTAGTAGGATCTAGCTTATGTATTTTTTTGTACATTGCAATGGCTTTAACAATAAAACCATTTTGACTATAGTTATCAGCAACAGGAATAAAGTGTTTAATAGCTGAAGGTACATCTCCGGTTCTTACATAAAGATCTCCTAACAAGTTCATGATGTTAAGGTCTTGTGAGTTGGCTGCAATCTTGCCATATTCTTCAATTGCTAGGAGTAATTGGTTATTTTGTAAATACTGTTCTGCGAGTTTAAGGTTTTGTTTTTTGTTAAGAGCCATAACTTTCTCCTACATAAATCTCTGCTACAGCATATAATCTTCTACAAAAACCTTTTTCTATCTTAATTTTAGCATTAGGCCATAATAAACCCACCTGTTTTAGCAGTATTTTAGCAAAAACCCGTATAGAATATTTTCCTAACAGGAAATGTACTTATATATATTCCTATAATATCTGAAAGTTTAGTTAAAGTTTATTTCAAGATTTGGCAACAAAGTTTTTATTTTGGCCGATAAATTTATTGTATTATTTTTTTCACTTCTAAATTATCACAGCCAAACTTAATTTCATTTTTGTTAGGAGATTTTTATGAGCCTAAAAGTAGGAAGTAGTGATAGTGTATTGCCTCAAAATGTGAGTCAAGTCTCCAAGCCTGCACTAGATAAAACCAGCCAAGCAATTCAACAAGTAGCAAATAAGGATCTAGCATCTTCTCAGCGTCTTAATAATAGTTTTGATAGCACAGCTCGTGACATAGGTAAAGTGCTTAATGATGTTGGTAAGCTACTTGAGTCTATAGGTAATTTAATGCAAGATGCGCAAAAACTTTCTACACCTACTGACATGGCAAAAATGTTAAATGATGCTGGAGATATGTTTATCAATGCATCTAATTTAATGAATGATATCACCAAACTAACAAACAATAAACCTGCTCTTAAAGATGCTTCTCAATCTTTCCAAGATGGTCAAAAACAATTAAGAGATGCTGGTCAAGCACTAAATAATGCTAATGGCAGCACTCCAGAATCTGCATTAAGTAAAGCAAGTGATAGTGCTCGTGCTGCTGGCCAAAGTATTGATAAAGGCGTTAGAGAAACTGAACGTGGAACAATGTCTGCTTCAAATAGTGGTGTGCCACGTATTACAGGCCAGATGATGAGAGAGCAAATTCTAAAAGGTTTGCAAAATCGTGGAATGCAAGGTGGTTTACCTTCAATTCAGAAAACTTCTGACAGTAGCGATCGCCCAATCTCTATTAGACCTGCTAATAAACCAGAATCTTCTCCTGTAGAAGATTCTCCTGTTTCAACACCTCAAATTCCAATATTTTCCCCTGATGGAAAGTTATCTCCAGAGCTTAAAGAATTAGTTAAACAAAAAGTAAATAACTATATAGAAAAAACTGTTAATAGCACCCTTTTTGACAAAGACAAATTAGGATTACAACAAAATTATTCTGGAAGCTTTAGCCGTTCAGGTCAAACAAGTAAGACTTTTGGCAATGGTGTTTCTGTTGATGATGTAAAAAATTATGTCAATAGCAATGGAGTTACTGCATATGGAGCAGAAGGTAAGACTCTAACTGAAGGAAGCTTCTCTAAAACAGTTGGCCAAATTGACAAAACAGCCCAAGGTAAATTTGGAACAGCTTATGTAACAGGAAACACCAATATTGGTGCTCGTGGAAGAGTTTTTGGAGATATTAGCTTAAAAGATAAAACTGCTTATATTGGAGCTGAAGGTGAAGTAGGTGCTCGTGCTACTTACAATGCTGGTTATAGTTCTCCAAGCGTTAGAATAGCAGGCCAAGAAGTTGCGCTAAATGCTGGAGTTGGTGCTGATGTTTTTGTTGGTGCAAGTGGCAAAGGTAAATTAGAAGTTAGCCTTAAAGGTAACGAGCCTCATGTAGCTGTTGGTGGAGAAGTTTTTGCTGGTGCCCGTGCTACAGTTCAAGGTAGTGCAGGAGCAACTATAAATGGTCAACAAGTCGCTGAAGTACATGGAAAAGCCGAAGGTTGGGCAGGTGTTGGAGCAAAAGCTGGTGTAGATGTTGGCTTTAAAAATGGCAAACTTAACTTTGATGCTGATTTTGGTGTTGCATTAGGTATAGGTGGAGCTGTTGATTTAGGTTTCTCTGTAGATGTTGGTGCTATTGGTAAAGGTATTGTAAACGGCATTGAACATGTTGCAGACAATGCAGTAGATAACATTGAAGAGTTAGGTAAAGACTTAGGCAAAACTGCTGCTAAAGTAGGTCATGAAATAGAACACACTGTAGAAGTGGCTGCTCATGACATAGGCCAAACCGTTAGTCATGCAGCTCAAGAGGTTGGTCACACTATTGAACATGCTGCTCAAGACGCAGGAAAAGCTATTGGACATGCTGCTCAAGATGCAGGAAAAGCTATTGGCAGTTTCTTTAAGAAAATTTTCTAGTAACAAGTTTTCTAACACAGCAATACGATTGAGGGTCAACCTACAAAGTTGACCCATTTTATTTTTAAACTTACTTTCATTTTGAAGCTTTAGAAGTTAGAAAACTATATCTGATAGGCTTATTACTTAATAGCTATACCTTGATACATATATCCAAACAGTTTTGGAACCTCTTTTATATAAAACTGTTTTTCTTCTTTTAAGTGCCAATTCTGAGACTTTACAAGTTCTGTAATATTGCGGTTTAGATGACATCCATCACCTAAAATATTTTGTAGTCGATTAAGTCGATTTTGCCAAAGTTTTACTTTATCTTCAACACTCACCCCATGTTCTAGAAAAAGAAATTGTCCATTAGGTTTTAAGACTCTATAAAGTTCTCCTAAAGCTTGTTTTACATCAGGAATACTACATAAAGTCCAAGTGCTTACTATTGTATCAAAAGTATTTGCTGGAAAAGGTAATTCCTCAGCTTTTAATAATTGATGCTCTATTTCTATACCACTTCTTTCTATACGTCTTTGTGCTAGTGAGTTCATTCCAGCATTTGGATCTACTGTAGTAATTTTCTTAGTATTACTTGGATAGTTAGCCAAATTTAAGCCTGTTCCAAAGCCTATTTCTAGAATTTTTCCTTGTGCTGTAGCTAAAATGTTTTGGCGATAAGAAGCTGTTACTCTATTAGATAAAGCAGCATCCATTATACGTGGAAAGATATGTTTTGAATAAAGACCCATAATTATTCCTTAAACTCTGTTAGCAAAGGCAAATCTGTTCTATCTAATAGAGCTAAAGCAGATTTAATAATTTTTTTCTGTAGTTCTGGGTTGTTAGGTGCTCCTAATGGTAAACCTAATTTATATGGAACAAACATTGCTCTTGGAGGAGTAATGGCTTGAGTAACTTCTCTTAGTAAAGTTATTGATACTGTAGCTATACCTACTCTTTCAATTGCAGCTTGAAGCAGACCAACGGTCTGATTACACATTGGTCAAACTGGGGTAAGAAAGGCTATATCTACTTCATCTTGTTTAAGTAAAACAGCTACCTCAGGAGCTGTTTTATTTATTAAATCTCCTGGCCCAATAACTGCACCCATAAAACTAAAATGTCTATGGTTGAGAGAGCCTATTTCACCTTCTTGTAGCATTTCACGAAATCTATCTAATGGTAAAACTAGATTTTTGTCTATAGCTACAGATTTGTGATCAAAAGCGCTACTACGATGGCCTTCTTTAAGTTTTTGAACTTCGACTGTATTAGGAATTTCACGAAAAGAACAATCTCCTAATTTTATTTTAGAGTCAAATTTTGTTTGACCTTCAACATAAAGCCCAGCAGTTGTTAATAAAGCAACTTTAGCTTGTGATAAAGGTTTCTTTAGAGGTGTACAAGGAACCGGATCTATTTTATATAAGGAAAATGGATAGCCCCTCATAAATAGGCGATGAGTTAAAATCATCTCATCAAAAGTAGCCATTGAGTTTATTCCTGTATAGTTTTAGTAGGTTTAATAGGTTTAAGATATAGAGTATCTGAGGTAAGTTTAGTTATTTTATATTTTTCAGGTTTACCATCTTTAACTATTTCTAAAATATTGTTTTCTTTAGAAACATTCCAGTTTCCTTTTTTAAAATAGTGTCCATCATCTGGAGCTAAAAAGAGCCAATCACATTGCCCATCTTCGTGAAAAGTGTACTGCATACGAAATCTGCTTGGCCGTACATCTTTAAACTCTTTACTATGATAGATTTGTACTGAATCATTAGTTGTTTGTTCTTCAAAAAAATGTACCCAAGATTGACATAACAACTTAGTGTCAATCTCCTGTAAATCACTTACATAGAAAGTATTTATAATAGTAACAGCTTTGGTTTTATGAAGAAAGTTAGCTGGTGAAATAATAGTTAGAAGTATAATTGCTAAGAAAACTAGTTTGCTCATATCTCTTTTTTATCAAGTGTTAATGTTTTTTCATTCTATTATTAATTCTAAGCTTACATCTTTTTGACTAATTGAGCGAACTTTTTCAATAACTAAACTATAAGGAAAGCCTAAACGAATAAGGTAGCCAAAAAGTTTTTTGCTTTCTTTTTGGTCTCTTGGTCTTCCATGAAGGCGCAGATATTTAGCTAATGCATTATCACAAAGTTGTGTTTCATCTTGTTCGGTAAAGACTTGTGAAAGAGCTTCTTTGGCAATTTCTTTTGGAACTTGTTTTTGTACTAGGGTTTGCTGTAAGCGGCCTCTTCCCATTGCTCTTACATTTAATTTGCTAACAGCATATTGATAGGCAAAATTACCATCATTAAGATAACCTAAATCTATTAAACGATTAATTACTTGTTCAATGATTTGACTATCTGCTCCACTTTTTTCTACTAATTTTTCTCTAAGCATAGCAACAGAACGAGGACGACGGCTAATGATTTTAAGGGCCAAATTTAGAGTTTTTTCATAGCTTAAATTGTTCATAAATATAGGTAAAACCCAAAACTACTAATATCTAGCCATTGGATCGTCTGCTCTAAAAGCACGACCTAGTTCTTCTCTAGCTTGATCAGCAGAAGATTGTACACCTTGCAAACGTAAGATAAACTCATCTCGATTTGAAGCACCTGTTAAAGCTTCGTTATAATCAATATAGCCTTTTTTATAAAGCTCATAAAGAGATTGATCAAAAGTCTGCATTCCATATTGTGAAGTGCCTTGCGCAATAGCATCTCTCACCAAAGCTGTTTTATCTTGGTTACAAATACAATCACGAATATAAGGTGTAGAAATTAATACTTCTGCAGCAGGAACACGTGAGGTCATATCTGAAGAGCGAATTAAGCGCATTGAAATTACGGCTTTTAGCACAGAAGCTAGTTGTAAGCGAATTGCCTTTTGTTGATGAGGAGGAAATATTGAAACAATACGAGTAATGGTTTCTGTTGCGTCTAAAGTGTGTAGAGTTGAAAGTACAAGGTGTCCTGTTTCTGCCGCTGTGAGCGCAGTTTCTATTGTTTCAAAGTCCCGCATTTCTCCCACTAGTATTACATCTGGATCTTGACGTAATGCTCCTCGAAGCGCTTCAGAAAAGCTACGGGTATCTACATCTACTTCTCTTTGGTTAATGTAACTTTTTTTATCCCTATGTAAAAATTCTATTGGGTCTTCTACGGTAATGATGTGATTTGTTCTAGAGGAGTTAATGTAGTCAATCATTGCAGCCAAAGTTGTAGACTTACCTGAACCTGTTGTTCCTGTAACTAAAATTAACCCACGTCTTTCTTCTGCTACAGCTTCTACAACTTTAGGTAATTTAAGCTCTTCCACCGTTTGCACTGCAGTAGGAATAACACGTAATACCATTCCTACTGTTCCACGTTGCTGAAAAATATTACAACGAAAGCGTCCAAGACCAGAAACACCATAAGCAATATCAACTTCGTAATATTCCTTAAAACGTTGTTTTTGGCGGTTTGACATCATAGAAAAAGCCATGGCCAAAGTGTCTTCTTGGGTTAAGCGCTGAGACTCAATAACTGGTTGCAAATCTCCATTTATACGAATAAATGGATAGCTACCAGCTTTAATATGAAGATCTGAGGCGCCTTTGCTACAGGCAAAAGTTAACAATTCATCTATATGAACAGACATACATTATCCTCTCAAATTCCACAAAAGAATAAGTCTCAAAAAGTCCACTTGTTAATAACATGCAGAAAAACGATATGGTTGATATGAAATTCTCTATTTTTAAAGACCTTTGTACTAACTTTATTGTATTAAGTAGGCAACTTTACAAAAGGAATTTTTCAAATCATACTAAGTTGCACTCTTACTGTCAAATAAGCATTTGAGTAAGAGATTTTCTTGCAACTAATTCTTTCTTTTGCCCTTGATATTGTTAGATTTGCAGAATTTAATCTCACTATTCTACTATTATAAAAGATCTTTTGTATGATATGGTATAAATTTATTGATTGGCATTAATTATGAATCTAAAAATCAAAAAAGCTTCTGTTGAAGATGCAGAAATAATACATCAAATATTATTTTTATGTGGAAAACACCTAGAAATATACCTTAACTTAACTCATTGGTCACCACCTTACCCACTAGAATCAATCAAAAATAATATTCTAGAAAGAGAAGTTTACTTAGTCTATCAAGATGATGAAGTCATTGCAACATTTACATTAGGTACAATTCCTTTGGTGAATTATGACATAACTCGTTGGAAAGTCTCTGCAAATAAAGCTATGTATTTAAATCGCCTAGCTATATTGCCTAAGTTTCAAGGAAAATCTTTAGGAAATTGGTGTATGGAAAAAATAGAAGAAATTGTGCGCCAAGCAAATTGTCAAGTATTAAGGTTTGATGCAATTGACCATGAAAAACTATTAAATTTTTATATTAAATTAGGTTATCAAAAATTAGGACTTTGGCAGCTTAAAGATACTCGTGGGGTTTTATGGGATGTAGTACTTTTTGAAAAAGCACTTTAGAACAACAAATCTAAACTATACCAAATAGTATATGCCTACACATTTTCGTACAAAAATTTCTTTAGCAACTTATCTGCATCTTTAAGAATCTTTTAAATCAACTAGTTATAAAATTAGACAGCTTATAAATTAATAATCTTTTGGCACAGTAATTGTTAGAGCTAGTTTAAATAAAACCTTTCTACATCAAATAACTGATTTATAGCTCCAAGGAGTGCAGGAATGAAGACTTGCCCTATTTGCCACCGTGAATATTCCGACTATATGAGATATTGTACTCGTGATGGTACATCACTTAAATCAACAGTAAGTTTTGATACAAATTTTTGCTCTTTGTGTAATAAACATTATCCTTTAGCAGTAGAAAATTGCCCAGTTCATGGAGTAGCACTTGCCAGCAACAAAAAGGCTAATAACGTTGAAAAAAATGACCTACTAAATTCCTTTAGTGACTTAAAATCCAGTGAATTGAAGAGTAGCAATCTTTCTCCTGTTGTAGCTAATATTCTTCAAGAAATTATGGATTCTTCTGGTGAATCACCTAAACTTGAAAATATTGAGTTAAAAGGGAGTTTTTCTTGCGATGAAATAGCTGTTGATCGATTAAAAACTAATTCAGATCTAAATGACTCTTCTTTAGAATTAAAAAAAGCTAAAGAAACTCAAAACCTAACACCTCCAATTGTTTCTGAAAGTTTAACCCCAGTTGCTTCACATGTTTCTGCTGATCGCAAACTACTTATTTCACTAGCATTAATAGGGGCTTTATCAATAATTGGCTTTGCAGCTTATAGTATTCCTTATGCTTTACATCGCTCAAAAGTTTCTGCTAATACACAACCTATAACTTTACCTGAAAAAAACTCTCAAGAAACTGCTCAAGAAACTACACCTCAAGAAATTGCTCAAGAGACTACACCTATTGCAACACCTGAAATTCAACCTACACCAGAACCTAATATTATAAATATAACTCCAACACCAGAAACTCTTTCATCAACTGAAAATACTCAATCAAGTGAAGATATTCCTCTTGTACAAACAATTCCTGATCTTTCAGCTAAATCAAACACTCAGGATAAAAAATCTAAATCTAGCTCAGAAGTAATCAAAACTAAATCTTCTGAACCATTAAACATAGACTTGAGCAAAGTAAAACCAACAATATCCAATAAATCTAATAATACTATTTCTTTAAGTAATAAACCTATTAATAACCCTACAATACTTAAGCCAAAAGCTACTATTATTACACCTACGTCTAAATCTAGTGATTGGGATAAAGTTACATCAAACAGAGGCTCTGCACAAATCAGCAAAAACATTCCAATAGATTCAAATCGTCCAGTTACTCCAGTTAAAGTAGAGACTAACAAATCCGATAGATGTAACAGAAACTGGGATATTACTAACGCTACAACAACACAAGTAAAATACCCACAACGCCCAGTAGCAAAGGTAGTTGCAACCATTACCAATAAATCACGTGTACAAACACAAAATGGGTATGTTTATCAGTTTGAACTAATAGTTCGTGAATTAAGCGGAGTTGCAGTTAATTGGGATGTTACTTCTGTAAGTAAAAGTTCTTACTCTGGACGTAACAGCGTAGTTTCCAATTTTTTAGAAAAACATTTACTCCCTAATGGACATGTTCGTTATAGCATGGCCATAAGAATGACAGGTTCTAGCATTGAAGATTGGTATGGGCAGATTAGTTATAACTGTTCTGGAGTTGATGAAAATGGTAATCCTGTAGAGTTACATCAACTTTTAGCTTTAGATAATTCTTTTCCTACTTCCCAAAGATAAGTTACCGCATAAAGCGGTAATTTATCTTTCAAAGAAAAACTACCTAGTAAATAAGTTTCTTGCATCAAATCAAAATTATTTTTATACTAGATTTCATTAATAACATTGTTTATATAAAACAAAACTCAACTCAAAGCTGAAAAATTTTCTTAAGCCTTGCAAAGGTTGGTACTTATGGCATCATTTTTAGAAGAATACAAAGCTAAACATCAACATCCAATGAATAAACTTACTCATTCCATTGGAATTCCTATGATCATAGTTTCACTAATAGTAGTATTCTTTAATTGGAAAATAGGTATTGCTTTATTTGTCATAGGCTGGATATTTCAATTTATTGGACATGCTTTTGAAGGAAATATGCCTGCATTTTTCTCAAATCCTGTTTATTTGTTAGTTGGAGCTGCATGGTTTTTTAAGAAAGTTTTTGGTGGTGGAATTGATAATAAAGAAGTACAACAAAACAAATAAACAAAAGTAGTTCAAAGAACAGAAACTATTTGCTTAAATTGCATTATTAAAACCCACCTAAACTCTACTTAGCTTTAGACATTAGAAACGTTGAACTAGCTCCTAAACTTGGCTTTCTAGCTTCAATAAAAAGTGTTGGGTTATCATTTCCAACATTTTGGTTTGTGCCTTCATTACTTAAAAAATCTTGTTGAACTACTGCTTCAAACTGCTTTAGAAAATCCATTATTGTTTTAGGTCTTTGATTACGGTTTTTTGCTATTGCCCAAAGTACTACTGATTCAATTGCAGCACTAATTTTGGGATTAAACTGGCGTAAAGGCAGTGGTTTAGCTTGTACATGAGCAAGTACTACTTCTGCAAAGGTATTGCCCTTAAATGGCATTTCTCCTGTTAACAACTGATAGACCATAATGCCTAAGGAATAAATGTCTACACCATTATCAATTTCGCCTTCTAAACATTGTTCTGGGGAAATGTAGCCTAATGTACCAACAATTGTCCCTGTCTTAGTAATATCTTTCATTAAAGAATTATCCTTACTACCACTTACCATTTTTGCAATTCCTAAATCAAGCAATATAATTTTTTCAGCATCGTTTATTTTTTGAATCATAATATTGCCTGGTTTTAGGTCTCGGTGAATTATGTTCTTTGAGTGCATTGCATGTAATGCTGGGCAAAGCTGTTGTAGTAGGTTTAATATTCTAGGTATTGACCAAACTTTTTCTTTACGTAAAAGTTTGTCTAGAGTATCCCCTTCAAGGTATTCCATTACAAAAAAAGGAGCTCCATTATTACTAAAACCAGAATCAAGAATAGAAACAATATTAGGATGTTGAATTTCAGATAGTATCTTAACTTCTCTTCTAAAAAATTGGTGATTGGTTATTCTTTCTTCTATAGGCTGATTATCAATTAAGAATTTTAGAGCTACTTTTTCTCCTTTTATAAGATCAAAAGCCTGATAAACAATGCCAAGACCACCTTTGCCAAGTTCTCTTTCAATTTTATAACGGTTATTAAATATTTCTTGAACATTTACTCCTAAAAGTTCTACGTTAACATATTCTTCTTTATTAGTATCTTTATCGGTATCTTTTTGAGTTAATTCATTATAGAAAAATTGCCATCTCTTTCCAATTATCTCCAAATTTAGACGGCGAATGCGATCTTTTCCTACAAAATTACCTCGTACTATACCAATACAAAATTCTGTTTCATTAGCAAGAGCAATATTAATCATTGATCCTACCCTAGCTTGAAACAAAGTAAGAACAGATGCCCCGCTAAAACTTATATCTTCTGTAATAGTTTGCTCTTGAAAGTATTGTCCAGTATTTTCATCTATTATCTTTAATACAACATCAACAGCCATAGACAGACGTACTTCTCGGCGACGTGTGTTAATGGTTGAAAATGTAAATTGACCTGAATTTAGTCCAGCTATCAATTCTATTTCTGTCAGAACTTCTTTGAGGTGAAAAGGCTTTGCAATAGCACCATGAAAGCCCATCAAACTAGCATAAGTACGATTATCTTCAGTATCATCATCAAGAATTGTAACTATTGCTTTGTAGGGATAAGTTACTAATCGAAAAAATTCTTCTAGCTTTAAAACTGTTGGTTCAACACAAAAACAGAGGTTAACCATAATAACTTCTGGCTGATATCCCATCTGTAAAACATTGTAAGCAAGCTCAATATCAAGTGCTCCTTGAAATTCATAATTGTATTGCCCTAAATTATCGGAAAGTAGCTTTAAAAGATTTATTGATGGATCAATAGCAAGTATCTTCATATTTTCCCGACCTATTTCTTATTAAACAAGCTAAAAGATTTATTCCATTAGGCAATTAATATTCCAACTAAAGTCTAATAATAAATAATAATACTAAATATATTTTCTCTTATCCTATGTCTTATTTATTCAAATACCAACTTGTAGGGGCATATTAATTACTCAATACTAAATGTAGTACTTATTAAAATATAATTAATCTTTATAAGAACTGTTTTAGCCTCTATATGAAAACAAGAGTTTCTATATGTAATCAGTGAGTTATCAGTTTTTGCTCTTAAGATTAATCTGACTAGATTAGAAAGATTTCCCTTTTATTGACATTTTTTGTTATTAAGTTTTGCCAAATATTGTTATCGGCAATAG
The DNA here is from genome assembly GCA_039812885.1 of Blastocatellia bacterium. Lineage (GTDB taxonomy): Bacteria > Acidobacteriota > Blastocatellia > Chloracidobacteriales > JADJPF01 > JADJPF01. The sequence continues at coordinate 310,016 of JBDIBI010000005.1, forward strand.
GTTATAAAACTCTTAATAACTTTTTAGTATGTTAGGTCATTTACTAATCAGAAACTATTAGTAAACAGCTTAAGTATTAGCTACTATTCTTCCTTAAAATAACCTTCGTGTTTTTCTATATCTACAACAATTTTTCCTGTATCTGTTTTACGCAGAAATTTTGTCTTTTTATTTATAACATCAGAAGTAAACTCTGTACCCAAACCATTTCCAGGTAGTAGAGGATTTTCATGCTTAGGAAGCAAGTTATCCAAACTTGAAAAACTAGGCTCACCCCAACCAAAACCATCTATGCCCCAAAGTACTGCACTCCACCAAGCATAATCATATTGAGATTGATTAAATTTTTGATTTGGTAAAAGTGTAGTTACGGCCATTAGCCTTGTACCAAAAGTTTTTCTGTATTCTGTTGCCTGTGAAATACGATTAGGGGAATTATCATCAAACTCACCATTACGAATTTGAAAAGATTCAATCAAAGCTAAATCGTTTTTTCCTAATAAACAAGCTTCTCCATTAGGGTTACCTCCTCCTGCTTGGTTAAGAGCAACAATCTTTGGATCAAAAATATCGCTTAAGTTATATGCATTAAGAAATGCACTAAGTTTGCGTTTATGAATACTTGTTACAGCAGCATTTTGTCTAGCACGAGTAACTCCAAAATCATAACCTGCTTCATCTAAAAAAATTCCTGCTACTCCCATTTCTGCCCAAAACTCTATACGTCTGTCTAATTCTTCTAAAGAAAGCTTTTGTGAGTTACCTAAATCTACATAACCATAAATCTGAGTATTTCTTGAAGAATGCTTAATATATTCGATTATCCGACGGGTGTTCTCATATTCTTTTGCTCCTGCACCAGGAGGAATTCTTGAAGGCACAATATCTAGAAACTCTAATCCATCCCCAAAAACTACAAAATCATAATCATCAAAATTGCTACTAGCTACTTTTAGGTCTGTGTATGAATTGTTAACCAAACTAGGATAACCATAATAAATAGCCAGTTTTTTAGGTAATGGAAGTTGTTTATTTTCTTTAGCTTTACTATTTGAAGAAGTTCTCTGTTCACATCCAATAGGCATAGTTAGGACTAGCCAAATGCTTAGCAAGCACATTATCATAAGCGTTTTGTTTGAAAAATATTTCACTCTTTTTGATCCTAAAGTTAGAATTTAAAAAATTATTTTAGCTCAAATTTTGCAAATTAAATGAAAAACTTGCTAACTGCTTTTTGGGTATTAACCGTTTTTACACTAATGTTTTTTTGGCTACCTAAAAAGTTCTTAAACAAAGAAAACAAAATCGACTTTATTACTAGTAACATAATTAGCTACATTTATGCAGCAGTAATTACTTTATTTAGCAGCATTTGCCTTTCCAAACTCCATCTTTTTAATTGGCTTACACTTTTACTATCTTATTTTATTTGGCCGACTTGTTATTGGTTAGCAAAGAACTTTGGACAAATAGGAAGCCAAATTAAGGTTGGATCTGTATATAGTTTCTTACATTTCATTGATTTTGTTGAGTTTGCAGATGTTCGCAAAAATTTTTACCAGTATCTCCCTGACAAATTTAGAAGAAGTTTTTCTACCATAAAACAAATCATTACAGAAGATAAAATACTTAAGCCTGACATAATTTTAGCTTTAACATTAAGCATAATTATTTTTAGTTTCTTAATTATTCTACTTTTATCTCAACCTTTTCAAGAGTTAAGACTTTTTACAGTTGAAGGGTATGAAACCTTACTAGAAAGTTGGCAAATTCTATCTAGTGATAGTGTTGGAGTTAGTAAACTTTCCTCAAGTTTTATAGCAGTAGTTGCCAATATTAGTGCAACTAATCCAATGCATGTAGTTAGGTTTCTTTCTCCTATTTTCACCTTTTTACTAATTTTAGCTACAACTTTAACTGCTTGGCGGTTAAGTAATTATAAAAGCATAGGATTAGTTAGTTGTTATGCACTAGTAGCTTATCTTGTTTATTGGCCTGGATTTGCTAATTATATTTCCAAGAATTTAGCTGACTATGTCTTTTGGCAAAAGGTTGTAAATAATTTTGATGTAAGATTTTCTGAACATTTATTTGGTGGACAATCTACTTTAGTAACCATATTTTTATTACTTAGTATAATCACCTGGTCTGAAGTTGCTAAAGGATCTAGAAATACTATTTTCAAAGAATCTTTGGTAGCTAGCTGCATTTGTTTATTTTTTATTGGCCTTTATTGTCCTCTACTTCTTATCCCTGTTTTTCTTACAATGGCAATATTACTAATTTGGCAACCATTAGGGTTACTCACACTTAGTATTTCTCTAGTAGCACTATTTTTTACAATACAAATATTTAGCTCTACTGAAAATGTTCCTAAAGAACTTACTTTTACAGTTCCTATAGCACTTGCTTTATTTTGTGGAGCAATTTGTCAAGTATTTAGCATTTCTAAAACTCTAGCTGATAAGTTTGCATATTTTGTTGTAATCTTACTAGCTAGTATCACACTTAACCCTTTTTCCACTAAATCAAATAAAACAAGTTACTTAGAGTATGATGTAACAGCTAGAAAAACACTAGAAATAGCTCAGCAATTTCCCAAAAAACAATGGCAAATAATAGCCCCTACTGAACAGCTTGCTAGTAGCTATGGTTATGGTTGGTATCAAGATTTAGCTGAGTTTGTAGACAAATACCAAAATAATGTTAATGAGCCTGGATTTGAGTTTTCTTTTGCACTTACTAGTTTTATTTTTGTAGAGAAAAAACCCTTTGCCACATTTGAAAAAGAACCATTATATGTACCATTTTCAACTCTTACTGACACTACTTACCGTCATTATCGTTCTTTAGCAGGACGTGCTAGTCTAGAGCAACAAGCTTTAACCTTATGTGAAACTTACAGTAAATTTCACCCTGAAGTAAAAATTTATTATGAAGATGAGTTTATAAGAATTTACCTTATCCCTAAACTTAAAACCCGGCTAGTTACGCCGGGTTAGCAAGAGAAAAGTTCAGTATTTATAGGTAATTTATCATTTTATTGCATTGCCTTTAATATCCAGTTTCCTTCATCAAATCCAATATTTGTTGGAGCTTCTGACAAACTAAATATAAACATTTGTTTACGTGAATCATTTACAACTGTTTGAGTTTCTTGACGACCATTAGCAAAATGGAAAGTAAGATCTATAGGCATAACAAACACATTTTTCATATCAGGAGTACGATTAGGAATTGTTATATTTTGCTTTTGTCTTACTGAAACAATAACTTGATATTTTCCATCTGCACCAGGGTTATTTGAAATTCTAGTGCTAACTTTATAAATAGGTCGACTAGGAGCCATTACCCATTGATCAAAAAAGGCTTTTAGTGATTTTCCATAATGTGCTTCGCACACTTGTCTAAACTTATCTGTAGAAGCATTACTATAGGCATATTGAGTACGATAATCTTTGAGCGCATCAAAAAAGCTATTATCTCCCATCACATGTCTAAGCATATGTAACACCCAAGCACCTTTATCATAAACTGCACCAATATCACCAAATGGATCTGCATCATCAGCATAAACAGTTCCACCTAAATCTCCAAAAGGCTGACCATCATCATAATATTGAGTCATTGTTTTGCCTGGATTCATAAGAAGCCCTTTTTCTAAGAAAAGCACTTCTGAGTAAGTTGCAAAACCTTCATTAAGCCAAATATCGTGCCAACTGCTTAGTGTAACAAGATCTCCCCACCATTGATGAGCAAGTTCATGAACTGTAACTAATGTTCCACTAGAAGATCCCCCAACAATTCCTTGCCCCATACTTGTCATTGTTTGGTGTTCCATTGCACCGCCCCAAGGAAATTCTGCCATTCCATATTTTTCATTTACAAAAGGATATTCTCCAAAAAGTTTTGCATAAATATTCATAGCTTGAGGAGTAACAGCAAATTTTCTTTTTGCTCCATCTAAATGCTCAGGATAAACATAGTAAAATAGTGGAACAGTTGCTCCATCTAAAGTGGTATATGTATCTTGGAATTTTGAGTAATTTGTTGTGGCAACAGAAACTAAGTAGTTTGAAATAGGATAGTCTTCTCTCCAAAAGAAAGTCTTTGAACCATTAGGATTAGATTCTGTTTTGACTAAAACTCCGTTAGAAACCTCTTCATAGCCTGCTGGAACAGTTACAGCCATCTCTACAGTGGTTTTATCAGCAGGATCATCAATACAAGGCCACCAAGAAGGTGCTGCAAAAGGCTCACTTAAACTTGCCATTGATAAAGCTCCTTGATGGTTGGAAACCAACATTCCTCCACCAATACGACCTACAACAGCAGCACTACCTTGATAATCTACAGTTATAGTAAATTGAGTTTTAGCATCTAATGGGTTATCAAAATCTAAAGAAATTCTTTCCCCTTCTCTACGAAAGGTCTTAGTCATACCATTAAATTTTAAGGATTTTACTGTTAAATTGTTTAATACATTTACTTTGATTGAGTTAACAGATTGTAAAGTTTCTCCAATGATATCAACTGTGCCTGAAATTCCTGAAGTTTCTGGAACTAGGCTTATATTAAGCTTATAGTGTTTGATATCTAAAGCTTGAGGAATAGAAACCGCAGGATTTACTTTTTGTAAAGCTTGGAGTTGATCTTGTTTGTGTTTGTGTAAATCTTTTTTAATAAAATCACGGTCTGTTTTAAGTTCACTAAGTATTGTGTTTTTATCTAACTTATTTTGTTGAACTTGTGCAGTACTAGAAACAGTTATACTTAAAATTGCGAATACTAATATCACTAAAAATAATCTAAGTCTTATCATTAAAAACCTCGGTATTTATCAATAAAAATATATTAAAGGTTGATGTATTATCTAGGAAAATCCCTGATTCGTCCAGCAGTTTAATCCAGCAAAGGAGTATTATTTTTACTTATGTCTAAAATCTTAGTCACTAAAAAAAACCATATTACTACTATAACAATTAATCGACCTGAACAAAAAAATGCAATTGACCAAGAAACAGCAGAATTACTTATGGAAGCTTGGTTAGACTTTCGGGATGATGACAATCAATTTGTAGCAATTTTAACAGGTACAGGTGATACATTCTGCGCAGGAGCAGATCTTAAAAATTATGTAAGCCAAGCTAAAAGGATTCCTTGGTCAAAAAATAAGCTCCGCCGCTTTATTTATAATGGCCCTGGCTATATGGGTTATACTCGTCAGACTGATATTTTTAAACCAATAATAGGTGCAATAAATGGTGGGGCATTTGCTGGAGGTTTAGAGCTTGCCTGTTTAGCAGACTTTCGTATTGCTTCAGAAACTGCTGAATTTGGTGTTTTGTGCCGTCGTTGGAATGTGCCTTTAGTTGATGGTGGAACTCAGCGTCTTCCACATATTGTTGGATTAGGTAATGCTATGGAGTTAATTATCACAGGAAAACGTATAGATGTTCATCATGCTTATCGTATTGGACTAGTAAATGAAATTGTTCCAAGCAGTGAGTTAATGCCAAAAGTCTATGAAATTGCTGAACAAATTTGTGCTTTTCCTCAAACTGCAATTCGTACTGATAAACAAGCTGTACTAAATGGACTAGGTTGTTCATTAGAAGAAGGCTTACGTATTGAAGCACAGCTAGGACAATATGCCCTAGGTAGTTCAGATATGGAAGAAGGGTTAAAAGCTTTTGCTGAACGCCGTAAACCTAATTTTTCTCAGGAAGACTAGCTTATCTAAAAATCTGGCTAAATAAGTCCCTTTTTTAGATTAGAAATGCTAGCGTTATTTGATATTAATTTCATTAACTTTATCAAAGATAGGTTTTAAATTATGAGTCAACAAAACAAAATGGAAGTAGCAACTCTAGGTGGTGGTTGTTTCTGGTGTGTAGAAGCAGTATTTCAAGAACTTCAAGGTGTAAAGAGTGCAATCTCTGGTTATGCTGGTGGAAAAGTTCATAACCCTACTTATAGACAAGTTTGTGAAGGAGACACCGATCATGCAGAAGTTGTTCAAATAACTTTTGACCCTGAAGTAGTTTCTTTCAAAGAAGTTCTATATGTCTTTTTTACTGTTCATGATCCTACAACACTAAATCGACAAGGTGCTGATGTTGGAACTCAGTATCGTTCTGTAATTTTCTATCACGATGATAAACAAAAACAAATTGCTCAAGAAGTTATTAGAGAGTTTACAGATGAAAAAGTTTGGGATGATCCAATTGTTACAGAACTTTCTCCTGCACCAACTTTCTACCCAGCAGAAGGTTATCATCAAGAATACCTTAAAAATAACCCTTTCCAACCTTATTGTGTAGCTGTAGTTATGCCTAAAGTTGCTAAATTCCGTAAGTACTTTAAAGACAAATTAAAGAAAGGTTAAGCTAAGTGTTATGAAATTAGTTTTAATGCTCTTAACTCTAGTACTTAGCTTTTTCCTTATAACTAGTTTTGCTCAACAGCCTGATTCTAAAAGTAGTTGGCAACTTCAGGAAAGCAATACAAAAGCTAGACTACGTGCTGTTAGTGCAGTTAATGACAAAGTAGTCTGGGCAAGCGGCACACAAGGCACTTTTGTCAAAACCATTGATGGTGGTAAATCCTGGGTTGCTGCTACAGTTACAGGTGCAGAAGACTTAGACTTTCGTGATATTCAAGCTTTTGATGAGAAAACAGCCGTCTTGCTTAGTATTGGTGAAGGTGAAAAATCTAGGATTTATAAAACGGTTGATGGTGGTAAGAATTGGCAAATGCTCTATAAAAACCCTAATCCAAAAGCTTTTTTTGATGGAATTGCTTTCTGGGATAAAAACCATGCAATAGCTTTTAGTGATCCAGTTGATGGTTATTTTTTAGTTATTACTACTAAAGATGGTGGTAAGAATTGGCAAACAGTTCCAAAAGAAAAAATTCCTGCGGCTATGATGGGCGAAGCGGCTTTTGCTGCTAGTGGTACAAGCATTTTAGTTAAAGGAAAACAACAGGCTTGGATTGCTACAGGTGGAACAACTGCAAGAGTTTTTAGCTCTATAAATGGTGGAGAGTCTTGGACTGTAGCTGACTGCCCGATTATTAGCGGTAAAGATTCTGCTGGCATTTTTTCTCTAGTCTTTAAGGATTCAAAAAATGGTGTTGTAGTAGGTGGAGATTACAAGGAAGAAAACAAAGCAGAAAAAAATATAGCCCTAACTACTGACGGTGGAAAGACTTGGAAAGCTGTAGAAACTCAAAACCTAACAGCACCTTTGCTCTCTCACCCAAGTGGCTATCGTTCTTGTGTTGTTTATGCTCAAAGTGCAAAACAACCTAAAAAAGATTTATTTCTAGCTGTTGGGCCAAACGGTTCAGATTACTCTTTAGATAATGCTAAAAGCTGGCAAAACATTAGCCAAGAAGGCTTTCACAGTGCTAGTGCTTCTAAGTCATTTATTTGGGCTGTTGGTGAAAATGGCAAAATAGGTAAACTTGATTTCTCGAATTTATTGCATTAAAAAATAAAGGCAGATAAAGTTAATTTTCTTAGCTCTATCTGCCTATGTAGCTGACGCTAGTCATTTGTCTTACAGGCTCACTCATTTTCTGAAAATTTAAAGGGTAAATCTAAAAGTTAAATTTCCTTGGACTTTAACTGGAATATTGTTAAGCAAAACAGGCTTAAACTGCCATTGACGAGCAGCTCTTAAGGCCGCTTGTTGAAGCAATGGATGCCCACTTATTACTTTACTACTAGCCACATTACCATCTTCACCAATTGTAATTTCTACTATTACTTCACCTGTTACCCTTGCAGTCTTTGCAAGTGCAGGATAATCTGGAGTTACCTTATTAATGGCATTTCCTCTTAAAACTCCTTCGCTACGTCTGACAAGACTTGGTGTTGCTGGCTTTAACTCATCACTAGGAGTAGGTGGAGATGGAGGTAATGGCTCAATAGAATCTTTATCTCTAACTACATTAGCAGAAATTCCTCCCATAATTACTTCACTGCCTACAGGAGCATCTATATTGGCATAGCAGCTACTAGAGGTTGGAGGAGTTTCCTTATCTGGCTCTGAAATAGGATCTGGAATATTTAGGGTTGGTTCTTTTTCTCCAGGTCTTGTATTCCAAGAATTATTGCTCTTGTTTTCATATAATTTTGAAGAAGGAGCGCTAGGAGCAGAAGGCATTTTTATATTTAGCGCAGTATTTTCACTGATATTTAGTCTAGTAAAACTATAGAGGCCAAATCCTGCTAAAAAAGTAAATGTGGCTGAGATTACAGCAGTAGCAATGCGAGCAACTTTTTGGCGAACAGCTTTAAGTCCAACTGGACAATCCTGACTTATAACCGTTCCATCTGTGCGACGATAAAATCTTACACAGAGTTTTCCTTCAGTAGTTTGCACTAGATTTTCTGCTTGCTCACGAGTCATATTTGAAAGATTGTAAACATTAAGTTGGCACTCTGAACAAAACCTTACTTGATCATTACCAAGCATTTTGTTCCAATCTGCCTTACAAGGGCTTGCAACATTAATGCGCTCTAAAGGAATGGATCGTTTTGCTGTCATATCTCTAGCCTCTATTTTTGAGATTGATTTCTTTGTTTTATTATAGACAACTTACACTTAAAAAAGTTCCCAAATATTTTTCAAAATAAAAAGCCTTGATGAGTTTCACCAAGGCTCTTATTGATTTTAGAATAACTTGAATGTTTCTAGAAATTTATCCTAAAGCCTAGTTGCATTTGACGAGGACGAAATGATGTAGCAAAACGATCTGGTGTAGCTATAAAGCGACCATCCTCTTTTGGTGGCAAATTAAAGCCTGTTGGAGTAAGTGGATATACACGATTTATGTCATTGACATTTAATCGGTTAAATAAATTAAAGGCTTCAAAATAACCTGTTATTTTAACTTTTTCACCTATTGCAACAGAACGGGCAACTCTCATATCTACAGTAGCAAAACCTGGCCCACGTCCTGCATTACGCCCAATTGCATTTGGACGATCTGCTGGAGCAGCAATATCTCCATTACCATCTAAATCCTGACCTGCTAATAAATTAAATGGCTGTCCAGAACTTACTGTAATAATTGAAGAAATCAAGAAATTCTTCAAGTAACGATTCTTAAGTGAAGATGTGTCATAGTTACCAGAGAAAACAAAACGAGCACGAACATCTTGTAGTGATAAAGCACGTTCACTTCTAAAATCTAATGGGTTTTGCAGTTCTAAAATATCTACACGTAAAGCATCAATATAATCATCAATTGTTTTAGAAACTGTAAAGTGTGTAAGAACAGAAAAACGTTTAGGTAGTCTTGCAATAAAAGCTATTGTTCCACCATGATAGTAGCTATCCCCAGAAGTTTCAAAACTAATTAATTCTCCACGATTTGGATTTACACGACCAGTAATTAAGCTGTTAATTGGGTCATTTGGAATAGGTCGAACAACAGGATTAATATTTCTAGCTAAAAAGACTTTTAACCCTCGCACCATTTGATAGCTAATGGATAAGCCGTACTTATCATTAAATACATAGTTAACTCCAAAATTTGCCTCTTGAGCATAACCATTGCGGAAACTAGGAGCAAGTAATGTATCACGAGCTAATTGTGGAATAAATGGAACTTGAGGCGGTACTGTAGGCCCTGCTGGAAGACGGCGTCCAGGTAAATTAAATGGTATTATTGAGTAAGGGAATGGTATCACTGGAGTTACTACAGTTTTTCCATCTAAGAACTTTGTTACAGTAGAAGGAGCAAATTGTGTAGCAACATGGTAAATACCATAAGAACCAAACATACTTAAGTGATCACTTTGCTTAGGTCTATAGAAGAAAGCAAAACGAGGAGAGAAATTACCACTATTTTTAGGAGCAAACCGGATTCTTTCTTGGTCATAACGAATGCCTGCTTTTATAAGCAGATTAGGCTTAACTCTAAAATCATCTTGAACATAACCAGAATAATAGTCATATCCTACAGAAGTTGTAGCATTACCAAAACCTTGAGCAAATGTAAGTGGAATTGGAAGTTGTGCCAAAGGTAGCCCAGCAGGGAAACCTGGAAATCTACTAGGTAAAAGATTTGAAGCTGCTGTTAAGAAAGCTAATTGTCCAGGTGTACGCAAGCGTGGATCTAAAAATTGTTCTGCTGTAAAGCTTGGAAGTCCTGGAATTCCAAGGGCTTGAGAAAAATCTAATGGATTAAATACAGCTAAACCTCCAAACAAAACTGGGGTAGAAACTTTGTTATCTGGTACACGAATAAATAAAAAGTCAAAACCTGTTTTAATCTGGTGTTTGTTGGCATTGATAGTAACATTATCCACAATATTATAGGTTCGTGAAAAAATGGTTTGTGGTAGTAATGGATCTCGCCCAATATTAGCAAAGCCAGAACTTGCAAATATATTAAGTGAAGTTTCATCGGTAGCAGGCAAAATGGCAACTTCTCTTCTAGTAAACAAAAATCTTGTTTCATTAATAATTTTTGTGCTAGGACTAATCCAAGTATTATTGACAGCAAGAGTATTATCAGTTGCTTTTGAAATACCTGCAGCTGATGCATCACGTCCCCCACCAAAGGTTTGTAGTGCCCCATTATAACTACCTCCATAGTTATAACGAACAGTAAGACGATCTCTTGAACTAACCTGGAAATCAAAGCGGGAGAGAAACCTTGAAGTATCTTGAGAAAAAGGAATTGGGCCATTGGCAGCTTGGAAACCTAAATTGCGAACAGCACTAATTATTAGGTCAGGTATATTTACAATATTGTTTTGTTTGACAGAAAGTCTTTCAAATGAAGTAAAGTAAAAGGCTCTATCTTTTTTGATAGCTCCACCTAAAGTAGCTCCAAATTGATATTGGCGAAATTCTGGTTTAAATGGTGAAAAGGCATCTCTTGCACTAATTTTATCATTGCGGAAAAATCCATAAAGACTGCCATGAGTTTGATTAGTTCCACCTTTAGTAACGATATTAATAACCCCACCAGTTGAACGCCCAAATTCTGCTGAAGAATTAGCTCCAACAACCTGAAATTCTTGAACAGCATCTTGGCTAAATGTAGATCGAACACTGCCGTTTCCTGGCTCATTGTTGTCTACACCATCAATGCTAACATTGTTATTTCTAGCAGATTGTCCATTAAATGAGAGTCCTGAAGTTGCAGTTGCACCAGTAGCAGAAACTCTATCAGGCGTTACTCCAGCAGTTGTTAGTGTAAAGTCTAAGAAATCTCGACGGTTTATAGGTAAATTATTAATATCATCCACAGCAATGTTAGTAGCTTTTTCTGTTTTTCCTTCAAAAGAAATGCCTCCAGTAGCTTCTACAACAATAACATTGCTACTCCCAGCAGGTTGTAAAGAAAAGTTACAAACTCCTGTAGTCCCTATTACTAAAGTAGATTGGAAAACTTTTTCTGAAAAACCATCTGCTGAAGCCTTAATTTCATATTCTCCAGGAGGAAGTTGGTTGATTAAAAACGATCCATCTTCTGCTGTTGTAACTTCGCGAATTTGATTAGTACTAATATCTTTTGCTGTTACAGTTGCCCCACCTATAACGCTTTCTTGTTTATCTCGTACTACCCCTGTTACTGAAGCAGTTGTACCACCGCTAGATTGCGCATAAGTATGATTACAACATAACAAAATAATAGACAAGATTACAGCCGTCATTAACAGCCTAACACCTTTTAAGGCCATTTCCCCAATCTCCTTTATTTGATTATTAATTATTAGCTTAGAGTTATATTTAGAATTTGTTAAAATTCTACGTAATGCCGAGACAAAAAGCAAAATAAAATTCGCTTTGCAATTTTGAACTTAATGAAAAATTCTTATAAGATCTGTGATAGTTTAACTTGAAAAGCAAAATTTTATATGACATTATGGGCATTTCCTATTTTATCCCATAACTACTAAATTATAAAATGCTTAGATTTTATTTCTAAAGCGTTTTTTGGAGGATCATAAATGAAGGTCTACGCAACACAGGAAATTCGCAACATTGGCGTTGTTGGCCATGGACAAGCAGGAAAAACATCATTAATTGCAGCAATGCTTTTTACAGCCGGAGCAGTTAACCGCTTGGGTCGTGTTGCTGATGGGACAGCTCCCACAGATATTGATGAAGTTGAATTAGCTCGCAAAATGTCTATTTTTACCACTCCAGCTTATGCTGAATGGAAAGGTCACAAAATAAATATTTTGGATACCCCTGGTGCTAGCGCATTTATTCATGAAGCACGTGGCGCTTTGCGAGTTGCAGATACAGCTCTTTTTGTTGTAGATGTTGTCAGTGGTATTGGAGTAAGTACTGAAAAAGCTTGGGCTTATGCAGAGGAATTTAACCTACCACGAGCAATGGTATTTAATAAAATGGAATATGAGCGAGCCGACTTTAAAAATACTTTAGCTTCAGTAAATGAAGTTTTTGGTCGTGCTGTTGTCCCAGTGCATTTACCCATTGGAAGTGAAAAAACTTTCCGTGGTGTAGTAGATCTAGTCAAAATGAAAGCCTATACCTTTGAAACTGATGGCAGCGGAAAAGTAGTTGAAGGTAACATACCAGATAACCTTAAGGATGAAGCTAACTCAGCACGTGAAGCTTTAATTGAAGTGATTGCAGAAGGTAATGATGCTTTACTAGAAAAATTCTTTGAGCTAGGCACATTACCAGAGGAAGACATACTTCCAGGAATTAAAGCTGCTATCTTAGAAAGACGTTTAGTACCTGTTTTTGCTACTTCTGCTACTAGTAATATGGGTAGCCAATCTCTTATGGATGCAATTATTAACTACTTGCCTTCTCCAGGAGATTTTGGTTCTGTAACAGGTAAAGCTTCTACAGAAACAGATGCAGAAGAAGTTAGTCGTAAAATTAGTGATTCCGAACCTTACTCTGCTTTTGTTTTCCGCACTATAGCTGATCAATTTGGCAAAATTACTCTCTGTAAAATTTATTCTGGAATAATTAAAGCTGATGCAACTGTTTTTAACCTTACAAAAGGCGCTCAAGAAAGACTTGGTCCAATACACGTAATTCAAGCAAATAAGATGGAAAAAATCACAGAAGCACATTCTGGAGATATTATTGCTGTTACCAAGTTAAAAGAAACTGTTACAGGAGATACCTTTGCAGATAAAGCTACTCCTGTTGTTTATGCTCCTGTAGTATTTCCAGAGCCAGCAATTAACTTTGCTATTGTACCTAAGTCTAGACAAGATGAAGATAAACTCTCTGGTGCTTTAAGCAAGATGTTAGAAGAAGATCAAGCTCTACGTTACACTCGTGATGATCAAACCAAAGAATTTTTGCTCTCTGGTTCTGGTCAACTTCACATAGAAGCAGCTGTAGAAAAATTAAAACGTCGTTATGGTGTAGAAGTCCAATTAAACACACCTAAAGTTCCTTACAAAGAAACTATCAAAGCCCGTGTGGAAGTCCAAGGTCGCCATAAGAAACAAAGCGGTGGCCGTGGTCAGTTTGGGGATTGTAAGTGCGTATTTGAACCTCTACCACGTGGTGAAGGTTTCCAATTTGTAGATAAAATCTTTGGTGGTTCAGTACCAGCTAACTTCCGTCCTGCAATTGAAAAAGGTATCTTAGAAGCCGCTGCAAGTGGCACTCTAGCCGGTTATAAAGTGATTGACTTCAAAGTAGAACTTATAGACGGTTCTTATCACCCAGTAGATTCAGACGAACTTTCATTTAAGATTGCTGGTAGAAAAGCTTTCCGTAATGCAATGGAAAAAGCTAAACCAGTATTACTAGAACCTGTAATGAATGTAGAAATAGTTGCTCCACAGGAATTTTCTGGTGACTTAATGGGAGACCTTAACTCTCGTCGTGGTCGTATTCAAGGTATGGATACAAGAGGTTCTCAACAAGTAATTAAAGCTCAAGTACCTTTATCAGAAATGCTTAACTATCCTCCTACATTAAATTCCATCACAGCTGCTCGTGGTAGTTATTCAATGGAATTTTCTCACCTTGACGAAGTGCCTTCACTAATTGCACAAAAGATTATTGCTGAAGCTCAAGCTGAAGGCCGTGTCAGAGTTACAGAAGAAGATTAATCTATTACTTAGAAATAACTCTAAACTCGTTAAAGCCCAAGTTAGCTTGGGCTTTAGCTTTTTATAGCTGCTTGTTAAATTACACCTTCCAAGATTTGCAAAAACTTGCTTTTTTATGAGCCTTTTTTATCTCAAAGCGTGCGTAAACTTATTAGATAAGCAAAATTAATTAATGAATAACAAAAATATCTAAGGAGTTTCTATGTTGTTTACCTCGCTCTCACCTATAATTGCAGCAACAGCATTTTTATTATTTGCTCTATACATTAGTTTTAAAGGCGAAGCAAAAATAAAAGGAGCTTGGATTTTTCCTACTGTGCTATCACTTTTATTCTTTGTATTTTCATTAGAAACTATTGTAACTGAAGGATTACTAGGATTTTGGACTGAACATACTCGTAATCTTTGGGGAAATCAAATTTGGTTTGATTTGCTTTTACTAGCTAGTATTGGTTGGTTTTTTGTTGTACCTCAAGCAAAGTCTCTTGGTATGCGGCTGTTATTGTGGTTAGTGCTAATTGCAGGCACTGGCTCTATTGGATTTCTAGCAATGGTAGCTCGATTTTTATATCTACGTGAAAAAGCTGGTAAGCTTTTATAACTCTTTGCAAGAAAAACCCCTAGCCTATAAATTTACAAGCTAGGGATTTAACTACTTTTTCTATAAAAAAATTTTAGCGGCGATGATGTCTGCCTCTATAAGCTTTATGACCATAACTACCACCATAACGATTATGGCTACGACCACTATAGCGATATGAAGCTCTATAATGTGAACGCATACGAACATTGCGAATCTGTTCACGGCTATAACGATTATGACGAGGATGATAGGCTACACGAGTTACTCTATCAGGTGGTTGATAATTTTCAGGTAACGCCGTTGCAACAGTGTTATCTACAGAACCCAAAATAGCTAAATAGATCTGTGTTTCTTGTGGTAAGCTTCTCTTCCAATATTCACCTTTTGATAAAGCTTGAGGAACTTTTACTGGATTAGAATTATAACCTGCTGCCATTATTTCTTCTTCTGTAGCATATTTGTTTTCTAATGCTTCATTAACAGCACTATTGCTAGAAAAGAAATCATAGTAGCGGTTTAGATAAAGCAACATTGCCTTAGCAGCATTCTCATGAGTCATCATTGCTGATTCAAAGTTCTTAATCCAATCTACTTGAGGAAAAGTGTTTTGAATTTCTTTATAAGTTCTAGGAATCATTTGAACCATTCCGCCTGCTCCAGCACTGCTAACAGCATAACGGTAGGTGTTTGCTTTATTAAGAGCATAAAGAGTACGAACCTCATTAAATAAAGCATCTTTATCCTCTGTACGGAAACGTCCATGATCTATATGCTCAACAATACATAAGGATTTTGCTAGATTAAATACTTTATCAGGAACATCTAAATTTTTACATTTTAAATTTTTATTTGCAGCATTTAAAACCTTGTCTATATAATCATTTCCAAGTTTAGCAAAACCATATTTTTGCAAAACGCGATGAGCAGGAGTGTAATAGCCCATCTCCTTAAATGCTCCACCTCTAATAATTGGATACTTAACCATTAAAGGGATATATTCACCATCTTTAGACTCTACACTGACTTTGGTGTTTATAAAGTTGGGTTGATCTATATGAACTGTAACTTCTGAATCGTTTGATAAAGTAAAATTCTCTTGGTAATCGCGAGTAATAAAGTTAGTTTTGAGCATTTTAGCAAAATAAATTTCGCCACTTTGACGTTCTAACAGAGAAATACCTACAGTATCATTATCTATATCACATTCTTTAGCCAATATCTTTTGAGCTTCTGTTAGCTTATCTAATATGTATTTTTCAAAAGATTTTTTCTCTGAAGTTCTACTTCTAGTAGGTTCTGTGGTAGTTGGTATAGATGAGTCATCCACATGAATGGCCACATTTTGTTCTTTATTTTGCTCTTCAGTTTTAACAGTCTGTCCATAAATTGGGATAAAAGAGCTAGTTAATAATATGCTCCCTAATGCAACGACTTTTACTTTATTACCTAATAGATTTGGCCATTTAGAAAATACTTTTGACAACATCTTGCTATTCCCCTAAAAATATTTATTGGCACATTTGCCATTGTTAAAGGCTTTATTATTTTGGTGAATTTTTATTTGGGTTTAAGAGGTTTGATGCTTATTTTACATCCATTAGATGCTTTTTCCTACAACAAAATTTTGTATAGGTTTTTAATGATTAATTTCAATTCCTCTTTGTGGAACACAATTTAGCAAGTTTTTTCGCTTTCTGATAGAGGGCTCTTACCAAAAAAACGCTATCTACATTATTTTGAATAAAATAAACTTATATTGTTAAACCAAAACTCTAAGAATTTTGAGATCTATACAATTATTTCGTATATAATTCGCAACGACAAGCTAAAAAAGCCTTATTTTCTATTAACCACCAATATAGTCTGTGCCTTTTTCAAGAATAAATTCAATTATAGTTTCGCCTAGGCCAATTCTATCTCCACAACGTAGCAAACGACGCTCATATGGAGTAAGTTTTTCTCCATTTAAGGAACTACCATGAGTGCTTCCAGTATCTTCAAAATAATAATCATTGGTTAATTTCAATATTCTAGCATGTTGTCTAGAAATTCTGCCTGACTTGTCTATTATAGAGAGGTCTAGGTCAGGTGTTTGTTTTTTTACCACATCTTGCCTACCAATTAAATAGCTAGAACCTGTAATACAAAGCTCTGAGATTTTTTTCTTTTTATGGTAAATTTTAATCCTTCCATTCTGTGATACAGGTTGATTTTCGCTTTTGTAAATCCATTCCTCAGGTGGATATTTTAAAGTGCTGTTTATATGCTCAATATTTACGTTATTACTAATAAGGTTACTTAAATGATTTTCTAGTTCTAGTTTCATTGCTTTAGCTGAAGGAAATCTATTTCCTGGTACACCTGCAAGGGCTTTAACTAGAATACTTTCCATTTCAACAGAAATGCCCCCGTTAATTCTTTTAGGTAATATTCTTAGTCCAAAATTAAATCTTGCCTCAAGGATTTCTGGAACTATACCTGTCAGTAAGTGATACATAGTTGCGCCTAATGAATATATATCGGAGGCTGGTTCAACTTTGCCAGCACAAAGCTCTGGAGGTGCATAACCAAAAGTACCAATAGCAGTAACAAAACTAACAGAAGTTTTGATAAATCTTGCAATCCCAAAATCTATTAAAAAAATTTTTTGAAGTTTTTCATTAAATATAATGTTAGCTGGTTTTAAGTCTCTATATATAATTGGTGGGGTTAGGTGATGTAAGTAATCAAGCGTATCACAAAGTTGAATACCCCATTCAGTTACTTGTTTTTCCTCTAGCCACTGCATTGGAGATTGGCTTAGTTTCTCTTGTAGATTATTGCCTTCAACATACTGCATCACCAAAATAAAGTTGCCATCAGATAAAAAGTAATCATGAAGAGTAGGAATTGATGAATGTTCAAGTTTAGATAATATATCTGCTTCACGGTTAAAATCTTCCATTGCTTTGAGATATTGTTCATAGTCAATAAAATCCACTGTCATTTGTTTTAGTGCTAGTAAAGCCCCATCCATATGCAAATCACGAACTAAATAAACTCTACTAGTAGCGCCTTTACCAAGCCGTTTAACTATTTCATAGCGATTATTTATAACTGTTCCAGAAAGATAAATGTCTCCTAAGCTCATCAAAACCATTGCCTCTCAACCAATATGCTAAAAATAACTATATTACAAACTCTTTTGAAAAAAAGTTCATTGCTAAAACAACAAAAGAAAAGATTATCTCTGAAAAAAGTTTTCTAGCAAGCAATATAGCTAGGCTGGCTTGAGATTCTTGCCTACCACTCCTAAAATAACAACATAGCAATCTAACTGTTTAGGAATAACTTATGTTTAATGATAAAAATAACTTGATGGATATTGAAGAAAAGGTGTTAGCTGGGGAGCGCTTAAGTTTTGAAGATGGAGTTAAGCTATTTGAAACTGATGATTTACCAACCTTAGGCAGATTAGCCAATATAGTTCGTCGTCGCCGTCATGGTAATGTTACTTACTATAATATAAACCGCCACTTAAACCCTACTAATGTCTGTTATTGGGATTGCACTTTTTGTGCTTTTTACCGTAAACCAGGCCAAGAAGGTGCTTATACTTTCACTCCTGAACAATGTACAGAAATGGCTGGTCAAGCCTATCATGCTGGGGCAACAGAAGTTCATATTGTTGGAGGACTTCACCCTACACTTAAGTTTGATTACTATCTAGATATTTTATCCTCTATCAAAAAAGCTTATCCAAGTTTACACTTAAAAGCTTTTACTATGGTTGAATTAGATCATTTCAAACGTATAACTCATACTTCAGATGAATATGTAATTGAAAAACTTCGTGAAGCTGGCTTAGATTCTTGTCCTGGTGGTGGAGCAGAAATCTTCCAAGAAGATATACGTAAGCAAATTTGTAAGCATAAAACATCTGCTAAACGTTGGATTGATCTTTCCCGCAAAGTACATAAAGCAGGAATTCGCTCAAATGCCACAATGCTTTATGGGCATATAGAAAATTATTCTCATCGAGTAGATCACTTAATCCGTCTTAGAGAAATACAAGATGAGACTGGTGGATTTCAGTGTTTTATTCCTTTAGCATTCCACCCTAAAGATACAGAATTGTCTCATTTGCCTGGCCCATCAGGAGTTGACAGTCTTAAAGTTGTAGCTGTATCCAGACTTATGCTAGATAATTTTGACCATATTAAAGCTTATTGGGTAATGTTAGGTAAGCATTTAGCTCAAGTAGCATTACATTATGGGGCTAATGATATGGATGGGACAGTAATGGAAGAGCGTATTACTTACGCAGCCGGTCAAGTTTCAGAAAGAGAAGCTTCTCGTAATGAAATAACCAATTTAATTAAAGAAGCAGGCTTTCAAGCAGTTGAAAGAGACACACTCTACAACCCTATTGAAGCAATGGTAGTTTAAAAACAAGGTGATAAATTAATGGAAATAAAAGTTGCTCATAGCCCTGATTCTGATGATGCATTTATGTTTTATGCTTTAGCTAATGATAAGTTAGACACAGGCGATCTTAAATTTACTCATGTGTTAAGAGATATTGAGAGTTTAAACCGTTCAGCATTTAATGTTGAATATGACGTTACTGCTGTATCTTTTCATGCTTATGCTTATTTAGCTGATAAATACGTGCTACTACCTTCTGGTGCTAGCATGGGTGAACGCTATGGCCCAATGGTTATTGCTCGTAGTCCTTTGACCTTATCAGACCTAAAAACTCAAAAAATTGCTGTACCTGGCACAATGACTACAGCATTTTTAGCGTTAAAGCTATTAGTTCCAGAGTTTGAATATGAAGTAGTTGCATTTGATCAGATCATTGATACAGTAGCCTCTGGTAAAGTTGATGCAGGATTAATCATTCACGAAGGTCAGCTCACCTATCAAAAAGCAGGGTTGCATAAAATTGTAGATCTTGGTGAGTGGTGGTGTGAGAAAACAGGTTTACCACTACCATTAGGTGGAAATGTTATTCGTAGAGACTTTGCTCCAGAACTTCGCAAGCGTATAAGTGATTTGCTAAAAGCAAGCATTCAATATGCTTTAGATCATCGCAAAGATGCGCTAGCCTATGCCTTACAGTTTGCTCGTGATATGGAAGAAAGTCTAGCCGATAAATTTGTTGGAATGTATGTAAATGAACTAACTTTAGATTACGGGGAAGCTGGACGTGAAGCGGTTAAACTTCTCCTTAAAGAAGGTCATAAAGCAGGTATCATTCCTCACGAAGTTAATGTAGAATTTGTTCAATAGTTGAGTAAATGCGAATCATACTCACTCTCTTTGCTTTCATTTTAGTATTGGCAGCCTCGCAGGCTGCTAATACTTCTGTTTTGCCTTTAGCAGATAATTTTGCTAATCGCCCATTCCTTTATGTCAATAACAATGACTTTGAAAATAGTATTAGTGCCTTTAGTGTTTCTCAAGATGGCCGTCTGCAAACCGTACCTGGATCACCTTTTCTCACAGGCGGTTTAGGAGGAAAAAAAGCTGCTTTAGGTGGGCTTTGTATTAGTCGTAAAGGCAAACTTCTTTTTGCTACAAATAATGTAGACAACACTCTATCAACTTTCAAAATAAACTCTAATGGCTCACTAACTCTACTTCCTGGAAATCCTGTACAAACTGGAGGGAGTTTCCCAGCTAGCGTAGCCTGTAACAGAACAGGCTCACAAGTATTTGTTGCTAATACAAACTCTGATACTGTTTCTGCTTTTGCTTTAGATAATAATAGTGTAGCTCGTCCTATTGTTGGCTCACCTTTTCGCGGTGGAAATGGCCCTACAGATTTAATCTTAAATACTGATGGAACAATACTCTTCTCTAGCCATCAATTCAGCCATAGTATAGGAGTTTATTCTGTTGATTCAGCTAATCGCTTACGTTTAGTTAATGATGTAGCTAGCTTAGGGCTATCTAATTACAGTCTATCACTAAATGCTAAAACTTCTAGGCTTTATGTTGCAGAATTAGGAAATAGTAGCATAGGTGGTTTTAATATAAATCTAAGTAATGGGGCGCTTAGTCTTTTACCTAATCAACCATACTTTACAGATGGAGAAAAACCTCTTGGTGTAGCGACTTCGCCAAATGGGCAATTTGTTTATGCTAGTAATAATAGTACTTCTACAATTACTGTTTTTTCTAGTAATGCAGATGGATCGCTTAAAGCTATAAGTGGATCGCCAATCACCACAGATGGTC
Source organism: Blastocatellia bacterium (assembly GCA_039812885.1). Taxonomy (GTDB): domain Bacteria; phylum Acidobacteriota; class Blastocatellia; order Chloracidobacteriales; family JADJPF01; genus JADJPF01. The sequence goes on from JBDIBI010000005.1 coordinate 330,910, forward strand.
AAGGCCCAGCATCTATGGTAATGAATAAAAAAGGAACTCTTTTATTTGTTGCTAACGGTGGTTTTGCTGGTACAAGAGATATTAGTGTATATAGCGTAAGCCAAAATGGATTTATAAGTCCAATTTCTGGATCACCTTTCCCTACTGGTTCTATAGGCTTTCCAAATGCTATTGCTTTAGTTGAGCTAAAATAAAAAAGTTCCTACCATTATCTTTATATGCAATAGTTTAGCATTAGATTTTGTTTTTATCAGCTTTTGAGAAATGTTCTAACAACAAAGCATTAATCTTATCAGCAGAATGTATTGGAACACCATGTGCAGCTTTAGGAAACTCAACATAACTAGATCCAGTAATTGCTTTAGCTATTGCCCGACCTATTAGCGGGGGTGAAATAAGGTCATGTTCTGCTGATACTACTAAAGTGGCAAAACCTGACAATTGATTTAACCTAGATGTAGCATCATAGCTTCTCATTGCTGAGAGTTGTTTCATAACTATTGGAGGTTGCTCAGCCAAATCATGTCCAAAGATAGGTTCTAATTTATTGGCCAATTCATCTTTATTTTCTTTGGCTAGCAGATCTGAAGGCATTACTATTTCTAAAAAAGCATGTCTACGCATTCGACGTGTACCTATTCTAGTACGCATCCCAATCCAAAGCATAGAGGTAGATAACTTTGTTGCATCACTTCCCTTAGAAAAGGTGCAGAGTAATGCTAGGCTTTTTACTCGTTTAGGGTTACTTAATGCAAGTTCTAGAGCAATTACACCTCCCATTGAATGCCCAACAATATGAGCAGATTCCCATCCTTGAGCATTCATTAAAGCTAATGTATCTTGTGCCATTTGCTCAATAGTAAGCTTTGAATTTGTAGAAGAAAGTTGACTAGCACCTATACCTCGGTTATCAAAAGACAAACAGCTATAGTGATTAGCTAATGTGTCTATTTGTGGTTTCCAACCACTTCCACAAACTCCAACCCCTTGAATAAAAACTACTGGAACCCCTTGTCCTTGGACTTGATAAGAGAGTTGTGCGCCTTGATGCTCAATTATAGAAGTGTTTATCATAAATCACCTAATCCTACCCCTTATAGTTTAATCCTAAGCGCTTACATTTTAATATTAATCCATTACGGGAAATTTTTAACTCACGAGCAACTTTTGAAATATTGCCATCATATTGAATTAATGCATCGGAAATTACTTTTTGTTCAGTCTCTTCAATAGCTTCTGAAAGCGGTTTAATGATAGATAGTGCAGGTTGTTTATTTAATGTGGAAGGAATCTTCTTAATATCCAAAGAAAAATCTTCTGGCATCAATACTGAATCTGGTTCAGCCATAATCACAGCTCTTTCTATTTCATTTTTTAGCTGTCTTACATTTCCAGGCCAGTTATAGGAAGACAACATTTCTAGAGCAGCTTCAGAAAAAACCACTGACTTATTTTCTTTTTTTGATGCTTCAGACAAGAAAAATCTAGCAAGTAGAGAAATATCTTCTACCCTTTCTCTAAGCGGAGGAATATGGATTTTAATAACATTTAATCTATGGTATAAATCCTCACGAAACAAGCCTAGTTCTACTTGTTTTGTCAAATCGCGATTTGTAGCAGCTACAATGCGCACATCTACACGAATTGGGTGATTATCTCCTATTGCATGAATTTCTCTTTCCTGAAGAAACCTAAGTAGTTTAGGTTGAACTGAAATAGCTAATTCCCCAATCTCATCAAGAAAAAGCGTTCCACCACTAGCAGCTCTAATAACTCCAGAAGTGTCTTTGTCTGCTCCAGTAAACGCGCCCTTGGTATGTCCAAAAAGCCTACTTTCAACAAGTTCAGGAGCAATAGCGGCACAATTAAAAGGAATAAATGAGCGCATGTGCCTAGGACTAGTTGAATGTATTGCACGGGCTACAAGTTCTTTACCAACTCCAGACTCACCGGTAATAAGAATTGTGGCATTTGATGAACGTACTTTTTGAATTTGAGCTAAGACTTGTTGCATTGATGCAGATTGACAAATCATTCCCATTACAGTCAAATGACTACCTGTAACAAAACGGTTTACAGTTCGTCTAGCAGCCTTAACCAAAGAGCGCAACCGACATATTTCTAAGCCCATTTTTGAAACTTTAATTATTGAATCTAAAGACTCTATTCCAGGAAAAAATTTAGGTTCTGTTCCTGTTAAATAAAGCCAAAAAACTCTTTGACAATCAGATTCATTTTCAGATGTAGTATCTGTTAAGACTTTTACAATAGTATTTGCTGGCAATGTCTTATTAGTATGTGCATATAAATACAAATGTTTACGAGCAGTTTCTAGCTCTTGTTTATAAAAACCATAACTTATAAGAGTTTTAAACTCATTTGCAACTAGTTCAAAAACTGCTACAGCAACACGTCCATGCTGATGAACCAACATAGCCAGTTCACTAAGCAAATGTTCATGAGAAGTAGCAGCAGCACTAATTCGTTCAAGCACAACAACATGCTCAGAAGTCATTGAGTGAGCTAAAGTTTTTGGAGCATAGACTTTTCTTAGTTTATTAATAGCCTCTTCTGCCTTTGAACGTTTAAGTTCAGCTCCAAGGCTAGTAAAAATAGTTAATGCTGTCTCTAGGTGAAAAGGAGCTTGACGCTCTCGCCCTCTAGCCATCACAATTCCAAGCTCAAGATGGCTACAAGCAGCATCATAAGGAAATTCCATTGATTCAAAAAGAGAGATGCTTTTTGCTAAGTAAGAAATCCCTTCAGCTATTTCATCATTGGCTATTAGCAATTTGCCTTTTAGTTTAGCTACATTGGCATTGAAATATAGCTGAGACTGAACACTTGGTCTTTCATGTGCTTTTGTTAAAGCCTCGCTAGCCATATCAATATCAAACATAGCTAAGTAGGCTTCAACTAGTCTTAGGTAAAGAAATGGAAGCTCAACTTCACGACCAAGCCTTGAGTTTATTCTTAAGCTATAGCGAAAATGGCTTATTGCATCTTTAATCTTCCCTTGATCTAAAAAAAGATCCCCTAATACTTTCCAACCTGAAGCTTCTGCTGCTTTAAGTTTAGACTTTGAAGCTAACTCAATACTTCGTTTAGCAGCAATCTCAGCTTCAGAAAGCTTTCCTTGACGAGTGTAGAGTAAACAAAAAATTTGTAAAATGAGGCATTCTGTTTGGTGATTTTTATCTTGAACCAGCTCTTTAGCCTTTAATAAACCATCTTCAGCTTGAAGCCACTCACCTATGTCAATTTGACCGGTTGCTAAATTTGCATATCCAAGCGCAATTAGACTTTTATCTTTAGACTCTATCCAATGAGTGATAGCTTGTTGGCAATTTTCTACTGCTCTTTTACTACGACCTTCATCAAGTTCTACTAAAGCAAGTGTATTGTAGAGTTTACCTATAATTAAATGATCTGCTAGGGTATAAAATTCAAGCTCTTTTAATAACTCTAATCCTCTTTCACATTCTTCCCTAGCTTCTTCAAGCCGCCCTTCCATATGATGAACTATTGCTAAATTCCAAACCGTTTGAGCTAATGCTCTAATTTCATTGGCTTGTTCTTGAAAGTCTTTAGCTGCTACTAAATGCTCATAGGCTATTGCATATTCATCTATCATCCAATAACAATAGCCTATCAAAGCATGTGTTTTTCCTAAAGCTGTAGTATCTCTTAATTCTTTGTAAATATTGAGGCTATGAGTTGCACACCAAATAGCACGTGCAGTATTTCCAAGCCAACGATTAAGACTAGCTAAGCGATACCATAAACGAGCAAGTAGCTTTGAGTCTAGAGAATCAGCTCGTTTTAATAAATTGTTAGGTAATAAATCTAGTGCTTCTTCATAACGCCCAACATTTTCAAGCTTTTCAGCTACTCTTTCCAAAACATCTTCTGCTATAACAGTATCATCTTTTAGAAGTTCACCTATTTTCTGTAAATCAATTTCATTAGTTTCGGATTCTTCTTTTAAACTTGCTAGAATTGTTTTTTCTAGCATTAAGTATTTGGAACTGCCCTCACTAGTTGACCAGTAATTTGTCATCCCTTTAACCATCTATATTTTATTTGCTCAGTTAGTGAGCAGTTGCTCAGTCAGTGATTAGTTGCTCAGTCAGTGAACAATTTATATTTGCCTACTTAGTTTTTGTTACTTTATCAAAAAATTTTTCACTTTTGCTATAGATCCTAGTAGCAAAAGAGCTTATAGATAAATATTGATTCTGCTTACACTCATTTTTGCATCTAGTTTTAACCTTAAAAACTTGGCATATCTTTTGTATTAGTAAACTTTAGAAATCAAAACTCAAATAATTTCAAGAAATCAAAAATATAAAAACAGGCTTGTCTTACTTACAACACGCTTTTGATAGGAGTTATTACTTAATGCAAAAATTTTGTTTACGCTTATTAGCTACTCTAATATTTATTATTAGCTTATCCCCCGTATATGCTACTTTAGCACAACAACTTAAGATTATTCATATAGATGTTGGTCAAAGCGATGCAACTTTAATAATTGGACCAACCGGAAAAACTTTACTTTTTGATGCTGCTTTAACAAATAATGGCGCAAAACTCCGCCAAGTCTTTGATGCTAACCATTTAACAACGCTTGATTACTTTGTAGCTGGACATTATCACGCAGATCATATTGGTTCAATAGATGAACTACTTGCAACAGGCATTACACTTACAACCGCTAGTTATGATCGTGGTGCTAGCTATGCTTCTACAGCTTTTAATGATTATGCTGCTGCTGTTGGATCAAAAAGAAAAACTATTACACTTGGACAAATTATAGATCTTGGTGGTGGAGTCACAGCAGAATGTGTGGCTGTTAACGGTCAAACTCCTAATGGTACAGTTAGCACTTCAGATTCTAGTGGTGCAGATGACGAAAACTCTCACTCGATTTCTTTAGTTATCCGTTATGGTACTTTTGACTATATCGTTTCTTCAGACCTAACTGGTGGTGGAATTAGCCCATTTAATAATACTACTAAGGCAGATATAGAATCTAAAGTTGCTGCTTATGTAGGTGATGTAGATGTTGTGCATGCAAATCATCATGGTTCTAGTACTTCTAGTAACCAAACCTGGATTGATATGCTTAAACCACAACATGTAGTTATATCAACAGGTAATGGTAATACTTACGGACATCCATCACAAGATGTTTTAGATCGTTATACTGCATCTAGTACTGTTGTCAACATTTTGCAAACTGAAGCAGGCAATGGTGGTACAAGTCCTAAAGTTAAAGTTGGTGGAGATATTACATTTAGCACTGATGGTTCAACCTACACAATCACTACCACAACTGGTTATAATGCTACATTTCCAACAGATGGTGTAACTAAAGGACAAACCAATCAGCCAAATTTCTCAATTGCAGCAACTCCTGCATCTCAAAGTGTTCCTGATACTGGTGCAACAACTTCTTATACTGTAAATATATCTAGATTAAACAACTTTACTTCTTCAGTAAACTTTTCTGTAAGTGGTCTTCCTAGTGGTGTAACAGCTACATTTACCCCTGCTTCAACAACCACTAACAGTTCAACCTTAAGTCTAACTGTTGCAGCAACAACAGCTACTGGTACTTATCCTTTAACTATAACGGCTACAGGTGGAAGCCCAAGCTTAACTCGCACTACATCTGTTACATTGGTTAAATTAGCACCAGCCCCAGATTTCACACTTTCTACTTCACCAACATCTCAAACTGTAACAGCAGGTAACTCAACTTCTTACACTGTAAGTGTTAATCGCTTAAATGGTTTTAGTTCAGCAGTAACATTATCTGCAAGTGGTTTGCCTACAGGAGTTACAGCTAGTTTTAGCACTAATCCAACAACAGGTAACTCAACAACCTTAACAACTGCAGTTGCAGCTAGTACAACACCTGGAACTTACAATTTTACAATTACTGGAACAGGTGGAAGCCCAAGTTTAACACGCAGTGTTTCAGCCACAATTATAGTTCAATCAAACTTACATGTAGTAATCAATGAAATTGCTTGGTCTGGTTCAGCCTCAAACACAAATGATGAATGGATTGAGCTTTATAACCCAACTAGCAGCACTGTTTCACTAACTGGTTGGAGAATTGTTAGTGATGGTGGTACACGTATTTATAACTTATCAGGGTCAATTCCTGCTGGTGGATATTTCTTAGTAGAACGTACTCAAACAGTAACTTCAGTAACAGCAGATCTCTTAGTAAGTAACTTAATTCTAACCAATACAGGCAACAAGTTAGATTTGCAAGATGCTACAGGAAAAACGGTTGATTTAGTAAACTCTACAGGTGGAGCATGGTTTGCTGGTGATAACACTACAGCACATCACACTATGGAAAGAGTAAGTGCTAGTGTTTCTGGAGACTTAGCTTCTAATTGGAAATCAAACAGTGGAACTAAACGTAATGGGACAGACAGTGGTGGTTTGGTAATTAATGGCACTCCTAGAAGTAAAAACAGTGTTACTCCGTAAATAATGTTCTATAAATCACTTGAAGCTAAAACCGAAAAGCGTAAAAAGTGATGTCGTATACCGAAGAATCCAAATGGATTCTTCGGTAATTTTTTTCTGCAAAGGTCAAATCAAATGATTAAAATGAAAGCTTAAAGCCAATCTGCATTTGGCGTGGAGCAAATGCACCTTGATAGCGATCTTTTGGAACAGTAAATCGGCCTCCCTCTTGTGAAGGCAAGTTAAAATTCCCTTGAGCATCTGGTGGGAACACAGTATTAAACTTGCTAAGGTTAAATTTATTAAATAAGTTAAACACTTCAACAAAGCCTAATATTTGATATCTTTCCTTAAATTTAAAACTACGAGATAGTCGCATATCTACACTACTAAAGCCTGGTGTAATACCAGTATTACGACCTATACCAGCAGGACGATCTCCTGTACCATTATCTCCATCTTGGTTTAAGTCTACACCTGCTGTTAAGTTATATGGTCTTCCTGATTCTATAGTGGTTATAGTAGCTATTTGAAAATCTCTTAGTAAGAGGTTTTTAGTGTAGTTTAGTTTCAGATTTGCAGATAGAACAAAACGGTTTCTTACATCCTGAATTGACAATGCACGTTCATCCCCAGGGCGAAGCGGATTTACAGGAGAATCTGCTGTATCTGTACGTACATCAAAGGTGTTATCAATAGATTTTGACAATGTATAAGAAGCAAAAATCCCAAAGTTTTCACTAAAATTACGAACAAGGTTTATAGTTAAACCATGATAGTAACTATCAAAAGCAGATTCAAATTCTGTAACATCTCCTTTAGTTGTATCAACACGACCAGTAATCATACTAGTAATAACATTGCCAGTTGGTCTAACTACTGGATTAATACGGCGAGCAGTTACTAATTTAATTCCTCTAACATAGTTATAGCTAACACCAACAACTGTTTTTCTTTCAAGCAAATAATCAAAGCCTGCACTAAGTTGTTGTGTATAGCTATTGCGTGTATTTGGGTCAAACTGAAAAGTTCTTGCTTCTTGTGGAACAATACTAACGCCTTTAGGCAAGTTGTTAATATCATCAATTCGGTGATTAGGTTGAGCAAAAACAAGTATTGATTGAGGAAAGAAAAAGGTTGGAAAAACAAAGTTTCCTGACTGGCTACTTCCAGCTAAGACGGCTGGCCCAATCAAAGGAGTACCAAAAAATAAGCCATAAGAAGCTCTAAGGTTAAGTTTATTAGTAAAAGTTGGTCGATATGCTATACCTAACCTAGGGCTGAAGTTACCATTATTATCAGGGCTAAATTTTAAGCGATTAATATCATATCGAAGTCCGGCTTTTATAAGCAGATTAGGCTTAAGCTTAATATCATCTTGTACAAAAGTAGAAAACAGTGTAACAGGAGCATTAGGATCTATTTTACCAAAACCTTGTGCATAAATTAGAGGTAGTGATAAATCGGCTAAAGGAACTTTTGCTGGAAACCCTGGAACTAAAACAGGTGCTATATTAGAAAGTAGCATTAGAAAAGATCTTTGTGTTGGAGTTCTTGAGGAAGGATCAAGAGCTTGTATCCCACTAAGCACGGGCAAATTAGGCATTCCTGTCAATGCTCCAAAATCAATTGCACTAAAAAGACCTGCTCCACTATTAGTAAAAGAAAACAAGGAATCATTTGTAGGGGCGTTAATGTAATTATAGTCAATACCTAATTTAATATGATTAAGTCCTCTTTCTAAAGAGGTTATGTTAGCAAACTGATAAATACGTTCATCACGAATTTGTGGAGTAAAGAAATTTTGACCAAAAATAGATATTCCATCAGGTGTAGATAATCCAAATGCAGGGCCTTCTACTATAGGAATAACACTTTGTTTACGACGGCTATAAAGAAATCTAGTTTCATTAACTAATCGTTTTCCAGCATTAATATAAACATTATTAAGAGCAATAGAATTATCTCGTAATCTTTCTGTTGCTCCATTAGTTTCAGAAGTACGATCTCCAAAAGGCTCATACTGACCATCATAAACACCACCATAATTATATCGGCCATATATGGTGTCATTTGGTGTTAATTGTGCATCTACTCTAGTTAAAACTGTTGTTTTACCAATGCCAAAAGGGACTGGGCCATTGTTAGCTGGAATGCCTATATTACGAACCGCTTGAATAGCATCATCTTTAATAGTAACAATATTATTTTGTCTTATTGTTAAGCGTTCAAACCCTAAAAAGAAAAAAGCTTTTTCTTTTTTTATTGGCCCACTAACTACTGCTCCAAATTGGTACTGAGAATAAGGCGGCTTAAAACTAACAAATGCATCTCTTGCACTAGTTTTATCATTGCGATTAAGTAAAAACAGGCTGCCATGATAATCATTGCCTCCACCACGAGTAACAATATTAACAATACCACCTAAAGAACGACCAAATTCTGCTGAAGAAGTATCAGATATAATTTGAAATTCTTGTACTGCTTCTTGACTAAAAGTGGCTCTTACAGATCCACTAGTAATATCATTATTACTTAATCCATCAATGGTTATGTTATTAAATCTAGCTGATTGAGCATTAAAAGATAACCTAGATGTTTCTGCAACACCTTGAGCAGGAAGACGATCTGTTACTACTCTAGAAGATGTAAGCGTAAAATCTAAGAAATCCCGTCGGTTAATTGGTAAAGACTCAATGCTTTGACGAGATATATTAATTGAATCTTCTGTCTTGTTTAAATTAGCTTTATTTTCTCCTACAACTTCAACTGTTATATCTTTTCCAGAAACTTTTAACACAAAATTACAAAGAGATGCTGTTCCAAGCAAAATCTCTTGACGCAAAGTGGCTTTTGTAAAACCATCTGCTTCTATTGTAATCTCATAAGTTCCTGGAGATAGCTGAGGAATAAATATAGAACCATCTTCATTAGAAATACTTTCTCGCACTAAATTTGTATTAAGATTTTTTACTGTAACATGAGCTCCACCAACAGCTCGCTCAGTCTCATCGGCTACACGTCCTGTTATAGTAGCTGCTGTAGACCCTTCAGATTGAGCAAAAACTGATAAAGCTGATGATGCAATTAAGAAAGCTAAACAAACTCCTTTAAGCAATTTACTTCTAAATGTCACTTTTTCCTCCATTTAACTAAATTCTTATTAATTTAATGTGGCAAAAACTTACTAGCAAGCAACATAATTATTGAAATAATTAATGTGGTGGAGTTCTTGCAAAAGTTTTGTGTTAAATGATAATTTTAGAACTTTAACATAGCTTTTCTAAAAAACCTATATTAGCTCTAACAACCTCGGTTTGATTACTTAGTTATCTTAACATCCTATATATACTGAAGTATATACATATATACATATAGTTTACCAGTTTTAGCAATCAAGAAAAAACTTTTGCTTAATTTATAGTATTTTATTTTTTCTTGTATAGATCAGTTAAAAACTTAGCAAAAACTGGAAAATTTTAACTTCCTTATAAAATCTTTATTACATCCTTAAGAATTCTTTATCTCCTTTAATATACACTTGTAAAAAATAATATTGCTGCAAACTATCATAAGAGCCTAACAATATTACTCTTAAGCATAGTTACTGATTTTTTAGAATTATTAGCTTTATTTACGGAACTTATGCACAGTTTAAGAACTAAACTCCTAATCAGTTATGGAGTATTAATAGTAATTATTTTTACCATAAGTATATGGAGTATTTATCACTTTGGTCGTCTTGGTCAATCAGTAGATACCATCCTTGTCAACAACTATAAAAGTGTTATTGCAGCAGAAAATATGAAGGAAGCCTTAGAACGTCAAGATTCTGCTGCATTATTTTTTCTTGCCAAGAACAAGCAAAAAGCACAGCTTCAGCTAGCAACTAACTCAGAAAAATTTTCACAAGAGTATAAAATTGCTGCAAACAACATAACAGAACTAGGAGAAGATATTCTTGTTGCTGATATAGAAACACAATATGCTGCTTATAAAAAGAGGCTTGATAGTTTTATAAATAATTCAGAAGAAAGTAATGCTCAAGAAACTAACATCTATTTTACAGAGCTTGAACCAAGATTTGTGGCTCTAAAAAATAAGTTGGATCAACTTTTAAGTCTTAACCAAAAAGCAATGGTAGCAGCTAATAATCGTGCTTTTGAGCAAACTTGGAAAGCTAAAATCTTTACAACCGTTATTGCTAGTTTATCTATCTTGCTTGCACTTATTCTTTCCTGGCTTTTTACAAATTATGTAACTAAACCTCTTTCTAAACTCACCAAAACTGCTAAACAAATTGCTCAAGGAGATTTTGAACAACATATAGAAGTAACTTCACAAGATGAACTTGGTTTATTGGCCGAGGAATTTAACCGTATGGCAGCAAAATTACGGGATATGAAAAAAATGAATTACTGGAAAATCTTAACTGAGCAAAAGAAATCTGATGCAGTAATAGATTCTATTTATGAGCCTGTTATTGTTACTGACGCCCAAGGCCATATAACAAAAATAAATCAAGCTGCAACCGAACTATTTAACGAAAATTCACCTAATACTAACCCTGATGAAGATATAAGTATTACTGATTTAACCCTTTCAGGTTTTGGGGCTGGAGATAGAATTTTAATGGCTGTAAAGGATGCTATTTCCCTGCAACGTCCAATTGTTGCTGAAGGAGAGGCAGCTATTGTTTCTATAAAAGTAGGTGGTAAGGAAAAGAGTTTCCGTTTAAGAACAACTCCAATGCGTGATTCTGATGGCAAATTAATAGGGGCAGTTAGCTTACTTGAAGATATTACAGCACTTAGAGAAGTTGATAAAGTTAAAACAGAGTTTATTTCCGTGGCTTCTCAAAAAATGCAATTACCTCTTAAGTCTCTTCAAATGGCTTTATATTCGCTTGTAGAAGGCTATGCAGGAGAATTTACTTCTCATCAATTAGAATTTCTTCTCTCTGCTCAAGCTGATGCAGAGCAATTAGATGAGCTGATGAAAGACCTAATGGAACTAGCAGAAATTGAGTCAAAAACCTTAAAGCTTAATTTAGAAATACTAAACCCAAGAGAGTTAGCTAGAACTGTAATTGAGAGATATTCAGCAGCAGCAGAATGTAAACATATTGACATTATAAATAGTATATCTCCAGATTGTTTACCTATATTAGCAGACCGCAAAGCATTTCTTCGAATACTAGATAATCTTTTTTCTAATGCAATTCGTCATACTCCTCGTAGTGGGAAAATTACTATATCAGCAGAAGAACGAGAAGGAAGTGTTATTTTTTCTATAAGTGATACAGGAGAAGGTATTGCTGAAAAGCACTTGCCCAATATTTTTGGACGATTTGTGCATATTGAAGGCAAACCATCAGGAGGTACAGGTCTAGGACTTGCAATTGTTAAACGACTTGTAGAAGAACAACATGGGCAAGTTAGCGTAGTAAGTAAACTAAACCAAGGAACTACATTTAGTTTTATGTTACCAACAACTCCTTTGCGAAAATTAGAGAAAGGAGTAGGGTTGTGACAGAAAACTCTCGTCCTAATGCTGAAGCTTTGCTAGCTAAACTAGAAGGCAATCAAAGAGCAAGATTACGTATTTATATTGGTGCTGCACCTGGAGTTGGAAAAACTTATCAAATGCTAGAAGACGCTCATCTTTTACAAAAACAAGGAGTTGATATTGTTATAGGAATAGTTGAAACTCATAGCAGATCTGACACAGAAGCTAAAATAGGGAATCTAGAAGTTATACCACGTAAAAAAATTAATTATCGTAATGTTGTACTTGAAGAAATGGATTTAGAAGCAATAATAGTACGTAAACCACAAGTGTGTTTAGTAGATGAGCTTGCACACACAAATGTTCCTGGTTCTAAAAATAAGAAAAGATATGAAGATGTGCTGGATTTACTAGATGCTGATATTCATGTGATGACAGCAATAAATATCCAACATATAGAAACACTTAACGATGCTGTAGCCACATCAGCAGGAATCCGTGTTAGAGAAACTGTTCCTGATGCTTTTCTTAGACGTGCTGATGAAGTTGTAAACGTTGATGTAACAGTTGATGAGCTTCGGGCTAGATTAAAACAGGGTAAAATCTATAAACCTGAAAAGATAGAACAATCTCTTACTAATTTTTTTAGAAAGGGAAATTTATCAACTCTCAGAGAATTAGCACTACGAACAGTTGCAGAAGAAGTTAGCTCAAAAGCCGCTCAATATAGGGAAAGAGAAGGTCTTGAGCCTGCTGTAATTCCTGAAAAAGTAATGGTTTGTATGTCTTCAAATAAAACTGCTGAGAAGCTAATTCGCGCCGGAGCCCGTATAGCAGGCCGTTTAGGAGCTACTTGGTATGCTGTTTATGTTGAAACTCCTAGCGAAGATCCTTCTAGAATAAAACAAACTGATGCAACTCAGCTTAAACATAATATTTTAATGGCTGAACAATTGGGAGCAACTGTAGTAAAGATAAAAACTAAACATCCTGCTAATGGGTTAATAGACTTTGCTAAAAAAGAAGGTATTACTCATGTTATCTTTGGACAATCTGCTAGAACTTGGTGGGACGTCTTATGGAAAGGCTCTATTATCAATAGATTCTTAGATGAAGTTAAAGATGCGGCTGTTCAGGTTATTCCTACCGGAAATACTGGAAATTCAGTCTAAAGAAAAAGTTAAAGCGATCCGAAAGTTACAAGTCTAGGATCAATATTGTATTCTAAAACTATACTAGTGATAACCCTACTAGTACTTATGCTATTAACTTACTTAGCAGCTTGATTAGCATTAAGTACTTTGTAAAGTATTAATTAATCTGCTTTACTACTCTAAAGCCTAAGCCAATGCTGACACGGGAATCAGGTGTTATATCATAGCGAAAAGCAGAGCGACAAATCATAGCAGGGCTACTCCAACCACCTCCACGAAATACTCTAAAAGCACCACTGCTTGGGCCAGAGGGATCAACTACTTTAGTTGTAGGGTAATCACCATACCAATCCTGACACCATTCATAAACATTTCCATAAATATCATAAAGTCCCCAAGCATTTGGCTTTTTTTGACCAACTTTATGAGATCTGTTTCCTGAATTTTTATCATACCAAGCTACATCATCTAAGGCTTCTGGATACTCGCTTTTGCTTGCAGCTCTAGCAGCATATTCCCATTCTGCTTCTGTTGGAAGTCTATATTTTTGACCTGTGGCTTTAGAAAGCCTTTCACAAAATTCTATAGCTTCTTCCCAAGTCACTTGCTCTACTGGCAAATTATCCCCCTTAAATTTACTTGGATCAGAATTAAGAGCAATATTTATGGTTGGTAGCGCTGCTACTATACGCCATTGAGCTTGTGTTATCTCATATTTGCCTATGTAAAAAGCATTTGAGAGTTTTACAGTATGTTGTTGTTCATCATTTAAGTGATTTTTTTCTTTTGTAGATGAACCCATTTCAAACTCACCAGCTTCTATTTTTACCATTTCTAACTTTACATTATTACCTAGATTTTCTGTGTAGAGATTTGAAGAACTTTCTTGTGCAGACACTTTTTCTTCTACTAATGACAATTCTGACAATTGATTAGGAGCTATTAACCTGCCTTCTAGCAAGCGTATAGGGATTTTTTCTTTGACAATAGCAAAGATTTCCTCTGGAGATCTATTTTCTTCCCCTACATGCCAAATTTTAGCTGTTTTATCAGCACTAGCTGTAATAATTTTTTCCCTATTTTTGGCAAAAAAACTGCTTCTTAAAGGTGAACTATGTCCTGTTAAAACTACTAAAAATCTACCAGAAGATCTTTCCCAAATCCTTAAAGTCTTATCATAAGAACTAGTTATAATAAGCTCTCCATCTGAGCTAAAATCCCCACCAACAATATTTGCAGTGTGTCCTTCTAGAATATGTAACAATTTACCTGTTGCTACTTCCCAAAGATAAGCTTTTGTATCTGCACTAGTAGTTAAAATTTCTTTTCCATCTGGGCTAAATTTAGCATCTGTAACACCTGCTCCATGGCCTTTTAATGTATAAATTAATCTTCCATCACTAGCTTGCCAGAGCTTTGCTGTAGCATCAGTGCTTGCTGTAAGTAAGTATTTTCCATCTGGGCTAAACCTAACACTCACTACACTTGCACCATGATCAGATAAAGTCTTTTCTAATTTACCTGTTTTACTATCCCAAATTTTGACTGTCTTATCTGCACTAACTGTTATAACTTGTTTTCCATCGCCACTATAACAAACTTCATAAATTGCACCTTGATGGCCTTCTAGATTATTTAACAACTTATTTGAACTAACATCCCAAAGCTTAGCTGTTTTATCATAACTAATTGTAATGATTTGCTTTCCATCTGGGCTAAATATAGCTTTTTGTAAGCCTTCTGTATGTCCTGTAAGTGTTGCAAATAAAGAACCATCAGAAACTTGCCAAACTTTAGCTGTTTTATCTAAACTTGCCGTTAACAAAAACTTTCCATCTGGGCTAAACATAGTAGATACTACTGTATCTTGATGACCTTTAAGAGAAAAAAGCTGTTTTCCATCAGCTACTTGCCAGATTCTAGCAGTTTTGTCTTTGCTAGCTGTTGCTACTAGATTGTTATCTGGATTAAAAACTGCCATTGTGACAGCATCTTCATGACCAGTTAGAGTAATAGGAAGACGATTTTCAGCTTTTGAAAGCGCTACAGCAAGCATATGCCTAAGAGCTAAATCACTGTCTCCATTACTATAAGCTTCACTTAAGTAAACAGCCGCACCATCTAAATTTCCTTTTAACATTTCTTGGCGACCTTGTTCTTCATAAAGTTCTAAGGTTTGTAGCAGTTGTTTTTTAGTTAGTTGATGTTGATAAAACATTATGGCTGAACTGACTGTTAAAACAACCATTGCAGCGGCTAATAAAATTTGTTTTATGCGCTTGCTGCGATTTGCTTCTGAAAGGCTTGCTTTGCTAAAATCCTCCTCTAAATCTGTTAATTTTCCTTTATAGCGTTCTCTCCAAAGCTGATATTCTATTAGTACTTCATCACGCCATAACAATCCTTTTTGACGGCCTCGTTCTTGCCATTGTCTAGCAGCAGAACGAAGTTGATCTCTAAGACGTGCTCCTTCTGCCATTTCTTGCCGCCATTTAACCAGTCTAGGCCAAGCTGATAGCAAAGCTTCATGAACTATTTCAATACGATCAACACCGTTTTCTCCTTCAGTTGCAACTAAAAGTCTGGCTGAGATTAATTTTTCTAAAACTGTTTCACCATCATGACTTTTTCCTAGCAATTGTATAAGTTCTGGACGAGTAAAAACTGCTCTTGTTCCATCATTTGTAACTAAATGGCGAAATGCTTCTTTAACTAAAGCTTCCTCTTGGTGAGTCATTTGTTGAATTGTACTTTCAGCATGACGAGCAAGCGCACCTCCTACACCTCCCATTAATTCATAAGTTCTGCGACGAAGTTGTTTAAATTGTATGTCTCGTTGTTCCCAAAGCTTGACAGCAGTAAAGGCTAAAAGTGGTAATGCACTAGTTTGTTCAGCTAAAGCATTTACAATTTCTATAGGCAAGTCTTGATCTTCAAACTCATAGCCTGCTCGGCGTGCAGGTTCTGTAAGAATTTTTAGTAACTCTGCTGATGCAGGGGTAGTAAGAATCTCTAAACCTTGGCTAAGCCTATCTTTTAGAGCAGTTAACTCTTTAGCTCGCACTAAAAAATCATCCCTCATTGTTAGTACAACTCTAACAGGATCTTCTTCAGAACGTGCAGCTAAAACTATTGCTTCTACATAAAGATGTTGTTCTTGCTTGTCTAAACAAAGTGTTAGGATTTCTTCAAACTGATCCACAACCAATAGAAATTTCTTTTTCTGTTCCCTAGCAAATTGACGTAAAATTTTACCTAAATAAGCAGGATTTTCTTGTAGCTTATTTTTTAAGCTATCTATCTGAAGTCCTTTATTTGAAAGCTTGCTAGCCAATGTAGTAATAGGAGAAAGTCCAGGACGAACAGTTAAAGCTAGCCAATTTTCGCTAAGTCCCGCTATAACACCAGCTTGAATAAAAGAGCTTTTTCCTGCTCCTGATGAGCCAACAACTGCAAGTAGAGGTTGAATGCGTAAGCGATTTAGAAAGTTTTCTGTTTCCTTTTCTCGTCCAAAAAATAGTGCAGAGTCCTTTGAAGAAAAGGTAGTCAGCCCTAAATATGGAGATTTTTCTACCAGTAAATCACCTTTAGCATTTTGTTCATCTGTAAAAAAATTGTCTTTTAGCCATTGTAAAGATGATTCTGTTTCTATTTCAAAACCATCAGGAAAAGATACAAGTTTTGCTCCACTACGACCTTTGTGCTCTAGCAAAAAGACTTCTTGGGCGGCTCCTGGTGTTGGAGAAGCAATTTTTACTAGTGCACCAAGTGACACTACAAAATGAGCATTAGAATCTACTAATACAACTTTTCCACTAGTTAAACTATTGGTTTTTATTGGTATTGTGCTAATTTCCTTTGAACTACCCATCCATTTTGTAGATTGTTCATCTTCTGGTAAAACTAAATAATAATCAGATAACCAAGCTGAAGTTCTTAATAAACTAGTAAGTTGAGCTAAAAAATCAGCTAGTAATTTTATTAATTGTTCTTCACTTAATGAAACACTAATATGTATTTCATGTTGAAGTTGCAATAATTTGTTTAGAATTTCTGTTAACTGGCTAAACTGCTCGCTATTTGGTGCAAAAAATAGACCTACAATTTCTGGAATAGGAAAAGCATCTCTTTTTTTAGCAAATAACCTAGAAATTTCTCTAGATAGCTCTATCCATCCTGATTCATCCAAACCTTCTTGGTAAAGTTTTTTTACTGATTTATTGATTAAATCATTACTTTGTCTATTAGTAGTAGCAGAGTAACACCCTAAGCTTAATAGCCCTATATAATGTACTACTACCCGAAATGTTAGTAATAATCTATCCCTAAATTGATAAGAATTACGAGAAACCACAAGACTAGCAACAGTGTCAGCTATAGGTTTTGGAGCATTAGCAAGTAAATCTTCTTTAAGTATTTCATCTAGTTGAGGTAGGTTTATTTGATGTTCAGTAAAGCCAGCAGCCTCACGAAAATCTTTTGCAAACTCTAAAGCTGTTTGATAGCGATCTTCTGCTTTTTTAGCTGTAGCTTTAGCAATTATGCTATCAAGCACAGGTGCAAAGCCTTTGCCTAAAGCAGGTAGAGGTCTTGCCAAATGTGCATACATTAAAGCATAACCTGAATCTTTAAAGGGAACTTCCCCGGTTAATATTTCATAAGCTGTGATACCTAAAGCATAAATATCAGTGCGAGTATCTACATCACTTCCACTACCCCATTGTTCTGGAGACATATAAGGAGGTGAGCCTATTACACCTGTTTTTCCAGCAAATTCTTCTGTTTTTTGATCTCCTAAAGATTGTTCAGATGTTTTAAAAGCGGGATTAGGGTTGGGGCTAGTAGCCTTTTCATCAGTTATTGGAAAAGAGTCAGTATTTTCAATATTTAAATCATCAGTTTTAACTGTTATTGAGCTAGAAGGATCTAGGTGTAAGCCTTTAGCAATACCAAAATCTAGGAGTTTAGGTAAAAGCCGCCCTGCTCTAGAGATAACCATAACATTAGCAGGTTTAATATCACGATGAATAATACCTGCTTCATGTGCTGTATGAATTACTTGGCAAATTTTATCTAGTAGAGGAACAAATCGTTCTAATGGCAATGGGCCTTGGGATTTAATTACTTCATTTAGCGGAGTGCCTGCAACCATTTCCATTGCAAGCCAAAGCAGTCCATCGCTTTCTGCTCCAAATGAATAAATATATGCACAATAAGGATGTTCTAGTCTTGAGGCTAGATGGGCTTCTCTCTTAAATCGTTCTATAAAATTTGGATTATTTCTATGTTTGATATGAAGGATTTTTACTACTGCTTCACGATCTAGAGTTATTTGTTGTGCTTTGTAAACAGCACCAAAACCGCCTTCTCCTAGTTTTTCTTTTACTAGAAAGTCTCCCAATGTACGTCCAATTATTGGATCTGCTACTTTTGTAGTCATAACTTACCTTTGGATTTTTTAGAAAGACAACTCTAAAGAAGGTGAGAACTGCTAAAGAATATACACTTTTAGCAGCATTTACCACAATAACTTTCTATGTATTTTTAACTATAGCTAGCTTACTAGGTTACTTGTTCTTTTGGAGTTTCATGATAGACAAGTACTCCTACTTGATAACAGCTAACAGGGTTAGTAATAGGTTTACACCAAACAACTTTAGCTATTTTTATTCTATGGGGGTTTTCAAAATGTAATTCTAGAAAAGTATCTGGTTGCAGTTGTTGAGTGCTTCTTAGTCCTGCTCCACGTCTAGAAACATTAACAATAAGAGTTTCTTCTTCAAAGCGTTCTCCCACAATAGTACGGCCTCTTATTACTACTGGAATAAGTTGGTCTATACGTTCATCACGCGTTTTCTTAATATAACGACTTTGAAGAGCTTGTATTTTCTGTGCTACACGACGGAATTTTATATCTAAAGCATATACATCAAAATATGCTTCTGTAGCTTGTTCAAGTCTACCTGTTGTTTCATAAAGTTGACCTAGATCATAACGTAAGGCTTTATACTCAATTTCTTTTTCTTTAGTTAGTTCTATACCTTTTAAGAGCCATTTTTCTGCTTCATCATAGTTTGCTAAACCGCTATAGCAAAGGCTAATAACTTCACAACATTGAATAAATTTTATTGTTTCTTGTCTATCAGTTAAGTGATTTTCTATCAATGAGGCAGCCATTTTTAGCTCAATAATAGCCATTTCATAAAGCATCATCTCTTTATAAGCGATACCAACATTATAATGTGTATCATATTCTGCTTTACGTTCTTCATCTGTTAATTCATGTTTTATTCGTTCAAAAGGTAGAGCAATTTCAATATCTGGAAGAGTTGGGTAATCTTCATCTTCATCAGATAAAGTAGTTGGTTGATTTTGAGGTTCTTCTGAAATTACCTCTTTAGTTGAAGAAACTATTTCCTCTTTTTGCGGTTGAACAACTTCAGAAACAGGAACTTGAGCTTGAGCAATTGTTTGAGTAAATTGTTTAACTAACAATTCAAGTGCACTAGCAGGATAAAACTTAACTACTTTTTCTTGTTTGTTAGGTGAAGTTTCTAGAGTTTGTGTTTCAAGCTTAAAATCGCCAAAACCCTCTATTTGAGCTACATTATTTGTAGACAAAGATTCTGAAATATAAAAGAACAAGGAATTAAAAATTTTTTGAGATTGTCTACGAGTAAATCCTGCATCTAGTAACAAATTTAAAAAATAGTCGTTAATTTTATATTCTAGCTTTGGCACAAAAATACCTTTCTCAAAATAATTATTCTGTAAACTAAATAATTTGATGATTCTTAAGCCGCAAAGCGGCGACATAAATGTAGCCGAGGGCTTAAGCCCTCGGACTAGGTATTATAATTTAATAGAGTCGCGAAGCGACGGCATA
>JBDIBI010000006.1:0-303555 GCA_039812885.1 Blastocatellia bacterium
CTTTGTCACTTACGTCACTTGGATATTTTATTTTCCTTACCATACTTTACACCATTGTTACATACTTTTACTAGTCTTTTTTTTATAATATCATATCTTTCAATGAATTGAACACCCTCTATTTTGCAAAATATGTGATTTGTTTATTTTAGTGTAAGTTTTCGGGAATCTGGTACTTATTATTTTTTTGTGCCAAAACTGCACCAATTTCCCGAAAGTCTACGTAAGACAGAGTGGAAAACATTAGTGTATAAGTCGATATGTTATTTTCTCCTAAAGAATATGACCTTTTCGTAATACTTTAATGCATTTTACTATATAGCTAATTATAGCTAATATAAATAAGGGTTGGGCAATAAAAGTAAAAGCTCCCATAAAATAAGGGCCTGGATATAATGTATAAGCAAGTGTAATTATAAGAGCATTTATAACACACCATGCTTCTAAATATAATTCTCTCATTTTGCCTCCGCCATTAATTTGTCATAATTTACTGAACCTGGTGTTCTATCTGCTTTTGAAGGATGTGCTTTTCCATGACAATTCAGACACATCATAGAGCTGTTCTTAAGTAATTCTTTTATAGTATTATGAGATTTTACAGCCTCAAATTTGGGCATTCCTTCATGGCATTTAAGGCAATTATTATTATTAAATCGGCCTCGCATTTTAATAGGTTCATGGTAAGTTCTGGTTGTATATCTAGCTAAATGACGAAATCCTTCCATTTTAGATTCTAGATCGCCACTTAATCCATAATCAGAATGACACTCAAAACACTGATTTTGTACAATCCAATGATTCTTAAAATGTCTAGCAGCTAAAGTGTTGCTTTCAGGATCTTTTAGGTCATTAACCATTGGAAGCATTACATGACAACGAGCACAAGCCGCAACCTCATGAACTCCTTGAAAAGTATGATAGTTAGCAACAGTCATTGCTAATAAAGGTACTAGCACAATTCCTATAAAAGCTAATAATCTCCAGAAAGCAGAAGCTGAAAGACTAATATTGCCAGCTATGATTTGTTCTGTTGTAGAGAGTTTGGTAAAGCTAGTTTTGGTAATTCTCCAGCACAAAAAAATACCACTTAGACATAGTATTGTACCTACAATTTTTACAATATGAACCAATTCCATATTAACCCTCCACCTTTTTAAGAGAAATAGATGTAACTTTAAATTCTGGTTCTTTTGAAATAGGATCAACAGTGTCTGCAACTATTTTGTTTATCAATAGTTTTGCATCATAAAAAGGTACAAATATTACACCTCGTCTAGGAGAAAGTGTAACTTTAGCTATTCCTTGAATTGAACCATAGCGGCTCTTAAGTTCAACTTTGTCACTGTTTTTAATTTTAAAATCCCAAGCATCCATCTCATTTATTTCAACTGTTGCAGCACCACTTGCTTTAGCCAATTCATCAACTTTGCCTGTCATTGTGCCTGTATGCCACTGTTCTAAGACTCGTCCAGTCGTTAGATAAAAAGGATATTCTGGAGAAACTCTTTCAGGTGAGGGAATATAATGACGTAAAAAAACTATAGCTCGTTTATCTGGCTGACCATAAAAATCAATTCCTGAATCCTTATGAGCTAGAGAATCAATTCCTTCTACATAACGGCGTGGTGTTCCAGGATGGGTTTCATCTGGACAAGGCCATTGTAGCCCACGTTCTTTTTTCAAACGGTTATAAGTGATCCCACTAAAATTATATTTACTGTTTTTAGAAAATTGTCGCCATTCATTCCAAACATCTTCTGGAGTTCTGGCTTTAATTAAATCTTTATGGCCTAGCCGATCAGCTAAATCCACAAGTATTTGTAAGTCACTACGAGCTTGACCTGGTGGATCAAGAAGTTTTTCTACTAGTTGATAACGTCTTTCACTTTGTCCTAGTACACCTTCTTTTTCAACCCAAAGTGCTGCTGGAAGAAGCACATCTGCTACTTGTGCTGTTTCACTATCTTCAAAAATTTCAGACACTACTAAAAAACATTTTTCCATTGCAGCACGATAGCGTTCTGAAGATGGTAGAGATTGAGCTGGATTAGTACACATTACTAGAGCTGCTTTAACTGTTGCTTCTTCCATTGCTCGAAATAGACTTATGGTGTCAAGACCAGGCTTTTCTGAAATAGTTCCAAATGGGACTCCCCAAAGTTCTTCAACTTCTCGTCGGTGTTTTTCGTTTGCAACTTGTCTTCCACAAGGAAGCAAGTGAGCTAGTGAACCAGTATCTCTAACTCCACCACAAGCATTACACTGACCACTAAGAGAAAAAGGTGTTGCTCCAGGTCGTCCAAATTGTCCTGTGATTAAGTGTAAAGTATTAAGCATGTTATTTAGAAAAGTTCCTTGAGTACGTTGGTTTATTCCCATTGTCCATAAGGACATAGTTGCTTTGGAACGAGCAAATAAAAATGCTACTTCTCTAATTTCATTAGGAGCAATTCCAAGTTCTGCTGCTACATCTTCTGGTTTGTATTTTTCTAAAAAAGTTTTAAATGTTGCTAAATCAACAATTTCTTTACCATCATTAAAATTAATGTATTTTTCAATAAAAGTTGCATCTATTAAACCTTGCTCACACATAACATAAGCCATTGAGTTGAGTAATAGAAGATCTGTCCCAGGTATTGGAGCAAGATGAATGTTGGAGTGTTCTGCTGTTAAGGTTTTACGAGGATCTACACAAATAACCTTAACATTTTTATTGGCTCTACGGCGTTGTTGAATACGTTCAAATATAGGCGGATGACATTCAAAAGGGTTTGCCCCTATTAGAAAGAAACAATCAGCATAATCAATGTCTTCATAGCTGCCAGGAGGTTCATCTTTTCCATATACTTGAACATAACCGCTAGCTGCTGAAGCCATACATAATCTAGGATTACCATCTACATTATTAGTGCGAATACCTGCTTTGAAAAGCTTGTTGGCTGTATATGATTCTTCTGTAAAGAGTTGCCCAGAACCATAATAAGCAACTGAATCAGGGCCAGATTCTTTAATGTTTTCAGAAAATTTTTGAGCAACTAAAGACATTGCTTCTTCCCAAGAAGCCTCAACTAAACGCCCATCTTTACGGATTTTAGGGGTTGTTAGCCGTCCTTTTAAGTAAGGTAATGCTCTTAGCATAGAACCTTTAACACATATAACTCCTTTATTGTGTGCAAGTTCATCTCCTCTAACATCCGTAATGTGACCATTGCGAAGTCCTACTAAAACACCACAACCTGTTCCACAAAAGCGACATACTGATTTTTGCCAAATATCAGCATTGGCTGGAGGAATCATCAACTCTAATGCTCCCCACATTGCTGCCCCTGAAGCATTTGCCAATCCTAATCCAGCTAAAATTTTTAATAATTCTCTTCGGCTGAGTTGATTTTCTTTATTGTCAGATTTCATTTATTTACTCCTAACAGCGCATTGCTTAAAACCATAACTCTAGTAAATACAACTACATCAAATTAGATAGAAGGTTAGTATTAGTTAATATAACTATAGGCATAAGTATTGGCCTAACTAAACCTATGTTTTTATCTCTAGGACTACAATTTTAGGGGTTATTTATAGGTGTTATAAATATATTATAAGTTTTATATTTTGCAAAATCATCTTAGAATAATTAGACAATAAGTTTATTAAAATATACTTTTAGTATAATTTATTTGATAATAAAAAATTGATTATTTCTCTGTAAATACAATAGTTAGCTATATCTAGTCAAGTTTTTGGCTTATAATATACAGTTTTAATTTTGAAAAATATTACATACTATTAGTATAGTATTCTGGACTTTTTAGTAACGTTATTATACTATGAGTATAATAATTGTAGTACAAGGTAATTCGTGAGTATTGATCCGTAAGTACGAAACTAGCTAAATAAGTATTCAATTAAAGAGGGAAGTTGGTTCTTAGTTCTAAAAATAAGAAGTAAGGAGAATAATTTATGAAATTTAGAATCTTCGTATCCTTAGTGATGGTTACGATGGTGACTTTTATATTGTCTATAACATCTATTGAAAAATCTTACGCACAAAATCATAAATCAAAACATGCTACTAAAGGTTCTGATCAAGTAGAGCAAAATACTGATATAAATCAGTTTGATGCAGATGATAATGAAGATATTCAAATAGTAGATGTACCTCATAAAACTAGAGTTAAACCAAAAGCTGGCCCAGGAAATATTGTCTATGTAGGGGACAACCTTTCTACAGGTGCTGGTGTAAAAATTATGAGAACTAATGCTGATGGTTCTCAAACAGAAATGCCTGGTTCACCTGTTCCGACAGGGGGCAAAGGAGCTTTTGATATAGTAGGTTTTAATAGAAAACCAACAGGGATTTTTGCTGCTGTTGATTTAGGGCCATATGAAGAAGATAAAGATTTGATTCTTAATGAAGATGGCACAAGAATGTTTGTTTGTAATCAAGGTTCCAACGATATTTCAGTTTTTAATGTAAGTGAAGATGGGTTGACTTTAACTCCTGCACCTGGCTCTCCATTTAAAACAGGTGTAAGCCCAGTTAGTGTCACTGAAGCTGCTTTTGATACAGTAATTGTGCTTAATAAAAATGATCCGCCAGGAAATCCTAAACCACCAGGACTACATGCTAGCATTATGTCTTATAAGATGGATGCTAATGGGACTTTAACTCCTGTTCCTAACTCAGAGATTATGCTTCCTACAGCTGTTTGTGGTGAAGGTATTGTATGTGGTCAAAGTTCTTCTCCTTCTCAAATACAGGCTACAGCAGATGGAAAAGTTGTTTTTGTTAATGACTTTATGGGTGGTTTTATTAGACCTTATGTTGTTCAGCCAGATGGTAGATTAAAAGCGACTAAACCATTTGATATACGTAGTTTAGGAGAAAGTATATTACCAACAAATTTACATTCTTTCCCATTCCCATTAAATTTTGGACTTTCTCAAACAAAGAATATTCTTTACTGTGGTCTTCCTTTTGAGAATGAAGTAGGTGTTTTTAGTTATAGTGTTAAAACAGGTAAGTTAAAGTTCTTGCGTGCTGTACCTAATAGTGGTTTGACAGTCTGTTGGTTTTATATGAAAGATGATGGTAAATTTATGTATACAACCAATCAAGTGTCAAACAGTGTATCAGCTTATGATTTAGCAGATCCTGCTAATCCTAAAGAAATACAATTAGTTCAATTTGAAGAATGTGGTGAAC
Source organism: Blastocatellia bacterium (assembly GCA_039812885.1). Lineage (GTDB taxonomy): Bacteria > Acidobacteriota > Blastocatellia > Chloracidobacteriales > JADJPF01 > JADJPF01. The sequence continues at coordinate 5,207 of JBDIBI010000006.1, forward strand.
CTGCACAAGTTGAAGCTTCTCCAGATGAAAATTTCCTTAATTTTGTGGTTGCAGCAGCTACTAACAGATGTCCACAAAATGACCCTGCTGTAGAAACTAACTATATACATACACTTCACATAGATCCACAAACTGGTAAGTTGATAGATTTATTTGCAACTCCATTACGTTTACCAGTAGGTGAAAGAGCACAAGGTATTGCTACTAAGTAACATCATAAAATGCTTGTTTTAGCTAATTAAGTAGAACAAGCATTTATTTTCTCTAAATAATGTCACCTTTTATAAGGACAAGTTTAGTTATATAAAATATTTAAGAGGGCTAGATTATGTTTAACTCAAAGTTTAAGAAGTTTCTAAATATGATTGCTGTCATTCTTGTGTTGTTGGTTTTGTCAATTCCTAACACTAACATAACTAGTATAAAAGCAGCAGATCATGCTGAAGCCCCACTAGTAGCTTCAGATCCACAAGCTGATATTGCAGATGTTTATGCTTTTTTAGATCCTACTGATAATACCAAGGTAGTTTTGGCTATGGACGTAGAAGGGTTTGTAGTTCCTGCCGAATTATTAAATCTTGGAGGTTTTTCTTCAGAAGTTACTTTTAGATTTGAAATTGAAAACACTGGAGATGCCAAGCCTGATAAAACTATAGATGTTACTTTTGATGAGCAATTTTCACGACGTGCCCCACAAATTGCACATATTAAATTACCTGATGGACGTACTTTTGATGGACGTACAACTGTTCAAAGTCAGCGTGGTAATGTAAATGATGTTTCAACTGCAAACCCATTTTTAATTACAAAAGATCCTGCTAGTGGAGTTTCATTTTTTGCTGGTTTGACAGATGACCCATTTTTCTTTGATATAGTCGGGTTTAATCGTTATGTTATTAAATTAGTTGATAGAAACCCTACAGCAAAAACAGATCTTACACGAGGTAGAGATTCTTTTGCAGGATTTAACTCTCATATGATTGCACTTGAGCTTCCTGCCGATATGCTTAGAGGCCCAGCAGGCAATATAGTAGGTATAAATGGAGTAACACTTCGCCACAAAAATGTTACTTATAACCCTGGTGGAGGCACTACAGCTAAGGATAAAACCTTAGTACAAATTGATCGTATGGCTACACCTGTTATTAACACTGTTTTAATCTTAGCTTTACAACGCAAAAATGAGTATAACGCTACTCCTGTTGAAAATAGCTCGAAATTTGATATTGATCTTGTTGATACATTTAGGTTTATAAGAACAAGTGATGCTGCTGCTAATGCAGTGCGTGGAGTAGTAACAAAAAATGGGGACTACTTACGACTTGATCTTTCAAAGCCAAATAATAACTTAGGTGAAGGTGAAAACCTTGCTACACCTGGGTTTGCTGGCTTCCCCAATGGACGACGACCAGGTGATGATGTAATTGATACTATCTTATTTTTTGTTAACAGTTTGCAACCGCTAGGTGACAATGTTAACAAAAATGATGTTCCTTTTATGAATACATTTCCTTTTTTTGCGCTTCCACATCAACCTCCTAGACCAGGAGAAGATGATGGGACACAATTTTAGTTAAGTTATTGTCTGTAAACTATGGTATGAGAAATTTTTCTCATACCATTTTTTTTAATGAGATGAAGCAAAAAACCACTATTTTATTGTTTATAGTTCTAGCTTTACTTAATAGTTTTTGTAGTCAACAAAATATTAGTAGACAAACTCCTTCTTTGCCTATAGTTACCCCAATGCTTGATGACACTGTTACAAGTGAACAAGCTATACGTTTTCTAGAAGCTAAAATAAAAAATGATCCTGAGGATATGATTTCTTATAACTTGCTAGCTGGACGCTATCTTCAGCGTTTACGTGAAACAGGTAGTGTAGAGTATTTAGACCTAGCAACTCGTGTTGTTGAAGCCTCTTTAAAAGTTTTACCTGAAGAACATAATAGTGGTGGTCTTGGGTTATTGGCTGAAGTTGAATATGCTTCACATAACTTTACTTCAGCTTTGGAACATGCCAAAAAGTTAATGACTCTAGATCCTGGTAAAGTTTACCCTTATCAAATAATGGGCGATGCTAATCTAGAGTTAGGCAACTATGAAAAAGCTGCTACCATTTATAAAAATATGATCAAACTTAATGATGGCTCAAATAGTGGTAACGTAGCCATTGAAACCCGGTTAGCACGTTTAGAATTACTTTATGGAAACTTTGATGAAGCTCAAAAGCATTTGGTTACAGCTCTTTCTATTGCTTCAAAAATGCCTAACATTACTCGTGAAAATATTGCTTGGCAACGTTGGCAATTAGGCGAAATAGCTTTTTCTAGAGGTGATTATGCCAAAGCAGAAAGTTATTACCAAGATTCATTAACTACCTATCCAAATTACTTTCGTTCTTGTGCTTCACTAGGTAGAGTCAAAGCTGCTCGTGGAGATATACAAGGAGCTATCAAAGACTATAAACAAGCAGTTGACATAATTCCTGATCCAATTTTTATAGCTGCTTTAGGAGATCTTTACAAGCTATCAGGGCTTGAGAAAGAAGCTAATGCACAGTATGCATTAGTTGAACAAATTGCTAAATTAAACAAGCTAAATGGAGTTCTTTATAATCGTAATTTAGCTATTTTTTATGCTGATCATGACCTCAAGCTTGAAGAGGCTTATACCCAAGCAGAGAAAGAATATGAAATAAGAAAAGATATTTATGGTGCAGATGCTGTTGCTTGGACAGCTCTAAAAACTAGTAGACTACCTGAAGCACAAACAGCTATTAAAGAAGCTTTGCGCTTAGGAACAAAAGATGCAAAGCTCTTTTATCATGCAGGTATGATTGCAAATGCTGCTAAAGATAAAAAGACAGCAATTGAATATCTTCAAAAAGCTTTAACCCTGAATCCTAAATTTGATCCATTACAATCAACTATAGCTGAAAAAAACTTGATAGAACTAAAGAGTTCATTATGATTATAGTACAAAAACTATTAGGAAAATATATAGCTATATTATGCTTAATTATATTCTTTTTCTTTCCCACTATAACAGTTTTAGCTCATCCATTAGGCAATTTTACTATTAACCACTTTATTCATTTAGATATAACCTCTAGCCAATTAAAAGTTACTTATATATTAGATATGGCGGAAATCCCTACATTTCAAGAAAGGCAAACTATTGATAAAGATAATGATGGGGTTCTTTCAGTAAATGAACTTGATATATATGCCCAACAAACATCTCAAAAAATTGCTGAAAACCTTCTTATAAAAGTTAATGATAGCTACTTACAGTTAGAAGTAGTAGATAAGAAAATAAATTTATTACCTGGAGCAGGAGGACTTGCTACTTTACGTTTAGAATCACACTTTCAAGCTAAATTTACTAATAATGGGTTTACTAATCATCTTGATATTGAAGATCATAATCATAATGGTCGTCTTGGGTGGCGTGAAATGTTTGTTAGTAGCCAAACAGGAATTAGTTTATTTAATAGTACAATTTATGGTAATAGTGTTACTGATGAGTTAAAACTTTATCCTACAGATATGATTGCAGCTCCACTTAATGAGCAAAGAGGGAAATGTGAATTTGCTACATTAGCTCCTAAAGGTAGTCATGCTTTGTTAAATCGTCATGGACAAGCTATTACATCCGAGCCTGACCGATTTGTTAGTTTAATTTCTGTACCAGAGTTAAGTCCTAAAATCATAGTATTTGGAATTTTGATTTCAATACTTTTAGGGAGCTTTCATGCCCTTTCTCCAGGACATGGTAAAACAATAGTTGGAGCTTATTTAGTAGGTTCTCGTGGCACAGCTAAACATGCAATATTTCTTGGTTTAATTGTAACAATTACTCATACTATAGGTGTTTTTCTATTAGGTCTTATAACATTATTTGCTTCAAAATACATTTTACCAGAACAAATTTTTCCTATCCTTAGCTTAATTTCAGGTGCAGTAGTTATTGGAATTGGCTTAAGTCTTTTTGCTAAAAGACTTTTAATTTTTTTAGGTTACTCTAATGCAACTTTAGAACATAACCATTCTCATTATTTTGATTTAAAAACTTCATCTGATAATGTTATAGTTAATTGGAATAATCTTATTGCTTTAGGAGTTTCAGGTGGGTTATTGCCTTGTCCCTCTGCTTTAGTTGTATTGCTTTCAGCTATTTCTCTTCACAGGGTAGGGTATGGTTTGTTGTTAGTTTTTACTTTTAGTTTGGGCTTAGCTGGGTCGTTAACTATAGTTGGGTTATTATTTCTCTATGCTAAGAACTTCTTAGGAAAACCATTTTTATCTTCACCTAACTTAGTCAATTTATTACCTGTACTTAGTTCTTTAGTAATTACAATAGTTGGTGGTGTAATTTGTTATGAAACATTAAAACAAACAGATTTTACTAGTTTTGGAGCAAGTTTTAGTCAGCGAAACAATAGCGCTTGGGCTTCTATTATTTCCATAATTGGGCTTGGGTTTGTTTTGGGGCTTCGCCATGCACTAGAAGCGGATCATTTAGCTGCTGTAACTACTATAGTCAGTGAATCCAAGAGTTTACTTAGTTCTTCACTTGTTGGAATTTTATGGGGCATTGGTCATACTATTTCATTACTGGTGGCTGGTGTAATAGTAATACTTTTACATATTCAAATTACTGAAAAAGTAGCTAATAGCTTAGAATTTTGTGTTGGGCTAATGTTAATTTTCTTAGGGGTTAATGCATTAATTAAATTAATTAACTATAATAAAAAAGAACCAAATTTATTAAATTCTAAACAACAAAATTTAGAAATAACCCCAGAAAAGAGTAAAAGGCAATTTAGTCTTCGGCCTATGATTGTTGGTATGGTTCATGGAATGGCAGGAAGTGCGGCCTTAATGTTATTAGTTGTTGCAACTACATCATCTGCCTTATTGAGTTTAGCTTATATTATTGTCTTTGGAATAGGTTCAATTGGTGGAATGCTTATTATGAGTTTTTTAGTTAGTATGCCAATGCATCTTACAGCAACATATTTTACAAGAGTAAATCTAACTGTAAGAGCTTTAGCTGGTGTATTTAGCTTTCTATTTGGATTATTTATGGTTTATAAAATTGGTTATGTTGAATCTTTGTTTCAATAATTAAATTTTTTATAAGGCTAAATGAATTTATATAAAAAACAAGCACTAAATCTATATAGGTATATGAAAATTTACTCTAGTAATAACTAGACGTTTAATTATAGAGTAATGTATTATGTAAAAATAGCCTCTTATAAAATAAGAATAAGTGACAAAAATATTTATCACTTTAAACATTAAAAAGTGTAGTTTTTTAGGTTAAAATAGCAAAAAACAAATTTTAGCTTGAGCAAAATCAGGGGTGGATATGGAATCTTTGCGTAAGTCTCGAGGAAAATCAAAACTTGTTAAAAAACAGATACAGGAAATGGAAGCTAGAATTACAGAATTGGAGATAAAGGAAAGGGAATATAAACAAGCTTCGCAAAGAATGAAAATGAAGTGTAAGATTGCTGATCTGCTTGCGGAATCTAGTTCAGTAGATAAGATTTATGAAAATGTCATTCAAATAATTTGTGAAAATCTTAACTTTGAAGTAGGGATGTGTTGGTCTTATGAGTCTTCTATTAATCAGCTTTCTTGTAAGAAAGTCTGGCAACTTCCTGATGAGCAGCTGAAAGAATTTGGGCAAGCAAGTTGGCAATATAAATTTTCTCCTGGAGTTGGCTTACCAGGGCGAGTTTTAGTTACTGGTAAACCTAGTTGGATAGTTGATCTTGTAAAAGATAATAATTTCCCTCGTGCCTTTGTAGCACAAAAAGCTGGCTTGCAGTCTGCTTTTAGTTTTCCTCTATTAATAGGTTGTAAAGTATTAGGAACAATGGAGTTTTTTACTTCGCAATGCCGTCTTCCAGACAACAATTTGTTAGAGTTAATGTCTGATATAGGAAACCAAATAGGTGAATTTAATTGGCAGAACTGGCATGGCAAAATTTCTTCATCAATTTACTTCTGTTAGTTTTCTTGATTATTAGATTGTCTAGCTTTTATAAGAACTGTAGCTATTCGTTTAGCATTGCGGATAGCTTCTTTACTTAGTTGAGAATCTTCAACATTTGTTAAAAAATTAGCCCCTATTATTAGAAGTATAAATTGATCTGCTAATTGGCTTGCTTTTGGAATTTTTGCAAGCGTTGCAATGTCAAATATAAGCTCATGTAGCTGATTTTGAAAATTTTCTGAAGTTAAAAATATTGGATACATTTTTTCTGCTACACAAATTCTAGCTTTTACAAATGGCTCACCTTTATAGTCTTTTTGAGCAAAGCAATCTGCAAGAATATCAAAAATTATTAATAATTGACGAGCAGGTATTTTAGTACGCCGACGTAACTCTTTGCTAAACCAATTCCACCATAAGTCTTCATTACGTTGCATTACAGCAAGAATTAGTTGGTCTTTTGAAAGAAAGTACTTATAAAGCGTCATTTTGGCAATTCCTGCTTGAAGTACTATTTCATCCACACCAACTGCTTGTAGACCTTTTTCATAAAAAAGCTCTGTAGCTGCATTTAGAATTTTTTCTTGGATCTGATTTTGTTGAGAAGCTCTAGTTGCCACAGTGAAATTATAAAAAGAAAATTACAAAATAAGCTATTTTTAATCTAAGTTGATTGAAAGTTCAATAATATACCAAAATCATTCATTTTGTTATATATTTTTGGAAAGACTTAAATTTAATTTTGGAAAAAAATATGAAGGTATTAGAACGATTACGTAGTCGTGCTGCTAGTAAGTTGCAGCATATAGTCTTACCAGAAGGTGAAGACCCTCGCACTATTCAAGCTGGCGCAGAGATTATTAAAACTAGAATGGCACAAGTTACTTTACTTGGAGATGAAAATAAAATTGCTAATAAAGCAAAGGAATTAGGTATTTCACTAGGGAATATACCAGTTATTAACCCTCGTAGTTCTGCTGAATTTAACCAATATGTACAATATTTTTATGATATGAGAAAAGCTAAAGGAATAACTTGGGAAGAAGCAGAAAAAGCAATGCAAGACCCACTTTATTTTGGCAATATGATGGTAAGAGAGGGTAAAGCTGATGGTTCTGTAGCTGGTGCCACCAACACTACAGCCCACACAGTTAGAGCTGCTTTACAGGTAATTGGACTTAAGAAAACTTTTAAAATAGTTTCTAGCTTTTTTATTATGGCTGTGCCAAATTGCCCTTATGGTGCAGATGGTAATTTTATTTATGCTGATTGTGGTGTAGTTATTAACCCTAATGCAGTTGAATTAGCAGAAATTGCTATTGCATCAGCAGAAAATACTCGAGCTTTACTAGAAGTAGAGCCTAAGGTTGCTTTATTAAGTTTTTCAACTAAGGGCAGTGCTTCACATCAGCTTATAGATAAAGTAGTGGAGGCATTAAAAACTATTCGCGCTCGTGTTCCAGATTTAAAAGTAGATGGAGAACTTCAAGCTGATGCAGCCTTAGTTCCTAAGGTTGGAGCAAGTAAAGCTCCTGGTAGTAGTGTTGCTGGAGAAGCAAACACCTTAATTTTCCCAAATTTAGAAGCAGGTAATATTGGTTATAAACTTACTGAGCGTTTAGCTGGAGCAACTGCAATTGGGCCAATTTTGCAAGGTTTGGATAAGCCTGCTAACGATCTTTCTCGAGGTTGTAAGGCAGAAGATATAGTTGATGCTGTAGCTATTACTGCGGTACAGGCTCAAGCTGGCAAACAATAGAACTTTCATTTCCCAGGTATAAAAGTGTTTGTTTAAAAATACCTGGGAAACACAACTAAAATTCTTCTATGCTTACAATATAGTTATCAAAACTAGCGTCATCTACACCATAGTCAAATAGTAGATAATCCATTCCAGAAGATTCATTTTTTAGTAATTCACTTAAGAATTTTTTAGCCGTTTCTGCATTCATTTTATGTATGATTCTACGTTGCCGTACATCTCGACTTTTACGCCACATACCATCAATAATTATTGTTAATTGACCTATTTGTTGAATACGTCGACCTTGGCTTTTTGTATTTTGTTGTAGAGCTTGTAAGATTTGTTCTTGGGATTTTTGAGAAGGTTTTCTTACACCTTTTTTATAATAATCTACTTTACGCAAAGCTGCTTTATAAGCTTTACTTTTTTTATCTGTTGTTCCTGACATTGCTAAGGCTAATGCACTAGCAGTTCCATAATCATAAAGCGCTTCAAAGAAACTATCTGCTTCATAATTAATCTTGTCTGCTAATAGTCTTTCTACAACAGAGCTTAAATTTGTACCAGTATATACAGGCATAAAATTATTTTAGTATACTCCTATAGGGCAATAGTATTAATTTATTAGGATAGTTACTTGGAAATTTTATCATAATTAGTAAAACCTTTATTAAAATCAAAGGGAAAGAGCTATTTTAATATTTTCCTACTCTTTTTTACTAAAAACTATTATTATATTATTGATAAAGATATAGTTAGAGTTGCAAAAATATTATAAGGGCTAAAAATGCATCTTCTAATAAGCCATAATCATACAATAATGTCTATGCAAGATGTTAGCATAAGCCCAGTTAATGCTGGGTTATTGCATGGTTATGGGGTTTTTACTACACTGCGTATTTATAATGGCATTCCTTTTCAATTTACAGAACACTGGACAAGACTAGAAACTCATGCGCATATAATAAAATTAGATCTAGATGATGATCTAGAAACAGCAGTACATGCAGATCTAATTTCATTGATCGATGCAAACAAAGTAGTGGAAGGTAAAGCTAGAATTACTTTATTACAAAGACATAGCCCCTTCTGGAATTTGGGTGAAAAAAATACTGGTGCTGATATATTGATTTTTACTTCTCCTCTAGAATCAAGACCTACAGAATTAAATTTAACAATTTCACCGTATCGTATTATCTCTAATCCATTAAGTGGAGTAAAAACCACTAGTTATTTACCTCAAATGCTAGTTTTAGATGAAGCTAAAAAACGTGGATTTGATGATGCTATAATTCTTAATGAGCGTGGGGAAGTTTGTGAGACATCTACAGCAAATATTTTTTGGGTTCGTCATAGAGTGCTTTTTACTTCTACTCCATCAACAGGCTGTTTGGCTGGCACAACTAGCGGCATAGTTAGGAAATTAGCAAAAGAATCAAAAATTGAATACACTGCTGGAGCTTTTCATCCTGAACATTTACTTGCATCAGAAGAATGTTTTGTGACTTCTTCAACACGTGAATTAGTTAGAGTCAGAAGTATTAACCATAAACGCTTTGATGAAATGCCTAATTCTATTTTTGAAAAACTAACAATAGCTTTTCGAAAATATGTGCATAAGGTTACTTATCCTAAGTAAATACACTGGCAATTATCTAAAAACTAAGCACTACGTCTATATGAATTAACTAAAGAAGTAAGTTCTTCGTATAGTGATATTACAGTAGGAAAACGACGACGATACTCTAATAAAGTATGATTTTTAAGAAAATTACTACGAGCAATATCTGTTTCAACTAGAATTCTTTCTATAGCGCGAGTGGGCAAAGTAATTTGAGGTGTACCAAGAATGCGCAACATAAGAGGTCTACCAAGATCTGTAGGCAATTCTAGAAGAGGAACTTCTGCCTTCAATTGTTCCTGTTCTACTTCATTAAAAGTAATAGTCCAGGTTTTATCTATATGCATAAGAGCTTGGCCTCACTATATTTATTAATTTGTTTAATTATTTACAGAAGGAAAAGATTCAACCACTATGTTACCACAAAATATAGTAGTGGCAAGCAGCTATATCACTAATAGAGGTTAATTTCTTGTGTGTCACTTTTTATCTTGTGTAAAATCAAAAAGATATAAACTATATAAATTTGCTAAATCTGGAATTTCATTAGTAAAAGTATTAGTTTTTAGAAAATAATATTGTAGTGAAAAACACTATTATCAAGTTATATGTTTATTGCAAATGTAAACTTCTAAATAGTTAGAGAGCTAAAACCTTGTTTATTGTATAATTGAGCCTTAAATAATAAGTCTCATTGATCTATATTACGTGATCATACTGAAGGTGCTATAATGAGCCAATTATCTAAAGAAGATTACAAAGCACAAGCAGCTTTTCGTCATGCATTAAGAAAGTTTTTACGTGTAAGTGAAAATAATTCTAGAGATGCTGGGGTTACTCCACAACAATATCAATTGCTTTTAGCCATTAAAGGCATGAGTAATAGAGATTGGGCTACAATTTCTGAATTAGCTAAATCTTTACAAATACTTCATCATTCTACAGTTGGACTTTGCCAAAGAGCTGAACAAATAGGATTAGTATCTATAAAAAGGGATACTGATGATAAACGTCAAGTAAGAGTTTATTTAACTCAGCATGGAGAGGATATCTTAGCTGCTGTAGCAACAAAAAATCGCAATGAATTGGAAAAACTTAAAGAAGATATAATTCGTTTGTTTATGGATAGATCTTTAACCACATAAGTATTAGCTTATTTTGTAGCTTTTGTTTTTCTAAAACAGCTTTTCCTTTCTTTAATCTTCAATTACTAATCTAAAGTATCCTAACATACTGTTAATTTATTGTATTTACACACTTAATGCCTTTTTACCTTTTCTTTCTTATAGCTAACTTTACTTGAAGCTTTATAAACTTGTCATTTTTTTGCAAAAAAGTGATGACAAATATATCGTAATACGATATTATCGCAATACGATACAATGAAAAACTCTAATCCTTAAAGTGGTTGAAGCATACTAGTCCGCAAATTAAATATTTCCAAAAGCTAGTTACACTTTTGAGTAACTAGCTTTGAGTTTTTTAAGAAAACCACATAAGACATAGAAATTTTTAATAGCTTCTCTAAATAAGTAATTAAGCCCTAAGAGAACATTTAGGAAAAAACAGGAGGTAAAAATAGTGAAACGGCAATATAGTTCTAGTTGGAAATTTATATTGTGTTGTTGTGTAATTTTGCTTTTCTCAATTATATGGGGATATGCTCCTCCCATTGCTGCAACAAGTAGTACTCCTAAGATTGATAGAAATGAGACAGTACTAAGAGTTAAGAAAAAGCAATTAATCATAGTTGGGGAAAATTTTGATCCTGGAATGTCAGTAAGCGTTCTATCAAAAAAAGGTAGCATAAATGCACAACTTAATTTTCAAAATTCAAATACTTTTATTATAGATGGAGTAAATAAATCTGATTTTCCTGATGGAATAGCTACAATAACAATACGTGACTCTAGTGGAAACACAACAACAGAAACTTTAGCAGTTGTTCCTAGTTCTATTGGGCCAAGTCCACTTACTGAGGCAGATATAAGGCAAATAATAGGACAAGGTGTAGCAGCAGCACAAAAGTTAGGTTTATCTGCAACATTTGGAGTAGTTGATAGAGAAGGCAATGTATTAGCACTTTATCAAATGAAAGGTGCACTAAAAAACATAGCAGTTCAAGATGTTGGTAGACAGGGAACTCCAGACAATCTACAAGGTTTAGAAGGTTTAGGTAATACAGTTTTCTCAAATGTTGTGCCAGCTACGGCCGCAGTAATTTCAAAGGCTGGCACAGGTGCATTTCTTAGCACTTTTGGAGATGCTTTTACAACTCGTACAGCAGCTTATATTATTCGTGAGAACTTGCCTCCATTTATAAAAAATACCCCTAGTGGCCCGCTTTATGGTGTACAAATTTCTAGTCTTGGTTGTGGTGATGTAAAAATGCCGGGCTTACCATTGGGAATGTCAGGAGACACTGGTGGTATTCCAATTTACAAGAATGGTATTCCTTCAGGTGGTTTGGGTGTAGAAATAAATGGCCAATATAATGTTGCTCTCAATAGACCAATAGATTTTGGTAAACCTGTTACTCCACAAGATGAACTATATGTAAGAGAAGGAATTGAAGAAATAGTGGCTTTTGCTGCTATGCGTGGATTTGAAGCTCCTGACACAATTACAGCAGATAAAATTCTTGTTAATGGAATTCGTTTTCCTTATCGTAGAAGTTTTGATATTCCTGTTGTTCAAGCTGTTCCACTATCAGCTAGTGAACTTCTTCCAATCCCAGGTGAAACTACTCCACGTATTCGTACAGGAGTTCCAACAGAGTTTCGAGACATCATGCTGCGAGACCGTCATGTTAGAGTAGTTAACCGATTTTTCCCTTTTAAAAATGGAATAGATTTAACTAGCAGCGATGTTGAGCAAATATTGTTTCAAGGTGTCAAAGAAGCTAATCGTGTGCGTGCTGCAATTCGTCGTCCAATAGAAGTTCCAGCAGAAGTCAACCTAACAGTTGTTGATATTCAAGGTAATATTTTAGGAATTGTAAGTACTCCTGATGCCCCAATATTTGGCTTTGATGTATCAGCTCAAAAAGCTCGTACTGATGTATTTTTTAGCCGTTCAGATACTTTTGATTTACTGAAAAAAGCTAATCTTGGTAATTATGCAGATAGACTTTTGGCAGATGGTTTACAAATGGATGGACAATTTGGGTTTACTAGTCGTGCTGTTGGTTTTATCCATCGACCTTTCTTTCCAGATGATATTGAAGCCTCTCAAGCTGGCCCACTTTCTACTCCAATAGAAACTTTTAGCCCTCTAAATGAAGGATTTCAAACAGATTATTTGCTACAAGGAGCTAATGGAGATCCACGGTATCAAGTTAAACACTTTGACCTTTCTTTTGTAATTGGTCGTAGCATTCTCAATGTTTTAACAGGTAAAACTCCCACAATAGACACACATTTTTGTGATGCTACTAATGGAAAAGCTTTTAATATACTTAACAATGGCTTAATGATCTTTTCTGGAAGTAGCCCTCTTGCTAAAGCAGGAAAAATAGTAGGTGCTATAGGTATTAGCGGAGATGGTACAAACCAAGATGACATTATTTCTGCTTATGGTAGTCAAAACTATGAAGTTCCTCCGGCGAATAGATGTGATCGTGTTCAGATGCGTGGGATACGGTTGCCATATACAAAATTCCCAAGACATCCTCACCTTGGTGAGGAATAACGCTAAGAGCTGATATGCCCATTCGCCTTAACAACACAGAACATTAACTGTTAAGTAGTGTTCTGTGTCTTTTTATCATATTTACCCCTTTTATAATACATAGGTATAAATAGGTAAATATAGAAATCACTTCTGAATAAAATGAAATCTACTTTTGCTCTAAAATCCATAGAAAAGTCTTCAGAATCTTTAACAGAACAAAATATAAAAACTTCTTTTATTACTTGGCTCTATAAAATTAGTACTGCTCAACAAAGGCTTTTTGGGCTTGTTTTGATAAGTAGTGCTATTTGCGGTTTGATAGCTGTATTGTTTGATTTAGCTATTCAATTTGTTGAACATAGTTTGGTAAATCAAATTGAAAAACTAACAGGATGGCAACAAATAGTTTATACAATTGGTTTACCTACTATAGGTGGTTTAGCTGTAGGATTACTACTTTTTTACTTTATTCCTGAAGCTCGTGGGAGCGGAATACCTCAAGTTAAAGTAGCTTATGAAGTTACTAATCATATACCACTAAAAATGGTGGTAGGTAAATTTCTTCTTGGAGTACTTTCTATAGGTACAGGTGCTAGTTTAGGTAGGGAAGGGCCAACAGTATATATTTGCAGTGGTTTGGCTTCTAATTTTGGAAAACTAATTAAACTTTCTTCAAAAGAAAAGAAAAATTTATTTACCATTGGCTCTGCCGCAGGTATTGCTGCTGCATTTAATGCCCCAATTGCAGGTATAACCTTTACACTTGAAGAACTTGTAGGAAATTTTAGTAGTCGAGTTCATTTAGGCACTTTAGTTATAGCTTCAGTAACAGCTTCTGTTGTGGAACGTTCCATCCTAGGAACTCATCCTGTATTTAATGTTCCTTCTTATGGGTTAAATAATTCCTTAGAAATTTTGTCATATTCATTGTTAGGATTTTTAGGTGGATTTGTTGCCCTTGCTTTTTCACAATTCTTGTTATGGATGCGCCTCTTTTTCAGAAATTTAAATATAATACCTGTATGGGTTAAGCCTGGTATTGGAGGGGTTGTAGTAGGTTTAATTGCTTTAATTATATTTCGTCTTGTTAATATAGGAGGAATAGAAGGTATTGGTTATAAAACACTTTCTAACATTTTAGATGCAAAAGATATGGGGCTAAAAGTCTTGATACTTCTCTTGCTAGGAAAATTGATTGCTACAATTTTTTGCTATGCTTCAGGAGGTTCAGGAGGAATTTTTTCACCTGTGCTGTTTATTGGAGGAATGCTAGGTGGAATAGTTGGTTATTTAGATCAATTATTTTTGCATGGAGATAAAACTGTTCCAGGTGCTTTTGCCTTAGTAGGAATGAGTGCTTTATTTGCTGGTGTTATTCGTGCACCTATTACTGCAATACTCATTATTTTTGAAATGACTGGTAGTTATAGCATTATCTTGCCGTTAATGCTTGCTAGCACAATTAGTTATCTAGTTGCTTCTCACTATCAACCAACCCCGATTTACGAAGCATTACTAAAACAAGATAACATTAATTTACCTGAAGAAGCTAATTTGCCAAGCCACTTGCTAGCAAGTTTAACTGTAGCAGAAGCTATGAACACATCTTTTATTAGCTTTTCTAGTGATTTTTCTGTAAAACGTGCACTTGTTGAAGCCAAAAAATCTAGTCATCAGGTTTATCCAGTAATAAATGAAGAAAAACACTTGGTTGGAGTAGTTTCTACTGCAAAGTTAAAAGAAGCTTATGCTAATGGACAGGGTAAGTTTAAAGTAGAACTAGTTTTAGATAAAAATTTAGTATCTTTGCATTTAGACAACAAACTTGATCTAGCCTTATTGAAAATGCAAAAAGCACAATCCCATTTATTACCTGTTGTTAACCGTCTTAATACACAAGAACTTGTTGGAATTATCACGGTTGAAGATATTGTTCAAGCTCAAGTAAAAGAACTAGAACTTAAAATGGACTTGTCTAACTCTTATAAGTTTTAATTCATAAACATAAGGTGGTAATATTACACCTAATGAAGGCTACAATTAAATCACTACTTTTACTCTTACATTTTTGGTTTCCTGTTGCTCTTGGTTGGTCAATATCTTTGGTAATGCAGCGCTCAACAGGACTTCCCATAAGTTTAACTGGAATATCTTTATTTTTAACTGGTATATGTGCTGCTTATAGTCTAGATAGACTTTTGGATTTTCCTGAAAATCAACCTAATTGGTTATGGTATATACTCTTGTTAGGTTTTATTTTCTCAACTGTATTAGGGGTAGTTATGTCCTTGCGTATTTCTGCTGGGTTACTCTCCACTATAGTAGTTTTATCGTTAATTAGCCTTTTTTATCGTTATATAAAATCTTATCCTACAGCAAAAACTTTTCTAGTCGCTTTAGTTTGGGTGTGGGCTGGTGCTGCCTTGCCAATAGAAAATAATCACTGGCTAGCTTGGAACTGGTGGTTATACCCTATTTCTTTACCTTTGCTCTTAGAAATTTCAGCAGGCTGCATTTTATGTGATTTGAAAGATATAAATTCAGATAAAAATGCAGGCGTTTATAGTCTGCCAGTAATTTTGGGAGTTCGTAATACAATTATTATAGTATTTAGTTTATGTATATTAGCGGCGGTATTTTCACTTTATCAACATAGGTATGGAGTTTTTTTTAGTAGCTTGATTTTAGCTTTTCTTTCTTGTTCTCCCTCTATTTTATCAAAAGAAGCTATAGGGCCTCTTCTAGTTGATATGACACTTACTTTGCCAGGTATTTTAATATTTACTAAAGTCGTATAGTATAAAGAACATCACTTTAGGGATATTACTCGCCAATTATTTTTACTAATACACGTTTTTTACGCATTCCATCAAATTCACCATAAAAGATTTGTTCCCAAGGGCCAAAGTCTAGTTTTCCATTAGTAATGGCTACTACAACTTCTCTTCCCATAATCTGGCGTTTCATATGAGCATCTGCATTGTCTTCACCTGTATTGTTATGACGATATTGAGAAATTGGTTCATGAGGGGCTAGTTTTTCTAGCCATTTTTCATAATCATGGTGTAAGCCTGATTCATCATCGTTAATAAAAACTGATGCAGTGATATGCATTGCATTAACTAATACAAAACCTTCTTTAACAGCACTTTCTGCTAAACAAGTTTCTACTTGAGGGGTAATGTTAATAAATCCACGACGAGCAGGGACTTGAAACCAAAGTTCTTTACGGTAACTTTTCATAGATTCTCCAAGATTATAAAATAGGTGTTTTACCAGCCTTTTTGGCGTTTACCATCTGGTGGCAAGGTTACATCTTCAGGCCAATCTGTTTCATGAGATACAACATTAACAATTACGCTTGGAGTTAAATATCCATAAGCAGGACGGAAAGAATAAACATATTGAACTTCTTGCACTGACCAAAGTTTTCTATTCTCACCATGTACAATCATAATAGATTCTCCCACACGAGGGATGCAGGAAGTATGTTGGCTAAAAATTTCTTTATCAAAGTGGAAGAACTTTACTAGTGGGGTATCCATTTTCTGATCTGTTTCTCCTTAGTATAGTAAAACTATCTAGGCTTTTTATTAGCTTCTTGATCTTGTCATATAGTTAGTTACTTAGGCAAGCCATAAATTCTTTGTCAAAATAAAGAAGATACTTAACTATTAGATAAATCCTAACTTTTAGGAAAAGTTTCTTGCTTATAGACTTTCATTGCTTGATCAAAGTGACGCTTGTCATGTGTAGCTATTATTTTATAAGCATCTATTAGGGCAAAAGTTACTACTGGAGTTACAGGAGAAGTAATAATAACTTTATTCAATGGAAGGTTAGCTGTCTTTTTCATTAAATCAGCAAGTTTGTTTTGTGTTTGATTAAAACGTTTTACAACATCTTTATCAATAGTTTGATTAGAAGGCTCTATTACTTTTGGAGCTTTGGCTTTATTTTGTGCTTTAGGATCTAAAAAGCTAAGTAGTAGTTTTCCAAATATCTTAGGAAGAAGTGGAAGCTTCTCCCAAAAGGTTCTTTTTTCTCCTTGTAAAACTTTTTCTACAGCTTCACTATAATGACTGTTAGTATTAATTAAGTGATCTACACATTGCCCAATACTCCATTCTTGAGGAGTTGGTTTCCAATTAAGTTGTTCAGAAGACAGACTATTAAAAGAATTTGTTAGTTCATTTGTAGTATTGATAAACTGGGTTAGTGTAGAAGAGAAATCAGTAGAGACATCAGTCATAAAATTACTATCCTGCGTTATGCTTAATTGATACTTACTAGAATGATAACGCAGAATAGCAGAAAAAGTTTTTTAAAGAAATAACTATTAACCTTGACAACCTGGACAATTGCACTTTGGCGCTATGGCCTTGAATTTGGCACTATCGCTAGCAACTTGTGCAGAGGTGCGAGCATAGCTAAGTAGGGAAGCATATTGTTTTTCTAAAGTTGGAGTTACTACATTTCTCTGAAAATTATAAGCTTCTTGTTCAAAGCCTACACCACGATAAGCTCCACCTAATGGAGCATTTTTATCATTTAAATCAAATACCTTACTGGCATTAAAATTACCAGATAAAACTTGATCTAAAACACGATTAGCAAACCCTCCAGCAAAATCACTAGCATACTTAGCTGCAAATCCTGTAGAACCATAACGCTGATATTGTTCTACATGCTTAGTTTCGTGGGCTATCAAGGCAAAATCATTAATGGATTTGCGAAGTTTGTCTTGAGCTGCGTGAATTTGGCTTGTTGGAGCATTTGATTTAATTAAGTTTTGTAGCTCTGCTGCTGCCACCCAATATTTGGGATCTGGTTTGTCACCAAAATGAATATCATTACCTAAGGTCGTTGCATAGCCAGAAATTGCGTTAGGTGAATTATAAAAGACTTTAGCGCTACTTAAAGCACGGGGATCATAACCAAAACTAGCTAGATGACTAGCTAAATCTTGATCAAAGCCTTGTCCACCTTGCCCACCAAAGTATTTACTTGCTAAACTAAAACCTGTTTGAATTAAAGACGAAGGTAGTAAAGATACTAGGCTATTGGCTGTGGAAGCTACTAAATTACTAGCTGCATTACTAAGAAAGTTTCCTAGTCCATTTAAAAAGCTATTACTAGTTTTGGTTGTAGATGCTGAAATTGCAGCTGCTCCAACAGGGCTTAACGATTGTAGCTGCTGACGTAAAAACATTGTACTAAAATCATTAGCTGAAGCCCTAGCTATATTGTTAAAATTACTATTAAAATTACTATTAAAATTAGATACTGTTTGTTCTACAGTTTTTTCAACATTGTTTGCAGTTTTAACTATAGTTTGTCCAACTTCTTGAATATCATGTTCTAATTTGCGACCAAAACTTGCTATGCTACTAAGAAAACTCATATTATTTTTCCTTAATGTGCTATTAAAATAATTAAAATAATTGGTATAGTGGTTGACTGGTTATACCACTGAATATATATTCAATTTTTTCTTGATGCAAGCAAAAATTTACATTTTTTAAAAATTTTTTAAGGAAGGTTTTAGTCTAATGAAAAGCTGGATACTAATGTTTTTGTTTGTAGTTTTAAGCTACACACAAGTGTTTGCTCAGAGTGATGATGATGTTTATAAAGATATAATTTCTCCTGGAGTTGGTGTTGCAGAAATTACTATTGGTTCTCCATCAACAAAAGTTTTGGATATTCTTGGTAAAGAGCCTATAAGAAAAAGTACTTTTGAAGAAGAAAAACAAGCATTACAAAAAAGAAAACTAAATCCTAAAAACGAGTTAGTATTCTTTCTTGGGTTTGATTATGTATTAGAATATAGTATGTCAGCTAATAAAACCTACTATCCAATATACACTTTATATTTTAAGGATGACAAAGTAGTTTATATGATTTTGTCTACTTATGGTTATAACTATGAGAAATGCAAAAAATTTGGTATTTCGTCTTCACTATTTTTTGGAAATGACAAAGAAAAAATGCAATCAGTGCTTGGACATTCTTATATAAGTACTGGAAAAACAGGGGATTATTTGTATGACTATTTTTCTAAAGGTATTAGCGTATTTTTAACTAAGAATGAGATTAGAACCATGCATATTTATGCACCTTTAGATAAGAGAGAACAAAGAAAGTTTTTAGCTAGCCGTTAGTATTTCTATTAGGTAATAATAGCACCTGTATCAGTTAACAAAACTAGGGAGCAGGTGCTTTGTATTTTTATTCTTAATTTATATTTTTCTTCATTGGGACAAAATCAATTGCTACACCACCGAATTCATAAGTAATTTTACTTTCTGCTTGAAATCCAAGAACTACATATAATTTTAGTCCAGGTAAAGTTGCCAGTAATTCAAGAGATCTAAACCCATAAGCTTTTGCTTCAGACTCACACTTTTCCAGTAAAGCTTTTCCAATGCCTTTTCTAGCCCAATTAGGATGAATAAAAAAGGCTCTTATTTTAGCTGGATCTGTTTTAGGATCTAACTCACCTGATTCTCGGTTGCTATATTGGTCTCCACCAAAAAGAGTTTTTCTTTTACTCCAACCACCACATCCAATAACGGTAGAGCCAGATTCTGCAACAAAATAGGTTTGATCAACTATTAAATCACTATCTACTCCATATACATACTTAATAGCTGTTTCAATTTGTTCATTTGTATAGTCTTCTTTACTTAACCCTCTTGCAGAGTCTTCAATAAGTTTCATAATAGCAGGTTTATCTTCTAGAGTAGCTTTTCTAATTGTGTACATCATTTTGTTTTCCTGCTTAGGGTTAGATGATTTTTGTTTTTTTATTTCTTGCAATATTTTTATATCTTCTTTAGTAAGTTTAGCTGTTTCTAAGAGATCTGGTCTAAAAGTAAAAGTTTTTTCTAGTGCTTTTCGTCTACGCCAATTGGCAATTTCTTTATGATTGCCATTTTGCAAGACCATTGGGACTTCCATCCCACGATATATGGCAGGACGTGTATAAACAGGGCAGTCTAGCAAGCCACTGCTAAAAGACTCATTTTCTGTAGAATCTGCACAACCTAGAGCAGTTGGAATAAGACGAACTATTGAATCTACTACAATTAGTGCTGCAAATTCTCCTCCTGATATAACATAATCCCCAATAGAAATTTCATCTGTTACCAATGCTTGATTAACTCTTTCATC
Source organism: Blastocatellia bacterium (assembly GCA_039812885.1). Lineage (GTDB taxonomy): Bacteria > Acidobacteriota > Blastocatellia > Chloracidobacteriales > JADJPF01 > JADJPF01. The sequence continues at coordinate 25,432 of JBDIBI010000006.1, forward strand.
TACTCCTTCATAACGTCCACAAATAAGTACAATTCTAGATAATTTGCTTAGTTTCTTAGCCATTTCTTGATTAAAAGTTTTTCCTTGAGGTGTAAGCAGACTAACAGAATATGTGTTGGGTAGTTGGTTGTGAGTTAAATATTCTATGGCTCGAAAAAATGGTTCAGGCTTTAACACCATTCCTTCTCCACCACCAAAAGGACGATCATCAACTACATGGTGTTTATCATAAGTGAAATCTCGTAGGTTATGAACTGTAATATTGACTAATCCATGTTTTTGAGCACGACGAATAATGCCATGCTCAAATGGGCTTTGAAAAAGTTCTGGAAATATAGTGAGAATATCAATATTTAACATTTTGACATGCTAATACAAATTAATAGAAAATAGGCTGAAAAAAACTTGTTTATGGTTTGTTTTTGTAGATTTATAAGTTTACTAAAGTAGTTTCTAAACTTTAGAGTTCTAGTAATCCTGAGGGGGGATTTACTATTATTTTCTTTTGAGCTACATCTATTGTAGTACATATTTCTTCTGCAAAAGGAATTAGATATTCTTTAATACCATTTATTACTAATAATGGTGCAGCACCAGTGTCTACAAGTTCTTTAACTTCTCCTAATTCTATACCATCAATAGTTACTACAGAACAACCCACTAGGTCAAATTCATAATATTCATTTTCAGGTAATTGAATTAGTTCTGAAGAAGGAATTTTTACGGCTACATTTCTAAAGGCTTCAGCTTCAGTGCGGGAATTAATTGATTTAAGTTTTAATACTATTCTGTCTTTATGAAACCAGAAATCTTCTAAAATTGTTTTTTGAATTTTGCCATTAGGGAAGACTAGAAAGATAGAGTCAAGATCTTCAAAATGTTCGGGGAAATCTGTTTCAATACTAGCAATAATCTCGCCTTTAATTCCTTGTGGGCGAATTAGCCTAGCAATAGTAACTAAGTCAGAATTAGGATCAGATTCAGGGTGTACAGTATTTGAAGAAGAAACGGAAATAGACGGCAAGGGATTTTGAGACTCTGCCGTCTTTGATGGTTTATTGGTATTTTGGCGCAAAGCTTTTTGGCGCACTATTCTAGAATCTCCAAAACGAAGCGTTTTTTAAGCTTCATACCAGAGGCACCTAAAATGGTACGAATTGCTCTTGCTGTGCGTCCCTGTTTGCCTATCACTTTACCTAGGTCGGCCTGTGCTACTCTGAGTTCTAGGACAGTGGTAGCTTCACCTTCAACTTCTTTTACTTCTACTTGATCTGGATAATCAACTAAAGCTTTTCCTATTATCTCGATGAGTTCTTTCATGTTCGTTTTAGGCACAAACAGCCTAACTTTATTAAGTTAGGAAGTACGCCATCTCCTTATAAAATAGTATAATTTGCTTACAACTGGGTTCTTGAGTTAAAGAATTAATAACAAATTAAAAACCTAAAAGAAGAGAACCTATCAAGTATTAAAAAGCACTTAAGAATTTATAAGAAACTAAGTTTTTCTTAATACTGATTAGTGTATGCTAACATTAAAAATAGCACTTTGGCTACTACCTAAATTAACTAAAACAAAAAAGTCCTGATTTTTTCACTTAATTAACTAAACTAGGCCTTAGCTGAATTAGCATGAGCTTTAAATAAACGGTCAACTGTAGGAGTTGGCTGCGCACCATTTTTTAGCCAATAACTAACGCGCTCTTGCTCTAAGTGAAGTTGTACAGGTTCTTTACAAGGATTGTAGTGACCTACTATTTCAATAAAACTTCCATCGCGTTTATTTTCTTTTTCAGTTACAACTATACGATAAAAAGGATGTTTTTTAGCTCCTCTGCGGGATAATCTAATTGCTAACAAGTTCAACCTCCTAAGGGTTAATTTATTTTTAGAATAAAATGTTAAAACTTTAGCGCTTTTTCTTCTTTTTACGTGCGCTACCACCAGCACGACCACCGCCAAACATACCGCCTCCAAGTAGTTTTCCACCAAAACCACCTAGTAGACCGCCGCGAGTCATTGAACGCATGATCTTACGCATTTGTATATATTCATCAATCAGATCATTGACTTCTTTTAGCGTAGTACCACTGCCTTTAGCAATACGGCGACGTCGTGAAGCATCAATGATATGATGATTACTACGTTCTTTTAATGTCATAGAATTGATAATTGCTTCTGTCATCTTTAGTTTGCGCTGCATTTGATCAGCCTGTTCAGAGCTAATCTTAGGCACAAATCCCATCAAACTTCGCATCATACCTTCAGGTAACATCTTAAGCAATTTATCGACAGAGCCTAGCTTTTCCATCTGTTTAAGTTGAAGTCTATAGTCTTCTAGCGTAAAACGATCTTCCATCATTTTTTGCTGAAGTGCCATAGCTTCATCTTCGTCTACTTCTTGTTGTACCTTTTCTATCAAGGTGAGAACATCACCCATGCCAAGGATACGTTGAGCAACACGATCTGGGAAGAAGGCGTCTAGGGCATCATATTTTTCACCAACACCAACAAACTTAACAGGTTGGCCGGTAACTACCTTAATGGAAAGTGCTGCACCACCACGGGCATCACCATCCATTTTGGTTAAAATAACCCCTGTAATTCCAATACGGTTGTGAAACTCAGAGGCGCTTTTAACAGCATCCTGGCCTGTCATAGCATCTGCAACAAAAAGAATTTCTACTGGAACTAACTCACGTTTTATGGCAGAAAGTTCTTCCATTAACTGATCGTCAATATGTAAACGACCTGCGGTATCAACCATTAAGGTATCATAACCCAATTGTTGAGCATGCTTATAAGCAGCACGACAAATTTCTAATGGATCGTTTAGTTCAGGAGCTTCAAAAATTGGTTGCCCAATTTCTTTAGCAATAACTGCTAGCTGATCTCTTGCTGCTGGTCGGTAAACGTCTACAGAAACTAGTAAAGGGTGACGGCTTTGGTTTTTAGCTAAGAATTTAGCTAGTTTACCTGTTGAAGTAGTCTTACCAGATCCTTGCAACCCAACAATCATAACCACATTAGGGCTACGTTGAGTGAAAACAAGGCGGGAACTACTGCCACCTAAAATTTCTACTAATTCATCGTAAACAATTTTTACTACTTGTTGTTCAGGTGAAAGAGATTCTAAAACTTTTTGACCTATAGCTTTCTCTTTTACTGATTCAACAAACTGTTTTACTACTTTAAAGTTTACGTCAGCTTCTAGTAGAGCAATACGAATTTCGCGCATTGCAGCATCAATATGCTCAACTGTAAGTTGATCTTCACCACGAAGGTTTTTTAAGACTTTCTTTAATTTATCAGAAAGTGCATCAAACATGTTTTGACACCATTATTTTGATTTTAGTCGGAAAAGACAAAACGACAAATTAACTGCTTTTTTAACTATTGTCAAGATGGCGAAACTACTTTTCTAAAGGATTGTTATCAATGGTTTATCTAAAGCCATACTTAAGCTGCTGCAAAGCAATAATTAGGTGTTTTTTATTTGTAAAAATACTTTTTAATTTCCTATCAAACTTAAGTTTATTGGATACAAAGCATTTGCAAATCTGCCTATTTCACCATAGAATGATAGGATATCCCTACATTTTTCAGCCATTAAATCTGGAGGACATATGTCATTGCTAAAATTAAAAGCTAGTAGCTCTGCTTCAGTAAAATATCGAGCATTAACATTAACTTTTGCGTTAATTATTATGAGTCTCTTTCTTGTTGATTGTAACAAAGGTGGTACTGCTACTGCTCCAGCTAAAAAAGAACCTGTAAAATCTGCTGCAAACGCTCCCAATAATACTGTTCCTGATCCAGGAAATGAATCTCAAGCCGCAGATGCTAAAGCAGCTATGGATATTTTATTAGAAGGCAATACAAGATATGTATCTGGAAATTTAAAACCTCATGATTTTAGCAAAGCTAAGCTAGAAGAATTAGCAAAAGGACAACATCCTCATGCAATTGTGCTTACTTGTTCTGATTCTAGAGTAGCTCCTGAACTACTTTTTGACCAATCTTTAGGGGATATTTTTGTGGTGCGTACTGCAGGAAATGTATTAGATAAAGCTTCTATGGGTAGTATTGAATATGCTGCAGAACACTTACATGCACCACTAATTATGGTAGTTGGCCATGAAAAATGTGGAGCTGTGACAGCAGCTACTAAAGATGAACCAGCTGGTGGCAATATTCAATATGTAGTTAATGAAATTAAGCCAGCAGTGGCAAAGGCTAGAAAACTAGGTGGAGATTTAGTTGCAAAGTCAATAGATGAAAATGTTAAATTGGTTGTTGAAAACATGCCAGGTCGTAGCCAAATTCTTACAGATTTGATTAGAGAAAATAAAATAAAAATAGTAGGAGCTTCTTATAGTATTTCTACTGGTAAAGTTGAGGTAATATCTGATCTTGCCAATAGCCCAACTATTGAAGAAAAAGAAGGTAAAAAAGCTGAAACTAAAGCAGGACAATAAGTTAGGTAAAAGCTGAAAATTTGAGCTCTAAAATATAACACTAATGCGAAACTTTGCTATTAATACTGCACTTGAAGCAGGAAAAATTTTAAGAGATTATTTTGGTCGTAAAATAACTGTTAGTCATAAAGGTCAGATTGACTTAGTAACAGAAGTTGATCTGCTCTCAGAAAAGTATATTAAAGAACAAATTGCTTCTCATTATCCTAAACATCAAATACTAGCTGAAGAAGGAGGATTTACTCCATCAACTTCTGAATATCGTTGGATTGTTGATCCTCTAGATGGTACTACTAATTATGCACATGGTTATCCAGTCTTTTGTGTTTCAATCGCTCTACAATATGCTGGAAAATTAATTTTGGGCGTAGTTTATGATCCTACACGTGATGAACTCTTTGTAGCTGAAGCAGGAGTAGGAGCTAGTCTTAATAACCGGCCAATTCATGTATCTGAAAATGCAATGCTTAAGGATGCTTTGTTAGTCACAGGCTTTCCTTATGATATTAAAACTACTCGAAAGAATAACTTAAATAATTTCTCTAGGTTTGCTCTAACTGCTCGTGCAGTTCGTCGAGATGGATCGGCTGCTCTAAACCTTTGTTATGTTGCAGCAGGGCGTTTTGATGGTTTTTGGGAAATGAATTTAGGCCCTTGGGATGCTGCAGCTGGAGTTCTAATGATAAGTGAAGCTGGAGGTCAGATAACTCGTTTTGATGGAGATGAGTTTCAACTTTATACAGAAAACTTACGTACTCCAGAGTGCTTAGCAACTAATGGGCTAATTCATGAGGATATGATTAGAGTACTTTCAGACGATTTTGTTTTAGAGGAAAGCAAATCTTAAATAGCAACTGGACAGAAGGCTTCTGTCCAGTTTTTCAAACCTAAATTTACTCTATAATGATTAATTTATCCCCTTTAACATAGGCAATTAGTCCTTCTTTAACAAAACTTAACGGACTAACATCACTTCCTACTTTTAGTTTAAGCAATCGTTTGCCTTCAGAATTAAATGACATTAAAAACTCATTGTCTACCAAATAAATTGTTCCATCAATATCTATAATTGGTTGATGGCGAAGAAGTAATCCTATCGCATCGATTTCTTGTTCCCAAATAACTTTGCCATTGGCTTGAAGCCTAGCTATATGGCTTTCAGAAAAAGCAATCCATTCTCCATTAAGATATTCAGAAAAAATAGCTGGTCGAGGATATCTGCCGTACAACTCTCCTCTAGAAGTATAAATAGCAGAAAACTCTTCATTAAATGATCCTAATGCAGAATACTGCCTAGAGTTTACAACAGGCAGTAAATCAGCATCCCTTAATCCAGTATCCCAAATTATTTTGCCATCCAAGCGAACTCTACAAACACCTAATTCTGAGTATCCAGAGATCAAGAAAGTATTATCATCAAACATTGCTACAGGTCTTATATCATAGCCAAACAAGCCTAGTTCATGAATTGACTCATTATCAAAAAGATAAGCATGACCTTGAGTAGAAGTAAGGATTAATTCTCCTGTATTTGTGACATTGGGAGAAAGTCCTGAATCATCTGGAGACAGATCAGCAATATCAAATTGATGAACTACTTGGCCTTTATCATCAAAGACTAGCAAAACCTGTTGAAGGACAACCAAAGTTTGATTATTAGCTAAAGCAACAGGAATTGAATGGTAAACATATCTATCATCTAGATCTTCATCAGTTTGTGTATGTTGGCGAAGTATATTAGACACATGAGCATCTTCAAAGTCTTGATCTTCAAATTCTTCGTCCTCAAAATCTTCATCTTCATTATGCTCATCATCATCAAAGTCTTCACCTTCGTCATCTTCTTCATCTAAAATGTCATATTGAGCAAGGGGTAGTGACCAAAGTATCTCACCCTCTAGAGTTATAGCTGATAAAGAGCCATTGCTGACAACTCTTAATGTACCATCCTCAGCTACAACAACTCCACGAATTAAATTATTTATAGATACTCCATCAAAAGGCAAAGCAATTTTTTTTATAATTTTACCAACACTTGGCCCTTTTACATTAACATGCGCACGATTACCTCTATCTCCACCGCTTCTAGGCCAAATACTATTTGCTAAACGAAAAAATTTTTCTGTCATAAACTTTTGAATACCTAAAAAAAGATTTTTCCTTAAAGATTTATTTTTGCAAAAATGCTACAAAATTTTGTTAAAAATTCTGGACTAAGTAGATAATAACAATTTTAACTAGATCAATAAATCTAGCCTAGAAAAGATGTTTTTGTTCTAAAAGAAAATCTATCAAGAAATGCAAAAAGTTCTTCTTTTATTAGCTTGTCAGTGTTAAATTGTCACTATGGCGGGATATCTTACTGACATTACAGGAATTAGAGTAGGGCACTTTACTAGTCCTCTGCGCCCAACAGGTTGTACTGTGATCCTCACAGAAAAAGGGGCAACGGCTGGAGTAGATGTTCGTGGTGGTGCGCCTGGAACTAGAGAGACTGACTTACTTAATCCTATCAATACAGTTCAACAAATTCATGCAATTACTCTAAGTGGTGGGAGTGCATTTGGTTTAGATGCTGCTACTGGGGTAATGCGCTATTTGGAAGAAAGATCAATTGGCTTTGATACAAAAGTAGCACATGTTCCAATTGTTCCTGCTGCTGTAATTTTTGATTTGCATCTAGGTGATAGTTCAATTCGCCCTACAGCTGCAGATGGCTATGAAGCTGCTAAATCTGCTGATACAGGGCCATTTAAAGTTGGGAGTGTTGGCGCTGGTGCTGGTGCTACTGTAGGTAAACTCTTTGGTATAGAAAGGGCAACTAAAGGGGGGTTAGGAACAGCTAGTATTCATTTAGGTAGGCTTGTTATAGCTGCTTTAGTTGTGGTTAATGCTGCTGGAGATATTATTGATCCAGAAACAGGTTCTTGTGTTGCTGGAGCTCGCTCAGATGAAGGTGATACCTTGCTCAATACAATGGCTGCATTAAGAGAAGGCCGCCGTCCAAATATTTTTAGCTCACAAAATACTACTTTAGGTGTAATTGCTACTAATGCCCGCTTAACAAAAACAGAAGTTACAAAGCTAGCAGGAATGTCTCATGCAGGCTTGTCTAGGACTATTAATCCAGTTCATACCCCACTAGATGGAGATACTATTTTTGCTTTGTCTACTGGAGATTTTCCCCAACATGTAGATCTAATTACACTAGGAGCCTTAGCTGCCGATGTGGTGGCAAGTGCTGTATTAAATGCAATTCAAAGTGCAATAGCTTACAATTCAATTCCTGCCGCAGGTGATTTAATAAAAATATGATCAGAAGTGTTGCCCACTCTCAGATCAATATTACAGTGGAACAAATAATAAACTTCATCTTAAAACTTCCTAGTACTCAATATCCAACCATATTAGATAGTTGTCAATATCAGGATTATGGCCTCTACCTTGGACGCTATTTGATTGCTGCTTATAACCCAGAAAAATGCTTGCAAATATCTGATAATCAAGCCTATCTTTTCTCTAAACAAGAAGAAAAACTAGTAACAGGAAATATTTTAGATTTTTTAACTGAAGTTTTGGATGAGTGGAAATTAGACCTTAATGATTTATCTTTGAGTCATTTACCTTGTAGTAGTGGTGCTGCAATAGGTGGTTTTGCTTATGACTTAGCTAGGCAATTTGAAAAATTGCCCACAATGAAACAGCTTACTCATAATGTCCCTGATCTATTTCTTTTTTTTTATACAGTTTTTATTGTGTATGATTACTTGCAAAAAACAACTACTCTAATTGTTTGTAGCCAAGACGATCAAGCTCAAACTCGCCTTAAAATTGTTCAAAATCAATTAATTAAATTTAGTTGCTCTATTAATAAAATAATTGATAGTATTACGTATTATAACTTACAGTATAAATCTAGTTTTACTAAATCAGCTTATTTAGAAGCAGTTGAGCAAATCAAGGCTTACATAAAAGCAGGGGATATTTATCAAGCAAATTTAACTCAACAATTTCAAATTGATTTAGCTGGGCTTGATGATAAAGAGATTTTCTTAAAGTTAAGAAATTTCTTTCCTGTACCTTTTCTTGCTTATATCAAAACACCTAGTTGGACAGTGATAAGTGCTTCACCTGAAAGGTTTTTACATCGTCAAGGAGATAAAATTGCGTCTTATCCAATTAAAGGCACTAGACCAAGAGGTTTGAATGCTGAATCCGATAATCAGCTAGCTAATGAATTACTTAATAGTGAAAAAGATTGTGCAGAAAATATTATGATAGTAGATCTGTTAAGAAATGATTTAGGTAGGGTTTCAGAGATAGGAACTATAGATGCAAGTGATATTCTTTCACTTCAAGCATTACCAACAGTATTTCACCTAGTTTCTAAGATCACAGGTAAGTTGCGAAGTGATATTACTTTACCAGATTTGTTAAAAGCTACATTTCCTTGTGGATCAATTACAGGCGCACCAAAGCTACGAGCAATGGAGATATTAGCTGAGATTGAGCCTGTCAAAAGAGGTTTATCAATGGGGGCAATAGGTTGGGTAGGTTATAACGGAGATTTAGATTTAAATGTGGCTATTCGTACCCTTTTAATTCAGGATGGACAAGCATATTTTAATGTTGGAGGAGGAATTGTAGCAGATTCAAATCCAATTGATGAATATGAAGAATCATTAACCAAAGCTCAAGCTGTATTTAAAGCGATTGGGCTACGATTATAAGTGTACATGAGTAAAGCAGAACTAATAGAAATACATCCAAATATTTATTACAAAGTCGAAGAAGCAGCTAGGAAATTAGGCATAACAAAAAAGCTTTGGCTAATATGATTAAACAAGGTTTAGTTGTTGTAGTTAAAGTAAAATCAAGTAAAAGGGTTTTAGGAGCAGAGCTTTTAAGCTTATTAAATAGAAATAACATTTGAGTTCTGTTTTAGTAACTTGCAAAGGATTTTTTATTTGCAAGCTACGTGGTTTTCTGTAAATATGAAGTCTAGAGAAGTAAAATAAACTTCCACAAAATTTAACTTATCCATAACCTATAATCTTTATTTATGAGATATCTCATAACACTACTATTGTGTTGTGTGCTAAGTATTATAGCGCAAGCACAAACCTATAGATTTAAAGTCTACAATACCACTAGTGGACTGCCTAATAACGCCATTTATTGCATTTTACAAGATAGTAAGGGATATGTTTGGTTTGGGACTAATGAGGGGATTTGTCGTTATGATGGTGCTGAGTACAAAACATTCAAAGTAGAACAAGGTCTAGCTGATAACTCTGTAAGGGCTATTGTAGAAGATAAAGCTGGAACTTTATGGTTTATGACTAGAGGGGGGATTAGTGCCTTTGATGGTAGTAAGTTTACTAGTTACACTGTTGCTGAAGGTTTAGCAGAAAATGAGACTCGTTCTGGAATATGTGCTCAAGATGGAAGTCTTTGGTTTGGAACTACTAAGGGTTTGAGTCATTTTGATGGTAAGCAGTTTACTAATTATGGAGCTGCTCAAGGATTTCCAAATAGCCCTATTTGGAAGATTTTAGAAACAAAACCAGGAGAATTGTGGCTAGGATTTAGAGGTGCAGGATTAGGTAAGTTTGATGGTAAAACACTTACTAGTTATGGGTCAAAACAAGGTCTATTAGACGAAAGCGTTTTTGATTTAGCCAAAGATCCTAAAGAAGGGCTTTGGGTTGCTACAAATGATGGACTTTATCATTTTGCTGAAGAAAAATTCAAAGTTTATAAGACAACAGATGGATTAGCTAATAATAGAGTAAGTTCTGTAAGAATAGATCAGTATGGAAGATTGTGGTGTGGCACTTATGGAGGAGGTCTTGCTAGATTAGAAAACGGCCACTTTACAGTTTTTAATAGCAAGAATGCTTTGCCTGATGATTTTATTACTGCTCATATGCAAGATTATGAAGGTAATATTTGGTGGGGCACACAACGTAAGGGAGTTTTTGTATTCCTTAATGAAACCTTTACTAATTACACAGAAAGTAGTGGTATTGGTGAAGGAACTATTTCATCTGTCTCTCAAGCTTTAGATGGAACATTATGGTTTGCTTCCTTTAGCAGTGGATTAGCTTCTCTTAGCCCTAATGGAACTGTTCGTCAATATAGAACAAAAGATGGTTTACTTGAAGAAGAAATTTGGTCTGTTTTAGTAGATAGTCATGGGCGTGTTTGGGCTGGTGGGCATAGTGGGATATCTTGTTATGATAACGGCAAATTTATTAAATTTTTACCAAATGATATAGGGCTTAAAACAAGAATTAGTTCTTTGATTGAAGACCATCAAGGCCGTATTTGGATGGCTTCTGATAGTTCAGCTAGCAATGGTGTTGCTGTTTATGATGGTAGTAAGTTTGTTATTTACACTTCAGAACAAGGCTTGATTAAAAATCAAGTCAATGGCTTTGGTGTAGATAGCAAAGGTAATGTGTGGATTTGTGCTGAAGGTGGATTAAGTTGTTTTAATAATGGTAAGTTTACAAATTATACTACTAAAGAAGGTTTGCCTAATAAATATGTCCATCGTTTTTATGAAGATGAAAAAGGTAATTTTTGGATTGGCACGGCAGGCGGATTAAGCAAATTTGATGGAAAAACTTTTGAATCTTATACTACAAGAAATGGTTTAGTAGATAATTCTATACGCTCTATTGCTAGTTATAATGGACAGTTGTGGATTGGAACTTTAAGAGGAATTTCTGTTTTTGATGGAAAAAACTTTAGAAATTATACTGTAAAAAATGGCTTAGTTAATGATAATATTACTAATGGAATAAAATCTCATTTAGACAATAGTTTTTGGTTTAGCACCACAGAAGGAGTTATAAGATATCAGGCTAAAGAAGAGTTATTTACTCCTAAAGCTCCATTTATTCATGTGACTGATATCTTAGCTGGAGAAGAGGTTATCTCCCCAAAATCAAGTTTTTCTTTTCCTTACAACCAAAACACAATACGTTTTGACTTTGTAGCTTTATCATTTGTTGATGAAGAAGCTGTAAAATATAGTTATTTATTAGAGAATTTAGATAATAAATGGTCTGAACCTAGTAAACAACGATTTGCTAGGTTTACTAACTTAGCTCCTGGTCAATACACATTTTTAGTAAAAGCTTGTTCTGCTTTTGGTCTTTGGAGTCAACCAAAAATAATTAGATTAGAAATCCTTCCTCCTTATTGGCAAACTTGGTGGTTTAGACTATTAGTTGTTGTAAGTTTGGCTCTAGTAATCTATGGCATTTATGCTTGGCGTATTCAAAGCTTTAGAAATAGACAAGAAAGACGTATTGCTAATTTACGCAAACTTTTGGAAAGTATCCAAGTAATTAACTCCCAGCTAGATTTAAAAACAGTTTTACAAGATATTGCTGCTCAAAGTGCCAATCTTATAGGTGCTGAACCTGGCGGAATTGGTTTAGTAGAAGGTGATAGTATAGTTTTCCATAGACTTTGGTTAAAAGATCATTGGGAAGATGAAGCATTATCTTTTCGAGTTGGGGAAAGTATTGCTGGTCAATCTGTTGCTACTGCTCAAACTATAGTAATTAATGAACCTACAGAAAAAGAATTAAATTTTCCTTCTCAAATTAAACCATTTTATAAACATGGTTTTATGGATGTGCCAATAATTACCCGTACAGGTAAAGTAGTTGGAGTTCTAGATATTCGCCGCAAATCTGGACGCGATGCTTTTACTAAAACAGACCGCCAATTAATAGAATCTTTAGCTAACCAAGCTGCTGTAGCAATTGAAAATGCTGCTTTATATGGAGAGTTAGAAAAACTCTATCGCAATGAACAAGAAATAACACGCACCCTCCAAGATTTAGACAAAATGAAAACAAACTTTGTAATTTTGGCTTCTCATGAAATGCGTACTCCATTAACAATCCTAAAAGGTTATCATGATGTCTTATTAAGCGCTCCTCCTGATTCTCTAACCAAAATGCAGCAACGCTCTTTAGCTGTTTGTCAACGTACAGTAGATAGATTAATTACTATTGCTAATGATATTCTAGAAATGCTTAAAATATCAGAAGGTAAAACATTGCTTAAACCTACCATGGTTGATTTACCTACTTTAATTCAAGATGTGACTGAAGACTTAAAAGGTTTTGCTGAACGGCGTAGACAAAAGATTAAAATAAATATACCTGATAATTTAGAAAAAATATTTATTGATGGGGAAAAAATAAGATTAATATTGCTTAATTTATTGCAAAATGCTGTTAAATTTACTCATGATGATGGAATAATAGAAATTTCACTAGTTAAAGAACCTCAGTATATGCATATAATTGTCAAAGATACAGGAATAGGTATCCCACCTACAGAAATAGAACGTATTTTTGATAAATTTTACACTGGGACAGATTTGATGCATCATAGTTCAAGTTCAGGTAAGTATGAATTTGGCACAAGAGGTACAGGGTTAGGTTTAGCTATTGCTAAAAACTATGCAGAGATTCAAGGTGGACAACTTTGGGCAGAATCAGAAGGTATTGGTAAAGGGAGCTGTTTTCACTTGTTAATACCTAATACAGAAGTTTAGTAAATTCTAGAGGGCGAGCAAATGGAAAATAAAACATATTATGACTATATAATAGTTGGAGCAGGTTCAGCAGGATGTGTCTTAGCTAACAGATTAAGTGCTGATGCAAGTGTAAAAGTGTTATTGTTAGAAGCAGGACTACCTGATCAACAAATGGAAATACATATCCCATTAGCTTTTGCAAAGCTTTTCAAAACAGCATATGACTGGGCTTACTATACAACTCCTCAAACTAAACTTAATAATCGTAAGCTCTTTTGGCCACGTGGTAAGGTTTTAGGTGGTTCTAGCTCAATTAACGCTATGATTTATATTCGTGGTCATCATCAAGACTATGATTATTGGCAAGCTTTAGGCAATGAAGATTGGGGTTTTGACAAAGTCTTACATTATTTTAGAAAATCTGAAAATCAAGAACGGGGCGAATCTTTTTATCATGGAGTAGGTGGCCCACTAAATGTGGCAGATTTACGTAGCATTAATCCTCTTTCTAGAGCTTTTGTTAGTGCTGCTGAAGAATTAGGTTTTGCTCTAAACCAAGATTTTAATGGTGCAGAGCAAGATGGATTTGGTTTCTATCAAGTAACTCAAAAAGATGGTAAACGTTGTAGTGCTGCCGCAGGTTATATTTCCCCTATTTTGTCTAGACCAAATTTAACTGTAAAGACACAAACTCATGTTACAAAGCTTTTAATAGAAGCAAATAAGGTAATAGGGATAGCTTATTTGTCTGATGGTAAAGAAGAGAAAGTTTATATTAACCGTGAAGTTATTTTGTCAGCAGGCGCAATAAATTCACCTCAAATACTTATGCTTTCAGGTATTGGGCAAGCAGATGAATTAAAGAGCTTGGATATTGATGTAGTTTGTGATTTACCTGGAGTAGGAAAAAACTTGCAAGATCATCTTTTCCTATCAGTCGCCTATGCTTGTAAAGAACCAGTGTCTTTAGCTAGTGCAGAAACTCCAGAAAATATTGCTGAATTTATACAACATGGACAAGGTCCATTAACTTCTAATGTTGGCGAAGCAGGGGGATTTATTAGAACAAACTCTAATGTCACACAACCTGATATTCAGTTTCATTTTGGGCCAGTTTATTACCTTAATCATGGTTTTGTTAAGCCTGAAGGGCATGGTTTAAGTATTGGGCCAACTTTGATTTGTCCAGAAAGTGTTGGCTATATAAAACTTGAATCTAAAGATCCATTGAGTGCTCCAATTATTGAACCTTGTTATCTAACTAGTCAAAAAGATATGGATTCTTTAGTTGCTGCTGTAAAAGTAGTTAAAGAAATGGTTACTACAAAAGCTTTTCAACCTTATTGTGGCGAACCTGTTTGCAGTAAACTTGCTACAGATCAAGAAATAGAGGATTTTGTTAGAGAAACAGTTGAAACTCTTTATCATCCTATTGGTACTTGTAAAATGGGTTCTGATAAACTAGCTGTAGTTGATAGTAAATTAAAAGTGCATGGTATAAATAACTTAAGAATAGTAGATGCTTCAGTTATGCCTAGAATAGTTGCTGGTAATACAAATGCTCCAGTAATTATGATTGCTGAAAAAGCAGCAGATCTAATTACTCAAAGTTAACTTAAGCTTGATAGTTCAATGGATTAAGACTTCCAGCCTAGGGTAGGGAAATGACAGCAAAATCTGTTGCTACGCTAATTAACTTATTAGGTTTTGTTACAGGGGCTGTACTTTACGCAATGCTTCTAGCAATGGTGGTAAAAGTACCAAGTAGGACTCATAAAAAAACATCAAATAAAATAATTATTCTAGAAAATAAGCTGTTATTGCTTACAGCAATGCTAGGTTTTTTTTGGAATATTAGTGCTTTTTCTATTTATGGTTTACCTAGTTTAGGAGTAGAAGATAAATATCCTTTTTTAGTTGCTGCTTCATTTACCACACTAGGTTTTCTTCCTTCTGTAGTAGTTCATTTAGTTTTAAGTAGTGGGAAATCATTAAAAAATAAAAACCGTTGGATTGCTTCAATTGCTTATTTTCTAAGCATAATTGCTGGTTTAATGCATTTTTATGTAGCTACAATAAATGAACCTATTCCTTCACATATTGCTTTACATATTCTAACAATAGGTTTTGGAGTTTTAACCATAGCGTTACTTTTTTCCACTCGTGGCCAAATTGGTTGGCAAAAAGCTTTTTGGGTTGTGGCCTTAGCTGTTTTTGCTGTTTCTGCTCTACATCTAAGCCACCATAAAGAAGAAAGTTATCCTTGGTGGGTTGAAATGGCTGGACATCATTCAGCTTTACCCTTAGTTGTAGCCATTCTTTATCAAGATTATAGATTTGCTTTTGCAGATATTTTCTTAAAACGAACTATCTCTTTAGTGTTATTAGTGTTATTAGTGTTAAGTTCTTATCTTTTAGTAGCTCCTCTATTAATAATTAAGACTCCTAACAATGAGCCAGAACCTTTAGCTATTGGGCTATTGTTAGGTTTATGGGTTGGAACAACACTGTTTTACTCTCATCTAAGCTCTTTGGTGAATTGGTTTGTTGATAGTGTTGTGTTAAAACGAGTTAATTATGATGAGCTAAAATTAAAAATCACTCGACTAGTGACTCAGTGTGAAACCCCTGAAGAAGTATTAAATGAAGTTTGTCAGGTTTTAACCCCTGCTTTGACAGCTAAAGAAATCTCTTGGCAAGTAGATGATGTTTCACTGTCTGGTAATAGTGTTTTAACTGTAGTGATTCCAACTAGTGAACTGCCACATTATCAGTTAACTATAAGTGAACTTGAAGCTGGACGTAGATTGCTCTCAGATGATTTAGAGATATTGGAATCTATTGTTTTAATAGCTGCTCGGCGTATTGATGCTGTTAGGGTTGCGCATGAAAGATGCAAAATAGATTTACGTGAGCAAGAGATAAGCAAATTGGCAACAGAAGCAGAGCTAACTGCTTTAAGATCACAACTTAACCCACATTTTTTATTTAATGCACTGACTACTTTGGGTTATTTAATTCAAACTAGTCCAGATAAAGCATTTGAAACATTAATGCGATTGACAGGGTTACTTAGAGGTGTTCTAAAACGTTCTAAAGGAGATTTTGCTAGTATTATTGATGAAGTCGATTTAATTAAAGCCTATTTAGATATTGAAAAAACTAGATTTGAAGAAAGGTTACAGGTTAAAATTAACTGCCTCAAAGAGTTAGATAACTTAAAAATTCCTACTTTGTTATTACAACCACTAGTAGAAAACGCTATCAAACATGGAATTAGCCCAAATAAGTTAGGCGGAGAAGTTTCAATTACTTTGGAAAAATTTTATGAAAATAACAGCAAAGTAGAACAACTTATAATAACAGTCCAAGATACAGGTGCAGGGGTTACTGAATTTGATTTAGCAAGAGGGCGTAAAAAAGGTTTTGGGCTAGCAAATATTGAAAAACGCTTAAAGTGTTATTATGGCAATGATGCAGTCTTAAAAATAACAAGCCAAGTTGATATTGGAACAACTGTTACAGTTACTTTACCTGTTCATGTAAACAAGGTATTGCCTATAACTACAAGCAGTATTAAGTGAAATATTCTAAGGTGTTCCTTCTATAGATTTTACCAAGATACGAGTTCTTTCAGCAATACTAGCATAGTTATTATTATTAATATCAGCTATACGAAATATGCTACCACCTATACCAACAGCAAAAGCACCAGCATTTAGAAAATCTTCTACATTGTTTATAGTAACTCCACTAGCTGGAAGCAGCCTAACTTCTGGCATAGATTCTTTTAGAGAACGAATATAAGGAGCGCCTCCAAAAGCATAAACTGGAAAAACTTTGATTAATGGAACTCCAAAATCCCAAGCAGAAATAATTTCTGTTGGTGTAGCTGCACCAGAGATGGGAAAGACTTTTTTGCTAATTGAAAATTCTATGATATTGGCACTAGTATGAGGGGAAGAAATAAATTGTGCGCCACCTTTAATTGCTCTATCAGCTCCATCAATAGAAACTACTGCTCCTGCTCCAATTCGAATTGCATCTCCGTATTTTCTACGAAGTTCAGAAATAACCCTAACAGCTCCAGGAGTAGTTAAAGAAACTTCAATAAGTTTGATTCCACCAACAATAGCTGCTTCAGCTGCTTTAATCGCGGTTTCAGCAGATTCTGTTTTTAATAAAGCAAAGATTTTATGGTGTTCGATAACACTTAAAATAGAAAAATCTAACATAATGTTTATTACTAGCCGCGTAAAATTACTCTTGCTGGTGCTCCATCAGCATCTTTTATTTTTAGTGGTAGGCAAATCATTTCATAATTTCCAGGATCAACTTCTGCTAAGTTTAATCCTTCAATGATAATTACTCCATTGCCAAGCAAGGTTTTATGGGTTTGAAAGGTTGTAGAACCATATTGTTCAATTGACAAATAATCTATACCAACAAGTTTAATTCCTGATGTCACTAAAATTTCCGCAGCTTCTGGAGTTACATAAACATAATCTTGTGCAAAAGAATTGGAATTCCATAAGTAAGAATTACGAGTTTTGAAAATAAGTCTTATACAATCATCAAGTTCAATTCCTTTAAGAACAGATTTGTCAATGCATTTTGCAGTAGTTTCCACTACACGTGTTCTACCTATAAGCAAATTTAAAGGTATTTGATCTACTTTAATCCCTGAATCAATAAAATGATAAGGAGGATCAATATGTGTACCTGTATGTGAACCAAGAGAAATCGAGCTAACATTGCAAGGTGCACCTTTGGCAATACTTTCTCTTACTTCAATACTGATTCTGGGATCGCCTGGATAGACTGGCATTTCAGAGCTAATTGGCACTGAAACGTCATAAATTTTCATAAATCTTCAAGTATTATTACCAAACAGTAATAATACTGCCTCCATAATTAATAAATTTATAAAACTTGAGAGTTTATTATTTAATGTCATTTACTGGAATAGAAGGATTGCTACTATTAGTTATTAAAACTCTAACACGAGAAACACGTCGACGATCTACTTTTTCAATTGTGAAAATATTATTTTGATATTCAACTATTTCTCCTTGAGAAAGGATTTTGCCAGCTTTTGCCATTAAAAAACCAGCAATAGTTGTATAGTCTTCAGATTCTGGTAATTTTAAATTAAGCTTGCGATTAGCATCACGAATTGATAAAGAGCCATCTAATATTACAGTTCCATCTGATTCATGTTGGTAATTTTTTTCTTCTACATCATATTCATCATGAATTTCTCCAACTATTTCTTCTAGTAGATCCTCCATAGATAGTATTCCTTCTACTCCTCCATGTTCATCTACTACAACGGCTATTTGACTTTTAGCCTTACGCATTTGCTGAAGTACTTCTACTAGTTTAGCAGAATCTGGTACAAAAAGTGGTTTACGTAAAATTTTAGCTAATTCTATTTTTTCGCCACGAATTAAATAAGGCAATATATCTTTAGCATATACAATACCAACAATATTATCTAAATTGTCTTTGTAAACTGGTAAACGAGAGTATCCAGAGTTTTCTAATAGTTTAGTTACTTCTATTTGATCCGTATTTTCTTCTATAGCTACTATTTCTGGACGAGGCACCATAACAGCACGAACTTCTGTATCTGTGAATTCAAAAACATTATGAATCATTTCTTGTTCTTCTGCTATAAGATGGCCTTGGTTATATGAAGTTTGGACTAGTTGTCGGATCTCATCTTCAGTATAAGCTAAGGTATGCTCAAGGCTTGTTTTCATACCTAAAAGGCGTATTAAGTAATTTCCAGAAATATTTAATAACCAAATAAAGGGAAGAAATAGTTTATATATAACTTCAACAGGAATAGCGGATATTACAGCAATAGTTTCACTACGTTCTAAAGCTACAGTTTTGGGGGTTATTTCTCCAATTACAATATGAAAAAAAGTAATAATGGCAAAACTAATAGGTAAGGCAATTGCGTGAGCTGAAACCGTAGTAGTGAATTGGCTCCAATTTAGAGATTTAAGAAAATTTTCTAGAATATGCCCAACAGTAGCTTCTCCAAGGTAGCCAAGCACTAGACTAGAAACTGTAACACCAAATTGGGTTGCAGAAATAAAGACAGTCGGATTTTCTGCTAATCGCAAAGCACTCTTAGCAGCACGGCTACCGGATTCAGCCAGCATTTTTAATCGATGTCGGCGTACTGTTACTAGTGAAAACTCAGCTGCAACAAAAAAACCATTGGCCAACACCAAAGTAAAGACTAACAACAGCTTAAGTATCACATATAATGGACTATCACCCATGTTATGTGTTTATATTAAGTAAATTCACAGATTTAAATACTAATTTTTGCAAATAGTTGTAAAACTTATTGCTATTAAATCAAATTTTAGCTCTTAAGCATGTGCACACATTTGTTTGCGTTCATGCTTAACACAAGCTTTGTTTAGATGTTGATCTACTAAATCCCCAACTTCTTTTTCAGTTGACATTGAAACAATAGCTAACTCACTTACTACTAAAAAGCGAGCTCTTTCTAACATTCTTTTTTCTCTAAATGAAAGAGGTTTAGATTTACTTAGATAAGTCAAATGCTTGAGAATTTCTGCTACTGAAAAAAGATCTCCAGTTCTCATTTTATCTGAAAATTCTTTAAAACGATCTTTCCAATCAGAAGGAGGTTCAGAGAAATTATCTCCAAGTATCTTCCACAAACGTTCACATTCACCTTTTGCTATAGGTAAACGCAGCCCTACTTGCATTGCATTACTAATAGGAACCATTACTACAGAGTTAGTTGCTGAAAGGCGTAAGTGATAGAAATGATTATCGTTACCTTCAATCCGTTTAGTAGTTACCTCTTCGATTGTAGCAACTCCATGATTAGGGTAAACTACTTTCTCGCCAATTCTAAATGACACAAAACACCTCCTCAATAAAACAAAATACAAACAAATCTCTTAACTAAAAAATCACACATTTATATAGCTTTTGAAATGTTTCTGCAGGATAAATAACCATTGGATCGGTACTTAAGAATAAAGCTTAAAACAAAAATGCTACTTACTTTAAGATGAGTGATTACGCAGAAAGTTTATCACTTTAATTAGTGTATGGTCAAGAAGTTGCAGAGTAATTCTATTAACCACAATAAACACAAGAAATAACCATTAGCCATATATAAATATGATTGTAACATAAATTGTTATGGTGATTAAGTATTATATATTATGGTGATTAATCTATTTTAAGTATTACTTGCTGAAAATGTAGTTACTCAGCTAATATGCTGCTATCTTATAAAAACATAAAATTTAGGTTTTAAATTATCAGATAGTTTTAAGGATTACTAATGTCAACAGTAACTATTTCTACTCAAGATCAAGAGGAGCTAATTGCTAATCGTAGGTGGTTTCATCAGCATCCAGAGCTAAAATTTCAAGAAAATGAAAGTGCTAAATTTATTGCTGAAAAGCTAGTTAATTTTGGTTATCAAGTACAAACTAATATTGGTGGTACAGGTGTAGTGGGTTTAATAACTGCTGAACGTCCTGGGCCAACAATTATGTTACGTGCTGATATGGATGCCTTACCAGTAGTGGAAGAAAATAAAGTAGAATATATTTCAACTAATAATGGCGTTATGCATGCTTGTGGACATGATGGTCATATGGCTACTTTGTTAATGGCTGCTAAACATTTGGCCGAAAATTCTTCTAAATTAGCAGGAAATCTAAAAGTAATTTTCCAGCCTGGAGAAGAGGGTGGAAATGGTGCATTGAGAATGATTGAAGAAGGAGTTTTAGATTCTCCTAAAGTGGATGCTGCTTTTGGTATACATCTTTGGAATGGACTACCTGTAGGAAAAGTTGGAGTTATAACAGGGCCAGTAATGGCTTCTGTAGATGAATTTTTTATTACTGTAAAGGGACGCGGTGGTCATGGAGCAATGCCACATCAAACAGTTGATGCTCTTTTAGCTGGTTGTCAAATTGTAAATGCTTTGCAAACAATAGTTGCTCGTAATGTTAATCCATTGGATTCAGCTGTAGTAACTGTAGGCAGTTTTCATGCTGGACAAGCCTTTAATGTAATTGCTGAAACCGCTTCTTTACGCGGAACTGTTAGAACTTTTAGTCAAGAACTTTATGAAAAAATTCCAGATATTTTTAAACGTGTTGTTTCTAATACGGCAGCAGCTCTAGGTGCAGAATGTGAAATAACTTATGAACGCCTTGGCCCCCCAACAATTAATGATTCTAATATGGCAGAATTTGTACGCAAAATTGCTAGTGAAGTTGTAGGAGCAGAAAATGTTGTTTCTGATGATCGCGCTCGCACTATGGCAGGGGAAGATATGGCCTATTTTTTAAGAGAAGTGCCTGGATGCTTCTTTTTTGTTGGTTCTCAAAATTCACAAAAAGGCTTTATTCATCCACACCATAGCCCATTTTTCGATTTTGATGAAGATGCTTTGCCTATTGGAGTCGAAATCCTTAAACATATTACTTATCAATTTCTAAATAAATAACAAGGGGGAAAAATGAAAAGCAAAGTTCCTGGTATTGTTGCAATAGTTCTAGCTTTAGGCTTAATAGCTACAGGAATTATTATTAAGCGTGTATTACTTATGCCTCAATACCTTATTATTTTTCATATTTCAGGAGGAGTGCTACTAGTAACAGGTATTAGCTTACTTTTCTTGAGTAAAAAAAGTGAAGACTAATTTATGAAGAATTTAGCATGGGTAACAGATATACATTTGAATTTCTTAAGTAAAGATCAGGTAAGAGGTTTTTGCCAAGAGTTATTAACATCTGCTCCTGAAGCTTTATTGATTACTGGAGATATTTCTGAAGCTCCTCATATTAAATCACACTTAAAAATTTTAGAAGAAAATCTTAAAATTCCAATTTATTTTGTTTTAGGTAACCATGATTTCTATTTTAGCGAAGTAAAACAGGTTAGAAGTGAAATGACTTCGATAAGTAGGAGTTCAGAATTTTTAAAATGGTTACCAGCAGTTGGAATTGTACATATTTCGGAAAATACTTGTTTAGTCGGTCATGATGGTTGGGCTGATGGGCGCTTTGGAGATTTTCATAATTCTCCAGTTTTCCTTAATGATTTTCTTTTAATCAGTGATTTAATAGTGCCTAACAAAGAAGAGCTTTTACCTATGCTAAATTATTTAGGGGATGAGTCTGCTATATTTTTGGAAGAAATTTTGCCAAGAGCATTTTCAAAATATAAAAAAGTAATTTTATTGACTCATGTTCCTCCATTTAGAGAAGCTAGTTTATATAGAGGACAAATTTCAGATAATAATTATTTGCCGTTTTTTAGCTGCAAAGCTGTTGGGGAAGTACTTTACAAAGTAATGAGTAAAAATTTAGATAAAGAAATGCTAGTTTTGTGTGGTCATACTCATGGAAAAGGACAAGTAGAAATACTTCCAAATTTACAAGTCAAAGTTGGCGGAGCCATTTATGGCAAACCACAATTACAAGAAATAATAAATATCAATTAATTAGCCTAACAAAAGAAAACATAAATGGTTGATTAAAAGAAAAAAGCACAAGATGTCTTGTGCTTTTTTTCCTCCTCGGTTTTATACGCTAAATTATACGCTAAATACTTTATTATGTTTGGTCTATAGTTTTTTGTTTAGATTACCTGAGCCACGACGACCGCTACGTAAAGGACTAGATGCAACTATTGCTGAGCTATCAGGTTCATCTAGAGAAGAAGCTACTTCTGGAAAGCGCTCCATTATATTTATTGCTGCATCAAAAATGGCAGGTTGGTTGATTCGGTAGTAACGTAGTAAAAGTGCAATATCACTGGCTGAAGCCGCTTCAGCCCGACCTGAATGAACTCCTAACAGCAGTAGGTGATTAGTAACATTAGCTCCAGCTGCGCGCATTCCTGTAAGTAGTTCGTTAATAAATGTCACTCGTAAATCTTCTGCTAATGCCATAATCGAGGTATAGAATTTTTCGCAAAGATTGTTGATATTAACTTTCATTAGGATATTTTTTAGGCGGGAGGTTTGTTGCTCAACTTTCGCATTCTCGTCAGACCATTCGCGTAGTGCATATTTTCTTGGACCAACTTGGATAAAAAGCGACTTTTTACCATTACGTTGTATATCAGTATAAAGTCGACCTGCTAAAGAGGCATCAGGCGTACGACCTCCAACGGTTAATAATCCAGCGGCTGTAGCTGCTGTGATTATCTCTTTGGCTGTCATTGGATGACGCTCTTTCCTTAAAATTTCTAGGGCTGCTTCTCTATAACTCATCACGGCGTTTACTAATCCTCCTTACTGCTGCAAGTTGGCTAGAGGTTATATTAATAAAATCACTATGTCAAGTAGCTTCTGAGGTATGGGCATGTAATTCTTGTAAATAAAGTAGTTGTCGTTTTGAGAAGATAAATAATTAGGGCGATCAATCACAATTCTACATGACAGATGACACACTACTAAATGTGGTGTCGTGCTTACTTACTCATTCTATTGGGGTTGAAGGCAATATTATGGAGAGTAAAAGCGATCAAAAGTGAGATCAACTAGATCTAATTAAGGCAATCAGATCGATTAGATCTAGTTGATGGTTGAAAACGAGCAGATCAATGAGATCAACTAAATCAAGTGAACAAGCATTCCAGAACGCAGTTTAGGCTCAAACCAAGTTGATTTTGGAGGCATTATTTCTCCTGCATCTGCAATATTCATTAAATCGTCCAAAGTTGTTGGATAGAGTGAAAAAGCTACTATAGCTTTGCCTGTATCAACTAGTTTTTCTAGTTCTCCAGTTCCTCTAATGCCACCAACAAAATCAATTCGCTTATCTGTTCTTGGGTCTTGAATACCAAGAATTGGAGCAAGTAATCGGTCTTGCAAGATACTTACATCTAAAGAGTCTATTACATTGCTGCTATCAACAGCATTTTTAGGAACTAAACCATACCACTTCTTATCAATGTACATGCTAAATTCACCTTTATTGACGGGTGAAGCAGGCGCATTTTCAGAAATAGTAAAGTCTTTTTCTACTTTAGCAAAAAACTCTTCTTGGCTTTGTCCATTAAGATCATGAACTGCACGGTTATAAGGTAATATACGTAATTGATCAGCAGGAAACATTACAGCAAGAAAGTAATTGTATTCTTCTGTACCATTGTGATTTGGATTTTCTGCTTTTAATGCTGCACGAGCCCGACTAGCACTAGCAGAACGATGATGACCATCAGCTACATAGAGTAGTGGGACAGCTTGGAAAGCTTTAACAAAGTCTTCATTATTGCTTATTTTCCAAATAGTGTGAGCTACACCATCAACTGCTACAAAATCAAAATGAGGTTCAGTTGCTACTATAGTGTCAACCAAAGCATTTATTTCAGATAAACCACGATAAGTTAGAAATACTGGACCAGTTTGCGCTCTTAAATTTACAGTATGACGAGTCCGGTCATCTTCTTTATCTTTTCTTGTTCGCTCATGCTTACGTATTATGTCGTTATCGTATTCATCAACAGAACAACAACCAACTACACCAGTTTGAGTATGTTCACCCATTCTCAAGCGGTAGATATAGAGAGAAGGGGTAGCTTCTTGTGTTAAAGGAGCTTCTTTTTGTAGCCAATGAAAATTATCCAAACCTTTTTGGTAAACTTCATCACTATAAATATCTGTTCCTAAAGGTAAATCTATTTCTGGACGAGAAACATGTAAAAAACTTAAAGGATTTCCTTGCGCCAACACACGTGCTTCTTCAGTATTTACTACATCATATGGAACTGCTGCTACTTCAGAAACACGGTCTTTAGGAGGTTGTAGCGCACAAAAAGGACGAACTGTAGCCATAGTTTTCTCCTAAGATTTAATGAGGGGAGTAAAAATTTTGGAGCATTTTATGAGAAGCCTTGGTAAAAAGCAATGTTAGTTACTCTGAATAAAAGAACTTAAAGCACATAAGAAGCTGCGCGATTTTGAACAAAGTTGTCCCAGAAACGGTCACTAATTACTAGGTAAATAACTAGTATTTGTAAGTTAATTATCTGCTTTTGCAACAAATAAAGGTATTCAATAAGTTGGCATAAAAATTGGTAGCAACTTTAATATATTTAACTCATATCCTATGGTTATGCTTGTCACTTGCTAAAACCCTAGGACTCTGGAGTAGTTTATGGAACAAGTTTGGCAAGATATTCAATATGGTTTTAGAATGCTTTGGAAAAGTCCAACTTTTGCTTTAATAGCAATTATTACATTAGCTTTAGGTATTGGAGCTAATACAGCAATTTTTAGTATTATTTATGGAACTATACTAAAGCCTCTTCCTTATAAAGATCCTGACAAACTCGTTCATATTCAATCTTATAACCCTAGTGAGAAATTTCCCCCATTAATTGTAACTGTTCCTGCTCGTTATGTAGGTTGGCGTGAACGCAATCATGTTTTTGAAAACTTAGCTGGGCGTAGAGAAAGCAATTTTAATCTCACAATAGGAGAAAAAGCAGAAAGAGTTTTAGGTGAACAAGTAACTTATAACTATTTTGAAACACTAGGTATAAACCCTATTAAAGGACGTTTTTTTTCTCCAGATGAAGATAAACCAGGAAATGCTCAAGTTATTGTTCTAAAAGAAAATTATTGGCAAGATCGTTTTGCCTCAGATCCTAACATTATTGGAAAAAATCTATCTATAGATAACCAAATCTATACAATTATTGGTATTGCTCCTAGTGATTTTCGTAACAATTTTAATATTTATGTTCCACTTGCATTAGACCTTAGCAAAGAAATTAGAGGGCTTCATTCTTTACAAGTAATAGGACGATTAAAAGCAGGTGTTAGCATTAGTCAAGCAGAGGCAGAAATAAAGACTATTGCTGAAGGACAAGTTCAAGAAGATCCTAATGTAAACACTGGTTGGACTGTAGTTCTTAGCCCAATGCATGAATTAGTTGTTAAAAAGGTTCGTCCTACATTGATGATTTTGTTATTTGCTGTATGTCTAGTCTTATTAATTGCTTGTGCTAATGTTGCTAACTTAATTTTAGTTAGAGCTACTATTAGAGAAAAAGAAGTAGTTATTCGTACTGCATTAGGAGCAGGTCGAATGCGCTTAGCTCAACAATTTTTTACTGAAAGTGTCTTACTTGCCTTACTTGGAGGTACTTTAGGCATACTACTAGCAAACTTGATAATAACAGTTTTTGTTAAATGGAAATTAGTGTTATTACCTCGTATGGTTGATATAAGTATTAATATACCAGTGCTAGTATTTACTTTGTTTGTTTCTATATCAGTAGGAATTAGCTTAGGCTTAGTTCCAGTAGTGCAAGCTTCTAAAATTAGTTTAAGCGAAATAATGAAAGAAAATGGAAGTACTTTAACAAGCTGGCGAACTAGACGAATAAGTAGTGCTTTAGTAATAACAGAAGTAGCTTTATCTCTAATACTTTTAATAGGTTCTGGGTTATTAATTCGTAGCTTCCTTAAAGTTCAAAAAGTTGAACCTGGTTTTGATCCACAAAATATATGGACTTCACAATTTGTTATGCAAGGTATTAATTACCAAACAGAGCAACAAAATCTAAACTTCGAAAAAAGTTTGATAGAAAAGGTTAGTAGTTTACCTGGAGTAGAGTCTGTTGCAATTACTACAGGGATTCCTTTGTCAGGAAAATACGCTAACATACGTTTTACTGTAGAAGGACGCCCCACTGATTTTGGGCAAGTCCCTTTTGGCCCAACAGCTGATGTGACTCCAGATTATTTTAAGGTAATGAAAATACCACTATTGAAAGGAAGATTATTTACAGATCAAGATAGAAGTGATACTAAGAAAGTAGTTATCATTAATCAAAAAATGGCAGAAGAATATTTTCCTGGACAAGATCCAATAGGGAAACGAATTACTAGAGGTGCACCTGATGTAAATGAAACTCCAGAATGGAGTGAAATAGTAGGTGTAGTTGGAAATGTAAAGGTTGTTGAATTAAAAGACCAAGATGAAATTCAAATTTATTACCCTGCTTATCAATATGCAGGAGAAGACATTTCAAAAAATGTTTTTCTGGCTGTACGTACAAGCATTACACCAAATTCTATAGCAACTTCGACTCGTCAAATAATCCAAAAATTAGATAAAGACTTGCCTATATTTAACACTAGAACTTTAGAAGAAGTAATTTCAGATTCATTGAATTATTCACGATTCTTAATTATTTTACTGAGTGTATTTGCTTCTGTAGCTCTATTACTAGCTATAGTTGGAATCTATGGAGTTATTTCTTATTCTGTGGCTCAAAGAACACATGAATTAGGCATAAGAATAGCTTTAGGTGCACAAACTTTGGATATAATGAAAATGGTATTAAAAGAAGGAATGGGTCTAACTTGTATAGGTATAATTATTGGGTTTGTTTCTTCTTTAGGCGTTACTCAATTGTTAAAAACTGCACTTTATGAAATAACAACAACAGATCCTATTACGTATATTGCAATAATAGTTACTTTATTACTAGTAGCTTTATTAGCTATTTATATTCCTGCAAGTAGAGCCACTAATGTAGATCCTATGGTTGCATTAAGACGTGAATAAATAAATCTAAAAACAAAGAAGGTTATTTAGCCTTCTTTGTTCATCATTTGGAAAATCATCAATATTGGTTTCCAGTAAAAGTCACAAGCGATTTTAGAAGTTTTGGAAGGCTTGGATTTCCAATAATTAGCTTTCTTGGCAATAGCATCTGTCATATTGACACCACCAAGTTTTGCTTCAATAAATTGAGCTTCAGTTAAATTTGCTCTCATTAATTTGGCAAATCTTAAATCTGCATTGTTAAAATTGGCTTTATTAAGATTTGCAGCTGTTAAATTAATTCCGCTTAAATCAGCTTTTTCAAGAGTTGCTCCAATTAATGTAGCCTTTGAAAAATTAGCTTGGCGCATAGTTGCAGCCGTTAATACTGAGTTATCTAAAATAGCACTTTCTAAATTTGAATCAGAGAATTTAGCTCCAACTAAGTTACAAGACTTAAGTTTAATTCCTCGTAAGTCCATACCGCGTACATCAATAGCTGCTAGGTTTGAGCCAACAAATTCAGCACCAGGGAACTTAGCCACTCGTAAATCCATAGCTTGGAAATTAACACTTTGCAAACGGCAGTTTTCAAACCAAACATCTCTGATATTTGCAGAAGAAAAAGCTACTTTTTCTAGTCTTGCCCCATTAAAACGAGCCATTGTTAAGTTAACATTATCAAATTTTACTTCTATTAATTCTGCACTTTCAAAATCAGTGCGCTGAAGATTTGCTCCTGCAAAGTCTGTGTTGATCATTTTGGCGCGGCATAGTTTAGCTGAATAGAGATCTGCATCTCGTAGCTTAGTATATTTTAAGCTAGCACCTGTAAGATCAGCATTACGCATATTTACTTTATTTAAATCCATATTATCTAGTACTACATTTTCTAGACAAGTATTCTCAAAAATTGATCCTGCTAAGCCTGTGCCTTTAAAGTTGGCATCTTTCATGTTTGCACTAGAAAAGTCCGCCCCTTCTAAATTAGTGGCTTCAAAACGCGAGCCTTCCATTTGTGCGTTACGCAAAGAAACTTTAGTTAAAGTTGCTCTGCTAAGAATAGCCATTTTTAGGTTGGCCCCTTCTAAGTTAGCATCACGAAAGTCAATACCTGTTAAGTTGGCTCTTTCTAGATTA
Organism: Blastocatellia bacterium; assembly: GCA_039812885.1. Lineage (GTDB taxonomy): Bacteria > Acidobacteriota > Blastocatellia > Chloracidobacteriales > JADJPF01 > JADJPF01. The sequence continues at coordinate 54,209 of JBDIBI010000006.1, forward strand.
GCTCCATTCAAATTAGCGCCTTTCATACTTGTGTCAGAAAAGTTTGCTAACTTAAAAATACATCCAGAAAGATTACTTCCTTCTAGTTTTGCCCTTGTAAGGTCTGCATTAGAGAGGTCTCGGTTAGAAAGATCTACATTACGTAAATCCGCACCTGTAAAATCAGGTGTTCCAACTTTGTTAGCAGCGCGCCAACTATTCCACTCAGGGGATAGTAACATTTGCATGTGCGTTTGATTTGCCATAAACAGAATCTCTATATTCTTAAATTTTTACTACTAAATAACTTATCTTCAATCGATAGCACGACTAACAACATCAAGTAAAGTAATATTCCCAAACAGGTAGTAGATGTATGTAGATGAAAAGCTACTTTATTTTAGAAGATAAAAGAAAAACTATTATAAACGCAGAAACACAATAAATAGAACCTAAAATGTCTGTTTTTTGTGTAAGAAAAATTGAAATTTTCTCTTATTTTCGTTACCATTCTTAACCACTCAACAAACCAACTTCAAAGAAGTAATAAACCTTATGCAAAAGCCACCTCGCTTAACTCCAATTGATCGCATTAAACGAGCTATAATTGCTCAATATCCAATAATTTACTTACGTACTTGGGAAGAAGACCGAGTCGAAAAAATGGTTCAAAGCATAGCAAAAAGCTTTCCTCAAAATGTCCCTATATATGTTTGGACTGTTTCAGAAGGCTTGAGAGATGCTAAATCTACTGTTCCTGCTACTACAGATCCTGCAAAAGCTTTGGATTTTATCATTAAAGAAGGTGAACCAGGATTTTACTTATTAAAAGATTTTGCTAGCTTTCTAAAAGACAATCCTGCTCTTTCTAGAAGATTACGCGATGCCTATTACCAACTTAAAGAAAAAGCTCGCTTTATGCTTATTTTATCAACTTCTTTCCATATACCAGAAGAATTAAGTAAGGAAGTCCATTTAATAGATGTTCCTTTACCTGGAGATGATGAAATTGGCCCAATGCTAGACTTTGTAGCTACTCGCTATTTTAGAACTCCAATTACTGATGAAAGAGCTAGATCCAATATGATAACAGGTCTTAAGGGATTAACTCTTAATGAAATCCAGCATGTACTTAATGCGCTCTTTTTTGGTCAACCACAATTTAATCCAGCAATGATTGAGCAAGTTCTAACAGAAAAAGAACAAATTACTAAAAAAGAAGGCTTGCTGGAATTTATCTTTCCTAGATTTCGTGTGGAAGATGTAGGCGGATATGCTGTATTAAAAGATTGGCTATCAAAACGGGCTAAAGTTTTTTCAAGAGAGGCTGAACAATCTGGGATTCCTGTTCCTAAAGGCTTATTGATGATGGGAATTTCTGGTTGTGGTAAAAGTTTGGCAGTAAAAGTTGTTTCAACACTTTGGAATCTACCATTGTTTCGTTTAGATATGTCTAATGTTTTTTCTGGAGCTTATGGTGCACCAGAACAAGCTTTTTCTCGCGCAATTTCAACTATTGAGGCTATTAGTCCTGCTGTACTTTGGATCGATGAAATTGAGTCAGGAATGATAGGTGTAAAAGAAGGTGCTTCTGGCCCTGCTTCACGTATTTTTGCTACATTTTTAACTTGGATGCAGGAAAAAGATGCTCTAGTTTTTGTGGCTGCTACAGCAAACCGTATTGATTTATTACCCGCAGAATTTATTCGTAAGGGACGTTTTGACCAAGTATTTTTCTTAGACCTCCCTGATGAAGAAGAACGCAAGGCAATTTTTGGAGTACACTTAAAACGTAAAGGAGCTGATATTGCTAGATTTGATTTGGTAATACTAGCTAAGGCAACAGCTGATTGGAATGGTGCAGAAATTGAGCAAGCTGTTTTGGCTGCGGCAGTTGAGGCTTATAATGAAGGTGTACCACTTTCACAAAATCATGTAACTCGTATTGTCACTCGTACTATTCCACTTTCACGAACAATGACCGAACAAATAAAGTATATCAAGAGTTGGGCACATACTCGTGCATTGAATGCTTCACGTATGCAATAGGTTAGGTTAATACTAATTTTTGAGTCTGCCATTGTTAACAAAAGTTTTTAATTCATAAGACTTTTCGACCGAGAGGAAATATGCCATAATTCTCTCGGTCAACATTTTTTGGCGGAAAAATTTTTCTCAATACATCTGATTTCTTTTTATAAACATCTTAGCTATGTTTTGCGCTGCTAAAAGGTAAGATTTCCGCCTCTTTAACAAACTTAACTTCTTAATTACATTAGGGGAATCTTTATGCGGCTATCTACACTTTTATCTAAGCGAACAGTTTTTTTCACTCTATCAATAATATTGGCTTTTGCTAGTAATAGTTGGGCTCAAAATGGTTCTTTAGGATTCCTTTCTACAGAAGAACGACAACGTTTAGATAAGGAAAATAAAGAAAAAGATCGTACAGAAACTTTACTTAAAATGTCTCAATCTCATCTTGAGTCTGCACGTAGTAATTTTCATTCAGAAAATTTTGAGCAATCTTCTACTGAAGTTCAAAATTATGGCAACTTAATGGACTATACTATTGATTTTATCAATACTTCAGTTAAAAAAGATGGAGATAAAAAGAAGCTCTTTAAAATGGTAGATTTAGCATTAAGAAGAGATTTGCTAGTTTTAGAGACACTGCGCTATGATTTGCCAGGAAGATATGCTGAACAAGCTAATGAAGTTTGTGAACGTATGCGCAAGGTTAGAATAAAAGCTCTTGCAGCCCTTTTTGGCAAAGACTTTTTCCCTAATGCAGATTAACGAAATAAGTATAAAACTTAAGGAACTTTATTGAGAAAATCTTATGAGTTACACAAAAAGAATTTTGACTATTTCATTATTTGTTTTGCTTGCACTCTCTATTATCAATTTACCCACTAGTTTTGCTCAAGACCCTCAAGAACCTTTGCCACCTCCACCTCCGCCTCCTACAAAACAGAAAGAAAAATCTAGTCGTAGCAATCGTGGTAGTAACATTGATCAAGATGAGGGCGGTGTTCTTGTCAAAGATCAATCAAACTTGGTAACTTTGGATGTTAGTGTATTAGACAAAAATAACAAATTTATCAAAGGTCTTGCTCAAGGTAAATTTCAAGTCTTTGAAGACCAAATCCAACAAAAAATAGAGTTCTTTAGCCAAGAACAAGTCCCTATTAGTTATGGAATAGTAGTTGATACTTCAGGTTCAATGCGTAAGCGTCTTGCTACAGTAATTAAAGCTGCTAAAACTTTAATCAGTTTAAGTAAGCCAGGTGATGAAGTGTTTATTGTAGATATGAAAGATACTCAAAATATTGAATTACTTGAAGATTTTACAACTTCTCTGCAAGACGCTAATGATGCTTTAGATAATATGGTTGCTGGGGGTGGAACAGCACTTTTAGATGGAATTACTGTTGCTGGAGAATATGCTCGCAAAGGTTCAAACCGACGTAAAGCTATATTAGTTATTTCAGATGGAGATGAACGAGATAGTACTTATACTGTAGATCAAACTCTTGATAAATTAAGAGAATTTGATGTTCAGCTTTATATGATTGGATTTCCTGAAGAAGTTTCAGAAGATGGTGGGCTATTTAAGCGTTCTCCTAGAAAGAAAGCAATTGATCTAATTAATAAATTAACTGCTGAGTCTGGAGGACAAGCTTATTTTCCTAAAGATTTAGCTGATCTTGAGCCTATTGCAAGAAAAATAGGAGAAGATTTACGTTCACAATATTCTATAGGTTATTATCCTAGTAACACTAAACAAGATGGAGCTTTCCGTAAATTACAAGTCAAATTAATGGAAAACAAAGATCAATTGGCAGTACGTACTCGTGCTGGATACTATGCGCAAAAAGAAGGCGGTAGTACTACGAGCGATGCGTCACAAAGGTCAAAACATTCTAGCAAGTAAAAATGTTTTGACAGGAGTGAGAAATGAAACGCTATTTAGCTTTTTTGTTAGTTTGTGTCTTAGTTGCTATTGCACTTAATAGTATTAGTTCTGCTCAATCTGGACGAGTTCGGCCTAAACCAAATCCTTCCACTTCAACAAATAACTCAAACACAGATTCCTCAACTACAAGTAATTCTTCTCAACCAAATGATAAAGATAAAGTTAAGGTGGTTAAAGCTGATCCAAGTGAAGTTGGTGAAGCAGATGCAACCTTAAAAATAGATGCTACTTTAGTGACCGTTCCTGCTGTAGTTAGTGATAGAAATGGTCGATATATACCATTTTTAAAAGCAGAAGATTTTAAGATTTTTGAAGATGGCACAGCTCAAGAGATTTCTTTACTTTCCTCAGAAAAACTTCCTTTCAAAGTCGCAATTGTGCTAGATACTAGTGGAAGCATTAGTGATAGTATGGACGCAATTAAAGAAAGTGCTAAACGCTTTGTTAGGGAGCTACGTGATAATGATGAAGTAATGGTTGTTGAATTTAATAGTAAGGTTAATTTACTAACAGATCTTACTTCAGATAGAAATAAAATTCGTTACAGTATAGATACTACTCATGCAGGTGGTGGAACTAGGCTTTATGATGCAGTTCATTTAGCTGCTAATAGATTAAAGTCTGAAGAAGGTCGTAAAGCTATTATTTTGTTAACTGATGGTGAAGATACTGAAAGTAGAGAGTTTAGCGAACGTCAAGCTATAGATTCTGTAGTCGAAAGTGGTGCGCTTAACTATGTAATTCAGTTTCCAGATTCTAGCGGAGGAGGCTTTGGTTCTAGACCTGGGCTAGGTGGCCCTCCAACTTTTCCAGGTTCTACAGGTGGTGGACGCAGTGGTCCAGGCAGATACCCAGATACAGCTTTCTTACATACTTTAGTTAGAGAAACTGGTGGAGATATGTACTATGCTGGAGGTCGCAATGGATTACCAGATGTTTGGCATCGAATTGCTGAAGAATTACGCTATGTTTATGTGATAGGTTATTATCCTACAAACCCTCTAGAAAATGGTGGTTATAGACATATAAGTATTCAACTTAAAGATCAAAGTGTTGGGGCTTTGCGCTATAAGAAGGGTTACAAAGCTGCCAAAAGTAATAACAGTTAATCTTTAACACAAGCATTGTAGTTTGATTAGGGTAGCTTACTTTTGTAGGCTACCCTAAATTAATGTCAGAATGTAGATTTGCTAAATTTATTTTATTGTCCTCTTTACTTCTGGATATCCACTTTTCTATTTCTATTGCAACAAAAATTATCATGCTTAATCCAACACTAATAACTAAATCTGTTATTGAAAGAGCCACTGTGCCGAAAAAGCGTTGTAGAAAAGGCACATAAATAATGGCTATTTGAGAGAATATAGTTAAGCTAATAGCCCCTAACAAAGGCTTATTAGATAAAATACCTATTTTAAATAATGAATCTTTACTAGAACGTATAGCCATTATTAAATTCATTCTAGAGAAAATTATTGTTGTAAGAACCATAGTTTGCCAAACAGGATTTCGATTAATCCAATAGAAATAACCTGTTAAGATTAAAACTGTACCAATTAAAATTCCTCCCCAAAGAATTTGAATTATTGTTTTTTTATTAAAAATATTCTCATTAGGGTTGTTAGGCTGACGTCGCATAATGTCTTTTTCTGCTGGCTCAAGCCCTAAAGCTACAGAGGGTAGTCCATCCGCTACTAAATTAAGCCATAGAAGTTGTAGAGGTAAAAGTGGTAAAGGCATTCCAATTATTGGGGCAATAAGTGTTACCCAAATTGCTCCTAAATTGCCTGTTAATGTTTGTTTAATATACTTTTTGATGTTGTCATAAATAACACGACCTTCTTCTACAGCAGAAACTATGGTAGCAAAATTATCATTAAGCAAAACCATATCAGATGCTTCTTTAGAAACATCTGTTCCTGTAATTCCCATTGCTACACCAATATCAGCCTTTTTTAATGCAGGAGCATCATTTACTCCATCTCCTGTCATAGCAACTATTTGACCTCTGCTTTGCAATGCTTCTACAATTTTTAATTTGTGTTCTGGTGCAACACGAGCATAAATTGAGACTTCATCAACAAGACTAGTAAACTCACTTAATGATAGTTTATCAAGCTCTTGACCTGTTAGAATACGACCATTAGAGCTAATTGATAAATCCTTAGCAATATGTTGAGCTGTTAAGGGATGATCTCCTGTAATCATAACAGTTCTAATACCAGCTTTTTTACAAGTTTCTACTGCTGCTTTTACTTCTGGTCTAGCAGGATCTATCATTCCAAACATTCCAACAAAAATAAGTTTTTCTTCAAGGTGTTCTGTGTCAATGGACTTTAGAAAACGCAGTGCAAGACCAAGTACACGCTTTCCAGTTTCTGATATTTGGTTCTGAGTTTTGAGGATTTGTTCTCGATCACTCTGTGTTAGTGACTCAATTTTTTCTCCTTTTAATATAAAGTCAGTTACTTTTAGTAATCCACCTACAGCCCCTTTGGTAAAAGAAATATAAGGAAAATCTTTGATAGACTCAGTTTCTAAGAATTTAGCTATAAAGCTAATTTCTGTAGGCAATTGCTTGATTTTATGGACTGTTGTCATTCTCTTTCTGTCTGAATCAAAAGAAAGTTCAGCTACTCTAGGTAAAGTTTTTTCTATATTTGTTTTTAAAAAATCTTGCTTGGCGGCGGCTACTACCAAAGCAGTTTCTGTTGGGTCTCCTACTGCTTCTATAGCTTCTTTTCCTTTAGCACCAACTTTAAGTATTACATCTGTGCATAAACTTCCACCAACTAATAGCAATTTGATTAAATTCAGGTCAATAAGTTTATTACTATCAGATGTTTCTCTAGTTATATCCATTATTTTTTCTACACTAGCTAGAGTAGTTAAAGTCATGCGGTTTTCTGTTAGCGTTCCTGTTTTATCGGAACAAATTACTGTTATTGAGCCAAGTGTTTCTACGGCAGGTAGTTTTCGAATTAATGCTTGTCGACCAAGCATTCTTTGTGCACCTAGAGCTAAAGTTATTGTTACAACAGCAGGTAAAGCTTCTGGTACAGCAGCAACAGCTAGGCTAACTGTTGTAAGTAACATTAATTGAAGATCTTCTCCACGTAGTAGGCCCAGAATAAAAATAATTGTTACAAACAGAATTATTCCAGCAATTAGACTTCGGCCTACTTGATCCAAGCGTTTTTGAAGTGGTGTAGGTTCTTGCTCAACATTTTGAAGCATTGAAGCAATTTTACCTAATTCGGTTTTCATCCCTGTTGCTGTAACTACTCCTTGACCACGGCCATATGTGACAACTGTACCCATATAAGCCATGTTATGTCTATCACCTAAGGGTAAATCTGTGGAGGCTATAAAGTTGGCGTCTTTTTCAACTGCGTCAGATTCTCCAGTTAAGGTAGCTTCCTGAATACGAAGATTGGCACTTTCTATAATTCTACAATCTGCTGGAATGATATTTCCGGTTTCAATTAGTAAAACATCTCCAACTACTAAATCACGAGCAGAAATATTTTCTACATGTCCATTACGGCGGACTTTTACACTTGGTACTGCTAATTTTTTAAGTGCTGCTATAGCTTTTTCTGCTTTAAATTCTTGGTTTAACCCTAATAAAGCATTAAGTATTACAATTGCCATAATTGCTATAGCATCTTTATAATCACCTAAAAATGCAGAAACAATTGCAGCTACAATTAATATAACAACCATTGTTGCACTTAACTGTTCCCAAAGTATTTTCCAAGGGCTTTTAAGTGCTTTTTCTTCCAACTCATTAGGCCCGTTTTCTTTTAGTCGTTTAGCTGCTTGTTCTAAACTTAAGCCTGTGGTTAGGTTTGTGTTGATGTTTTCTGTTAAATCCGGTAAAGCTAGTTTATATAAGTTACTCATACCACCTCTTTGGGAATGGCTAATTGAAAAATATAAATAACAAACCGACTTTGGCTAACGCAATTTACATTCCCTAAATAAAAGATGCAAAACTAAAGCAATACAATATCCTGGAGTTGCAATTTTTATAAGAAACCAAAATAAGAAAAATGTTAAACTGACAGAGTTTTTTAAACGCAAAACTAAAAAGATTGTAAAGCTTAGGAAAAATAACATGAAAAAATTTGTTTTAGTTACTTTGTTGATTTGTTTAATGGCTTCTTTTAGCTATGGACAGACAAAGAAAAAAGGTACCACTCATCGTAGAAAAACACATACTTCTGCTAGCACAACAAAACCATCCACTACTACAAATAGTAATGCTATTACTACAGAAAGTGGGTTAACTTATGTGATCACTCATCATACAGAAGGCAGAAAACCTAAGGAGGGAGATACTATATCAGTTCATTATACTGGTACTTTAACAGATGGTACTAAGTTTGATAGCTCTAAAGATCGTGGTACTCCAATTGTTTTCAAAATAGGAGTAGGACAAGTAATTAAGGGTTGGGATGAAGGAATTGCAAAACTTGGAGTAGGGGAACAAGGAGTACTTATTATTCCTCCATCTTTGGGCTATGGTGAACGTGGTGCAGGTGGTGTAATTCCTCCAAATGCTACTTTAATTTTTGTAGTTGAGTTAGTAGGAATTCAAGAACAACAATAATAATGTATGATTTAACTTTGAGTTAAATTTGATGTGTTTCTAATAAACGATTAAGTTCTGGTTGATAAATATCTTGGCCACGTAAGTTTTTGATCCAACGTTCAGGAATTGCTTGAATGCCATCGCGCAATCCAGCAATTCCTCCAGCAATGCAGGCTGTTGTGTCAGTATCTCGTCCAAGAGCAATTGCATTTTTAACTACTTGCTCATAGCTACCTGTTTCTAGAACCATTCTGGCTGAATTTAGTGAGTCTACAACATAACCACTGCCTTGACCTTGTGGTTCTTCATCTGGACGGATATAGTAGTCCATTTCTAGTGATTCTGGAGAGTCTTCACCATAAATCGTGCGAATGCTAGAAACGGCTTCTTGCCAAGGGTTGGAGGCATTTTCCATTATTCGTCTAGCCCACAAACAATATAAAGCACAACAAATTTGTGAGCGAATATTTCCATGTGTGACTAAGGATTGTCTATGTGCATCTTCTACTAAATCACTATCTGAGCCTTTATGCCAAAGTGCTAGAGGCAACACTCTCATAAGTGAACCATTTCCATTAGCTTGAGTGTCTCTTCGTGCTGCTTCAGTAGGTGAAATACCCTGAATTAGCTTAAGAATAGCTTCTGATGTTTGAATACCTATATCAAAAACTCGGTCATCAACTGCCATGTAGCCTTTTTGATACCAACTCACTAACCCTTTGGCGAAATTTCTAAGGTCAAGTTTTTTGCAATCTAGTAGAGAAGCTAAGAGAATCAAAGCTTGTGCTCCATCATCTGACCAAGTTCCTGGTAAAATACCTACATGAGCACGACGAAAGCCTTTTGGAGGTGTAAATTCTATGTCTGATAAAGGAGGGATTTCATTAGCTGAGTGAAATTCATAAGGAACACCAAGAGCATCTCCAACTAATAAACCTAATAGGGCGCCTTCAATTTTTTCTTTTAGAGTTGGCATAAAGTTTGTAAACTAGCAAAAAAAGGGCAGTTATTAAAACTACCCTTAGGTTGAATAACTATTAGTTAGTTAAAAAATTAAAAAGCAAATTTAACAGCAATTTGCATCATTCTTGGATCTCGGCTACGAAATACTTTGCCAAAGCGATCACCATCAGTAATAAAGCCATCTGGATTCAAGAATTGAGTATGATTGAAAAGATTGAAGACTTCCCAACGAATTTCAAATTGTCTAGATTCAGTTAAAGGAACCTTCTTAATTAAAGATAAATCGCAGTTATTGACACCAGGGCCACTAAAGAATTGTCTGCCTGCTGTACCAAAACGGCCATATTCAGAAGCTGGGATACTAGCAAAAGATGCTGGGTCAAAATATAGAAGATTGTTTTTGCGAGGATCTAATTTATGTACAGGAGCAATATTGTCAGGAGTATCAGCAGTCTCAAAATCTGCTGTCCCACCTGTTAAAGAAGCATCATTATAATCAGCTAACCTTATAGGGAAACCACTTTGGAAAGTAATAATGCTATTTAATTGCCAACCATTTACTAATTTATCTGGCCCACCACCAAAAAGCTTTTTAAGTGGTAGATCATATTGAGCATATATAGAAATCCGATGGCGAGCATCAAATTGGGACAAGCTACGGCTAAGCTTGTAATCAAAGGGGTTCAATATTTGTTCAAAAGATGAAGCATTATCTATTGATTTACTAAAAGTATAAGCAACATCAAACAAGAAACCTTGAGCTAAACTTCTAGTAATATTTACTTGCAAAGAGTTATAGTTGCTATTAGCAATTGTATCTTGAGTAAAGATACTAGAAAAATAAGGGTTCCCATTGAAGTTTACATTAGAGAATTTTCTTGTTCCTGCAAAACCTGGGTAAGCACTATCTTCACCAAAAGGACCACAACCTGCAATTGATTTGCATCTAGATGGTATACCAGGATTCAAATCATAAGTAGCCAACAATCTGTGTGCCTGTAAACCAACGTAAGTAATACTAAGGAGTAAGTTGTTTTTGATTTGTCGTTGGATACTAAGGTTATATTGAACAGAATATTGTGGGCGTAAATTGGGGTTAATTTGGCCAAATATTGTTGTAGGTGAAAACTTAGAAAAATCAACAAAACTTCCTGGAGTAGCTGGAGTTACTGGAAATGGATTAGGTAAACGAGTTCCATCTCTGAGCAAGAAAGGATCAGAGAAAGTTGAGCCAAATGTGCTACTACTACCACCAAAAGGAGGTTGGCCAGTAAATTGTTCCAACACAAGTTGTTCAACCGCATTATAGGCAATTGCAAAACCTGCACGAATACTGGTTTTATCTGCACCACCTGTTAATTTACTAAGGAATTTATTTTTGAAATTTGGAGTAAATGCTAATCCTAAACGTGGCGCAAAAGCACGATAATAAGTATTAGTTAGGCCACGTGGAACATTAGTATCTCCAGGAAATACAAGCCCTGTAGGAGCAGTTGGGAAGACTTGAGATTGTTGACCTTCTCTAAATGCTTGAATGCGATTGCGAGTATCTACAGCAGGTGGGTTAAATTCCCAGCGCAAGCCATAATTAAAGGTTAAATTTGGTCGTATTCTCCAACTATCTTGACCAAAGAAATTAAGTGAGTATGCACGTAGTGCTAACATTCCAGGACTACCTTGGAGATAGGAATCTGGACGACCTAAAAGAAAGTCAGCCAATGCATTACCAGTACTATCTGGTGAACCAGTAGTGAAGGCATAAACACCATTAATAGCAAAAAAGAATGTCTGATTTAATTGAACACGTCTAAAATCGCTACCAAATTTTAGGGTATGGTTACCTTTTTGTATGGAAATAGAATCTGCTAACTGAAAAGTGTTACCATATTGTGGTAGATCACCTTCAAAGTTATTACCTAAGATAAAATTACCTCCTACGTTTATGTAGGGTAAGCCAGTGCGACCTGATAGACCAGGTGTAATGCCAGTAAAACCAAATGCTGTTAGATCTAGTCTGTTAATAGGTGAGTGAAAAACACCTTGTGCTTGACGCACAAAATTGAAGCGAGCTTCATTTACAGTTGTAGGACTGATTATCCAAGTATCTGTTAGGTTTATATTTTGACTTCGTTGCTCAGTTTTATCTCCAAATCCTGGCAATATTGATGTCTGAGTTTGATTTTGAAATGTTGAAATAGGCTCTATATCACGATTATCATCAAAGTAATAATATGCAGTAAGGTGATGTTTTTGCCCAACAATATCATAACGTCCAGTAACTTGTTCTTCTCTTTGATTACGTACAGGAGCGCTAATAAAAGTATTAGTTCCTTGATTAGGCAAAGGGATAAACTGCAAAAGTTTTGCTGCTAATGGGTCAATTTGGGTAGAAATATTTCCATTTGGAAACTCATCTCCTAAACTGCCAGGTGCAAAAAATCCTTGTCTTTCTTGTGCAGTAAAGACAGTTATTGGCCCAGTTGTGATTCCACGACGTAAACGCGTTCCTTGGTAAGTTATAAAGAAGAATTGCTTATCTTTTTTGATCGGTCCGCCAAGAGTAAATCCATACTGGTTGGAATTATATTGTGGTCGATTAGGTGGATCAAAAAATCCACGTGCATTTAATTTGGTATTGCCAAAATACTCAAATACTGAGCCATGAAAATTGTTTGTGCCTGATTTGGTAACTAAATTTATAACTGAACCGGAGTTGCGCCCATATTCAGCATCAAAAGTATTAGTGATTACCTTAAACTCTTCAATAGCATCAGGTGGTGGTTCTACTGTAGGAGCATTGATTAGAGGGTCATTTGCATCACCACCATTAACAGTATAGTTATTGGCACGTCCTCGATTCCCATTTACACTTAAGTTTTTATCATCACCAACAAAAGTTGAACTACCAGTAGAACTCATTACACCTGGTTGAAGTTGCAAGAGAACTTTATAAACATCTCGGCCATTTAATGGTAATTCATTAATGGATTTAGACTCCATAACATTACCAAGTTGAGTAGAGACAGTTTCAACTTTTGATGTTTCTGGATTTGCTGTTACTTGAACAATCTCTGTATTGTCAGTTGCAATCTGAAGTTCAGCCGTTACTTGTATTGTCTGATTGAGATTTACTTTTATTTCCACTTTAAATGGTTGAAATCCAGGCGTTTCAACTGTGAGTATATAAGTTCCAACACTAATTGAGGCAAAGCTAAATTGACCATCTTCACCAGATTGAATAGTTCTAACCTCATTGGTACTAGGGTTTCTAATTTCAATTGTTGCGCCTGCAATTACTGCACCTGTAGGATCTCTGACTAAGCCACGTACACTACCAGTTGTATCTACCCAAGCGATACTGACCATTAAAAACATTGCCAGGCCAATAATTTTGAGAAACGCCAATATTTTCACTTTGAGCATAAATCTCTCCTCAGTTCCGGTTTTAGTTTTGACTTGTGATGTAATTATTAATCAGTTTGACCGAATAAACATAATATACAATAGTCCAAGTTGTAGCCTAAGCAAAAAGTTAAAGAAAAAAATAAAACCCAAAATACTTACTCATTTAAGCCAAAATCTATAAATAAATATAGGATAACTACTATTAGTAAATTGACTGATTTTATTAAAAACAACAGCTTATTCTAATAACTTAATTACATTCTAGATGATAGAAGTTAAAGAAGATGAGAAAATAGTTAAGCAATCTCTAGGAGTAGATAACAAAAAGGTGATATAATTCGCTCATTAAACAATATCCAAAAGCCGATACTGATGTTTAGAAGTGGATAATCCCCAAACATAACAAACCATCATTGGATGTTGCAAAAAACACCCAAAAAGCATAGTTGAGAGTTAAAATAAACGGCTGAGACATTACAAATTTAATAGATGTAAAATTTAGGTGACAAAATTATTTTTATTTAATTATTGTTAACCCTTGGAAACTATTAAACTTAAATCGTATGCAAGTAGATGTACCAAATCTGCTCGCTTTTAATTCTCATTCTTTTGGTTTTTCCTAAAGAATTCAACCTTAGATATTATACTAAATCAAGTAGTCTAGCTTATTTTAATTAGGTTATAGCAAAGCTAGCTTGTTTGGTTTGGTAAAACTAGAGAAATTGGTAATTGTAGATGAATCAAGCAAACTTATCACGACGACTAATTCTTCCAATTTTACTTGTCCTAATTGCTTCATTTGGAATACTTACCATAATAAATGTTATCCAAACTCGGCAAATTTTAATGACTCAAGGTTCAGAACATATTGAGAATGATCTGAAATCTTCAGCAGGAGAGATAGATTCTCTTTGCAAGAGAATGTTAACCATTACAAGATCAGTAAGCCATCTTGCCGAGGCAGAATCAGAATCAGGTGCACCACGTGATGCTGTAATAGATTCATTTATTAAACAGACTATGGTGCATGAATTAGGCTATCAAGGGCTTTATTACAACTGGTCTGAGGAACTGAATAAAAAATATAATCGTGGGCAAGATGTTGGGCCTTGGTGGGTGCGTAATTCCTCGACTACTGAGGGAATTAAGTCTATAGCTGACACTTCAACTACCTACTATTGGCAAGAATCTGAACAATCTCAATGGTATTGGCTCCCAAAACGCAGCAAGCAATCTGAATGGACTGAACCATATGTTGATCAAGAATTAAACATTACTTTAACCACACTAGCTACACCAGCCTACACAAAAGATGGCACGTTTGCCGGTGTTGCTGGTATTGATATTGATCTAAGTTCATTTATTGAAATTGCTAAGAACATAAAGCTTAGTGCTCATAGCGAAACATTTTTAATATCTAAAAATGGAGCTTTTATCTTTCATTCAAATCCTATCTATCTTCAACCAAACAGCAATGTTGATAATATGGCTGCAAAGTTTAACCGTACAGAATTTTCTACACTTAAGACTTCAATTGCTTCAGCAATGAAAGGAAAAATTGATTTTATTGATAGCAATACGGGTAAAAAAAGTTGGCTCTATTGGGTTAAAATCCCTTCAAATGACTGGGTATTAGCTAGTTCATTACCTATTTCAGATGTTACTGAACCTGCACTAGGGACAATTGCTACATCTATCATTATTGCTATAAGTGCTACATTGTTAGGCATTAGTGTTATTTTGATAATTCTTCGCTCTCAAGTCATTCGTCCATTAACTGTATTGACATCTCAAGCAGAGGTGTTAGCAGCTGGTAAACCTTCTATTAATTGTGAGCTTAATCAAAATAGTGAAATAGCTGCTTTAAGTAACAAAATGGATTATATGGTTAGTTATTTGGATGAAATGGCAGGTATTGCAAGTAAAATTGCTAACGGGGATCTTTCTGTACAAGTTGTGCCACGCTCTCAAGAAGATCGGTTTGGTAATGCTTTTCAACGGATGATAGAAATGCTTCGTTCTGTATCAGAAGTAGCTAATCAAATAGCTAAAGGGGATCTTAGTGTAGAAATCAAAGTACAATCAAACACTGATGCTTTTGGCAATGCATTTCAGAAAATGGTTGGAAATCTTCGTTCTATGGCAGAAGTGGCAAATCAAATAGCTAAAGGGGATCTTAGTGTGCCTATAAACCCACAATCATCTGCTGATATTTTTGGTAATGCCTTCAAAAAAATGACAGAAAGTTTAAGAGCTATTATCAAAGAATTAATGGAAGGAGTTCAAAACTTAAGTTCTGCTGCTAATGAACTTGTTGCAGTCGCAACTTATCAAACAGATAATCTTTTTGAGCAAGCTAATTTTATTAAGGAGATTACCTTAACTTTAGATGAAATTAGAAAAATTGTTGACCAAGCTAGCACATCTGCCTACTCAGTTGTGCAAGTTGCTGAACAGTCTTTAGATATTTCTCAAGCTGGTCAGAAAGAACTTGATCAAGTTGTTGATGCTATGGTTAAGATTAAAGATCAAGTTGAAACTATTGCAGAAAATATTATTGACTTAAATGAAAAAACTGTTCAAATCGGTGAAATTACTAGTACAGTAAATGAAATTGCTGAACAGTCACATTTGTTATCTGTCAATGCTGCAATTGAAGCAAGCAAAGCAGGCGAAGCTGGTAGAGGTTTTAGTGTTGTGGCTGTAGAGGTAAAAAATCTTGCTACACGTTCCAAAAAAGCTACTTTACAGGTTAAAAATATACTGTCAGAAATTCAGAAAGCAACTAATTCCACTGTGATTGTTACAGAGGAAGGTAGTAAGTATGTTGAATCAGGTGTAGGGCAAGTCTATCGTATTGGCTCAAATATTAAAAGCCTTCATAAAGTGATAGTTGAATCTTCTACAGCTGCCAAGCAAATTGCATCCACTACTAATCAACAAGTAGTTAGCATTGAAAATATTGCTGTTGCTATGAAACAAATTAGCAACAGTGCAAATAAAGGGGTAACAAGTGCACAACAACAACAAGTGACTGCACAAAGTTTAAGCCAATTGGCAAATAGCTTAAATAACATTGTTAATCAATATAGATTATAAGAAATAGTAAAATATACTGGTATTTTATTGAGTTAAAAGCTGTTGAGTAATATTGGTTTGTTAGAATATGCAAAACTTACTAAGTCTTGCATATTCTAGGTTATAAATTATTCTTGATTAAGTTTATTTTACTTAGGTATTAAGCAATTCCTGATGCACGCAGCCCTTGCACTATTGAGACAGAAAGTAAATATCCTAGTGTAGTATAAAATAGTAGTTGTACTATAGCCATTGTCCAAGAATTAGTTTCTCGGCGCACTACAGAAACAGTAGAGAGACATTGTAGAGAGAAAAAGAAATAAATAATTAATCCAATAATACTGGCAGTTGTGAAAATAGGCTGAGAGCTATTAGGAAACTTTGCTGAACGCATTTGTTCTAACAAACCTTGTTCTTTAGCCTCGTCATCATCTCCTGGTACATGAAAGACTATTGCCATAGTACTAACAAAAACTTCTCTTGCTGCAAAGGCTGAAATTAAACCTACACCAACACGCCAATCAACTCCCATTGGATGTAATACAGGTTCCATAGTTTTACCTATTTGAGCTGCAAAAGAGTTATCCAATTCTGCTGAAACTATAAAAGGCGTTTTAGCCGCAGAATTAGTTGTTTTAGGTTGTTGTGAGCCTAATCCAAAATTAGCTAGTAGCCATAAAATAGTTGAAATTACTACTATAGGAGTTCCAGCTTTTCTTAAGTAAGATGCAGAACGTGACCAAGTTAAGTAAAGAATTGGTTTCCATTGTGGAATTCGGTATGCAGGTAGCTCCATTGCTAGTAGTGATAAGCTTCTGCGCCTATAGGCTAGTCGGCTAACTATTCCTGCTACTAAAGAAGAAACTAGTAAACTGCCTAAGTATATTCCTGAGAGTACAAAACCTGCTTTCCAAGCAGAGTTTAGAGGAAAGAGTGCTGCTAAAAGTAGTGCATAAACTGGAAGCCTAGCACTACAACTCATTAGAGGTAAAATCCAGATAGTTAAAAGACGTTCTCTTTTAGTTGGAATTGCACGAGTTGCTAATACTGCTGGAATTGCACAAGCAAAACCAGAAAGCATTGGAACAAAAGAACGACCATGAAGGCCAAGAAAAGATAATGGACGGTCAACTAAAGCTGCACCTCTTGCTAAATATCCTGAATCTTCTAGCAATGTCATTAAGAAAAACAAGATAACAATTTGAGGAAAAAAGACTGATACTGCTCCAACACCTTGAATAATGCCTTCTGCTAAAAATTTGGTAAAAACACTTTCACCAAAAACTTTTAGTATTGTAGTTCCAGACCATTTAAATGCACCATCAATTCCATCCATAAATGGCCGAGCTATCCAAAAGATAGCTGCAAAAAGTCCACTAAGAATTATAAAGAAAATAGGAAACCCTAAATATCGATGTAAAACAAACTGATCAATTCTAGCTGTTAGGTTATCTTGTAAGCGTTGTGCTAAAGGGTTTTTGGTAGAGACTACCTGATTTTCTGAAAGTAGATTTCTAATGGCATTGTATGCTTTTATTGGATCTTCAGGCAGAGTTTGTAATGAGTTTTCTTTTAATGGTTCAAGAACAATTTGATGCAAAAGCTTAACAAGTTCTGCTGAACCTTCTCCAGTACGACCATCTATTGCTATTACTGGAACTTTGAGGGCTTGAGAGAGCTTTTTTATATCTAGAGACTGTTCTATTCTTGCTAGCAAATCCACCATAGTTAAAGCTACTATAACTGGTTTGCCTTGGCGAGCAGCAAATGCAGCAAATTTAAGATGTCTTTCTAATTGAGTAGCATCTACTACTAATACAAAAACATCTCCTTTTACTGAAGGGTGATTTCCTGTAACTACTTGATAGGATAGTTTTTCTTCTTCAGAAGGAGCATTAATGCTATGTACTCCTGGCAGATCTACTATATCAATAGGCTCACCAAATGAAGCTTTGCTTTTGCCTTCAGAAAGTGTGACTGTAACACCTGGATAGTTAGCTGTATGGAAACTTCCACCTGTTAAAGCATTCATTAAAGTTGTTTTACCAGCATTAGGCATACCAACTAGGCAGGCAGTAAAAGGTTTTTTAGAGGTAGTTAAAGAAGGGGTTTCATTAGAACTAGATGGTTTTACTGAACCCATATCCAAGAAGCCTCTCTTTGTCTAAGTGCTAGACGTGTGCCGCGAACTGAAACTACAATAGGATCACCTAAAGGAGTACTTTGAACTACAGCTACTTCTTCACCTGGTGTTAAACCTAAATCTAAAAGTCTTAGACAGTCTTTTTCTGGGCCATCTAGCTTTGCAATAGAACGCCATTCATTATGTGGTAAATCTATTAATCTCATATTTTTGCTATCTTTATTATCCATATATTTTTAAGATAAGAAAATGAAAATCACTTTCATTTAGAACGTTACTTTGTAGTTAAGCAACTGTCAACGGTAGTTTCCGACGTATTTAGTAAGTAAGAAAAAATATTTTAGGGTGTAGATTTTTTTGTTTACAGATTTGACAGTGGTAGTTTCTAAAACTACAATATTTATATATGGATAAGGTAAAAAACATTCAAAAAGAAGCTATTACAATTGAAGGGTTAAAAGCTAGCTATTTAACAAAAAAGTTAGCTATTAAAGAAAGACTTGCAGAATTTAAGGAAGTTATTGAAAAGGGAGATGATGCAAGATTATTTGAGGAACTAGTTTTTTGTATTTTTACTGCTGGAGCAAGCGCTAGAATGGGACTTAGATGCATTGAAAAAGTGCGTCCAGTTTTATTTTCAGGTACAGAAGCAGAAATATTGAACGCAATTACTGGTTCACATCGTTATGCACGTGAAAGGACTCGCTATATTTTACATACTCGCAAATATCTAGAAAGTGAGTGTGGTTTGAAAATGAGGGAAAAATTAGAGTCTTTGGCTGATCATCAAACACGACGAGACTTTTTTGCTGCAAATCCTGGAATTAAAGGAATAGGCTATAAAGAAGCTAGCCATTTTTTACGAAATATTGGTTATAAAGGTTATGGGATTTTGGATAAACATATCTTACGTAGTTTGCATGAATTATCGATAATAGACGATCCTAAGCCACCAACAACCAAGAAAAAATACTTAGCTCTAGAAAAAATACTGCAAGATTTTGCAGAAAAAATAGAAATAAATTTTGATGAGTTAGACCTGCTTTTATGGTCTAATAAGACAGGTGAGATTTTAAAATAATAACTTAAGCAAAGAGTTTGCAAGTTATTAGATTTAACCACAATATTTTATAGCTCTATAAGCTCTTAATGCACATTTTAGTAAATATTTGAAATAGCCCAAAGCTTTATGAATAAGCTTTTTCAAAGAAATGTGAGGCTTTTATGAAAAACCAAAAAACAGTTTTTCTCCCAGCAAATTTACAAACACTAGCCAAATTATTTATGGTATTGGTGCTTTGTTTTTGGGTAAGTTCAGCTTCTGCTCATGGTATTACTGGACAACATCGTAAGGCAGAAAAAGAGCTAATAAGTGGTAATTTTGAGCAAGCTGAACATCTTTATCAAGAAATAATTAACAAAAATGCCAAAGATGTAGAAGCGCATATTGGGCTTGGACAAGTTTTTTTGAAGAAACGAAGCTTTCAAGCTGCATTTGAAGTAGGGGTAAAAGCCTTGCAATTAGATGTAAAAAGTACTCGGGCTCGTGCAATTGTTGGAACAGCACTATTAAGATGTGGTTATATAGATAAGTCTCGTGAACAATTAAACTATACTTTACAACTTAATTCTCATGAGGATTTAGCCTTAGCTTCTAGTGCGGAAATAGATCTTTATGAAAGTCGCATTAAAGATGCATATCAAAAATTAAAACAGGCAACAGATATTAAACCTAGTGAAGGAGATTATTGGTTAATTTTAGCTAGAGCAGCTTCTCGCCAAGAATACTTTAAAGAAGCAGCTGATTCACTAAAACAGTTCTTACAAAATTCTCCTAAAACAGATGTTGAAAGACGTGCTCGCATTGAAGGTGTCATCAAGTTTTATACCTATTTAGGGGATAATCATCTTTATCAAGTTAAAGGGAAATCCGCTAATGTTGATTTAAAAATTAGGTTAAGACGTCCTCATTTAGAAGTAAAAGTTAATGGTAAAGAAACCTTAAAGTTTGTTATTGATACAGGTGCAGGAATTTGTGTACTTTCACCTGATGCGGCTGCAAGAGTCGGAGTTAGAGAAATTGCTAGAGGTGGTGAAGCACGTGCTGTAGGTGGTGAGGGAGCTTTCCCTATTGTTTATGGTTTGATAGATGAATTACAACTTGGAGATATAAAAGTTAGCTTAGTTCCAACCTACATTAGAAAGGTTCATGCAAGCTCTACTGCTAAAGCTGAAGATGTTGCTGATGGGTATTTAGGTCTTTCATTATTAAGTAACTTTTTACTTACAATGGATTATAAAAATAGCGAACTAAAATTAGTAGTTCCAGATAGTGATGATAAAACAAGTGATTCTAAAGAGATTGAAACTGCAAATTCAACAATAGTCCCTTTCCGTACCACAGAAAGTGGTTTAATTAGTGTAGAAAGTAAAGTTAATGATGATGCAACAGTAAATTTGATTTTTGATTCTGGAGCAACTAGTTCTGTAATTTCTAGCACTGTAGTAGATTCACAAAAATGGGAAAGTAAAATTCTTAAAGAAACAGTGCGAGTGATAGGAGCTGCTGGGCTTACAGAAGATGTAAAACTAATAAGTGCAAAAGTTCAAGTTGCAGATCTTCTAAGAGAAAATATGCGAATGCCCGTGCTCAATTTATCAAGGATAAATGAACAAGCAGGTTTTGAACAACAGGGCATATTAGGTGGAGATTTTCTTTATCACTGTCGTATACAAATAGATTTTCGTAAATTGCAATTAATCTTAACTCCCAATAGTTCTACCCTTAAAAGAGTAGGAGAGGCGTTATTAAACAAGGAAAATAGGTGAAACTGAATTTATATTTAGAAACTTCTGTAGTTGGTGCTTATCTAGATAATGATGAACCTTTTCGCCGAGATTTGACTATTCGTTGGTGGGAACATGAATTACATAATTATAATGCAGTGGTTTCTTTATTAGTACAGCGAGAGTTAGAAAGATTAGCAGAACCACATCGCTCTTCTTACCTAAATTTAATCAAGACTTTGCCTAAACTAGATATGCCGGATGAAGCAGCAATTCTAGCAGATGGCTATATAAATAGAGGGATTTTTCACCGTAAATATATTGCTGATGCTTTACATGTAGCACTAGCATCTTTTTACAAAATAGATTTTTTTGTTACTTGGAATTTTGGGCATATTGCTAATGTTCATCGCAAAGCCAGAATAAAACTTTTTAATACTGCTGCTGGATTTTTTGTTCCAGAAATTATTACTCCAGAATTTTTAATTTCTGAGCCATTGAGGGAAAAATAATGTATCGGCGACCAAGATTTCTCAAAGAACTACATACAATTCAAGAAGAAATGGCTCGTCAGTGTGATTATGATGTGGATCTTTATGCAGAAATGATTAGGCAAGGTAATCCTCCAAAACATGGTCCAACTAGAGTGATTCGAGGACAAAGAATGGTTCTTCCAGCTAGAAATTCTGATGAGCAAAATAGCGGAACTGATTCAAATAAACTTGCAAGTAGTGATTAACTAACCGCTTAGTTAAATTTAGTTAGTTATTTAGCCAGATAAGTGAAAGAAATTTTTAGTGAGCAAAAGCAAGCTTATGTTCTTGGCTTTTTACCGTTCCTTTCTCAATCTTAAATAAGAAATCAGCATCATTTATAGATTTCAAACGATGAGTAATAGATATAATTGTACGTCCAGTTGCTAATTTTTTTAATGTAGCAAGAATAGCTGTTTCAGTTGCTGGATCCAAAGCAGATGTAGCTTCATCCAAAATTAAAATAGCTGGATTACGAATAATTGCACGAGCAATAGCAATGCGTTGGCGTTGTCCTCCAGAGAGTAAATTTCCACGTTCTCCTGCTATTGTGTCATAACCTTCTGGAAGACTAGCTATAAAATCATGAATTTCTGCTAAACGGGCTGCTTTTTCTACCTCTTCATCTGTAGCTTCTGGAAGACCTAAACGAATATTTTCTCGTAAAGATATGTTAAATAATAAATTTTCTTGAAAAACTACTCCAATGTGCTTACGTAATGAGCTTTGAGAAACCTGACTAATATTTTGACCATCAATTAAAATTTCTCCTGCTATTGGTTCATAAAAACGTAGTAACAAATTGATAATAGTGCTTTTACCTGCACCACTTGCTCCTACAAATGAAACATAAGAACCAGTTGGAATTGTAAAGTTTACTTTGTTTAATGGTTTTTGCTTTTCATCATAACTAAATGAAACATTCTTAAATACTATATCTTTAGCTGGTCTAGTTAATTCAACTGCATTAGGAGAGTCTTTAACTTCTGGTGAAATGCTAAGCAAATGGTTTAAGCGTTTAATTGCTCCTGCTGCTTGAACTAGGCTTGGAACAAATTGAGTAGCATAAGTTATACCATAGCTAAGAGATAAAAAAGCACTTTCAAATGTAACTAACTTTCCTATAGTCATTTGTTTATGAAAAGTTAAATATGCTCCTATCCCAACTACT
Source organism: Blastocatellia bacterium (assembly GCA_039812885.1). GTDB lineage: Bacteria > Acidobacteriota > Blastocatellia > Chloracidobacteriales > JADJPF01 > JADJPF01. Next base: position 76,844 of record JBDIBI010000006.1, read on the forward strand.
GCACAATGTAGAATAATTGCTAAAGTGCTAGCACTACGTTCTACCATTGCGCTAAAGAAAAACACTTTAAAGGATGAATCACAAAGTTGTTTATTTCGTTCTTGAAACCAATTTGAGGATAAATTCTCTAAACTAAAGGCTTTAACTACTTGTTGAGAGCTAACATTTTCTTGAGTAAGAGCCATTATTGAAGCTTCTTCATCTTTTTTCAAATAACTTTTTTCAACTGCACGTAAAGAAAATAGTCTAGGCCCAATTAATACTAGTGGAGCAATCAAAACAGCCAAAGAAGCTAAACGATAATCCAAAAAGAATAGCAAAACTATGTTTCCAAAGACTTCTAATAAAGGTAGTACTGCCCAAGCTATAACATTTGTATTAGCATTTTCTATTACGCTTAAATCATTAGAAAAGTAAGATAGTATATTTCCAACTTGAGCATGAGAGTAAAATCTCATAGAAAGGTCTTGTAAGTGTTTAAATATTTTCTGGCGTATATCACGCATCAATGCTGCGGATAATTTTGCATATATGTAATCATGTATTGTTCCAGAAATAGATATAAGTAAACCACTTACAGCAAGAACTATTAAGACTATAACTAGTATACGATAGTTTTGGTCAATTAAAGCATCATCAATTAAAAATTTTAGTGCAAGAGGAAATGCAGTATTAAAAACCATTTCCATAAACAAAAAGATGCTCAAAAGAAGGGTTTGACCAGAGTATGCTTTTAAGTACGGCCAGAGGAAGGCTACAAAATCTTTAGTTGCACTACTTGCTTCTTTTGCACTGTAATTTCTTTCTTCAGGATCTTCATCATCATCATCTTCTTCTTCAATATCATCAACATCTTCTAATACTTTTAGTTCTTCTAGATCTTGTTTGTGTTTTTTAGCACTCATAAAATAATTTAGACTTTAGTAAAAAAGCAATACCGCATTGTTTCTTGGTTGGGATACCAAAGGTCTTCGTCATCATCACCATCTGTTTCAAATTTCCAGATTTGACTTAATACTTTTGAATCCATTATTGAAAGGCGAAAGCCATTTCTAAGGAATTTTTCTGACCATTCCCAAGTTGTACATAATGTTTTTACTGCATAAAAGATGTCATGTTTTTCGATTACTTCTTTAGTCATATCACTAGTTATGCTGCCAAATATTATGCCTTTTTTAACAACTCTATGTAGTTCACTAATGGCTTTATCTATTTGTTTTTCATCAACATAACAAAGACAAGTTTCATAAGCAAAATCAAAATAGTTGTCTTCAAATGGTAAGCTACATATATTGCCTAACAAATTACGGTGCTTCCATTTTGAAGGGGTTTTACTATGCATATAGGCGCTATTTTCTACACCCCAACATTCAACTCCAAGTTTGTCAAATTCACCTATTGTCAATCCATTGGCCGCACCAGCGTCTAAGAGTCGATAAGGAGGTTTATTACCCCAAACAAGTTCAATTAGTCCTGTTGTGTAAGTTGCATCAAAATATTCTTGGAAAGAGTCTTCATAACTTCTTTCCCCATCATATAAGTCAAAATATTCTTTATCTAATTCTTCTGCTGCTTCTGTTTGTTTGTTGCCATTGGAGGAAACTTCAACAAATGAACTAGCAATTTTATTGCTAGTGATAGTTACTTTTTTATTTGTAGCTTTAGCGGAAATAGTTTTAGGTAAAACTTTGAGTTTGTCAGTTTCTTGGTACTTTTTCTTTAGTAAGCTAGTTAGGATTAAGTCGGTTACTACATCAGCAGAATCTAAAGTTCCATTAAGTGTAGAATCAAATAGATAATCTCCAACTAAGAAAAAGTTAGGGTGGTTTTTAGGTTCTGGTAAATGTCTGGATTTAGGTTCTTTTGCTGGATTCCCTCCAGGAAGACCACTTAAAGAGTTAAGCCAACGGTTAATTTTTCCTTCAATGAAAAATTCTTTGCCATTAGATAATTCTGTAGGTAGTGAAGCTAAAGCTTTTTCTATTAGTTCTTGATCAGAAAAATTACTCATTGTTACAGCATCAGCGCCAGCTAAAAGCCAACTCAAAACACCATAGTCACTTATGTTTTGGCGCAAACTATCATCATAAACACAACAGCCACCAAAAGCATCAGACATAAAGTAAGAACCTTTGATTTTGTTTTTCCAAAATGGCTTAGAGAAAAGTATACTAATACGAAGATAATGAGCAGGGTAATCATAAAAAGTATGATGCTTTTGCATTGCCTTGCTTAACTGCTTTTCACCCCATTTAATGTAAGGAAGCCAATTATTTGGAAGTGCTACAATTACCAAATCAAAGGTTTCTTGTTTGGTTTCTTCATTGTTTTTATATTCAACAGTATAGGTATTATTGCGATTTTTAGAAACACTAACTACAGGGCTATTTAACTTAATATTGGCGTTAATTTCTTTCTTTAGAGCATCTATAAATTTCTCTATTCCTCCTTCAACTGTATATAATCTGATATATCCAGGTACATCCATAAGAAAGTTTTTTAAGCCATTTAAAGCATTGGTAAAATGCGGTTCTGTAGCTATATCGCTATGAGCAGCTACACTTAGGTATTCACGCGCGATATCATTTTTAACTTCTGAAAGTAATGAAGCACAAGAGCGTTTTGATAATTGGCTTTTGTTATCATCTTGCCAATGGCCTTCATAATATTCTTCAGGAGTTATATAAAGTTGAGCTTGTTGACGGAATTTATTAATTTCATCAACTGTTTCTTGACCGAAATGCTTTTTAATATCAGCTTGGTTTTTTAGAATTTTATCCCGCAGAACAACTACTGGCCCTGACATGCTAATTGTTTTAAGTCCTAGTTTTTTGATTAGTTGTTTTAGAGGATCTGGCCCTATCATTGAGTAATCATAAAGCTCAGCTACACCAGCTTCATAAAATACATTATTGTGGGAAAAATTAGAGGAGAGAACTTTTCCTCCTAATCTGTTTGATGCTTCAAATAAGGTGATTTCAAACTCTTGGAATAGTTTCTTTTTTAACAAATAAGAAGTAAAAAGACCACCAGGCCCACCACCAACAATCGCAATTCTAACCATAAAGCTCGCCTTAACCTAAATTGTAGTTTTTATAAAAATATTGCCTATATAATATTAAGAGATAAATAAATAACAAAAAGTTTCCAAACAGTTAAGTAAAATTTTTGTTACTTGTTTATACTAAAAAGTACCTTCATTTATAGCAATTTATATTCCAAGTGTTTCTAGGATATATACCTAGTATGGTATGATTTTTATAATAATTTCTAAAAAAGAGTTATCTTCTTGATATTAAAGTGAGATAGAGAAAAACAGTATCATTTCTTAGTAGATAAAAATTCTCTTAATCTGTAATGTGGCTATTTAGCCATTGTGGCAATATAGCTATATTTTTGTGGGTTATCTATTATTTAGCAGGAAATTAATTAGTTGAAAAATAGTAGTTTATTGTTATTGTATTTATTTTGATATTAGATTTCTTATTTTTAATACAGTTTTACAACTATGATTTATTGATCCTTGGTTGCAGCCAATTAGTAGAGTTTGCTAGCATTAAGACTATGTTAAACAAACAATCAAATAGCAAATATTTTTTAACCTGTGATTTACATGTAGACACTTTGCAAAGAGTGTTAGATGAAAACGTAGATTTAAGTATTCCTTCTAAATCAGGGCACTTAGATATTCCTAGAATGAGACAAGGAGGAATTGCTGTACAATTTTTTTCTATCTGGGTTAATCCAAAACAGTTTCAAAGAGAAAAAGCTGTGGAACGAGCTTGGAATTTAATCAACGCTTTACAAAAGCAAATTACTTTGCATATGGACAAACTACAATTAGCTGTTTGTCCAAGTGATGTTGAACAAGCAATTAAAACAGGACGAATTGCCGCAGGCATGGGTATTGAAGGTGGGCATGCCATAAATGGCCAAATAGATTTACTAGAAGCTTTCTTTCAAGCCGGAGTTCGCTATATGACTCTTACTTGGTCAAATAGTAATGAAATTTGTGGTGCTTCCACTGATGAAGGTCGTAGTCAAGGACTTACTGAATTTGGGCATAGCATCGTTAAATTAATGAATAAATTAGGAATGATGATAGATATTTCACATGTGTCTGATAAGGCTTTTTATGATGTGTTAGAGATTACAGAACATCCAGCCATAGCATCTCATTCAAACTTACGTCGTATTTGTTCTCATCCACGAAATTTAACAGATGATATGTTGCGGGCTTTAGCAAAACGGGGTGGGGTGTGTTGTATTAATTTTTATCCAGCTTTTTTAGATGATGATTACTATAGAGTTAACAGCAGTTTATCTAAAAATCTTTCAGAGGCACTATCACATGTAAGGAAGCTTTATGCTAAAGATGATAAAAAAAGAATACAAGCAGAAAGCCAAGTATGTGCCATGGAATTTGGAAAACTTCCCAAGGTTAACTATAAAAAGGTTGTAGATCATATAGAACAAGCTGTAGAAATTGCGGGTATTAATCATGTAGGTTTAGGTTCAGATTATGATGGAATTGGAGCTGTTCCAGTTGGGCTTGAAGATATTTCTAAAATTCAAATTATTGCTGAAGAGCTTTCTAGACGGGGATTTGATGATAATTCAATAGAAAAGATTTTTTTTACAAATGTGCTAAGAGTTTTTTCAGCAGTTAGTAAAAATTAAAAGGAAAATACAGATGTGTGGCAGATTTACTTTACATCATGAAAGCCAAGAAATTATTGATAGGTTTGGGGTTCAAGAAATTCTTTTTGAACTAAAACCACGTTACAATATTGCTCCTACACAAAGCATAGCAGTTATTACACAAAGCGATACAAGAACTTTAAGTGCTTATAAATGGGGGCTTATACCTTCTTGGGCGCAAGATCCACAAATAGCAAGCAAAATGATTAATGCTCGTTCGGAAACTCTTGCTGAAAAACCTTCTTTTAAAAAATCACTAGTAACTAAACGCTGTATTATTCCTGTAGATGGTTTTTATGAATGGCAACAAGTGGGTAAAAATAAAATCCCACTTTATGCCTGTATGAAAAACCAAGAATTATTTGCTTTAGCTGGTCTTTGGGATGAATGGCAAGCTCCTAATGGGGCTGTTATACGGAGTTGCACTATAATTACAGTTGAACCAAACCCGCTACTTGCTAAAGTTCATCATAGAATGGCAGCTATTTTGTCTCCTGATGATGAAAGCACTTGGTTAGATCCAAATCTAAAAGATGTAAATAAATTGTTAGGCATATTAAAAACTTACCCAGATAATAATATGCAGTTATTTCCAGTAAGCAAGGCTGTTAATAACACCAGTTTTGACAGCCCAGAATGCATAAAGCCTACTGGAAAATTTGAACAATTAATTGAACCTATACAAGAAACTTTATGGTAGATTTTATTTTTCTTCTGGTTCTGAGAAGTGTGCTACAAGTATTGGGCAAATAGCTTGTCTTAAAACTCTATCAACGTTTGAGCCAAATAATGCCCAAGGAGTATGTCCTGCTCCATGTGCTCCCATACAAACCAAATCAATTTGATTTTCTTTTATATAATCTAATACTTGGTGATAGGGCTTTCCTGAAGCAACTACAGGAACTATCTTTGCCCAAAGACTGACTTCTGATGGTAGTAGTTCTCGCAAATGGGTAAGAGCTTTAGTTTTTTCGTCCTCAGAAATTTCTGAATTATCAGAACAAACATTCATTAAATGGAGTTCTGTTTGAAATTCTTGTGCTAGAGAAAGCCCGTAGGAAAGAGCTAGATCTGAGTATTTAGAAAAATCATAAGCCACTAAAACACGTTTTAATTGCACTTCTCCATCTAAATTTACCCAGCTACGTTCTTGTCTATGAGTAACTAAAACAGGGCAGGGAGCTCTATGACAAACAGCTTCTGTTGTAGAACCAAGTAGCATTGCTGCATAAGGTCGACGACGAGAACGCATCACAATCAAATCTACATTGTGTTTTGCTGCTAAATCTGGAATTACTTCTTCTGGTTCGCCTTTAACAATAAATCCTTCCCATTTTAACCAAGGGCGATCGGTTTCGCTTATATAAGGGCCAATAGAATCAATAAAAAACTTATTGACTTGTTCTGGGGTTAGCTCTTGAGGGTTTTCTGAGACATAACAAAGCAAAAGCTTTGCGTTGTATACACGGGCTAAACCCACAGCATAACGCAAAGCCTCGTCTGATGCTGGACTTAAGCTTGTTGGGCAAAGAATGCTATCTATGCTTCGACGACTATTAAGAGAAGTTCTTTCTAATTGCTCTAAGGGTTTTTCTGACATAGTTTTTCACTTTTACTAAATTGTCAAAAACGCTTTATTTATAAAGCGCTAAGTGACGATATAAATTAGGTTTAGGTGTGTATTTTTTCTCAGCTATGGTTAAATTTTTCTTAAAAATCCACATTGTTCCTATTCCTACTTTGGCTAGATTTTAATCAAACTTGCTTAGAGATTATATTAGTAAAAACTAATTTTTGGCAACTTAGATAACATTGGTGTTGCTATAGTGTTTATATTCTCTCCATGATTCTTCTGCTAGCTTAAGTGCTTCTACGGCGCGACCTATAGGAACTCCTGCATTTGTACAGGCATCCCATAGAGAGCGGTTTCCATTATGAAAATAGTCAATTCCTAGGTTCTGTAGTATTTTAGCTGCGCTAGGAAGCTCATGAATTATATCGTTGACTTTTTTCCTTGCATCGATTTTCATATATCACCTCCAAAACAACTTGTTGTATTTAAAATAGGCAAATAATATGCCTAATTACATATTTAATTAGAGATTTATCAAAATTATTTTCTAAACAATTTTTGTCTTTATATCTCCTTCATTGTCAATAAACTAACACTATTTATTGTTTAGTAATCTGTAAATCTAGCTACAAAAGAATAATAATATAATACACTAATAAAAAACACGTAGGTTAGCGGATAGTTAGCTGTTAAATAGAAGCTTTCTATCGTGTTTTTTGCTAAACTCTCTGCTTATACATTTTCTTCCTAATTTTTAGCCTAAAAATAAACTGTTAAGCATTCTATTTGGAAAGGTCTGCCGTCATGAATTTGAGATATCTGCTTGTTGCATTAGTAGGGATAACAGTAGCAGCCGTTTTTACTTGTGTTGATCAATTTGTTACAAAATTACCAGATACTTTGCTAATAACTGTAAGATGGTTAGCCATTGTTTGTTTATTCTTTTATGGGATAAAACGCCGTTCTTTAACTACTTGGATAATGATAAGTATGATTATTGGTGCAGAAGTAGGAAATGATTTTCCTGCTGTAGCCAAAAATTTACGAGTTCTAAGCAAAATATTTTTACAACTTGTCAAAACCATTATTGCACCACTTTTATTTAGCACTTTAGTCGTGGGCATTGCTGCTCATTCTGATATTAAAAAAATAGGAAGAATGGGAATAAAAGCATTAATTTATTTTGAGATAGTTACTACAATTGCTTTATTTATTGGTCTTGCAGCTATAAACCTTAGTAAAGCAGGAGTTGGAGTACATGTTGAGCCTGCTAACAAAACAGAAGAATTAGCAAAAGTTCAAAAACAAACAGCTAGCGACATAATCTTGCATGTCTTTCCAGAAAATATTGCTAAATCTGTTGCAGAAGGACAAGTCTTACAAATAGTTGTATTTAGTGTGTTTTTCGCTATTGCTTTGGCAATGTTGGATGAGGAAAAACGCCGCCCAATGATGAAATTTGCCGAAAGCCTTTCTGAAACAATGTTTAAATTTACCAGTATTGTGATGCTTTATGCTCCCATTGGTGTAGGGGCTGCAATTGCTTATACAGTCGGTGAAAAAGGCTTAGGTGTATTAAAAAACCTATTTATGCTTCTAGGTACATTATATGTAGCCTTATTTGCTTTTATTACCTTAGTACTTATTCCTGTAGCACTAATCATTAGATTGCCAATAAAGAAATTTGCTCAAGCTATTGCTGAACCTGTTTCAATTGCTTTTGCTACCACTAGCTCTGAAGCTGCATTGCCAAGAGCAATGGAAGCAATGGAAAAATTTGGTGTTCCTAGACAAATTGTTGCTTTTGTAATGCCAACAGGCTATAGCTTTAATCTAGATGGAACTACACTTTATTTAGCCTTAGCTTCTGTTTTTGTTGCCCAAGCTGCCAATATTCAGCTAAGTTTTGGACAACAATTATTGATGATGTTTACTCTTATGCTTACTAGCAAAGGAGTTGCTGGTGTTCCTAGAGCTTCTCTTGTGATTTTACTTGCCACTGTAACTAATTTTGGATTACCCGTAGAACCAATTTATATAATTTTGGGTATAGATGAGTTAATGGATATGGCAAGAACAGCAGTAAATGTTATAGGAAATTGTTTGGCTACAGTTGTTATAGCTCGTTGGGAAGGGGATTTTAAGCCATCCCCAGAACCAGGAAATTAAATGTAATAAAGCAATAACTATAAGTACAGAATACCTATAGTTATTGCCTTCATTATATTTATTGTTTTTGTTGAATTTTTAGTTGTTGTTCAAACGTTGATAAAACATAACCTATTTTATTAGAAAGATCTTCTGAAGGATTAAGTGAATTAGCTTTTTGTAAAGCTTCTACAGATTCTTGTAACCTATCAACTTTAGCTAATATCAAGCCTAAATTGTAGTGTGGTGTCGGTTCATTAGGGGCAAGTTTGCAAGCATGTTCTAAATGCTTAATCGCTGCGGCTGTGTTTCCTTTATTGAAATGATACATTGCCAAACTGTTGTGAGGTTCATAAGAAAAATTACGGTTTACAGTAATTGCTATCTCATGCTCTTTGGCTGCTAAATCTTCACGATTAGAATTTTCATAAAGCTCCGCTAGTGCAGTGTGTGGCTCCCACATTTCTGGAGCAAGTGAGCCAGCCCATTTATAGGATTTTTCTGCAAGTGCCAAATCTCCCCCAGCTTCTGCTAAATGTCCTAGCTCTAAAAAGTCCTCAGCTTTTCCTCTTTTATCACATATCTCATTCATCAAATTAATGGCTTCACTAAATTTATCTTGTTGTAAATAGATGTCTTTAAGTAATAGCTTAACTTCAAACGCATTTGGGTTGCTAGCTAAACATTGTTGGCATATTTTTATGGCATCATCAATTTTTTCTGCACGTTTATACATTGCAGCCAAAGCTCGATAACCACTTATAAATCCAGGGTTAACTTTAACTGCTTGCATTAACATTCTCATTGCTTCAGATGATTTTTGGTTAATGTCTAAGGTTTGAGCTAATTCATAAAAAACTTGGGCAGATTTAGGGTTTTTAAGTGCAGCTTTACGTAAAATTGTTTCTGCTTCTTCAGTTTTTCCTAATGTTCTTAAAGACATTGCTAAAAATATATGTGCAGCTAGGTTTTTAGGATCTCCTTCAGCTATTGGTTGTAGCGTGGCAATAGCTGGCTCAAAACGGTTCATAATAAACAAACATACACCTTTGAGAGTTAAAGCACTTTGATTGTTAGGATCTATGTCTAACACTTCATCAATATACTCATGGGATTCAAAAGATCTATCTTTGTTGAGATACATTTGAGCAAGCTCAATCCTTGCTTGTATATTTTTAGGATCAAGTGTTATAGCTTTTTTTAACTCTGTTTCTGCTGAATCAAAGTCCGTTTTGTTTATATAGGTTCTAGCTTTTTCAATACATTGTTGAGCAGATGTCGTCATAAAAAATACTTCTACCTTTCATTTTTTGTCTTGTCTGAGAAAAACAATTGTACTTGATGATTGCTTTGTTTGCCAGGGTGTTTGTTAGGAAAAATGTAAAGTTTCTTGACAATAAACATTTTTATAACTATTTGTTGCTACAAATAAAAAGTTATTTTTATGCAATTTAGATCACTTGTAATGATCTAATACTAATAAATAGTGTAATTACAAGAATTTTTATAACAAAAAAATAATCCGGCTAAATTCTTTACATATACGCAACATTTTTTTACACTTTGCGATAATATGAATGATAATTCATTCAAGTTAAAATTTTACCTAACAAAATAATGAGGAGATAAAATAGTGCGAATATCAAATAATGGTTCAGTAGATCAACTTAGTCAAATATCACAGCAACAAACACAAAATGTAAAATCAGCACCACAACAACCACAACAAGCTCAAACAGCATTTAATGCAACTCGCACCGGAACAGATGCAAGAGCAACTTCTCGCACTGCTGAAAATAGCATTGGCAGTAGCTTGCTATCCCGCACATTGCAAAATACAGCTAGCCAAAGTAGTTTTCAATCTATCTTAAAAAACTTAGGTAATCTATTTCATTCAGAAACATCTTCTACAAAAGGCAAATCCTTAAGAGATAAAGTTCAAGCTGTATCTGATCCAGATGACAAAAATATTCATGGTGCAGGCCCAGCTAATGGCGCAAGTTCTGGCCCACACTTAGTAAATAATGGTGGCAAAGTTCTTACTAGCCCAGGAATTGATAATATTTACTTAGGTAGTTATTATAATACAACACAAGGAAAATCAGATGCTTCTCACCAAGATGCAGCAGCAAAAGCTTGGGTAACAAGCGGTAACGAAGGAATCTTAAAACAATATGGAGTAGGAACAGGAACATTTAATGGTTCACACGTAGTAGTACCAAGCAAAACTCCAAGAACCTACACAGCAAGCCAAGTAGAAGCATTAGTAAAACAACAAATAGCAGCAGGAAAATCCCCAGTTGGAGATCAAATCATTCACACAGTATATTTACCTCCAGGAACAGTTCTTAAAGATGGAAGTGCTACTTCTCAAAATGGATTAGGTGGATTTCATGGTTCTTATACAGATTCTAAAACAGGAAAAGAAGTATACTATGCAGTAATTGCTTATAGTAAAGGATCTAATGGAATAGACTTTAATGGTAATCCTCAAGATAATAATTCAATCGTAACATCTCACGAATGGGCAGAAGCTGCTACTGATCCTGATGTATCTCTAGTAAACAGAACAGGAGATCAAAGCAAATTAGGTTGGTATGATAACAATTATGGCGAAATTGGGGATATCGGCATCAATATTTCTCAATCTTCAAATCTATCTGATGTATGGGGCAAAGAAGGTGGGTTTGCTTTCCAAAAAGAATGGTCTAATAAAGACAATAGAGAAATGTTAACCACTACTACTGCGTAAATAACACCATAGTGTCACAGTGATCTGCAAATTATTTGGCCGTAATTAAGTCGAATTATCAATTTAATTACGGCCAAACTTATTTTTTATTAAAATAAATTAAAATTGTTGTTAATAACTTAGCTTACTAGTTATCACTATAATGACTTGTAGTTGGTGTTATTCCTTAAGTGTAATTAGCCAATCTGCAAGACGACTGCGATCTTCTAGTTCAAGTTCTGAGAAAGGCGGCATAATTTTGGATTTAATACCAACACTAGCAGGATCTTCTATCAATTTAATTATTGTTTCACGGCTTCTACGTTTGCCTACACCATGTAAATTAGGTCCAATATTTCCTGTTGCATCAGGGGCATGACAGCCACCACAATTTTGGACAAAAGTAAATGGAGGGGGATTAGGTAGATCGGTTTCTACAACTATGTCTTCAGGTTTTTTCAGTGTAGCAAACCAAATTGCTAGTTGTTCACGCTGAGTGCTATTTAGTTTACGAAAAGCAGGAATTGCTTCTGAAAGCCCATGATCTTCAGGTGCAGCAAAAATTCTCTTTAATTTTATAACATCAAAATGCTTTTTGGCCTTTTCACCAAGTAGCGCAGGCCCATTTTCTGTTCCTGTTGCTTGTATGCTATGACAAGGCGCACAAAGATAAACCCAATTTTTTAGCGCAGCCTTAGTTTGCTCTGGGCTAAGTTCATTTTGCAGACTAGAGACTACAGGTCTAGGGGTTTTATGAGTATGACCAGATTTTCTTTGGAAACTACCTGCTTGTGTAGGCCAAGTTTGTAAAAACAATCCCACACATAAAAGAGTTAGCAGGAAGCTAAGCTTGTGCTGCTTTTTCATCTGCTTTATTTTTCTCCTCTCGCTTCTTTGTCCAAGATCTAATAGCGAGATAAGTCAAAATACCACCAGTTAAAAGTATAATGGCAAGTAGAACACCACCAATTAAAACTCCCCAAGAAATCAGCCAATTAAGCCAAGGAGTAATTATTGCAAATAAATAAGCTAATATTTGCCTGGCTAACCAGGTCAAAAATATCATCAAAAATCCCCAAAAAGAAAGCTTGCCAATTAAGGTTTTTGCATTACTGCTCATTATTTTTCTCCAAAATATTCATAGAATAGCTAAATTCTAGCATAACCTACCCTACTATCAAAACTACTTAAATAGAGATTTTTTACTTATGATTTGTCAGGTAATAAAACTTAAATCTAAAGTAATTTTGCAACAGAATTTAGCTAACCCTACTCATTTTCCATCAATTGAGTCAAAGTGTCATAAACATCATGCTTATCAGCTAGGAAGGTTTGTCTGTCTATATCTTCAGAAAGTTGATCGCACATTGCTTCAATTGTACCGACACTTGCTCTTAATTCATCACAAGCTTCATCAAAGTTTTCTTCATTAATACGAAGTTGTGCATTGAGGAAATGTGATTGCCAGGAAAGGGTAGGGTTTCCAAGTTTTTCTGCTAACTCACTAGCTTGTTTTGCCAAAAATTCTGCTTCCTCATAATTTTTTCTTTCTAGATTAATTTCAGCTAGTGAGATTAAAACTGCGGCTTCAGCACTTTTGTTAGAAACATCTCGTTGTTGTTGTAAGGCTTGATTAAGAGTTTCAAGTGCTTGTGTTAAGCTGTCTGTAGCTTGGTAAATTAAACCTAAGCTAAATTTGGCTAAAGCTTCATAGTGGCGTTCTCCTACTTCACGGCTAATTTCTAGAGAACGCTGAATACAATCTATTGCTTGTCGATAATGGCCTTGAGTGCGATGCACTTCTCCAATATTAAAAAGTTCTATTGCTTGTCCACGTCGCCTGTTTAGCTGGCTTGATAGTTTTAGCGCACATTCATAGTATTCGTTAGCTTTTTTAAGTTCCCCTTGGTGAAAATAAATTTGCCCCATAATTGAATTGGCAATTAACTCGTTAAGGCGATCTTTAGAAACTTGAGACATTTTTAGTGCTTCTGTTGCTAGCGCTAAAGCTTCACGATAACGCCCACATCTGATTAATGTAAACGCCAACTCTCGTCTAGCTGTGGAATTGGTAACAGAATTAGGAACATCTTTAGCAATTTCTATTGCTTTTTTAAAGTGATCTATCGCATTAGTATATTGACCTAAACGATCGTATGCGGTACCTGTAAAACAAGCACTTGCTGCCTTAATCGTTTTATCATCTAGCTTTTCAGCAATAGCAGTTGCTTTATTGCAATAATCAATAGCTGATAAGTATTGGCTAGAAGCTTCCTGTAACTCACCTAACAAGATGTATGTCCTTGCTTCTAACAGCTCATCTTTTTGTTGCTTGCTTAATTCTAAAGCATTTTCTAGTTGTTTTTCTGCTAGTTCTAATTTACCTATATTAATTAGCAAATGCCCATAGTTAAGAGCAAGTTCTGATGCTTGTTTTAAGTCTTCTTCTGTTGGTTCTTCATCTGGCTCATCTGAACCTGGTAAAAATCCTAGTTTTTCAGAAGCTTCATTTCCCCAAGCAAGAAACTTTTGTGCTTCATCTACTGAATGAGCTCGCCAAGCTCTTATACCTGCTTCTAAATTATACTTAAAGCTTTTTCGATGCTCTCCAGAACAATGGAAATGATAGCCTAACTCACCTGCAACCTTGTTAGGATTGCTGCGATTCATTTTTTCTAAGGCTTCTCCAACTTGTAAATGAAGGCTACGACGTACTCTACGATTCAACCTAGAATAAAGTACTTTCTGCACAATACTATGATAAAATCCATAGACTTCATCACTGCCACTACTGTCACGCTCTTTTATTAGTTGGCTTTTGAGTCCATTATCTATATGTTCTAGTAGTTCATCTTCATCAAGTTTGGAAACTTTTTGCAATAAATTAAACTTAAATTCTTCGCCAATTACGGCGGCTTTAGAGAAAACTTCTAGTAGCTCATCCTCAAGTTTTCCTAACAAAGCTTCTACCACATCAATTACAGAACGAGGCAGAGTTAAGTTCTCTAGTTCTTCACATCGCCAAACACCATCACGGAAGTTAATAATATTTTCATCAATAAGATAGCGGATAACTTCAACTAAAAAGTAGGGATTTCCTTTTGTTTCTTTGTAAAGCAGCCTAATTGTTCCAGGAGAAAAAACTATACGGGGGAAGATACTTTCTATCATTTGTGCAGTTTCAGATTCAGAAAGTGTTTGCAATTGTAAGATTTCTGCTCCAGAACGGCCAATATTTCTTAGCCAAAGTCTAAGAGGATGTTTATCTGCCAAACCTTCTGTTCTTGCACAACCTACTAACATAACTCGGTTATGATTAGTATTATGACTTAAGTATGCTAGAAATTCTAAACTTAAAGCATCTGCCCATTGCATATCTTCTAAAAAGCAAATTAATGGATGCTCTTTAGCCAGTCCAACAAAGATTTTTGTTAAGTAGTCAAAAATAACATACTTTTCTTGTTCGCTTCCTGTTTGAACTGTAGAGTTAAAAAATCTAAAGCTTTCACCTTCTTGGAAGTCTTTAACTATTTTGTCTGCTAAGTTTCCAAAAAGAGCTCTTATATGATCAAAATTTTCCTCAATCATCATAGATAGATGAGAGTGCAAACTATCATAAATAGTTTTATATGGAATAGCTTGGCTTGATTCATAGAAGCGGCCTTGAACAAAAAGAACATCCTTACCTGTTAAACGTCTGCGAAATTCTTCTGCTAAACGTTTCTTTCCAATACCTGTGTCTCCAGTTATACAAACTGTTCGACCTTGATTTGTAAGAACCTTATCAAATTCTCGCTCTAGTTTTTCAAGTTCTGCTTTACGACCAACAAAAACATCAAAGGAATAAGTGGCTGTTAGAGAAGTTAATGCTTGAACTTGTTTAAGCCAATAAATTTGGTTAATTCCATAAGTTTTAGCTTGTCTCATTCCTAAATGGGCTTGTTCTACTAATTCAGGGGCATTTTCTCCATCTCCAGGAAATTGAGCAACACCAATAGAAGCATTGAGTTGTATCTCTTTACCTTCTACTTTAAAAGATAATCCTTGGTTAAATACTTGTAAGAGTTCTTGCCCACGTTGCATAGCGGTTTTGCCATCTGTTTTAGAGAAAACAACGATAAATTCATCTCCTCTATAACGACCTACTAAGGCAGAATCAGTAAGAGTTTGTTCTAGCCAATTTCCAAATTCTTTTAAAACTAAATCTCCAACTACAAAACCATAACGCTGATTTATATTCTTAAACCCATCAATACCAATAAGTAAAACCGCAGTACGATCTCCACTAGATTTTGATTCTGTAATCTCATTTTCTAGTTTTAAATTCATAAACACATTGTTATAAAGTCCTGTTAATGTGTCATAAACCATCAAATTTCCACGTTTGGCTTTGCTTAATGTGTTACGAGGGGATTGCTGCATATGAACACCTGTGGTAGGTGTAGCTCGTCGGCTAAGGTGTTCTGCTGTGATAGAGTTACTATCACCACGAATACTGCTAAATATTTGTTGATAAAGCTCTCTAGCTGAACTTTGGCGTTTTTTAGGATCTTTGGAAAGAGCCTTCATTATTGCTTCATCAACACCTGAAGGAACATTAGGAGACAACTCTCTAATAGGCTTGGCAGTGTTTTCTAAATGTGCTAAAAGCAAGTCAATTACATTATCTGAATTAAAAGGTAAGCAACCTGTCAACATTTCATAGATGATAACACCTAGTGAATATATATCAGATTTAAGTGTTATTTCTTGTTCCCGAATCTGTTCAGGAGACATATAATGAGGTGTGCCAACTAAATAACCAGTTTTGGTGAGTCTTTCTTTATAAGCAGTATCATTTACATTAGTAAGTTTAGCTACGCCGAAATCTACTACTTTAACAATTTCTGAGCCATCTTTAAGACGATGTAACAATATATTAGAAGGCTTCAAATCCCTATGAATTAGGCCTTCTGCATGAGCTGCATTTACAGCTTCACACATTGGTTGAATTAATTCTAATGCTCTATCAAGATCCAAAAATGTTTTTTCTTCCAATTCTTTTTCTAGTGATGAACCTTCTAAGAGCTCCATAACTAAGTACATTAATCCATCAGAAGTAGTCCCAAAGTCAAAAATGGAAACTATGTTAGGGTGTTTAATTTTGGCTGCTGAACGTGCTTCTAACTCAAAACGCTGTAAATCTACATCACTGAGAGGAACACCTGTGTTAAGTACTTTTACGGCTACGCGATCTCCAATATGCAATCGTCTAGCCAAGTAAACAACAGCCATTCCTCCAATGCCGACTTGGCATTCTAATTGGTATTTTCCATCTAGAGTACGTCCAATAAGTGGATCTTCTTCATTGAGCATAGGATCATCAGACATATAACACGCCTTATATTGAGCTAATTAGATTTAGTGAATTATTTAATGTAAGCAATAAGTTTAACATAAGCCTAGCTAGCAACAAAAGTCTCATAAGGATAGACTAGTCTTAGTTTTTAGATTTATTTTTGTTTCAGTTAAGTTATTGGTTAAAATACTGTTGTATTAGTATGATTTTATTTACAGTATGGTATTTTAGCTTAGTTTGCCCCAAAAATAACTTAGCCGTGTTACTAAAAACTAGCAACACGGCTAAACTTACAAATTAAACGTGTAAAATTTATAAACGCTTTAAGCAGTAGTGGTGGTTAACATTGGTCTATTATCTTTATTAGACCATTCTTTTTGGAATGCAAATCCACCTTCTTTACCCCATACATCTCTTAAATTTGGATCATTGGAAATATTGATAGGAATATCACCAACTTCACCAAAATTATTGTCGTACCAACCTAATTTGTTTCCATTGCCAGTTCTATTTACTAGACCAACATCAGGATCAGTAGCAGCTTCTGACCATTCGTGAGAAGCTACAATTGAATTATTATCTTGAGGATTACCATTAAAGTCTATTCCGTTAGATCCTTTACTATAAGCAATTACTGCATAGTATACTTCTTTTCCTGTTTTAGAATCTGTGTAAGAACCATGGAAACCACCTAGACCTTGTTGAGAAGTAGCACTTCCATCTTTAAGAACTGTTCCTGGAGGTAGATAAACTGTATGAATGATTTGATCTCCAACTGGGGATTTTCCTGCTGCTATTTGTTGTTTTACTAATGCTTCTACTTGGCTTGCTGTGTAGGTTCTTGGAGTTTTGCTTGGCACTACTACATGTGAACCATTAAATGTTCCTGTTCCTACTCCATATTGTTTTAGAACTGCTTCATTACCGCTTGTTACCCAAGCTTTAGCTGCTGCATCTTGGTGAGATGTATCTGATTTTCCTTGTGTTGTGTTATAGTAGCTACCTAAGTAAATATTATCAATTCCTGGTTTGGTAAGAATTTTGCCTGGGTTCTTTACTAGTTGTGGGCCACCATTTGCACCACTAGATGGGCCTGCGCCGTGAACACCTTTATCGTCTGGATCAGCAGCACTTTGAACTTTGTCTCTTAAAGATTTGCCTTTTGTGGAGGATGAACCTGAATGTAACAAGGCACTTAAATTTTTTAAGATAGATTGAAAGCTGCTTTGGCTAGCTGTATTGTGTAATGTACGGGATAGCAAGCTACTGCCAATACCATTTTCAGCAGTGCGAGAAGTTGCCCTTGCATCTGTTCCGGTGCGAGCTGTATTAAATGCTGTTTGAGCTTGTTGTGGTTGTTGTGGTGTTGATTTTGCGTTTTGTGTTTGTTGCTGTGATACTTGGCTAAGTTGATCTACTGAACCATTATTTGATATTCGCACTGTTTTATCTCCTTGTTAATTTGTTAGGCAGTAAATTTTATTATTATGTGAATGAATTATCATTCATATTATCGCAAAGTGTAAAAAAATGTTGCTTACATGTAAAGAAAAATTTCACTGATTTAGTTTTGTGGGAGAAAGTGTCAAGTAAATAAGCAGTCAAGTTCTACAAATACCGTTTATTGTGACAAGTTTCAAAAAGGGTTTCTAGTTGCTTTAACTCTTCTTCTATCTTACATTTAATTGCTTTATGGTCTTCTTCTATTTTAGTTTTTTGTTGCCTAGCCTCTCGTTTTTTTTGTTGGATTTCTTGATCTATTTCTTTAGCACGGGAAGTAACTTTCCTACTATAGGTGATACTATTGACAATAGAGGGGATTAAAACTGCTATAACAGTTGAAAGTACCATTGTCAAACCTATTCCAGAAAAGTTTAAATTATTGTTACTCAACACATAGTTAGGAAATAAAATAAAGTTAAAAGAAAGCAATAATACTAAAGTGAGAACATTTAGCAATATATAACCACTACATCCAACAATCCAGCTTTTATGTAAAAGAGGGAGTTCTTTTTTTTCTTGCATTAGTCTAGTTATTGGAGTATCTAAATCTTTTATTTCACGATCTTTATTGTTTTCTTGTTGAGTTAATGCACTTCTTTTAATTGAAATTTGGTCTTTTAAGTGTTTTTCTGCAATTTGAAAAACATTTTCATTCAAATGTTCAGATTCAGAAGTTAAATCTAAGTAGTCAAATACATGACTTTTCAAATAGCGTTGTTCTAAATTAGAACAAGCAGCAATAGATTTAGATAAATTATAAGTAGCTCCTACATTTTTAGCTGTATCAATAGCTTTTTTTAGATTATTTATTGCTTGTTGAGTTAGACTTTTTTGTTGGCGGCGAAAATTAGAAAAAAGTTGATAAATATCTGGGCGTAGGCTTTGAAAATGATTATCTATAATAGCTACTCCCCAAAATGTCCAATCACAGTAAATAGCTTTAGTTAAAGCATTTATAACTTCTTCTTTATTTTGTAAAATAGCTTGATATCTAGCTAGTTGATACCAAAATCTAGCTAATTGTGGGTAATTTTCAATAGCTTGTTTGGTTAACTGAATGGCTTTTTCTATTTCTTCTAGTGCATAACAACCTATTGCTAAATGTGATAAAGACAAGCTTTGATGATATTCTGTATCAGCAAATTTACGAGCTAATTTGAAATTTACTAATGCTGTTTCAGAATCATCTTCCATAACACCAATAAATCCTAAATATTGATAAGCAAAATAGTTAGTACGATTATTAGTTAATACATTGTTAAATTGTTCTTTGGCAAAAGTATATTCACCCAATTCAAAACACTTAATAGCTTCTTTAAAAGTTTGGATGTTTGTATCACTTAATGATTGTAAAACTGCTTGAAATTGTTTTTGAGAAGTTGTTGTATAAGGTTCTACAACCCAACGGATTTGAGAAAACTCTAATCCTAAATAATCAGTGAAATCTTGAATTTTATTAGCTAGTTTTTCTTGAGATGGAGTTTCAGAGAATTTTTCAATCAAATAAGAGAGTTCAGCTTCTTGTTGTAGAAGTTCTTTTTGAGTATCAGAATCACCATAAATTTGATTATGAGTAATGCGGTCTCTAGTTTGTTGGAAAGCTTTTTGAAGAATATTTTGTAATTTTTCAAAAGATGCTTGATCTGCTCGCCAACCTATTATGCTAGATTGACTCCCAAAAGAAGACGTTACTTCAAAGTTACCAGCTTTGGTGTTTCTAGTACCCAAAAAAGTTTCTCTAAATCCCAATGCCGATTTCCTCCAAATTTTGTTTTACCGTCACTGGAATTTAGCTTTGTGCAGCAGAAACTACAACTCGAAAACCAAAAAAAGGGCTTCTAACACTTGTAGATGATTTTAATCTAGCCGCACAACGACATTGGTGGCCTTGGTGATTCCAAGAACCTCCTCTAAGTACTCTTCGGGAAGCATCTCCACCTGTTTCCCAGGCTGTTCCATCTATTGGAGCACCATCATAACTATCATGCCAAATATCTTGACACCACTCATAGACATTGCCATGCATATCATAGAGACCAAAAGCATTGGCTATGCCAAGTGTTCCTACTGAAGTTGTACGATTTCTAAAAACACCTCTAGGAGCATTGCCGTATGGAAAATTACCATTATAGTTAACAATATCTGGTGTAATAGTATCTCCAAAAGCAAAAGGGGTATTTTGACCAGCTCTAGCAGCATATTCCCATTCTGCTTCTGAAGGTAAACGATATTCACGGCCTGTTCTAGCTGATAAGCGGGCACAAAATTCTATTGTATCTTCCCAAGAGACTTGTTCTACAGGTAAAAGTGGATCTCCTTGATAATAAGATGGTTGTGGAGTCATATGACGATAAATTTGTGGCCAACTAGCTACTAATGCCCATTCTGCCTGAGTAATTAGATATTTGCTCATGTAGAAACCTGGGACGCTAACTTTGTGAAGTGGTCCTTCACAGGCTTCTCTTTTGGCCTCACTAAAGGGTGAACCCATTGCAAAGACAGCTCCTGGAATATAAACCAAATCCATTGTTTGGCCATTACTTAAATCTTCTGTAAAGTAATGAACTTGTGCACTTTTCCGTTCTTTTACCTTACCATTGCCTAACAAAGTAACAAGGTTAAAAGTAAGAGCTTGAGTGGCTTGGACTGATGGTAGTTCAAAATTTTCTGGTAGTTCCAAATCTTCTATAGTTGGTTCTATTGAGCTAAGATTTGGAAAAATTGAAGAAGGCGTTAAAGAAGGTAAAGATTCTAAAAACTTAGGTTCTTGTTTTTCAACTAATTTAATTCCTAGTTTAGGACGATCCGGCTTTAACTCTGGTAACTGTTGGTTTAGTGCAACATTAGTCATTGTTGCATCACTAGAGGTTTTAGAGGGAGAAAATAATCTAGGAAAAGCAGATTGTTCTTTGATAGGGCTTTGCAAAACAGGATTAGAACTAGAAATAGGTGTTAATGGAAGGCTAGATGGCAATGAATTTAATCCTGATATCAGTGCAGTAGCTGTTCTAAGTGCTGCACGCATTTCTGCTGCTGATGAATAACGTGTTTGAGGTTCTTTTCTTAATGAATAATTTACTATTTGACGCAAAGGCTCTGGAATAGAAGGGGATAATGGAATAGGTTCACTCATTATAATAGATCTTAAAAGTGTAACAGTGTCTTTGGCTGGAAAGGGCAAAGTGCCTGATATAAGTTGGTAAAAAATTACTCCTACTGACCAAAGATCAGATTGTTCTGAACGCTTACCATCAAAGGCTTCTGGAGACATATAAGCTGGTGTTCCAGCTATACCTCCAGAATGAGCACTAGATTTAAGTACTCTAGCTAGTCCAAAATCAGCAAGTCTTGGAGTTTCACCTTGTAATAGGATATTTGCAGGCTTTAAATCTCGATGAATTATTTTTTTATTATGCAAGTGTTCCAAGCCAGCTAAAATTCCTATGGTTATAGATATGGCTGATTCTAAGGAAGGTGCAGCTCCTCCACGATCTTTTACCCAACCATCTAAAGATCCATCTGGTGCATATTCACTGGCAATAACTACTTGTCCATCATAAATATCTGCTTCAATAATGGGCAAAACATTTGGGTGCCCACCTACAGATGCCCATAATTGAGATTCTTGCTGAATTGCTTTTAAATCGGGTTCATCATCAATGAGTAGTTTAAGTGCTACTTTGGTAGTTGCAAGCGCTCCACGGCGTTCAGCTAACCAAACAACCCCAAAACCACCTCGGCCAAGTTGGCGAATCAGTGTATAAGGTCCTATTTGTTCATTTGGGCGAGGCATATTTTACAGTTTGCACTCCATCAAGAAAATATTTGCCAAAGGTCAAACATCTGATGACAAAATAAAAATTTTATCGAAATATTATTACAAAATATTTATAAAGCTTATCAATTCTAACTTATTCTTAATGAGTAGCCAAGATAAGAATATAAGAAGTTGTTCTAAAAACGGTTATTTCACTTTTAACTCTTTAATATTATTATAATTAACTATCAGGTAATTTATTAGGGATATTACTTTACTGTATTTGCCAGTATAATACTATATTTAAATAGTTACTATGGGATAATTACTAGTAAGATAAAAATTTTAATCTTAAACCTAAAACTTAGATTAGATATTAAAGTATTTTTATTAGGCTCTTTCTGTAAAGAATTGAAATTGTCCTGTAAAATCTAATGGGATATTTACTCCTGCTGTACCATTTCGATTTTTTCTTACTGTTAATATCATAGGACTTTTGGCTGCTAAAGAATCAACTTTTATTTCTTTTTCTTTAATAATTTCTAAGACAGTTTCAGTTAAGTATTCATAATCAAAGACTTTTCCAGAAGTAGATTGTGATAAAAGATTTGGGTTAGCAGTTATTTGTTGAGATTTATCCATTCCAGAACGGTTTTTATGGCTTAAAGCTATTACTGGACTAGAAAGGCGTGCAGCAATTTCGGCTGATTCTCTTACTGCACTAGAGATAAAATCTTGGTCACCTTTTCCAAAAGCAATATCTGGGCGTGACCAAAATTGCAGTGAATCAATTATTACTAAAATACGGTTACTTCCTGCCCATTCTCTTAAACTTGTAGCTACTTCACAAATTTGACTGTTAGAAACATTGCATGCTGTTGCATCCATAAGTGCTAGAGTAGGAGCATGTTCTATAGCTTGCTTAGCTAGATATGCTATTGCATTAGCACTTAATTCACCTGTTTTTAGTCTTTCTAAAGCTGTTTTTGTAATACGAGCAATTAACCTACGAAAAAGTTCTAGTATATGAGTTTCTGTGGAAACAAAAAGGGATGGAAACCCACAAGAACTAGCTATTTGTAAAGCTAAAGCTGTTTTACCTACACTGCTTCCTCCTTGCAAAATGTGAAGACCTGGAGAAAGAAAGCCTCCTAGCATTATATCTAAAGTTTTTATGCCAGTAATTGGGCCACTAGCTCTACCACTAGCTCTTGCTGCTGAAATGGCCTCACTATCAGAAATTAATTGATCTACTAAATCTTTAATTAAGACTGTGCTAGGCACCAAAAGATCCGTCATGGCTTTCTTTCCTTTAGCAAAATATCACTAAATAAAATCAAAATAAGGCTGTTAAGATATAAAAAAACTAAAGTCTTAAGATCAGAATAAGAGAGTCAATTGTAACAAAAAGTAAATATTGTTTCTAATGACAAAGCCTTGATTTTTAAACTTTAGGGAGCATACTGCAAAGGATTTTGGCCTTTTTTAACTTGCTCATGTTAAAATTTTCTGGTTATAAGTACTTTATAATTCATTTTTGCCTAATAATTTATGAGGAGTAGGTTGTTCTACTGAGTTTCAGAAGCAACAACTTAGAAATAAAATGGCTGACAAAAAGAAAAAACATCCAGAAAATATTTTGGGGCGCTATTATGTAGATGTAGAGTGTATTGACTGTGATGTTTGTAGAGATACTGCACCAAGTAATTTTACTCGCCAAGATGATGATGGGTATTCTTATGTTTATAAACAACCAGAAAATGCTGAAGAAGAAGAACAATGCCAAGAAGCAATGGATTCTTGCCCTGTAACAGCTATTGGTTGTGATGGAGAGTAGATTAAAGTTGAAAAATATTAAGTATTTATATTAAATTATCTTCACATGATAGCTCTATTTTTATCAAGTGAAAATACAGAAATACTCTTTTCATTATTTCTTATCTTTTTAACAGCAAAGTTAAGTGCGGAACTTTTTGAGAGACTTAAACAACCAGCAGTTGTTGGTGAAATTATTGCTGGAATATTGATTGGTCCTAGTATTTTAGGTTTGGTAAAACAAAATGAGATTACCAAAACATTTGCTGAAATAGGCGTAATCTTATTACTTTTTATAGTTGGTCTAGAAATTAATCCCAAAGCCATTTTTCAAGTAGGTGGACGAGCCTTATTAGTAGGCGTGTTAGGGGTTGTGTTTCCTTTTTTTATTGGTTGGGGGTTTTTAACTATTTGGGGAAGACCTACCATAGAAGGTATTTTTCTTGGTGCGGCTATGGTTGCCACCAGTGTTGGTATTACTGCTAGGGTTCTTGCAGGGCTTAATGTACTTAGTGTTAAAACCAGCCAAATTATTATGGCAGCAGCAGTTATTGATGATATCTTAGGGCTATTAATCTTAAGTATTGTTAGTAGCCTAGCAAAAGGTAGTATCAACTATAAAGAATTGTTTCTTACGGCATTTCTTTCAATAAGTTTTACTCTTTTTATGCTCTTTGTAGGAGCAAGGATAGTTAATAAAACACGTTCCACAGTTGAACACCTCAAAATAGGAAATGCTTTCTTTATTTTTGGATTAGTTATTTGTCTTGGCTTTTCTTTTTTAGCTTCTCAAGTTGGAGTAGCAGCAATTATTGGCAGTTTTTTAGCTGGAATGGCTCTATCTGAATTTAGTGAAAATACAGACCTTCATCATAAATCAGGTGCAGTAATGGAATTTATGTTGCCATTTTTTCTGGTTGGCATTGGGTTACAAATGGATTTGTCTGTATTTAAAGAGCCAAAAATAATAATTTTAGCTTTTCTTACTACTTTAATTGCTAGTCTTACAAAACTACTTGGTTGTGGGCTTGCTGCTTTGCCTTTAGGGCGCAAACAGGCTTTGCAAATAGGTGTTGGAATGATACCTCGTGGCGAAGTTGGTATTATAGTAGCCCAAATTGGCCTTGGTTTAGGTGTAATGTCTAGTTCTTTGTATGGCATAGTAGTTTTTATGACTATTGTTACTACACTTATTGCTCCTCCTTTGTTAACCATACTTTTCAGAGAAACTAAAAATGAATTGGCTGATCGTAATACAGAAGTAGTTGATTGTGATAAAAACTTGTTTACAATTGAATAGTAAACCCTTGATAATAAATAGGTTATAGGGGGGGGTAGCTATTTTGCCTGCAACCATTTTTATAACTGTCAGATAATCTATCAACAACCTAAACTTCGACATAAACCAGCATAACTTAAAATAAAAATTTTCTTATAATGTAATAATTTCTGTTCTGAAGCGTTATTAATTGTATAAACCATTGGTGTCAATTAGTTGGGACAGATTATGCTTACAGATACACTTGCAATTAACCATAGAAAGAAGCAATATTTAGTTAAGCACTCCAACCAGGAGATCCAAATGGCATTAGAAGAATTAATTGGGCAGGTATTAGATGATAAATACCGCTTAGAGGAAAAACTAGGCCAAGGCGGTATGGGAGCAGTGTATTTAGCTACTCATCTAGGCACAGAACGCTCTGTAGCTCTTAAAATAATCTCTCCTCAGTTTATGCGCCATCCTGAGTTTGTAGAACGTTTCAAACGTGAAGCTAAAGCAGCAGGTCGTCTTCGCCATCCCAATGTAGTTAATGTTACTGACTTTGGTTTTGCCCAACTAGAAAAAGAGCGTATTGCTTATCTAGTAATGGAATATTTAGATGGTTGTGCTTTAAGTGAAGTACTTAGCGAAGAAGGAAAGTTACCTCTTAAATTCACTGTTGATATCTTAGAACAAGTTTGTGCTGCTATAGATGTAGCACACCAAGAAGGCATAATTCATAGGGATTTGAAGCCTGATAATATTTGGCTACAACCTGATGGTTTTGGCGGTTACAATGTTAAAGTGCTAGATTTTGGTCTTGCTAAATTAGGTGAAACTCCACCTCCAAGACAAAATGGAGAAGCTATTTTTGAATCAGAAGAAGTTTGTTTTATTCAAAAATTCTTTAATAAAAGTGTTGCTGAAACTCAACCAGACACAGTTGCTACACCAAATGCTCCTGTAAAAATTTCATCTTCATTTACAGCAATAACAGCAGTTAAATTAGAACAAAATATTGGTGACTCACAAACTAAACAATCTTCTCTAAGAATAGAATCTTCTTTAAGCGATGAGATTGAAACTCAAGTTCAACCTTCTTTAGCTTATGATGAAGTAAAAACACAAGTTCAACTTACACGTAATACTGCTGATATTAAAGAAAACCTCGCTTTGGTTACACATGTTGGAGCAGTGCTTGGTACACCTATTTATATGTCTCCAGAACAATGTAAAGGAGAAAAACTTGATGCACGCTCTGATATATATAGCTTAGGTGTTATTGCTTATCAAATGCTTACTGGAAAGACTCCTTTTAGTGGAGATACTCAATCTTTGATTGCTCAGCATACTCAAACCAATCCACAACATATAAAAGAAATAGAACAAAATATTCCTAAAGCTGTATCAACATTAATAATGTCTGCACTAGCTAAAAACCCAGCAGAAAGACCTGCTACAGCCGCAGCTTTTTCTAATGCTTTACGTGCCCGTAGTGAAGGGACTTTGACCTTATTACGACAGTCAATTTCTTTGTATAACAATCACTTTCCTACTTTTATTAAAGTATCTTTGATTGGGTATGCTCCAGTAATCTTTTTTTCTATGTTAGGCATTTTTAATCATAGAGTTTTGGAACATGTTTTACCTAGACCTTTAGCGATTGCTAATGATGCTTTGCTTGGTTGTTTAATAGGAATTGGCAGCATTTTTGCAGAAATTGTAATTCATGGAGGATTAATTCCTGTTGTTGCTCAACTACTGATAACTCCATTATATCCTGTAAGAATTAAGCCTATTTTGCTAGGTCTAAAGTCAAAAATCTTGGCATTGTTTACTACAAAAATGCTAGGTGATTTATTTACTATGCTTTGGAGTATCTTGTTTGTAGTTCCTGGAATTAAAGCAGCTATAGATTATTCTCTATTTAAGCCAGTGATTATAATGGAAGGACTCAAAAATAAAGAAGCCTTAGCTCGTTCTAAAGCTTTAGTTAAACGTTTACCTTGGGTTACAATGAAAGTCTTGGCTATAAAAGTCTTTTTAATAGTTTCTTTAGCTGTAAATCTATGTTCTACAACAGAATATAAGTTTACAGTTAATAAAGGAATTAATTTAACAGCCTCTCATCCTAGTTATCCTTCTATTTTTTCTTTGATAGTGATGATAGTTGTAACCCCATTGATGTCTATTACTTTAGCACTTCTTTACTTTAAACTTAGACAAGCTGGAGGAGAAACCTTAAAAGAAGCTTTAGGACAATTTGCAGAAGAAACTCCTCGTAGCAAATGGCAATTGCGCATGCGGGATCGTAGCCGTTTATATAACCGCTTTAGCAGTAGATAAAATTAATTATGGTGACTAATATTTGATGAATTTAATCAAAGAGCTTAAAAAAATTGTTGGTTCTGATAATGTTCTTTTTCAAAAAGAAGAACTATTTGTTTATGAATGTGATGCATTAACAACACATCGAGCAATGCCTCAAGCAGTTGTAATAGTTTCTTCTACTGTAGAAGTTTCAGCCGTTGTACAATTACTAAATAAATATAACACTCCATTTTTAGCTCGGGGAGCAGGCACAGGGCTTTCTGGAGGAGCTTTAGCCACAGAAAATAATGTCATTATTGAAATGGCACGGATGAATAAGATTTTATCAATCAATTATCTAGACCGATTAGCAGTAGTTCAAACAGGTTTAATAAACATTAATCTTACTCGTGCAGTTGAACCCAATGGATATTTTTATGCTCCTGATCCTTCTAGCCAAACCGCTTGTACAATAGGCGGGAATATTGCAGAAAATGCAGGTGGCCCACATTGTTTGAAATATGGTTCAACAGTAAATCATATTTTGAGCTTAAAAGTTGTTTTACCTGATGGGAAAATTACTCAACTAGGTGCAGATGGTATTGATGCTTTAGGATATGACTTAACCGGCTTATTTGTTGGTTCAGAAGGAACTTTTGGTATTGCTACAGAAGCCACAGTACGCCTTCAACGTATTCCAGAACAAGTAAAAACAATGCTGGTAGATTTTCTTACTACAGAGTCCGCTAGTCGTACAGTTTCAGCAATAATTGCTGCTGGTATTTTACCTTCTGCGCTAGAAATGATGGATATTGTTACAGTTAGAGCAATAGAAGCATCTGTTTTTTCTGCTGGATTACCTACAGATGCCGCAGCTGTAGTTATAATAGAGTTAGATGGCTTAAAAGCTGATTTAGAAATAGAAACAGAACGAGTAAAAGAAATTTGTCTTTCTCATGGTGCTCGCTCTGTACAAATAGCCCAAGACAATAAAGAGCGCTTAAAAATCTGGGCTGGTCGTAAAGGTGCTTTTGGTGCAATGGGGCGTATTAGCCCGGATTTAATGGTTCAAGATGCTGTTATCCCTCGTAGTAAACTGCCTGAAACTCTGGCTACTGTTTATAGTATTGCTAAGCGTTATAATTTACGTATTTCAAATGTATTTCATGCTGGAGATGGAAATCTCCATCCAAATATTAGCTATGATGGACGTGATAAAGATGAAGTTATACGTGTAAAAGCAGCATGTCGTGAGATTATGGAGTTTTGTGTTTCAGTAGGAGGCTCAATCACTGGTGAACACGGTGTTGGAGCAGATAAGATTGATTATATGTCCTTGATTTTTACTGAAGCAGATCTATCTACAATGGTTAATGTCCGTGAATGTTTTAATCCCAAACAACTAGCTAATCCTAAAAAGTTAATTCCTGCTTTGCGTTGTCGTGCTTATTAAATCCAACAACTAGCGTCTAAGAGTTAATGTTTTAATGTTGGTCAATACGATAAATGTGATCAGATTCTTCATAGTTTTTAAGCACATCTATTTCTAAATCCTTAATGATTCCTTCTCTTATATCATAAATCCACCCATGAATTTGGGGCAGTTTGTTATTTTCTCTTGCTTTTTGAATTATTGAAGTTTTACAAACATTATAAACTTGCTCAATAACATTTAACTCAACTAATCTTCTTGCTTTTTGTTCTTTGTTTTCAAAAGCATCAAGCTCATTTTTATGTAATCTATAAACATCTTTGATATTTCTCAACCAATTGTCAATTAAGCCGTAAGTTTTTTGGTCCATTGCTGCCTGTACTCCGCTACAACCATAATGCCCACATACAATTACATGTCTTACTTTTAGTATTTCTACAGCATATTGAAGTACTGAGAGCAAATTGATATCTGTATGAACTACCATATTAGCTATATTACGATGAACAAACATTTCTCCAGGTACTGTACCTGTAATTTCATTAGCAGGAACTCGGCTATCTGAACATCCTATAAAAAGATATAGTGGTTGTTGGCCTATAGCTAGTTTTTCAAAATATTCTGGATCCTTTTTTAGGTTTTCTTGTACCCACTTACGGTTATTTATTAGCAGCTTTTCATATGATTGCATAATTAATGTTTTCTCCGAATTTCTCTAATGCTTCAAAATATGATTAAACAACAAAAATAGCAAAAGAAATAATTTTTTGATAATTAGGACTGTATTTAGTCGTAATTAAGTCGAGATCTAAATTAGAAAAATAAAATTCATAAAATACTACCTGCAACTTTATATATTCTTTATGGAGTTTTTAAGACTTCTTTATTTTTTTCCAATAAACTAACCATAGTTAAATCAATAAACCTAGTTTAACAGTATTGAAAATTCTAGGCTTCAAATTAATAAAATCTTTGGCCGAATCCATCAACAATGGAGCGGGGGAACCATCTAGAGAATGTTTTGACATTCTTTGGGGCGAAATTAAGCTATTGCTTAGTAGAGTACTTCCAAACTCAAGCCCGTCAGCTAACCTCGTAGGCATTTGGAAGGGATAATTAATGTCTATAAGTGTCTCTAAAAATATAGATTTCTCTATCAACTATCAGGCTTTTACGTACGTTAATTTAACCTTTCAAAATTCTCTTGCCAACTAGAAAGGTTATTTATGTACAAAACTAAAAATAGATTATCTAAAAGCTTTATGCTTTTTATTGCAGTGTTTGTTTCTTGTAGTTTTGCAAACGCTCAAACTGTAGTTGAAAATCCACAATTAAAAACTAATATAGTTGCTCTATCAGAAACAAAAGAAGTTAAAGAAGTTAAAGAGACAAAAAGTAAAACTTCATCAACTAGCGATGATGCAACAAGTGAGCGTGAAAGAGTTCTATTGGAACGTATTGAACAACTAGAAAAACGCCTTGCAACTTTAGAAGCTAAAGAATCTAGTTCTACTACAAAATCCAACATAAGTAATATTATTGAAAGTACAAATTCATTATCACCTCAAACTCAAAGTGAAGGTAATCAAACAAAAGATGGGGCTAAAAAGCCTATTGAACTTACTTCTGAGGATCGTGGAATACTTGATTTTTTACGTGATACAACTATAAATCTAACACTAGATGGTTATTATGGTTATAACTTTAACCGTCCAATAGGGCGAATAAATTTGCTTCGAGCTTATGATGTAACTAGCAATAGTTTTAGCCTGAATCAAGCTGCTTTAGTGATAGAAAGAGCGCCAAATGTGGAAGCAGGGCGCAGATTTGGTGCACGCCTTGATTTAATGTATGGTCAAGCTCCAGAGTCTTCTCAAGCTAACCCTGCAAATGAATTGCGTCCTCAAGTTTACCGTAATATTTTCCAAGCCTATGGAACTTATGTTGTTCCTATTGGAAGCGGTTTAACTGTAGATTTTGGTAAGTTTGCTAGCTCACTAGGCTTAGAGGGAACTTACACAAAAGACCAAATTAATTATTCACGTTCTTATCTATTTAACTTTTTACCCTTCTATCATTTAGGGTTTCGCTCAACTTATAATGTGAATAATAACCTTAGTGTGACACACTGGCTTGTAAATGGTATTGGGCAAAGTGAAGATTTTAATGGCTTTAAGTCGCAAGCTTTAATTCTTACAATTAAACCTACTAAAACCATATCGGCAAATTTGAACTACTATACAGGCTTGGAAGGGCGTGACAGTACTGCTTTACTTAATCCTGGGTTTCCAACTCTACCAACACAACCTGGTTTGCCTACTGATTCTATAAGACCTACACCTCGTGGAAGAACACATATAATTGATAGCTATATAACTTGGAATGTTACTGATAAATTGACTTTAGCTGGTGAAGCTGACTATGTAGTTAGTAGAGCACAAATAAATTCACCTGCTTCTCATATAACTGGTGGTGCAGCCTATATTCGTTATCAATTTACACCAAAATTTGCTTTAGCAAGTCGTGGGGAATATTTTTCAGATAGAAATGGCCTCTTTAGTGGTGTTTCACAAGCTCTTAAGGAAACCACTTTTACTGCTGAATATAAACCAGCAGAAGGATTTCTAGTTAGAGCAGAGTACCGACGTGATTTTTCTAATCAAGCATTTTTCCTTACAAATCAGCAAGGGCTTCTTAAAAAAGAGCAAAATACTGCCACGCTTGGTTTAGTTTGGTGGTTTGGTCGTAAGACAGGTTCTTGGTAGAAATAAATTAGCAACTACGCTACTAGTGATAATATGTATGTAATGCTAGAAGCAAGTCTTATTGAGGTAAAGCTATGCTAGATATAATTTTTATTGTGTTGACTGTTGTTTTTTTTGCAGTGTCGATTTGGTATGCACATGCTTGCGATAACCTTTAATTAAAGTGTAAAGGAAAGACAGGCAAATGAAACTCGATTATATCCTTATCTTAATACTGTTTATTCTTTCCTTTTGCTATAGCCATTATTTAAAACGCAAACAGTTAAAGGAAATAGGGTTAGAACAAGAGAAAAAACTAAAAGAAAGAAAAACTAAATTAAGATTAATACCTGGAGGTGCAAATTCTTATGATAAAGAGCCTCTAGTAAAGAAAAAAGACAATGATCTAGGAGTTAATAATGAATTGGGAATACATAATCAGTGGAATCATAACAGCAGGGTTACTTGTGTATCTGCTACTAGCCCTACTAAAACCGGAAAAATTCTAAAGCTATACAAATTTAACTCTAAAACAACTTTAAGTGAATTAGCTAAAAAAAATAGCTGACTCTTTGAAATCTAAGTAAGGAAATTCTTATGACTATTAATGGGTTATTACAACTATTGTTATTTTGCCTAGTTGTTACTTTAGCCACTAAACCACTTGGTATCTTTATGGCTAAGGTATTTGAAGGTGAAGAAACCTTTTTAACTAAGCTTCTTAGCCCAATTGAGCACTTAATTTATAAAATTTGTAGGGTAGATGAAAAAGAGGAACAACCTTGGACTACTTATACAGTAGCTATGCTTGTTTTTAGCCTTGTTGGTATGCTTTTACTCTATACCTTACAGCGTCTTCAATTTTACTTGCCCCTAAATCCACAAGCTTTTTCTGGAGTAGCCGCAGACCTCGCTTTTAATACAGCAGCAAGCTTTACAACTAATACAAACTGGCAAGCTTACTCTGGTGAATCTACGATGAGTTATTTTACTCAGATGGCAGGACTTGCTTTTCATAATTTTGTTTCTGCTGCAACAGGTATGGCTTTAGCTATTGCTTTTATCAGAGGTATAGCACGTCGTGAGTCTAAAACTATTGGTAATTTTTGGGTAGATATTACCCGTTGCACTCTATACATATTATTGCCAATGTGTCTTGTAGGTGCTTTAGTGTTGGTTTCTCAAGGTGTTATTCAAAATTTTAATCCTTATACAAAGGCAAATATTGTAGAGCCTCAAACTAGTGAAAAAACTGATGATAAAGGCAATAAAACTACTGACACAATAAGCGAACAAGTTATTGCACAAGGCCCTGTAGCTTCTCAAGAAATCATTAAACAGTTAGGTACAAATGGAGGAGGCTTTTTTAATGCTAATTCTTCACATCCTTATGAAAACCCAACTCCATTTTCCAACTTTATAGCAATGATTTGTATTTTTTTAATTCCAGCAGGGCTTACTTATACCCTTGGAAGAATGGTCAAAAATCAGCGTCATGGTTGGGCAATATTTTCAGCCATGATGATTTTGTTTTTAGTTGGCTTTTTTGTCATTTACTACTTTGAAGCTCAAGGAAATCCAATATTTAACCAATATGGAATTTCTCAAACTGCCACAGATTTGCAAGCTGGTGGCAATATGGAAGGCAAAGAAGTTCGTTTTGGAATTGCTAATACAGCTATTTTTGCTACTGCAACAACAGATGCTTCTTGTGGTGCAGTAAATGGAATGCATGACTCTTTTACTCCATTAGGTGGAATGATTCCACTGCTTAATATTATGTTAGGTGAAGTGGTTTTTGGAGGTGTTGGTGCTGGACTTTATGGAATGTTGGTAATGGTAGTTTTAACAGTATTTATTGCTGGTTTAATGGTTGGTCGTACTCCAGAATACTTAGGGAAAAAAATTGAAGCCAAAGATGTAAAAATGGCAATGCTTTATGCACTTATTTTTGCTGTGATAATACTTTGTTTATCAGCTTGGTCAAGTGTAGCTGTAGAGTATGCAGCTTCTAAAGTTAATAACAATGGGCCTCATGGACTTTCAGAAATTGTTTATGCCTATACATCTGCCACAGGTAACAATGGTTCAGCCTTTGCAGGCATTACTGTCAATACTCGTTGGTATAACATAACGTTAGGTTTAGCAATGTTAATTGGTAGATTTCTTATGATTGTTCCAATGATGGGCATTGCAGGGAATTTAGCCTCTAAAAAGATAGTTCCACAATCAGAAGGAACTTTTCCTGTTCATACTCCATTGTTTGTCATTTTACTAATTAGCGTAATCATTATTGTTGGCGCATTAACCTTCTTCCCTATGTTGTCACTAGGGCCAATTGTAGAACATTTCCTTATGAAGTCTGGAACATTGTTTTAATAGGGATATTGTTTGTTAATAAAAAGGAATCTTTATGAGTGAGAAAGCAAAACCATTATTTGATCCACCAATTGTAAAACGTGCCATTAAAGACTCTTTTATGAAGCTAGATCCACGTTTAATGGCAAAAAATCCAGTGATGTTTGTGGTTGAAGTAGGTAGCGTGTTAACTACCTTGCTGGTTGTTCGAGATATTGTTCAAGGCCAAACAGCAAATCTATTATTTACAGTTCAAACAACCTTATGGCTTTGGTTTACAGTCCTTTTTGCTAATTTTGCTGAAGCAATGGCAGAAGGTAGAGGTAAAGCTCAAGCGGATACATTGCGCAAAGCCAAAACTGACACTGTTGCCAATCGCATTTTAGGCGAAGTTGGAACAGGTATTGAAAATGTTAAAACTGAAACTGTAGCTGCTCCAAAACTTCGTAAAGGGGATGTTGTATTAGTAAAAGCAGGAGAATTTATCCCTGGAGATGGTGAAGTTATAGAGGGTGTTTCATCTGTTGATGAATCAGCTATTACAGGTGAAAGTGCTCCTGTAATACGTGAGTCAGGCGGGGATCGTTCTGCTGTTACTGGTGGAACTAGAGTCTTATCTGATTGGCTAAAAATACGTATTACTTCTAATCCTGGCGAAACTTTTCTAGATCGTATGATTGCACTTGTTGAAGGTGCTGAGCGTCAGAAAACACCTAATGAAATTGCCTTAAATATATTGCTTGCAGGGTTAACTATTATCTTCCTTTTAGCAGTAGTAACATTGCTTCCTTATGCTATTTATAGTGTAAGAGCTTCAACTGATGCTGGTGGGTTTGCTGCTTCTGAGGTGCCATCTGTAACAGTTCTAGTAGCATTACTAGTTTGTTTAATACCTACTACAATAGGTGGGTTATTATCAGCAATTGGTATAGCTGGAATGGATCGTCTTATTCAATATAACGTTCTAGCCATGAGTGGTAGAGCTGTTGAAGCAGCAGGTGATGTTAATACATTATTGCTAGACAAAACTGGTACTATTACTTTAGGAAACCGTCAGGCAACAGAATTTATTCCAATGCCAAATATTTCAGAAACAGACTTAGCTGATGCTGCACAGCTTTCTAGCCTAGCAGATGAAACTCCAGAAGGCCGTTCAATAGTTGTACTAGCAAAAACAAAATACAATTTAAGAGGCCGAGATCTTGCATCACATGAAGCTCATTTTGTTCCATTTACTGCTCAAACCCGTATGTCTGGTGTAGATCTTGATGGTAGATGTATTCGCAAAGGTGCTTATGAAGCTGTAGTTACTTTTGTAAATTCACATTCAGGAATAATTCCAGTAGAGCTAAAAGCTACAGTAGAGCGAATCGCTGGTTCAGGTGGAACACCATTAGTTGTTGCTGATGGAAAGAAGGTTCTAGGAGTTATTTACCTAAAAGATATTGTTAAAGGCGGAATGAAAGAACGTTTTGATCAACTAAGAGCAATGGGTATTAAAACAGTTATGATTACAGGTGATAATCCATTAACAGCCGCAGCTATTGCTCGTGAAGCAGGTGTAGATGATTTTCTAGCTGAAGCAAAACCACAAGATAAAATGGCTTTGATTAAAAAAGAACAAACTCAAGGAAAACTTGTTGCAATGACTGGAGATGGAACAAATGATGCTCCAGCACTTGCTCAAGCTGATGTTGGGGTGGCAATGAACACTGGAACTATGGCTGCTAAAGAAGCTGGCAATATGGTGGATCTTGATTCAAATCCAACAAAATTAATTGAAATTGTTCAAATTGGAAAACAGCTGTTAATGACTAGAGGCGCCTTAACAACTTTTTCAATTGCTAATGATGTTGCTAAATACTTTGCAATTATTCCAGCAATGTTTTCTGGATTGTATGCTGTTAGCGGGAAAACAGGCCCTTTAGGCTCACTAAACATAATGGGTTTAGCTACACCACAATCAGCAATACTTTCTGCTGTAATTTTTAATGCACTAATTATCGTAGCTTTAATTCCTTTAGCGCTAAAAGGCATTAAATATAGACCTATGGGAGCAGCAGCAATCCTAAGACGTAATCTCTTAATTTATGGTTTTGGAGGAATTATTATTCCTTTTATTGGAATAAAAATCATAGATGTAATTGTTACTTTGCTGAAATTGGCTTAGTTAATTTAATGGAGTAAATATGAATATTCTTAAACAAATATATCCAGCTTTTGCCATAACTATTGTGTTAACAGTTATTACAGGGATAATTTATCCTGTAACTGTAACCTTACTTGCTAATGTGATGTTTAGAGAAAAAGCACAGGGAAGTTTAATTGTTAAAGATGGTAAAGTAGTTGGTTCAAAATTAATTGGCCAGACTTTCCAAGGAGCAAAATATTTTCATTCTCGCCCCTCAGCCGCAGGTAATGGATATGATGCTACTTCATCAAGTGGAACAAATCTTGGCCCAACAAGTAAAAAACTTATTGATAGCGTAAAAACTAATTCTGAAGCTTTACATACAGAAAATGCTAATGCTCCAATTCCTGTAGATTTAGTTACTTCTTCATCATCTGGTTTAGATCCTCATATTACACCAGCAGCAGCAGAGTTTCAGATTCCTCGCATTGCACGTGAACGTAAAATTTCAGAACAAGAGCTAAAACTACTTGTTCAAAAACACACAGAAGACCGTCAATTTGGTATTTTAGGTGAACCTCGAGTTAATGTTTTAGAACTAAATCTAGCTCTTGATGCTCATCCTTAAACTTTCCTAAAATAATTCTTAAAAAAAAAGTGCAGGCTAATACCTGCACTTTTTTTATTATATTCTGGTTTATATCTTAAGAAGTATTAACTATTCTGTTTGTCCTCTATCTTTTCGTAATTTTTCTTTGAGTCTAGCAATACGAGATAGAGCATCTTCTTTATCATTTTCCATTTTCATTAATTTATCAACTTCTTCAGCATCAAACCATAACCCTTCACATTTGGTACAACGGTCTAGGAGTAGATCCTGGTTTACATCATACTTAAGCTCTTGTAGTTCAGCACTACAACGGGGACAAACTTGTCCACGTTGTTGAGCTGTTTTTAGAGAAGATTCTAAATCTGGCAAATCTTGTTCTAAACTAAAATATTTAGCAGTTTCTCCTTTATCAAACCAAGTACCTTGGCAAGAAGGGCAAAAATCTAACTGGCCTAGCAAATTCATCAAATCTACATTGTCACATTTGGGGCATTTCATAACTTGTCTCCTCAGGCTAGTAATTAATTTCTATAATTGGTAACGTTGAACAATACTAGTTAAACTACTAGCTAACTGACTTAAGTTTTGAGCAGTAGCCTTTTGTTGTCTAGCACTAGCAACACTTTCATTAGTACCTTGATTGATTTGCTTCATTGCGATAGATATTTGTTCTATACCTGTAACTTGTTGAGTTGAAGCATATGCAATTTGTTTAGCTGCTGTAGATGATTCTACTATTACTTCGTGTAAGTTCTTGATATTGTTACCAATACGGTAAACTTGGTCTACTCCGTTGTCTACCTTCTTGCTACCTTCTTCAGTAACCATAACAGTTGAGTTAGCTGCTTTTTGAATTTCAGCTAAAATTGAACGAACTTGAGTAGTAGCTTTCTTAGAACGAGCCGCCAGGTTTTTAACTTCAACAGCCACAACACCAAAACCTTTTCCTGCTTCACCTGCTTTTGTTGCTTCAATTGCAGCATTTACGGCTAATAGGTTAGATTGTTCTGCTATATCGTTTACTGATGAAGTAATTTCACCTATTTGAATTGTCTTTTCACTTAGGTCAAGTATATTTTCTGCAATGGTTTCCACTTGGTCTTTAATCTTACTCATTGCACCTACTACTTGTTCTAATTCTTGTTGACCTGCTTTAGATATTTCTAAGGATTGTTCCGCTACACTAGCTACAGATTTAGCTCTATCACTGGCTTGTTCAACTGTTGCTCTTATTTCATCTAGAGTGGTTGTAATTTCTTGTATAGAACTTGCTTGTTGGGTGATTACTGCACTTTGGTTACTTGCTACTGCTACTAGCTCTTCTGCTGATGAACTTAAAACTTGAGAATTTTCTCTTAATTCCTGAACTATAGCTCTTAAACTATCAACCATGTTCTTAAATGTATTTCCAAATATATCAGATTCAGACTTAGGTGCTACTTCTACAGCTAAATTTCCTTTAGCAATAGATTCAGCAACTTTAGCCATTCTTCTTAGGTTAGAGACCATACCCTTAAAGGCATTGCCAAAAGCATCGGCAGAAGATTGAGCTTCAACTCTAACATTTAAGTCACCATCTGCAATTTTTTCTGCAACTCCAGCCACATTTCTAAGAGTTTCAGTCATTTTTCTGAAAGCAATACCAAAAACATCACGAGAAGACTTAGGATCAACATTTTTAGAAAGGTCTCCTTGAGCTATTGAATCAGCAATATTGGACATTTCTCTTAAGTAGTTGGTCATCTTATTCATTGAGCTAATTAATTGACCTGTTTCATCAGTAGATTTAACAGCCATGTCAGCTGAAAGCTCTCCAACAGAAAGACGTTGAGCTGTTTCTACTGCTTCGCCAATTGGTTTAGAAATAGCATTAGAAATAAAGAAACCTGCAACCATACCTACTAGCACTGCACCTACTAGTAAACTTATTATTAGTAAACGAGAGTTATCATAAAGAACATCACCACGTTTGCTTGCATCAATTGCACCTTTACTGTTGAGATCGATTAAAGCCAAGAGTTTGTCGCTAGCTTCATCAAAATATTTTTGGGAGTTTCCTCTAATTAAAGCTTTTGCTTCTTCATTTTTATTTTCTCTGGAAAGTGTAACTATTTTATTATGTTCTTCTAAATAAGATTTCCACTTAGCTGAAAAGTCCTCATAAATTTTTCGTTCTTCATCAGAAGAAATAAGCTTTTTGTATTTTTCATCGTTTTTGTTGAAATTTGTTAAAACCTGAGCCATGTCTTTTTCATATTTATCCATATCTTTTGTATCAGTTGAAAGAATATGTTGAAGCTCAGATACACGAAAATCTGAAGTATTAGTGTTCATATCACTAACTGTTACACAGCTAGGTAGCCAGTTTGTTTCTATTTCTGTGGATAGATCATTTACATCTCTTAATCTAACAATAGAAAACACTCCTAGTACTATCATTAATACGATCAATAGCCCAAATCCTACTAAAAGCTTTGAAGCAATCTTTAAATTGTTAAACCAGCTCATAATGCTCCCTACCTTGTTTGATGGTTAATAGTTTTTGTTTTAACTGTTGTTTATTAGTTATTTTAAAACGCAAAAGCTGAACAAAAATAAGAGTCTCTTTTACTCCATAAACAGTCATTTAGAGTTTATACTATCAGTATATTGTTTCCAAATTTCTACTGATACTTTCTACTTTTAGCTAAAGATACTTCTAGTAGAAATACTTAGTATTGAAAAGCTACCCTTTACCTTATTTGTTGATGAATAAATAAGGTTATTATTAAAATTACAAAAGTATATGGCATTTTTATGTACATTTGCAAAACATAACTATCAAAGTAAGAAAAATAGTACATTTTGCTTAGTTATGAAGCTATAACTTAAGGTGGTAATAAAACATTACAGCTAGTAAATGGTTACTCTAACCACTTACTAGCTGTGATAGAGATTTGTTTAAGTAAAAAGTAAAAACTAAAAATTTACTTTAAGGTTTTTTCATACAAGTCCATAACTCTTTGCCAAGCATCTTGAGCGGCTTCTTTATTATAGACAGGGCGAGTATCGTTAAAGAATGCATGATCTACACCAGAATAGATATGAATATCAGCCACTTTACCTAAGTCTTTTAAGCTTTGTTCTAACTTTTTAACTGTATCTACAGTAACAAAAGCATCAAGCTCAGCATATAAGCCTAAGACAGGGGCTTTAAGGCTTGGTAAATCTGGTTCAAAATTTGGATGTATTCCATAGAAAACTACACAAGCATTGACTTTATCATTTTTGGAAGCGGCATAAAGTGATAATTGTCCACCCATACAAAAACCTACAGTTCCAATTTTCTTAGGTGTTACTGCTGAGTGATTTAAAAGAAAATCTATTGAAGCAGCAAGCTCTTTTTCAGCTTTATCAATATTTAAGCTCATCATTAATTTTCCTGCTTCATCTGGTGCTGTAGCAGATTCTCCATGATAGAGATCTGGTGCTAAGGCTACATATCCAGCAGCAGCAAAACGGTCTGCAACATCTTTAATATGAGGCACAAGCCCCCACCATTCTTGTAAAACTATGACTCCTGGCCCATGACCACTTGCAGGTAGAGCCAAATAACCAGAAGTTGATGAACCATTATAAGGAATTTCTACCATTTCTCCCATAAAACTTAATCCTCCATCAGGTAGCTTAGTCTAAACTTATTGGCTAAAAAAATGCTATAGTAGCAAAGATAATTCTAATAAGCTATATATGTTAGGTTAGTTATACCTATAGATTCAATGCCTTCTTATTTGTTTAGTTAGGGTTTACTCAGAATTGGAATTTTCGCAGTATTAAGCTAGACTAGCAAAAACTACCAAAATTTAAGGATTTTTAGGAGTTAAGTTTGGACACAGATAATTTTCCACGTATGGTAAGACGCAAAGTCTCAGATGAAATATTTCTTATGTTACAGGAAAAAATCTTTCTAGGTTCGTTAAAACCAGGAGAGAAACTTCCACCTGAAAGAGAACTTTCTCGCCAACTGGGGGTTACACGTGTTCCTTTACGTGAAGCATTAAAAAGACTTCAAGCAATGAAATTAATTGAAGTAAGACATGGAGATGGAATTTATGTCTTGGATTATCAAAGTACAGGTAGCTTTGAGTTTTTAATGTCTGTAATTCAATCTGGTTTGCCTTTAGAAAAACAATTAGTCAAATCTGTCTTAGAATTTCGTTTAATGGTTGTTCCTGAACTATTTCGTTTAGCTACAAAAAATGCAACAGAAGAAAATATAAAAAAATTAGAGGAAATTGTAGAAAAACAAAGACAAGCAAAAACAGATCGCAAACGACTAATGGAACTAGATTTTGAGTTTCAAACGGAAATGGCTCGTGCTAGTGGAAATCTTTTTGCACAACTTTTATATAATTCTCTAAAACCTGTTTACCTAACTTTGTCAGCACAATTCTTTCAAGCTATTCCTGAACCAGAAACTATACCAGTACATGCAGAAGTACTAATAAACGCCCTAAAATCTCGTGACGCAGATAATCTAGCTCGTAATACTCGCTATTTCTTGGAACTTGCTAATGCTTTTATGCTAGATAATTGGGTGCCTGCAAAATCTCCAGAATCTGTACCTAGTGAATTATAAACAAGATGTAGCTTAATTAAATATATTTTAGTTTAACTAATAACACCTAGTAAATAAACACTTGGAACTATTTGCTAGGTGTTTTGTCTTGCATATTTTAGTTTATGGAAAAATATGTTTAGTTTCCAGCTATATCACGTTTGCTAAAGATATAAAATGCTAGACCAATTATAAGTAGAATAGATGCAGTGACTACACATAAGCTAGTTTGAGTAGAAACAACAGTACCAAATGCTTGAGAGATTTCTTCTAATTCTCTAGTATTTTTAGTCCATTGCATTTCAATATTACTTATATGAACACTTGGCATACAGCGAACAAAAGTTTGTATAGGAACAGATATAGCAGTGGCAAGTGTTAAGGATAAGGCCATTCCAGCAATCACTCCACCTACAACAGAACGTGCTACAGTTGTTGCTAAAGCTGTAAGTAAACCATAAAAGGACATTTTTAAGGCAGTCATCGTAAGAGCTTTAAAAGCTTCTGTTGTGGTTTTTTCTCCTGGTGTTAGTTGAGTTGTAGGGTTTACATGCAAAAATATAGCTCCCAAATAACTAAGTGTTACCCAAAATCCAATAGTAAAGACAAATAACGTTAACATTGCTAATAGCGCCACAAGTATTTTAGTAGCTATAAAAGAAAGCCTGCTTCCATAACGAGGCAATATCATTTTCCAAGTGTCTCGCCCATATTCAGAACCAATATTGTTAGCCATATAAATAATAGCTAGTAATACGCCAAAATGATTTATTGTCATTATAGATAAGTCAATGCTTCTAGGGAAAGCTAGCATAACTTCAGCTTCTCTTAAGTATCCTCCGCCATAGACTTTTGCCATAAGAATCATTGATAGATAAAAAAAGCCTCCCATAACGTTCATAATAACCATTAGGATTTGATTGATTGAAAGTTTGTAAGTTTTTAATAGTTCGGCTTTAAATAGATTCCAAGTTAACATAATTTTTATCCTCTTTTTTGTTGATTTTAGCTATGGCTTAATGCTTGTTTTGGTTGACCAGTTAATTCTAAAAACAATTCTTCTAGT
Organism: Blastocatellia bacterium; assembly: GCA_039812885.1. Lineage (GTDB taxonomy): Bacteria > Acidobacteriota > Blastocatellia > Chloracidobacteriales > JADJPF01 > JADJPF01. Next base: position 118,919 of record JBDIBI010000006.1, read on the forward strand.
GAATTGCGACGTTCTATTACTTGATAAATACGAACTCTTGCAGATACTAAAGCACTTATTACAGAAGGAATATCATCTGCTTGGGCTTTAACATAAAGCCAATCATCAGTCTCGGGTTTAGTTTCTAGATTTGGATATTGTTGAAGAATTGATAGCGCTTCTATTGAAGGATTAGCTTTGATAGCAAAACCTTTTGTTTGTGCTAAAAGACTAGACATCTTTCCTTCTAACTTTTTTTCACCTTCTTTAACAATAACTACATCACTACAGATCTGCTCAACTTCATTAAGTAGATGACTTGAGATAAAAATAGTACGATTTTCTGCCCCTAGTTCAGAAATTAAATTACGCATTTCAACTGTACCTGCTGGATCAAGTCCATTAGTAGGTTCATCTAAGAAAAGAATTTCTGGATTAGAAAGTAAAGTGGCAGCAATTCCAAGTCGTTGTTTCATCCCTAAAGAATAGGTTTTGACTTTATCTTTGCCTCTACCAGTTAATCCAACTCGATCAATTAATTTGTTAATTTCATTGCTTGTTAAAGATAAATTTGATGAGTAAGCTAGAACTTTAAGATTATCTTCTGCGGATAAGTAATTATAAAAAGCAGGTGTTTCTACAATAGCTCCAACTTTCTGAGCAATCTTGTTACGTTGTGTTTCTAGGTTATAACCTAATATAGAAAGAGTTCCTTTGCTGGGTTTAACTAGTCCAAGTAGCATCCTGATTGTAGTAGTTTTTCCAGCGCCATTTGGGCCAAGGAAACCATAAATTGTGCCTTTAGGAACAGCTAAATCTAGGTTGTTTACGGCTGTTATGTTTTTGTATTGCTTAGTTAAACCTTGAGTGACTATTGCTAATTGTTGGCTCATGTTTTTTCCTCAAAATAAGATTTTTATTTTCTTTGTTAGAGCATGGCGATAAGAAAAAATTTTTTCTCTCAAAAAATAAAAAAATTTTCCTGGAGGGAATTTCTGGCTGATGCCTGCTTTGGAAGTGATATAGTCACATTGACGTAGCAAATAGTTGAATGTTACATTACTTGTTTATGTTAATTTCAATTATTTCAACTAATAGCTAGAAACCTGTAATGCCTAAACGTACAGATATTCAAAAAATTCTTATCATTGGCTCAGGCCCCATCATTATTGGTCAAGCATGCGAGTTTGATTATTCCGGCGTACAAGCTTGTAAAGCCCTTAAACAAGAAGGTTTTGAAGTTGTTTTAGTCAATTCAAATCCTGCTACCATTATGACTGATCCTGAACTTGCAGATCATACTTACATTGAACCTCTTACTGTAGATATACTAAGCAAAATCATAGAGCGAGAACGTCCTCAAGCTATACTTCCTACTGTTGGAGGACAAACAGCTTTAAATTTAGCTGTATCTCTTTCAGAAGAAGGTATTTTAGATAAATATCAAGTAGAATTAATTGGAGCAAAACTTTCTGCAATTAAAGTTGCTGAAGACCGAAAGTTATTTAAAGAAGCAATGGATGAAATAGGCTTACCAATGCCCAAAGCTGCTTTTGTAAAAACTTTGGATCAAGCTTTAGCTGCGGTTGAAGAAGTTGGTTATCCCGCAATTATACGTCCATCTTTTACCTTAGGTGGTTCTGGAGGTGGAACAGCTTACAATACTGAAGAGTTTGTTCAAATTGCTGCCACTGGTCTTAGCTTAAGCCCAATACATGAAATTTTGGTCGAAGAATCAATTATTGGCTGGAAAGAATATGAATTAGAGGTAATGAGAGATCTAGCTGATAATGTTGTTATTATTTGCTCTATTGAAAACTTTGATCCTCTAGGCATTCATACTGGTGATTCAATTACTGTAGCTCCAGTCCAGACTTTAACAGATGTTGAATACCAAGAAATGCGAGATGCAGCAATAAAGATTATTCGCAAAGTTGGTGTAGAAACAGGTGGATCAAATATTCAATTTGCTGTTAACCCTAAAGATGGTCAGTTGCGAATTATTGAAATGAACCCAAGGGTTTCTCGCTCTTCTGCTTTAGCTTCAAAAGCTACAGGCTTTCCTATTGCTAAAATTGCTGCTAAATTAGCAGTAGGCTATACTCTAGATGAAATACCTAATGATATAACTAAGAAAACGCCTGCTTGTTTTGAGCCAACCATTGACTATGTAGTAGTAAAAATTCCAAAGTGGGCATTTGAAAAATTCCCTGGTGCTAAAACAAATTTGGGAACGCAAATGAAATCAGTTGGTGAGGTAATGGCTATTGGAAGGACTTTTAAGGAGGCTTTACTTAAAGGTATTCGTTCATTAGAAATTGGAAAAGCTTGGGATATTCCTGCAAACACTAGTGAAGATGAGCTAAGAAGACATATTGCCAACCCAAATGCATTAAGGCTGACTTATTTAAGGGAAGCACTAGATCAAGGTTGGTCAGTAGAGACTTTGCAAGAGCTAACAGGAATAGATAAGTGGTTTTTACATCAGCTCAAGGACATTGCTGATATGCAGAACCAGCTTAGAAAAGAGAGTCTAGAAACTATTTCAAAAGATCTATTTTGGTTGGCAAAGAGAATTGGTCTTTCTGATAGACGCTTAGCTATTTTGTTAGGTGCTACAGAAAAAGATGTTCGTTTACGTCGTCTAGAATTTGGCATCAAGCCTGTTTATAAGAGAGTTGACACTTGTGCTGCAGAATTTGAATCTTATACACCTTATCTTTACTCAACCTATGAAGAGGAATGTGAAGCTGAAGCTACTGATAAAAAGAAAATAATGATTTTAGGTAGTGGGCCAAACCGTATAGGGCAGGGAATTGAGTTTGACTATTGTTGTTGTCATGCAAGTTTTGCTCTTAAAGAGGCTGGCTATGAAACCATAATGGTTAATTGCAATCCTGAAACAGTTTCTACCGACTATGACACATCTGATAGGCTTTATTTTGAGCCAATTACATTTGAAGATGTAATGCATATTGTTGATGTAGAAAAACCTACTGGTGTAATAGTTCAATTGGGTGGGCAAACTCCATTAAATTTAGCTCTAGACCTTTTGAAAGCAGGAGTTCCTATTATTGGTACTTCACCAGAATCAATTGATTTAGCAGAAGATCGTAAACAATTTGGAAGGTTATTAAATGAACTTGAGATTCCACAACCTGCTAATGGAACAGCTATGTCAGTGGAAGAAGCACTAAATGTGGCTCAAGAAATTGGTTATCCAGTACTAGTACGGCCAAGCTATGTGTTAGGTGGTCGGGCTATGGTAATTGTTTATGATAAAGATGCTTTGGCTAGTTATATGAGCAAAGCTGTTGGAGCTTCACCAGATCACCCAATTTTAATTGATAGTTTTTTAGAAAATGCAATTGAAGTAGATATTGATGCATTGTCTGATGGTGAAACTACTATAATTGCAGGTATTCAAGAACATATTGAAGAAGCAGGAATACATTCTGGAGATAGTTCTTGTGTAATGCCAACTTTGATGATTTCTCCTGAACAAATTGAAACAATGCGAGAGTACACAAATAGACTAGCAAAAGCATTGAAAGTAATTGGACTTGTAAATATCCAATTTGCTATTAAAGCTGGAAAAGTATATGTTTTAGAAGTTAATCCACGTGCTTCTCGTACAGTTCCTTTTGTTAGTAAAGCAACAGGCTTTCCAATTGCTAAAATAGCGTCTCTACTAATGGTTGGGCAAAAATTAAAAGATTTTAACTTACCAGAAGTACTACCTGTAGAGCGTTTCCAAGTAAAAACACCAGTCTTTCCATTTGCTAAATTCCTTGGAGTTGATCCAGTGCTTGGCCCAGAAATGCGTTCAACTGGTGAAGTAATGGGTATTGCAGATGCATTTGGCAGTGCTTACTTAAAAGCTCAATATGGAGCAGGTAATAAACTCCCTTCTAAAGGAACTGTGTTTATCAGTGTTAACGACCCACACAAAGAAACTGTTATACCAGTAGCTCGTAGATTGCATGAATTAGGGTTTACTCTAGTTGCCACTCGTGGAACAAGAGATTGTTTGGTAAAAGCAGGAATTGATACACAGTTTGTCTTTAAAGTGGAAGAAGGTAGACCAAATATTGTAGATCAAATTAAGAGCAAAAAGATTGCCTTAGTTATAAATACTCCATTAGGAAAACATTCTTTTTACGATGAAAAGGCAATTCGCAATGCGGCTACTCAATATGGAGTTCCTTGTATTACAACCATCACTGGTGCACAAGCTGTAGTGAGTGCAATAGAAGCACTGCAAAAAGAAAAATTAAATGTTGGATGTTTGCAGGAATATCATAAAAAAACTTTTTCTGCACTAGCTAAATAACTATAAACCAATCTAGGAAGCATTATGATTAAAACTGTAGAATGGACTGATGAAGGTGTTGTTATGATAGATCAACGCCTTTTACCTACCGAAGAAGTTTACCCTTGTTATAAAACTTATCCAGAAGTAGCAAAAGCAATTAAAGACATGGTAGTTCGTGGCGCTCCAGCTATTGGAGTTGCGGCTGCAATGGGTATTGCTTTAGGCGCAAAAACTTTGCAAGAAAATTGGGATGATTTTGAATCAGAATTTGAAAAAATTTGTGATGAATTTGCTGCTACTCGCCCTACAGCAGTTAACTTGTTTTGGGGAATTGAGCAAATGAAGCTAACTCTAGCTGATTGCAAACGAGATAAGCTTTCTTTGGCAGAAATAAAACAAGAACTTATAAAAAGAGCAGTTGAAATTTATAAAGCTGATATAGCTGCTAATGAACAAATGGGGCGCAATGGTGCAACACTTTTGCCAGATGAAGGTACAATCCTAACACATTGTAATGCAGGAGCATTGGCTACAGCTGGTTATGGAACAGCTTTAGGAGTAATTCGTGCTGCTTGCGCTATGGGTAAAAAGTTAGATGTTTATTCAGATGAAACACGCCCATTTTTACAAGGTGCAAGATTAACTTGTTGGGAGCTACAAAAAGATAATATTCCTGTTACATTGATTACTGACAATATGGCTGGTCATTTTATGAAATTAGGTAAAATCAAAGCTGTAGTAGTTGGGGCAGATAGAATTGCTGCTAATGGGGATGTAGCTAATAAAATTGGTACTTATATGGTAGCCGTTTTAGCAAAAGAAAATAATATACCTTTTTATGTTGCAGCTCCGCTTTCAACTCTAGATCTAAAAATAAAGTCTGGTGAACATATTCCAATAGAGGATCGATCCTCTAGAGAAGTTACTCATATTAAGGAACAACAAGTTGCTCCAAATGGAATAAATGTTGCTAACCCAGCTTTTGATGTTACACCAAATAAATATGTTACAGCCATAATTACAGAAAAAGGTGTGGCATTTCCTTCATATACAGAAAGTTTACCCAAGTTATTTGAGTAGGTATCCTTTGACCTGCTAAGTAAACTTGTTTTGTTAGAGATGTTTTTTTAATCTGTTTAAGCATTTAATGACATTTAATGTAGGGGCAGCCAGCTGCCCGTTCTTCAAGAACTTATTTGAATACGGCCAGCCACAAGCTCTGCCCCTACATCAATAAAATTAACGTTAAGTAGGTGGGCAATGGCTTCTTTATCACTAGAACACCGATTAGGTCAAATGCTCTTTGTTGGCATTCCAGGCACTACTATAGATGATGATACTCGCAAACTAATACAAACTGTTCAACCTGGCGGAATAATTTTGTTTGCTCGTAATATTGAACAAGCTGAACAAGTTGCTGAATTAAATGGAGAAATTCGCCGGTTATTGAAAGTTCCACCTCTAATTAGTATTGACCAAGAAGGTGGACGAGTTGATAGGCTAAAGAAAATTTGTCCTCCTATGCCTTCTGCAAATTTATTAAGAGCTTTAGATGATGCTCGTAGCGCTCATGAACATGGAGAGATTACAGCAGAATTACTTAGAGTTTTAGGTTTTAATATGAATTTTGCTCCTGTTCTAGATATTGCTGTATATGAGGAAGCAGACAACGCACTTCAAGAACGTTGTTTTGGTACTAGAATACATAAAATTATCCGTTTAGCAGGCGCTTATTTAGAAGGTTTACAAAATGCAAGTATTCTTGGTTGTGGAAAGCACTTTCCAGGACTAGGCGATTCCATAGTTGATTCACACAAAAAACTTCCAACTGTTGAACGTTCAGAACAGCAATTAAGAGCAGAAGATTTACAAATTTATCAGGATTTAATGGTAAAACTTAACTCACAACTTCAAGTCATAATGGTTGCACATGCCTTTTATCCTGCTTTGGAAAATACTAAAACTCCAATTCCTGCTTCTTTGTCTTCCAAAATAGTTACAGATCTTTTGCGCACCAAGATGGAATTTCATGGCATGGCTATTTCTGATGATATGGAAATGGGTGCTATTGCCGAATCCATAGGTTTTTCAGAAGCAATGGTTCAAGCTGTTATGGCTGGTGAAGATATGATGTTAATTTGTCAAAGCCAAGACAAAATATATGAAGGGGCAGAAGCTTTAATTAATGCTGCTCGTGAAGGAAAAATCACTAACCGTCGTATAGAAACTTCACTTAACCGTATTGCTAGGATTAAATCAATGGCTTCTTCTCCATTAATTTTTGAAAGAAACCATTTTAATGCTTTGTGTGATAAGATCTCAGAATTTACTGAAAGAATAAATAAAGAGTTAAAACGTATATAATTTTCATTGACAAAAATTAATTAGTAGGCATCTAATCGCCAGAATCTAAAAAGTAGGGGAAAATAATGGCGAGTGAAAAGCAAGCTTTAGAAAATAATAATATTTCTCAAACAACAAACTCTCCTAAAGCTGCTTCGTGGGTTTATACTACGTATTTTGCTGAGGGGTTACCTTTTACAGTAGTTAGAATTTTATCTACTATGTATTTTACAGATATAGGGATAAAAGAGCGATATTTAGGCTACTTAAACCTCTTTAGCATCCCTTGGACATTGAAATTTATTTGGGCACCTTTTCTAGATCTGTTTAATACCAAACGTAATTGGTTGATAATTCTGCAATTTCTGTTTTCCTTTGGAATGATGGTAATTGCTGGACTTTGTTATCTTGCCTATATTGTTCCAACCTTTTCTACTTTTGAAGAGTTTTCTGCTTTTGGATTTCAACTTCCATCTACATTTGCATACCTAAAATATGTTCCAATCGCTATTGCTTGTGCTTTTGTGGTATTGGCTTTTATTTCTGCTACAAATGATATAGCCATAGATGCTTATTATTTAGAAGGACTTAAAGATCCTAGCCAACAAGCAGCATATTCTGGTGATAGAGTTGCTGCCTACCGTTTAGCCTTGATTTTTGGTCGTAGCGGTATAGTTGCACTAGTTGCTTATATGGCATATCAGCTACAACTGATGGGCAAAGATGATCCTGCATCTAAAGCTTGGGCTTATGGTTTTGGTGCTGTAGGGTTAACAATGTTCTTAGTTGCTTCTTTTCATTTATTTAAACTTCCTCATTTTGAAAATAAAAGAGAAGGCCAGCTAAAAGTAAAAGAAACCTTCCAATCTTTTTTGCAAGCTTTTACTTCTTACCTACAACAAGAAAAAATTGTTTTGGTATTAATATTTATTATTCTCTACAAAATAGGCGATGAAATCCTTTTTTCAATGAATACTCCTTTTTTGCGACGTGAAATAAAGGTTTCTAACGCTCAACTAGCTTGGATTGCAGGAATTGTTGGGGCAGCAGGAGCAATTTTAGGTGCAATGTCAGGAGCTTGGTGGATAAAGAAACAAGGTCTAAGGAAAGCTATTTGGCCTTTAACTCTACTAATGAATATTAATATTTGGGCTTATACTTGGCTTGCTTACGCAAAACCAAGCCCAGCTACTACAAAAGGTATCACTCTGATTGCTTTTGTTTACTTCTATGAACAAGTTGCTTCAGGTTTAGGTTCTGCTGCTTTGACTATATTTTTAATGAGACTTTGTAAGATGGAGTTTAAAGCTGCACACTATGCAATTGGTACAGCAATTATGCTTATTCCTGGGGCTATTGTTGGAGGTTTTAGTGGCACTTTAGTTGAAAAATATGGCTATGTAAATCTGTTTATTATTGCCTTTTTATCTACAATTCCTTCAATGCTTTTAATGTTTTTTGTTCCAATCAAAGATGAAGTAAAAAAATAAACTTTTACCAATATTCACTATCAAAAGATTTACGTTTATGTTCTTCTATTCTACGCATTGTTCCTGGACTAACATCATTAGGTAACTCATTGATAGAAAAAAACTTAATTTCTGCAATTTCTAGTTTATGAAGTTGAGAAAAATTTGTTGGTTCTAAAATTTCAAATTCATCTATATAAAATAATGCTATATGATCATTGCGATTAGTAGTTATATTTGAGTACATTGCAGTAAGTTGGGCTTTTTTAACTTTTAAGTTACATTCTTCTTTAACTTCACGACAAACTGCTGAAAGAAAAGTTTCTCCACGATCAACTTTGCCTCCTGGCAAATACCAGCCTTTAGTATAAGTATGTTTGACTAAAAGAACCTGATCTTGTTGAACAATAAATGCTCTTACACCTAAAATAGTAGGCTCAAAGATTTTCCAATAAAGCTGTCTAGCACGATGAAAAGTTTGTAAAATCGGAAATACTGCCTGCATTAAAACCCTCTAAAATAGTGTAAAAATTAACCTAGCTAAGTGCTAGGTTAATTTAGGTCAAATACTTAATTATTTAGCTATTTTTAGATTCATCTACTGTTACATCTAAAGTTAGCTCTTGAGATTCTTTATCAGCTATCTTTTTTAACTGATTAGAAACTCCAACCTTGCTATTTATAAGCTCCTCAAGCTTGATTCCTGTTAATGATTCAACCATTGGAGGTAATTGAGCTATTATATTGCCAATGTCTGCTGTCAATTTAGAAGCTCCTCCACCTTCACCTCCACTATTAACAATAACAATTTTTTCTGTTTTAGATAAAGGTTCAGATACAGCACGAGCAATTTCTGGTAATTTTTCAATAAACATTTGTGCCATAGCTGCTTCACCATATTGTTTCCAAGCATCAGCTTTAATACGCATTACTTCAGCTTCAGCCAACCCTTTTTTGCGAATAACTTCAGCTTCAGCTTCACCAGTTGCTAAAATTACATCTGCTTTAGCTGTACCTAACTGACGCTCAACTTCAGCTTTAGCCAAACCTGTTTGACGTTGTGCTTCTGCTGCACCTTTTGCTTCTGCTTCCATTTTATATTTTTGTGCTTCGGACAAAGCTTGTAAACGGTAACGCTCAGCATCAGCTTGTTTTTGTACAGTTGCTTCTAATTCACGTTGACGGCGAAGAACTTCACGCTCTTGTACAATAGTTTCTTGTTCTTTAGCAACAATATCAATTTGAACTTGTTCTTTTTTCAAGATTTGGCCAGTCTTGAATTTTTGTAAATCGTAAGATAAATCAGCTTCAGCTTTACGTTGGTTAACTGTGCCATTAATTTCAGCTTGTTTTAATTCATAGTCTCTACGAGATTCAGCTATTTTCATTTCAGCTTGAAGTTTAGCTGTTTCTCCTTCTTGAGCAGCTTGAGCGGCTCTAATTGTAGCATCACGGTTTGCTTCAGCTTCACCAATTAACGCATCACGACGCACTTGAGCAATTCTAGTTTTACCTAAAGATTCTAAATAACCACGAGAATCATGGATTTCACGTATAGTAAAACTAACTACAGTAAGACCCATAGATGCTAAATCAGAGGCTGAGACTTCAGCAACTCTTTGAGCAAAAGCTTCATGACCAGCTAGAATATCTTCTACAGATAGAGTGCCTAGTATTCCACGTAAATGGCCTGACATCATTTGGTAAGCAATTGACTGAATCTCTTCAATATCTTTAGATAGAAATTGTTCAGCTGCTGTACGAATAGAAGAATCATCACCTTTAACTTTAATTTGTGCTACGCCTTCTACTTGAATTGGAACGCCAAATTTAGTGTAAAACTCTGGAGTTTTGATATCCAAAGTAATCATTTCCAAGCTCATTCGGTCGACTTTTTCCAAAATTGGAAATACAAGTGTTCCTCCACCTTGTACTAAACGAAAACCAACCTGAGCCCCACCATCAACAGATGTTTTACGACCTGAAATAATTAACACTTCGTTTGGCCCTGCTTTTTGATACATTGAAGCATAAATAGCTAGTGTAGAGATAAATAACACTACTACTCCAACTACACCACCAGCCCAAATTTCCCAACCAACAAATAAAGCCATTAAATTCAAAACTAACATATTCATAGTTTTTATTCGCTTTAAGCGAACCTCCTAGATGTGATTTAACACATTTCAAAATTATTTGGTTGTTTTACAAACTTAGTCTAGACAAAAGTTAAACAACTGATTTTATTGACTTAACTAGATAACTAACTCTTTGAATATGATATCACTATGGGATACTTGCGCTTAGACTTTTATATAGATAAGTGTCCAAAATAGAAAAATGCTGATATTAGCTAAACAGGCTTCTATAAAAGGGGTTTAACGCCATAAACCTTCTTTTTGACGCTTTACATAAGCCATTTTACCATCTGTGCGGGAAATATAAACTTCATCACCTTTTTCTATTGTTTCTTCTTCTTCTGCACAAGCAGGTAAAGTAAGAATTGTCCCTTTATCAATATAAGAAATTGTACCTAAGCGACCCTTTTCTATTTTGGTTACAACTTTTGCACGAAGTCCAATAGCTTCTTCATAAGTAGTTACACTAGAGCTTTGAGATTGTTCTAAAAGTCTTACAACAACCCAAGAAAAGCTTAAGCTCATTATTAGGCTTATAGAAGATGAAAACAACAAACTCGCTTGAACTCCCATTTGCAAGGCATTTGTTGCTAATAAGCCTAACAAACCAAATAGCCCTATAAAAATAGCTATTGTAAGTGGGTTAATTACAGAAAGGGAACTAAATTGTGGCCCCAATTTATCACTAGAGCTAGCCGAAGACTGACTAGAATGAGAAGTTTTAGCTATTTTGAATTTTCCTATTTTGAGTTTTCCCAAGCGACCTATTTTAAAATGACCATGTCCTGCGTGGCTGATGAATGCAGAAAATACAGTGAAAATTAATCCCACTATTGCACAAGTAGCATAAAAAACTTCAATGGTATAAGGCATAAATATTTGATAGCAAAGAAAAAAGTTTATCTAATTGAATTGTAGTCTTTTGCAAACTAGAGTCAACCATAAGATTATGAAAAATAACTAAGTTTTAATTATGCAATAACTAAGGCTTTTCCAAGCGCTCTTTACCTAACACAAGCTACCGGGCTAATATTATACTCATTGTGTTTGTTTAAGTATTAGTAAACATAATTAGTTACTTTATGATTTCTAAATTTTTATTGAGAGATTTTTATGATTATTAGAAAAAAGACTGTTAGTGTAGATGTAGGTGGGTGTAAAGTCGGTGGTAATAATCCTATAGTTGTGCAATCAATGACTAATACAGATACTGAAGATGCTGATTCAACCGCGAAACAAGTAGCTGAACTTGCTCAAGCTGGTTCGGAGTTGGTGCGAATTACTGTTAATACCAAAGAAGCCGCAGCTAAAGTGCCAGAGATCTTTGAAAAATTGGATAAAATGAATGTAAGTGTACCTATAATTGGAGATTTTCATTTTAATGGACATTTGCTGTTAAAAAAATATCCTGAATGTGCTCGTCTGTTGGCTAAATACCGTATTAATCCAGGCAATGTTGGGTTTGGGCGAAAACATGATGATAATTTTCGACAAATGATAGAAGTTGCAGTTGAAAACAATAAACCTGTAAGGATTGGTGTAAATTGGGGTTCGCTAGATCAAGCCTTGCTAGCTAAGATGATGGATGATAATGGCAAGTTAGCTGAACCAAAGTCTGCTGATGACGTACTAATGGATGCAATGGTTGAAAGTGCTATAACTTCCGCAGAATTAGCAGAAAGCTACGGATTAACACACGATAAAATTATTTTGAGTGCAAAAGTTTCTAACGTCCAATCACTTCTTAGAGTTTATCGTGATTTGGCTTCACGTTCAGACTATCCTCTACATTTAGGATTAACTGAAGCAGGTATGGGTAGCAAAGGTATTGTTGCTAGTAGTGCTGCATTAAGTATTTTGCTACAGGAAGGTATTGGAGACACTATAAGAGTTAGTTTAACGCCTCGTCCAGGAGGGGAACGTAGCGAAGAAGTTATAGTAGCTCAACAAATACTACAATCTTTAGGTATTAGAAATTTCCTTCCTGCTGTAACTGCTTGTCCAGGTTGTGGAAGAACCACTAGCACATTATTTCAAGAACTAGCAGAACAAATTCAAGATTATCTTAATCAACAAATGAAGAGTTGGAAAGAAGTTTATAAAGGCGTGGAAACTTTAAGAGTTGCAGTAATGGGTTGTGTTGTAAATGGCCCTGGCGAATCCAAGCATGCTGATATCGGTATTTCTCTACCAGGTACAGGAGAAGAACCCCGTGCGCCTGTTTTTGTTGATGGGAAGCTCTTTACTACATTGCAAGGCAGTGATATTGCAGTTAATTTTATTTCAATTGTTAATGATTATGTTGCTGCACATTATGGAAAAACACTTGAACAAGGTGTAGCTCAAGAATTTTTAGTATAAATACTACTTAAGTCTATATAGTTGATAGTCACTATAAATAATTACAATTTAGAAAATTAAATGGAGGATATATGTCTAATCAATTACCAGATCATCACGATGCAGAGTTAGTTCTTAAGTGTTATGATCTTCGTCGTGAAGTTACTATGAGAGAATCACGTAGTGCGGTAGCTAAGTATTTTCCTAGTAGCTATGAAGATTTAATGGCTATTGTTATGAACCCAGAACACCCGTTAAATGCAGCTTTTCGTCAAGTTGGATCTTATTGGGAAATGGTTTATGGAATGGTTAAACATGGTGTGGTACATCCAGATTTCTTTATGGAAAGTAATATAGAAGGGTTGTTTCTTTACGCAAAAATAGAGCCTTTTTTAGAACAAATAAGAAAAGATCTTAATCCAATGGCTTTTCAAAATGCTGAATGGGTTGTAAAAAATACCAATACTGGCAAAATGGCGATTGAAAGACTTAAAGAATATGTAAAGAAAATGGCTGAAGCCGCTGCTGCAAAAGCAAATTAATTTAATAACCCCTATTTTTTATAACTAAAGAATAGGGGGATTAAGATTTATATTAATGTAATAATGGATAGTTAAAATTTATGACACCTATTTATCTTGACTACAATGCTACATCTCCTTTGGATCCAGAAGTTTTTGAAGAAATGCTGCCTTATTTGAAAAATAATTTTGCTAATGCTATGAGTTTTCATAGCTTTGGGCAAATGGCTGCTAAAGGTTTGGAACAAGCTAGAGAACAGGTTGCAAATTTTCTTAACTGTAAAACTTCAGAAGTTATTTTTACAGGTGGCGGAACAGAAAGTAATAATTCTGTAGTTCGAGGGATTGCTCACAGTCGCCGTAAATTGGGTAATCACATTATTACAAGCCAAATTGAACATCCTTCTATTATCAAATGTTGTCGAGAGCTTGAGCTAGAAGGGTTTCAAACCACTTTTTTACCTGTTGATAAATTTGGTCAGGTTGATATTAATGAGCTAGAGAAAGCTATTACAGATAAAACCATTTTAATCAGCATTATGCATGCCAATAATGAAGTAGGAACTATTCAACCTATTAAGGAAATCGGCAAAATAGCAAGAAGCAAAGGCATCTATTTTCATACAGATACAGCTCAATCAATTAGCAAACTTCCAGTAGATGTTCAAGATATGAATATAGATATGCTTACAGTAGCAGCTCATAAATTTTATGGCCCTAAAGGAATAGGAGCTTTGATTGTACGTGAAGGCATAGAACTTGCTCCTTATATGTTAGGCGCAGGACATGAAGCTGGAAGACGTGCTGGAACTGTTAATGTTGCTGGGGCTGTCGGATTAGGTAAGGCTTGTGAAATAGCTAAAAATAAAGGAAAAGATACCATTGCTTTGGTAAAACAAAAGAGGGAAATGTTTTATAACCTTATTAGTGAATCACTAAGTAATGTTAAATTAAATGGTCATCCTACAGACCGACTACCTAATACATTAAACTTAAGTTTTCCTGGATGTGATGGACAACAAATATTATTAGCTACAGAGGTTGCTGCATCCTTAGGTGCTGCTTGTCATACTACTTCTCGCCAACCTTCTGCTGTTTTAGCTGCAATGGGTGTAAGCACAGAAGATGCTTTAGGTGCTATAAGATTTAGCTTCGGTAAGTTTACTAGTGATGAAGAAGTGCAAGAAGCTGCTAAAAGAATAGTCAAAGTAGTCCAAAAAAATAATGACTAACTAACTTTTGCTAGAATAAAAAAGGTAAGCTAACTGCTAGCTTACCTTTTTTGTTTTTGCATATGAACTAGCTTAAATTATTTGTTATCTGAGATTTTTATTATTTGAGGTCTTTCTGATAAATCACTAACAAGTTGTTTTTGAAGTTCTACTACTTTAGCCATAATTTGAGCAATTTGGTCAGTTGGACTTGAAGCTTTGCGTGCTGCACCTGTTTCTCCAGAATCCTTAAAGTTAACAGGATCGTTAGTAGCTTCTAAACGACGAGCTCCTGCAACTCCTTCACCTAAACCTGTGCTATTAACTCCAAATCCTTTTTTAGTGGCTTCTGTAGATGCTACTCCAGCAACTGCATTTGGATTTTCAGCCCCTTTGGTTGTTGCCTGTAATTGTTGAATTTGATTAACTAAACGGTTTGCATCACTTTGCAGTTGAGATGCAAAATCTTTACGTGTATCTAGAGAGTCAATATTAGTAATAGGTTTAGTATAAGTACTAGCATTTGTTGGAGATTGAGCTTGAAGTGCATTTAATGGGGATTCATTAGGAGGAGGAACTTGTTTAACTGTTAACCCTCCAAAATTACCTGTACGTTTTGAAGGATCTGTTAATTCTTGTTGCTTAAGTAAATCAGCCTTATCTATTCCACCAATATTCCCTTTAATTCCATTAATACTCATAGCTTTATATCCTTATTATTATGGCTAGTTAGATTTTTAAGTTAAAAGTTTAATAAAATGAGTTATTAAAATAACTAAATTTACAAGTTATTATCGGCAAAAAAGGTTTTTAGTTGTCAAAAATAAAAGCTTTAAGGTTGTGAGATTATTTACTCAGATCTTAATGCTTCTATTGGGTCAAGTCTAGCTGCACGACTAGCAGGATATACTCCAAATACAATCCCAACTATAGATGAAACTGTTACACCAAGCACTGCTGAACTAGCTCTGATAGATAAAGGAAACCCTGTATAGTTTGAAATAAGGTAAGCTACACTATATCCTACTAAAATACCTAAGAAACCACCTAGAGCGGAAATACTTACAGCTTCTATGATAAATTGAAAGAGTATATCTGAACGTCTAGCACCTAATGCTTTTCTAATACCTATTTCACGAGTTCGCTCAGTAACAGACACTAGCATAATATTCATAATGACTATTCCACCTACAATAAGTGAAATGCCAGAGATAATAAATGACACAAGATAAATATTTTTAGTTGCACTATTGTAGAAATCTAGAAAAATTTGGGAAGTTTCTATAGAAAATCCATCATCAGTATCACGATAACTTTTATGACGTTGTGTTCTTAAAAGCAATCGCACTTCTTCTTGAGTACGATCCATCATTTCAGTATTCTCAGCTGATATGACCATGCTTACGCCAGCAACAGTCCCATAGATTTTTTGATAAGTACTAATAGGAATCATTGCGTAATTATCTCTAGAAAAACCAAAAATTGTACCTAATCTTTCAGTTACACCAATGATTTTAAAAGGTAAGTTATCAATACGAATTTCTTTGCCTAATGGGTCACGACCGGGAAATAAGTTA
Organism: Blastocatellia bacterium; assembly: GCA_039812885.1. Taxonomy (GTDB): domain Bacteria; phylum Acidobacteriota; class Blastocatellia; order Chloracidobacteriales; family JADJPF01; genus JADJPF01. The sequence continues at coordinate 134,812 of JBDIBI010000006.1, forward strand.
TCTACTATATCCCAACCTATTACACAAACAAAAGCAGCACTATTAATTTCCTGATTAGTAAAAGGTCTACCGCTAGTAAAGTTTAAAGCTTCTATGTTAATGACTTCTTGGCTAACACCACGAAGTAGAACACCTTCGGATTTTTCATTTTGAAATTTAACTGTTTTTAGACCACCACTATCCCAACCTACTTTTGCACAAGTTTTACAATGGTCTGCAACAAAATAGGCATCTTCATTGCTAATGACTTTACGTTTATTAAAGGTTAGGAAATCATTACGTGAAAGTATAATTTGTGGAAGTCGGCGTACTGAAAAGACATTTGAGCCTTGTGACATAAAAGTTTGAGCCACTTTTTTATTGAGCCCTTCAATAACAGTCACTACAGAAATGACGGCTGTTACGCCAACAATAATACCTAATAAAGTTAGAAAGGTACGGAGTTTATTAATTGTAAGGTTTTCTACTGCAATTTTTGTTGCTTCAAGCCAAACTCGACTAGCTTTCATAAAAAAGTTTCTTTGTTAGGAAATAAGATTAAATGTTAAATTTAGAAAGCAAGTGTAGCTTATTAGGGAGAGAAACAAAAATAAAACTAGCCATAAGCAAAGCTTTTACTTATGGCTAGTTAAGAGAAATAAAAGGAAGTTATCTTGTTCTTTCATCTTTGGCAATTTTTCCATCGCGTATAGATAAAACTCTATGAGCATTGGCTGCGATATCAGGTTCGTGGGTTACTAAAATAATAGTGTTCCCACTTTCATGCAAGCGAGCCAAAAGAGCCATAATTTCTGTGCTAGTAGCAGAATCTAAGTTTCCTGTTGGTTCGTCTGCTAAGATAATAGAAGGAGTGTTAACAAGGGCGCGAGCAATAGCAACTCTTTGGCGTTGACCACCTGAAAGTTCATTAGGTTTGTGATTCATTCTATGAGCTAAATCTACCTGCTCTAGACTTCGTTTAGCTCTTGCAATACGTTCTGAGGAAGAAACACCACTATAAATTAATGGTAGTTCTACATTGTGCAATGCAGAAGCGCGAGGTAAAAGGTTAAAAGTTTGAAACACAAAGCCTATTTCTTTGTTACGAATATGCGCAAGCTCATCATCATTCATCTTAGAAACAAGCTTACCATTAAGCCAGTATTGTCCTTGTGTAGGTGTGTCTAAACAGCCTATTAAGTTCATAAGTGTAGACTTACCAGAACCAGAAGGGCCAATTATAGCAACATATTCATTGCGCTTTATTTCAAAACTTACTCCTGCTAAAGCATGAATTTCTTCATCGCCCATTCGGTAAGATTTCCAAAGGTTTTGAGTACTAATTAATGTTTCTTGTTTTCCTGAATACGATTGAGACACTTGCGATTGAGGTTCAACTACCATAGCTATTGACATATTACTTCTCGTCTTTCTCCTTATTGGCTTTGTTGGCAGATTCTTCTTTAACTGCTGTGCCAGATTTTAGATTACGTAGTTGACGAAATGGACCAGTAACTATTTGTTCAGATTCTTTTAAGCCTTCTAGGACTTCTATATCTGTATCACCAGTGATTCCAGTTTTAACTGCAACAAATTCTGCTTTCCCATTTTTGACTACATAAACACCCTGAAGTTCTTCACGTTTTGGTTTAGCTTTATCTTTGTCTACTTGTTGTGCATCGCCTTGAGCTGGCTTATCAGTAGATTTCTTTTCTTCTGCCATATCCTTTATTACCAGAGCTTGCAATGGAATGGCAAGGACATTATTACGAGTGCTAGTTGTGATAGTTGCAGTAGCAGACATTCCAGGACGCAACCTATTAAGGACTTCTGGTGTAGCTTTTAGCTTTACTACCACTTTGAAATCTTTTGCTTCTTGGGAAGTATTAGTTTGTGCAATGGTTTGACCAGAACGAGTAACAGCACTATGTCCAATTTCTGTTACTTCTCCTTCTATTTCTGTTTCTCCTAGAGCATCAACTTTTACTTTTGCTGCCTGGCCTAATTTGACGTTAGATATATCAGTTTCATCAACTTTAACTTCAACGTTTACATCCGCCATATCAGCAATCATTACTAGTGGAGAAGTGTTAAAGCTAGCTAAAACATATTCTCCTTCTTTTACTGGTAAGCTGGAAACAACTCCATTTATAGGAGATTTTCTTACAGTTTTTGAAAGTTGATCTTGAGCATTAAGTAGCTGAGCTTTTGTAGATCCTACACGCTCAAAGGTAGATTTATAGGTAGTTTCTGAGCGTTTTACAGCAGCTTCTGCATTTTTAAGACTATCTTGTAACTCAGATATACGTGCTTGTTGAGCTTCTATTGAAGCTACTGCTGCTTCTTTGCGAGCTTTAGCACTATCAAATTGTGATTTAGAAAAAACTCCTGCTTCAACCATATCAACAGCACGTTGATATTCTGCTTCAGCTAAAACTAAGTCTGCTTGCAAACGTTTAAGATCCGCTTTGGCTGCAAGAATAGAGTTCTTAGTGCTGTTAACATTATTTTCTGCCGCACGCCATTCTATTTCTGCTGCACGAGCGCTCTGTTCTTCAGAACGTAAAATAGCTTCTTGGCTAGCAGCATTGTTAGCTTGTAGTGTTGGATCAACTTTTAGAAGTGGCTGATCTGCTTTAACTACATCGCCTTCTTTAACATAAATATTGGTTACACGACCAGGAACTTCTGCTGTTAGATTATAGAACTTAACAGGTCGTACTTCTCCTGAAGCAGTTACTTTAGATTCTAGTAGGTCACGTTTTTTTACCAAAGAAAGCTGTACTTCTGTAACAGCTTTGTTATTGGATAACACGCTAGCAGTGACTATCGCTCCAATAATTAATACTACTAATAAAAAAACTCCAATTTTCTTTTTTCTAGTGAATGCCATAATAAAGTTTTGCCGCCTCCCTACGACGGGTTAAACTAGTTTTGTTTTATCTATTTGCTGTCCATAATAATGAAGTTTTCTCCATTAGGCAATCAGAGTCTAAGCCAGATTTTATGGAAACTTAATTAGATGATTAAAGACTTTGTTCTTAAGCCTCTACGACTATATAACGTTTGAGGTTTCAAAATATTTCGTTTTCAATTTACTAATTTACCTACTTTTTCCTTTTTTCTTCCTAATTGTGCTTCTTTATCATAAAATAAGTGAAATCAAATTGCTTAATTTGCCTAACATAAAATAGTTTTTAATTGTCTTGTTTTATTGGTATTACACAAGTTAAGACTGTTTAATTTGCTAGTAGTTATGTACGTACTAAACTTAATGTAGGAGATAATTTATGCTAACTGAACGAAGACGTGTACAAGCAGAATATCGCGCAGGAAAAAGATTTATAGCTATGTTTACAGAAAAATATCCATTATTAGGTAGAGTAGCTTACTTGGCAAAAGGAGATGATAAAAAAATCTCCATTAGAGTTTTATTTACTTCAAATAAACAAGAAAAAGAAATTGCAGAGTTTGCAGTTCTTGTTGGAGGTTTAATTGCTCAACAAGAAGGAGTAGAAGTTTTGTTAACTCCTGAAGTTGAACTTAATGCTCCAGAAATAAAAACTGATGAACAAATGAAAGTTGCACAACAAAATATTAGTTACTTTGTTCAAGTATTATGCAAATTAAAGGATTTAAATGATAAAGAAGCTAAAAAACAAAGAGAAGCCTATTTAGCTAGATTACGTAACTACTATAATAGTCAGTTGAACTATTTACTTATAAGCTAATTCTTTAGAAACATTTACATAAGTTAATGGTATAAATCGTAATTCTTTATTGCTGAAAACTAATTTTTAGCATTAGAAAAACGTTCTTTTAATATCATTAAAATGAATTTTGTATTACCTATAAGATAACGTTGCCATAAGCGCCCAGGCTCTTGTAACAAGCGGTAGAGCCATTCTAAACCTGCTTTTTGCATCCATTTGGGCGCACGCTTTGAAAACCCTGCAACATGATCAAAACTTCCTCCAACTCCAATAGTGAAAGGCACTTTTAGCGTTGTTAATGCAGTTGCTTGCCATTTTTCTTGACGAGGTGAACCCATTGCTACAAAAAGAATATCAGGAGATGTTTTCTTTATGTCTTCTAATACTTCTTCATTGCGCCCAAAATAACCATCATGATAACCAGCAATTTTTAGATTAGGCAAGATTACTTGATAGTGTTTTACTAGAGCCTCTACTACTTCAGGTTTCGCACCTAAGAAATATACTGAGTAATGTTTTTGCTCTGCCATTGCTATTAGATTTTCAAACGTATCAATTCCAGTAACTCGTTCTTTTAATGACTTACCTAAAATTCTAGCTGCCCAAAGAACAGACATTCCATCAGCAGTAACAAGATCTGCATTAAGTATTATTTGTTTTAAGTCTTTATCTTCGTTAGCTAGTGTTAGTTTAGAGGCATTTACTACTACCATTAAACGGTTTTTCTTTTTTTCCCTAATGTATCTATCAATAATTTCTAAAGTTTCTTTTTCTGATAGATTATCTACCTCAACTCCATTAATTGAAACCCTTTGAGGCCGTTGTGAGAGGCTTGCATCGTCTTTTTCTAACATTCCAATTACAGGGCTTTCTTCAGTTTTGGATTCTTCATCAAAATCTAGAATATTTGGATCATATTTGTTTATTTTTTCTCCGACCTTAGCACTAGTGACAACAGATAGTTGTTCAAAAGGTGCAACATCTAAACGCTTAGCATAGTCTGGAGTAGCTATGGATTGGCGGATTTGCCGAGGTAGGGAAATAAAAAGTGTGTAAAAAGTCACAGAGTAAAATACAAACAATAGGTAATGAGCTGGCAAAGCATAGCGAAACTCAGCATGTAAAGTAGATTGAAAGAAAAGATAATAAAGTGGAACAGTTGCAACTAACAACCAACTATTAAACTTTTTAGTAGAAATGATTAATCCAAGTAGAATAAAAAGAAATACTGTTTCCTTGAAGATTCTTTGCAAGGTTCTAACTAAAGGTCGTAAATAATCTAATGTTGAACCTTGATCACTATAATAACTAAAAAGCCCTACTATTTTTCCATATTTCTTTTGGTATTCAACTAAAGCCTCTTTTTTTTCAGGGATTTCTAGGTGAATTAATGAAGCATGTGCAGAATATTTCGTCAGCAAATTGATGCGTTTTAACATTACTCCAGCATACCAAAAAGGATGTTCCAAAATAATTTTAGTTGAGCGTCGAATCCGATCTCTTTCACGTAAAAAACCATCAGGAGTAACTAACCCTTGTCCATAGTCAGGGCGATTATAAGTTTTCATATCCCAAAGTAGTGTGTCATAGTCATTGACAGGTAGCTTTTCAGATTCAGCTATAGGAGGGTTTTCTTCTGCAACTCCTTCTTGAAGTACAATCCCAGCTCCAAGAGCAATAGGCACAAATTCATTGTATAAAAGGTAATTTCTTATTGTTATAGGTGCAATTACTAGAGCTATTCCTAAAATTAATATTCCAATACGCTTAGGTATATCAACTATTGATTGACGTAGGAAAAAGAATGCAATAATCCAAAAACTCCAAATTAACATTGCATTAGCACGTAACCAGCAAGAAAGACCAAAAAAAGCACCTGCTAAAAAGAGTTCTTTATAACCTTTATCCTTATGCCAACTAACTTTATAAGCACGAATTAAACACAATGTCCCAGCCATTACAAAAACTGGTAATACTCCATCAGGTAAAAGCAGCATAGAGTAGTAGGCTAAATGATGTGAAATAGCTACAGCTAGGCCAGAAAAAATGGCAATAGTTCGGTTAAAAAGTTCTAAAACAATAAAAAAAACTAATACTGCTGCTATAGAATCCAAAATTGCTTGAACCATTTGTGCATTAAGCGGATTTCGGCTTGTCAATGAATAAATACCACTTAAAAATAGGGCATAACCAGGAGGATAAATAAGTAAGCTTGTGTCTCCAGGTGTAACTTGTTTTGGAAAAACACCTTCTATCCCTTTGTTTAGGATTTGTGTAACATAGTTTTCATGAATGGTTGTTAGCCCAGCAAAATCTTGCTGTCCAGCTTTTATTAGTGGAATAAAATCTAAATATTGAAGATAGCGAACTAAAAAGGCTAAAAGAAAAATCCCAATTACTATTAGTATTTTAAAGTTTCTTGACAATGGTTCTGCTTCTGAAGGAGGTTCAGGAATATTTTGCCAAAAAGAAACAAGTTTTTTACCTATAGTTGCCATCAAATATCTTCCTACTTAGTTGCAATAATCCATAAGTGCCAACCACATAATTTAGCTAAAGGAGATTCAATTGCTTTAGGTAAGAATTTTCCAAACACTGGAATCCACCGTTTATTTAAAAATCTTACGGCAGTTTCTACTTTAGAAAAACGTGAAAAAAGCTCTGAGGCTTCTTTGCGACTGTAGACCCTAGCTAATGGATTACCTGCACCGTCAGTGTTTTGATTAAGAAATTCTTCTTTAGAGAAAAAATGATTAGGATCTTTTCTCATATCATTTTGAAGACGTTCTAAAGCTTTAATATCTTCTTTTGTAATAAGGTGTACTAGTTTTGGACCCCAATCATACTGTAAAGCTTTTGCTCCTAAACGACGGAAAAACATTATGTTTCCATAGTAGTTATATGAATTGCGGTGATAAAGCATTACTAGTGCTTTACCTGAAGGTTTAATAACACGGTGAACTTCATTAATAGCTTTTTGAGTATCAGGTGTATGATGTAAAACGCCATGTGAGTAAACTAGATCAAAATGGTTATCAGGGAATGGCAATTTTTCTGCATCAGCAACTTGAAAGTTTCCGGTTAAGTTTTGCTGCTGAAATCGCTTTTGAACTAACTCTATTGATTTTGGAGTTAGATCTATTCCAGTATAATGCGCTCCAGCACGGGCAAATTCAACAGCATCAGTTCCAAGCCCACAACCAACTTCTAAGACTTTTTTACCATGCCAGGTAGGGAACTGAGCCATTTCTGGTATATGCCATTCTGTTTCATAACGATGTTTTTCAATGGCAGCAAAAAACTCTACAGAACCTATTTCTGCTTGAGCGAACTTTGTTCCACAAGGGTTTTCATTCCAAAACTCTCGTACTTTTCCTTTTAAATCTTCGGCTGTTTCTAACACAAATCTATCTCAAATAAATAAAATTATGACTCTATAAACTTTTGATACCAAAGCTCAAATGTTAATAACTGAAGAATTTTTAGGCTGTTATCTTCACGTCCTTGGTTATTAGCATCAATAACTCGTTTTACTTCAACAGGATCAAAATAGCCTCGCTCCTCTAATCGCTTTGGTGAAAGTAGTTCTGCTATTAGTTCAGCAAAATCACGCCTTAACCAAGCACGTAGTGGGGCACTAAAACCAGCCTTTTTACGATTAATTATTGAACTTGGTAAAACAGACTTAAGAGCGCGTTTGAGTATATACTTTCGAGTAAAGCCTCGCAACTTTAGTTGTGCCGGAATACGGGCAGTTAGTTCCACTAATTCATGATCTAGGAAAGGTACTCGTACTTCTAAAGAGCTTGCCATGCTGGTTTTATCTGTATAGGCTAGGTTTAAACAAGGTAAAAATAATTTAGTATCAATATAAAGCATTTGGTTTACCCAATGCTCTTTTTTAACTCGCTCAAAATAAAAATGATGCTGCTCATATGCATTAAATTTCTCTGTTGCTTTACGTAAATCTTTGCTGTAAAGCTTTTGTTTTTCTTCATCTGTAAAATATGTTCCATACCCAAGATAACGCGATTCAAAAGGCAAATAAGCAGATTTAGCTAGCTTATGTAAATTACGTAATATTGCATTAAATGGCCCTGGTAATGATGCAGGTAAAGCATTTACTATTGGTCTAGTAAGTTGATTAGGTATAATGTTGTAGAGATCTGCTAGTTTTACAGCTAGATGTCTAGGATAACCAGCAAAAATTTCATCTCCTCCCATACCACTTAAAAGCACTGTTAAAGTTTCCCGTGCCGCACGACAAATCAAATAACTAGTTATAATTGCTGGATCTGCTATAGGTTCATCCATATGCCAAATTAGTTTTGGCAAAAGATCAAATACTTCAGGTTTCATAATGGATTCCTGATAAGTTGTCTTAAATAATTTTCCTACTTCACGAGCATATTTAACATCATCTGGAATTACATCATAACTTAAATCTTCGCTACTAAAGCCTATAGTGTAAGTACTAATTGGTTTACTAGTATCTTTGCTCATTAATGCAACAATGCTAGAAGAATCTATTCCACCTGAAAGAAAAGCTCCCAAAGGGACATCACTAATTAGTTGAAGATCTACAGCCGTACGTAATTTTTCTAGTACAGCATCAGCCCAATATTGTTCATTTTTGCTAAAATCTTCATGAAACTTAATATCCCAATATTCAGTAATTTTTAATTCACCACTTTGATAAGTTAAATAATGAGCAGGAGGAAGTTTATAAACTCCTTGAAAAAGGGTTTTAGGGTCTGGAACCCAAAGAAAAGTTAAATATTGATGTAATGCACTTAAGTTGATTTCTTTTGAAATGCCTAAAGTTAAAATAGCTTTAATTTCTGAGGCAAAAGCAAAACCTTGAGGGGTTTGAGCATAGTAGAGAGGTTTAATGCCTAAACGATCACGAGCTATAAAAAGCTTCTGCAATTTTATATCCCAAATAGCAAAAGCAAACATTCCATTAAATTTTACTACACAATTTTCTCCCCATTCTTGATAAGCAGCAATAATTACTTCTGTATCTGAGTTGGAACGAAATTTATGTCCACACTTAATTAATTCTTGGCGCAAGTCTAGAAAGTTATAAATTTCTCCATTAAAAACTATCCAAACCTGACCATCAGAAGAAGCCATTGGTTGATGACCTGCTGGAGAAAGATCTATTATAGAGAGCCTTCTATGGCCTAAGCCAACTGTTTGACCGTTAGCCATTTCACTAACATAGACACCTGAATCATCTGGCCCTCGATGATTAATAGTTGTCAACATTGAGTTAAGTTTTTGATTGTCTGCTTGACCGACTAAACCACAAATTCCACACATTATGTTTATCCTTAGCAGTTTTTGCTAGGTTATTATAGTTATGATTCTTAGATAGTAGATGATATTCGCTAAGTTAAAATTATAATTTTGATTCAATTAATTTAGAAACTTCTTCTGTACGAATATCCCAAGTAGAATTAACAACAGTGGCTTGACGTTGGCTACGAGCTGTTAAATCTTGATCTTGTAATGCTTCTTCCACAAGTTCAATAAAGTGATCATAACTTCGTGCAATGCGTAAAATACCATCAAGAGCCTCATACTCATATAATGGTGTAATTACTACAGGCTTACCAGTAGCTAAATATTCTCGTACTTTAATTGCACTACCATAATTGACAAACTCATTATTTGTTACCCAAGGCAATACACATATATCAAATTGAGCCGCATAAGCAGGTAAGTCATAGTAGTTTTTTGACCCTAACATTTTTACATTTGGTAAGTTTTCTATTTCAAGTTGGCGAGTTTTTAATCCAATAAAAACCCATTGCCAATTTGGACGACGTTCGCTTACATAACGAATTAAGTCTTGATCAACTAGCCAAGCCTCTATTGCTCCAAAATAACCTAAGATAGGTTTCTTTATAGGCTTAAACTCATCTGGAGGGGAAAAAGTTTTAGCAGTCACGGAAGAAAAATGCTCAAAATCAACAGCTTGTTCTAGTAAGTATGATTTTTCCTTATATTTAGCTTCGGAAAATAATTTCTTACCAGAGTAGTAAATAATAGCAGCCTTTTGTTGCAATTCTTCATGTAGAGAGCTAATTAACCCACTGCGTTCTCCATGATCCATCGCATTAGCTTCATATTTATCAGAGACTTGGTAAATAAGGAGCTTTTCCTTTAATTTTCCTACAATATCTTTTGCTGTTGGAATAGCAATCCATAGTATCGGATTAGAAAAACCTAAAAGCAGCATTAATATCCTTAATTGAATGATTAACAACCATTTATTTAGGCTTCTGCCCCAAGCACTTGAAAAAAATGGGGTGACAATAGGAGTAACTACCCAAATTCCTTCAGGAGAGCGACGTACAAATTTTAGATAGCTTTTTAATTTGCGTCGGATTTTAGAGAAAAAATCTTTACTCCTAACACTTGGTAAACCCATGGAAATAGAATTAATAAACATAACTCGATTATTTCGAGCTAGTCTTTTCATAATATGGTTTTTAGAGTGTGGATGATGATACCACCAATCTTCACCAGCAAAACAGATTATTGAATGACCAGATAACATTAGTAAATAAACCTATCTATATATTAGCCAACTTATTATATTAGCCTGGAGTTTTAGCGAGTCTTAACTGACATAACTCGTTAATAACACAACCTCAGGTATTTAAACAAATTAACCCGGCGATTGGCCGGGTATTTTTTTAGGCTTCTGCCAAAAATATTAAATTAAGAACTAAAACCAATATTCATGTTTTTCTCTAGCTACTATAGAGTTTGAATAGACTTCTTGAGCTTGTTTTTCAACTTCTTGCATATGGTTATCGTCATGAGTAGGTTCATGATGGGAAATAATAAGGTTTTTAACATTAGCAACTTGGGCAAGTTTGACTCCTTGTTCCCAAGTACTATGACCCCAACCATGCTTAGAAGCATATTCAGCTTCATTAAAAGCAGAGTCATATATCATAGCATCAACTCCTCTAACAAACTCTATTAAAGGTTCATCGCTATGATTAAAATGTTCATAATCAGTAATATAGGCTACAGAACTATCTTTGTATTCTACTTTGTATCCCATTGCATCAAAAGGATGATTAAGACGATGGGTTTTAATAGTGACATCTCCAAATTTAATAGTGGATCCAACTTTAATAGTATGGAATTTCAATTTGGCACGCATTGCTTCTAGAGTAACAGGAAAATAAGGAAAAGACATTTGCCCGCTTAGAATTTGTTTAGGCGAACGTCGGCGCTTGCTTTCTCCATAAATGTCAAATTCATTGCTAGGAATGTATGCTGGAACAAAAAATGGGAAACCTAAAATATGATCCCAATGATAATGAGTAAAAAATATACGTCCTTTTATAGGCATTGATTTCAGGAGTTCTAACCCTAGTTCCCTAATACCACTACCAGCGTCAAAGATAAAAAGCTGTTCCCCACAATGCATTTCAATACAAGAGGTATTACCACCAAAAATTTTTGTCTGAACTCCTGGAGCAGGTAAACTCCCTCGAACTCCCCACAATTTGAGGCGAATATTTTGTTTATTTATTTTATTTTCCATTAGTTTTTTTCTTATAAATGCCCATTTCAAGCTTTATTAAAGCTATATTTTTATGCTAATGGGTATCATTTTGAATTACTATTTTACTGGCTTATTTGAAACAATGCCATTAGGCATACAATTATCAGGGAAAATATGTTTCTAGTAAATAATATTTTCCCTAAGTACTATAAAATAAAATACTGAATTATTTTTAACTTAGATAGTATTACGCAATAATACTATCTTTCTAATTTATAGTATTCACTAACTAAACCCGTTTTATCAGTTTTTATAGCAGTAAATTTTAATAAATCAAGAGATGGAGCAATGGCTTGATAGGTATCAGGTGTAATTAATGTTTCTCCTGCCTTGGCAATATCCTCTCCAAGCTTAAAGGCATGATTTACTTCACTTCCAAAACAATCTTCATCTCCAATTTTGATCACCTTACCATAACCAATGCCGATACAGACCGCGATTTGGCTATCTGTTGCCTTATCTATATTGTAAAAATGAGTAGCCTGATGCATTGCTAATGCACAACGAACAGCTTGAATAGGATCTCTAAAAATGGCAAAAATATTATCTGCTTCTGTCTTAAGTACAAAACCATAATGAGATAGTATAATAGGGCTTAGCAATTTTTGCATTTCATGAATTAATGTTAAAAAGTGAACTATTCCAAATTCATCTGTACGATGAGTAAACCCTGACATATCAGAGCAGAGTATTGCCCAGGGTTCTCCAAACATAGCCCAGATTTTTTGATCTATTGCATTAATATCTGCACCAGGTTGTAATCGTTGTTCAATTAGTTGAACTAATGTTTCTTTTGCTGTTCCCATATATTCTCCAAATAGTTATTTTAAGCCAGCCAAAGCTAGTAATAATAATAGAGTACGTTTAAGACTTGTTGTGCGTTGTCCTTCTTCAAACCATTCTGACAATGTATGACAAGCCCCGCCATTACCACCTGCTCCTAATGTAATGGCTTCTAAGCCAAGAGAAATTGGTATATTAGAGTCTGTTGATGAACAATCTAAATAGGGATTAACGCCAAATGCAGATGTGGCTGCCATAGCAAGCTGCATTAGCTGACTACTAACAGGTAATTGCCCAGAAGGCCGTTGTCCAAGGGATTCTATTTGCATTTCTAAACGGCTATCATAGTATTTGCTAGCTTGATTTTCTTCTTCTAGTGCTTGGTTTACTGACCAAAATAAATGTTGCTCTAACTTACTTAATTGAGATTCAGATATAGAACGTAGATCTACTTGCATTTGAGCTTGTTGTGAAATTGTATTGACACTATTGCCACCCTGAATAGTACCTACGTTATATGAGCTAGGAGGGTGTTTAGGGACTTGATAAGAAGCCATTTTTGAAATAGCTCGACCTAAGGCATGAATTGGATTTACTATTCCAAAATCTCCCCAAGAATGTCCTCCTTGGCCTTTGAAAGTTATTTGGTAACGTTTTGAACCTAAGGCTTGATGGGTAATTCTTTCTATTCCAGGGCCATCAAAAGCAATAAAATATTTAATCAAATTTTTGTATTTACTATTTTGAAATAAATGTTTTACCCCTTTTAAGTCTCCAAGACCTTCTTCTGCTACTGTTGCAACAAAAAGTAAACTAAGATCAGTTTCTAGATAACTTTCCGTAAATGTTTGAGCAATAGCTAACATTCCTACTAGTCCAGCAACATTATCACTAATACCAGGAGCAAAATACCTGTCTCCTACTTTTTTTACTTTGCAATCCACTTCACTTGGAAAAACTGTATCTAGGTGAGCTGATAGACAAACATAGTTAGAGGAAACCTTAGGCCAACAAGCAATAACATTTCCAACCTCATCAATTGTTATATCTACTAATCCTAGCTCAGAAAAACGTTTTTCAATGTATTTAGCTCTTTGTGTCTCAAAAAAAGTTGGAGCAGGAATTTCACAAATTTTAATATGTTCTTTGATTAGCTCTAGAGATTCTAGTTTTTGAAAAGCAAAAGATACTCTAGGATCTTTTAGTAATGCAGACACACTAGCTGGTTGTGTGTGAGATATAAACTTAAGCATAAACTATAAAGATCCTTTCTTTAAGTTAATTAAGAATTTGTTGCTTGTGGATCTTTGATATTTAAATCAGTTTTGGCTAAAGAGTTTTCGGAAATATTATTGCCATTAATTGGTTTGATATTTTCTGGTGTATTGTTTGATATTTTAGAGTTTATTTTATCTACAGGGTTAAAATGTAGAGTTCCAATATTGTTAGGTTTTGCTTCTAAATCTATATTTTTAGTAGCTAAGTCAAGAGAGCTTTTTAATTTATCTAAAGATTCTGGGCTAGTAAAATCAATTTTTCTTATTCCAGAACTTGATAATTCTGGCTTAAGTTCTGGCACTCGGACTTCAACAGGAACATCATCTCTATGTTCTAGACGTAGATAAACATCCTGTAATTTAGATAGTAGATTTCTAGAACGTAGAAGAGATTCTTCTAATGAGCTAATTACTGAGGTTAGGGAATTTCCATCAGCCTCTATAGAAACGCGAGCGCTTCGATCTTGAATAATTTGATCTGTAAGATTACGCCTAAGATCCTGAATATATTGTTGCATCTGCAAAATTAAGTTGTTTAGTTGTCCAATTAAAGGGTTTTGAGTATCTTTAGCTATTAAATGGCGTCCTGTTTGTAGGCTATTTAACATACGAGCTGTTTCTGTTCGTAGACGCGCTTGTTCAGAAAAATAAAGTTCTTGGAACTTATTATGAATTGCTATATTCATTCGAATTATTTCTGTTAATACTGCTGGAGCAAAAAACATATCTCCTAAACTAATTTTATAATCCCGAAGCTGAGAAATTAGTTTGCCTTCAATTAAGGTATTAAAGCTACGAGCTTCGATAATTACCCGACAAAGCTGACGTAATCTAGAAACCACAGCTGTTTGAACAAACTCTAGTGGTTGTTTAATTAGCTCAATAGGGCAAAGTTCTACTAGCAGAGCTTCTAGATTGTCTTTTACTTGTCTTTGTTTAAGATTATTTGCAGATGTAACTGCAATAGAACAAAATCTTGTTAAAAGTAAATCAGCTTTATCACGATCACTTTCATCTTTAACCGGTTTACCAAAATAGTATTGGATAATGTGTTTTAGAGAAATAGATTCAGATTCCCCAGTTTTTTCAAAAAAACGGCGCATTACAGAAACAGAAATCCGCGCATCTGCCAATAATATTTGAGCATAAGCATCTTCTAAATCTTTTTGGATTTTCTCTAAAATTGGTTCTTGGATTGAAATATCACTTGGCAATTCTTCTAGTTGTTTTTGTATTTCTGAAAGACCTAAATCAGAAGTTGATTCCTTTTCTAACATTATGTTTTGTAATGAAGTAAAAAATTGACTTGTTGTCCAAAGCATTGCTAGCTGGGCAAGTAAAGTCTCTTTAGTAAACTTCGGCTTTTGATCTTCCATACTTTAAATACTAAACCAAATTTAAAATTTCTTTGTCTGATAAAATAGTAGCAGATTGTTTTGCAACCTTAAAGATTCGGTCTACTCGTTCTTCTGTAGCTTCAATTCCTCGTCTTTCTAACCAAAAGACAACATTGGACTTACCGCTCATTGGCCCAACTTCAATAATTTGCTCTAGACCAAATTCATGGGCTGGTACGCCGGAGTATACCATATTTGCCAAATATTCATCATTTTTTCTAAACGCTTTTATAACTGCTGAAGCATGTACTCCAGTTGCAGTACGAAAAGCATCTCGTCCAAAAACAGGATAGTTAGGAGGTATACTTACTTCAACAGCTTGAGAAGATTTTTGACAATATTCACCTAACTTCTTCAAATCTCTATGTATATAACCCATTAGTTGACAATTTACTAATAGCTGATCCATAGGCGTATTTCCAACACGTTCTCCAACTCCTAAAGCAGAACCATGTACACGATTAGCTCCTGCTTCATAAGCAGCTAATGAGTTGATAACTCCTAGTCCTCGGTCTTGATGACCATGCCAATCTATCTTTACGTCTTTACCTGTTTCTTTAATAATTTCCTTAATGAATGTTACTAGTGCTGCCGCTCCACTAGGAGTAGCATGTCCAACAGTGTCAGAAATACAAACTCTTTTTGCCCCACACTCAATTGCAGTTTTATAAAGTTTTCTTAAAGTATCAGGATGTGCTCTTGTGGTATCTTCTGTTACGTACATTACAGGAAGACCATTTTCAGTAGCAAAACGTACTGCATCTTCTGTAGCTTGTAACATTTTGTCTAAAGTCCAGTCTTCTGCATATTGCCTTATTGGGCTAGAACCAATAAAAGTACAGGCTTCTATTGCAATTCCTATTTCTTGAGAAACATCAATAATTGGTTGAATATCTGCTCTAACTGTGCGAGCAGCACAATTAGGAGTAATTTTCATTTTATTGTTGGCGATTTCTGCTGCTAGTTGTAACACATCTGCTTTAGCTCGTGGGCCAGCCCCAGGTAAGCCTATATCAGCAGTATCAATACCTAAATCTTCCATTAGATGAAGCAGTTCAATCTTTTTTTCAATAGAGGGATCTATAACAGACGGAGATTGCAAACCATCTCGTAAAGTTTCATCATCAAATTCAATCGGATGAGAAGGTTTATCCTTTTTTCCAAGCTCATTCCAATCATAAATTAATTCTGTTGTTAGCATTTTTCACCTCAGTATCCGATTTTGATAATTAATCAAAAAAGTTATTCTATCACTATATTTCTATAGTTGCGCTTATAATAAAATGTATTATTATTTGAATAATATTAGTTTTCAAAGAGTATAAATTTAACCCAGATCTTCAAGATTAGCTAGACTCTATAGCAAAGCTAACAGATAATAAACAAACTTTTTCCTGCCCAAAGATTATCAAAAACTTTTTGATTTATAAGATAAGTTACAGAAAAATTTTTTCTGGAGGTTAGCGTGGCAACTGCACAAAAACATATTGAGCAAGCTAAAGTACATTTGGCTGCAAATCGTCTTAGTGAAGCTGAAAAAGAATTACGTCAAGCTGTAAACTTAGATCCCAAAGAAATAGCTGCTCGTATAGAATTGGCTAGACTCTTAGGGATGAAAGGACAGTTAAAGGAGTGTGAAGAATTGGCAGATGAAACTTTAAATATTTCCCCTTATGATGCAGATGCACTTACCTTAAAAGGAATGAATCTGATAATGCGTGAACAGTATTCTGAAGCTATCAATATATTACGTCGTGCTTTAGAACAAAATCCTAAACAACTTATGGCGTTAGTCCATCTTGGGCTTGCACTTCGTGAAGCAGATAGTATTGAAGAATCAGAAACTGTATTACGTAAAGCTGTTAATGCTAACCCCCGTTCTGCTCAAGCACTTTTTGAGCTTGCTCATACCTTAGCAGTAAAACAACGTGATGAAGAAGCCTTAAGAATGTTAATGCAACTTGTAAAAACTCATCCAGGTTTTATTCGTGGCTATATGGCTATAGCTGGACTTTATCGTAAAGCAGAACGTTTGGATGATGCTCTTAAGATCTGTCATCAAGGATTAAGTATAAATCCAGAAGCTTTTGAATTAGGTAGTTTATTGAAAGATCTTTATTGGCAAAAAGGAGATATAAAGTCTGCCTTGCATGTAATGGGTCTGATTTGTGATAGACGCGGATTGGCAGATGATTTTATTGAGTTAGGTGATTTAGCTGCTAGCACAGAAAATCTACAAGTAGCAGAAAGTGCATATAAAAAAGCTACAGAAAAAGCCCCAGAAGATTGGTATACTCATTGTTGCTTAGGCGAATTTTATGATAATGCTAATGAGCTAGATAAAGCTATGCAATCTTTTGAATTAGCCATTAAATATAATAGTGGAGCATATCGTCCACATAACAGTTTAGGCATGTTGTTAGTAAAGAAAGAACAATTGGAAGAAGCTGTAGAGCAATTTCACAAAGCCTGTTTTTTAGCTCCTGGAGAACCTACTCCACGCTTTAATGCAGGTCTTGCTTTAGCTAAACTCCAGCGTTTAGAAGAAGCTCAAGAAGATTTAGAAGTTGCTCTAAATCAAACTCCTCCAGGAGAATTTCGCACACAAATAGAAAAAGTTTTGGATGCAGTAGAACGAGAATTAGGTATAAAGAAAT
This sequence comes from Blastocatellia bacterium, assembly GCA_039812885.1. GTDB lineage: Bacteria > Acidobacteriota > Blastocatellia > Chloracidobacteriales > JADJPF01 > JADJPF01. The sequence goes on from JBDIBI010000006.1 coordinate 152,212, forward strand.
AGCTAAGGTATTTATTCTCTAAAATGGGTTTGAATCTTAGTAATTATTCTTTTTAGAAACTCAAAGTTAAACTACCATGCGGATTTTGCATACTTCAGATTGGCATTTAGGGACTGCTTTAAGAGGACATTACGACCGAGCTACAGAACTATTCAGTCAAGTAGAAACAATTTGCAATCTAGCAGAAGAACATAAGGCCGATTTATTATTAGTTGCGGGTGATGTATTTGTTAGGCGCAATATGTTGGAATCTACAAAACGCTTAGCTGAAGTTCTCTCTCCATACATTCGACGTGGTTTACAAGTCTTAATGTTACCAGGCAATCATGATGATAAAGAACATTTTTACATGATGAGAGCTTTGCTAAGTGCTGAACAGCGTCAACAAGAACAGATTCATATTATTGATAAAAATGAAGTTATTATTATCAATGGTGTGCAATTTGTTGTTATGCCATATCCTAATATTCCTGAACTTCTTGAACCCTACAAAATAGAGGCTAGTGGGGCTAAAAATCGTAATGCTGTCTTAAGTAAAGCTTATAATAACACTGTAACTTCAATGCTTGAGTCATTGGATGAAACTTTGCCAGCAGTCTTTGTAGCCCATCTTAGTGTTTCAGGTGTTATTAGCAAAAGTGAAAAAGAAGTTAACTATGATGAAGGCATCTTAATGGATCGTGCTGCACTGCCTTTTGCTCCAAATCTAAGTTATATTGCTCTTGGGCATATTCATCAATGTCAAAAAATTCCTCATAAAATCCCTTGTTACTATAGCGGGAGCATGCAACGCATGGATATGGGAGAAAGAGACGATGAAAAATTTGTTTTATTAGTAGATGTAATTAAGAATCAACCTACGATAGTTACTAAAATCCCACTCTCTGCTACTGCTTTTTATGATATATCTTTACTTGCATCAGAAATAGATAACTTACCTAAGTTATATCCAGATATGGAAAAAGCTTTTTTTCGTTTAACTGTTGAATGTGGTTTTGAAGACGAACCTATAGCAATACAGCGACGAGTAAAAGAATTAGTAGATAAACACTCATTACGTTGTTTAGATGTAATTTGTGTAGGTAATAAAGCTAGTGTCGATAAACGTGATACTACTACTCGTCCTGAAGATTATGCAAGTACCGTCTTGTCATATCTTTACCAAGAATATTTTGAAGATGCTGACCTTCTAGCATTAGAGGAAAGAGCGAAAACTTTAATGCAGGAGGTAAATAATGCTCTTACAAAAAATTGAACTTAAAGGATTTCTAAGCCATTCTGGACGTAGAAATGAACTTGGAGAAATTGTCCCAGTAGAAATTGATTTTCGTAACTCTCCTCTTTGGTTAATTTATGGCCCAAATGGAGCAGGTAAAAGTGCAATTTTTGATGCTATTACATTTGCACTTTATAAAGAACATAGAGGCGGGAGAAGTAACTTTGAACGCTTAATTAATGATAAATGTGATAAAGCAGAAATAAATGTAGAAATTGAATTAGGTGGGAAACATTACTTGATTCAACGTACGATAAATAGACAGTCTCGCACAAAAGTTTGGGGAATGGTTCGTACTTGGGATGGTAGTGAGTGGAGAGCAGAACCAGAAACAACTAATGCTGTAGAAGAATGGGTAACAAGAAATTTACGTATGAGTTATAACACTTTTGTTTCTGCTGTACTACTTAGACAAGGTGAATCAGATGCTTTCCTAAAAGCAAAACCCACTGAACGCAAAGATTGTCTAATAGAATTACTAGACTTAGAATTTTATCGACGTTTAGGTGAAAGTGCTACTTCACAGAAAAATCAATGGCTAAAAAGCCGAGATAATTTTCAAAAAACACTGGATAACACTCCTAGCATAACAGAACTTGAACTTGTTTCTCAAAATGAATTGATTATTCAATTAGAAGATAAATTATTTCAAGCTAAAGAAGTTTTGGATAAAAAAAAATTAGCTCTTAATGAAAGTCAAAGAGCTGTTGATTTAATAAAACAAATTGAAACTAAAAAAGAACAACTACAGTCTGATAATGAACTGATTTTACAAGCTTCAAAAATTCAGTTTCAAGCAGAACAGTATCATCAATTAAAATATGTGTTACTTCAATTAGAAAATATTTGGCAAAGTCGCAATCGTTTGCTTGCAGCAGAAGCTGAATTAAAAAAAGGGCAGCTAGAAGTAGAAAAATTAAAAAAAGAAATTGAAGTAGCTGTAAGAAAGTTAGATGAAACTAAACATACTTTACAAAAAAATCAAACTGAACTTTTAGAAGTAGATAAAAATATTAGTGTTTTGATTTTACAAGAACAAGTTATAAATAATAAATTGAAAGATATTGCTCAAATTGAACAAATACAAGAATTAATTAATAAAGAACAAGAAAAACTTATTCAATATCAACCAATTTTAGAACGTAGTAGTAAAATTCTTGAAGATTTTCAACTTTATACTAAGCTTAATCAACTTCTTCCTACACTAAACACAATAAAAACTTTGGAAGCTAATATTAATGAAAATAAAACAATAATAGAAGGAATAGAAAATGAGTTATCAAATATTAAAAATAGAAGAAATAAAATAGATGATAAATATTTAGAATACCAAGAACATTGTAAAAGTCTAGAAAATAAAATTTATGAAAAAGAAATAGAGTTAAAGAAACAAGAAATAAAAATAGATATATTTTTAAGTAAATTAGATAGAGAAGAAAATTTACTTATTCAAGATATATGTCCTTTATGTGGATCTAGTTTTTCAGATGAAGATGTAAAAAAACATTTGAAAGAAAAATATGAAGAAACAGAAAAAGAATTATTATGGTTAACAGAAAAACAAAAAAGATCTTTAGAAGAGTTAGAAAAACAAAAACTTGCTAAAAAAGAAATAGAAGAAGAAATAAAAATTTTTCAAAAAGAAAATACATCATCCATTTCATTAATAACAGATTTAGAATATAGAATAAAATATAGACAGAAAGACTTAGTAGAATGTGAAAATCAATTAAGTGTAGTAAAAGCAAATGTGGAAAAATTACAATTTCTAGATGTAGAAACTAAAATACTAGAGTTATCTAATAGTATAGAAGAATATAAAGTGTTAACTGAAGCTCAACAAATAAAAGATAAAGTTGAAATAACTATTTCAGCTTATAAAAATCAATTATCATTATTTTCTTCAATTTCTATTGAGTTAAAAGAACAACTTCTATTAGACATAGAAAAAATTAATAAAGATTTTGAGAAATTCAAAAATACAAAAGTAGAATTAGAAAATCAAATAATAAATTTAAAAAATAACATTGTAGAATATGAAAATGAACATAATAACTTAATTAATAAATTAACATTTATAGAATATAAATTAAAAGATATAGAATACCGTAGTCAAGAGCTAAAAAAAGAGTTACAAGGCAAACAAAAAGAACTACCAGAACAATTTGTTTCTCATCCTGCATTAGTAAAAGAAGATGCTTTTATAGAATTAAAAAATGAAGTTGTTTTGTTAGCTGATATAGAAAAACAATATCAAAAACTGATTATTGCACAAACACAAATACAACAACTTGTAGGAGCAATTTCATTATTAGAAGAACAAATATCACAAATTCCTATTGAATATCGTCGAGATATTAATGAAATAGAAGAAGAATATAATAAATTTAGTGATGAAGTTCTTATAATGGAAACAACACTTGATCAAGCTAAAAGTAAATTATCAGAAATAGAACATCAAAGAAGAGTTTATTTAGAAATACAAACACTTCGGGATAAAGCAGAAAAAGAAACGATTTATTATACAAAATTAGCAAAGGCATTTGGTAAAAATGGATTGCAAGCAAAAATTATTCAAATGGCACAAGAGAAAATTAAACAACATGCTAATACAACATTAAGAAGATTAAGCAATGGCATGTGGCAAGTTGATTTACAAGAAAATAGCCAGGGAACTGAAATAGAAATACTTGCACGTGATATAAGTCAACCAGGATTACCTCTAAGACCTTTTGAATATTTAAGTGGTGGAGAAAAATTTCGTGTTGCAATTAGCATTGCTATTGCAATAGGGCAATCAATTTCTGGTGGACGTAGTGTAGATACTCTAGTGATAGATGAAGGTTTCGGTGCTTTGGATGAAATTAATCGTGCTTTGCTTGTAAATGAACTACGTAGATTGAGTGAAGAGATTTTACATGGTGGAAGAGTAATAATTGTTTCTCACCAAGAAGATGTGTGTTGGGAATTTGCAAATCGATATCATATTTCTAAAAGTCTTGATGGATTAATAGAAGTTGAACATAATTGGGAAAGATAATATAAATAAATTGTATTGTTAGCTTAGGAGAATGTTATGTCAGATATTAATTCTTCAGAAAATACACCCAAATGCCCTATGGGAAAACATCCATGGCTTGCAACCTTTGTCTTGTTGGCATTTGTTGCTCTATTACTTGGGAAAAAACTTGGATGGATGTAATTATTAATAGTTTTTAGATGACTTTTTATTTGTTTTATCAGAAGAACTAGAACTAGAACTAGAACTAGGATTTTTAGCTTGAGCTTTTAAAGTTTGTAGTTCTTCTGTAGAAAAATCTCCTCTTTGTTCACTAAAACCTAATGCCTTAAGTTGTTTTATAACTTGCTCATAAGATACTAAAGCTTCTGTTGTACGATTTTGCTTTTGATAAATTGCCCCTACTTGTGCTAACACTCCTGGAGAAAAACCTCCACGTTTTTTTAAAAACTCATTTAATACTTCTAATGACTTAGGGGTATTTTCTTCTTCATCATAAAGCTCAGCTAATTGATTGTAAACTAATGGGTCTACTAATCCTAATGCAGTAGTTGATAGTGCGTATTTTTCAGGTGTATCAAATAAGGTTTGTTCTATATCTGAAATAACATCTTTAGCTTCTAGTTTAATGTCTATTTTAGAAGTTTTTTTAGCCTCAGCTTTATTAGTACTAGCATCTATTTTTAACTGGTTTAATCTACTGCGAAAGCTTTTATCTAGCTTCATTGTATCAGCAATTTTCTCTAAATTGCTGATAGCAATAGAATATTTACCTGTTTCTGATAAAGCTAATGCTAAGTTTAACCTAGCTGGAATATGTTCTATTATAGAACCATCAACTACTCTAAAAAATGCTTCAGATGCTTCTTCCCATCTATTACGATCTTTAAGCAATAATCCTAGTAAATAATTAGCATTTATATTGTTAGGATCTTTTTCTATTGATTTATAGAGCTCAATAGTTGCTTTTCCATTTTTTTCTTGCAAATAATAGATTAATGCTCGTTCATAATACCATTGACCTAATAGTTGATTATAGCTACTTAAAAGCAAAGTTGGATAAAACAATAATCTATTATATTGTTTATTTAGTATTTGCTTGTTTAGTATTATTTCATTAGTATTTAATGAGTTAAATACACTTGTTTTACTAGTTACATCTTGCTGTTCAGGATTGAGAATGATTGGCTTTTGTGAATTATTAGACACAGCATTACTTTTAGTTTGGGCTTGTGCTGTGCTAAAAATCATTATCATTAGAGATAAAGCTATAACTAGTTTGTGTGCTTTAGAAATCATTAAAACTAACTCCCACTTGATATGTAAGGTTTTTGTAGGTATTTTTTAGCTAATTCATGTGAATCAAATACATTATCACGTTTTAATACAGCTTGATACTCTGCTACTGCCTCACTACGTTTTAACATTAAATCTAGTATTTGTCCTGATCGTAAATACGCTCTAGTAGTTAGAATCGGGCTAGATGTACTAAGAGTTTTCACTGCTTGTAAATGTTCAAGAGCTTCACTATGTCTTCCTTGTTCAACTAAAGAATCAGCATATTGATAATGTATTAAATCTAATACTTTTTCTGTATTTTTATCTTTTAGTAGCTCTTCAAATAGTGCATTGCTTTCTATTGTACGATTTAATTTTATTAAGCTAGCTGCACGTTCAATTTTAAAAAGATAGTTCTTTGGATATTTGTTAGATAAAGTTTCTAAAAGGTTTAAGACCTCTGAGTTACGGTTTTCACGTGCGTAAAGTGCTACTAGCAATACTCTAGCATCATCTTGAGCATATAAACCACGTTCAGTTACAGAATTTAGTTCTTCTAATCCTCGATCTTTTGAGCCACGAAACCCACCAATAGCTGCTAGTACTTTAAATGCAAAAGGCAAACTCCCAACTATATAATCATATGCACCAATGGTCAAATAAGCATCTGTGTATGTGGGGTTAAGATCTACTACTTTACGATGTAGATCTACAGATTTTGAACCATGCCGCAAAGCTGAAACAAATGAACGAGTTACCGTTCCTTCATAACTAGCTTGTAAGCCATGTGCTGCTCCTTCATAATAAATAGCTTCAATATCTTTAGGGTTTTTCTTTACGCAATTTTCTGCTTTTTGTTGAGCTACTTGTATAAGTCTATGAAATTCTTTGTCAACTTTTTCATCAACTTTGTCTTTTGTGTCAGAGAAAAATGAGTCACCATTGTAAAGACTTACTTGTAGTTTACGGCTTGAATTAAGTAGTTCCAACCAAAAATTGGTTGCCAAATAAAAATAACCAGCTGGGTGATCTGGCAAAAGTTCCATCATTTTGGTGAATTTGGTTTCAGCCGTTCTATAGTCCATATTATAGAGGGCATCAAAGCCATCTAGTCTAAGCTTGCGAAATTCGGATGTTTCACTATTTACAATTCGGTTGGATGTAGAAATTTTAGTAGAGGTTTCTTCAACTTCTGGAATTTGGGCAGTAGCAGTAAAGGCTATTGCAAAAATAAGAACAAATGCCATTAAAAAACGCATAACAGACTCCTTAAAAATTAGAGTTTTTTAATTTTTTGACTATCTCGTAAAACTCCTTGCGGTACATAAACCGTTAACGCATTAGGCACAACTTCAAATGTCATAGGTAAATTACCTATGACTTCTCCATCAGCTTGTACTGGCAGAGAAACCACAGAATTAGCGTCAACTCTGCGTGTTTTTAAGTACGTTACTCCCTTGCGTTGTAGTTGCGTTTTATTTAAGCAGGATGCTAAATAACTGATATATTGTAGTTTACTAGTCCCAGAGAAAATACAAACATCTAACATATCTTCATCTAATCTAGCATGTGGCGTAAGCGTAAGAGTTCCACCGTAACCAAATGACTTGCCTATAATTACGAATGTTCCAGTATAAGTCTTGCCATCTATTTGTAATGAAATTGGTGTAGGATTCCATTTAACTAAATGAGCAAAACCAGCAAGCCAAAAAGCTCCTTTACCAATTTGTTTCTTTAATTCTGAGTCTACAGCTTCAATGATTTCAGCATCTAAACCGATTCCAGCCGTAAAGAAATAATAACGTGAGCCTGCTTTTGCCACATGAATACGATAACAGCTATCACGACTAATTAGATCTACTATATCCTTTGGTGTATATGGTAGGCGAAGATCTAATGCTACTACATTAGCCGTACCTCCAGGCCAAACAGCTAAAGGTACTTCTGACATAACCATTCCTTGTAGTACTTCATTAAGTGTCCCATCTCCACCATGTGCAACAACTAAATCCACTTTTCTATTAACAGCTTCTCTAGCTAGCTCTGTAGCATGATTAGCTGCTTCTGTACGACGTATTTCTACTTTAAAACCTCTTTGGTTCATTAGGTTAGAAAAATCTTTAATTGCTGCTTCACGTTCTAACTGTTTACCAGAACGTGGGTTATAGATCAAAATAGCCAATTTATCCATACTTCCTACTTGTCTTCTTAAGTGAAAAATTTTCACTTGTAATTTTAAGAATGAGTCTGTTTTCTAAACTTGCAAAATTTTTCCTATTTAGATTAACACAAAATTTATTGACATTAATTATTTTTTAGTGGTATAACCATCTTACCAATTAACCAAAAGATTTTTTAATAAATTTAATAAATGTGGGTATTAAATAAATGTCATCAGCAATGCAATCAACTTTTTCACAGCTTAATTTTCATACAATAAAATATCTTAAGCAAAATCCTGAGGCTGGTAGTGTGGAAGTTCCTAAAATTAAATTATTAACAGAGCTTCAAGCTGAGACAAGTCATGTAGATCATGTGGATTTTTTAAGTGGTTTAGTTAAGCAATCTGTAACAAGTAAACTTGAACCAATTGCAGTATCTACTACTAGTCAAGTAAAAATAGAAGCTAGAGTTGTAAAACCAGAAAGCAAATTATCAAGATGGGCAAGCTCAACTAGTAATAATGAAGCTAGAATAAGAAAGTTTGCTGTAGAAACTGAATAAAATAGTTCTCTTTAAAGTAAAAAACAAAAGCTTATCCTTCAAAATACTTAGTTACTAGGATAAGCTTTTGTTTTTATATAAGCTTAAATCTAATTGATGAGTAAATTATCTTTTAGATTAGTTAATTTCTAGTAAACATAACACCTACAGAAAGTTTACCATCAGGGTTCTTAACAGTAAGACGAACAGTAGAATCTTTTTGAATAAACTTATCAATAGTTTGACCAGAAGTTGAACCAGTCTTTTTACCAGGAGTAAATCGAGTTCCGCTATTATCAAAATCAAGAGAATACATTTCAGTATCATTAATTATGAGTATAGCACCTGGTTTTATAAACGAATTTGGTGAATCCAAGAAAAATGTTTTATCTTCAAATCTTGGATTTTTTATCACAGGTAAATTTGTACTAGCTGGTTGTGATCCACTACTCATCATTCCATTGCCAAAGAAACTTGTTACACTATATACAAAGTTTCCACTTGAACTTTGCCCGCTAGATACTTTATCTGTAAATGTATTCATATTTGCTGGTATAGAGCCTACTAGATTTTCTGGTTGTATTATTTGGCTTGGAAGAGGTATTGACCCATCTGCTGGGGCAACTACTCTATAAATATTATAACCTGTGAGAGTAGCATCTACTAATGGACTAATATTTTCTTTAGATTCTTGAGTAGTTAAGCTATTTTCCTTAGATTGTTGATCTGCTAAGTTATTAGTATTAAGCCCTTTAATAGCTCCAGTACGACTAAACATAACACCAACAGAAGTTGTTCCTTCAGGATTTTTAATTAATAGTTTTACTGTAGAGTTTTTAGTAATAACTCGTTTAATAATTAAACTACTGCCAGTACTTAATTGTTTTTTAGGTATGGTGAAACGAGTACCACTATCATCAAATTGTAAGATATAGGTTTCTCTATCATTTACAATAAGCATAGCACCTGGTTTTATAAATGAGTTAGGTGAATCTAAGAAAATGGTTCCTTTGATAAACATTGGATTTTTAATTACAGGTAAGTTTGTTCCCATTGGTTGAGAACCACTACTCATCATTCCATTGCCAAAGAAACTTGTTACACTATAAACATAGTTATTTCCACCACTTGTTGAAACTTTATCTACAAATCCTGTTGCATTAGGAGGTAAAGTTGTAACCATATTTTCTGGTTTAACTATTTGATCAGAAGTTGGTATTGTTCCATCATCATTTTGTAATGCACGATAAACTACATAACCTGCTAAAACTAAGTCTCCATCAGCATTTGAGCCTATTTTTGTAGAAATTTTATAGACTTTAGAAATTCCTGGGTTAGTTAATTCACCTGCTTTAACCATAACATTTTGTGGAGGTAACAGTTGATTTTGTGGAGGAGGTTGGAATGTTATGTTTACTAACAATATTGGGGCTGGTGGTTGAATCACCATATTATTTCTAACTTCTGTAGCATTAACAGTTAAGTTAGTCGGAGGTGTAAATTGTCCATCTGGTGTAGGAGTAAAACTTACATTTGTTTGTAATATTGGACTACTCATCATAGGACGCTGAATACTAAATTGGCCGCTGCCTAAAGTCATTATATTTCCAGCACGATCTCTAGCTTTAATAGTGATTCTTGCATTAGAGGTTTCTAAATCTGCGGGAATATTCCAAATTACATCTCTATTAGTTGAATCTAATCTTGCAATATCTCCTCCAATTACCATTGTGGCAGCAGATTCTGTATTTGTTGATGTTAAGCTATTTTGTGTAGCTAGAAAAGATACCGCAAAATCATTTAGCCCATCATTATCCATAGCATCATAACGAATACGTACTGAACTTCCTGCTGTAAATAACTCTCCTCCAGCTGGGCTAATAAACGATACTTTAGGTAATATAGTATCAATGCTTTGACCAGAGAGTTTAATATTGGCACTTCCTCCATTGCTATTAATAATTATTGAACCTGTAACATCACCTAAACTACCAGGAGCAGGTTTTAATGCAATTTCAAAGGTAGTACTTTGATTAGGAGTAATTCTTGTTGTTGAAGGCGGGGTAGTAATACTAATGCCATCTCCTGTTATTTTTGGAGTATCAAAAAGTAAGTCCTGTCCACCTGTATTACGTATAGTTACAGTACGTTTAGTCATATCACCAATATTTACTGAACCAAAATCAATTTTTGTGTCAGTTTGCAAAACTGCTGGAGGAAGTGATGCAGTAGACTCAAGTATATTCAATATAGCTGTTCCACCTGCAATAGTTGCTCCATTAGTTGCTCCATTTAAAAGTAAATTTACAACCTTATCTTGACCAGGTTTGTTATCGTTAATAATAGGAATATTGAAAGATTGACTAGTTGAACCTGTTGGAAAGTTTAATGTCCCATTAACATCAATATAATTAAAACCTGCTTGAGCATTTGTTCCAGCAGATGTTGAGAAGTTAACAGATACTGGTAAATTACCTCCATCAGAGCGAGTTACTGTGATGGTTGCTATTCCAGATGTTTCATTGACAGTATAAGCAGATTGGCTAAAGGCTAATTTTCCTGGTCGTGGAGTGTCTTTTTCTGTAATTGTTAAGGTAGCCGATACAATTCCTAATGATGCACCACCTGTAACATTATTAAGAGAAATGTTAAACGTTTTATTAGGCTCAAAAACATTATTAGCTATAGTTTGAATAGTGAAAGTCTTAGGTGCTGTATCCCCACTGGCAAAAGTAATTGTGCCAGAAGTGCCTACATAATCTTTACCTGCTATAGCTGTTCCATTGTTAGTTAAATAGTCAACAGAAACTTGTCCAGAACCTCCATTAGTTCTTGTCACAGTGATAGTTGCTACTCCACCTTCTACAGTGCTAAAAGTTCCTACTGAAAAACCAATTGTCCCAGATGTACCCGCAATAATTATTGTGTAATTATTTGTTCCAATACAGAAATTGGTATCTATTGCTTGTACAACAAAAGAAAATGTACCTGTTGTAGTTGGAGTTCCAGAAATGAGACCGTTGTTGCTGAGAATTAACCCTGGTGGCAATAGTCCTGAAGCTAAGGAGTATGTATAAGAAGCAGATGGAGAAGCACTTAAAGCTGCATTGTAAGGAGTATTGACTCTACCTGAAGGCAGACTAGTTGGGGCAATACTAATATCTAAACAATTAACAGATGATATTACTATAGTATAATTTCTTGTGTCGGAACATCCTGCGCTATCAACCCCTTGTAAGGTAAATGTATAGATTCCTGGTGCAGTTGGAGTACCAACAAGAGTAATACCAGTTCTTATTCTTGTGCCCATAACAACAACTCTTAAACCTGGTGGCAGGGAACCTGATAGAACTCCAACATCAATGGAAGGTGAACCACCTGCTAAAGTAACTGCTTGGCTATAACCTGCTCCTACTACCCCTGATGGTAGTGTAGAGGGAGAAAGTACAACATTTGAACAAGAAGTAGTAACTGTTAATGTATAGGTTTTTGTACTTGTACACATAACATTATCAACTACTTGAACAGTAAAACTAAACAAGCCAGCAGTAGTAGGGCTACCAGAAAAAGCTCCAGAAGAGTTTAAGGTTATTCCAGATGGTAAACTTCCGGATAATATAGAAAAAGAATAAGGCGATACACCTCCACTGGCTGTTAAAGTTTGTCTATAAGCAGTTCCAATGGCTACTGGTGGTAAAGTGGCTGGTGAAATTGCAATAGTTGGACAGAGAATAACGATTGCATAAGCTCTACTATCAAGACAACCAATAGTGTCTGAAACTTGTACGTAAAATAGAAAAGTCCCGTTTACAGTCGGTGTTCCACTAATGGTTCCATTTGAACTTAAAGTTAAACCTGGTGGTAAAGTTGTTCCACTAATAAGAGAAAAGCTGTAAGGTGCTACTCCACCTGTGGCTCCTAAAGTTTGATTGTAAGCCACTCCTAATGATCCAGAAGGAATAGTTGATGGCGTAATTGTAATAGGTGAACAATTACCACTATTAACTAATAGTGTATAGTTTTGCGTTCCAGTACACATTGCCGAATCAATGGCTTGTACTGTAAATCCAAAACTACCTGTTGTAGTAGGATTACCTGTTATATTCCCAGCAGAATCTAAAGTTATACCTGGGGGAAGTGTTCCTGTAGTTACTGAAAATGTATAAGGTGCTGTTCCTCCACTAGCTGTCAATGTCTGGCTATATGAAACTCCTAGAGTTGCATTTGGTAATGCTGGAGGAGAAATTGTAAGAGATGTACATGTTACCTGTAAGAATTTAACAATATTATATTTATTGTTTGCTGTCACTTTACCTAGCAAAGAAAAAGTAGTTATAACTATTAAAGATAAAAATAACCACAACCGCACTATTTTCATAAATTAAAATTCCTATTAATTGGCTTTGTTTATATTAATTTTTATTGGTTTATTGTTTATTTCATTTAAGCATTAAGTACAAATTCTAGTATAAAATGATTTTTATTTCATTACATTGTTACAGATTAAACCCTAAAAAATTTTTTCTTTACTGAATAATTATTCAGTTGACAGTAATTTATTTCTGGTGGTATAACCATCTTACCAATAAAACAAAACTTTTTAATAATTTTTATAAATATAGGTATTAAAAAATGTCATTAGCAATTCAATCAAATTATTCACAAATTAATTTTGATACAGTAAAAGAGAGTAATAAAAAGGCTGTTGCAACAAATATAGAAGCTCCTCAACCCCAGATAATATCACAGTTTCAGCCTAAACAATTAAGTTACTCTCTTCATAGAGATTTTTTAAGTGGTTTAGTTAAACAATCTGTAACAAATAAACTTGCTCCAAGTACTAAAGAAACTAGTCAAGTAAAAGTAGAAACAAGATTTGTAAAACCAGAAAGTAAATTATCAAAATGGGCAAATATAAGTAACAACACTAGTACTAGAGTAAGAAAATTTGCTGAGCAAGTTGAAGAAAATAGCTCTCCTCTTTCAACAGAAAACTTAAAAGCCGCAATTGCTAAACTTAGTGAAAGCCAAGCTTCAGCTAATGAACTTCTTTCTACAGTTGATGGACAAGCTCAAATAAGTGAATTACGTAAACAAATATTATTAGGGCAAGAAGCAGGAACTTTTGGTACAGGTGAATTTCCTGCTTGGGAGGCAAAGCTTAAGTTAATGGTGTTAGAGCCCAATTATATTAACCAGATTCGTTTAGCTAATGATGATGATAGTGTTGCACAACTACCAATAGCTAAATTGGCTCATATTGCCATAGATTTTCCAAATGATAGTGATCCAGCAATTTCTAAATTAGGTGTAGATACACGTCAACTGCTTTACTCAACAACTATCAAGCTAGTTCAAAGCCAGCAAGATTCTAATGAAGTTATGTATAGCTCAGAAGGCCAACAAGCAATTGAAGCAATGAAATATTTAATTCTTCATCATGAAGAAGAGAAAGTACTTGGTGCGCTTAACAATCCTGGTGGATGGGATGCAAAGGTTAGATTAATGTTATTTAAACCATCAGAAATTGAAAGAATTCGCAACTTAGGTAGTCCTGCTGATATGGATGAATATGATCAAGTAAAACAAATGCGTGCTTTAACTGATGGAGCAAAGATTGTTAGCACATCTCGTATTTCTAAAGGGGATAAACTTCAGATTGTAGGTGAGTTTACAAAAATGATGTTTGATACTCCAGGGAAAAAACTTGGAATCTTTGGAAGCAAAGTTGGAGATGGTAGAAGTATAGATGATGTTCGCAAACAAAATTCTCCTAGTGAATATGCTACTGCTTCAGATGGCTCTCGTTATCTTAAAACAGCTGATTTTGCTTCTGACCCACAAGGACGACAATTTGACCCTTATCAATTTTTACCTAATATAGTTTTTCAAAATGGAGAAGATGCTTTACCAATAGATCCAGTGTTTGATGGAGATGCTTCCCCAGATAATAATGTGTTTAACTATGCACATGGTGCAATAGGTGGAGATCAACCACTTAAAGCCAATGTTAGTTTTTATGAGAAAGATGGCTATGTAGTTGCTCAATATGGTTTTTATTATGCTGATAATAAAGCAGGGGATTATCATAAACATGATTGGCATACTACCTCAGTTTATCTTAAGTACAATAGTGATACAGGTAGTTATGAACCCAAGTATTTATACAACTCCTGGCATTTTGGTGGAATTATGACTAAATGGTCAGATTTACAACTTGATAATCAAGGTCACCCTACAGTTTTAGTTGGTTTAGGTAGCCATTCTGCAAGACCTTTAGGCGTTGGTGCTTCTATACCTTCAGATTTTTCTAGAGGGGTAACAATTCATGGTGGGGATGGAATGGCTGTTAATACAGCTTCTGGAGCATCTTATGGTGAACAACTTAGCTTTTTCACTACTCAAGATAATGTAGCACAAGCTACAAAGTTTAATCCTGAAGGTAGTGCACAAGAACGAACAAGGGCTGGAATTTATTATTATTGGCAAGAACATCGTCATAATCCTTATCCACCAAGTTTGTTTGGGTTAAAGTAGTGGATTATTGACTTAAAGGTTTTTTAGTATTAACTAAATTTACTAGGTAAAGTAGAAAAAAAGCTAATAGTGAGATAATTACAACTAAAGTAAAGGCTTGGCTATCTCGTCCAGCTTGAACAGCGTCATAAATAGCAATAGAAACAGTTTGAGTTCGTCCAGGAATATTACCTGCAACCATTATGGTAGCTCCAAAGTCTCCTAAGCTACGGGTAAAAGTAAGCATTATTGCAGCAATTAAACCTCTTTTAGCTAAAGGTAATGTTATAGTGAGAAATACTTTTGTGCTGCTTGCGCCTAGAGTGCGAGCAGCATTTTCTATTTCTAGCGGAACTTCTTCAATTGCAACTCTTGCAGATTTGACCATTAAGGGTAATGAATGTATAGCTGCTGCAACTACAGCAGCAGGCCAAGTAAAAGTTAATGGTTGACCAAAAATACTTTCCCACAATTTACCTATAGGGCTATGAACCCCTAACAGAATTAGTAAGTAGTAGCCTAATACAGTTGGAGGTAGTACTAGTGGCAAAGAAACCAGACTATCAATTAGATTTCTTCCTAGTATATTTTTTCTAGCTAATAAATAACCTAAGACTAAACCTAGGCATAGAGAAAATAATGTTGCCAAAGTTGCTACTTGTAGTGTTAATCTAATAGGAAACCAATCTATTTGCCAAAACTCATTTAACATAAAGTAGGACAGGAAATTACAATGATTAAGTATAAATATTTTCTACTAATAATCTTGGTTTGTTTAATTTCTGCAAAGACAATAATAGCTCAAAGTCAGGAATCTATTTTTCAACTTACCAGTTTTCCAGCAGTTTCTGGTTCAGAACGCCCTCTATTAGAGCAAATAAAACAACAATTGCCATCTTGGGCAGAGAGTAAGTTTGATAATCTTGATAATCTTATAGTTAAGATTGGAACTGGAACTCCTAATAGATTAATTGTTGTTCCAGTAGATGAGTTTGGCTATGTAGTTTCAGAAATTCGAGAAGATGGCTATTTGCGCTTACAATATGTTCAAACTGTTGTTCCAACTCCTCTTTTTCATCAATTTTATGAAGGACAACCCATAATTATTAATACAGAAAAGAAACCTATTGCTGGAGTAACAACAGCTTTGTCTACACACTTACAACGTAACCGAGTAGATAAAAATAACCGCATTTGTCAACCAGATGATCTTTGGGTAGATATTGGTGCAAAATCCCGTCAAGAAGTTTTAGATGCTGGAGTTAAATTACTTGATCCAATAAGCTTACAACATCGTGCTACTAAGCTTGGAGAAAATCAAGTAGCAGGTCTTGGAACTGGAGTACGTGCTGGTGTTGCTTCAGTCCTTTCATTATTAAAAAACTTATCTCCAGATAAAGTTGATGGGACATTAAATATTGCTTTTGTGACTCAAGAAACTTTTGGTCGTAAAGGTGTAGATAAAGTTGCTCGTAGTATTAATGTTGGTGAAACTATTTTGATAACTGATGCTTGGGTATCTACTCATTTATCAACAACAAAGGATGAAAAACAAGAAAACCCTTTTGGGAAAATAGGTATTTTAGGCCAAGGCCCAATTGTAGTTGAAAATGATTTGTTTTGGGCAAATCAATCACAAGTACAAAAAGTTGTTGATATGAAACTGCGTAGAGCTATTTATACAGAAGGCCCTGTTTTTGAAGGTAGTAAAGTACATTTAATTGCTTTACCTACAGCATTTTCCAGTTCTACGGTAGAAACTGTTGATATAGAAGATGCAAAAGCTTTAACAAAAATTCTTCTTTCCAAAGTTTCCAAGAAAAATATCAATTTTGAAGAGAAAGAAATGTTTTTTGCTGTACCTAATGTAGATATAGTGGTTGCACAAAGTAAGAATGATAATAATGTTGTGTTGCCTTTGTTAGTGGAAAGCTATGGAGTTTCTACTTTTGAAAAACCTGTAAGAGAAACAGTAAAAAGTCTTTTACCAAACTGGGCAAAACCTATAGTTGATGAACGAGGAAATTTAGTCTTGACTGTTGGCAATGGCAAACCTCATATAGTTTTTGCTGCTCATATGGATGAAATTGGCTATAAAATTACTTATATTAATGAAGATGGAACTGCTAAGGTAGAAAAACTTGGTGGTTTTTATGATACGCTTTTTGAAGCACATGTGATGTTTACACACATAGATGGACAAAAAGTAGTAAATTCTATACTTGCACCTAGACAAAATTATTTCACTGCAAAAGTTCGTAATCCTGAAACCACAGATTTAGTTTTATATTTTGGGACTAAAAGTAAAGCTGAGACAGAAAAACTAGGTGTAAAAATAGGTTGTTCTATTACTATGCCTAAAAAATTTAACCCATTGCTAAATAATCGAGCTAATGGGAGATCTTTTGATGATCGTGTAGGTTCAGCAGCATTGATTTTGGCTTTAAGGCAATTGGATCTTAGCAAAGTAAAATCTCAAACAACTTTTGTTTGGACGGTGGAAGAAGAAACAGGTTTAGATGGGGCTCAAGATTTTGCTGCTAGATGCAGAGGGGATGTTGACTATGTTTTTGCCATTGATACTTTTGTTTCTTCTGATTCACCTTTGGAAATTACGCGATTTGCTTATGCTCCAATTGGAAAAGGTGCAGTAATTAGAGCTTTAGATAACTCCAACATAGTGCCACGTCATTTTGTTAATAGTGTTCTAGAATTAGCTAAAAATAATAATATTGCTATTCAATATGGAGCTACAGGTGGGGGCAATGATGGTGCTGTGTTTACACAATATGGAACTATAGATATTCCTCTTAGTTGGCCTTTGCGTTATTCTCATTCTCCTGCTGAAGTTATTGATTTGCAAGATTTAGAATCATTAGCTAAACTAGTAAAAGCCCTTACTGAAGAAGGTGTTAAGTGACATTATGGTTCTTTTGCACCAGTCAAATTCATTATCTAAATAGGGAGTATTATGGATAAGATAATAATTAGACATCTAAAAGGCTCAAAGGCTGGTCAGGTAGAGACTTTTTCATTAAATAATTTTATTGAAATTACCATTGGCCGAGATCCTTCAGTATCACAACTTCAATATGATCCTAACAAAGATGATTTAGTAGCGCGTCAACAAGCTAAATTAGAACGCTCAAAAGAAATACCTGAGCAATTTATACTTACAGACTTAAATAGTCGTAATGGAACATTTATTAATAATCAAAAAGTTACTGGATCTGTTAATTTAGCAATAGGGGATATAGTTCGTTTTGGAAATAATGGACCAGAATTTGAGTTTGATCTAGAACCTCGTCCAATAAAAGCTACTAGAGTTGATGGTGCTCCGGTTATACCAATGACTCGTTTTGAAAGCGATATTCCTGTTACACCTGTAAAACCTTCAAATCAATCATCTTTGCAAAATGTTTCTCCTCAACCTTTACAACAAATGCCTAAAGCTATTTCTGTACAAGTTTCTGGTGGTGTTGGAAAAGAAACTATGATGAGGGAAATAAATCAAGTCAAAAGCCAAGGCCGTAGACAAATAATGATTATTGCAGGAATCTTAGGACTAGTTATCTTGTTAATTGCTGGAGTTGCTGGAATTAGCCTTTTTAAAAACTTTAAGCAAAGTGAAGCTTTAGAAAAAGAAAAATCCCTTTTAGAGCAATCCAACAAAGATTTTGAACAAAAACAAGCGCAACTCAAAAGCTTGGTTTCTGAATTAGAAAAAAAACAAGCAGAAATAGCTAAAGCTTCTCCAATGTCTCCAGAGGTTTTTAGCAAAGTTGCTCAATCAACCGTATTTATTGAAGTTGGCTGGAAATTAATATTAAAGAGTAGTGGGGAACAACTCTTTCATCAATATGTTGCTAATCGTTATCAAGATACTACAGGACAAGAAAGAGAATACATTCCTTCAGGTGGTAATTCTATACCTGCTTATGTACAATTACCAGATGGTACAATCGAGCCACTTCTTAGTATAAAAAATACTTATGTTCCAATAGGGTTTCAAGGCACAGGTACAGGTTTTATAATTAATGAAAATGGAGCAATTATTACTAACCGTCATATTGCTTCTAGTTGGGAAAGTGATTATTACCTGCCTGATAGACCTGCTCCTGTTTTCAAAGTACAAAATGGTCAATATACCTATTTAGGTACTATTAAAAACCCTCCTTATTGGGTTCCTTCAAGAACTAAGCAGTTTGGTGTAGGCAATGTTACAGGGCAGAATAACTATTTAGAAGTAACTTTACCTGGAACTTCACAAAGGATTAAAGCTAATTTAGTTTATTCTTCACCTGATCATGATGTAGCTGCAATTAAAATAGAAACGTTAAAACCATTGCCTAAATTAGAATTATTGGATAATTACGACAGTATTCAGCCTAATGAAACAGTGAATGTAGTTGGTTATCCTGGCAGTGCTCCAGTACAATATACCAATATCAAAGATATATCTTTGGATCCTGGTACTGCTGTTAAAAGTGTCCCACAACCTAGTTCTGGAACAGGGATTATTTCACGTATTATTAAGGATAAAACAACTACTGGGTTAAAAGTTGAGGGAGATTTCTTTAATGATTCCTACATGTTAAGTGTTGGAACCACTAGTCCTGGTAGTAGTGGTAGCCCTGTTTGTAATAGCCAAGGGCAAGTTGTAGGAGTATTTTATGCTGGTAGTAGGGATCAAAGAATTACTTTTTGTGTTCCAACTCGATATATAAAGAAATTAATTGGTAGCTAGGATTTTGCAACTGGAGGTATGTTGTGATTGGTCAAGTTATTGGTAACACTTACCAAATACTGGAAAAACTAGGTCAAGGTGGTATGGGGTCTGTTTTTAAAGGGGTAGACTTAAATTTACAACGCCCTGTAGCTATAAAAGTACTTAGAGAGGATTTGACCAACAATCCAGCTTTGGTAGAGCGTTTTAGAAGTGAAGCTATTACATTAGCTAAACTCAATCATCCTAATATCGCTACTCTTTATAGTTTTTTACCTCATGGTAATCAGTATTTTATGGTAATGGAGTATGTGCCAGGTGAAACACTAGAGCATTTAATCCGTCAACGAGGAGTAATTCCTTATTTAGAAGCTATTCCACTGTTTTGCCAAGCTTTAGAAGGTATTGGTCAGGCTCATCGTATGGGAATAATCCATCGAGATATTAAACCTGCAAACTTAATGGTAGTAGATGATCTAGGGGAAAAAAGAGTTAAAGTAATGGATTTTGGTATTGCTAGAGTTCTTGGAACTAGCCACTTAACTAACCCTGGAAAACAGGTTGGTACGCTTCATTATATGTCCCCAGAACAAGCAGAAGCACGTGAACTGGATACTCGTTCTGATATTTATTCATTAGGAATTGTGCTGTTTGAAATGTTAACAGGTAGAATTCCTTTTGATGCAGATAGTGAATATTTACTATGTAAAATGCATATAGAACAACCTCCACCATCACCTCGCTTAATTAACCCTAATATACCTCCAGCCATAGAAGAAGCTGTACTTAAAGCTATGGCTAAAAGCCCAGCAGCAAGATTTCAAAATGCAGGAGAGTTTCGAGCTTATCTACTTAATCAAATAGGGATTCCTGTTGTAAGTCTTTCAAGCATTCCAAATATTTCAAATGTTAGCGCAATTAAAGAAACAAGAGTAGAAACAGCTAGCCAATCAAATGCTCAACCCGCAATTCCAATACCAATTCCAACACCAGTTCCAACACCAATTCCTAAACCTTCAACAGAAGGAGATTTCTTAAAACAAAACTTTGTAAAGATAGCTGTGGCTAGCTCTGTGTTTGTAGTATTAATTATTACTGTAATTATTGCGGGTAAGGTAATTAACTTTAATAATATAACTTCTTCTCCTACACCAACTTCAGAGTTAAAAGTTTATATCCCGCTTCTAAAAAGTCGTCCTGTAGGTAAAGAAGAATTACTTAAAGTTATCAGAGAAAATCCAAAAGCTTTTGGACAAATAGGTAAAGAGGTTGAGGAGTCAAAAGTTAATTTTGAACTTACTCTAGCAGATGAACAAGAATTTGTTTCTTTTGGTGCAACTAAAGAATTAATAACTTCTATCCGTAATAGTTATCTAAAGGGAGAAACTACCTCAGTCTTAACACCTACTCCACAACCTTCTATTAGTCCTGCGTCAAATCAAACACCTGGAGGAGGGTTTCCTGGAGGAAGTGATGTTTCAGATGGTGGTGGTAAACCAAAAGTTGTTGCTCCGCCTCCAATAATTGAACCAACGCCTACAAATGAGGATAATTCTGTTAAGAAAACCTCAGATACTTCTAAAAATACGGAGACTAAAACTACAGACAGTCGGCCTGTTACAATTATAAAAAAGCCAACACCAAAGCCTACTGTTGATCCAGAAATTAAGCTTAAAAGAATAGAATTTTTGAAAAATCGAAGAAAGCAGCTACTTGATCAATTTAGTGAAGAATCAGATCCTGTAAAGAAAAAAGCTATTCAGGAAGAGGCAGAAAAGCTAAAAAGGGAGTTAGACAACCTTAAGTAAAAATTTTTATTTGTTCTTATGTGGGGGTAATACAATGGGGTACATTAGTTTAAGAAACAATAGTCAAGTTATACGGATTGTTATGTTAATAGCAATAATATTATCTTTGCTATCAATAAATGTTTTAATGGATGGAACTAAACCATTTACCAAAGAGAACATATTAAATTTGGTTTCTGTTGATCCAACAAACCATCTACGTGCTTTTTCTGATGAAGAAATAGTAGAACGAGTTAAGGAGAGAAAAACAAGTTTTGAAATAACTCCTGCTGTAGAAAGTGAATTAAGTACTGCTGGAGCTTCTCCTCAAATTATTACAGCTTGTAAGGAAAACTATGTATCTTCACGTAACAATAGTACCCCAACACCGTCTCCTGTAACTATTGGTGGGGATGAGCCACTTTCTAAAAATGAAATAATAGATTTACTAAAAAAGAAAGTTCCTTCAACTAAGATAGAAAAAGAAGTCGAAGCTCGTGGAGCTAGTTTTAGTTTAGATGCTGGTTCTACAGCAGAAATAAAAAGTTTAGGAGGAACAAATTCTTTAATAGGGGCAATAGCTTCAAAATATGTTGCTGTTAATAATAACCCGTTAACAAAGGGTGAAATCTTAGATATGTTACAGAAAAAAGTTATACCTTCTAAGATTGAAAGTGCTGTGGAAAAACGGGGAGTTGATTTTACTTTAGATGGTACAACTACTGCTCAAATCAAACAAGCAGGTGGATCAAACTCTTTGATAGGAGCAATAGCTTCAAAATATATTGCTTCAACTAATACTTCAACTAATACTTCTGCCACTACTGCAGTAAATACAATTATATCTGCTAGTTACTATGATTGTCTTGATCGAGCATTAGCAGCTTTTAAGGTAAAAAATTTAGCTTTAGTTACAAGTGAAACACTAAAAGCCATTTCAATAAATGATAAGCTTCCACAAGCCCATTCTTTACTTGGTTATGCAAATCTTTATCTAGCAGGAAATGTGATTGAGGCAAGAAAATACTTTACAAATGCTTTAGATCGAGGTGGTGAAGTTTCTTTTGTGGTTATAAATGATCGTAAAAGTGTTTCAGAAAAAGTTTTTGCGACAATGGAAGGTGGACGTACTATTGGCGATATAGCCAAAAAAATTCCTGGTTTATCTAGACCCTCTCCACCTACTACAAATAGTGCTGCTACTGCATTTGTTGATTCCTGTAAGGGTTCTCTATTTATTTCTAAAAATCGAGTTAAATTTCAGGCCGATGATAATAAAAATTCCTTTGATGTTCCTACTTCTTTAATTCTAGAAGCAGATATTAATAAATCTTATGGAAAAGAAAGAAATGCTTTTCATGTCAAAGTAAAAGGTTCAGGAGATGAAAAGAAAAATTACAATTTTGCAATGACTTCGGCTTTTACTTCAGGTACTATACAGCGTTTTACTATAGATGAAACAAATTTAGCCATTAGTTTAGTGAATGCAGAAAGAACTCGTAGGTAAATAATGGTAGGATTTATAACATTTGTTTAGTGAAAGCTGTTTATATAAAAAAACTCAATGTCAAGCTAACTAAAAACTATGTTAATATGGAAATTAGCATAGTTTTTTATTTTACTTATTAGGAAGATTTTAGAAAAATTATGAAAGTTCCAGTAGGTTTATTTGCGTCTAGTTTATTACTATGTTTATCAACTACAAGTCTTGTTGCAAAGCCAATTAAACCAATTCAACGGCCTCAAGCTACTTCTAGCACTAGTTCACAAAATGAGCAAAAAACGCCAGCAGGAATGTTAGTATTAAATGTTGCCGATATTGCAGAAAAAGTTAATCCAACTGTAGTCAACATACAATCTCCATCTGCTGAAGGTACATCTCTTGGAAGTGGTTTTATTCTAGATGAAAGTGGTTTAGTAGTTACAAATCTTCACGTTATTCGAGATGCACTAAAGAATGGTGGAGATATTATGGTAGTGACTTCTGATACAACTCGCTATAGTGCAAGTGTAAAAGGTTATGATGAACCTACAGATATTGCTTTACTAGAAGTAAAATTTACTGATAAAAAAATACCTGTTGCTCGTCTTGGAGATAGCGATAAAATAAGAGTAGGTGAGTGGGCAATAGCAATAGGTAGCCCTTATGGGTTAGATCATAGTGTTACCTTAGGTATTATTAGTGCTAAAAGTCGTGGTGGATTAGATGGGGAATACGATGATTACTTACAAACAGATGCCGCAATAAATTTAGGTAATTCAGGGGGGCCACTAGTTAACACCAAAGGCGAAGTAATAGGGATTAACACCTTAATTATAGCTAAGGGACAAGGTTTAGGATTTGC
This sequence comes from Blastocatellia bacterium, assembly GCA_039812885.1. Taxonomy (GTDB): domain Bacteria; phylum Acidobacteriota; class Blastocatellia; order Chloracidobacteriales; family JADJPF01; genus JADJPF01. The sequence goes on from JBDIBI010000006.1 coordinate 175,862, forward strand.
GATTCCTGTAAATATATTAAAAGAAGTACTTCCTCAACTTCGTGATTATGGTAGAGTTAGACGAAGTGTTCTAGCCATAGAAGTGACAGATATATCCTTAGGTGCTATTAGGGAACTTAATTTACCTTCTGGATTAAAAGGCGTAGTGGTTACAAAAGTTGAAAGAGACACTACAGCTGCTCGTGCAGGACTTCGTAGAGAGGATGTTATTTTATCCGTTAATAAAACAGCAGTTTCTTCTATGGGACAATTTAACCGGTTGATTTCTCGTCTAATTCCAGGTACAAAGGTAGAAATTCGTATTTTGCGAGAACAAAAAGAATTTACTATAACAGCCGAGTTGACAGAGAAAAAATAGCTTTTTAACGATAAAAGATTTCTTTTCCTAAGTAAATTTAGTCGTAAGTTTAAGTACAACTGTTTTATAAATAATAAATATTTTAAACTTTTGTTTTATCTTTTGGTTGTACCATCAAAACCTAACATAATATTTTATGACAACAAAAAATCCGAGTACTATTTTGGTAGTTGATGATGAATTATTTGGGCGTAAAGCTCTAGGTGGATTATTAGCTGGCCAGGGCTATAATCTGCTTTATGCTAAAAATGGCTTGGAAACTTTAGAGATTGCCAAACAACAAATACCAGATTTAATTTTGCTAGATGTAGTAATGCCAGAAATGGATGGATTTGAAGTTTGTCGTCGTTTAAGGTCTGATAATGTACTTTCAGATATTCCTATTGTTATGATTACCGCTTTAGATAATACAGAATCTCGTTTACAAGGATTAGAAGCGGGTGCAGATGATTTTATTACTAAACCATTTAATGGCATAGAGTTAAGAGCTAGAATAAGAACCATTACTAGACTTAATCGTTACCGTCGTCTTTTGTCAGAACGAGCAAAGTTTCAACAAACAGTAGAATTTTCCCCTAATGGCATTGTTATTGTTGATCTTAAAGGAAATATTTCTTTAGTTAATCCAGCTATGTTAAAAATGTTGCAAGTGGAAAATGCTAATTCTTTGTTAGGAGATACATTTTTCCAATTTGTAGCGGAAGATTCTCAAGAAAAATGCCAGAAGTTATTAGAGAGAGGCCAAAAAAATCCTGTTCTCAATCAAGAACTTCTTTTTGTCAACAGTCAAAAAATGAATTTTCCTGTTGAAATTGATATAGGGGGGTTTTTGCTTGAAGATAAGGCAATGTTGCAAGTTGTTGTAAGAGATATTACAGAGAAGAAAAAATTACAAACAATGTTGCTAAACAATCAAAGACAAGAAATATTGGGAACTATATCAGGAAGCATTGCACATGATTTAAAAAATGTTTTGACTCCAATATTAATTGCTACAGAAATGTTAGAGGCTCAAGTTGTAGATGAGCGTGGAAAACGCTTTACATCAATGATCAAAAGAAGTGGCAATCATGGAGTCCTATTAGTCCAACAAATTCTTAAATTTAGCAAAGGTAACAAAGCCAAAAGTAGTGACACTATAGAACTTATTTCCTTAATAGAAGAAATTCGTGAAATAATAGGTATTACTTTATCTAAAACAGTTAGTTTTAATGCAGAAGTTCCTTCAGATTTGTGGCCTGTAATAGGTGATGCTACTCAATTACATCAAGTTATTCTAAATCTTTGTGTTAATGCTCGTGATGCGATGCCTGAAGGAGGCAAGTTAACAATATCAGCTAGAAATATTTACTGGGAAAACTTACCTATTGAAACAACTGCAAAACCTGGTAATTATGTTGAAATTGCAGTTTCTGATACAGGGACAGGAATTGCCTCTGAAAATTTAGTACATATTTTTGAGCCATTTTTTACAACAAAAAGCGCTGATAAAGGAACAGGCCTTGGGCTTTTTACTGTGCAGACAATTGTTAGGAATCATAACGGGTTTCTTAGAGTAGAAAGTACATTAAATAAAGGTACTACTTTTTTAGTTTATATCCCTGCTTCAAAATCTATTGAAGCTGAAGAGTTTTTTGAATTACCACTTGGACAAGGTGAGTTGGTGTTAATAGTTAATGATGAGGTTTCTTTAGGGGGAATGATAAAAGAAACTTTAGAAGGCTATGGATATAACACCCTAACTGCCAACACTTTATTAGAAACAATAGTTTGTTATGAATCTTGTAAAGAGAAAAAACAAAAACTAGATGTTGTGTTATTAGATATTTCTACTAGTGTTAATAAAGCAGAAGAGATTTTGCAAATTTTGAAAGGGTTAGATCAAGACATTAGAGTTATTTCAATAGGTAATGAACATCCTAAAAATGCAGATAGAAACTTACCTAAACCTCACAATATTTCTGAATTGCTATCTACATTAAGACATGTGTTGGAAAAATCTAATTACTGATAACTATTTGTAATTTCTAGAAATAGCTGTGGTCTAGCTATTTCTAGAAACAAAAATTTAGGTTAGTCTTGTCTAGGTGAGCGTTTTTCTAATAATTGGATAAAATTAGTTGTTTCTTCAGGCACATCAACTGAATTATTTACTAAAATATCTTTAGCTGAGTATGGTTTTCCATATAAACCAAGATTAGCTTCTTTATCTGGTTTAAGAGAAGCACCTTTTAATGAAACCCCTGCAAAAACTCCTTGAGTACGTGAATAGGTAAGGATTTCTGATTTTAATGCTACATCAGTTTCAGCACTGGTAGCACGGCCAACTGGACCTGCTGCTACAGAAGCATCTGCACCAAGAGTAAATTTATCTTTTAGTAAAGAATTTATGCCTTTGTCGTTCATAACTACTAATACTAAATCTATGGATTGACCACCTATTTGGAAGCCAAAACTACCACCTTTAAGAGAGAAAAATAGTGGAGCCGTCCATCCATTGGGTTTTTTCCGACATGTTGCTAAACCTTTTCCATATTCTCCTCCAAAAACAAAAGCTCCTTTTTTTACAGAGGGAATCACCACAATGCATTCACATTTATCTAAAATTTCTTTAGGTACGCTTTTATCGGGTGTATCTAATAGTTGGGTTAATACATCTGTAGCATTAGTAATACGTTCTTTTTCTGCATTACTGATTTTAGCATTAACGCAAAATACTAATACAAACATACATAATACTAATAATCTAGCAATGTAAAGTTTTTTGGTCTTCATAAATGTTCCTTTTCTATTAATCTTAACTAAGTAAGTTTATATAGTTAAGCTTACTTCAGTAGTACATTAAAATTTACTTAAATTTCCTGGTTCAAAGGTAGTGTTACAGTAAAACAAGTGCCTTTACCTATTGAACTTTCACAGGTAATTTGCCCTTTATGAGCTTCAATAATACGTCTACAAATTTCTAATCCTAAACCTGTACCTTCTTCTCCTTTAGTGGTGAAGAATGGGCTCCAAATACGTTCTAATAGATCTGGTGGTATACCAACACCGTTATCAGAAATTTGAATTATAACATCTTGGTTATTACCTGTTAGGTTTATTATGATTACTCCAGTATTTTCTGACGTTGCTTCTATAGCATTACGTATTAGATTAATTATTACCTGTTCTATTTTAGCTTCATTAAAAGGTACTATTGGGTGACTATTATAGTTAAAATTGATTGTACGACGAATAGCAGATGGATCCAGTTTTAATATAGAAAGAGCTTTTTCAATAGTTTTTACAATAGGCAAGGGGCTTTTAGGGAATTCTTCTTGTTGATTACGAGCAAATGCTCTAATTTCATCCACTAATGCTAAAGCTCGTTGTTGTCCAACTTTGACCATTTCAGCAAATAGCTTTACATCTGGATCATGACCATACTTAATTTCAATAAACTCTATTCCTGTCAGTAAAGATAAACGGTTACGAATTTCATGAGAAATACCTGAAGCTAGTTTGCCTATAGTTGCTAGGCGTTCTGCATTTACTAATTGTTCTTGTAGTTGTAGGTTTTCTATCAATAATCCAGCTTCTCTTGCCGTAGCTATTAAAAACTCTAGATCTTCAGAGTTTAAATCTTCTGAAATAAAGCTGTCTAAATAAACAACTCCCCAAACTTGTAATCCAGAGCTAATGGGAGCACAAAGAAGTGAGCCAACAGTTTTTTGAAATTCGTTGTTTTTAATTAGTGATTCTACTGTTGTTGAGTTTGTGTGAATAGCAACGTTATTAAGGAAAGTATGTTCTATAATAGGGTTATTATTTTTTAGATCATCTATTTTTTCATGCTTACGAGTGGAGCTAACTACTTGCTCTAATTGGTTTTTAGCTTGATTAAAAAGGAAAATAGCTCCTCTTTCAATCGGTAGTGCTTTAAAAAGTTGTTCTAACCAAACTTCTGCTAACTCTGACACATTTTTAATAGGTAACAATTTATGACTAATTTGATAAAGTGATGTTAAATGCCTTAAGGTTCTATTACTAATATACTCTGGTTTTTGCATTAAATCAGCATTAAGAAATCGAGTTTGCTGATCTGTAATTACTGTAGTGTTATTTTGTATATAAAAAGCTTCTAGCTTAGGTAATAAATTCCTAGTAGTACTCATTGATTCTAAACCAGAGGTTTTAGGCATATATCCAAAAATTAATTGAGTTGTATTAGTTCCTCCTAAAGTTATGATATCACCTATTTGCAATAGTTTATCTTTTACCTTTATTCCATTAATAAAACTACCACATTTACTTTCTTTGTCGCGGAATAAATGTTTTTCTTTTTCAAGAGAAATGATCTCAGCATGATTACGAGAAATGCGAGTATCTTCGATGCGCAGATCGTTTCCATGTGCACGTCCTATTGAAAATTTGTTTGCTCTGATCTCAATTCGATGTGGAAAATTATTTGCATCAATGTAGTCAAGATAGGCAATAGTCATTTTTTCAAAAGACATTTTTATAGTTACTCCTAAAGTCGCTTTATAAGGAATGCTTATTTTTTAGCAGGATTTGTAAAATAAATGTAATGTTTTACCTTAAATATTAATATAAAATAAAACATAAAAGATTCTTAAGCAATTAAAGCAAGAAATTAAATTATTACCTAAGTAGCTTTTATTACTCTACGGCCAACAATTTTCCATTTTCCTTCAAGTATAAAATCAACTGCTTTAGCATAAAGTTTATGTTCTTGTTCTAAGATGCGAGTAGCTAAGGTTTCGGCTGTATCTTCATCAAAAATTGGTACAACTGCTTGATCAATTATGGCTCCGCTATCACAGCCTTCATCTACAAAGTGGACTGTGCATCCTGAATATTTTACTCCATAATCTATTGCTTGTTGTTGTACGTTTAAACCAGGAAAAGCTGGTAACAATGAAGGATGAATATTTATTATACGTTGTGAAAAAGAGTTTACAAAGTTAGGAGAAAGTAGTTTCATATAGCCTGCAAGGCATATTAATGCTACATCGTGTTTTTGTATTTCTGCAATGACTTGTTCTTCATGTATTTGACGGCTAATACCACGACTAGCAATAACCTGAGTTTTATAACCTTTAGATTTTGCTATTTCAATACCTGGAGCATCAGGAGAGTTGCTTATTACTATAGCAATAGAGGCATTTAGTTCTTTGGATTCAACTGCTTGCATTAAAGCCAACATATTTGAACCTCTACCAGAAATTAAAATTGCGATATTTCGGTTCATAAATTTTTAGTTCCTTAATTTTATATAAAATATTTACTTGTAAATTTAAGTAAGTAATAAATGGAAAACATTTTTTCAATGGGGTAAACTAGCAAAATAGTAAAATTTTTCAAACTTTTATTAACGGATAATTCTCTAACTAAATAAAAACGCTTATCACTTTTTAAATTAATATAAAAACGCTTTTCTTCAAAGTGGGGAAATAACATGAAAAGCATTTGTAACTCTACAAAAATTACAAAAACCTTAACTTCAATTTTGCTCTTAATGCTTTTGCTTCCTAACATAATATTGGCGCAAGGGCTTGGAAAGCGTTTAAATCGAGGTTTTGAGCCAGATGATATAGAACAACAGCAATTAAAAGCAAAAATAAATAAACGTGCTAATGCTGGTTTTGGCGGTGGAATACAGATGCGTGTTTGGGCAAGAGCCCTAAAGCTAACAAATGAACAGCTAAAACGTATGCGTCAAACAATGCGAATTGCAGCAGAAAACTATATTTCTATAGAAAAACAAGCAATCCAAAAACGCCAAGAATTAGAAAGAGCTACTTTTAGTGAAAATTTTAATGAAGAATCTGTAAAACAAATGGCGTTGGATTTAGCTAAACTAGAAGGCCAAATAATTGTTATGAGAACGAAAGTACAAATACAAATACGAGGTATTTTAACTTCAGAACAATTAAAGCTTTATAATGAATTACGTTTTGGGGCAGGTTTTGCTAAGGATGTTGAACAAGGAACAGAAACAGAAAAACCGACAACTGAGAAACCAGAAACAGAAAAAAATTAGCTCTTCTAACTGTTTTTACTATAAATAAAGAAGCGTAGGCTAAACACCTACGCTTCTTTATTTATAAGACTAACTATTTGTAATTATTGGACTAGCCAAGTTCCTTTACTAGCTAAAATCTTTAAACCAGCTCTATTTTCTGTACTATACACTACTATAGCCAAAGCACGAAAACGACGATTAGGAGTTTCTAAATAGATTTTTGTATGAATAGGTATAATACTATTAGTTATAATACAAAGCCCTTTTTTACTAATATTTTCAGAAATAACGCTTTCACTTTCAAATGGTTGGGATTTTTCATGACGAATTAGAAAAGGAACTGTTAGCTTAACTCTGCTGTCCGTACGAGATTCAGAGATTAATTTTAAAGCAATTGTGTTTGCAGCAACCATTTTAAATCTCCACCAAAAATGAAATTTTAATTACCTGGATAACCAACAATATCAATAACTATCTCTTCACGATTATCTTGTTTTTGTTCGCTTTTTTGTTCTGTTTGTTTATTTAAGGTTTTTTTATTTTCTTTGGTTTTGTCTTCGGATGTAACAGAAATTTTAGTTTTGTTATAAGAATTTGTATGTTTAGTTTGAGATTGTTTAGTTTTAGCTAATGTTAAAGTAGGAAGTAAAAATAAAATTACAAGAATTAAAAGTTGTTTTTTCATTATAAGATAGATACCTAGAAAAATCAGTTGAATGAATGACCATTCATATTATCGAAAGATAAGAATTTTAAGTTGCGTAAAAAAAATAAAAGTTTTTCTATTTTTTGCATAAAAGAGGATAATTTTCAAAGCTATCCCTAGCTGCATTGCTTAACAAAAACTTTTTTCCTATACTTAAAAAATTAGATAATAATTGAAAACAATAATCTCTTCATTTACAGATAATTAAAGGCATTTATGCGAGTATTGATAATAGTTTTATTATTGTTTTGTCCAACTTGGGCAATAGCATTAGAAAAAACAATCACTGTTGGTCAAACTCAGGAAAGTCGACTAGATGATAAGTCTCTTGCTAGAGATGGCCTAGCTTATGAAACTTGGATATTTACTGGTAAGGCTGGTCAACAGATAACCATAGAAATGACTTCAAGTGAATTTGATAGTGTATTAAAGCTTTTTGCTCCTAATGGTAGTTTAATAAAAACAGATGATAATGGAGGAATTGGCTATAATGCTCGTATTGTCATTAGTTTACCAACAGATGGTAATTATGTTATTGAGGCTACAACCATCTGGCAAATGCGTTTTGGAAGCTATCGTTTAACTGTAACTAATATTGAAACGCCTCTTAAAACAGGTAAAGAAAAACTAGTTGATGATCTTAAATATTATGAAAAGTGTTTGTTAGAAACTAAAGATGCAACTTGGGCTAGTGAGCTACATACTGGCCGATTGTTAGTTTTACTTGCATTAGAAGCAGAGAAGGAAGCTGTTGAAGCTGCTGAGCTAGCAGTATTGTTAGCAGATAAAAGTGGCGATAAATTTGCGTTAGCGAAAGCTTATTTAGCTATTACTAATCGTTTATTACGTGATGAAGAATATGAAGGAGCGATAGTTTATTTTCAAAGAGTTCTGAAACTTCAACAAGAACTAAATAACAAAGCAGGAGAAGCCAATACATTAGCTGCTATGGCTGATGCTTATCTGGCTTTAGACAAATTTGATGAAGCAAGAAAATATCATCAGCAATCATTGACTATTTATCGAGAATTAAAAGATCGTCGTTCAGAAGGTTTTGCCCTATTTGGCTTAGCTCAATGTTACCGTTTAGAAAGATTGCCTAAAGAAGCTATTGCATACTATGAACAAGCTTTAGCTTGTGCTAAAGATATTAATAATTACTCAGGCCAAGGCTATGCATTATTTGGTTTGGCAGATTGCCAGCGTTCTTTAGAACAATATGATCAAGCTTTTACCTATTATGAATTAGCACTTAAAACAAGTCGTGAAGATAAAGATTATAAATTGCAGGGAATTGTGTTAGCTGCAATAGCAGATATTTACAGGTTTCAAGTAAAGTATGACAAAGCTATTCCATATTATGAACAAAATCTAGCTATTCGTCGTGAAACCAAGGATCTAAGAGGACAAGCATATACTTTAAATGCAATTGCTGTTTGTGAACGTAACCTAAGACAATTTACTAGCTCAGCTAAACACTACGAAGAGATGCTTTCAATATGCCGTGAAATCAAGGATCGTAGGGGTGAGTCAATAGCTTTGTTGGGTTTAGGACTATCTTATAGATTTTTAATGCAGTATAAAGAATCGATAAATGCTTATGAACAAGCGTTAGTAGTAGTTAGAGAAATAAAAGATAGAAAATCTGAATATAGTGTACTAACGAATTTAGGAATAGTTTATAACAACTTAAACCAAGCTAACCGAGCTTTGCCATATTTAGAACAAGCTCTGGCAATGAGTCAGGAAATAAACGACCGCACCATTTTGATTTCTCTGCTAGAAGCTATAACAACAGCTTCTTTTATTTCAGGTCAATATGATCAAGCTGCTAGTAATTGTCAAAAAGTTATTACAATTAAGCGAGAAGCTAAAGATAAAACAGGTGAAGCAAATAGTCTTTTATTTGAATCTCTTATTGCTACTAAGCAAGGAGACTTAAACAAAGCTGTCAATTCTTATGAACAAGCCAAAAGCCTTTTCCTAGAAGAAAAAAATATTGTTGGAGTTTATTCTTGTCACTATGGTTTAGCCAAAATAGCTAGTCAGCGCAGTGATAACAAGACAGCACAAATAGAATATGAAAAAGCAATTGATTTAATTGAAAAAAATACAAAAGTAGAAGTAGAAAATATTTTAGGTTTAGTTACACCACTACAAGTTTATCAAAGCTATATAGAACACTTAGCCTCACAACAACAATTTCCTGTTGCTTTATCGATTGCAGAAAGAGTTCGTGTTTATAAATTTCGCCTTTCATTAGAAAAAGCTTTGTCAAATTCTACAGATAAAAATGTTGTTGAATTTTTTAAACCTTTTGAAGCCGTGGGATTTAATGAGATTTTACAGACTGCACAAAGACTTAATGCAATAATTTTGGACTATTTACCATTAGAAAACGGTCTTTTAATTTCTATGATAAAGCCTGATGGAACAGTAATTGGACAATATAACAAAATAGATATAACCCAATTAAACAATCTTATAGATCAATACCGTAGTCTTATGGAAGCCAAAAATCTAAGAGGTGAAAAACTTAGAAGCGCTTTAACAGAAGAATTTATTGATAACACTCCAAGCTTGAATACATCTTTATCGAATAATTTAGATGAGGAATTACGTTCTTTAATTCTTCCTGATTCAATTTTAAGTGTGCTTCCAATAGAATTGGAAAGTAAAATTTTGGTGGTTGCAGATGGTAAGTTGTCAAACCTATCTTTTTCTAGCTTAAAAGATAGCCAAGGCAGCTATTTAGTTGATAAATATATAATTATTCAGTCTCCAAGTATTAGCACCTTAGCTGTTGCAGCTAAATTACGTAATAAAATAGAACTTGTAGCAAGAGTTGAAACCTTAGCTTTTGGACTCTCACCAAACAACACACTTAATAATAGTACTCTACAAACTATTGCTGATGCAAAAGATGAGTTAAAAACCGCTACTAACTTTAAAGCTAAATCATTGATTGGTGTAAATTCTGTTAAATCTAGTTTATGTGAAGAAGCAAAAGGAAAACATATTTTACATATTATTGCGTATAGCTATTTAAGTGATAAGCAGCCACTGAAAAGCTTTATATTAGTTACTCCGCAAACAAATGAACAAGGTACCAACATTCATAATGGAGTTGTAACATTAGTTGAATTAGAGAATTGTATTACAAATAATAACTTAATTGTTTTAACTGCAAATCAATCTGGGTTTAGCGGTGGCAATGGAACAGGACTATCTTTCTTAGCAAATACATTAGCTCTAAATAATAATTCTGCTACACTGCTAAGTCTTTGGCAGACAGATGGTAAAATTACTAGTACTTTTATGGAAGCTTTTTATGAACAACTTAAAAAGACTTCTGATATAACAATGAGCTATCATAAGGCTTTATTAAAATTGCGTGAAAAACATAAAAGTCCTAGCCAATGGGGAGCTTTTGTTTTAATGGGAGAACCAGTTAATTAATCAAAAATTATTATAGTTGATAAGCAAATAAATTTTAAAAGACTAGGAAAATAAACCTAAATGCAAAGACGTAACTTTTTATCTAAAATTAGTTTGGTAACAGCAGGGTTGTTGACTATTCCTAATATAGCTAGCCTTAGTAGTTATGCTTCTATAATAGAGGATAGTATCCAAGATGGGATAAACAAAATTATACCCACTCGTATAACTCGTGCACGTGAGCAAATGCAAGCAGCTAAGATAGATGTTCTGTTTGCTTTACCTAGCAAAAACATGACTTATCTTTCTAAGCTTAAACTAGGGCGTAGTGAAAGATTAATTGCTTTAATATTGCCTCAAACCTCTGACCCTATTGTAGTTACTCCAGCATTTGAAGAAGAGCGAATACACCGAGCTAATAACAATATAAAAACTGTTACCTGGGAAGAGTACGAAGATCCTTATCAACTTACAATAAGTCTTTTTAAGAAAATGGGGGCAACTCGCATTGGTCTTGAGCCTTCAACAGATTTAAGTGTTTATTGGAAATTACGTGCAAATGCTCCTAATAATTTTGAATTTGTAGATGCAGAAAATATATTTTCTACTTTACGTATGCAAAAATCCGAGGAGGAATTAGCTGCAATCAAAAAAGCTAATATAATTACCTTAGAATCTATTGCTGCTACTCATTTAGTTTTAGCTGAAGAAAAGACAGAAATAGAAATAGGAGCAGTAGTTTCTCAGGAGATGAGGAAGAGAGGAGCTGGAGGAGGGGGATTAGTTCAATTTAGTGCTAATTCTGCTTTACCTCATGGAGGGCCAAGTGAGCTAAAACTATCTCGTGCCACAACAGTTTTGATAGATGCAGGTTGTGAAGTTAGTGGTTATAATTCTGACATAACTAGAACAATATTTTGGGGAGATAAAGCCTCTGCTAAGTACAAAGAAATCTATAATATAGTTTGGCAAGCTCAACAAGCTGCTGTAGAGCTTGCACGTGCTGGAGTAGAATGTCAGGCTGTAGACAATGCAGCTAGAACAGTGATTGAGAAAGCTGGTTATGGAAAGTATTTTACTCATCGTTTAGGGCATGGTTTAGGTATGGATGGCCATGAAGCCCCTTATTTAGTAAAAGGGAATAATTTTCCTTTGCAAATTGGGAATGTAGTTACAATAGAACCTGGAATTTATTTACCAGGAGAATTTGGTGTCAGAATAGAAGATGTCTTTTTGATCACTGAAAAGGGGTGTGAACCTCTTTCTCAAAGAGTAAATAAACTCTAGTAATAGAGAGTCACTTAATTCTAACTATTTGCTAACAATAGTGTTAGTAATGATTATAAACGACATATTCTTAAACTTCATTTTAAGAATGTGTTTTTGGGGGTATAGCTAGTTTAAATGTTGTAAATCCTTGACTTTTTGTTTTCTTATATGTTAAAAATCGAGTATATATTAAATTTCTAATCAAAAGTAGTTGTAGTAAAGCTTACTAGATAAACAGGCAGGGAAAAATGTTGAATACAAAAAATTTATTTAAGCTTCTTGGAGTCGCATTAGTAGTAACTACTACGGTAGTTGCTGCATCTGCAATTGTTAAACCTGGTCATTGTAAGAAAGAAATTAAATCTGCAAATATAGTAAAACCTGGACATTAATCGTGGAAGCGAGGCATGTTATTAGGGCAAGATTAGTTAACTGCTTTAATTTATATGAGTAAGGTTATGAGAATCCGTTTCAAATATCAAACTCTAGCTTTGTTATTATGTGTTTGTGCATCATTGTTTTGTATATGGTCTGCTAAAGCTGACTCTAAAGCTATTACACCTAATACAACATCCCAAATATCAAGCAAATTATCAGAAGCTAACAACATTGTGTTTACTCAAGATGGTCATGTGGGCTTAGTTGCCGCTTATAGCGAGGCAGATGGATCTAATGGACACTATGTTTATAGTTTTGATTCTACAACAGGAAAAATAATTAGTCGGTTTGATACTCAGCCTTCAGGTATCAATCCTACTAATTTGGCGATAACATCAAATAACTTGCTAGTTATTTCTGCCACTTCCACTGTAGCTGATGAAGCTTCCATTGTTACAGTTCCTATCAATAACGATGGAACTTTTGACACTAATCATCAAGTTTTTATTAATTTTGCAGTTCCTATCTCTGAAGATGATAGTGTTTTACCAGATGATGTTGGCTTATCTGCAGATGGTAAATATGCTATTTATAACAATAAGAGCTCTGTATTTGTTTTTTCCACTACTACTGGACAAATACTATTTCAAGAAAACGTTGCTATAGGAGCATATAGTGCTCAAAATCGTTTGGAAAGTATTTCCTATGATTCAGTAAATCATAGACTAGGAGTAATTAAACAATCTGATGGTAAATATTCATTGTATGTTTATACTCTTACAGATGAAGGGCATTTAGAAATAAATGCTTTGATAAATTTACTTTCAGACGAAGTGATTGGTTTTGGATCAAAAGTAGCTTTTAATAAAGATGGTAGCAAAGTTTATGTTGCATCTTCTAACAAAGGTTATGTCTCTTGTTATGATGTAAACACTGCTAGCCCAGTAGCACGCCAATATTTGCCAGGTCTAGCTGATAATGATATTGATGATTCTAAAGAACTAGCTATAAATCTTCAATATAATTCAAACACTAATCGAGTTTATATACAAAAACCCGGCCATATACAAAAACCCGGCCATATACAAAAACCCGGCCATATACAAAAACCCGGCCATATACAAAAACCCGGTCATATTAGTGTAGTTTCAGCAGACTTGTTCCAAGTTAACTTAGATAGAGAGTATGTAAATTCTCTAAATGCATTTGCTACAAGTCAGGATGGAACAAAGATTTATGTAGGTACAGTTGCAGGAGAGTTTTTCCAATTTAATTTAGATAATCCTGATGAGATAATACAGTTTAACTTTGAAAACTTATTCCAATTAGGTGTAAATGAAAAAGTTGAGAAATTAGTTACAACTCATAGTGATGGTATAAATTTAATTAACGCAAATTAATTTTGATTTTTCTAAAGAATTAACACAAAGTTCTGTTTTAAATTAAGATAGAGCTTTGTGTTAATTTTTTTAGGTATAGAGGTAGAATTTAGTGATTAAATCTGAGCCAGCAAAAATCCTTATTGCTGACGATGAGGATGACACAAGACAGTTTCTTTATGATTTCTTACAACAATTAGGTCATAAAGTTACAGCTGTAGGCAATGGAAAGGAAGTTCTCAAGATTGCTCCTATAGAGTTTCCAGACGTAATTTTATTGGATGTAATGATGCCAGAAATGTCAGGTTTAGAGGTTTGTCAAAAGCTAAAAGAAATACCAATAATTAAAGAAATACCAGTAATTTTTGTTACTGCAAAAGCTACTATTAACGACCAAATAACTGGGTTAATGATAGGTGCACATGATTATATTAACAAGCCTTATCGAATTACTGAACTGACTGCTAGACTTAATTCTGCTTTGAGAGTTAAGAGGTTACAAGATGAATTAACCCAAGAAAAAAATATATCAAAAATAAATAATTTTTCTCAAGATTTTTACCAGATTTTATTATCTAGTAAGCAAACAATAGATTCTCTAAAAGAAGAAATTAAATCAGAAAAAGGCCAAGAAAAGTTATCTTTATTAGAAAAACAGATAACAACTTTACTTGGCCTAATTAACAACTAAACAAATTGTAAGCTCTATCAAAAAATTGCTTAACGTTACGACTAAGAGTGTCTTACTGTAGCAATAAAACGATCTCCTAATATTGGAGCAAGCTGATCAAATAAATCTGCATTAATATGTATTGCAATATTTTTATCATCTTCGCATCTGATAATAGGGTTGCGAGCTTGTTGTTGTAACATAGAAAGGTTAGAAATAAAGAATTGTCTTCTTACCCAAACAAAAGCTTCACCTGCTTGTATAATATCATCAGAACGTCGGTCTGTAGGTGGAACTAAAAAGAACAGAGATTGTTTTTCACCTCTTTGGTTATCTGCCATTACTCTATAACGACCATCAACCAACCAATAATGCTCTTTTGCCGTTCCACCTGGTTCAACATGTAGCACATCGCCTTTTCTAAAAACTACGTAATCTCCAAACTTACCAAGTGCTGCTAGAGCTTCTTTTTGTTCTTCTGTACGGGCAAAGGCATCTATTACAGCAGAGGATAACCAATCTTGGAAATTTGCAGGACGAACTTCTCTTCTTGGTTTAGCTTCTGCTTCTTGTTCTGGATCAAACCGGGCTAGAACTTTAATTTGTTTAGTTAAAGTACCTGCTACTCCACCAGCACCTAACTTAGTTTGTAGTCCTGAACCTTCAAACTTAGCTAAAATTACCGTGATATTATCGTCTCCTCCACGTTCTTTAGCTAAATTAATCATTCCTGTGCCTGCCTCTAAAAGGCTACTGCTAGAATCAATTAATTTTTTCATTTCACTAGCAGTAAGCTTACCTGAAAGACCATCACTACAAAGTAATAAAATATCATTAACTTGAAGTTTGATGGAGGTAACAGCTATTTGTAAAAATTCTTGGCTACCAATTGCCTGAAGTAAAATATTTCGGTTTTTATTTGTTGCTGCAGATTCAGCAGAAATAGCCCCAGAGTCAATTAACATTTGAATCATGGTCTGATCTGTTGTTAATTGTTTGATTCGACCATCACGAATAATATAAGCTCGTGAGTCACCTACTTCTGCAACATAAGCTATATCTTGCTCAACCAACACTGCTGTGGCTGTAGCTCCCATATTTGCTAATTTGGGATCTAAACTACGATGATAAGAAACTGTACGATTGGCTTCTTCTACTGCTGCTTCTAAACGGCTTTGCGGGGATAATTGCTTAGGTAGTTTGAGGAGTTCATTTTTAACCGCTCCAACTGTAAGCAAACTAGCAACTTCTCCACCTTCATATCCACCCATACCATCAGAAACCACCAGCAGAACATTATGTTTTTCTACAGGACGTATTAGTTTATAGTTATTTTCCAATAACATTCCTGATTCTGGTTCAACCATCAAAAACATATCTTCATTATTTCCACGTACTAATCCAACATCGGTGAGACCTACTAATAGCGTTGAAACAATGCCCCCACTCATAAACACCTCATTAGTTAATTAATTTGTCTTTGTAAAATAAAGCTAACTTTATAGTAGATTGTTTATAATACATATAGATTCCAAATCAAACAAGACTTGAATTTCTTGATCTTTAATTTATTTTTATTTTTATTTAAAAATTGTCTAAAGGTAGCTTAATGCTAAAACAAGTTCCTACTCCTAACTGGCTTTCACAACTTATTGAACCATTATGAGCTTCAATAATGCGTCTGCAAATCTCTAGTCCTAAACCAGTTCCTTCTTCTCCTTTGGTGGTAAAGAATGGCTCCCATATAGAAGACATAATTTCTGGAGGAATTCCTTGCCCATTATCTTTTATTTGTATTAGTAAATTTTTGTCTATAGTAGTTAAATTAATATCTACTTTACCTTCATATTCCTTTGTAGCTTCAACAGCATTGCGAATTAAGTTAATTATTACTTGTTCAATTTTTTCTTCGTTAAAAACTAACTCTGGCTCGCTAGCATAGTTAAATGTTAATGTTCGCTTAGCTACAGCAGGATCAAGATTGATTATAGATATTGTTTTCTTTATAGCTGGAACAATGGCTTTACGAGTCTTTTCATATTGCTCTGTTCTATTGCGTGCAAAGGCCCTAATTTCTTCCACCAAAGCCAAAGCACGACGTTGCCCTTCTAATACCATATTAGTAAATTGTTTTACTTCAGGATCATCACTATATTTCATTTCAATAAATTCAACACCAGTCAACAACGCTAACCGGTTGCGGATTTCATGAGAAATAGCAGAAGTAAGTTTACCAATAGTAGCTAATCTTTCGGTTTTTATCAGTTGTTCTTGAGTTGCTCGTAATTCTTCTATTAACTTTAAATTTTCAAGTACAAGTCCAGCTTCTCTAGCTGTTGCCATTAGAAATTCTAGATCTTCAGAATTAAATAAAGCAGTTTTAGTTCTGCTATCTAAATAAATTACACCCCAAACTCTTAACTTTGAACTAATTGGTGCTGATAGTACAGATCTAATATTTTCTAAAATAACACTTACATTTGAAGCAAATCGCTCATCACTAGTAGCATCATGAGTTAAAATAGCTACATTTTCTTTATAGGTATGTTCAGCTATAGTATTACTAACTATATTACTGTTAATTGCTTTTTTCTCTTTACTATTGGCTAAAACCACTTCTAGTCGATCTGTTGCTGGGTTATGTAACAGAATAGCCCCTTGGTCTATTGGTAAGGCTTTAAAAAGCTCACTTAACCAGATTTCTGCAAGCTCATCCACTGTTTGAGCAGGAAGCAGTTTATGAGTAATTTCATAAAGTGAAGTTAGCCTTTGTAGGGTTGTAGCTGTAACATATTCTGGTTTCTGCATTAAAGCAGTATTAAGAAACCTTGTTTGTAAATCTGTAATAACAGTTGCTCCACGTAATTCAGGGCTTACATCGAGCGGCGCACGACTATCAGTAGCTTGAGTGTCTAATGTAGAAAAAGATGTTCTTTTAAGACCATAGCCAAAAGTTAATTTAGTGGTATTTAATCCTCCTAAAACAATCTCATCTCCTGTATTAAGAATATGTTCATGAACTCGCAATCCATTGATAAAACTTCCACATTTGCTATCTTTATCTCTAAAAACATATTTCCCACCCCAAATTTTAACAATTTCCGCATGTCGGCGAGAAATGCGAGAATCTTCTATTCGCAAATCATTTTCATAAGCCCGGCCTATAGAAAATGAATTTTGCAGAATCTCTACTCGACAAGGAAGATTATCCTCATCTATAAAATCAAGATAAGCTATTTGTTCTTGCTCACTTGACATGCGTTATTTTTCTCCCTCAGGAAATCCTAATAAATTTAGGTTTATTAAAGTAAGAAACTAGAATAGTTTTTATATTATTAAAGCTAAATAAACAACCTTGGTTTGCTAAATTTATGTAAGATTGGATTTGTGTTTTGTTGGAAAAACTTTGAATATCTTATACATTATAAAATACAACTTCTGCAAACCAAAGTAATAAAAATCAACTGTTGTATTCTATTGTAGTTTGTTTTCCTAGTTTTACCTTGCATATTTTGGCTAGCTCAGTTTAGACTCGTACTATTTAATAAGCTTACTAGTAGTTATCAAACACTAAGTATGATCAAAGATACTTTACAATTTTCAATTGAATTGATAGAAGCTTCACTAAAATTACATCACTTTAAATTACGCCATAAATGGCGTTTGGGAGATCAATTTTGTGTAACAGAAGATTGTGAACTCTTTTGGCAAGTGCTGTTTCCTGATTGTATATATTTAATTGACAACGAAATAAATGGTTTAATAGAAGAATTAAGCAAAAAAGGGCTTTTTACCAAAGAAGAAAGTGAAAAAATGGTTTTTATTCCACGTTTAGAAGATATTGTCTCCTTTTGCACTATGAATATTTTTTGTTTGGATTTAAGTGTTGAACCATATTCAGATCAAACTATATATCGTGCTCGGTTAAGCATATCTTCAGAAGATAGAATTATTTGTGAAGAAACAACTTGTGGATTACGTGTTGCTGCTTTGCGTGCATTAGCAACAGCCTTACAAAACTATTTACCTGGTACTTTACCTAGTAGTACCAGCCCGCTCCCAAGTTATTTATAGTAGTGAAAGTATAAAACAAGTATTATTACTTGATTATTCTAGTATGGATGCTTTTACTTCTGCTTCTACACTTAACATATAGTCTTTTAATTTAATGGCAATATCTTTATATTTAATAGAAAGTATTCTTGCTGCCATCAATCCCGCATTTTTAGCGTTTCCAATAGCCATTGTAGCCACAGGTACTCCAGCAGGCATTTGAACAATTGAAAGTAAAGAATCTATTCCTTTTAATGTACGGGACTCCACAGGAACACCAATAACAGGTAAAGTGCTTAAAGATGCAGTCATGCCTGGCAAATGGGCTGCACCACCAGCTCCTGCAATTATAACTTCTAGTCCTCTTTCTTGAGCAGTTCTAGCATATTCATACATCAAAGTTGGCGTACGGTGTGCTGAAACAATTTTCATTTCATAACTAATTTGAAATTGTTCTAATATCTTTGCTGCTTCTTTCATTGTTTCTAAATCAGATTTACTTCCCATTATAATTCCGACAATAGCTGTTTTTTCCATAGATAATTCCTGTTGTTTAATATTGAGTTACTACATTTGAAGAGGTATGTTTTCCTAAAAAGTAAAATCATAGTAATATAAGAAAACTTTTATTGAAATGCCAAAGCAAGTTGGCTAGTAATTAAGCGATGGAGGCAAGTTTAAGATGAATAATAAAAATAACACTAAACCGCCTGCTAGTAATAAACCTCAAACTGCTGTAAATAAACCTCAAAATAAAACAAATAATCAAGCTACTGGTGGTCAAACTACTAACTTTGAATATAGAGTAGGCGATGAGATTTCATTTGCTGGAGCTAATGGAATTTTTTACGGAACAATTATTAAGTTAGTTCCTGATCCAATTTCTCCTGCTGTGGAAATAGAATTTGAGGATGGAAGAAGGGAAGTAAAGAAGATAAAAGATCGCGCTTTGCGTATTTTGCGCCGTGCTAGCGGTAAAAGTGAAATGGATGAAAAACGCGGGCCAGGTAATAAATTACGTGATTATGACATTGACGAAGTTCGTCGCGGAGACATTCGTCGTGGAAGTCGACATTAATAAAACACTCTAAATGAAGGTAAATAGTTAAGCTATGAGAGTAGAAGGAAAATCTCGTCTACATGTTTTAGATTTGTCAGAAAAAGAAATGTTAAGTTTAGTTAATCAAGCTTCAGATTTGATTGTCAAATATCTTTCTAACATGGCAGATGAACCTTCTTCCAATCTTAATAATATAAGTTCTCACTTAGCTTCAATTCGTGACTCTATAACAGAACAAGCAACCCCATTAGAAGAAATACTTCCTTTAATTCGTAATGATATAATTGGTTGTGCTGTTAATACAGCAGGAGGAACTTACCAAGCTTATATTCCAGGTGGAGGAGTGTTTGCAGCAGCAGTAGGTGAGTTAATTGCTGCTGCAAGCAATCGTTATGCAGGTGTTGGAGGTGTTGCCCCTGTAGCTGTGGAAGTTGAGTTAACTGTGATTAGGTGGTTGTGCAAACTTGCAAATTACCCAAAAACAGCAAAAGGTATTCTTACTTCTGGTGGTTCAATGGCAAACTTTTCTGCTATTGTGACTGCGCGTCGGACACTTCTACCAGAAAATTTTTTCTCAGGCATTATTTATGCCTCTGATCAAGTTCATCTTTCTATTCAAAAAGCCGCTTTATTAGCAGGGTTTCCTCCTAAAAATGTACGAATGATTGCTTCAGATAAAAATTTCTGTATAAAAACAGAAGATTTATTGAAGAATATTCAAGCTGATAAAGATGCTGGACTTCAACCTTTCTTGATTGTTGGAAGTGCAGGAACTACTAACACTGGAGCTGTAGATCCATTAAGTACATTAGCTAGTATTGCACAAGAATATAACCTTTGGTTACATATTGATGCTGCATATGGTGGTTTTTTCTTACTTACTGAGAGAGGTCAAGAACTTTTCCAAGGTATTGAAAAAGCTGATTCTATTACATTAGATCCCCATAAAGGTATGTTTTTGCCTTATGGGACAGGTTGTTTATTAGTTCGTGATGGTGATTTACTTAAACAAGCTCATCAGGTAACAGCTAATTATCTTCAAGATTTAGACTTAAATGAAGAAATAGTAAATTTTAATGATTATTCCCCAGAACTAACTCGAAGTTTTAGAGGGTTAAGAGTTTGGTTACCGCTAAAGCTTTATGGTGCTGCTAGTTTCCGGGAATACCTAGATGAAAAGTTAGATTTAGCTATTTGGGCATGTGAAGAATTAAAAAAGATTCCTAGTATTGAAATTATAGCTGAGCCTCAACTTTCAGTTGTGGCTTTTCGCTACCAGCCTAAAACAGGCGATGTTAACCAAACTAATAAAAAACTATTAAAAGAAATTAATGCAACAGGAAAGACTTTTATTTCTAGTACTACTATTGATGGGCAAGTAGTTTTACGAGTTGCAATACTTTGTTTTCGCACTCATCTAGCGGAAGTCCAAAATACCATTCAAGCAATTAAATTAGCAATTTCTATGATTGAAAATACGTAAGCATATGCGAGTTTCTTTTGATTTGGATGACACACTAGTTTGCCGAGATCCAAACGTTCCACATGAAAGAGACCTTTTAGCTTGGTTGCTTAGATTTTGGTTTCGTGATCGGCTTCGCTTTGGCAGTATATTTTTGATGGAAAAACTAAAAGAACTTGGATGTAGTGTTTGGATTTACACTTCTTCCACTCGTTCTCCAAGATATATAAGGCTTTGGCTTACACTCTACGGAATTAAAGTAGAAGGAATTGTCAACTACCAGTTGCATGAAAGAATGATAGAAACTGGACTATCTCCTAAAGGGGTTTCTAAATATCCTCCAGCATTTGCTATAGATTTGCATGTTGATGATAGTGAAGGGGTTAAATTAGAAGGGGAAAAACATGGATTTCCTGTTGTCCAAATAAAACCAGATCAACTAAACTGGATCGAAGTAGTCTTAGAAAGAATTGAGCAACTTAAAATTTCAAGCTGCAAAGAAAAATAATCAATCATGACTAGACAAATTGTTGCTTTAACAGTAGGTGTAACAACAGGTTACACTTTAGGCTATTTTTTAGGGCTTACCAAATTTCCTTTTATTTCTGTAACTGAAAGTGATTTTTGGTTAACTAAAATACTAGTTATATGCCTTATAGGTTTTATAGTAGGAGGAGTTACTTCATTAACTTCTTGGAAACATACTCCAGGGCTTCCAGGTATGGCTTTTTCCTTGACGTTAGCTGTTATAGGTATATCTGCTATTAATACTGCTACTCCTGTTGGTCAGCGTCTTTATGCTACAAAAGAAGAAGCATGGATAACCTTTGCAATAGAATCAACATTAATATTACTAGCTACATTGCTTACATATTCTGCTGCCTGGCTGGCTGATACTCAAATAGTATTTCGCAAAATGGCTATTAAACCAACTCCAAAACAAGTTAACTCAAAAATATTATTAAATCAGTTAGCTCCTTGTTTGATTGTAACTATGGTAGTAGCTGCTATTTTAAGATTAGGGTTTGGGGTTTTTATTGGCTGGACTGGTAAAATAACCTTTGTATGTTTTACTGTCAGTGGCTTTTTAGCTTCTTATATATTTAAATCCAAAAGTACACTTTGGTATTCTGCTGCTGTACCTTTTTACTCAGCTTGTTGTGGGCTAGCAGTCCTTTCTTTACCTGAGTTAACAGAAAAATTTGCTTTAGCTGCAATCCCAGGCAAATCTTACAACTATGCTTTGATTGTTTGTGGATTAGGAGCAGCAGGCTCTATTTTGGGGAATTGGCTAAGACTTGCAATCGAAAAACAAGAAAAACCTAACTAATTTATGAAATTTCCTATATTAATTTTTGATTTAATGGATACTATTGTAGTAGATCCCTTTTACACACTTTTTCCTAAGTATTTTAACATGCCATTAGAGGAGCTTTATAAGATAAAAAATCCCAACATTTGGCCTAAATTTGAGGTTTGTGAGGTAAGTGAGCAAGAATATTTTGAGCAATTTTTCTTGCCAAATTCTAATCGAAAGCTTGAAGATCCTAACAAACTAAAGCAAGCAATTTTTGAGGCTTATTGTTACATAGAAGGCATGGAAGAGCTTTTAACAGAGCTTCACAACAGAGGGTTCTCTTTATGGATACACTCAAATTACTCTTATTGGTTTGAAGAAGTACGAATAAGATTAGCATTAGATAGATTTTTTCAAGGTTATTCTGTTTCCTATAAACTTCGTTTGCGTAAGCCTCAGCATGAAGCTTATCTAGCTACATTAGGTTTGATCCAGAAAAAGGCTAGTGAATGTGTGTTTATTGATGATAGGGAAGCCAACATCTTAGCTGCTCGTGAAGTTGGCTTAACTGCTTTTCAATTTAGTAGTACAGAACAAATATATAGTCAGTTACAAGAATATTTAGAGTAAATCAGATCTAATTATCATCAGCACCACCAATACGGATATCTGTATCGAATCTGCGATAATTGGTAAATTCTAATACATTACGGCTGTAGAGACGGTCTTTGTCAGAGCCAATAATTAGCTCAGCATGTTTAGGAAGCAAAAACTTTTCACCATTTATTTCAAACCAAGCATAATCAACTGCTGATTCTGAAACAGTTATAGGGAAGTTTGGAGGAATATCATCAGCTGATTGTTCAATGCGGAGAACCCTTTTAGTTTCTTCATCTACCCAAATACTACCTTTGTATCCAGAAATTACCGATTGGTTAGTTCTAGTTTCTGTAACTTGATAAGAAGAATTACGAGTTAAAATACGGAAGTCATATATTATGGCTTTGCGTCCATCAATACGATCTGTAGGGCCTTGTTTAAAATCAGCTTTTGCCTCTGGCCTAAAGAGTGCAACTAAAACAGTTCCAAATTCCCCTGTAGAACTAGCACCACCAACGTTATCATAGTTATTACTAGCAGGTCTGCCATTGACGGCTTTAAGCTTATAACTTTCTCCTCTACTAGCTTCATATGTAACTTCTATGTCTAAAGTATCGCGTGCACGCCATTGACCATTAGGCTCACGCACATATCGAAAAACTTTTTGATTAACAATAAAATTAGGTAATTCTTCTACGTAACTTAAAGCGTAATGACGAGCTTGCTCAATTATGGGCAATGCTGCGATTCTTTTAGCTTCTCTATCAGGATCTACTTGACCATTGGCATCAGTGATATTATCCCCAGGTAAATCTGTTGCAGGCATAGATTTGTTTGAAGAAGCTCTTAGCAAAGCATCTATAACAATAGATTTTGCTCCAGCGCGACGGAATTCTTTTAGCAAATCATCTGTAAGAGGAAAGTCTATTCCACGTTCGTTAATCTCAGCTGCAATATCTCCTTGTACTATTTCATGTTTACTAGCTGATTCTAATTTTTTTAAGACTTCTGCTTTTGTTAGGGCTTTTTGTAAAATAGCGGCATTAGAAGGAGTAAAGCTAAATATAGATATGGTTGATAAACAAAGTATTGTTGCTAGAAGAATTGTTTTAATGTGTTTTTGCATGCTTTTACCTAATTTATCTTTATAAAGCCATAAGATGAGAAGCAACACAATAAAAGTTTGCTTAAATATTTTAAGTTTCCTATAAGTTAAGCTTTAATTACGATAAAGTCCCAATAAACTTTCTCTTGCAGCATCTTGTACAGCATTGGATGGGTCTTTAAGCGCTTTTCTTAAAGGTTCTATTACAGATTCATCACCAAAATTACCTAATACTTCTACTACCTTACGCCTTATATCTACTTCTTCGTCACTTAGTAGTTTTATTAGTGGCTCTATAGCTTTTTTATTATTTAATTTAGCCAAAGCATCAATCACATGGTAGCGTACAGTAGAAATATCATCTTCTAGTAAGTTTATTAGTGGCTCAACTGCGCGCTGATCAGCTAATCTACCTAAGGTAATAGCAATAGCTTCTCTAACATTAGGGTTATTATATGTAAGAGACTCTATTAAAAGATCAATTATAGGCAGCTCTTTCATCTCTGTAAATGCAACTATTGCTCCAGCACGACTATCAACCGTAGCTTCTTCAAGGAATTCTAGTAATTTATAAAAAACCCGTATATCTTTTATTCTAGCAAGGTTAAAGACAGAAGTTTGTCTTATTTCAATATCATCACTTGCTAAGGCTACAATTAGATATTTAACTGCCTCAAAATCTAAAATTTTTACTAGAGCTTCTCCTGCTCTTTGTCTTACAGCAGTGCATTTATCTGTTAACCCTGCAACTAAGGATTTAACAGCATGTTCACTTTTTATTTTTCCAAGTATTAAGGCTGCTGATTCACGAGCATAATCATTATTTTCTACAGAATTATTTAGAGCAGCAATTAATTTACTAACAACATAATCTTGTTTCATTTCGCTGAGAGCAATAATTGCTCCTACTCTAGTATCAATATCCTCATCTCCAAGACGTTTAATCAAGATAGGTACAACTCTTAAATCATCAAGTTTAGCTATTGAATAACCAGCAAAATAGCGAATTTCAGTAGTTTCATTTGAATTACGGATGGTTTCTAAAAGTGCAGCTAAAGCTTTATCGCTTTTTTTAGTTCCAAGTGCATAAACAGCTCGTTTTCGCACCTCTGGACTTTCATCTTTAAGAGCTCCAATAATGTCATTTATCAGTTCTGGGTTATCTAATTGGGCCATTGCTCCTAATACTGCATATCTAATTTCTGGCTTTTTAGCTTTTAAGGCTAAAGGTAAGGCTGTTGCAACATAATTATAGTTAACCCCCAAAGCTGCTAGTGCAGAAGCTGCCATCTCTTTTGTTTCTGTGTTGTCATCATAATAGAGCAGGTTTATTAGTTCTTTTAGTGTTTCATATTCTCTAATTTCAGCAAGTGCTTTAATTGTTATCATTTTTACATTGCTGTCAGGATCTTTTAACTTATTAACAAGAGCTTTTATACTACGTATGTCTTTTAGACAGCCTAAAGCCCAAATAGCATTTTGTTTTACTTCTGTGTTTGAATCGTTGATAGCAACAAGTAAAGCTTCAACGGCACGTAAATCTTTAAACTCTCCTAAAGCACTAGCTACATTTAACCTAATAGTGGAGCTTTCATCATTTAATAAAGCAATCATTGGCTCAACAGCACGAGGATCTTTTAGTTGGGCAAGTGACCAAACTGCATTTTGTCGAACTGATTCATCAGAATCTCTGAGAGCAGCAATCAAAGGCTCAACAGCACGTAAATCTTTTATTTCTCCTAACACTCCGGCGGCATCACAACGAACATCACTATTGGGACTTTTTAGTGCAGCAATTAGAGGTTCAACTAATTTCTTTAATGCTATAGTTACTTGTCTACGAACTTCTGAATCAACATCTATTAATCCTTCTACTAGGTGTTCTGCTGCGTTAATATCACCTAAGTCTCCTAAAGCTTCAGCTGCACTAGCACGTACTATTGCACTTTCGTCTTTCAATGCAGTAATTAAATATTCTGTTGCCTTAATATCTTTAGTATTGTTGAGTTCATAAAGAAGATTTTGTTGTAAGGGAATATTTTTGCTTTTTAATTTTTGGATAAATTCTTCTATATGACTATAACCAGGCATAACTGCACTCCATAACAAATCCTACTCTAAAGGTGTTCTATTTCAAGCAAGAGAATAGAACTATATTATTATTGTCAGCCTTTTGCAGCAAATATTTTCTGAAATAAAAATCTTACTAACAACAAAATTTTTCTACTACTGAATTGTTAAATTTAAAGAAAATTTTTAAATTTAAAATAATATACAAAGATATAGTATTAAATCCTTCTTTATAAAAAACTAAAGCAATATACTTAATATATATAGTAGTGAACATTTATTCTAATTGATTATATTCAGTTTAGTTTTGATTAATTGCAAAAAACTTACTAAAAATAGTATAACATATATCCTTATGGATTATATAAATGGGTTATGTAAGATGTCAGGATTATAATAGTCAGTTTACCAGCAAAAATATACTAGTGATTTTTCGGAAGACATAGATGGAGTTACATATTACTACTTTTAACTTATTTGAAATCTAATTTTCTAAGATAAGGAAAAGATAAAGAAAACAACTTGACACTGTTGACAAGTTTGCTCACAATGACAACACTAAATTCTAAATTCTAATTGCTAATCAGAATATAAATTCAGATAAATTTTTATAGTGGGTGTAAGATGGGCGCGAAATTACAAGTGACTAATTTGAGCTCAAAAGAAGTTGTATTGGAAAAATTCCTTCCTCCAGACTTAGATATTGTGACAATTGGTCGCCACCCATCTAGCTATGTTTACTTAACTTCAGCACATGTTTCTAAAGAACACGCATTAATTATTCATGAAAATGATATTTTCTTTTTAGTAGATAAAAGCTCTAACGGTACATTGCTTAATCAAAATAGAGTTGAAAGAGATAAGCGTATCAAGCTTAAGAATGGAGATTTGATAGTTGCAGGTGAGTATCAAATCCTTGTTATCATTGAACAAGAACAAGCTGTTGTAGTTCAACCTGCTAAAGTAACAGCTCCTAAAGTAGCCACTCCTAATGTTGTTTCTGCTAGTCCAACAATTCCTCCTGGTGGTGGAGTTCCATCTGCCAATGTTCGTCCTATTGAAACTGTTAAAAAAGAACCTTTGAAAGAGGCTTTAAAAGAGCCTTTAAAAGATCCTTTAACTGATGAAGATGAAGTTGCTAATGCTTTTGCTTCAATGCCAACTAGTTTTCAAGATGTCATTCGTGGCCTTGATCCTGGGGAAGAATCTTCTTATTTAGTGATGGTAGGAGGCAAAAAAGATGGGCAACGAGTTGAATTACGAGGTAGTACTAGTGAAGTTTATGTAGGACGTAGCCCAAATTGCCAAGTTCAAATTGATCATTCTTCAATTAGTCCAACACACGCTAAAATAAGAATGGATTGGGCTGGAATATCTGTTTATGATTTAAATAGTCAAACAGGGGTTTTTATTAATGGTGTTAGAATTGCCGGTAGTAGAAAACTTCATAATGGAGATGAAATCTCTTTTGGTATTCCTACTAATGTAGGAGGAGTAAAACTTATTCTTTATGATCGTAATTCTATTTCTGGAGATAATTGGATAGGTGTCCCTCCACCAATTACTATAAAGAATAATGACAAAGTAATAGACAAGGTTGATAACAAAGATAAGGGAAAAGCAGAACAAAAGCAAGAAACTGCAACTCCGCCTGCTAATGCTGCTGGAAAAGCTGAAACTCCAGCAATTGTGGAAAAAGCTACAGAGAAAACCGAAGATAAAATCAATCAAAATGCGGAAAATCCAGAAGATAAAGTTGCAAATGTTAAAGCCCTTCTAGATATGAATCGAGTTATTTATGCGGGTTTAACCGTTAGAGATATATTATTTATCTCTATTTTGTTTTTATTTGTTGTAGGTTTTATTGTAATTGGGCTTAGCTTCTTATAAAAACTAAAATTAACTTACTAAATAATTTGTCTTTTTTCCTAAGTCACTGTTACTTTATAAATTTGCAAAGAGCTTTTATTTTTGAGGCATACGAGAAACTAAAACTGTAATAAAAGAAATAAAAACTATAGCTAAAATTAAAATTATCAATGTTATAGGCTCGATTTGCCAAATAGGTTTTTCTTCTTCTAACTCATCCAAAAAGTGTTTAGGCGGGGTTAGTTTTCCAGTATCTACTTTTATTAGCCCATTATTTGGAGTTTCAGCAGATTCTTTTTCAAGTGTGCTTTTGTTAGTTTCACTATTACTTTTAGCTAACTCTTTTTCTATAGCCATTTGATTTTCCTTAAATATATATATAGTAGTATACCTACTATTACCATAGAAGACAAAGCATAAACATATCCATAACGAAATTTTAGTTCAGGCATATAATCAAAATTCATTCCATAAATGCCTGCTATTACTGTAATAGACATTAATATTGTAGAAACTGAAGTTAGCCGTTTCATTATTATATTCATTCTGTTGCTTGAAAGAGATAAATATACATCCATTATTGAACTTAAAATTTCACGTAATGAGTCTATTGTGTCTGCCACTCTAATTGAATGATCAAAAACATCTTGGAAATAAACATAAGTCTCTGTAGAGAATAGAGGTTGTTCACGCCGCAACATTACATTTAATACATCTCGCATTGGTGAAATAAAGCGTCGCAGATAAAGCAGATGTTTTTTTACACGAAAAAGTTCTTCTATTAGTTGAGGCTGAAAATCACTAAAAAGCTTTTCTTCTAAATCATCTATTTCATCACTTACAGAATCTAAAATTACCATATAATTATCAACTATCGCATCCATCAATATATAAGCCAATGTTCCTGTTCCTACAGTTCCTCGGCTTGACCATTCAGGCCAGAGCCTATGAGCCAAATTTAATGAATTGATTGGTTGGTTATGAACTGTTACTACAAAATTAGAACCAAGAAAAATACTTAATTCTTTTAATTCTAAACGATTATTTTTTCTTGATATTTCAGCTTCATATAAAACCATAAAGTAATATCCATTATATTCTTCTATCTTAGGTCGTTGATGACCTTTAAGACAATCTTCAATTGAAAGTTGGTGAAAACCAAATTCTGTTGCTAATGAAAGAAAATCTTTGCTATTTGGATCATCAATGTCAGCCCATATAAAATTATCTTTTTTTGAACTTATATCATTTATATCCTTAATAGATAAATTGTTTAGTATTTTCTTGGAAGTAGAGTTTATATAACTAATTGCTATCATAGTTTTTCTATAGTGAACTTCAAATGTCCTTGTTATATTAAAAGCCAAAATTGTAACTGTATAATAAGTATGCAGAGCTAACTCTTATACTAAATTTTGTTAGTTATTATATTTTTTACCATAATTTTACATTTATTCTCTTTCTTAAAGTGAATTAATTTAGTGAAAAAGTATATGTCAAGTAACTAAACAGTAATTTAATTATTCTCCAAATATATTTAATTTATTGTAAATACAACACTTCAATAAATATCGATTGGTCTTATAAAAAGTTTTGGATAAGAAAGTCGCTGGCTATAAAACTACTGTAAAATAACTTTACAGTTATAAAAAAGACTAAGATTGGTATAACCACCTGTAAATAAACTAGTTAATAAAGCTAGCTCTTAGTATGTATATTCAGTATACAGTAAAGAAAAAAGTATATTAGTAATCTTTTATGCAAGCAGTGGTACATATTAGTAATTTTTGCATATCTGTATTTGTTTGAATATAAAATAGTTAAATGGCTTATGGTTAAATAATAGGTTAGTGAGATAAAAAATAAGATTAGATTGGCACAATGTTTGCCATAGATAGGGCACAAGTAAAAATCCATAACCTTCAAAAGTATCGAGGAGCAAAATTACAATGCGTAGATATACATATCTAACACTATTCTTCTTCGGATTATTTATAGCTATTTTTACATTAAACACTAATACACAAGCACATCGTAAAACTTTTCAAAAAGGTACTGATCAAGAATTATCTTTAGCTAAAAGTATGAGTTATGACTATTTAGCTAAATATGTTACCTCTTATGGTATTGACAGCGCCAAAGACTTAAAAGTTGCTAATGTATTTGTAGATGAGCTTTCAATGGCTCATACCAAAATGCAACAAACTTTTAATGGTGTACCAGTACTTGGTGGTGAAACAATTGTACACCTCAATTCTGATGGTTCACTTTTCAATATTACAGATTCTTTAGTTGCAAAAATTAATGTTAATACCGAAGCAAAACTTTCTAGCGAAGAAGCTATAGCTAAAGCTACTAGTTTATATGGTTGTGAAGGTTGTTTAACTGCTCAACCAAAAGTAGATATGTTTGTTATGCGTCACAATAACAAAGATCATTTAGTCTATCGTGTACAACTCCAACGTATTGATGGTTCTGCTGAAACAGCAATGCCAGTTTACTTCATCGATGCTCACACAGGCAAGAAGGTTTCTGAATACAACAATTTACAAACTGCTAGTGCAACTGTTACAGGCACTTCAACCTATTACGGCAGTCTTTCCCTTACAGGTTATCAAAGTGGAACAAGCTACTATCTAGAAGATGTAGGTCGCAAAGTTGGTACTTTTACATTCAATAACGGCACAACTTCTATTTTCCGCGCAAGCAGCACAACTAGTTCTTTTACAACTACTGCTCAAAAAGCTATGGTTGATGCTCACTATGGCACTACCAAGACTTATGATTACTACAAAAATACCTACGGTCGCAATGGTATTGATGGTAATGGTGGTCCTGCTTATGTTACCTCAATTGATGGTGTTACAGGTTTAATTTCCTCTATCGTTCACTACAGCACTGCATACAACAATGCTTTCTGGAATGGTCAATATATGACATTCGGTGATGGTGATGGTTCAACCTTTACTGCCCTTACTTCTATTGATATATGCGGTCACGAATTAACACACGGTGTTACAGAGCGCACTGCTGGCTTGGTTTACTCTAATCAATCTGGTGCATTAAATGAAGCAATGTCTGATATTTTAGGTTCAATGGTTGAACGCTTCACCTTAGGTGAAAGCAGCCGTACTTGGATGATTGGCGAAGATGCTTACACTCCTGGTACTGCTGGTGATGCTCTTCGTTATTTAGATAATACTCACAGAGGTAGCCAACCAGATCATATGAGTGAATATGTAAATACCACTTCAGATAATGGTGGTGTACACACTAACTCAGGTATTCCTAATTATGCATTCTATTTACTTGCAAAAGGTGGCACACATCACTTAGGTGGATCAATGACTGGTATTGGTGCTGATGCTGCTGCTGCTATTTTCTACAAAGCTTTAACAACTTATATGACTTCCAGCACTGATTTTGCTGGTGCTCGCACAGCTACATTGAATGCTGCTGCTGCTTTATATGGTTCTACTAGCACACAATACACTGCTGTTCAAAATGCTTGGGGACTTTGCGGTGTTGGTTCTGTTGCTGGTGGTGGCGGTGGTGGTACTGGTGGTACAGAAAGAATTAGCAATGGTGGTTTTGAAACTAGTGTAAGTCCTTGGGTACAAAGTGGCACAGGTGCTCTATATGTTGCTAATGGTAACTACCCACAAGCTGGTACTGGCTACATATACTTTGGTAATGCTAATAGTGTTACTGGCACAACTTATCAACAAATCACTATTCCAGCAGGAACTTCTCCAACATTAAGCTTCTACCTTAATGTAACTTCTGCTGAAACAACAACAACAACAGCTTATGACAAGATGAGCGTTGAAGTTCGTAATTCTGCTGGTACATTGCTAGGCACTTTAGCTACTTATAGTAACTTAAATAAAGTTGCTACCGCTGGTTCATATTCTCAAAAGAGCTTTAGCTTAGCTGCATATGCTGGTCAAACAATTAGAGTACAATTTAGCTCAACCACAGATTCAAGTGCTATTACTACATTCCGTGTAGATACAGTTTCTGTTAAGTAAGAAAAACCTTACTTTTAGTAGAAAGCCGGGGCAATCGCTCCGGCTTTTTATTTTCTTTTGGTTTATCTGAATTGAAAAAATCTATATCTTGCGGCATAATCGCTGTTTATGGAAAATAACACAGTTACCGAAACAAAATCATCTCCTACTTCTCCAGGTCAGAATCGACTAGTAAAACTCAAAAGTGTGTCTATAACAGAACAAGATGAGAGTCAATGTCTTCTTCAAGTAAAGTTGACTTGGCAAGATAAAGAGTTTTTTAGTGAGCGTAGCGGCCCAAATGAGCAAGATTACAAAATAATGCTTGCAGCTCTTTGTACTTTAGATGTACTTCACAAACTTACTCAAGAAAAAGTAAAAATGGAACTTCTTTTTGTTGAACGCCAACAGCTAGAAAAAGTCAATCGTGAAGTTATAATGGTGCTTATTGATATTACAACAGAGGAGATTTCTTGTGCTGCTACAGGAGCTTGTCAAGTAAAAACAGATGCAACAGAAACAGCTGTGCTTTCAGTACTTGATGCTACCAACCGAATGGTGGAACTAAGTTTAGATAAGATGGTTTAAGAATTTTATTAAAACTATTGCTCTGGAGGAGAAGGTACTTGTTGGCCTTTTCCCTCTAATTCTTGAATTAGCACTTCTTGATATTCACGCCGCCAATCAACTTCAAATTCTGCTTTTTCTAAATTTTGTGTTAATAATCGATTTTGATATCCTAAATATAATAAAAATAACAAAATAGGCCAAATAACAGGAATAATTTTAAACGCTGCTATAACTTCTGCCCAATGCCAAACTCCTAAAATCTGTAAAACAAATAATAAAAAAGAAATTACTAAAAATTGTGTCAAACGTAACCTAATACTAAATTCTAGAGAGTAAATAACAAATCTTTTTATTAACCAAAAGCCAAACAAAAGATCTAACCAACCCCGCATTGCAAGTAATTCTGTTTCTGTCACAGAAAAACCCCCCTGTTTTCTGTAAATTTTGGACTATATTCATTAGTAATTAACTTGAAATAAATTTTTATCATATTAACAAATAAGATAGGAATAGGCATAGTAGTTGCTGAAAGTAGAATAATAAGGAGGTGCGTTATGCTTAAAGCAGTTTCTTTGCCAAATAACACAACTGAGCAGGTAAAAAAAACTAACAGAGCAAATAGATTTTCTAGAGCTAAACCATCCAAAATAGAGCTAGATAAATTACGCAAGAAAATACGAAATCAACTAATAGTAAAGTCTTATGTAGATAATTGGCCTTATGTAAATTCAATTTCAGCTAAAGCACGTATGCACTTACTACATCGCTTGCGATTAGTTGATCAAGCTTTAAGTAGATTAAATAGAAAAAAGGATTTGGCTCAAAAAAATGATAAATAGAAAGCTATCTATTAACTTAAAATTTTCTTTTCTGTTAGTTGTTTTAGCTTTTGAGCAAAAGCTGGTAAGTGTTTTTCTTGCGATTGACGTTGAATATAGCCAAATGTGTGCCAAATACAAGGTAGCTTAACTACTTTTAAATAAGTAGCATAAAGTTCTGCACTAGTTTTTTCTTTTTCTATGGCAATTTGGCAAGCTTCTGCTAGATTTTTAGGATTATATGTTTTTAAGTTTAATGTTTCTGCTGGTACCTCAAAACCATATTTAACAAACAAAGACATTAACATTTCTTCATGTTGTCTTTCTTCTTTTAATATATGAACAAATGGAGCTACTTGCCCAAATTTGTGGATTACATTTTGATAAATTAATTGTGCTTGTTTGGTATCATTCCATGCAGCAACCAAAGCTTTTTCTGTCTCAGAATCTTTATTAGTTTGTTTTGATAAGCCATATAGAGGATTGGTTATTATTAACCCAATTATTAGTAAAAAACTAACTATATATTTTACCATTTTGCCCTCCTAATAGTAACTAAAGTTATAACTAGCTACTTTAGTTAGTAGTTATTTTGTCTAAGCAAGTTGCATACCTGAAAGCTTTTTAGTTTTATAAATTAGAAATATTCATAGTTATCCCTAATTGACAATAAAATCTATTAAAATAAGTTTTTCTTACAAAATACATATTAATTACTTGCCAAAAAAATCCCCAACAGAATGTGGAAAAATGCGCGGTAAATCTTCTAGGAACAAAATAGGATAATAATTTACACAGTATTACTAGAATAAAATAAAATAACTTTTGGTAATCAAATACATGATTGAACAAATATTTATAGTTTTGGAAAGACCTTAAAGACTTTATAGCAGATACTTTGTAAAAAGTATAAGAAGATATGAAATCAATATGTTAACTCTCTTATAGAGTAGGTAATTTAATAATCATACCTAGTTATATTAACTGCTTAATCTCTTAATTATTAAGTTTAATATCCAAAATATTCACATTTATATTAGCTATTGGTACATTTGTTGCGTTGGTTACTAACCAAAAGAGATGAAAGGAGGCCGCTTATTTATAAATAGGCGTAACATCAAATATGTCAACAACTAAATCTCAAACTTCCTCTTTATTGCCTTTACCAGACGCAAATGTAAAACGCATTCTTTGCCCTAGTTCATTAACTCCTGAATCAGATGAAGCTTTAGAATATGCTTTACTATTAGCTCAATCATATGGTGCAAAACTAGTATGTTTTTATTCTATTGAAATACCAGACAATGCTTACAAAGCAAATTATCCTGAAGTAGAGAAAAACTTTACTCAAGCTTTAGCAACTTATTTGACTCCAATGGATTCTACAGATTTAAACTGGGAAGTTGTTGTTACACAAGGAGATGCTGCTAATAAAATTGTGGAAACAGCAATAACTCAAGAGATAGACCTAATTGTTATGCTTTCACGTCGTCGTCCATTAGGTGCTGCTTTGTTAGGCTCTACCGCAGAATTTGTTTGTAAAACTGCTCCTTGTTCTGTTTTAGTCATTCATCCAAAAGAATCTGAATGGACTAATTCTGATACTGGTAAAATTGAAGTTCCTCGCATTTTAGTAGCTTGTGATTTTTCTAAATACTCAAAAATGGCAGTTTCTCAAGCTATTAAACTAGCTGAGACTTATGGCTCAGAAATAGACCTTTTACAAATAATACCTCCAGATACACAAGCTGCTTGGTCTCCAATTTTTGGAAACCCAATTCACAAAAGTATGAATCACCTAGCCGAATTAATCCCAGAATCAGCTAAAGAACTTAAGATCAATAGATTTGTTGCAGAAGGGGAGCCTTACCAAGAAATACTAGAGCATGTTCACGAGAGAAATATAAAATTGATTTGTATGGGTGCACATAGTAAAGATTCTAAGCAAGAATACCTGTTTGGAACTACAACAGATAAAGTCTTAAGAGCTGCTTCTTGTCCAGTATTAGTAAGTCGTTTTTATTAGTATATAGCACTTGAGTTTAATTATTAGGAGCTCAAACTACATAGTTTAACAGCACTTAAGCCAGTTGTTGTGAAAATATAAGGGCAAAACTTTAAAAAATAAAGCAATTTATTTAAACTATAAAGTGACCTAAGAAATTAAGAGTCACTTTATAGTTGTTTTACTGGTCATTTATTATAATCTTGAAATGATTCTTAGTTGTAAGTATTACTAATGGTAATACTGCCTATTTTAAATATTTACCTGCTTATAGATTTTGTAGAAACAAAAGCCTTTCTTTAGCTTAATTAGATTTTTCTTGACTTTTAATGTAATATATTTTTAGTCTATCTCTTCCCAACTAAAATTTTTATTGTAACAATAAAAAGTAATATTGCGATTTTTAATATTTTCTAACATTTTTTTATACTTTAAGAGAATTTCTGATAATATTAATAATTTACAATTTAGAGAATATTATAAATTCTACACCAAAGTTTAATAGGTTTTAGGACTTATTAAAGAATAAAGCTTCTCACTGTATTCAATGATACAATCCATTACTTGAGAAATACTTAAAAAATAGACTGTTAACAGAAAAATTTCAATGAAAATAAATTATGAGTGAACAAGAAAACAAGTTAGTCACAAATGATCAACTGTTTGATAGTTTAATAGGAAAACAGTTTAATAAAACTTACCAGATAGAAGAAAAAATTGGAGTTGGTGGTATGGGAGGTGTTTTTCGTGCTACTAACTTAGAATCAAAAGAAACAGTTGCTATTAAAGTGATTTTTCCTGAACTAGCTTCAAATACCACTTTCATAAAGCGTTTTGAAAGAGAAGCAAAAGTTTGTTGGATGTTATCTCACCCAAATATTGTTAAAGTCTATGAATTTGGTTCAACAGAAAACAATATGTTGTTTATGGTAATGGAATATGTTGAAGGTACTGCATTAGATGATTATTTAGAAGGAAGACTCCCTCTTAGCCCTAGCCAATGTTTAGAAATCATTAAACCTTTGTGTGGGGCTTTAGAAATGGCTCATAGACACAGTATTTTACATCGTGATATTAAACCTGCAAATGTCTTAGTTGGTAAAAATGAACAAGGCTTTATTGTAAAGTTAGTAGATTTTGGAGTAGCTAAATTATTAGAAGAAGGAATAGATTTTTCTAATGCAGGAAGTTTAACTGTAGTTGGACAGACGTTTGGTACCCCTCATTACATGGCACCCGAGTTACTAAAAGAAGATTCTATTGAACTTGGTCCAACAATTGATTTATATAGCTTAGGTACCATAGTCTATGAAATGTTGAGTGGAGAGCTTCCCTTTAACACAATGAATATAACAGATTTATTGGCATTAAAATTAAAAAATACAGAAATAGAACTTTCTAAAAGGTATCCTTTTATTCCTTCAGACTTTGATTATGTAATAAAAAAAGTTCTTGCTTATGATCAAAAAAATCGTTATCAAAGCGCAGAAGATTTTTTAAAAGATTTTGAAAATGTAGTAAATAAATGTCTTGAAAACAATTCAGTAGAAAACCAAGAAGATATTAATAAACAAGACGCAAGTAAAAATGTACAACAAGAAAAAGTTAATATTATTCCAGTTGTTCAAGTTCCTCATTCTGAACCACTTGCGATAGCAAGTTATGCTGCAACAGCTTCAGTTGCTTCTTCTAACTTACCTGAACAGGTGAATAATCATAAAGATATTGTAGATAAAAATAGTGAAAAAGATGAGAAAAAGTTAGAAAATTTTCTAACTTTAGTAATAGTATTATTAGTTTTAGTTGGCTTTTTGGTTATTGTAATGCTCAAAAAAAGTAGTTAAATAGAAGACAGAGTATCTTTTTTGGGTGCTGAATTAGATTTTTGCAGAGAAAATATGGTTCCATTTGAGTTTGATTGCCAGGAAACATTTGCATCTATTAAACTTGCTCTTGAAGATATATTGTTTAATCCTCGACCAGTTTTAGTTGCTTCTCTAAAGCCACATCCATTGTCTGATAAAGTTACAATAAACATATCTTCTTTATTTATATCAATTGAAAGCCGAACATGTGTTGCTTGAGCATGCTTACAAATATTACTAATTGCTTCTTGAATAATTCTATAAATTTGTATTTGAATTGTAGAGTCAAAATTTAACCTATCTTCTAAGTCATCATCACACACAAATTCATAATCAAATTTTTGTTCTTTAGGTAGGTGTTTAACAGCTTCAGTTAAAGACCATTCTAGTGCTGCTGTTAGTCCTACATTAGTTAAGACAGAAGGACTTAAATCTTCGCAAATTCGTCTAATTTCTGTAGAAATTGACTCAATTTCTGAACGGAAAATAGTTGCTTGTGAACGTTTATCCCCATTTTTTTCATTAGGTAATTGATCTGTCATCATTAGCAACTGACGAAGGTCAGATAAAGTTTGATCATGAAGATCTCTAGCGATTCTTTGTCTCTCATTTTCTGTTTCACTTGCTAATTGCAAACGGGTTTCAGCTAATTGTTGGTTGGCTGTTGCAAGAGCTGTATTAGTACCAACTAATTTAACGTTTTGATGATAACCCCACCAAAGTGCAAAAAGAGACAAAGTTAGCAAAACAGAAAGGGACAAAGTTGTCCAAGGAAATGGGGAACTAGCTACAGTAAAATATAAATTAATAGGTTGAGAATCTACAAGTGCTGTAGTGTAAGCGCGAACTTCTATCTTATATTTACCTGGACGCAGAGTTTCAGTTAAAAATTGGGAATCTTTGGCTAGACGTTGTTTAATAATTCGGTTTTCATTGTCCAACAACATAAATAAATACTGGAATTGTTCTGGAAAAGTACGATTGCTAGTTGCTGCTACATCTATTACAAGGCTGTTTTGTGGATAAGTTAAATTTATTCCTTTTGCTATTTCATCAGGTTGATAGACTTGACTACCTAAAATTTTAGTAATTTTCAATATAGGAGGGGTTTTTCCTGGTTTATATTGAGCTATACCACGATTGGTTCCAATCCATAAAACTTCTTCTGCTTCAGAATTGCTGGAAAAGAGTGCAAAAACATTATCTGAAGGTAATCCATGTTCATTACCTAAACGGCTGAAAACTAATCCTACCCAATTATTGAAAGTAATTTTGAATAACCCTTTTTCTTTAGTTGCACACCATAAAGCTCCTTTTTCACTGTTGGCTAATGCCCAAACATCTGCATCTTTAATAGCTAGAGTTAATTGGTTATTTTTGTATTGATAAAGCCCTTTATCTGTTCCTAACCATAATGAATCTGTATAAGAACCTAAAATAGCCCTAATAGTGTTATTTTTTAGCAAAGCTAAAGATGCTTCGGAAACTACTTGTTGCCCATCATAATACCAAATACCTGCTTTATTAGTTCCTATCCATAAGCGTTGGCTGCCGTCTGAATAAAGGGAAATTATGTCCTTTAAAGATGCATCACTATTATTAGGAGGCCAAATAACTTTACGCTGATTGTTTTCTATTACTTCTAATCCTTGACCAAAATTAGCTAAATAAACTTTATTTTGAAATAATGCTATTGCTCTTATTGCATCATTGGTATTTGTTGGATCTTTTTCTATTTTAGTAAATTCTTTATATTTTCCATCTTTGCTTAATTGACTAAGGTATAAACCTGCTGAAGTGCCTATAAATAAGCCTGTTGATTCATTTTCAAGAATAGAATGAATACTGCGATTTCCTAGTTCACTAATTTGTTGCCAACCAATAGTTTTAGGTTCTCTAGTAAATAAACCTCTATTTGAACCACACCAAAGTTGTCCATTGGTTGATTGGCAAAATATTCTTACATAATTAGTGTCAGCAAGATCTGAAATTTTTTCTGCATGTGGACTGTTAGGATCATAACGACAAACCCCTCTATCAGTACCAAACCACACAACACCTTCTTGATCAACAAAAATTGTATAAACTTGATTTGATTGCAGTCCTCCAGAACTATTTTCAAAACTAAAATGTTCCACTTCACGAGAATCTTTAAAATGAAAAACACCTTTTTCACTAGTTCCAACCCATAAGTCTTCTTCTGGAGTAAAACAAATGGATATTACTGAACCAGTTGCAGCGCCAAGTTTTTGAGTACGAAGGGGGTTAGTAGTATCTATTAAACCACTATCTTCTTTAGATGTTTGAGCACCAATAAAAATATTTTCATTTTTGTCTTTGGCTATAGCATCTACAAAATATGGTCTAGGTTTAAGAAAGACTTCTTTTACTTCCTGCCCAGAAATTGCAAGTAATCCTCGACCACGTGTAGATACTATTAAACCTTGATCAGTTGTTACTGCACCTGTAATTGTTAAAGCAGTTGTCTTACTAGAATCTATACTTAGAAGTGGACTATCAGAAGGCTCAAGTTTTTCAATTTTTGTAATATTATGTTGGGTTAATGAATAAATATAAATAGTCCCTTGTTGGGAAGTTAAAATTACTTTGTCTGGTTTTGAAAAAGTGATTGAGGTTATAAACTTTTTGTCTGTTCCTGGAATAGGTTGTATCTCGTTACTTGTTGTATTTAATAGTCTTACTGCTCCTGCATCTGTACCAACCCAAAGCTCTGTATTGTTTATTAATTTTAGAGCAGAAATTCTCTCACTAGGTAAGTTAGCTGTTACTATTTTTTGAGTTCGCCTACCGTCATACTTTGCTAAACCACTATCAGTACCAAACCAAAGTATTCCATCTCCATCTTGAGCAATAGCACGTACATGATTTGATGGCAAGCCATGAAATAATGTTATTGCTCCCCATTGATGTAAATTTAAGGATGAAGGGGAATAGTCTGTAAGTTCTTGCCCATAAGCAAATGCCCAACCTACTACTAGGAAATTAAGAATAAGTAAAGTATTTTTAATAGAGCTAAAATATTTACATTGTTTTATGTTTTTCCATAACATAATATTTTAGCCACGAGAAAGTTTTTGCTCTTCTGCAAAGCGTTTGCGATCTCTTTCAATCCAAGCTTCTAGATCTTTAGAGGCTTTTTCTAGTTCATCACTGTTAATTAAACCTCGTCTTAGTGCTTCAAAAAAAGCACGTGTACGAATGTTATAGGCTAGCTTATCATAAGCTTCATTAGGAGTTCCTTCTGCAATAGTAACAAAAAGCTTTTCATAAAGAGTTGCAAGTCTACTTTCTACTCCTCGTTGTGATAAACTACATTTACGAGCAATTGCCCAATTAGAAAGCCCAAGTGCCAAATAATAAAGCGCTTCAGCCTCAAATTCAGTTAATAATGGTTGCTTAAAAGAGTCCTTAAATGCAGGATCAATCATATCTGCACCATCTTCTAAAACTGCTGCAATAAAGCGTAAAAATCTAGAATCAGGATTATTCTTATGAATAAATCCGTAAGCTGGAGGAGGTTGTACAGATTTAACTATTTTACGAATTTCATTAATGTAAATTTCATGTGGAAATTGTGTCCAAAAAATAATTCTTGCTGAAGGGAAAGTTCGCCAAATAGATCTAGCTGCTTTAACACCAGATAATCCAGGCATTTGAATGTCTAAAATGCACAAAGAAGGTAAGTGTTTGAGTGCTAAAGTTACAGTTGTTTCTCCATCTCCAGCCTCAATTATTGGCCCATGACTGGAAAATTCTCTTTCCAATAATTCGCGTAAGTAATGGCGTTGTGCCACATTATCTTCTGCAATTAATATTGCCATAATTTATCTTCTATTTTTTGTTTTGAAAGTTTGGTTTATAAGTACTAATAAAAGTAACATAAAAAAGTTTATCTGACACCTATTTTGAACACTACCAACTAGCCCAATTACCCCATCAAGAAACTGTAGCTTTCCACAGTCTTAATTGTGAAAAATCTATAGGCTGAAAGAAAATATTTTGTGTTCTTTACCACAAAATTTAGTGTGCTACTCTCAAAATTTTTTGTTCTTTCTACTAAATGCTACTGTTACTTAACACGTATTTTTAAATCAACTTTTCTAAGATACTTAGCCCATCGAGTTACTAAAAAGATTTTAATCTTGAAATTAAGGTTGAGTATTATGAAAAATAGTTGGTGTTCCATAATTATTTTCTTAGTTATTTTTCTAGCTCTTTTTAGTAAAAATACTTTAGCTGAGGAAATAATCCTTCATCGTGCTATTGAGGATGTGAATAACCAAGCTCTTCATAATTTCTATAAAAGCTTTAGTAATACTCTCTTAAAAAACAATAATGAAAA
The DNA here is from genome assembly GCA_039812885.1 of Blastocatellia bacterium. Lineage (GTDB taxonomy): Bacteria > Acidobacteriota > Blastocatellia > Chloracidobacteriales > JADJPF01 > JADJPF01. The sequence goes on from JBDIBI010000006.1 coordinate 217,232, forward strand.
TTCTGGTATTACTCGAATTATTCATTATGGTGATTCACATATAGCCGCAGATATTCTTACTTCAGAATTAAGAAATCGGTTTCAACAACAACTAGGCAATGCAGGCAATGGTTTTATTTTAACAGGTAAGCCTTGGTCTTGGTATGCTCGCAAAGATGTAAATACCACTATAAGCTCAGCTTGGCAAACCAATGGCTTATCACAAACACAACTTCCTAATGATGGGAAATTAGGCTTAGCAGGTATTAGCTTTACTACTGATCAAGTTGGTCAATATAGTTCTTTAACTGCAAATGGGCGGTTTTTTGATATTTACCTAATGAAACAACCTAGTGGTGGAACTATAGAAGTTTTACTTGATGGAGCAAAATACCGGCATCGGGTTTCTCTTTTATCTGAAGGATATGAGCCTAGTTATGTGCCAATAGATGCAGGCACAAATGGTCATCACACTATAGAAATAAAAACTATTAGAGCTGGTCAAGTTCGTGTATTTGGAATAGATGTTCGTCAAGATCAAGCTGGTGTAATTTATGATGCTTTGGGAATTAATGGAGCAAGAGCCAGCCGTCTTAGTTTGTGGGATTGGGATATATTAAAAAGTAACTTAGCTTATGCTAAACCTAATCTAGTTATTATTGCTTATGGTTCAAATGAAGTAACTGATCCAGATCTTGATTTAGTCCAATATAAAAAGGACTTTGCAACTTTTCTACAAAAATTTCATCAAGCTGTTCCTCAAGCTGCTCTTCTAGTAATTAGCCCACCTGATAGAGCTATACAAGTTGCAGGACGTTGGCAAAGTGTGAGCAATATGCCTGCATTAGTTGAAGCTCAAAGACAAGCTGCATTAGCAAATGGAGCTGCTTTCTGGAATTTATTTCAAGCCATGGGTGGTGCTGGCTCAATAAACAAATGGGCGAATTGGCCAACTCCATTAGCTCAAGCTGACCATGTTCATTTGACTAAAGCTGGCTATCAGCTTGTTGCTCAAACTTTTTATCAAGAATTAACAAAAGGCTACTTTCGCTATCTTTACCAAGATTTTTTAACCCAACAACCTAGCAAAAAAAAAGTTTTGATGAGGGCTTTATGTTATTAACAAATGGATATTATTACGTATTTTTAATAGCTATATTTTTTGCATACTGGTTTATTACTAGAAAGTATTCGTGGAGAGTGTTTTTCCTTGCTTTAGCTAGTTATTTTTTCTATTCACAAAGCGGAATTCTTCCAGTTATTTTGCTTTGGGTAATTTCCAGTATTGATTTCTTTACAACTCAACAAATGGCTAAGACTGAATCTTTAACTAAACGAAAACTGTTGCTAGCCACCTCGTTAACAATTGATCTTGGAACACTTTGTGTATTCAAATATGCAAACTTTTTTATGGAATCGGCTACTAGTGGTTTATCTTTCTTAGGCTTACATCTAAGTTTGCCCCATCTTAACTTGATTGTTCCAATGGGAATTTCCTTTTTTATCTTTCAATCAGTAGCTTTTGTGATAGATGTTTATCGTAGAGATGTTGAACCTACTAAAAACTACTTTGAGCATTTAGCTTATATATCATTTTTCCCAACATTGATTGCAGGGCCAATTTTACGCGCTAAACAGTTTTTACCTCAATTAAGAGAGAAGACAGTTTTAACTAATGAATTAGGTGGGCAAGCACTTTTCTTAATTCTCTTTGGATTACTTAAGAAAATAGCTGTTGCTGACTATTTAGCTACAAACTTTGTAGATAGAGTGTTTGACTTTCCAGAAAGATTTTCTGCTCTTGAAGTGTTAATGGCTATTTATGGCTATGCCTTACAAATATATATGGACTTTTCAGGCTATAGTGATATAGCAATTGGCTCAGCTTTATTGTTAGGTATTACTTTACCTCTAAACTTTAATTTACCTTATCGCTCTCGTGATTTAGCTGAGTTTTGGCGACGTTGGCATATTTCCTTATCAACTTGGTTAAGAGATTATGTATTTTTCTCAATTGCTGGCGCTCGTGTTCGTAGCACTATGCTACTTTATGTAGGGTTAGTAGCTACAATGCTAATAGGTGGTTTATGGCATGGTGCTACTTGGACATTTGTTTTTTGGGGACTTTTGCATGGCATAGGACTAGTGGTGCTACGAGTTTGGGAAACATTACGAAAGAAACATAAAGCTTTGGCTTTTAACGGTACTTGGTGGCAAATAGCTAGTACCTTTATAACATTCCATTTCATCTGCTTTACTTGGATTTTTTTCAAAGCTGAAACTCTTAGTCAAGCTATAGCAGTCTTACATCAACTAACTACATTTACTTTTGATCATTCAAATTTAGCTTGGCCAATAGCAATGTTAATAGTTCTAGGCTTGGCTGTTCATTACTTACCAGAAACCATTTGGGAAAAACTAGAACAAGGATTTGTTTCCCTACCTGCTCCATTACAAGCTAGCGTAATTTTCCTAGTCTCATTAGGTCTATATTATGTTGCTAGTAGTGATGTTGTTCCATTTATTTATGCCCAATTCTAAAGAGGTTTATATGAGTACTGTATCTGATATAAAAAGATTTTTTCCAATATTTGCTGAATCTTCAGCACATGAAATTAAAAGTGAGAAAAAAACAGCTAAAACTATAGCTTATTTTATGCTGCTTGCTTTAACTCCTTATTTAGTTCCAGGACTAGATAAATACCAAGTTCTAGTTCCTGACAAAATTGTCGCTTGTTTAACTAGAGAAACTAAAAATACTGAACTTCCATCTGATAACTTAATAGCAAAAAAGAGTGTTACTAGTAAGACTAATAAAGCCGTTAGAGTTTCAGGTGAAGGAGTTTCTCAAAATGTAGCTCAAAATTCTAGTGTAAATAATCAAGCTAAAAGCTCTTCAGCAGCTATAAACACAACTGGACAAACAACTGGGCAAGATATAAAAAATATTTCTGAAAGTTCAAGCCAAGTTTTGGTAGGAGTTCAAACTATTGACTTAGATAGTTTGGAAGCTAAACCAGGAGAGGTTGAAGACCTTTCAGGAAAAGCGTTAAACAGTTTTTTTGCTAAATTGCTACAAGTGGAAAACAAAGGTGGACAAGTAAAAATTTCACATTATGGAGATTCTCCAATAACTAATGATGGAATCACTAGCACCATACGTCACAATTTACAAAATCAGTTTGGTGATGCAGGTCATGGATTTGTCTTAATTGATAAGCCTTGGGGATGGTATCAACATGCAGGAGTTAATCAAACAGCTAGCAATGGTTGGACAAGTGACCCAATAGCCATTTCTCGCAAGGACAAATGTTATGGATTAGGTGGAGTAAGTTTTACTACACAAGCTGCTGGTGTAACAGCAAGCTTTAGCCCTTTAGCAGAAGGCGATTCAACGCATGACGTTTCTTCCTTTGATATTTACTATTTAGCTCAACCTAATGGAGGAGACATAGACATAGAAGTAGACAAAAATTTTTATATACGTCTTTCTACTGCAAGCACAGATGGACAAACTCATTCAGCCTTTTACCAAGTACCTGTTGAAAAAGGAGTTCATAAACTGACATTAAAAACTGTTGGCAATGGGGAAGTACGCTTATTTGGTGTAGTTCTAGAAAATAACTTACAAGGTGTTGAATATGATTCTTTAGGTGTAAATGGAGCTTATATAAGCTTACTTGCTAACTATATAAACCCTGAGCATTGGACTGAACAACTTCGTCATCGTCAGCCTGATTTAGTGATCATTGGTTATGGCACAAATGAAAGTCAATTTGAAGATTTATCAATGGTTCAATATGAGAAAGATACTAAAGAAACAATTCGCCGTATTCGAGAAGCTTTACCTAATGCCTCAATTATGTTGTTAGGCCCAATGGATCGTGGAACACGAGGCAAAGGAGGTGGAATTGTAACACGCCCAATGATTCCTAAATTAGTTAACTATCAACGTAGGATTGCAGCAGAAACAGGTTGTGCTTTCTTTGATACCTATACAGCAATGGGTGGTGATGGAACAGTAGCTAAATGGTATGAAATGCGCCCTCGTTTGATGGGAGGTGATTTTACTCATCCTACTGCGCAAGGTTCGGAAATTGTAGGAAATCTTATTCACAAAGCAATTATTAGTGCTTATGAGAAATACAAAAGCGCTCAACTAGTAAAACAAACAAACAATGTTAATAAACAAAATATTCCTAACAAAGGTTAATTTGACTAATACTTTATATTAAGGAGAAATTATTATGTTACCTCAAGCTGCAATGAATTTTTTAACTCAATCTGCAAAAGATGCTAGAACCACACTTCCAAAGGCTAATGAGTCATTATTTATAGCAGGAGTTTTAGACTCATTTTCTTTAGTAGATTTCGTCACAGTTTTAGAAAAAGAATGTCATATCAGAATAGATGATGCGCAATTAAGACCAGAAAACTTTGACACAATCTTAAAAATAGAGGCTTTTTTACAAAAGATAGGAGCTTAATATGTCTTGCTATATTCTTGGTTATGGTGCAAATTTGCCAGAGAAAGTTATTACAAATCAAGAGCTTGCTCCAAAACTAGGGGTAAGTTCAGAATGGATTGAAACTAATTCTGGTATTAGAGAAAGACATTGGGTAGAGCCAAATCAAACTACTTCTGATTTAGCCGTTTTAGCTGTAAAACAAGCTATTGATAATGCAGGTATTACACCAGATGCAGTAGATTACCTAATAGGTGGTACTTTATCACCTGACTACCAAGTTCCAGGAATTGCTCCTCTTGTACAAAATAAATTAAATGGATTACGAAATATTCCTGCTGTAGATTTAAGAGTTGGGTGTGTAAATATTCTTTATAGTCTGCAACTTGCTAAAGGTTTAGTTGAAGCAAACTTAGCTAACACAATAGTTTGTTTTGGTGCAGAAGCTCAATCAAAAGGACTAAATTTGACACCTAAAGCAGCAGAACTAAGCATGCTTTTTGGTGATGGAGCAGGGGCATTAGTAATAAGCAATAAACCTAGACTTAGCTCTTATACTAATGCTCCAGTTTTAGAATTACAGGATGTAGTAATTGCAACAGATGGAAGTTTTGCTGAAGACTTGGCTGTAAAATCTCCTGGAACTGCTAATGGTGCTGAATGGTTAAATAGCGAGTCTATAGAAAAAGGTTTGCATTATGGAGTAATGAATGGGCGAGTTGTGATAATGCAAGCAGTAAGAAAATTAGGTGATATTGCTAGTGAAATACTAAAAAGAAATAATTTATCACTTGAAGAAATTAATTTGATAATTCCTCACCAAGCTAATATAAATTTATTGCGTTCTTTGGCTAAACGTTTGTCAATTTCTGAAAACCAAATAGTTGTTAATTTAGATAGATATGGAAATACTAGCAGTGCTTCAGCTTTTCTAGCATTGCATCAAGCAAAAGAGGAAAAAAGGTTAATTTCAGGGCAAAATATATTGTTCTTGGCTTTTGGAGCAGGTTTTACTTGGGGCGCTGCTTTGTGTAAAGTTGTCTAGGCGTTAATTGAAACAAAAATAATAGCAAAGTCAGTATTAATCATAGATGGACAGGTAGATAGACAAATAGACAGGTAGACAGATTACTAAACTTGTATGTTAAAGTAAAAGCACCTAGACATACAAGTTTAGCTAAATCATTAAAATGCAAGCTTTAAGGAAAGCTGTATTTGGCGATTGCCAAAGCGTTTAGCAGGAACAAAATTGGTCTGACTAGCATCTAGTTGATTAGTTAAAACATGTAAGTTTGAATGATTAAATAGGTTATAGGCTTCTGCACGGAAAATGATTTTATAATGATCGTGCAAAGTTGTTATTTTAGAAATTGAAGCATCAAGTTGCCAATTTCCAGGGCTATGGAAAATATTTCGCCCTGAAATATTAGCTGGATATGTGCCAATATCAGAAAAATTAGTTAAAGGGTTATGATAAAAACCAAGTGCTATGGCTGGAGTATTAAGGTTCAAATAATTGAACAAATTAGGTTGATTACTAGGTAAAGAGCTTGTAACTTTTCCAATATCTCCACTTAGTGACACTCGACTGCAACCAATTCCTAAACTGTTGCTACAGTCATAAATACTAAAAGGTGTTCCACTAATAGCTGTGAATACATAAGCTATTTCGTAGCCTTTTAATAGTTTTTCTTTCAAATCTCCAGTTTTATTAAAAAATGGGATTGACCAAACACCATCAAATACGACTTTGTGCCTAACATCAAAATCAGCACTACCTTTGTCTAGACTTGGGTTAAATGGGTCTAGAAATCCTGTAATAAAACCATTTTTTGTAGTGTCAATATTATCTATTGCATGTGAAAGGCTATAGTGAAAATTTACAAGAAACCCAATATTAGCTAAATTTGGACTTGTTAAACTTAAGGTTAATCTATTATAAGTAAAAAATCCTTCATTAGCTAAAGTATAGATATTTGCATACTTATTGTTAATTCGTGAAGTAGCACTTGGATCAGAAAACAATACTCTTCCATAACCAGGGCGATTAAAGTTTGCTAATGAATAGAGCTTGCTACCTTTAGCTCCTGAATATTCAATAGAAAACAAAGTTTTGCTAAATAATAAGCTCTCAAATGATGCACTGTAGTTATGAGAATAAGCAATACGCAAGTTTTCATCTATATGACTTAAATTTGCTTTTGCTAGTGTATTTGTTAGTGCTCCAAAATTGCTAGGTGTTATAGGTATATTTTGGGCTTCTACTCCTTTTGTTAAAGAGATTATAGCTGTAGTAGGTAAGTTTTGTGCTAGGTTAAAAATATTATTATTTCTTAGAGGAATATAATTAATACTATAACCTGCTCTTAAACTAGCTTTTCCATTTTTTGTAATATCCCAAGCTACCCCAATTTTGGGAGAGAAGTTATTTTTATCCTTTCTGTATAGGCTTTTGATTGGGCTTTCATTAGCTAGAAATATATTACCATTGCGAAATTGTTCTGCTAGATTAGTTCCTTGACCATAGTAAAAGTTTGAGTCTAGTTGTTTATTTTTGTTTGATGGAACTCCAAAATAGTCATAACGCAAACCTAAATCTATGGTTAGATAATTAGTAACCCTAATAGAATCTTGTCCATACAATGAAAATTGATTTGTTTTGTAAGTACGAGCAGTGTTAGGTGAATTGGTTGAGAATGGAATTATTGGGTTAAGCAAATTTTCTTTAGGTTCAACAGCTACCTGATAGCTATTTAATTGTCCTGTTACCAAATTGTTAAGCGCTTCAGCTAAATTGGCTCCAAGAATTTCTGTTGCTCGTTGAGAAAAACTAATATTACGATTGTCTTGGCTGTATCTATATTCTCCACCTACTGAAAAAGCATTAACCCCTTTTACATAAACAGTTAAATGAGATACTTGTAATAAATTAGTTGCTAAGTTTGTAGGGATACTGTTGGGAACTTGAGACTGATAACTGTTGGTTGTAGTTGGTAAATATCCTGGGAAAGTGATGGGATGACCGCCAAATTCTGGAATACTTGAAGTTGCTAAGAGTGTTGGGTTAATTGGTTGTTGTCCTAAAGCTTGTTTAAGTGTTAGGCGACTGTAAAATAACTTAGTATCTAATACTAGTTTAGGTGTAGGAACATAAACTAATCTAGTTAAAAAGTTATTATGGAATCTTTCTTGCCCTGAACTAAAACCTTGGTAAGGGCTTGCAGAAACTGTTCCATCAAAATAATGCTCTTTTGAAAGTACATGCTGAGCAGAAAAGTTAATTTTGCTACTAAAGTTTTGATCAAATCTGCTCACAGAATGAAAACTAGTTTGTGGGTTTCCTGCTCCAGAATTAGTTGAAAGTCTAGAAATAATCTGACCAAATGCTGGTAAATTTTTAGGTAGTTGGGCAAATTTATTACTTTTTGCTACTATTGGTATTTGAGACAATATCTCGCTGACTGTAAAAATCTGACCATTGATAGTAGTTGAAAGAGGGAAAGTTCTAAAAAAGTCCTGGGTATTTTGTGAAGAAAAGCTAAGTAAATCTAGTGTTGGCGCAACAAAAATATTATTAGTCATGCTATGGACAAGCTTAAACTCACCATTATGAAAAATAAAAGACTTGTCTTTTTTTAATGGCCCTCCTATGGAATAGCCAAACTCATTGCTAGTAAATGTATTTTTCTCTAATTTTGTAAATTGTGATTTGTTATCAATATCATTAGCTGCTAGTGCAGAGGTGCGGTTATTTTCATAAGCACTACCATGAAATTCATTAGTGCCGCTTTTGGTTATAACATTTATAGCACCTGATGCACGTATAGAATTAGCAGAATAGGAGTTGGTTGTAATTTGCAACTCTTCTATTGACTCTTTGGAAATATTTTGTGCTGCTGATTCTAAAACATCATCACGATTATCTGTTCCATCAATTTGAAAATTACTTGCTAGTTGTCCATTAATAATTAATGTGTTAGTAGAACTAACCGTATTAGAACCAACTATTCCAGGTGTTAACAAAGAAAACTCTAGGAAACTCCGGCCGTTAATGGGTAACTCATTGATTTGATGTAAATGGTAAGTAGTTGAAATATTGGCATCATAAGTATTAACTAAAGGTTCTTCTCCAAGAAGTACACAAACTTCATTTACACCGTAAGAGGTTACTTGGCTGCTTGTACTATGCTCAGTGCTTTCTAGTGGGACTACTAGTTTTAATGGTTTCTGAGGTTCTATTAAGATTTTTTCTTCAACAGCAACAAAAGAAGTGAATTGTGTTAGTAGATGGTAGGTTAAACCTAGTAGAGTAATTTCTTCTTGGAGTTGAGTTTTTTCAATTGTTTCACTGCTAACTAAATTACCTAAGCTGTTCATTAGTTCATCAATTCGCGCTCTAGCCCATAAATGAGCTATGGCTTGATGATGAGGTGATGATAGCGGAAGTTGAATAGGAATATCCCTAACTATTGGTTGACCTGCCATATTTCCTTTTAGTTGACACACACCAGTTGCTTCACCATTATAGCGACCAAATATCACAACAGGTTTTATACTAAATAAGTCAGGTATTTTCTTAGGAAAAATATCAGTAACAGGAAGGTTATTCCAATCTATGGAAATATTTGTAAGTAGAGGGTTGCGTAGCCTTTCATGAAAGCGTTTTGCTGCTGCGCTACCATCATCTTTTGTAGAAACATACTCAACTTCTCCATTTCCATAAAGCGCCATTTTATCTAAAAGGAAACGATTTACTGAATCCCCAATACCAAAAGCAAAAACCCGTGCATTTGGATGTTTTTGGACTTCAGCTATGATTTCATTGTCATTTCCAACATAACCATCTGTCATAAAACAAACTATTCTTAAATGATCTTGTGAATCAGATGGGTCAAGTGCTGCTTGAATGGCTTTCATCATTTCTGTTCCACCATTACCTTTACGTGATTTTAGAAAGTTTTTGGCTTTACTTAGATTTTCACTTGTTGCTGGTAGTGGTTTGGAAAAGAGAATATGAGTATCTCCAGAAAAAGTAATTAGGTTAAATGTGTCTTGTGGATAAAGACCCTCTAAGGCTAGAAGCATTGTTTCTTTAGCTTTTTCTATTGGAAAACCTGACATTGAACCAGATGTATCTAAAACAAAAATAAGTTCTTTAGGTGTTACTTCTTCTCTAGTAAAACGTTCTGGTGGTTGTAATATTAAAGTAAAAAAGTTTCCTTTGCTGCTACTATGTGTTAAGAGTGCATCCTTTATTTTTTCACCAGCCACTTTGTACTTAAAAATAAAGTCTTTATTTGGAATCGCTTCATTATCTTTAAGTTTGATAATAGCTTTGTTTCTATCAACTAAAGCCATATCAACTTCATGAAGTATTGATTTCATTGCTTCTATAGGCAAGCCTGCATCTAGTGAAAGTTCTATGGAAAGAGTATGTCCTGTTCTCATACCATTTGATATTCTTGGGCTTGAATTGATGCGTGCTGCTTCTTCAGGGTTTTGGCTTGCAGGAACATATCTTTCTCCAACTACCATTGGAAAAACAAATTCATATTCTCCATCTTCATACTTTAGAACTTCTACATAACTAATATTAATTTTTATTTTAGAGCCTGGAGCAATATTGGCTAGATATTGAGTAAAGATATTAGGGCGTTCTTGATCTAGTAATGCTGCAACTTTACCAGCCTCACGAGCAGCTTTATAAATAGCAGAGGCTTCTTCACGTCGCTTAATTTTTCCTTTAACTATACGGTCTCCTAAATGGATTGTCATTTCATCTACAACTGCATTTTGTGATAAAGGAAAAACATATACGGCTTCTATATTTTCAGATAAAGGATTTTCAAATTCTTGAGTAACATTAACATGGTTAATAAAACCACTAATTTCAGCCTTTACACTAGTATGTTTTAAGGGACATAGAGCTTTTTTCACTCCTTTAGAATCAAGGATTTCTAGTGAGCCTTCAGTAATTTGATCAGATGATGAGTTTTGATTTTGGGCTAAAATGTTTTGAGCCGTAAAAAATATTAAAAACAAACTGAAAATTGAATAACCTAACAGTCTATAGCAGGTTGTTTTCATAGCTCCTCCATATAGATAAGTGTTACATCACCCTGATCGCTTATTTCATAGACAAAAATTCCTATGCTGACAAAGATCAGCCTAGACTTTATTTATTTATTTTTTGAAATACTTAAATTTTTAAGTAGCTTTTTAGTATTTTATTTAGTTGATATTACATAAGCAAGTTTAATGCCATCAATAAACGAAAGTGCCAACTTATTGCAGTATTAAATGGTTAAGCTATTATTTGGATCTCTGAAGGGTAAAAAAGATAGTTAAAGAATAGAAACTTGGATTTTAAATTCAAAAATATGAAAATAAATGTAGTTTTGAGTAACTTGGTAAATAGAAAATAAAAACTTAAATCTCTTGGTGTTTTTCGTAATGTATTCTTTTAATTAGATATACTACCATAGCCACATTGACTATTAATATTATAAATTTACCAATGCTTTTATGATGAAAAATTTCATATATTTCTAGTGGAATAAATAGTGCAGTTGCAATTACTGTAAGGTATTCAGCCCAACGTTTACGCAACATTAAACCTACACCTTCTGTTGAAAGCAAACCAGAATAAAGAAAGGTTCCAGCACTGATAAGTTCGAGTTTTTTATCTGTTAACCCACTTAATTTGGCTATTATACTGTGGATAATACGATTGTCTGGGTCAGCTCTTAGAGTGAAAACCAAGTTAGTTAATATTTCTTCTATATCTTTACCTAGCAAAGCAATAGCTCCAATAGCTACTATTAATAAAAGTAGAGCTTTAGCTAATTTGAAGGCAGCTATAATTTTTAATCCTCTAGCTTTATCTACAGATGGTTTAGTTGAAGCTACAGTTTCAAGAGAAGACATTTAGTACTCCTACAAAATAAGGCTTAAATCATCAGAAATTATCAGATTTAAGCCTTATTTTTTACTAAAATTTTTATTCTTCGTCACGAGAATAAGCTGCTGGCAATGGTTTATCTACTTTAGGGCGGTTTGGGCGATTAGCTAGCTCAAGTGCTGTAAAATAAACAGTTCTAGCAACTTTTTCCATCTTTTTGAAGTCGATTTTGTCAGGGCTATCAGATGGTTTATGGTAATCTTCATGAACTCCGTTAAAGTAAAAAATTATAGGGATTCCTTTTCTGGCATAGTTAAAATGATCGCTGCGAAAGAAAAATCGGTTAGGATCATTTGGATCATCATATTTGTAGTTAAATTTTAGATTTAAGTGAGAGCTATTAACTGATTCGCTAATTTGTCCTAATTCAGTACTCATCAGCTTTGAACCTATCACATAAATTTCATCTGGCCCCGATAGTTCATTATTAGCAGGATTAGTATCACCTTCTTTTCTACTACGACCTACCATATCAATGTTTAACTGAGTGACAATTTTATCTAGAGGAACAACAGGGAATTTGGTTAAATAACGTGAGCCTAATAACCCTTTTTCTTCCCCACAATGCCAGACAAACATAATAGAGCGTTTAGGATGTGGAGCATGAGAAAAAGCCTCTGCTAGCTGTAAAACAGATGTTGTTCCTGAGCCATCATCATCTGCACCATTGTAAATTTTATCTCCATTTACTGCTGTACCTATGCCAACGTGATCATAGTGAGCGCCAATAGCTACGTATTCATCTTTAAGGACTGGATCGCTACCTTCTAAAATCCCAATAACATTTTGTGTAAGTTCGACTTCTTTTTTAACAGCTACTTTAAGTGTTACCTTATTATTTTCTCTTAAGGCAAAAGGGTTAATAGTACGTTTAACATCTCGGAATATACTATTAGCTGGTAAGGATTCATTACTAAAGACTTTAGCTAATAATTTAGGAGAAAGCATTACTACAGGCAGGGAGAAATTTTTTTGATCTAAGTTTTCAAAAACAGTGCTACCTTCTTCTTGGTAATAAGAAGAGGTTTTTTCCCAATTAGCTAAAGCTTCAAACGTAGGTATTAAGATAATTCCTTTAGCTCCATGGCTTTCTATATAGCTATAAGGATCAGACCAATCTTCTCCTTCTTTGCCATCCAAATCATTGTAAGCTACACCTTCGGGTAAACCTTCATTTATTATAACTACAAGCTTATCTTTGATATCTAAGTTTTGATAAGGGTTGATATTTTTTGATTTAACTACCCAACCATGACTAGCATAAACTAGGGGAGCTGTTATGTTTCCAGAATTAGGCAAAGCAAAGAAATCTTGGCCACATTTATAGCTTTGTCCACCAATTTCAATTGTAGTGTTTGCTGCATCAGTTTTAGTTTTGCTTACTTTAATTTTTTGGAAATAAGTACCATCATCTCCTCCAGGTTTTAATCCCCAGTGAGAAAGGTTCATGGCTAGAAATTTGGCTGTTGTATTAAGCCCTCTAGAAGGAGTGTCTCTACCTTCCATTTCATCAGAAGCAATAAAGTAAAGATAGTCTTTCATTGAAGATGCAGTAATTAAATCTACTCCTTTGGCATCTGATTTATCTGGGCTTTGTGCTAATGTAGAATTTAATGGACTAAGCAAAGCACAAAATAATAGTAAGTGAGCTAAAAACTTTCTCATCAAAATGTTAGGCGCATAAACTGATCTTTCTTACTAATTAATCAGAAGCGCTACCTCCTTCTAGTTATACTTGGTAGAATGTTGGCTAATTAACATTTATTCATTGTTAAGTGGGCCAGTACGTTTCTTTTGGCGGCTTTCAAGGTTATCTATAAATTCTAATAATGCTTTTAAAACTTTTTTGGGCACTTCTATTTGTGGATAATGACCAATATTATGTAATTCTACTACATCAGCATTGGGAATCAATTCACGATAGCGATCAGCCATAGCTGTTCCTGTGGTGGGTGAATACATCCCATTGATTAATCTTAATGGTACTTTAGTTGTTTGCATTGCCCCTACCCAACGAGTACGAAATTTTTTTCTTTCCTCTAAATAGCGAATAATTTTATGTGAAGCTGCGATACCGTTATTATATTTCAGTAGCTGCCAATAGTTTTCAACTTCTTTTTCAGTTGGTTTGGTATCAGGGCCAAAGACATTTGTAAAGCCTCTTTTAAATTGGCCTTCAGAGATTAATTTACTAACTATAGATCCAAGAGGACTCATTAATAGTTTTTGTATTAACAAAGGCTGATGGACTTCAGGAAACATGCCTCCATTAAGAAAACATATTCCTTTTATTTCAAATCCAGGTAAGTTATTTTTCTTGCGATCTTCATAACGAGCAAGAAGTTCTTGGGTAATAGTATCTCCATAGTCTTGAGCTAAAATATAAGCTTGTTTAATTTCTAAACAACTAAGTAGAGTTTCATGCAAAGTAGTTTGATAGTCAATTGAATAGACATCTTGAGGAGGTTTATCAGAAAAACCAAAACCAAGCATATCAGGAGCAATAACTCTAAAGCGAGAAGTCAAATCTGGCCAAAGGCTATGCCAATCCCAAGATGAAGTTGGAAAACCATGAATACAAATTAATACATCGCCTTCGCCACCATCACAATAAAAAACTGTATGACTGCCATATTTGAGATAGCCACCACTATTTTTCCATTCATCTAAAGTCATTAAGCCTACCCTCAATGTTGTCTTTGTTTGAAAACAAAAATTCTTTGTCTGAGAAATTTAACTTTATTAACGTTTATTTGCAATAATCAGATCTAATTACTTTTATGATGCCTGAAAATTTACCAAAAACAAAATTATATTGTAAAATCCCTTGGTCAAAGAAATTTAATTAGTTAAGTTAGTTTAGTGGAGAAAATTGCATGACAGCAAAATTATTAGATGGGCTTAGTGTTGCTAAAGAGATTAAGGCAGAAGTTGCTCAAGAAGTAAAAGCATTATTTGAATCTCACCAAATAAAACCTGGATTAGCTGCTGTGATCGTTGGAAGCGATCCAGCTTCACAAGTTTATGTTGGAAGTAAAGTTAAAACTTGTGAAACCTTAGGGCTTTACTCTGAAAAACATGAATTGCCAGAAAATACTTCTACTGAGGAATTGTTAGGGTTAGTGGCCAAACTTAATGCACAAGATAATATTGATGGTATACTAGTGCAAATGCCTTTACCTAAGCAAATTAACCCAGATCAAATTTTTGACGCAATTGATCCTAGAAAAGATGTGGATGGATTTCATCCAGAAAATGTAGGTCGATTGGCCTTAAAACAAGAAGGTTTTGTTGCTTGTACTCCAGCAGGAGTTATGGAGATGCTTAAGCGCTATAATATAAATGTAGCAGGGCAAAGAGCTGTAGTTTTAGGTCGTAGCCGAATTGTAGGTATGCCAATGTCTTTGCTCTTAACTCATGCAGATGCTACTGTAACTGTTTGTCATTCAAAAACACCTAACATAAAGCAAATAACTAAAGAAGCTGATATTGTTATTGCTGCAATAGGCCGAACTGCTTTTGTTACTACAGAACATATCAAACCAGGTGCAGTAGTTATTGATGTTGGTATTAATAAACTTACTGAAGAAACAGAAGTGCTACGCTATTTTCCAGATTATAGTAAAAGGTTAGAGGATTTAGCTAAAAAAGGTTATACGCTAATTGGAGATGTTGAACCAGCTTGTGAAAGCATTGCTGGCTATTTAACTCCTGTTCCTGGTGGAGTTGGCCCACTTACTATAGCCATGTTAATGAAAAATACTTTAAAAGCTGCTAAATTGCGGCGAGGAATATAAGTAATGTTAAAAGTTGGTCTTACAGGTGGAATTGGTGTTGGAAAAAGCCATGTTTCTAAAACATTTGCTGATCTGGGTTGTTATGTATATGACGCTGATAAGATTGCACGTGATGTAGTAAATCCTGGTACAGTTGGCTATCAAAAAGTAGTTGATGAGTTTGGAGAAGAAATTCTTGATAGTGATAAAACTATTAATCGTGCACGTTTAGGACAAATTGTTTTTGCCGACAATGCCAAAAGAGAAAAACTAAATCAAATTTTGCACCCAATTATTATTGCTGAGCAAAATAACGTAATACAAGAAGTAGTTGGTAAAGATCCTAATGCAATTGTGATAATGGATGCTGCATTAATGATAGAAACAGGCAGTTATAAGCGTTTTGATAAACTTATTGTGATTTTTTGTGATAAAGAATCTCAAATTGAGCGTGTAATGAAAAGAAATAACTTGTCTCGTAGTGAGGTTGAAAGCCGTATTAACTCACAAATGTCTACAGAAGAAAAAAGGAAGTATGCTGATATTGAAATAGATACTTCTGGTAGCTTTGAACAAACAGAACAAATAGTTAGAGAAGTTTATCAACAATTAAAACATTTAGCTGAAACTACGACAGGTAACAAATAAACGGATTAACCAATAAATTAAAGCAATACAACCAGCTATTTTTATAAAAGAATCATTAGTCACTAAAGATTGACAAAGCAAAAAAGGTTTTTCTATTTTGCAAAGAGCTAGTAATGAAAATGCCCAACCAAAAATTACACTTGCAAATAACAAAGGCCCAAATATATGAAAGCTAAAAGATTCTGTTATATGGCCTTTAGCTATTGCACAAAATGAACGAGTTAACCCACAGCCAGGACAAGGTAGCTTTGTTAGGTTATAGAACATACACACAGAAATTTTTGGGTTTGGATCAGCATGATAAAAATAGCTAGTAATTAATATAGCGCTAAATAAAAGAAATATTCCACAATAGAGAAAACTTTGAGATTCAAAGTATTTATAAACTTTATCATTCATAAAAGTTAAAGTTAGCGCCGAATTAAAGCATGTGCGTTTTTAGGGCCTGAGTTTTGCTCAAAGAATGCAAGTAATAAATTGGCAAACTCTTCAGTAAATTCTAGCATTGGAAAATGATCACATCCTTTAATGGTTGCAAGTTTACCGATTTTTATAGCTTCAAACATTGAGCGTAGAAGTTCAGCAGAACAAATTCGATCTTCTGCACCTCGAACTAAAAGAGTAGGTGTATAAAGTTCAGACAATATATGTAGGAAGCGTTTTAAAACATCTTGTCCTTTGCAACTTGCTAATAGGTGAAAAGCTGCGCGTCGATCTGCTTTGGCAAAATCTTCATAGAGTTGTGAGCGAAATGGTTCAGGGGCATTATGGTATCGCCAGGCTACTAAATTACCAATCATTGGTACTTTGGCTAAGTCCTTAAGTAAGATACTAGCTTGTTGCCAAAGAGATGGTAATTCTACGGGTTTACTTTCTTTTTCTGAAACTTCGCTTTCAGGTGAAAGTGCTGTTAAGGTAAGAACATCTTGAGGGTGTTGTCTAGTACAAAGCAAAGCTGTCCATACACCTAGGCCATGCCCAACTAAATTAACATCTTTTAGTTTAAGATTATAGATTAACTCATG
The DNA here is from genome assembly GCA_039812885.1 of Blastocatellia bacterium. Lineage (GTDB taxonomy): Bacteria > Acidobacteriota > Blastocatellia > Chloracidobacteriales > JADJPF01 > JADJPF01. The sequence goes on from JBDIBI010000006.1 coordinate 234,087, forward strand.
AAGATCCTCGGCATGTTCTTCTATATCCACACCTGCTTCGGGTGATAGAGGTTGTGAGCGACCAAAACCACGGCCGTCATAAATGAGGCATTTGTGGTGTTTTTTGAGTTTTTCTACTAGAGGCAACCAATAATCACAAGAGAGAGTCCAACCGCTAATAAAAACTACTGGTGAACCTTCTCCAATTAGCTGATAATAGATTTTGCTAGCACTAAGATCAATAAATGCCATAAGCCTTGTGTTAAAAACTTAAGTTAAAGTAAAATTTGGGAGAATTAAAAGCTAAATATGCTTAGTTTCTCTTGATAGTTTTTGGCACTAATCGTTACAATGCTTAATAACTTTTTAATTTCAAGTTAATTGAATCATAGGCTAGACAAAGCGTCAATTAACAATAGTAAAACTAAAAGTAAAAGCTAAGTTATATTCTTAAATCTACAACTAAACTTTATTTTAATGTTGGGGATTAAACTATTTTGGCACAGGGCGATTTAGATTTAATACTAAGATGTCAGGCTGGCGAAGAAGATGCTTGGGAGCAAATTGTACGTGAATATTCACGTAGTGTTTACAAACTTGCTTATAGGTTTACTGGCAGACATGAATCTGCTGAAGATCTTACACAAGAAGTTTTTATCCGCATCTACCGCTCACTAGAACAATATGATCCAGAACTTGGAGACTTATCTAATTGGTTAATGCGTTTGGCGCGCAATCTAATTATAGATGATTACCGTAAGCGTCGGCGTCAACCAGCGGATTCTAGTTCTAGTGATGATTTAGAAGATCATATGCATCATTTAAGCGGAGGCTTTGAAGGGCCACACAGGCGAATTGAGCGCCAAGAGCGTTCTTTGCAAGTACAGGCAGCAATAGAAAAACTCTCTCCTGATTTGCGTGAGTGTGTGATTATGCGTGATATTGAGGAATTGAGCTATCAAGAAATTGTGGATCGCTTACAAATACCTGAAGGTACGGTTAAATCTCGTATTAATAGAGGTCGGATTGAATTATCTAAAGTTCTACGTCGAATGAAAGTTTCAATGTAGGGGGATTTTATGAAAGCTTTAAGAAATATTACCTTAGGAGTTGTTGGTTTAGTTGCAGGTTATTATCTATTTGGTTATGTTTGGGTTATGTTTTGGGATGTTTTAATGAAAATATTTAACATACTTCAAACTATTATAATGGTTGGTATTGTAATGACTGCTATTTATGTTCTTTGGAATATGCTTAGCTATAAATCTACAAAGGAAAGAGATTATTAATACTCTAATCTTAGAATTACAACTTAATGTCAGAAAGAGTATATCGTGATCCAGTGCATAACATCATTGCGCTTAATAGCAAGCGCAATGATGATCGCTTGCTAATTTCTTTAATTGATACTAGTGAGTTTCAACGCTTAAGGCGAATTAAACAACTAGGTTTAGCTCTTTATACTTATCAAGGTGCTGAACATAGCCGTTTTACTCATTGTTTAGGCGTTATGCATATAATGACACGAGTCCTAAATAAACTCTCAACAGAACATAATATTCCACCTGAAGTCCGTATTACTGCCCGCGCTGCTGCTTTGTTACATGATATAGGACATGGTCCTTTTTCTCATGTAATTGAAAAAGCTACTAATATTAGTCACGAAAATTGGACTAAGCAAATTTTACTAGATCAAGATACTGAAGTACATCAAATTTTATCTGCCTATAATTCAAAGTTACCAAATCATTTAGTAGAAATTTATGAGCATAAATATAAACCTGCATATGCTTTTCAATTAGTCAGTTCACAGCTTGATTGTGATAGGTTTGACTATTTGCTACGTGATAGCTTAATGACAGGAGCAAAATATGGTAACTATGATTTAGAATGGATTATTCGTTCAATTAAATTAGAAACAGACAATATCTATATTTCTAATAAAGGTTTATACGCTGTAGAAGAATATCTTCAAGCTAGATTTTATATGTTTCGCCAAGTATATTTTCATCCTTCACTTAGAGCAGCAGAGAATATGTTGATTTCTATATTACGTCGAGCTGTAGAGCTACTTAAGGCAAAAGAGTTAAAATTTTACCTAGCTGACTCGCCATTAGCAAAACTACTGAGTGCTCGTTCAATGACTACATCTGAGTTTCTTAGCTTAGATGATCACGACATAATGTTTCATATTAAGCAATGGGTAAATGAAAAAGACAAGGTGCTAAAAGATCTTTGTAATCGCTTTATTAACAGACGTTTATTTAAATCAATTGATGTAAATTGGGCAAAAGTTGATGAACAAGAATTCCTATCTTCTGCTCGTGAAATTGTAAGTAAAGCTGGATTTTTACCAGATTATTATTTACTTAAAGATAGCGCAGCAGATATTCCATATTTTGATCCATATTCTCCTAGCAAGAATGAACCAAAAGGGCAAATTTATATTGAAGCTAAGCAACATGACTTTAGTAATATGCTAGATGAAATAACAGAAGTTTCTAATGCTGTAAAAAGCTTAAAAGGCTTTCAGTTAGATAGGTTATGTTTTCCAAAGGAAGTTAGCAATCAAATGCATAATCTACTTGTGCAACAAAGTAATTAAGATAAAGAAAAAAACTGAAACTCCTGGCGCTACTTTTAATTCTGCTATGGCAGATAGTGGATTTAGGGAATATGTCTTAAGCTTACCTACTCTAGATAAAAAAGAACTTTGGGTATTGAGCAAAAAATTCTTTAATTACCTAGAATAACTAAGTTAATGCTTAATAAAAGAAATAGTTTTTAGTATTAGTTTAAGCTGCTAATACTGAAGTAATTAAAGACTTAAGTTTTATAAAATTAATAGGTTTTTCTAAAAATGCATAAGCTGATAAGTCTTTTGCTATTGGTTTAGCCACTGCTTCTTTAGTACTAGACATAAGAATAACAGGAAGATTACTAAATTGAGGAAGCTTTTTTAATTTTTCTAGAAATTCAAAACCACCCATATTAGGCATCATAATGTCACTTATAACTAAAGAAGGTTTAAATGTTGTAAGTAGTGGTAGGGCTTCACTTCCATTTTTTGCAACAACTGCTTCATAGCCTAGTTTAGACAAAAATACTTTTAGAATCAGTTGATTATCTTTAGCATCATCAACAACAACAATATATTTGCTCTTCATCTTATCACCTCCTAAAAATAACAATCTCTTAACTAAAGACAAGTATTTTTTAAAGGTATCGGCAGATAAAACACTAAACTTTAACTTTTTTAGCAATAAAATTTTTCTTTATTTTAGCCATATAAATTTATCAGCTTTTAAAAGTAGAATTTGGTAAAATGGACAGGAAATTATTTGTTCCTGTTAAAAAACCTATAAAATTTTCTTAGTAAGATTTTCAATGACCACAGAAGAATTTAATCTTTTTCGAACTTTAATCTATGATACTTGTGGGATAGACTTTCATCCAGATAAGAGTTTCTTGTTGGAAAGTCGCTTACGTAAACGTATGGAAATTTGTGGGATTAGCAGTTATATTAATTATTATTACTACTTAACTTCTGGCCATTCAGCTAATAGTGAATTAATAACTTTAGTTGATAGTATTACCATCAATGAAACTAATTTTTTTCGCAATAAACCTCAATTTGATTTATTAAGCTCTTATGTTTTGCCAGAACTGATAGCCAAAAAAAAGCGCGAAGGTAAAAGAACCTTACGTATTTGGAGTGCAGGATGTTCTTCTGGACAAGAACCTTACTCTATAGCTATTACATTGTTAGAAAATATTCCTTTTGTAGATCTTTGGGATATAAAAATTTTAGCGTCTGATATTTCGTTACGCATGTTAGAAATTGCTTCAACAGGGTGTTATGCAAAAAATCAATTAAGAGGTTTAGATCAAAAAGATATAGATAAATACTTCTTTAAAAAAAGTGAGGATGAGTATTATATAAATGACAAAGTTAAAAGTTTAGTTACCTTCGATTATCATAATTTAAAGAACGATAACTGCTTACGCAATTTTGACATTATTTTTTGTCGTAATGTGATGATTTATTTTGATCAAATCACCATTAGTAAGTTAGTAGAAAGATTTGCTAATAGTTTACAAGTAGGAGGATATATTTTTATTGGACATGCAGAAACTCTAAAAGGTGTAAATAATCGTTTTAAAATGATATGTCATAATAAAGGAATTGCTTATCGATTGGAGAGTTAGTTTATAGCTATGGAAGAAGATAGTGGATTTTTTAGTAATGAAGAATTAGAGACGTTGATGCTTTTTTTTCTAGACCAAGCTTCAATGCTTCTAGATACTGCAAATCAATGTCTCTTAAAATTGGAAATGTATTCAAATGATGCTGAAGCACTTAATCAGTTGCAACGCACTTTACATACTCTAAAAGGTGATGCTAACTCTGTTGGTTTTAGTGAGATAGGCACAGTAGCTCATAAACTAGAAGATTTAGTTGCTTTATGGGGAGGAGTAGCAATAGAACTAACTGTTGAGATTTTAGACTTGCTGCTTTTTGGCATAGATGCCTTAGATGATATGTTACAGCGTAAAAGGCAATGGGTTCATGCTCCTTTAGAAATAGACTCAATAATTGAACGTATTGATAGATTTATCTATAAACATACTGAACAGAAAAACACGGAAAGTAATAATGCTGAATTTGCTTTTGAGTTAGATGAATATCAAAAGTTAAAAATTCAAACTGCTTTAGAAAATAGCTCTGCGAAATTATGGAAGGTGGTTGCTCATTTTGATAGCGACTGTGCAATGCATGGTGCTGGTTTATTAATACTCATTAGAGAATTAAATAAAATTGGTGAAGTTATAGATAGTTTCCCAGATGTTAATAGTGATCAAATAGATTCTGTTAGTGCTGTAACTATAGTATTACTGGCAGATAATCCTTCTATAGTAGAAAAAAATGCTACTGTTGTTGGAGTGACTAGTAATGTTACTATAGAAACAATGGTTCTTGTGGGTAGTGGTTTTTCTTTTAATGATGAAGTTAAAGAAAATGAAAGAAATATTTTATTGACAGCTAGTTTTACAGAGCCACAGGTAGTTCAATCTGAGCAAAACCTATCAAAAGAAACACAACTCCAACCAACAAAAAGTTCTCCAATGGTTGAAACCTCTGCTACTGTTCCTGCTACTAAAGAAGGACTTGCCACAAATGTAGAAATCTTAAGGGTTAATGCAAGTAAAATAGACTTTTTAATGGATTTAGTAGGAGAATTAGTAATAAACCGATCAATGTTGAATCAGTTGTGTAATCAGTTAAAAATAGAGTTTCCTAAACATACAAAAATAAGAAAGTTAATGGATACAGATTCTTACTTAGGACGATTGCTTGGCCAGTTGCAGAAAACAGTTATGGAAGTTCGTATGATTTCACTAGATCAAACTTTTAATAGGTTTTTTAGGGTAGTCAGAGATTTAGCTCGTGATGGAGGTAAACAAGTAGAACTTTCTATTGTTGGTGAAGAAACAGAGTTAGATAAACGTGTAGTTGATACTATTTACGAACCATTACTACATTTAGTTCGTAATGCTGTTGATCATGGTATTGAGAGTATGGAAGAAAGAGTAAAAACAGGGAAACCGCCTCAAGGAAAACTACAACTCAAAGCTTATTATCAAGCAGATCAAGTTATTATTGAGATATCAGATGATGGTAGAGGAATTAATGTTGAGAAGCTTAAACAGAAAGTAGTAGAACGACAACTGCGTACTTTAGAAGAAGTACAAATGCTAAAAAATCAAGATGCTTATGATTTAATGTTTCTTAGTGGAATATCTACTGCAAATCAAGTTACAGAAGTTTCTGGACGCGGAATTGGAATGCAAGTAGTAAAGACTGTGATATCAAATTTAAAGGGAAGCATTGAAATTAACAGTCAACTTAAACAGGGAACTACATTTATTCTACGACTACCTTTAACTTTGGCAATCATCAGAACAATGCTTTTTAGTATTGAAGAAAGAGTTTTTGCTATTCCTCTTACTAGTGTAGTAGAAATAATTAGGTTAAACAAAAATGATATTAAACATATAGGCAAACATAAGGTTTTTAGCCGTAATGATGAGGTATATTCTCTAATAGATTTAGATAGTATTTTGTTAGGAAAGGACAAGAATTATAATAATTCTTTTGTGTTAATAGTTGGGCTAGGAGAAAGACGTATAGGGTTGATAGTAGAAAAAGTAATTGGAGAAAGAGAAGTTGTTGTAAAAGCTGTTGATAAACAGTGGATTACTTCAGAACTAGTTGCAGGGGCATCTATTTTAGGAGATGGGCGAGTAGTACTTATTTTAGATATTGGAGCGCTGTTTCAACGAACCAATTTAGCTATGAGTGCTAAGCAGTAATATCTTGATTTAACTATAAAATAGCTAAATTGAATTGGATTTCTATGAATTTAGAGCTAAGAAAAATTAGAGTATTAGTTACTGATGATTCAGCACTAATGCGAAAGGTAATAACAGAAATCTTAAATGCTGATCAAGAAATTGAAGTGGTTGCGACAGCTATGGATGGTATTTTAGCTTTAAAGAAAATAGACCAATATAAGCCAGATGTAGTTACTTTAGATATAATGATGCCTAATATGGATGGACTAACTGCACTTCAACATATTGTTAGTAGATTTAAGATACCAGTAATTATAGTTAGTTCACTTTCTCATTCAGGGGCAGAAATAACATTAAAGGCTTTAGAGCTAGGTGCAGTAGACTTTGTTACTAAGCCTCAAAATATTTTACCTGAACAGCTTATCAATATAGGTAAGGAATTAACAGGAAAAATAAAAGCTGTTTTTAATTACCGGCCTCGGCTAAAATTAGCTGATTTGCCAGTAACTAATTCAAAAGAAATACTTGAAAAAGTACATTTTGGAGGCTCAAACAAACCATTTGGGACAGAAGTGCAATCTCAGCAAACAAATTTACTTTGCATAGGGATTTCTACTGGAGGGCCAGAAGCGCTTTCTTTTTTACTTCCAAAATTACCAGCAAAATTAGCTGCTGCCATTTTGATAGTACAACATATGCCAGAAGGATTTACTGCTGCTTTAGCTCAGAGATTGGATAAATATTGTGAGATGCCAGTAAAAGAAGCTTCCAATGGAGATTTGATTTTACCTGGACGAATACTAATTGCTCCGGGTGGGTATCATATGTATGTAAAGAAAAGAGCTTTAGCTGCTACTGTTGTAGTGGCCAGTGGTGCTGCAGTTTCAGGTCATTGTCCTTCAGTAGATGTACTATTTGCTTCTGCTGCTAAAGAATGGGGAAGCAATATTTTTGGGTTAATTATGACAGGAATGGGAGAAGATGGAGTTGCTGGATTGGGTCAAATAAAACAAGTAGGCGGAGTGACACTAGCTCAAGATGAAGCTAGCTGTGTGGTTTATGGGATGCCAAGAGTTGCTTTGGCACGTGGTTATGTAAATGAAGTACTAGCATTAGAACAAATACCAGCTTATCTTATAGAGAAAATAGGTGTTTTATAGAATATGCAAGAAGATAATATAAAAGCGCAAATACAACCATTTACTTGTTTAATTGTGGATGATTCAGAATTTGCAAGAATACACTTAATGGAACTAATGATTGAAATGGTTGGTGCAGAAAAGTGTTCTTTTGAAATGGCATCTAGTGGAGATGAAGCCATTGAAATTTATAAAAGGCTTCATCCTGATTTAGTTATGATGGATATTGTGATGCCTGGTATTGATGGTGTAGAAACAGTAAAGCAAATTTGCCAAATAGAGCCTCAGGCTAGAATTATTATGGTTAGCTCTTTAAGCTACCAAGAAAAAGTAAAACAGGCTATTTTAGCTGGTGCAAAACATTTTGTGGTTAAACCAATTAAAGCAGAACTGCTTTATCGGGTAATTATTGATACACTAATCAAATAAATAGCTATGGAAGTTTTGTGTTAGTATGATTGGTACTTTATAAATAGTAAGTATATATAGGTATGATTGCTTGTTATTCTTGATTTAAGAGTGTTTGTAATTATTATGAGACTAGAATTTGTTAAAGCTTTTATTAGTATAACTAAAGAAATCTTTGCTGAGGTATTGGGTTCACAAGTTACAACAGGCCCACTAACACTTTTAAGCCAACCTCGGGTAGATAGCAAAGTCGTTACTTTGGTTGATTTAGAAGGAGATGTAACTGGCAAAATAATTTTACAAATGGATTTTTCTACTGCTGTTGCTATGGCTGAGCGTATGACTAAGAAGAAAAATTCTTCTCGCGCTTTAATAGCTTCTTGTATTGCTGAGTTAACTGGAATGACAGTTGGAAGAGCTATTTCTTGGATAAATGATCAATCTTGGAATATTCATATGACAGCCCCAATTGTTACTATGGAAACAGAATGGAAAGTTTCCCCTAAACAAGTTGAAACTTTGGTTTTTCCTTTAAGAACTCCCTGTGGAGAAGTAGTACTGAACATTACTTTGGTAGATAGATTGTAGTCAAAATAACAAATAGGAGCTTATAATAAAACTACATGGCTAAAGCTGAAGAACTACTAAAGATTTTTAATAAAAGTCAGGAATTGCTAGCAGACCTGCAAAATGGGCAATCAATAATTGAAGAATTGATTTTAGAAAATCTACATTTGAAAGCTAAACTTAGTGGTTTGCAAACAGATCTTGCTCCAAAAGTAATTTCCCTAAAAGAAAAAGAATTAGAAGAAGAAAATAAAAAATTACGTTTGCAAGTTGGTATTTTAGAAAATACTGTATCATCTGTAGAAAAAGAAAATCGGGAGTTTATTCAACGTTATGTTGAAATAGAAAAACAAAATGAAGGGTTAGCAAACTTATATGTAGCTAGTTACCAACTTCATTCTACTTTAGATACTCAACGAGTAGTAAGTGCTATAGTGGAAATAATGATTAACTTAATTGGAGCAGAAGAGTTTGCTATTTTTACAGTTAATGAAGATTCTACAGAGCTAATCTTGCTAGGTGGAGAACTTACACAAAATAATCATAGAAAGAAAATACCTATTGGAGAAGATATTGAAGGACAAGTAGCACTAAAAAGAACTGTTTACCGAGGTGATTCAGGGTCAAATATTTTGATTTCTATTCCTTTAGAAATTACTGTTTCTAATAAAACAAAAAATGAAACTAATACAGAATTAATAGGTATTCTTAGTGTTTATAAATTACTTAATCATAAGAAAAACTTTACTTCTTTAGATTATGAATTATTAAATTTGTTAGCAGGGCAAGCTGCAACAGCTTTGTTAAGTGCAAGACTTTATCAAGGAACAGAACGTAAATTGAAAACTATTGAAGGATTTATGAACCTTTTACGACAAAGTTAAACAAGAATTTTTACATAAACTAGTTATAGTTACAGTATTTTGCAGCTTTTTACTCAATATAAGTTTAGGAGAATAACGAAATGGCAATGGAGAAAAAAGTATTAGTAGTAGATGATTCTGCTACTATGCGGCAGTTGTTAATTATGGCAGTCAGAAAGTTAGATGGAATTGGTGCGCTGAATTTTGTTGAAGCTGTGGATGGTAAAGATGGGTATGAAAAATTTTCTACTGGAAATTTTGATTTGATCCTAAGCGATATCAAAATGCCTAATATGACAGGTCTAGATTTAGTTGCAAAGGTTAGACAAGAAGCTGGAAATAAAACCATTCCTATTATAATCATTAGTACTAAAGGTGAAGAACATGATATTCAGGCTGGATTATCATTAGGTGCTAATGAATATTTACTTAAGCCTATTTCCACGATTCGTTTAAAAGAAGTAATTACTAGATTATTAACATAATACTGTAAGTCAGTAAAAGTAATCGTCTTATCTTAAATGATAAGGAGTTATCTATGGCAATTAAACAATTAGTTTTATTTCGAGTTGCAAATGAAACTTTTGGTGTTGAAATAGGGCTAGTTAAAGAAATTGTTTCTTATCAAGATGTTACGCCTGTACCAGATGCTTATGATTTTGTAGAAGGAATTATTAACCTACGAGGTAAAATTGTTACCATTATAGATATGCGTAAGCGTTTACACGTAGAAGCAGCACCACGAGAAAAAACAACCAGAATTATTATTTTGGAATTAGAGGGTAAACTTATGGGAATGATTGTAGATGCTGCTAGTGAGATTATTCGTATTGCAAGTGAAACTATTGGGCCTGCTCCAGAATTAATTAATGAAATGGGAGCAGGTTATATTACTGGTGTAGCTAAACATAATGATCGCTTGATTGTGCTTTTGGATTTACGACGTATTTTAAGCCCACAAGAGGTAGGTAGATTAGATGATTTAGTTACTAGTCTTTATGGTCAGTCAAAGTAGTTTTTAACCCTGCTTCTATAAATTAAGTAATCCTTCCTGCTAGGTCGATTTAACTTAATGTTATTTGGAAAAATAATAACCTTAAAGAAAACTAAATCCACTAGATCTCTAAATAGGAGCAAGCTATTTTCCAATTAATTACCAAATTGATTTTAAAAAGAAGTACGTATCATAGCCTAAGAAATATTAGGAGCAAGAAAGTACGCTATTATGACAATAAACTCACTACAAAATAAGCAAGTGCTGGCCATCATTACTGGTGGTTTATTAGTGTTAATTTTATGTATAATTATAGTTTCTTACACAAAATCACGTAATGTAGAGATTGTTGAATTACAAAATGTACAAAACTTAACTACACAAATAGTTACACTAAGAACTTTTTATAGTGATGAAATAGTGAGCAGGGCAAAAGAAGCTGGGATGAAGGTAGATTATGATTATGTAAATAAAAGAGATACCTTACCTTTACCAGCTACTTTAGTAAAAGCTTTAGGAGAAAGAATCACTCAAGATTCTCCTGGTAGTCAGTTGAGGTTATATAGTCGATATCCTTTTCCAAATCGTGTTGCAACAGAAAAAAGAGATGATTTTGAAGAACAAGCTTTAAGCATTTTGGAAAAACAGCCTGACCAACCTTTTTATCGAATGGAAATAGTCAATGGTCGACAATCTTTACGTTATGCTATAGCTGATGTTATGCGTAAATCTTGTGTTGAATGCCACAATACTCACCCAGAATCACCTAAAAAAGATTGGAGAGAAGGAGATGTTCGCGGAGTTTTAGAAGTTGTTGTACCTGTAGATAAGTTAGAATCACAGATTTCTGTACTTAACTGGAACTTATCTATAATAATCTTTCTAGGTTTTGCTTTTATTGCTGTATTTAGCTTTTTAGTTAATAGATATATATTGATAAAACCTATAAATTCTTTAGTCAATGCTACTAAGATTTTAGCTAATGGTGAACTTAATGAAATAAGGGAAATAAAAGATAAAAAAGATGAATTAGGGCTTCTTGCACAAGAAATAAACAAAATGGTGTCTTATTTACAAGATGCTGCTAGCATAGCGGATAAAATTGCCAATGGAGATTTGACTGTAAAAGTAAAGACAATCTCAGATAATGATACTTTTGGAAATGCTTTTAAAAAGATGTTGCAGTTTCTAAAAACAATCACTTCTAAAGTAAAAAATTCTTCTAATCAAGTAAAAGATATAGCTAGTACTTTTGCTAAATCTGGACAACAATTGCAAAAAGATACAGAAATGGTGGCTGCTGCTGTCCAAGATATGGCTTCTCTTGTTGAAGAACTTTCAATTAATATTCGCCTGATTGCTAAAAGTGTAGAATCCCAAGCTTCTATTGTAACAGAAACTACTACTGCGATTCAGCAAATGTCCTTACGTATGCAACGTATAGCTGCTGGTACTAAGGATTTAACTCAATTAGTTGACTCTGCACGTGGAGTAGTTAAAGATGGTAGACAATCGGTTGAACAAGCTTCTGGTGGAATGAGGGAAATTCACAAATCTATTACTAACACTGCTGATACAATATATGGTTTAGGTGAGCATGCGGCAGCAATTGGCAGAATAGTAGAAGTAATTAATTCAATTGCAGAGCAAACAAATTTATTAGCTTTGAATGCAGCAATTGAAGCAGCTCGTGCCGGTTCTCATGGGTTAGGTTTTGGTGTTGTTGCAGAAGAAGTTAGAAAGCTTTCTGAACGTACGACTGAATCAGCTGAAGAGATAGGTCTTTTAATAACAGGTGTACAAAGAGATGTTGCTCAAGCTGCCAAACAAATGGGACTTTCTACGGATTTGGTTAATGAAGGATTAAATCAATCTGGAAATGTAGTTCTTGCACTTTCTCAAATAGAAGTAGTTGTAGATAGTGTTTCTACTACTTCCAACTATATTGATGGTGTAATTATTGAGCAATCCGTTGGTACAGAAGAAATTCTAAAAGCAACTCAAGAATTAACCATTGTAACCCATGAAATTCAAGCTGCTAGCCAAGAACAAGCTATTTCTACTGGGGAAATTGTTAAATCTGTTGAAAGAGTTCAATCAGCTGCTGAACGTAATACTAAATTATCTGAGCAGCTTTCAGACGCAGGACGCTCTATTTTATTGCAGTCACAAGAGTTAGAAGTTGTAATGGGCAACTTTAAACTTGCATCAGAAAACCAAAATTTTCAAGAAACAGGAATTAAATCTTAGAGTTTAAGACCAATATAAAATAATAAGTTAGCTAGTTGTGAGGCAAAAAATTTTTTGAGAAAACCCAAAATTTTACTTACTTAGTATTTTGAGAAGGGAAAATAAAATGATTATTGAACATCAAGGAAAACGACCTACTATAGATCCTTCAGCCTATATTGCTCCAAATGCTGTTATTTCTGGGGATGTGACTATTGGGCCAAATAGTAGAATACTTTATGGAGCTGTAATTACTGCCGAGGGTGCGCCTGTTAAAATAGGCCAAGGTGTAGTAGTTATGGAAAATGCTGTGGTTCGTGGTGCTGGGGGAAGTACGCGTAATTTTCCTTGTATTTTAGAAGATTATGTTTTAGTTGGGCCAAACGCCTATGTTTGTGGTGCAACGTTGGAATATAGATCTTTTGTTGCTTCTGGCTCAACTGTTTTTAATGGTTCTGTCATTGGACGAAATGCAGCTGTTTCTTTAGGTGCAATTGTTCATATACAAACTTATTTACCTCCAGAAACCTTAGTTCCTATTCAACATATTGTAATAGGTAACCCTTGTAAGCTATTTGCTCCTAATCAAGCTCATGAAGTTATTGATGAGTTAATGAGACGCAATTTTAGAGAATATGTTTTTGATTTGCGAGAAGAAGAAGTTTTAGCTCAACGTTATGGAAATAGCTTGGCTGCTCACCTTAAAGATCAAACTTTGTCTTTAGCTGATGTATTAGTTAATGTAGAGAAACCCTCCACTACAACTAAAGAAATCGAAGTCCTAAAAACACCAGCACCTAAAGCTAGAACAACTAGAAAAGCCGTAGCAAAACCTGCTTCTGCTCCTGCTCGTAAAAAACGTACTAATTAAACTTATAAAATAAAACTCTTGTAAACTACTAACTTAAGTTAGTAGTTTCTAAGGGTACTGGTGTAGGAAATAGTTATGAAATTAGTAATATTACTTTTAACTCTTTTTTTACCGACACTTTTGATGGCACAAAATAAACAAACCCAAACACAAATTCAAACCCAAACAAAAACATCTAAAGGGGTTTTATTAGAAGATTTATCTTGGTTAGAAGCTGAAAAATTACTTAATGATAAAACTATAGTTGTTATTCCTCTTGGAGCAGCATCAAAAGAACATGGACCACACCTAAAACTAAAAAATGATTTTATTATTGCAGAATACTTAAAAAAGAGGGTATTAGTTGATGCTAATGTAGTTATTGCACCTACTGTAAACTACAGTTTTTATCCTGCTTTTTTAGAATATCCTGGCTCGACTTCATTAAGGTTAGAAACCGCTAAAGATTTAATTATTGATATTTGTCATAGTTTCTCTGCTCATGGAGTCCGTAAGTTTTATGTATTAAATACAGGAGTTTCTACCCGTAAGCCTCTAAAAATGGCTGCTGAAGAGTTAGTTGCAGAAGGTGTTTTACTAGGTTATACAGACATAATTAAAGCTACTGAAGCTGTAGAGAAAGAAGTAAAAAAGCAAGAAGGTGGTACACATGCTGATGAGATTGAAACTTCAATGATGCTTTATATAGCTCCAGAATCAGTAAATATGGCCAAGGCTGTAAAAGATTATAATCCAGATAAAGGTCCTCTAACACGTAATCCTAACAATCCACAAGGAACTTATTCTGCTTCAGGAATTTGGGGAGATCCCACTTTAGCCACTAAGGAAAAAGGAGAAAAAATTGTAGAGGCAATAGTTCATGCGGTTTTACAAGATATAGAAAATTTGCAAACACAATCATTACCAAAACCTCATGTAGAAGAAGAAAAAAAGAATAACTGAAATCTATCTTGCCTTATATTGATTAAATTGTGATACTATAAAATCTTGTTTGCCAGTAATTTATTGCTGGACTAGGCTTAAATCTTGTAGATGACCAACTCTTTACTTTATGCGCCAGGGTATTTTTGTTACAGGAACAGACACTAATATTGGGAAAACTGTGGTATGTGCAGCTTTAATTCATCGTTATCGTGGTAGCACACCTTTATGTTATTGGAAACCAATTCAAACTGGAATAGAGCTTGAAAATGATACTGCTACTGTTCGAGATTTAGCTCAATGTAGCAAAACTGAAATTTTTGATAAAGGTATTCGTTTAGCTCGACCTCTTTCTCCTCATTTATCTGCTCAATTAGCAGGAAAAAAAATAAGAACCTCTACTTTAGCAAATTTAATGGTACTTCGTTACAAGGCTACTCATTGGATTGTTGAAGGAGCAGGTGGAGTAATGGTTCCAATTAATGAAAAGCAATTAATGGTAGATTTAATGGTAAATCTGGATTTACCTGTTTTAGTTGTGGCTCGCTCGACTTTGGGGACAATCAACCATACACTTCTTACTTTAACAGTTTTACGTGACAAAGGTTTAACTCCAATTGGAGTAGCAATGATTGGAGAAAAAAACACTGAAAATAGAATTGCGATTGAACAATATGGTAAAGTGCCAGTTGTTGTTGAAATGCCACATTTTTCTATGCTTACACCAACAGCACTAGCTCAATGGTCACAAACCAATTTTGATCCTAATGATGTGCTAAAACCTTACCTCACTAAAGATTTTGCTAAAGAACAACATAAAACAGCTAATGAAGAAAAGTAATTTATTAGATAAAGATCGTGCTTATTTATGGCATCCTTATACTCAAATGCTTACTGCTCCTGCTCCTCTTCCAATTGTTAGGGGACAAGGTGTTTACCTTTATACTGAAGATGGCAAAGAATTGTTAGATGGAATTTCTTCTTGGTGGGTTAATATTCATGGACATAGCCATCCTAAAATAAATCAAGCACTTGCAAAACAAGCTTCCCAATTAGAACATGTACTATTTGCTGGTTGTACTCACCCTCCTGCTGTAGAGCTAGCAGAAAAACTAGTAAGTGTTTTGCCTAGTGGACTCTCTAGGGTTTTTTATTCAGATAATGGCTCAACTGCTGTAGAAGTGGCACTAAAAATGGCTTTTCAATATTGGCAAAACCGAGGTCAAGAGAAGCGAAAGCTCTTTATAACCTTACATTATGCCTATCATGGTGATACAGTTGGGGCAATGTCTCCTAGTGCTGAATCTAGCTTTACTGCACCTTTTACCCCATTGCTTTTTAAAGTTATACGTGCTGATGCTCCATATTGTTATCGTTGCCCAATGGGGCTTAGCCGAGATACTTGCAAAATAGATTGTTTAAGTTCTCTAAAATCACTTTTAGAAAAACATTCTAACGAAGTAGCTGCAGTTCTAGTAGAACCAATGTTACAAGGTGCAGGTGGGATGATTGTTTGGCCAAAAGAGTTTTTAACTAGAACAAGAGAGTTGTGTGATGAGTACGGTACTCTACTTATTGCTGATGAAGTCTTTACAGGCTTTGGCCGTACTGGAAAAATGTTTGCTTGTGAACATGGGAATATTTCCCCAGATATTATTTGTGTATCTAAAGGACTTACTGCTGGCTATTTACCTTTAGCTGTTACTGCTACTAAAGAGTCAATTTATGAAGCATTTTTAAGTGAAGATCGCCGCAAAACTTTTTTTCATGGGCATTCTTATACTGCTAATCCGCTTGGTTGTGCTGTTGCACTTGCTAGCCTAGAAATCTTTCAAACAGAGAATGTGTTAGCACGTATAGCTAACTTAGAAAAACTTTTTGCTACTAGACTTAATGAAATGAGAGATTTGCCTATTGTTGGAGATATTAGGGTTATAGGCGGTGTAGGTATTTTAGAATTAGTGGTAGATAAACAAACTCGCAAAGCAGATGGTTATTTATCAAGTATTGGGCCTAAATTAGCTGCTAAATTCTTGGAAAGAGGTTTGTTGCTACGTCCACTAGGGAATGTATTATATTTTATGCCCCCTTATGTTATAACTGATGAGCAGGCAAATTGGGCGCTAGACCAAATTAATGAAGTAGTTAGAGAAATTAACTCTATGAGTTTATTGGAAAGTACAGAAGTTGTTAAGAATGATTCTAACCTGTTGGGAGTAAATGGCTATACAGACTGATTTTTTGAGCAATTTTTGCTTTTTTCCAATAAGTAAATGTGCTTTTGGTACATTTTGTATGTAATTTGTCTATACTTTACTTTTTATTACCAATAACTCTTATAAACTCCTATTCTATTTTGTAGTTGATAGAAATATTTATATTAAGCTAAAGCTTTATTTACTGCTTCATGAAAATACTTAAGGCTTTGCTCATAACGAGCATAAAGAAAATGTTCATTTACTCCTGATTGCAAGCCTTTTTGAATAGCTTCTCCCATCCAAAAATCTTCTTCTGTTGCATTAGTAAGAATATCAATATTTTTTTGCCAGTAGTTAATAGCTTTTTCTGTTTCAGGTTTTTCAGGTAGCAAAGTATTAACCATAACTAACGTGTTCTCAATATCTATTGGAAAAATATTAAAGAGTGTGGCATGGTCTGGTTCAAGTAAAATTAATGTGTTAGGGAAGATATAGTATAAAACATTAGCATAAGGTCTTATGTTCCAGGTTGTTTTATCTGTTGCTCTAAGTTCTTCTATTTTGCGTTTTGGAAATAAGTTACGCATATGTAAACCAAATGAATCATAAATGCCTACATTATCAAAAAACATTGGAAAAATAGTGTTTTTATGAGTTTGTCTAAGATGATAGCCTTCTAGAAAAATCTCTACTCCTATTTTCCAATTTAAAGATTTTTTCTTAGTGGTAAGTTGATAAGAAATATGCGTTTCAAAACTATATGAAGCAAAATCTTCTGCTATGTCTTTACCTAGGTAATTATCTATATCCAAAGTTCCTTCAGGGTTTGGATGCACCCAAATAAATCCATATTTTTCTTCTACGGGCAACTTAACCAAACCTGATTTTTCACAATCTAATCCAGGAAAGCCTTCTTGATTGGGAACTCGAATTAGACTCCCTTCTTGGTCATAAGTCCAAGCATGATAAGGACAAACAAAAGATTTTTTTCCATGCCCAAAAGGTTCATTAATTAGCCTCATACCACGATGACGACAAACGTTTATAAAAGCATTTAATTTTCCTTCATTGTTTCTTAACACAACTATAGGTACACCTGTTTCATTATGGCAAATATAATCGCTAGGATTAGGTATTTGACTAGCATGAGCAACAATGGTTGGATATCTTTTTAAAAGTTTTTCTTTTTCTTTTTTCAATACTTCTAGTGATGTGTAATTACTAACTGGTTGTTTATAGCTATCTTCTACCATATCAGTTGTATTACTAGCTAAATAGTCTAAGGTTCTTTCAATTAGTAATATTTGTGTCTCATGCTTCATATTGATAGTATGCTCCACTAGTAATGAATACTATATATTTTTAATTTTTAACAACATAAGTATTAGCTACTTTGGTTTTTAGTATTTTCTAGATAAGTACGAAGATGCCAAAGTTCTGGGAAGAATTTATAATTTAAGGTTTTTTGTAAATAACCCACACCTTCACTTCCACCAGTTCCTATTTTGCTTCCAATCATTCTTTCTACCATACGTAAATGGTGAAATCTCCAGAGGTTAGTATATTCATCTATTTCAACTAAGCGTTCAGCTAAACGATAAAGATCATAGTTTTGTGCAGGAGCTAAATATAATTTGAGGAGTTCTTTAGATGTTTTTTCTTGCCATTCTTGCCATTCTTGTGTTTGAGAACGTTGTGGGGCAACAGTTACATCAAAACCGCGTCTAGCAAGAAGTTGGTAAAAATTATTAGTTAAAGCTGGGGAATTTAGACGGTTTTTAAGTCTTTCTAATGCTTGAGGTTGGTCTTCAAATGCAGCTAGAACACGTTCATCTTTCAAGCCACAGGTAAATTCAAATTCTCTAAATTGTGCTGATTGAAATCCACTAGCTGGTTTTAAGTGATCTCGAAAAGCTAGAAAATCTAGAGGTTGCATGGTTTCTAGAATATGAATTTGGGGAACTAGAATTCTTTGAATTTCAACTACTCGCCCAAGCTGTCTTTCAGCTAAAATTACATCATCTGCTGCCATTGCTGCCATTGCACTATCGCACTCATGTAACATTAATCTAAACCAAAGCTCATAAGTTTGATGAATTATAATAAACAACATTTCATCATGATGTGCAGGTTCAGACTGACATTCTTGCAGACTAATTAATTGTGGTACTTTTAAGTACTCATCATAATTAAGTGGTTTTGCTCCATTTAAAGTAGCTCCAAAATATCCTCGCATTTAATAATCTCCAAATCTAAAAAATCTAAACTTTATTTTCTTTTGTTTGTGATACCACTAAAGAGTTCACAGTACTGCTAGTTATAGGTAAAAAAATGCTAAAAGTACTTCCTTTTCCTGCTTCACTTTCTACTGTTACTCGTCCTCCATGCTTTTCTATTAAACGTTTGACTAGAGTCAAACCAATACCTACACCACCGTATTTACGCGTAGTTGAGGCATCTACTTGGCTAAAACTTTCAAAAATTTGAGATAAAGCAGATTGATCAATTCCAATTCCATTGTCAGAAACACTAACAGAAATTTGATTGTTAATCATCTCACTTTGTATTAAAACTAGCCCTGTGCTAGGAGTAAACTTAATTGCATTATTAAGTATATTGGAAATAGCTTGTTGTATTCTTGCCGTATCAGCCATGATTTTAGGTAAATTTTCTTCTAATTCACATTTTAATTCTATATTTTTGGCTGCTGCATCAATAGCATTGTCATCTACTGCTCGTTTTATGGCATCATTTACATTTATTTCTTTTAAATCTAATTTTAACGAACCTTTTTCTAATTTAGATAAATCTAGTAGGGAATTTACTAGGTTAAATAATCGTAGTGAAGATTTGTTAATCTGATCGATTGCTGATTTTTGTTGTTTTTCTGAGAGTTGGCTATAAGACATTAATTCTCCCCAACCCATAATAACAGTTAATGGAGTACGCAACTCATGACTAATATTGTTGAGAAATTCGTCTTTCATTCGATTGAGTTCACGCATGGAAATAACATTTCCTTCCATTTCTGAAAATAGACGAGCATTGCGAATTGCTCCAGCAAGTTGGTCAGCCAAAGTAATTAATAGCTTTCTAGAATTTCCATTAAAAACTTGTGCTTTTTCATGCTCTAAAGCAATTACTCCTAATATATCTTCTCCTATTGATATTGGAACTCCCAAAAAAGATTCAGGAATAATTTCAGCAACCGTAAATTTCTCACTAAGTTTTAGCTTTTTCCATTCTAGAAGACTAGGCCAAAATATATCTTGTTTATTTTGAACAATATAACTTAAAATATTTTTATCTAATTTTAAAACTTCCTTATTAGAAAACTTTCCTTTTTCAACATTTAACTCAATAGTTAGTTGTTTTGTTGTTGGATTGAAAAGGGCAACTGTAAATTTTGAAGCATTAAAAAGATGATGAGTTTCTTGGTAAACTCCTTTGAGTAATTCATCCATATTTAAGATTGTATTAGCACTATGACCAAATCTATTTAATGCTCTCAAATCTGCAATACGTTCTTCTAAATTTACCAAAGTATTTGAATGGTTACGTAAGAGTACTCCTATTGCAAAAAGAATTAAAAGAGCCCAAGCAAATCCACCCCATCCCATTGTTTGATAAATGGTTGCAAGCAATACTCCTATTGGCATAGTAGCAATTTCAAAACCTGCACTAGCTAAAAGATCTTTTGAAAAAAATCTTTTTAAGGAGTAGCCGGAAAGTTTTTGATAAAAAGCTAAAAATAAGGAATTAGTAAGATTATTTATTATAGAAACTAATGTTAAACTTACTAAACCTAAACTAAAAAGATAATGAGCAGCAGCACAATCTTGGCAAGCAAATAATTTATAGGTAATACTACCTGCTGTCCACATAAAGATTGCCATCCCTCCGGAAAAAGCTGCAATCATAAGTTGGTCAGGCCAGGAGCGTAGTTGAGGCAATTTAGAAATATAAATACGGTCTAAGGCTCTAAGCACAACTCCACCAGAATATCCAATGGCTGACATCCAAATGGTCATAAGTGGGCCAAATGAAAGCAAAATTGTTATTTCAAAAATGGATGTTAAAGAGACATGCAAAGAACCTCTACCAATAAGAAACCCTAATGTAGATAAAAAGGCTGCAAAAATTGCTAGCAAATAAAACTCATAGGAAGAAAAAGCTAAACCCATCGGCCAGGTTTTAGTGAGATAAAAAAGCAACAAAATTCCTGCTAGTCCTGTTGCTAGACAATATGGCCTAAAGAGTTTATGCTCACTTCTTTCTGATGACATTCTTTCCTACATTTTTAGGCTACTAGCAGTCAAATGCTTTTCATAAGCATGTGTTTCTAAAATTTCTTTTATTGTTTGAATTGTAATTGCTAATTCTTCATCTTTTGTATAGAAATGTGGAGCTATTCTAATGCCTGCACTAGGACGATAATCTACAAGAATTTCACGACGAATTAATTCTTTAGTTACAGCTGATCCATTAGGTACATCTATTACAACTGCTCCTCCACGTTCATTTGGATTACGTGGTGTGGGGACACGCCAGCCTTGTTCTACTGCTGCTTCTATTAGCCAGGTAGTTTGTCTAGTGGATTTTTCTCTAATTCTTTCTACACCAATTTCATTAATAATGTCATAACCAGCTTGAGCTGTATAAAGGCAAGGAACATGAGGAGAACCATGGAGAAACCGAAAAACATTAGGAGCGTAGCGAATACGACCAGTTTCAAAAGCAAAAGGATCTTGGTGTGCTTGCCAACCAGTAGTTCTAGGTTCTAGCTTATCTCTTAAATCAGGGCGTACATAGAGATAGCCTGCACCAGGGCCACCACAAAGCCATTTTACTGATCCACCTACAACAAAATCTACCTCTAAATCTTTAACATTAAATGGCACTGTTCCAGCAGATTGATAAGTATCTAATATTACATAAGCTCCAACTTCATGAGCGCGTTTAATGATAGCTTTTGCATCTTGTAAAAAGGAACTCTTAAATAAAACATGAGAAATGGGTACTAACAAAGTCCTTTCATCTATGGCAGCTAGCATTTTTTCCAATGAAACTGTCATTCCATCATCTGATTCTACTGTAGTGATTTGGAAACGGCCATCACGTGCAAATGCTTCATAAACATACATCACACTAGGGAAATTTAGAGAAGAATAAACAACCTTGTTACGTTTTGGAGTAGGGTCAAAACAAGAGATTATAATTGATTGAGCAATAGAAACATTTTGATGCATTACAACTTCACCAGAATTAGCACCAATGATTTTGCCAATTTTGTCTCCAACAGTGACGGGCATATCCCACCAACCTTCTGCCCAAGCTCTTACTCCACGAGTTGCCCAAGTATCAGCAAATTCTTTTACTTTGTCGTAGACACCACGCGGCATAGCTCCTAATGAATGACTTACCATATAAATTGTATTTTCTAAAATAGGGAATTCTTTACGCCACTCTAGTAATGGGTCTGACATAGTTTTGTTTTCCTTTTGTTTGATGATTTTTCTAAATTTATTATAGAGGCGATTTTATCATGCTATTAACTACCTGCAAACAACAGCCCTCTATCTATAGTGGAAATCCTAGTTTTATATACTAGCTATTGGTTATTAAATACTTAAAATTACTTAAAATGATAATCTTACTCCTACTTGAATTTGTCTAGGAGAAAAATCCCCTCTATAGTTTTGTTTTGGAACAATAAATCTACCATTTTCTGTTGATGGTAAAGTAATTATTCTAGTTGTTGGGTCTGGTAAGAATAAACGGTTTATTTGATTTGGATCAATGTTAACTCTATTAAATAAATTAAAGGCTTCTACATAAGCTTTTATCTTATAACTTTCTTTAGGTGAAAAATTACGTTCTAGACGTAAATCTGCGCTAGCAAAACCAGGTGTAACACCAGCATTACGAGAAATTCCAAAAGGGCGATCAGCTGGTGGAAAATCTCCACTTCCATCTAAATCCATTCCTGCCAGTAAGTTATAAGGTTTTCCTGAAGTTAAATTAACAATTGTAGAAAATCTAAAGTTTCTTAACCAAACATTTTTACTGTAATTTAAATCCCAAACTCCTGAAGCTACAAACCGGTTTCTTACATCTTGAATAGATAAACTTCTTTCTAAACCTGGTTGTAGTGGATAAGCAATTTCTTGGAATATTGGAAAGAAATCTACACTGTTATCTATTGCTTTTGAGAAAGTGTAATGTGTTAGTAAGGTAAGTTTATTACTAAAACGATGATCTAAAGAAACTGTAAAAGCATGATAATAGCTATCAAAAGCAGATTCTAAATCAAAAATATTTCCTTGATCAGGGAAAACTCTACCTTTGGTAATGTTGTCAACAGGGTTATCAAATTTAGTTACAATGGGATTGATATTACGAGAACCAAAAAGCTTTATTCCTCTAACAAAATTGTAGCTTAAATCTAATTTAGTACTAGGGTTAAAGGTATAATTTATTGCTAAAGTAGCTTCTTGAGAGTAACTGTTTCGTAAATTGTTATTTATATTAAATGTCTGAGACAACTGACGTAATGTAGCTAGTTTGTTAGGAATATTTGGAACAACATCAGAAGCAGGAAATGCATTTCCTGGCATATTGTAAAGAACTATAGAGAACGGAAAGGGAACTGTAATACTAGTTAAATTTTGAAAGATTTTTGCATTAAGTATTACACCTGCTAAAGGTGCTCCAACAAAAATACCGTAGTCTGCTCTAATGTTTAATTTTGGAAATTTAGTAGGTTGATAAGCAATTGCTAATCTAGGGCTAAAACTTAAATTAGACTGAGGAGCAAATTTAACTACATTTAGATCATATCTTAAACCAGCTTTGATAAGTAAATTAGGTCGAATTTTGAAATCATCTTGTATATAAGTAGAAAAAAACTTGTAAGTACTTGCTCCATTAGGATTTCCAAAACTTTGTGAAAAAGATAAAGGAATTGGGAGTTTTGCTAGTGGAAGAAGAGGATAACCAGGGAACATTATTGGTAGCTGAGTACTCAATTTGTTTAGAAAATCTATTTGGCCAGGGGTTCGCATGCTCGGATCAAATGCTTGAAAAGGTACTATAGGAGGAGCTGATTGTCCTAAACCATTTCTAAAAAGCATCGGTATATCTAATCCAGTAAAAACAATTAATCCTGATTTTAGAGTTGGAACATTAAAAGTTGGCAAAGAAGCATAAAATAGATCTAAGCCAAATTTAATTTGATGTTTTCCTCTAGGTAGAGAAACATTATCAACAAATTGGTAAGTATTTTCTTTTCTATTTTGAGTTAGAAAGACGCTATGACCAAATAAAATGCTTCCTTCCACTGTATCCAACTGTGTTTGAGGGCCATCAGCTTGAATTGGGAATATGTCTTGTTTTCTTCTGCTAAAAAGTAGTCTAGCTTCATTGGCTAAGTTAAATTTAGGACTGACATAAGTGTAAGTAGTAGCAATTGTGTTATCAGATAATTTTTCTATCCCGCCAGCAGTTTCAGCTGTTAAACCTCTAAATTGTTGAAATGAGCCATCATAAGTAAACCCACCATTATAACGAACCCACAAAGTACTGTTAGCAGAAAGTTGTGTATCAAATCTAGCTAAAATAGCTGTTGTTCCTAGAGAAAAAGGTACAGGACCATTTTTTAGAAAAATACCCCGATTTTGTGTTGCTTTTATAGCCTGTTCTGTAAGATTAACTATATTACTTTTTTTAGCTGTTAGCCTTTCAAAAGAAGTAAAGAAAAATGCTCTATCTTTCTTTATTGGGCCACTTAGCAAAGTCCCAAATTGGTATTGATCTAAAGGTTGTTTGGTAGGAGAAAAGGCATCTCTAGCAGAAAAACGATCATTACTATTTATAAAAAATCCTTCTCCATGTAATTGGTTAGTTCCTCCACGGGTAACTATGTTGACTACTGCTCCTAACACACGGCCAAACTCTGCTGAGTAGCCATCAGTAACTACTTGAAATTCCTGTATACCATCTTGCCCAAAAACAGATCGCGCTGCTCCTGTAAGGTGATCATTGTTGTCTAACCCATCAATTGTGATGTTATTAAATCTTCCAGATTGACCATTAGCAGATAAACCTGATGTTGCAACTACACCATTGTTAGGCAGTCTATCAGTAGTTATACGAGGAACTGTTATGGATAATTCTAAGAAATTTCGTTGTTGACTAGGCAAATCAACTATACGATCTTGTAGAATATTAGTGCTACTTTCTGTTTTAGCTTGAAGATCTTGATTAGCATTAATTACTACAACATTGGGATCTGTGGACGCAACATCTAGAGAGAAATCTACTAAAGCTGTATTTCCTAAACTGAGTACAATAGCTTCTTTTGACATCATAAACCCATCAGCTTGGGCTGATAGTTCATATCTTCCAGGGGGTAATTGAATAAATACATAACTTCCATTTGCTTCAGTGGTAACTTCTTGAGTCAAATTTGTGTCTATTTGTCTAGCTATTATTTTTGCACCAGTAATAACTGCATTAGTACGATCACGTACAACTCCTATGACTGTGCCACTTGTCGAACCTGTTTGAGCAAATGTTTGTCTACTATAAAGAAGAATACTATTAAAAGTACATATAGTAAGTATTGTTAGGAAAAGCGCCCTAAAACGAGCCATAATTTTCTCCAAAATAAGCTAAAACCTAAAAAACACAGCTAATTTTAGCTTATTTTGGAAAAGAAAGAAAAAAAACTATGAAAAATTTCCCACTTATTTATTTTATTATTTGGCTGGCAATAACAAGTTTTTGTATTTCGGAAGTACCTTCATAAATTCGTGTTGCACGAATTTCTTTATAAAGTCTTTCTGTGATAGAACCTTTAATTAGACCACTTCCGCCATGAATTTGTATTGCTTGATCAATAGCTCGTTGAGCAGATTCTGTAGCAAATAGCTTAGCCATAGCAGCTTCACGAGTAATTCTATTTCCTTGATCTTTTAACCAAGCTGCTCGGTAAACTAAAAGTCTTGCTGCATCTAGTTCCATAGCCATTTCTGCTAGCTTAAATTTTACAGATTGAAGATCACTTAAAGGATGATTAAATTGAATTCTACTTTTTGCATAACTAATGGCTTCATCTAGTGCACGAGAGCCCATTCCTAAAGCCATTGCACCCACACTAGCGCGAAAAGTATCTAATACACGCATTGCTAGTTTAAAACCTTCTCCTGGTAAACCTAACATTTTTTCTTTAGGAATACGACAATC
The DNA here is from genome assembly GCA_039812885.1 of Blastocatellia bacterium. Taxonomy (GTDB): domain Bacteria; phylum Acidobacteriota; class Blastocatellia; order Chloracidobacteriales; family JADJPF01; genus JADJPF01. Next base: position 259,859 of record JBDIBI010000006.1, read on the forward strand.
TTTAAACTCTAATTCTCCAATAGGATGAGGTGCTATTAGTTCTTGAGGTTTAATATGTAGACCTGGAGTATTAGCATCTAGTATAAAAGCTGAAACACCTTTATTTCCTGCTGATGGATCAGTTTTAGCAAAGAGTGTATAAAAATGAGCTATGCCAGCATTTGAAATAAAACGTTTAGCACCATTAATAACATAACAATCTCCATCTAAAGTTGCAGTAGTTTGCATCGAGCCTGTATCTGAACCTGCATTAGGCTCTGTTATAGCAAAAGCTGCTATGTATTCACCTTTAGCAACTCTGGAGAGGTAATGTTGTTTTTGTTCTTCTGTGCCTGCTAATGTAATAGCATAACTACCTAAACCTTGCATAGCAAACATTAAATCAGCTAGTCCAGATATGTAGCAAAGACGTTCACGAGCTAAACATAATGAGCGAGCATCTAATGTTTCAAACTCACCTCCATAATTGCTAGGCACTACTAGCTTTAATAAACCAGACTTAGCTAACTCAGTCATGATTTCCAGAGCATGAACTTTATCATCTTCTCGCTCAACATCTAGTAAAGCACGATGCTCATTAACAAATGCTTGAAGCTTTTCATTTAATTCATTATGTTTAGGGGTGAAGAAAAATTGATTGTCCATAAAACTCCAAATAGGTTACTTCTGATAATTAGCTTTTCTTTTTTCAACAAAAGCTTGATAAGCTTCTTGATAATCAGGATGTTGCATACAAATAGCCTGTGCTTGTGCTTCGGCTTCTAATGCAGCAGTTAAGCCCATATTAAACTCTTGATTGAGCATTTCTTTAGTCATTGCTATTCCAAATCCTGGCCCATCAGCTAAGCGACTTGCCCAAGCATTTGCTTCATCCATCAGGTTTTCAGCAGGAACAACACGGTTATATAGACCAATTTTTTCGGCTTCTGCGGCAGAAATAAAATCTCCAGTAAAAAGTAATTCTGTTGCTTTACTTAAGCCAATTACTTTAGGTAGTAAAAAAGCTGCACCCATATCAGCACCAGAAAGACCAACTTTTACAAAAAGGAAAGCAATACGTGCTTCTGGACAGGCAATTCTTAAGTCTGAGGCAAGTGCAATCATTGCTCCAGCTCCGGCAACTACCCCATTAAGAGCTGAAATTACAGGTTTACGTAATGCTCTAATATTTGCTATAAGTTCACAAGTCATGCGTGTAAATTCTAGCAAACCGGCCATATCTCGTCCCATTAACTGACCAATAATATCCTTAACATCTCCACCAGAACAAAATCCACGGCCTTGGCCTGTGATAATAATACTTCCAACCTCTTTACGATTTTGTAGAGTACGGAAAAAATCTGTTAATTCTCTATAAACTTCAAAAGTTAATGCATTTAGCCTATCTGGTCGGTTTAATGTAATAGTTCCTACACGATCTTTTTCTTCATATAAAAATGATTTTGTTTCTATCATCTGCTCTCCATTCCAGAGTTACGCTTGCCTGTGGCAAGCTAAAACCCGGGCTAATATATTAATCTGGGTATAGCGAATGAAATGAGTGTTATCCCAGGACAGCCATTGCTTCAATTTCTACTTTTGCACCTGGCTCAAGTAAGGCTTTTACTTCTACTAAAGCCATAGCAGGGAAGTGTTTTCCCATGTATTTGCGGTAAGACGCTCCTACAGCTTTAATTTCAGCTAAGTATTGTTGTTTATCTGTAACATAAATGGTTAATTTACCAATATTTTCTGCTTTACCACCAGCAGTTTTAACTACTTCAACTACATTACTTAAGGCTTGGTCAAATTGTTTACTAAACTCTTCACCTACTAGCTTTTTATCTTTGTCCCAACCTATTTGACCTGCAATGAACAAGATTTGCCCACTACTATATAACATTCCATTGTTATAGCCTGTAGGCTTTGCCCAATCAGGAGGATTGATTGCTTCAAATTTGATGTCTGACATAATAACCTACTTAATTAATAAGGTAATGCTCCACCACAAATATTAATTGCTTGACCATTGATGCCTGAAGCTAAAGGAGAAGCTAAAGAAACTGTTAAAAATGCCACTTCTTCAGGTTGGAACAATCTTTTTTGTGGGGTCATTTGTTCTAAGGTTGAACGAGCTTGTTCTTTAGTTGCACCAGTTTTGCTCATAATGGTTTTAATAGCAGTTTCGCCCATTTCAGTTTCTACATAACCTGGGCAGATAGCATTTATTGTAATATTTTTGTTAGCTACATCTTGAGCTGCTGCTTTAGTTAACCCCAAAACCCCATGTTTAGAAGCTGCATAAGCACTAATATAAGGTGCACCGGCTTTACCTGCAATTGAAGCAATGTTGATAATGCGTCCCCAACCACGAGCTAACATTGAAGGAAGAGCCATTTTCATACAACGAAAAACACCATTTAGGTTAATTTCCATTATTTCCGACCAAAGTTCTTCACTACATTTTGTTATTGGAGCACTAGCTGCAATTCCAGCATTGTTAACTAAAATATCACAGCCCCCCCATTTTTCAGTTAACTGTTGAAAAGCACTTTCAACACTACTTGTTTTAGATACATCTATTGTAATTGCTAATGCTGGGCGGCCTAAAGCCTCTATTTCTTTGGCTACTTGTTCAATTTGGTTGCTGCTACGAGCTGCTACTGCAACTTGAGCTCCTGCCTTAGCTAAAGCTATAGCACAAGCTTGGCCAATTCCACGCCCCCCACCAGTTATTAATGCAGTTTTTCCTAGTAGTTCCATAGTTGTTTATACTTAAGCTGAAGTAAAATAAGAATTGTGTATTTCAAAATATTTTGCCAGACTAGCGCGAAAGTCTTTTTAAGTCAAGGTATGGTTAACTACTAAGTAACTGAAGCCTCTAACTATGTTTATTTATAGATTTTCTGTGATGAAATTTAAGAATGAGGGTTATATTAAAATGCTATTTTTTTTTAGATTCTTTTTCTACTATTTTTTCTATCCCAGTTCCACTTATTGGAGTAGCAGTAGTTGTACGCTCCATTTTTGCAGAAGATTTATTATTTTTTGAAGGAGTATTTTCAGTTTTAGAATATGGAGTTTGAATATTAGTAGGAGAAAGGTTATTTTCAGGTAAATTATGTAGAGAAGATTGGCGTGTAAAAGAGAAAATATAATAAAATACAAATGATAGAAATATAAGGAATGCTACAACTATTGCTAAGAGTAAAACAGGTTTTTGCTTAAATAAGGAAGTATTTTCGCTAGAATCAGAAGTAACATCATTTGATTGAACTAGTTTTGCTGGAGAACTAACAGCAATATTTTCTGTTTGTTTTTTAGATTTCTTTTCAAAAGAATCTTGTGCTATTGCTGCTTGTGTTGGAGCATCTTTTAAAGTAAGGAATTCTTGTTTTACTTGAGGTGTTTGAGCTATTTCTATTTTGGCTGTATCAATTTTTTTTGTTTCAGTAAAGTTGTCAGACACATTCTTTTGCATTCTAGCATTATGCTCAACAGCTTGCTTAAAAGCATTGGCAAAAGCTATAGCGCTAGAGACTCGTTCATCACGCTTTTTTTCCAATGCTAATTTAAGAACTTCATCTAATTCTTGAGGTAGGTTTGGTTTAATTTCAGTAACAGAAGTAGGTTCTTTAAATAAATGCCCAGAAATAATATTTTGTACTGAACCACTAAAAGGAACTTTGCCAGTAATCATTTCATATAAAATAATACCTAAAGCATAAATATCTGCTCTACTATCAGCATTTTCACCGTCATAGACTTCTGGTGCCATATATTGGGGAGTTCCCATAAATTCACCAGTTTTAGTTAATTTTTGTGAAACTTCTTCTCCGCTAACTAATTTTGCCAACCCAAAATCTACTACTTTAATTACTATGTCATCTCCAACAACTTTAAGCATAATATTTTCAGGTTTGAGATCTCGATGGATAATGCCTCGTTGATGAGCAGTTTCTATTACTTCACAAATAGGGGTAAACCATTCTAAAGCTTGTTCTAAAGATAACGGCCCATTTTGAGCTAGGTATTTTCTTAGCGTTTGGCCGCTAATGTATTCCATTACAATAAAAGCTCCACCACCTTCTATTGTACCAAAATCATGAATAGTAACAGCGTTAGGGTGGTCAAGTTTAGCTGCCGTTTTAGCTTCGCGTATAAATCTAGCTTCTGCTGTTTTATCTGTAACTATGTCTGAATTCATCACTTTTATGGCAACTGAGCGGCCTAAATCGATATGTTTTCCAGCATAAACAGATCCCATACCTCCAGAACCAATTAATTTTTCCAGTAGGTATTTTTCAGTGATTGTTTTGCCTAACCAAGGATCTTTGCTGCTTTGACGAGGTTTTTTTATAGTATCCATAAAAAATTTTAGAGATTTATCTTAATTGAAATGTTGTCCCAGAAGTTCCAGATGTAGATTGAGTAGCTGTATTAGGATCATGTAATTTTAAATACATAAGCATTTTAATTACTGAAAATAGTGGATATAATCCTATTTTGATACAAGCACCAAAAAAGTCTGATAAATCTGTTTTATATATACCATAAGTTATCATTTTACTACCTAAGATATCAGCTATATAAAAGCTAGCAAGTTTAGGTATAACAAAAGCAATTAGTCCAAGAAAAAGTAAATATACTGGGGTTTGCATACCAAAACGATGGCTAGTCTTAAAAGCTTCTGATTTATAGTGTTGATCTACTACAGCAGATTCTGAGACAAAAGCCCCACTAGGATAAGTATAAAGTAAGCCTAACCAACAAAATACTATTCCTATAATTTGGTAAATTTGTCCAAAAATAACTGTACTAATAAATTTCCCACCTCGCTTAAAAAGTTCTCGGTAACTAGTTATGATAGAAGTTGGTTGATTTTGATAACGATTATAAATAGCTGTACTTAATATTGCACCTGATACTGCTATCAAAACAAAAGGTATTCCCCAATAAATAAGTAGGTTGGATAATCCATCTGTAACACCTAGAAACCTATAAATAAAATGCTCTGAAAGAAATGCTGATGGAAAAATAGCAATGGAAAAAATTCCTAAGAAAAGAAAAAAGTTTTGAAAATAAAGCTGTATACTTTCTCTAAGTATGGAAAGGAAATCTCTGATTGTTAAAGAAGGTGTAGAAGGTCTACCTAATGTTACCATCCAGTCATTAAACTGATTGTTGGTAGTAGGTTGTGGCAATAAATTAGCTACTACTAGGGCATTACAACGTAAGCAAGTTTCTGTGGCTAGATCAAATTGATCTGTTTGGTGACAAATCTCACAACGTGTTGATTTATTTTTAGTTTTGACTTGAAAATTATTTGCCATAGTATTAACAATAATTAAAAATCTTCAAGAGTCAATTTTAAAAATTTTCATCAGGTAAAATATTTTTGCTTTGTGTTGGTAACTGAACTAAGTAGATTGCTACTAACACAAATCCACCACCTATAAAAGTAAGAAAAGATGGGACTTCACCCCAAATTAACCAAGCTAATAAAGAAGCTCCTAAAGGTTCTCCTAAAAAAGCTACAGAAATTAAAGTAGCACTAACATCTTTTAACAACAAGTTAAAAACTGTATGACCACCTAAAGTTGGAATAATAGCTAATCCCAACAAAACAAAATAGTCTGATTTAGTAAAAATATTAGGTGTAGCTCCAGAACTTAGTGCCATAGGTATAAGGAACGCTGTACAAACTGCGTAAACTGAAGTTGCATAATTAAAAATGTTAATTTCTGTTCTTAGTTTTTTTCCAATGATTATATAACCAACAATGGTAATAGCTCCTGCTAAAGCTAATAAATCTCCTGTTAAAGAACCTTTAGCTAATCCACTTATAGATTCAGACAAGATTACAACTATACCTAAGAAGGCTAGCATTATAGCCATTAAATTACGTATTGAAAATTTCTCTTTTAAAAAAATACGGCTTGCAAGCAAAGTAAATATTGGGTGACAAGTTACAAGTAAAACAGATCGTGCTACTGGAATGTATGCAATGGACATAGTCCAGGTTCCAAAATGAAGAGCAAGAAAAAAGCCTGCTAGTATCAGTGAGCTTATCTGAGGAGATTTAAGTTTAACTAATTGATTTTTGTGCCAAATAATAGTTGGTAATGCAAGAATAAATGCTGCAAAAAACATTCTATAACAGGCTACACCAAGCATTGGTAAATGACGTGTTTGTAGTACTTTAACTAGAATCCCTGATGAAGAAATACAAAAAATCCCAAATCCCAAAGCTAAGTAAATTTGTTTTTTTGACATGACTAAATTACTCTATTAATTTACTTTAAATGTAAATGATAATGATAAAATGCTGTGATTACTAATGAATTAGTAATTTTACCCTGCTTAACTAATTCAGGCATTTTAGAAAAAGGAGTGGTAATTATTTCTATTTCTTCTGTACTATCTAAATGTGGTTCTTTGGAAAAGAAAGCGTTTTGAGCTAAAAAAGTGTAGCATTTATTATTTTGTATTGCTGGGTTAGGATCTGTACACCCAATTAATTGCCAAGAGTTTGCTTCATAACCAGTTTCTTCTAGGAGTTCGCGTTGTGCTGCTAGTTGAGGGGCTTCACCATCATCAATCATTCCACCAGGAATTTCAATTGTTAGGCTTTCCGTTCCATACCTATATTGTTGAACTAAAACAATTTCTTTGTTTTCAGTAAGTGCTATAACATTTACCCAATTTGTTGGCTCAATAATAAAAAAATCATGAGTGTTATTAGTTTTAGCGATAAAGTAATTATCACAACGTACTTTAAAAACCCTACACTCAAAAGCTAAATGTGAATGCTTTTTAGAGTTTGCCAAAGTTATATCCCCTGAAATAAAATTTGTTATTTCTTTAACTATCTATATAAGCCATTAATCTTTGCTTGACCGAGAAATTATTGATGCTAATATATCAGCATTTAAGTCTAAGTAAGTTAAAGCTTAATCCTCAAAACAACATTATCCACGTGAGGATTTCTCAATGTCATCAATTGTAAAAGCAGATAAGCAACAAAAGCTACCTGTTCATTATTCTTTATCTTTTAAGTTTGCTATTACCTTAACAGCCTTGGTAGCTACTTTACTAGTTAGTTATGCAGCAGTAGTTACCTATACTAGGGTAAGCGATATAGAAATTGATATTGATAACCATGCAACTACTTTTGCTCAACTTAGCACAGCTACAATTGCTGGGGCATATGATAGATACTCTTCTTCTGAAGCTTACAAGTTTAGGGATCTAGTTTCTAGTCAAATAAAAAAGACTAAAGATGTCGAGCAAATCTTGCTTATAGATCCACAAGGAGTTGTGTTGTTTGATTCAGAAAATCAACAACTAGATAACTCTTTTAAATCTCCTCAAGGTACTGGAGTTTCTGTAAATCAAGAAGTAAAAGAAATCGTTAGTCGTGCTGAATTTATCAAAAGACAATCTAGAGATTCTCAAGGCCAGCGAATATTAACAATTACAGAACCTTATATTGATAATACAGGGAGAATTCCTTTTTCTGTCCGCTATGTTATTTCTTACGACTCTTTACGTAGGGAAATAGTAAATTCAGCCTTGCAAATGTCAATAATAAGCATTATAGGTATTTTGATTTCTATTGGAGTAGCTGTTTTTATTGCTCGTCGTATCACTCAACCTATAGACAAATTAATTTTAGGTACTTCTGCTATTGCACAAGGGGATTACGATCAAAAGCTAGATATACGTACTAAAGATGAATTAGAAGATTTAGCACGTAATTTTAACTACATGGCAGAGCAGCTTAAAATTAATATTAATAAGCTTCAAGATTCTAAAGCACAACTTCAAGACACAAATATTAGACTAGAACAATCTAATGCTCGCTTAGCTAGCACTAATAAACAACTTCAAGACTCACAAGCAAAACTTCAATACTCTAATGAACAGTTAGAAAGCTCTAATAAAGAATTAGCTAAGACTAATAAGAAACTAGAAGTTATCAACGATAAACTAGAAACAACCAATAATCAGCTAGAGAATGCTAATAAACAATTAGAACTAGCTAATGAAGAATTGAAACAGTTAGATAGAATGAAAGCAGAGTTCTTGCAAACTCTCTCACATGAGTTGCGCACTCCTCTTTCAGCAATAAAGGGCTATAATGAGTATTTGTTAGAGCAAATGGTAGGGCCTATTAATGCAGGCCAAGAACGTGCTTTGCGAACCATACAACGTAATATTGATAGATTAACTAGTTATATTAATGCTCTTCTAGATTTTTCTCGTATAGAAGCAGGGACTATTCCTGTTAGTATTCAACCTTTTAAATTAGTAAAATGCTTAGATCAAACACTTCTTAATCATAAAGCTCAAATAGAAAAGAAAGAATTAACCTTAAATGTCCAAGGTATAGACATATTACCTTTGGTTTCAGGGGATAGAGATAGAATTACTCAAGTGTTAGATAACTTGCTTTCTAATGCAGTGAAATTTACCAATGAAGGTGGGGAAATAAATATTTCTGCCAAACTCTTGGAAAAAGAAAAGAAAGTTGCTATTTCTATTTCAGATAATGGTGTTGGAATTAGCCCAAACAAAATAGATAAGGTTTTTGATCGTTTTTATCAAGGAGATAGTTCTACTACTAGAAAATATGGTGGAATTGGTTTAGGGTTAGCTCTGGTTAAAAATATACTTGATGCACATAAAACTACTATTACTGTGGAAAGTAAAGAAAATGGTGGTTCTACTTTTACTTTTCTTCTAAGTTTAGCAGATGCTACTGAAACTGTAGATGATAGTGGAATTACTTTAATAGATAATAGAAAGTCTTATTTAATTGAAATCATTGATGATGAACCAGACATTAATGATATGCTTAAGATTGCCCTGATCAAAGAGGGGTATAACGTAATAGATGCAGGCACAGGAGAAGAAGGTTTACGTATAGCACGCGAACATGCTCCTGATTTAATTATTCTAGATGTTAATTTACCAGATATTAATGGATTTGAAGTACTTTCTTGTCTTAAGCAAGAAACTAGAACAAGTGAAATTCCTGTAATTATTATGTCTGTGTTAAACGATCCAAGAGAAAGTATTAGCATGGGTGCGGTTGATCACATAATTAAACCAGTAGATTTGAAGTTCCTTAAAGCAAAAATCAACCATAGTTTATCACTAAAAAATCCTACTATTTCTATTCGTCCAACAGTTATGGTTGTGGATGATGAATCTGATGTAAGAAAAATGATATGTGATCGGTTAACTGTAGAAGGTTATAACACTTTATCTGCTTCTGATGGCAATACAGCTTTTGCCATACTTAAACGTGAACCAGTGAAGCCTAATTTAATTTTATTGGATATAATGATGCCAGACCAATCAGGCTGGGATGTAATGAGCACACTTAAATCCGATCCTTTAACAGCACCAATACCTATAATTTTGGTTTCTGCTAAAGGTGAAGAGGAAGATATTCGTCGCGGTTATGAATTAGGGGCAAGAGATTACATTGTTAAACCATTTGAAATGAAAGATTTACTGGCTGAAGTTAAAAGTGTTGTTAGCGGACAAGCTACTATATAAATTAATACTAACAGGTGTATAAAATTTATGGGCAAAACGATCTTGGTCGTAGATGATGAGCAAGACCTACTAGATCTCATGGAAATTATTCTTGGTGCAGAAGGCTTTGATATTATCACAGCTTCTAATGGTCAAGAGGCCATTAACAAAATAAAAGATCAAATACCAGATTTAGTTCTCTTAGATGTAATGATGCCGATTATGGACGGTTGGCAGACCCTAAAAAATATTAAAAGTACCAAAGAAACTATGCATATACCTGTAGTAATGGTTACAGCTAAAATAGGTGATGATGATCGTGCTCGTGGTTTTAGAGAAGGGGCAAGTGATTATATTGGTAAACCTTTTGCCCCTAAAGAAGTTGTTAATAGAGTTAAAGTATTGCTTAAGTAATACTTTAATATTCTAGTCATTACCATAATTTATTTCTAGTTTACGAACTTGCAGACAGGCTAAAAACAAAACTAACAAAGTAAGAAAAAACATTCCTGGAATAGCTATCCAAGCTGAAGCAGGCTCAGCTATTATTGCATATGGTCCTACAGGTAATCTTATTGGAGTTAAAGACTGTAAGTAATATATTACAGATAATTTTTTAAGTATTGGTGGAAGCAAAAAATTAATTTGTTCCCATCCAAAAAAGAACACTGTTGGAATAGTAGGATTGCGAAAAGTTGTTCCTAGAAGTAAACATACTGCTCCATACCCTACACAAGCAAGTGCAGATATTCCTAAATAGGCTAAAGCATTATTGAGGCCTGGCCCATCAAAAAAATGCTGGATTCCAGCTTTATAACCTCGTGGAATGTAAATCATAAATAGTGATATGGCTGTACCACTAACAAATAGAAACATTGAGGTTAGTAAGCCTGCTAGATATTTTCCTAACACTATAATTTCTCGACGTACTGGAGTTAAAAAATAATAGTGTAAGCTTTTATCAACCAATTCTCCACGAAATAAGTTTATGAACAACCAACTACAACCAAAAAATATGGTAATTCTTAGAGTTAAAGCTTCATAAACTTGGGCAAAGACAATATTAAAAAAGTTTACGTTAGATAGAGACTTTTCAGGAACAGGTAAGAAGCAAAATAAACTAAGTAACATTGCTGGGCATAGTGCTAACCAATAAAGCAAAAATACTCGTCTATTAAAGATGTTCTTTTTGGCTTCTGTTCGAAAAATTGCAAAAGTTTGCCTCCACCAAAGTGCTAAAGGGAGGTTTTCTTTAACTTCTTGTGTTTGATAGACTTCAACTTTAGAACTCATTTTTTAGCTCCCTTCAGAACCAATTAGATATTGGTAAACAGCAGATAAATCATCATCTACAGGATAAATAGACTCAATTTTAAGTTTTTCTTCTAGAACAGTTTTATTAAAAGATGAGTAAAATTTATTTGCATCAACTGTTCTTACAAATAACCCTTGACGATCTTTATGAAGCCTTGCTTCTACTACATCATCTTGTTGAAATACTTTTGCTGCCAAAAGAGAAGGTCGGTCACAACGAATAAAAATCTGTAATGGATGTTCTTGCATCTCGTTGCGAACTCCTTCTACAGCTCCATCTGCAACAATATAACCATTATGAATTAATATTACTCTATCTGACATCATATCTACTTCATGCAAGATATGACTAGATAAAATTAAATATAATCCTTGGTTTGATAGTTGTTGGAACAAAGCTATAACTTCTGCTCTAGCCATAGGATCAAGGCCGTTAAGAGGTTCATCTAAAATTAGAACTTCTGGGTTATGGGCGATTGATTGAGCTAGGCGAATACGTTGGCGCATCCCCTTGCTATAGCTATCTACCTTACGATCAGCAGCTTCTACTAAATTTACTCTTTCTAAAGCTTTGTTAGTTAAATTAGTAGCTTCACTAAGACTATAACCACTAATTTCTAAGTATGATTGAATAAAATTTCTTCCAGTAATACCACGAGGAAATGAATCAAATTGGGCACAATACCCAAGTTTACGAAAAAGTTTTTCAGGTTGGTTTGGTCTAATGCCTAATACACTAATTGAACCTTGAGTTGGTTGTAACAAACCACACATTAAGTTCATAATAGTAGTTTTACCAGAACCATTTGGGCCAACTAGACTAGTAATTCCTCTTGATATAGAGAGATTAATCTTATTAACTCCTAAAATTTCACCATAAAACTTTGAAACATTTTCAAAGACAATCATTGTTTAACTCCAGCTTTGATAAGCAGTTAATAGTGCTATTGAACAATTTCATAAGCTTTTACTTTGTTAAAAAGCAGTAAAAAACAAAATGCACAAATAAATAGAATTGCTATCCAAGCTGACCAAACAGGAATTTCTATTCTAGTAGGGTGAGCAAATAAATCAGCTAAAATAGTTCTCATTATTGAACGAGTGCTAAGTATATAACCCCATTTGGTTTCAAAAATTTCTTGAATTATAGCTGCTATTGCATTGGGAATAAAGAAAATAGCTATTAAAGCCCCTGTAGCTGCAATTCTCCATTTAATCCATGCAGAAATTGCTTGTGAAATAAGAACTAGTACAAAAACCCATAGTATACTACCTAAGATAGTTGCCCAGAGTATTCTGATATTGTTTATTAGCCAACCTGCTCCTTCTAAATATCCTTGAAGCATAATTAACATAATTCCAGGAATCCAAGTAATTAAAGATAACAATAAAAATAGTGTCGTCATTTTACCTAGTATATATTCTAGCCGTGAAAAAGGTCGACATAAATATAAGGCTAATCCATTGTTATTGACATCTTGTGCAACAAGTATTGGCCCAATTAACATAGTAATAAAAAAGCCGAACGTATTTTGCACTACTACAAAATAATAGAAAAAGTCTAAATTAATTGGGATAACATCAGCAATTGGCAATCGCAGCATTTGTAAAGCTGTTTCATTATGATGCAGATATACAATTAGCATTGAAGCTAATGGATAAACAAAGCTGCTTATGAATAGGGCTAAGAATAACTTAGACTTAAAAATTTCTTGGTATGCATAACGAGGCAAGACCATAAATCTTGACCAAACAGGTGTTAGTTCACCTGTATAAGGTTTGTATTTGTGTTCAAAAACAGCCATTACTTACTCCATTGCTTTAAGAAAAATATCTTCCAAGGAATCACGCTTAAAGTTAAGACGACGAATTTGTATTTGATTTTCTAGAGCAATACGATACAAATCACTTACTTCTACCTCGTTTTGTAGAATTAGTTTAACTCGGCGTTCTCCTACTAGTGCGTATTCACAACCTAATTGAGCGGCAGCTTGGGCAAAGACTAAATTGTTTCCTTGAGTTTCTAACTCTAAAAACTTACGGTTAGCTTTGCGCTCAGCTTCTAAGTCACAGTAAACAGCTACTTGACCTTCTTTTAATATCAAGATTTCTTCACAACATTCTTCTACATCTCTTAACAAGTGTGAGGAAAGCAAGATATGTACTTGATTGGTATCTCTAATTTCACGAATAAGTTTTAACATTCTTTGGCGAGTTGGAGGATCAAGTCCATTAGTAGGTTCATCTAGAATCAGTAACTTAGGGCCATGAACAATTGCTTGAGCTAATTTGGCTAGTTGTTTCATTCCAAGAGAATAGGTTTCAATAGAACGATAACGTGCTTCACCTAAGCCAACAAAAAATAATGCTTCATGAGCACGTTCTAGAGCTATATCAGATGGGAGACCAGAAAGCTCTCCCATCATTCTTACAAAATGAACACAACTCATTTCTGCAATAAAACTGTCTCTCTCTGGCATATAACCTATTAAGCTACGGATTTTTTTTGGTGCAGTGCGAATGTCTTGACCAAAAATACGGGCAGTTCCTTGACTGGGAGGATAAAATCCTAATAGTGTATGTATGAGAGTAGTTTTCCCAGCTCCATTGGGGCCAAGTAACCCAATAGCGCGACCATTTAGACCAACTTGCAAATTTTTAAGAATTTCTCTTTTGCCTAGTTTCACGCTCAAATTGTCAAGATCAATTATTGGTTGCATATTTCATCCTAATCCAGAGTTGCATTTCCCCAGGTTGTGCTTGCTAATGCTCGCTAAAACCTGGGGTTAATCTATTACAAGGGTCAAATCTGATTAGTTCAACCCAAATTAGCCCAGGGTTTTAGCGAAGCGTAACTCCAGGTTTTGTTAATCCCAACAAGCTAGCAGAGGATAAGTTGAAAGGGTTTAAGTCCCCATTAGCAAAGAAAGAGATTCTATCACCTTGTGCGTAAGCATAGGCTAAAGTAGGTTTAGCAGAGACTATAGATTGTAATAGCTTTTGATCTGAGGTTTCAGCCTTTCTATTAGTCATCTGATCAGCTATTGGAGCAAGTACAGGAGCTAAATTGTGATATAAAAGTCCAGAGAAATTAGCATTAGTGTCTACTGGAAGTAGGGAAGTGAACTTAGCTGATTGTGGTAGGCTATAACCAGAATCATGATAGCGCAAAGCTTGATCCACTAAAGCACGACTAGCAGAAGCAATTAAATAACCACTACTAAAAGTGTAAGTAAATTCTAATTGTGAGTCTAAAGATTTAACAGTGTAGAAAGTTCGGCCATTGAGTTCAGATTTATTTAGTTGTAAGCCTTGTTTATTTATTGTTGTTGTCCAACGGTTTATTTCTGCAACTAAATGTTCAATACTTGCTTGTAGCTTAGCTGAGTCATAAACTTCAATAATTGCTTTCCAAGCAGGTGTTGGTATAACAGGCCCATCCACAGCAAAAACAAATTCACCACCTAACGGAGCCGCAAAGTCTTGAGCAATATTTATCTGATGTAAAGTTTCTAATTGTGCAAGATGTTGCTTAAAGTTTTCATCTAAATCACTTAAATTCTTAAATAATTGGGTTACTAAAGACTCAGGATTTTTTACTACAGATGCAGTTACTATATTGGCATCTGGAGAAACATACTCTAAGCCTCCGATTGGCCCTGGATCGGCAATCCAAGCAGCTAAACCAGTTCGTGTTTCTTTAAAGGTAAGAACTGCACGGTTTTGTGTGTTGTTTGAGTCTACTTTTTGTTCTGCAATAAAATGCTTTAAATCTAACAAACCAAGATTTTTATAGGCTGTTAGTTGTTTTTCGTTTCCTGGTGTAACAGTGGCAGGGATAATTTTTTCTAAATCTGCGGCTAAAATTAATCCTGCACCTTCTTGGTATACTTGACCAATTCGATCGTGAAAAGAAGTATTAACAAATCCTTTAACATTTAAGTTACTAGCAAAGTTACGTAGTTGATCTGAAGTGTGGCTTGCAACAAATAAGCTGTCAGTAATCCAAACATAAACATCTGATTTTCCTGTAGGTTCACTAGTTGAAGTTAGTGGATCAGTGATAATGTGTAAGTTGAACCCTTGTGATTTAAAAGTATCTAGTTGAGAGTTTAAGAAATTTCGTAATTCAGTTGGATTTTTGGCTTTAGCCAAGATTAATGGGCTGTTAGGGCTACCATCTTGTTTTACTTCAGCAGAAATAACTATTTCACTATCTAAATATTGACCAAAAGTAATTATTTTAGTGATAAGTTCATCTTGATTTCCCTTATGACTATTGTTCCACCATTCTTGTAATGCTGCATTTTCAGCTAAATGTTTTTGTAGGATTGCGTAAGATTGAGCTAGAGAGCTACTAAAATTAGGTAACGCAACATAAAAAACTGTTTGAGATGGCACAATATCTAACAATTCTGTAGAGTAACGTACTCCAGGTAAAGGTACTTGATTAATATCTTTACGTACTGAAGATAGCGCTTCTAATAGTTTAGAGTATTTTTCAGAATCACGACTCCAAGCAACTTCTTGTTTTATTGGAACAGCAGTTAAATTAACACTTGTGCTAGTTTGTTCACCAGCTTTTAAGGTTTTTGCTTGGCCTGCATAGTCAACTTGAGCTGTTCCTTCAATTACAGAAATTCTTGAACCTTTAATACCATTATTAACAGAAAATACTGCTCCTGTTACAGAAACCAAACAGTCATTAGTTGCAACATAAAGTGCACGAGAACTTTGTTTAGGTGTTTGAACAATTATATTTCCACGCTCTAAATGGATGGTAACCCCTTTATTATTTTCTGTTAGATAAAACTCAGACCGCTC
Organism: Blastocatellia bacterium; assembly: GCA_039812885.1. Taxonomy (GTDB): domain Bacteria; phylum Acidobacteriota; class Blastocatellia; order Chloracidobacteriales; family JADJPF01; genus JADJPF01. The sequence goes on from JBDIBI010000006.1 coordinate 275,525, forward strand.
TTTCATTTCAATTTGTGAACCATTACCTAGATGAATTACTGCATCAGCATTTTTAGCTGTTCTAACTTTTTCATCACCTTTTAGCTGTGAACCTACAACTAAAACATCATTATTAGTATCAGTAATACGGTAAACTGCTCCATCAACAGCCTTTACGCTAGCATATACGCTTTCACCTGTATGAGTAAAACGTTGAATTATTGGTGCAGTTATTAAAGTAAGTACTAAAATAGCTGCTACAGCAATTAACCATCGTGTTATTACTGATTTAGTTTTATAAGTTGGTAAAGTATTATTTGTAGCATTAGTGGTTTTACCTGTTCGATATTCTTTTAAGGCTTTACGACAGGGTAAACATTCGCGAGTATGATCTTCTAGTAGTAAGGTTTTAGTTGCAGGCAATTTCCCACTTAAATAAGTAGGTATCAAAGATTGAAAATCGGCACAGTTACGAATTTCACCAATATTAACTATACTTACTGTTTCTTGAGTAGATAATTTAGCTAAGACTCTTTGAGCTGTTGCATCTACAAGCTTAGCATCTAGGGTTTCATTGCGGATTGAGTCAAGAGTTTCATCTAATATTTTATTTGTGTTTTTATTTGTGTTTTTGTGTTCCATTATTGTAACTCCTCTAAAAATTTTCCTAGATCTTTGCGCACTTTAGTTCTAGCACGATGCAAAATAACTGCTACAACCATTTGTGACATTCCAAGTATTTTGGCAATTTCGCGGTTGTCATAGCCTTCCAAAAAACGTAGTACAAAAATTTCTGCAGCTTTTTCACCTAGATTGGCAATTGCTTTTTGGAGATGTTTGCGAAGTTCTCGATCTTCTTGTTGGATTTGAGGGTTAAAGTCATTTTTATTAGTTGGGTAATCTGTAATTTGTTCAATTGAAATGGATTTAGAACGACTACGAGATCTTACTATGTCTAACCCTGCATTGATTGCAGCACGAATTAAATAGCTTTTTGGGTTGGGAGAAAGATCTGTTGTGTTTCTCATAACTCGCAAAAAGACTGTTTGTAATACATCTTCTGCATCTAGTACATTACCGGTCACTCGATATGCAGTTCGGAAAACCTGATCATAATGTTCTTGAAATAGGTGCTCAATGTTATTTGATTGAGGCGTTGGTAAAGGTCTTAAGTATGTTACAGTTGCCACCACAGCCATCTCCTAAAGTGTCATAATCTTTTTATACTACTAAAACGCTTTAATTGAAAATTTATTAACACTTAAAACAAAAATTTCCCCCAAAAACAGAATATTTTGGATTTTTTGTAATATCAAAAGAAAATTAGGTTATTTTAGTCAAAAAAGAGGATTTTCCCGTGAAAATGTCAAAATACAGAAAATTTTGTTGACAAAAACTATTTTTACTGCATAATATGTGGTATGGACAAATTAGATCAACAGATTCTTCGGATATTAGCTTTAGAAGGTAATATAACCAATAGTAAGTTGGCAAAACGAGTAGGTCTTTCAGAATCAGCTACTTTGGAAAGAGTACGTCGTTTAGAAGCAGCAAATATAATTAATGGTTATGTTGCTAAAATAGATCCTTATAAAGTAGATCGTGGATTAGAAATAATGATGATGTTGGTATTAAAGAATCAAAATGCTGAACAAATTCATGAGTTTGAAAAAGCTATGGCAAATATGGATGAAGTTCTTAGTTGTGCGCAACTCTTAGGCCGTTTTGATTTTATTGCCCACATTGCAGTTAAAGATATACCTAGCCTACAAAGGTTTATTGAGAGGCTAATATCACTAGGTTGTATAGATAGAATGGAATCTTTGACAGTTCTAAAAATGATTAAAAGAAATCACCCAGCAATACCAATAGAAAAAGGAGAATAAACCAATTATGTTAAACACACAACTAATAGAAAATATAAATATATGCCTAGATGAAAATACTAATACTAAAACTCTTGTTGAGTTTGAAGAGTTTCTTACAGAAGTAAAGAAGCTCTTTTTATCCCATGATATAGTTGTGAGAAATGCTTATACATATTGGTTTAGTCAAGGACTTGTTAGCTTTGAAGAATTAAAACATTTTGCTGTTCAATTTTCTGTTTTTTCCAATCAGTTTCTTGTTGCTCAATTACAAAAAATGATTAATGCAAATTCTTTGTCAGAAATGCGTTCAGCTAAGGAAATACTTGCAAATGAAATAGGTGTAGTTTTTAATGGTCGTAAAGATACTAGAAATCTTTCTGAAGAAGAAAAAGATCGCCAAGGAGATCCCGAGTTAGTCAGTCTTTCAGGTAGTATTGATGGTGGAATGTTTTATTTTCGTGCTGCTCATTTTGAATGGTTACTTAAATTTGGGGCTGCACTTGGTTTATCCTTTAATGATATGGGTAAGCGTCGTCATGCTAGCAAATCTACCTTACATTTTTGCGATGAACTAATTAGAGTTTATGGTAGTGAAGATGCTAATATTGCTTCTGGAGCAAGTTTTGCGATAGAAAACTGGGCAGCCGCAGGTTTTTGGCAAGAGTTAGAAGATGGGTTATCTTTGATTAAAGAAAAGTCTATTCCCAATTTGCCTTTGGCTTTTTTTACTTGGCATAATCGTCTAGAAGCTCAGCATGCTTCTAATACAGTAGAAGAGTTAAGATCTATATTTTTCGAACCAAACTTTGATAGAGAAAAATTTTTAGCTGGTGGAATTGCAATGCTAGAAGCTTTATCTGTATTTTGGAATGGACTTATTAGCTAATTATTAGCAGTTTATTGGCAGTATAATAGCCCGGAGTAAAGGTAGTGTATTTCTAGGCTTGAGGGGGAATTAATGCCACATATAAAGCTCAATGGAGCAAATATTTACTATGAAGAGCAGGGTAAAGGTAAAGAAACAATTGTATTTGCTCATGGTTTGCTTTGGAGTACACGCCTTTTTGATCATCAAGTTAATGCATTGAAAAGTAAATATCGTTGTATTAGTTTTGATTTCCGGGGACAAGGTCAAAGCGAGGTTACAGAATCTGGATATGACATGGATTCACTTTGTGAGGATGCTGTAAGTTTAATTAAACAATTAAATTGTGAGCCATGTCATTTTGTAGGGCTTTCAATGGGTGGTTTTGTTGGAATGCGGGTAGCTTTTCGCTATCCAGAACTATTAAGATCACTGACGTTATTAGAAACTTCTTCAGATCCAGAACCTTCTGAAAACTTGGGTAAATATAAATTGCTTAATTTTATTGCACGTTGGATTGGGTTAGGTCCTTTAACTAGCCAAATAATGCCAATAATGTTTGGGAAAAAATTTTTAAATGATCCTTCAAAAGTAGACTTAAAAAAAGAATTAGAAAAGAGATTAGCTAACAATCATAAAATTGGTATTACTCGTGCTTCAAAAGGAGTAATAAGTCGTGTAGGTGTTTATGAGGAAATAAAAAATATAAAAACTCCTACTTTGATTATTGTTGGAGATCAAGATACAGCAACTATTCCTGCTAAATCTGAGCGAATGCATTCACAAATAAGAAATTCACAACTTATTATTATTCCAGGCGCTGGACATACTTCAACAATTGAAGAACCTGAAGCTGTAAACAATGTATTGATAGGGTTTCTTGAAAAAAATGAAATTTAAATAAACACTATTTGCATGAAAAGTTCGCGCAGTTTTTTTGTTGTGTTATAATCCTGAATCCGCATTTTACAATTCATCAAACAACGCAATAATTTTTATGTTTCGGGAGTATTTTGGAGGAAAACGGATTTTATGGATTATTCAAATAAAATAAAAAAAGCTTTTACCTGTTTTAGTTTGTTGGTAATGGCTGTTTTTGCTGTGATGCTTTTAGGCACTGTAAAACAAACTTATGCACAAGGTATAAATTACCCTGTTGGTAGCCCTGCTGGAACTAGTGGTTCTGGTAACGCTCGTACAGATCCAGATAATTTTTTTATGCGTAATAATGTTGCAGGTTTGACAGAAATTCCTGTTTCAGAAGAAGAAGAAAATACTGGACAATTACAAGATTCTGGTAAAAGTGGTATACGTATGACTACTGAATTACAAGAATCTGTCTATGTTTATCGTCGTGATCGCACATCTTTAAACGATCCTTTCTTTGGAAAATCTTCTCGTGCTACAATTGTTAACCCAGGATTAGCTGGAGAATTAACTTACACGGCAGGTAATCATAAATATGCTTTTGGTATGGGGGCTTATCAAGCATTCGGTTTCCAAAGTAAGTTTATAGAAGATCCAAAAATTTTTGGAGCTCGTGCTGCTTACTTTGATACTCGTGTTGCTTCTAATGATATCGCTGCTGGTGGGGCAGTGCGCTTAAATAAATATATTTCTGTTGGAGCTGCTTTTATTTGTGGTCGTGGCTTCTTAGATTTGAAAACTCCTGCCTTACAAGCTTTTGCTTTTGGTTTAATTAGAGATAGTCGTTTGGATGTGTCTGATTTTGGTGCTCCAGGCGTTAATGCTGGTGTACATATTAGACCATTTAGCAAACTAGATCTTGCCGTAAGTTATAAGAGTGAAAGAACTTATCAGTTGGAAGGAGAATTAGACACTTTTGAATTAAAGGGTTTTCAATTTGCTCCTAACAAACGTAATGCTACTGTAGAATTTAAAATTCCTGCAGTTGCTGAAGCTGGATTTGTATATAAACCTACTAAGAGAATTCATATTATTGCTGACTTTCGTTTCTATGATTACACAGAAACTTTTGGTCCACCAATCGCTTTAGTGGATAAAGATTCTAAACAAGTTTTACAAAAATTAATCATCAATGGTAAAGATGTCCGCTCTTACCGTTTTGGTTTTATCTTTAATAAGAGTGAAAAAACAAAACTCTTCTTTGGCTCAGCTTATACTACCAATGGTTTCCCAGCTGCAGCCATTAACCCTGGTTTAGTTAACGTAGGTGGTGCAGATGCTAGCTTTGGTATTGCTAAGAGGATTAGCGGTCAATGGTTTAATTTCTCTGTTGCTGCTATCCAAGGTCGTGAGCGTCGTGTTACAACTCCTCCAAATCAATTTTTCTCAGGAAAATATATTGGTGGTGGTGTACTCTTTAGCTTGGGCTTCCGCTTAAATAAATTACCATTTGTTCAATAGGTTAGCTACTATCAAATAGGAAAAACGGCCACATAGAAATGTGGCCGTTTTTATTTTTCCTTGTTGTTAAGGATTATTTTTAAGCGTGACTATCATCAAAGAAAGTCTTTAGTTTTCGGCTACGGCTAGGATGTCGTAGTTTACGAAGGGCTTTTGCTTCTATTTGGCGAATACGTTCTCTTGTTACTGAGAAATGACGCCCTACTTCCTCTAATGTTCTCTCATGACCTTCTGCGTCTAAACCAAAACGCATCTTTAGAATTTGTGCTTCACGAGGGGTTAAAGTATTTAATACTTCCATAGTAGCTTCACGTAAGCTTTTACCTACTACCATTTCTGCTGGGTTAAGGCTTGATTGATCTTCTATGAAACTGCCTAATGAAGATTCCCCATCATCACCAATAGGAGTTTCTAAAGAAATAGGCTCTTGAGCTATTTTCAAAGCCTGACGAACTTTAGAAACTGGCAAATCAGTACGATTAGCCAATTCTTCATGAGTAGGTTCACGTCCTAATTCTTGCACCATCAAACGAGCAGTTCTTACAATTTTATTAATAGTTTCTACCATATGCACAGGAACACGAATAGTGCGTCCTTGATCAGCAATGGCACGAGTTACAGCTTGACGAATCCACCAAGTAGCGTAAGTTGAGAATTTATAACCTCTACGATAATCAAATTTCTCTACTGCACGCATCAAGCCAATATTTCCTTCTTGAATTAGATCCGCAAATTGAAGACCACGACTACGGTTTATATAATTTTTAGCAATAGATACAACCAATCGTAAGTTGGCCTCAATCATTTCTCTACGAGCTTCTGCTGCTTGAGCATCAGCCTGTAAAATTTGACGAAGACTGCGTTTAATTTCTACAGGATTACTCAAATAACGTTTTTCCAATTCAGTTAAATGGCGTTTAGCTGCTCTTATTTTTTTACGTAATTCTTCATCAGAAAAAGATATCTTTTTGTTGCGAGAAGTTTTTTTACTTGAAACTTCTTTACTTTCTAAAGTTTCTAACAAGGTAGTAGCTTCAGTTATAACTCTTTCATCTCGTTCTATTTCATTTACTATTTTTTGAATTGAATCTATAAAACTACGTTTTATTTCTGTAGAAAAAGAAATAGTACGAATTTGCTTGCTAAGTTGAATACGTAATTTTGATAGCTTACGTATGTTTTTAGCTGATTTTGAAGAACGTTTATCTTCAAGAAGTTTTTCACTTCCTTTTCTTACTAAAACTAAATATTTAACAACTTCATTGAGTTTAGAGATAGTTTCTTCTAAGTAGTTGTTTTCATTTTCTGCTGTGATATCGTCAAGATCTGAATCAGAAGTATCAATAACTTGACGGATGGAAACATCTCCTTTAGTTAGTAAATCAAGCAGTTTCTCTAAATCTTCAACTACAACCATTGAACGAGATAGAGCTTTTTCCATTCGGCGAGTGCCGCGTTCAATTCGTTTTGCGATGTTGACCTCATCCTCACGAGTAAGTAAGCTAACGTTACTCATTTCACGTAAGTAAAGCGTCATAGCATCAAGTGATTTATCTGCATCGACTCCAAGATCTGTTCGTCCAGCTATACCAACTTCTAAATCTTCTTCAACTATTTCTGTTGGTTCTGGTTCTTCAGTCCAAAAATCAGCTTGTTCTTCTGTAACAGAATCTATTTCAGCCAGGAACTTTTCCAAGTCAATGCCAGAAACCATAGATTCACCCCCCGATGAATCTAAATCTGTTTCTAATAACTTGTCGTCCAAATTTGTTCTCATAAGAATTTCGATCCTTCCCAGTTTTCCCTTTTTAAGGGGTTTTACGCTTGTTTTCTGTTTTTACTTTATAGTATCTTAATAAATTCAGAATATAACAAAGACTATAAGCGGAATTATATCATAAATTTAGTTAAGATAGCAATTTATTTACAAAATTAAATTGTATAAACATTTAATAAGACTTTTTACTAGCAGCTCAACACGTTATTGCTAAAGTTATTAAAAACTAGTTAACTAATTCTAATAGCACGTTTTATTAAGTCAGCTTGACATCTTTTTATGCTTCCCCGAGGAACTTAGATGAGGTATTCTCAACTTCTAGTTGCAACAAAAAATTCAGGTAAAATTTCAGAAATAACTGAAATACTTGCTAGTACAAATTTACAGGTATTAAATCTTAGTAACTTTCCAGATATAGAAGATGTAGAAGAAACAGGTTTGACATTTACAGAAAATGCTTTGCTTAAAGCTCGTTACTATTATCAAAAAACCAACATTCTTTCTTTAAGCGATGATTCCGGATTAGCTGTAGATGCTCTTAATGGTGCTCCTGGTGTTTATTCTGCTCGTTATGCTGGGCTAGGTGCTTGTGATAAAACACGTTATGAAAAACTTCTCAATGAACTAAAAGATGTTCCTATTGAAAAAAGATCTGCACGTTTTATTTGTAGTCTAGCTTTGGTAGGACAAAATATTGAAAAAACTTTTACTGCCAGCACAGAAGGTCAAATAATCTTTGCTCCCCGTGGAGAAAATGGTTTTGGCTATGATCCAATTTTTGAATATTTACCTTTGTCAAAGACCTTTGCTGAACTTAGTTCAGTTGAAAAGGCTATGATTAGCCATCGCGGCAAAGCTTTAGCTCAATTCAAAGATTATATTAATCACGAATTTTGCTAAATCTTTGAAACTGATTATATATGACGCTATTGTTTAATCTACAGTTCCCAAAATTTTCATTATTTAGGATAAGTTTTTAGTAAATAAAGTTTGATAAATTTATCTGCCTGTATTTACTTAAAATAGGTATTAGAGTTAATTTACTGTTAGGCAAAAGTGAGGAGGTATTATGAAAGCTATTTGGAATAACACTGTAATTGCAGAAAGTGACCAAACAATTGTTATTGAAGGAAATCACTATTTTCCATCTGAAGCAATTAACAAAGCTTACTTTCGTCATAGCAATACTCATACTTATTGTGGCTGGAAAGGACAAGCTAGTTACTATGATATTATTGTAGGTGAACAAGTTAACTCAGATGCAGCTTGGTATTATCCAGATCCTAAAGACGCTGCAAAACAAATTAAAGGTTATGTTGCTTTTTGGAAAGGTGTTAAGGTTCAATAGCTTTAACTTTTAATTGTAAAACCTTCTAATTAATACATTAATAATATTATTAGAGAAGCTTAAGACTATATTCCATTCGAACTTCAACATTAATTGGGTTTCCATTTTTTGTTGCAGGAGTAAATTTGACTTGCGATGCTGCTTTTATTACTTCTTCATCTAACCCATGCCCAACACTGCGAATAACTCTAATATTAGTGACTTCACCATTTGCATTTAAAACTACTAATAATACAACAGTTCCTTCAATTTTTTCTTGACGCGCTTCTTCTGTATACCTAGGTTTTGGTTTATAAAGTATTCTTGGAGCAATTACGCCTGTGTCATTAAGGCTATAAATTAAATCATCTTCTATTATTTTATTACCTCCTGAACCAACTCCTGAACCAACTCCTGAACCAACTCCTGAACCAACTCCTGAACTAGAGATTGATGCTTGTCCTGTGCTCCCATTCTGTTTAATTTCTACTTCGCTGTTTTTTTCTATACCTTCTAGATTTCCTATATTTAAACTTGGTAACCCCCCACTTACATTACTAGTAGTGTTATTTGGTAAATCAATTGAATTTATATTAGGCAATTGTAATATGCTTCTATTAGAAATATTTGATTTATATAACTTTGTAGTTTCTTTTGAAATAAGAAATTTTGTAGGTTTTTTTGATAAACTCTTTTGAATATCACTAATACCTTCTTTGATATTTTCTTTTCTGGTTTTTGGTAACATTTCAAATGGATAAACAAGAGGTGCAATATCTGTAATCTTTTCTAATTCAGAAGTCTTTACTATTGCACTTGCTTGTTGATACACAATAGTACTATAAGAAAATATACTAAATAACCAAAGCACTACAGCAATAGTTTTACCAGTTTGCCAATTGTGTGTATCTCTAACTAAAAAAGTATCTTCTTGAAGTAATTGTTGAAAAAAATGAACAGGATGATTGAACAATTCTTTGCAACTATTAGAAATTTCTTTACTTAACTCTAACCAAATAGATTTGCTTTCTAATATAGAAAAATTAACTTCAAAATACTTTTGTCTGATAACATTAGAAACAGGGCTACTCTCTATTTTTCTAGTAGTTTTATTTATAGTTGCTGGTTGAGAAATTTGTTTTTCTATGGAAGCCCAGAGGTTTTTAGTTGGTTTAAGGCAAGGCTCATAATCAGTGAAAAGCTCATTTTCTTGCAAAATAATATTATATTGTTTATTACAATGTAAGCAATTATCTAGATGTAGAGACACAATATCACTTTCTAGGTCTGATAATTCACCATATGAATAATCTTCTAATTTCAATAATATTTCTACACATTTCATAAGCTTTATCCTGCTAATTATAGAGTTAATTAAGCTAGGTAATTTTGTATTTTATTTCTTACTTCTAATCTAGCACGATGCAAATCCATCTTTATTTTTCCAATAGACCAACCAGTAATTTCTGATATTTCTTCATAGCTTTTTTGTTCAAACATTTTTAGTGTAAATACTATGCGCCAGTCTTCAGTTAGTGATAAAACGGCTTGTTTAATAACTTCATTAATTTCATCATTAATTATTTGTTTATCAGGAGTGTCTTTAGTTTCTAGATCTATTTCTTCTAGTGTTATATTTCGTTTATATTCAGGTTCTTTTAGGGTTTCTCTAATAATATTTCTAGCTATTGCAAAAATCCAGGAAGGGAACTTATTAGGCTCTTTTAATGTTTTTAGATTTCGGTAGGCTCTGACAAAGGTTTCTTGAGTAAGTTCTTCTGCTAAAGGTTGTTGCCCTATTACATTATAAATAAAACTTAAAATAGGTTTGTTATAGCGCTTAAATAATTGATAAAAAGCTTCTTGATCACCTTCTTGGCTACGGATAACCACATCTAACAGTTCATTGTTAGATGTGGTTTGTATTTTAAGTAGAGTAGGGGTTTTAATCAAATTTTTATCCTTGCTTAAAACTTATTACTTATGCTTGTTAAAGAAGCTGAAAACTAAATTCTAATCTTGCTTTGACATTTACAGCTTGACCATTTTTACTGCCAGGAATAAATCTAATTCGACTAGCTGCTTTTATTGCTTCTTCGTCAAGTCCATACCCTAAACCACGAACTACTTTAATATCCATTATTGAACCATCTTTGCGTAGTATAACGGATAATACTACATCCCCTTGAATTTTGTTTCGTCGTGCCTCTTCTGTATAAAGAGGTTTTTGTTTATATACTATAGTTGGATTGACAATTCCCATCTTAGATGTATAAATCTCTTCTCCAGTTTCTAAGTGATTATGTCCATTTCCAGTATTTCCTCCTATACCAGGGCCATAGCCATCACCAATTCCGCTTCCTATACCACTTCCATTACCATTTCCAAAACTTCCTCCTGAACCAGATCCACCAGACGTTAACCCTTCTATTCCAGTAGGTAATCCTAATGGGATAGAATTATCTATATGTTTAACTAAGTCTTCTTGAACATTGATTGTAGGCAGTAGAGGTAAACTAGGATTTTTTATAGTAGGTGTTCTTGCTGTAGCTATCATAGGGTTACTATTAAACTCTGCTTTTGGTAACTGACCATTTGTTGGAGCTGACATAGCATGAGTACCGCTTCCACCTCCACCTTGAGCTTTATGAGCTTCTTTGCTTGGAGCAGGTTTCAAGGTAATAGTAGGAGGTAAAGCTGTTAACATTGTAAGTACTTGATGTTGTGAGTCTTCTAAGGTTTCTTGTGTTGGTCTAATAAAATAGAAAGCTGTGTAAATTATTATTCCTAATAACCATAGGAAAATAGCTCCTGATAAACCAATTTTCAAATATTGTCTGCGGTTAACTAAACTAGAGTCTTTACTTAATAAGCTGGAAGTAAATTTTTTAGGGTTAGAACTAAACTCTTGATAGGCTTCTAAAAAAACTTTAGTAAACCTTTGTAAAATAGAGTCTTGTTCAACAAAAATAAAAATATCTTTTTCCATATAATTACTCCTAAAAACTAGGCATCTTAATATTTAGTAACTGCAGTTATCAAAATTGTTATTAAGAGGGTGATAGTTTTAGAGAAAACGTTTCAAAATTTTTCCTGAAAAGATGGTTTTTATTGCTAATTGCTAGGTTGAGACTATTTTTCAAGCATTCTCTTTCTGTGCTAACATCCCTGTAATTTTTAACCTTCTCGTTTGGATTAGGTAATATAAGGAATGATTTATGGATAAATTTAGAATTGTAGGTGGCAAAGCTTTAGAGGGACGTATCAGTATTAGTGGGGCAAAAAATTCAGCTTTACCCTGTATGGCAGCAGCACTTCTTACTGCTGATACAGTTGTTTTACATAATTTACCTTATGTAAGAGATATTATTACAATGCGTCGTTTGCTAGAAGATATGGGTTGTATGGTATTAATGCCAGAACGCAACACTCTTAAAATTACTGCTAGTGATATTCAATTTTTTGAAGCTCCATATGAATTAGTAAAAACAATGAGAGCTTCTGTTCTAGCTTTAGGCCCATTAGTTGCAAGGTTTGGACAAGCAACTGTATCTTTACCTGGAGGATGTGCTATAGGTCAACGTCCTATAGACATGCATTTATCAGGTTTAGAAAAGTTAGGTGCAAAAATAGAACTAGTTGGTGGAAATGTAGTAGCTTCAGCAGATAGACTTATAGGAGCTGAAGTAAATTTTGAAAAAGTTACTGTCACAGGGACAGAAAATTTGATGATGGCTGCTGTACTAGCAAAAGGGACTACAATTTTAAATAACGCAGCTTGTGAACCTGAAGTAGTAGATTTAGCAAAATTACTTAGTAGAATGGGAGCTAGAATTATTGGAGCAGGGACAGAGCAAATTAAAATTGAAGGAGTAGAAAAACTTCGTGGAGCAGAACATACAATAATTCCAGACCGAATAGAAGCTGGAACTTTTTTGGTTGCTGCTGCCATTACTAAAGGTGCTTTAGAAATTACTGATTGCAATCCAGATCATATAAGCTCAGTTATTGATCAGTTTTCTTTAACAGGTGTAAAAATTGACCGATTAAGTGATGTGACTTTACGTGTTGAAGCTGCTAAACACTTAATAGCCAAGGATATGACTACAGATCCTTTTCCACTTTTTCCAACAGATTTGCAAGCTCAATATATGGCATTGATGACACAAGCTGAAGGTCGTTCAGTAGTCACAGAAACTATTTTTGAAAATCGATTTATGCATGCTAGTGAAATGATGAGAATGGGTGCAAATGTAGCTATTAGAGGCAATCAAGCTATTATTGATGGTTATAGTAAACTTACAGGGGCAAAAGTTCTAGCCTCAGATTTACGTGCTAGTGCTTCGTTAGTTCTTGTAGGTTTAGCTGCCGAAGGAGAAACTACTATTGATCGGGTCTACCATATTGACCGTGGATATGACAAAATAGAAGAAAAATTACAAAGCGTTGGTGGGCAAATAGAACGCTTTCGTGAATAATGTACTAGTTCAAATAATGTGATACTTCAGGAGGAAATTATGTCCAATAGCGATTGTCTATTTTGCAAAATAATTACTGGACAAATACCAGCAAAAATTGCTTATCAAGATGATAAATGCTTAGCTTTTCATGATATTAATCCACAAGCTCCTAGTCATGTATTAGTAATTCCACGTGAGCATATTAGCTCACTAAATGAAGCTTCAAGTAGCCATAATGAGTTATTAGGTCATTTACTTACTTCAGCTGCAAAAATTGCTACTGAGTTAGGGATCAATGAAAGTGGCTTTCGAACTGTAATTAATACCGGTGCAGGTGCAGGGCAAAGTGTATTCCATATCCATGTACATGTTTTAGGTGGACGGGCTTTGGCTTGGCCTCCTGGCTAGTTTTAGTTTCTAAATTTAAAACTCAGGAGAAAAAATGTTTTTTTCTGATATAGAGTTAGCTCGGCGTGTAGAAGAAGCTAATGCTATTACCAATGCAAAATATGCAGAAGCGCATGCTCAACTTTATCCTGACTCTGATGCTAGTGTTTTGGCTATTGGTGGAGGACAGGCTATTTATATGGGACCAACTTCACCACTAACTCAAGTTCTTGGGTTTGGTCTACATAATTCTATTACTCTTTCTGAAATTGAAGAAATTGAGAATTTTTATTTTAGTAAAAATACACCTGTCAATATTGAGCTTTGTCCTTTGGTCGAAACTTGTTTATTAGAAAATCTTGCTAATCGAAATTATAAGTTAATTGAAGTAAGTAATGTGCTGGTAAAACAACTTGGTAAAAATATATTGCCAATTAGCGCTATACCCAATATCAAAATTGAAAAAATTAGCCAAAATAAAGCTAAAATTTGGGTAAATGTGATGTCTAAAGGCTTTAGTGAATTTCCTGAAGCCGCAGGTATGTTGGAAAATATGTGGTTAACAGGATTTGAAGTTCCTAATAACCACTATTTTTTAGCTAGTACAAATGCAGATGAAATACCAGCAGGAGCTGCAAGTATCTCTATTTATAATGGGGTTGCATCTTTGTGCGGTGCTAGTACATTGCCAGAATTTCGTAAACTAGGAATACAAACTACATTGCTTCAACATCGTTTTAATCTTGCCATAGAGCAAAACTGTGATTTAGCAACAATTAGCACACTTCCAGGTACAATTTCCCAACGCAATGCAGAAAGACAAGGATTCCAAGTTATTTATACTCGTGTAAAATTAATGCGATCAAAAAGTTAGTTGGCTTCCTAGGAGTTTTATTTTAATATTTTACTCTAGTAACATATTTTTATTTTCTAGGAATATTACTAATGCAGTGGGAAATCTGGATAAATAATGAAAGTGTTAAGGCTGATACAGATACAGTCAAAAAATGGATTAAAACAGGGTATGTTCAACCAAATGACCAAATAAAACGAGACAAACTAAACTGGTTAGAAGTTTGTCGAGTTCCTGAATTTCGAGCTTTTTTTTCTGAAAAAACTTTTTCTACCTTAGAAAAAGTTGAAAAAGAAAGAACGGATATCCTAGAAGAATCTTCTAGAACATTAAAACCTATCTATCAAGAAAACCTAGACAAAATTTTTAATGTAACTTGTTATCATGCAGAACTTCCGCCTAAGTATATTTGTACAGAATGTGGAACAGCTTTTTGTAAAGATTGTGCTAAATTAGTTGGCATAGCTACTAATGCTATTTGTCAACTTTGTGGGTCACTTTGCCATACTTATACACAAGCAACAGAAAAAGCTAGAATTTTGTTGGATCAAAAAGCTCCTTTTAGTTTTTCTGATCTTAAAGCTGCATTGGTTTATCCAGGAGAGTATATTTTTCAATTATTTTTTATTTCTTTTATTTATAGTGCTGCTTTAATGGTAGGTTTATTTGGGTTTCCCTTTGGTAGCGTTATAGCTAATGGAATGTTATTTCTTTGCACTTCAGCTGTTATAAAAAGAATAATGACAGGTGATTTAGAAAAAAGCCCACTGTTTGACTTAACTGCTGTACTAGCTGAACCTATAGCACCAGCTTTTATAGGCTTAGCCTTACTTATTGTTACTACTGGCCCTTATGAATTAATACAGTTTGGAACTGTTGTTTATGACAGTTTGAAAGGTCAAGAAGGATTAGTGCTAGCAGTAGTTTTTAGTAAGTATCATGCTTATTTTTATCCTATTTTTTCTTGGCCTACGATTGCTGCAATTTTGTGGGTAGTTTGTTATTATCCTGTAGCTCTTTTAGTTGCAGGAGTTACAGAAAATTTTTGGGCTGTTGTTAACCCAATAGTAGGCATTCACACAGTACAAAAAATGGGGAAAATGGTTAAGCCTGTTTTCCTTTATTACTTAATTGTTTGTGCTATAGGGCTGCCTCCAGCAGCAATAATGGCAATGTGGGTTCGTCCCTTTATGGTTTCAATATTTGTTGGAGCTATGATGATGCCATTAATTAATTTTATTATATTGATGTTTGTTGGTACTATTGTACTATTTCCAGTTATTTATACAAATGTTGCAATTGCATATTTGTTAGGTAGAGCAATATTTAAGAGCCCTAAGCAACTTGGAGTATTAATATAAAATAGTTAAGTGTTAATATTTAATATAATATAATTTGTCCATCTTTATTAAGATCCATTTTAGTAGCTTGTGCTATTTTAGGTAGTCCTGGCATTAACATCATATTTCCAGCTATTGCTACAACAAAACCTGCACCTGCTGCTAACTGTGCATCTGTTATCGTTAAATTCCATCCCTTAGGAGCGCCTGTTAATTTAGCATTATCTGATAGGGAATATTGAGTTTTAGCAATACAGACAGGTAAATTACCATAACCTAAATTGGTAAATTTCTTTAACTTAGTGTTTGCAATTGCTTCCAAACGAATGTCATCTGCTCCATAAATTTCTGTAGCAATGGTTTTTATTTTATCAACTAAACTTAAATCATCTGAATACAAAGATTTAGCCGATCCATTTGTTTGATCAGCTATATTAACCACTTTTTGTGCTAGGTCTAAAGCTCCATTACCCCCTTGACTAAATACATCTACTATAGATACTTCTACTTTATGGTTTTTACACCATTCAGTGATTTTATCTAAATCTTCTGGTTTATCTGAAGCAAAATGATTAATTGCAACTATTGGTTCGACATTAAATTTTCTCAAGTTTTCAATATGTTTAGCTAAATTATTAAACCCAGAGTCTATAGAGCTAGCAGATGGATCTTGAGCTAATAAAGCCTTAGCTGTAACAACTAGGACTGCAACAGAGGGATTTATGCCAGATTTTCTCATTACAATATCAAAATATTTTTCTGCACCTAAATCTGCTGCAAACCCACTTTCATTAACTACATAATCTGCCATTTGTAGTGCCATTTTTTGGGCTAAAACACTGCTAGTTCCATGAGCAATATTGGCAAATGGGCCAGCATGTATTATTGCAGGAGTACCTTCAGTTGTTTGAACAAGGTTAGGCTTAATAGCATCATTTAAAAGCACCATTAAAGCACCGGTGAAACCTAAACTACTTGCTTTTACTGCTTGTCCATCTAGATCTAAACCTATGACTATTTCATCTAATTTTTCGCGTAGATTTTCTTGTGAATTTGCTAAAGCTAAAATAGCCATTATTTCTGAGGCTGCTGTGATTAGAAACTGAGTTTCTCTAGGAATCCCATTAGTTTTACCGCCTAAACCAACTACTATATGACGCAAAGCTCGATCGTTAACATCTAGGGTTCTAGGCCAAAAACAATTATTAATATCGATTTTTAGTGAGTTTCCATGAAAAATATGTGCATCTATAGCTGCTGCTAGTAGATTATGAGCAGAAGTTATTGCATGAAAATCTCCAGTAAAGTGTAAATTAATTTTTTCGCTTGGAATAGCTTGGGATTGTCCTGCCCCTGTTGCACCGCCTTTTATACCAAACAAAGGGCCTAAAGAAGGTTCTCGTAAAGTGACAATGGATCTTTTGCCTAAACGTTCAATTCCTTGTGCAAGACCAATAGAGACTATAGTTTTACCTTCACCTTGTTGGGTTGGGGTTATAGCTGTAACTAAAATTAATTTGCCAGACTTAGATTCTTGTTTGTCTAAAAGTAATGAAAGGCTTAACTTGGCAACATATTTTCCATAGTAATCAACATGTTGATCTGATATAGATAGTTTTTCTATTATTTGGCTTATTGGTAACATAATAGTTTGGAAGTGATTTAATGTGGGATATTTGGCTGATTTGAAGTACGCCCATGTGGACTCGAACCACAAACCTACGGCTTAGAAGGCCGTTGCTCTGTCCTGTTGAGCTATGGGCGCAAAAGAAAATCGGGGAGAGTGGATTCGAACCACCGGTCTCATGGTCCCAAACCATGCGCGTTACCAGGCTACGCTACTCCCCGTGTTTGCAACTCAACGTCTTATGAAGTCGTAACTCTACAGAAATAAGCTTTTGGTGTCAAGCTTCTTAACCTAAAAATTTGCAGATTAATTTATAAAATTTGCAGATTTTAATTTTTATTAGTTAAAATACTAAGTTTTAGGTGATATTTTATGAAAACTGTACGGAATTACACTATGTTTTTTGAGTGCAAAAGTATTTTATTTGATCTGAATAGTTATAAACTCCTTTTTGCAGTTGATCTGTTGTGTTTATTTTTTAATTTAATTTTGTGTTAAAACCTTTTAGTTTATTGAAGCTATATTTGTTTTAAAGTAATAATGTAATAAGTCTGGAAGAGAATTCTATCAGAAGGTTGCAACAGACAAAGAGCTTTTGCTATAGTTTAAGATTCTTTCTTATACTACTAAAAAAACTATTTACCAATGACAGAAAATTTCAAAGTTATTAGTACTAATCGAGAAGCTTATCATAACTATTTTATTGATGACACATTAGAAGCAGGAATTGTCTTAACTGGTACAGAAGTCAAGTCTTTGCGAGATGGTCGAGTTAACTTAAAAGATTCTTATGTAATGATTAAAGAAGGTGAAGCGTGGCTAATTAATGCACACATTAGCCCTTATAGTCATGGTAATAGAGAAAATCATGATCCTACTCGGACTCGCAAGTTATTATTACACAAACGTGAGATTTTAAAGCTAGGAAGCAAAATAAAAGAAAAAGGTTTAACTTTAGTAGCTACTAAGCTTTATTTTAAGAAGAATCGAGTAAAACTAGAAATAGGAGTTGCACGAGGTAAAAAACTTTATGATAAAAGAGAAACCGAAAAACAACGCGTAACAGAACGTGAAACCCGTGCTATGCTCAAAGAACGTAATAAATAAAATTAATTTTAGGTGTTTTAACAAGTCTTCAGGAGTAAAAATGCAAATAAATGTCTTAACAGATAATTTCTATCAAGTTACCACAGATTCAGTGGTTGTTCCTATTTATGAAGATGAAAAACTTAATGAAGGTCTTTGCAAAGAGCTAGATGAAGCCACTAATGGAGTTGTTTCCTCTCTTTTTGAACGTAAAGAATTTCGTGGTAAACCTAATGAAACGGCTTACATACACTTAGCCCCAGGTTTAAAATCTCAAAGGCTTTTGCTCGTTGGACTAGGTAAACAAGCTAAAGTAACTGCAACAGAATTTAGACATGCTGCAGGTACAGCATGCCGTACACTTAGGACTAAAAAAATTAAAACACTTGCTTTTTTATTGCGTAATACAGGAGCAACAGAAAAAGTAGGACAAGCATTAGCTGAAGGCGCTTTATTAAGTACTTTTGATCCAGATAGTTATAAAACAAAGAGCCGAGAAGGACATCAAATTGCTGAGTTTTCCATACTTGCTTCTGTTGAACAAAAAGAAAGCCTTGAGCAAGTAATTGCTAAAGGCAAAGTATTGGCAGAATCTACTAATTTTGCTCGTGGATTAGTTAATGAGCCAAGTTCTAACCTAACTCCTACAGATATGGCAACTCACGCTGAAAAAGTTGCTTCAGAAACAGGCTTAGCTGTGGATATTATTGGTGAAGAAAGAATGAAAGAGCTTGGTATGGGTGCTTTGTTAGGTGTTTCTCGTGGTTCAGCTGAAGAAGCAAAATTAATTGTAATTAGTTATGAGCATCCAGAAGCTAAAGCAGGAGAAGTCATTGCATTAGTAGGCAAAGGTATTACTTTTGACTCTGGAGGTATTTCTATAAAGCCAAGTGAAGGTATGGAAAAAATGAAAGGTGATATGGCTGGTGCCGCAGCAGTTATGGGTGCAATGCGTGCTATTGGCTATTTGAAGCCTAAAGCTAAAGTTGTTGGAGTGATGGCTTGTGCTGAAAATATGCCTTCAGGAACAGCTATTAAACCTGGAGATGTTTTAACCTCTATGTCTGGTCAAACAATAGAAGTTGTTAACACAGATGCAGAAGGACGATTAGTTTTGGCTGATGCAATAACTTATGCTCGTGAAAAACTAGGTGCTACTAAAATAATTGATTTAGCTACTTTAACAGGAGCTGTTGGAATTGCTCTTGGCCCAGTTTATGCTGCTTTGCTTGGTACTTGTCAAACTATGATAGATCAGTTAATTGCTGTTGGTAGTGAAGTTGGAGAACGTTACTGGCAATTACCTTTAGATGAAGAATATGGTGAGCAATTGCGCAGTGATATCGCTGACCTTAAAAATAGTGGTGGACGTCCAGCTGGTACTATTACAGGTGCGTATTTTATTAAGGAATTTGCTGGAGATACTCCTTGGGTACATATTGATATTGCTAGCACAGCAATGGCTAATGATAAAAAAACTTACTTAAGCAAAGGCCCAACAGGTATAGGTGTTCGTACTTTAGTTGCTTGGGTATTTTCTCAACAAAGCTAGTTTTTTAAGATATTAGGGTAAGCTTAAAACTTACCCTAATACTCCTATCTCTTCTTCTACATTCTTTCAAAATTAATAAACAACAAAAAGTAAAAGTTTTTTAGTAGTTATTTTTAGACTTAAAACCTAATTTTTAGAATTAGAACCTAACAAAAAGTTAAGTTTTAGTTTTATACTGCCAGTGTAAAGTTAACGCACTAGTATTACCAGAAGTATTTTGTTTTGATGAAAAGCCTAATACTACACGAAACCCTAAGAAATCATTGCTTCCATTAGGCCAACTACCTGCACGAGCAGCAGAGCGACAGAGATTACTTGGAGAGTACCAAGAACCACCTCGCATAACACGTCGGCTATCAGTTGCATCTTTTTCCCAAGCTGTTCCATCTGTTGGAGCTCCAATATAGTTATCATGCCAAGCATCTGCACACCACTCCCAAACGTTGCCATGCATATCATAGAGTCCAAATGCATTTGCTACTGAAAAACTACCTACAACAGTGCTTTCATTTAAATTCACTCCTCTAGGGCCAGATCCATAACGGAAAAGACCATTATAATTTGCTACTTCTGTAGTGATAGTTTCTCCAAAATGGAAAGGTGTAGTGGTATTGGCTCTGCAAGCATATTCCCATTGAGCTTCACTAGGTAGATTGTAAAAACGGCCTGTTAATTGAGACAGACGAGCACAAAATTCTTGGCAATCATCCCAAGACACATTTTCTACTGGTCGATCTGCTCCTTTGAAATTAGAAGGATCTGGATTAAGAGGGCGGCTAATTATTGGTAACTGTGCAATTATATACCATTGAGCTTGAGTAATAGGATATTTACTTATAAAAAATGAGGACAGTTGAACTAAATGTTGAGGATGTTCATCTTTAGAACGTTTTATTTCTATTTCAGGAGAACCCATTTGAAAAGATCCATCAGGAATCCAAACCATTTCTAAAGAAGTTTCTTCAGGTAGATCTTGAGTAAAGCTTTGGCTTTGGCTGCGGCGACGATTGATTATTTGACCACTAGAATCTAAAGATACTACTTCAATAGAGAATGTTTGTAATGTTACTTTTACATCTTGTCCAACTTTAACTTCTATTGGGGCAGTATTTATTTCAGTAATATCTGATTTGGGTTCTAATGGATTAGTAGAAAGTAATGCTGCATGCAATTGAGCCATAAATTCAGCACAAGTAGCAGGACGTTGACTGCGATCTTTAGCCATAGCTTTTGTTAAAACAAGGCTAAATGATGGAGGAACAAGATTAGTTTCCTCATGAAGTAAAGGAGGAGCACTAAATAAATGTTCCGAAGCAATTTCATGTAATGAATCACCCGTAAATGGAAGACGTCCTGCAATCATTTCATAAATGACTATTGCTAAACTATAGATATCTGCACGGCTATCAATTTTAGGCCCACCATCTTTAGGTTTTGAACCCCATTGTTCAGGAGACATATAACCAGGAGTACCTAGAATTTGATCTCCACGAGTTACTGCTGTAATGCGATCATTTGCAACTTTAGCAATTCCAAGATCCAAAAGTTTAATTGAGGGTTTTTCATCTTTACCTTTGCCAAGCATTATATTTTCTGGTTTTAAATCACGATGAACTATACCTAAAGTATGAGCAGCATTAAGAGCGTCTGCTATGGGTTCAATTATTCCCAAAGCATCTTTAGGGAGAAAGAATCCTCGATTATCTAATTCTTTTTTTAGAGTATGACCTTGTATATACTCCATTACCATATAAGCTGTACCATCAGGCATAGTACGTAAGTCATGTACAGCAACAACATTAGGATGATGAAATCGGCGTGCAGTTTGACCTTCTCTAAGGAACCGTCGTAGGGATTCGGGATCGCTATTAAAATTACTAGACAGTATTTTTATTGCTACATTATCTCCTAGCAGAATATGGCGTGCCAAATAAACTGTGCCCATTCCACCTTCACCCAATAGAGCCTCTATTTGGTATTGACCATCTAGTACTGTTCCAACTAAGGAGGCTTTATCTATATCTAAAACCTCACCATCTACAGGACAAAAACTAAGAGCATCTTCATACTGCTTTTGACACAGAGGACAAATTTTCATATTTAACTTAACTTTATAGAACTAAATAAACATAAAAGTTCTAGCAAAATACTAAGATATATAGATCATAAACAGCTAATTATATCACCTAGTTTATTTTATTAGCTAGGCTTGAGCTTGCTGAGAGGTAACAGGGTCAGTATTTTCTATATATTTATCAAATTCTTTTCTTAAAATGGCTTCACCAAAAACTTCTGCTAAATGAGGATCAAATTGAATTCCACGGAATTTTATTATTTCATCAAAAGCTTGTTTTTGACTGAGAGCTTTTCGGTAGGGTCTAGTGGATGTCATTGCATCAAATGTATCTGCAATAGTTATAATACGTCCCATTAATGGAATTTCTTCTCCTGCCAAGCCTCGTGGGTAACCTTTACCATCATAGTATTCATGATGACAATAAATACAAGGTACAGTGTAGTGTAGTTGTTTTATATGCTCAACAATACGCATTCCAAATTCAGGATGTTGTTGAATGATTTGTCGTTCTTCATCTGTTAAACGTCCAGGTTTATTTAAGATATGATCTCGAATACGAATTTTGCCTACATCATGTAAGAGAGCCCCAATTTCAATAGTTTTAATTTGATCTTCTGGAAGCCCAATCTCACGTGCAAGAAAGACAGAGTAGATTGAAACACGAGAAGAATGTCCAGATGTATAAGTGTCACGAGCATCAATACACTCTACAAGCATCTTTATAGAATCCATAAAGAGTGTTTCTAATTTAGCATAAAGGCGAGAGCTTTCTAATTTGCCTGCTGTTTGACGGGCTAGCATTTCAGCAATTTTTTTGTCAGAAGTTTTAAAAGGAGAATTTAATAACCTAAATAAACTTAAAACTCCTATAGGTGTGTCTTTTAAAGAAACAGGAACATGTAATTGGGTAAAAGCTTGGCTTCCTTCGTAGAGCTGTGTTGGCTCATTAATTATTTGAGTTGTAGGTTTTGTTAAACATAAGCTCGCAGCATCTTGATTGCTGTGATAAGTTATTGCAGAACGAGGAATTATTTCATCTTTTTGTGAGAATAATCTTTCTTGATATGTTCCATCTTCTTCTACCAATACCAAACGGCCAGCTTTACATTTTACCCTTGAAGTAGCTTCTTTTAGCATTTCGTTTGCTACTTCATCAAAACTTGGCAAAGCTCCTAACCGCTCACTGATGTCATAAAGTAAAGTTAATTCTTCATATTTTTCCATCAATTCTAAAATAGCTGAACGTTGTGTTCCTGCCCACTGCAAACAACTTTGTATTGTTCGAGCTAATGAATCTAGTAACTCGCTTTGCAATTGATCAGATAGCACTGATTCTGAAGTGCGACACATACAAACTAATAAACATATATTGTTTTCGTTGTCATAAATTTTTGTTGATGAAATATAACAACCATCAATTATACGATCAAAATTAACTGCCTTTTGGCTTTGAGCTTGTTCCCATAAGGCATTTGCACAAGATTCTGTTTGTAAAAGAGATTCAACTCCTGCTTGGATCAACTTTGTTTTTTTACTATCGTAAATAACAATACTAATAAAATGAGTTTTAGCTAACGTTTTAGCTAAAGGTTCTATAGAAGTCAGAACAGATCGAAGCAGTGACATTATTTCTCCTGAAAATGACTAAATTTTTATTTTTCAAAAAAGTATTGAAAATATTATAAAACACTAAACAAAATACTGTTTATTCTAACATATAGATAAAAGTACATCGATTAATATTTTTTCTTAGTAAATTCTATTATCCAATAAAATAACTTATTAAAATATACTAATTACATTAGTATATTTTAGTAGTATAAATTTATGGGTTACTTAGTAATAGTTTCTATATCTGGAATCCAATAAATTCTTCCACCATTCATAATTTTTTTTAATCCTAATGAAGGTAGCTTATCTTCATTCACTCCCAAATATGTAAAGTGTGGTTGATCCGAAGCCACAGTTTGGAACCAACCATAATTTGCTAATATTGCTCGTACTTTAGGATTTGTATGTTGGGCTACATCTAAAGCGAGCATTGAAATATGTTGCGATGAACCTACAGCAGCAACAGAATACAAAATAGATTTATCTAAACTTTTACTAAAGTAGTATCCCTTTGATTCTAGATCTAAAATTTTAGGAATTTGGTCTTTTGGAGAAAGCTTTCTAATTGCATCAGCTTCTGTTGCAGAAATATGTTTTTGTCTAACATGATAAGTCAAGCCTGGCTCAACACGACTAAGCCAAAGTTTTGCTGTACTTGTATAACTGCGAGTTGCTGCTGTTGTACCATCTGGACTAATGTTTAATCCTTCTTTTTGGGCTGCTACTTGTGCTTCTATTAAAGCTTTCATGGCAGCACTTTGTAATTGTATATTTATTGCAGAAATAGTTTTTCTTTCAGTATTTACGCTATTTTGCCATTTAGTCACAGCTTCTTCATCAGGGAAAATTATATAAGGAGGCGTTACTGCTTCTGTTAGAAACACTGCACCATAGTCAGAAAGTATACGCATTGTAATTTTATCTTTAGGATCATAATTAACTCGATTGTTATGTAGTGCTTTTTCAAAAGAAGGATTAATTTTGTAGCCAACCACTTGTTCTTGAAAAATTTTATTTATTTTTCCATTAGTATAAGATGGAGTCATTGCTAATAATATCAGTAAAGCTATCAAAATATATGGTTTAATCTTCATAATACCTAATTTTTATAAAGAAAATTTTGCTTAAACTACAAAGCTACTTTACTATTTTATTATTTGATTGTTAAAAGACATAATAGAAATAGCATTTATTGGGATTACTTATTTAGAGTTGTTCTTATTTAGGAATAAAGGTTATGAAAATTTATGATGTAATAGTTGTTGGGGGAGGTTTTGCAGGATTAACAACAGCTTGTGAACTTGTAAAATCAGGAAAAGAGGTAAAACTTCTAGAAGCTCGTGATCGTGTTGGAGGGAGGGTTTATACTAAACAACTTGATGAAAAGACTTATGTGGATTTAGGTGGACAATGGATCGGACCAACTCAAGATAAAATTTATAACTTAGCCAAAGAATTACAAGTAGATACCTTTACTTCTTACAATAAGGGAATTCATTTATTAAACCTGAATAACCGTTTGAGAAAGTACCAAGGCTTAATTCCTAAAATAGATATCGCTTCACTCTTAAACCTTGATTTTGCAATAAAAAAACTCAATCGTTTATCAAAAAATATATCTTTGGAGACTCCTTGGAAGAGCTTTAATGCAGAGAACTTAGATAGTCAAACATTGGCTACTTTTCTTGATCGCAATATATTTTTTGAAAATGCTCGCAAGATTTTAGAAATAGGTTTAGAAACCGTATTTGCTTGTGGGTTAGGGGAAGTTTCTTTGTTGCAAGCACTTTTTTACATTAAATCAGGAGTAGATTTAGAACATTTATTTAATATGGAAGGTGGAGCACAACAGGATCGCTTTGTTGGCGGAGCACAACTAGTTGCTAATCGTTTAGCAGAAAAATTAAGTGATGTTGTCCAGTTGTCTTGTCCAGTTGTAGAAATTGACCAGGTGAATGAAATTGTTTTGGTTAAAGGGGAAAACTTTGAATATAAAACAAAAAGAGTAGTTGTTGCACTTCCTCCAACTCTAGCAGGTCGTATAAGATACAAGCCTTTGATGCCAAGAGATCGAGATCATTTAACTCAAAGATTTCCAATGGGATTTGTAGTGAAGTGTTATTGTGTTTATGAAGAACCCTTTTGGCGTAAAACTAATTTGAGTGGTTTAGCTATATCTGATAATAGTTATTTACAGGCTACTTTTGATACTTCTCCAGTTGATGGCAAAAGAGGCATTTTATTAGGTTTTTCTCTTGCTAATCGGGCTAGAAGTTTTATGAGATTGTCTTCAGAAAAAAGAAAAGACTCTGTACTCAAGACATTTTGTGAATGGTTTGGTCAAAAAGCAGCCAATCCTATTTACTATTTAGATCATTGTTGGGCAGATGAAGAATGGAGCCGAGGTTGTTATGCAGGCATTATGCCACCTGGTACTTGGACTGCTTATGGAGAAGCTTTATCCAAACCTGTAGGGAAAATACATTGGGCTGGAACAGAAACTTCAACAGTTTGGAATGGTTATATTGAAGGTGCAATTCATTCTGGTGAAAGAGTTGCTAAGGAAATTTTAGCCGTATTATGAAAAAATCATTATACTACTTACTAGTTATAATATTAGTTATTTTACTAGGTTATAATATTTGGAGCATTAGTGATAGGACTTTATCCTCAATTACTTTTAGTGAAACTTGTTCAACCGATTATCAAGTTTTTGGAACAGATTCAGGTAAAGGTAATCTAGTAGGGATTCAACCTAAGGTTTTTGCTATAGATTATGCAAGTGAAGAAAATTTTTTTAAGAAGATGGATAGTTATCTTCAAGAAGCGCAACAAGCAAATTATCTAACTAATCATAGTGTAGTTTTATTTCCTGAGCATATAGGTACTTGGCTAGTAGTAGTTGGTGAAAAACAAGCTGTTTATAAAACTCCCACAATAGCTGAAGGCATGCAGTTAATGGTATTGAGTAATTTAGGCAAATTTCTTTCCTCTTACATAACTGCATCTAATGTAAAAGATAAAACTAAATATAGTCTATTTAAAATGAAGTCAAGAGAAATGTTAGGTATTTATCATCGAACTTTCTCTAAATTAGCTAACAAATACAAAATTACTATTGTAGCTGGGTCAATTGTATTACCTAATCCAACAGTTACAGAACAAGGATTAAGTATTAGTGATGGCAGTTTGTATAATGTATCTGTTGTATATAAGCCAGATGGAACTATTTATCCAAAATTAGTAAAAAAGATTTTTTTGGTTACTGATGAACAACCTTTTACTGCAAGTGGTCAGATAAACGAATTACCAACATTTGATTTAGTTGTAGGCAAGACAGGAATATTAATTTGTGCTGATTCTTGGTATCAAGAAAATTATGAACATTTAAAAACACAAAAAGTAGAAGTTCTTTTAGTTCCTTCTTATTGTTCAGTTGATGGTAAAATGTCAGAGCTTTGGAAAGGTTATGATGGATACAAAACTCCTTTAAATGTAGAAAAAAATGATGTAGGTAAGTTATCTGAAGAACAAGCTTGGCTCAAGTATTCAATGCCAGCAAAGGCACAAACGGTTGGAATAAGCAATGGATTAAATGTTTTTTTGCGAGGTAGGTTATGGGATTTAGGTTCTGATGGAACCCCGATTTTATTAAAGAGAGGAAATACTCAACTAGCAACAAAACTTTCTGGAGCCACTATTATTTGTTTTTGGTTATAACTTTAAGTACAGGTTGTCAATATCACAACTTAACAACCTGTAAGAATTATATTTAAGAACTTAAAATAGGGATTTCTCAGGAAATCTCATTAAATAAATAAATTAAAAAGATTGTGTAGTTTCCAAACGTTCAGCATGATTTCCAATAATTGGCATTTTCCACATTTCATATTGGTAAGCTTTGATGATTGCCATCACTGCCATTACCAAAAACCCTAAAGAAACTAACAAAGAGATTGGTATTAGCAATAATAAAAATAACCAACCTATCACAGGTATATGTCCTAATATTGAGCCAACAATAGTAAAAATAATAGAAAACCCAATTGCTGTTGCTGCTAATAATAATGATTGAAATGAGTGGAACCTAACAAAGCGATGTTCTTTTGGTTCTGAAGTCAAAAAGATTATTGCTAAGATAAAACCAAAAGGAACATAACATAGTAGTCCTGCTACATTAAAATCAAGACCTAAAGTTTGAGTTTTACCTCTTTGTACTGGTTGTTGAGGTTGATAGTAAGGTTCTTTAGGTTGGAAATCTAAAATTGGTTGTTCTGATTGTACTTGATTCATATAGCCTCCTTCATTTTTTGAACACTTTAGAATTACCTAATTTAACGCAATCTTTATGCCATGCAATTTAGTAGTAATTTTGAAGAGAAGATATATAGAATGATAAGCAGACAACAACTAACTGTATATTAGTCAGTAAGATATACTTAAGTTGAATAGGTATTAAGTTTATTTAGCAGGGGTTTTTAAGCCGTTTGGTACACTGATGGTAAAATTTTTACCCAATTGGGGGATTTTTAATGGACTTGGTTATCTACTCGCTATCGCTCATTATTATTCTATTTCTATATTTATCATTGTAAATTAAGCACTTATTGATATTACAATTAAAATGGCAATATAAAGTTTACAGACTTGCCATTTTGAGTTGATATTTAGTAAAAATTAATAAATCTAAAAAAGCCTTATAAGGATATCAATATATAGTATTCAAAGTAAAAGAGACGAATTAAGAAAAAGATTCCAAATGGGAGCAAAAAATAAGGAAAGCCAAAATCTGCAAGTATTAAGCTGATTTGTAATAAGGAAGAATTTGTTTTTG
>JBDIBI010000007.1:0-280033 GCA_039812885.1 Blastocatellia bacterium
GTCAGTTTCACTTTGTATTAAGCCATGAAATGAAAGCTTTAGTTAAAGATGAAGATAATAAATTAAAGACAGATTTACCTAAGCCAAATACTAAAGATGATGCTGAGAAAGCAAAACAAGCTATAGAAGAATGGAAGTTATTGAAAAAACAAATTGCTGAGGTTGCAAAGATTCAAAATGAAAGACTAGAGCAAGCTATGGTTTCTGGACGCAAATGGAATAAGACGGAATTTGAAATGTTATTAGTAAATCATCCTTTAATGATTAACTTGGTCAGGTTACTAGTTTGGGGAGCTTATGATTCTAAAGGCAAGTTAGCTACAACATTTCGGGTTACAGAAGATAAACAATATGCTAATAGCAATGATGAGCCTGTTAAGTTCAATGATGAGAATAAGATAGCAGTGGTTCATCCTATGCAACTATCTGAACAAGAACGCAAAGCTTGGGGCGAACTTTTAAGCGATTATGAAATTATTCAACCTTTTCCACAACTTGGTCGCCAATTATTTAGTTTAGATGAAAAAGAGAAAACTGCTAAAGCTATTACTAGATTTAGCAAGACTAAAATTCCTGCTGCTTCCTTAGTTGGAACGCTAGAAAAATTAGGTTGGATAAGAGGAGTAATACGAGATGGTGGATGTACTTCAGAACACTTAAAGTATTTTTACTCTGCTAATGTTACAGCTTTTGTTAGCTATGATGGTGTTCTTATGACTTATATAAGCGATTGGGATGATCAATCCATTGAGCAATGTTTTTTCTTAGAAAATATTCAGAAAGATCTAGCTTACAGTTATGATGATAAGAAAAAAGTAGTTCTTAGCAAGGTAGATCCAATTGTTATAAGTGAAGTACTTAATGATTTAAATAGAATTGTAGCTAAAGGAAAATAATTAAAAAAAATATGGCAAAAGTAGATAAAAAAGCTAAGGTCTTGGCAGATGCTATACAACGACCTGCGGCAGAAGTTCTTTATTCAGAGGAGTTAAACAAATTAATAACAATTGATAAAGATTTACCTCGTCCAGGTGGTTGGAATCTTACTCCTCTTTCTGTCCTTAAATTTGTTTTAGGTGATGAAGAACTAGGTATTTCACCAAAGTTTGTTGGTAGTCGCAGTTTGTTAGAGCGTTCTATTGTGGCACTTGCCACAAACCGAGGATTAATGCTTATTGGTGAGCCGGGCACAGCTAAAAGTTATTTAAGTGAACTTCTAACTGCTGCTATTAGCAACGATTCTACTTTGATTATTCAAGGTAGTGCAGGCACTACAGAAGATAACATTAAGTACTCTTGGAATTATGCTTTGCTACTGGCTGAAGGGCCAAATGAACGATCACTTGTTCCTGCTCCACTTTATCGAGGAATGAAAGAAGGTAAACTAGTTCGTTTTGAAGAAATTACACGTTGCCCATTGGAGATCCAAGACACTTTGCTTTCTATCTTAAGCGAACGAGTTATGGCAATTCCTGAACGTGAGGATCAAGGGCGAACTCTTTACGCTAAGGTTGGTTTCAATGTTATAGCTACAGCTAATACTAGGGATCGTGGTGTAAATGAAATGAGTGCAGCACTTAAACGCCGCTTTAACTTTGAAACTATTCCTCCAATTAATAACTTAACTAAAGAAATGGAATTGGTGAAACGAGAGACTGATAAATTGCTACAACATGCTAAAATTCCAACTTCACTAACTCCAGAAATAACAGAAATACTTGTAACTACTTTTCATGAAATGAGAACAGGAAAAACTTCAGAAGGAAAAGCCTTAGAG
Organism: Blastocatellia bacterium; assembly: GCA_039812885.1. GTDB lineage: Bacteria > Acidobacteriota > Blastocatellia > Chloracidobacteriales > JADJPF01 > JADJPF01. The sequence continues at coordinate 1,778 of JBDIBI010000007.1, forward strand.
CCACTTAGCACGGTAATGAGCACTGCTGAAGCTGTATCTGTAGGCTATGCATCAGGAGTTCATGCCTACTATTACAACAATGGTTCTTTAACTCCAGAGCATGTAGTTCAAAGCCTTTTAGGATCAGCACTTAAAGACTCTCCAGAGGATCTAAAAAAACTTTCTCATTATTTTAATAATGTAGTAAAAGGCCGTAGCGAAACACATTGGAAAGAATATTATGAAGCTAGAAAGTATCTTTTCTTATGAATTTAGGAATACTTGATACAAATGCGGAAGTAGTGTTTTTTCCTGTTCGCCATCATAGTCCAGCTTGTGCCAGGCTTGTGCGAGAGTTGGCGCTAAAAATACGTCCAGCAACAATTTTAATTGAAGGACCTTCAGATTTTAATCCATACTTAAATGAATTAAATTTGCCGCACCTCTTGCCAATTGCCATTTATAGCTATGTTGAATTACCTGATGGAAAGCGCAAAGGTGCATATTATCCTTTTTGTGAATATTCTCCAGAATGGCAAGCCTTAAAAATAGCTTCTGAGATAGGGGCAGTTACAGAATTTATTGATTTACCTTGGGCTGATTTAGCAGTTTATAAAACCTCAAGCCACCGCTATGCTGATGGGGAACTGAGATATAGCAATTATATATCTCAGCTTTGCCAAAAGTTTGGAGTAGAAGATTTTGATGCTTTATGGGACACCTTATTTGAAATTGATGACGATTTAGACCTAGCAGAATATTTTAAGCGTGCTCATTCCTACTGTTTTCAAATAAGAACTTTAGACAAGGCTTGCCACAGTGAAACCCATCTACGTGAAGCATTTATGGTTAACAGAATACAACTAGCATTAAAAGAAAAACGGGGCAAGATTTTAGTTGTAACAGGAGGCTATCATAGCTATGCATTGTATACTCAAATAAATAACATTGTTTTTACAGAATATAGTTTAGAAGATTTATCTCAGGAAAATATAGTTTCAATTGAATCAGGTATTGCTTTAACTCCTTATTCATACAGTCGATTAGATAGCCTAACAGGTTATGAATCAGGGATGCCAAGTCCTGGTTTTTATGATTATATTTGGCAAGAACAGGAAAAAAATGTCTACCAAAAAATTTTGGCTACAACAATAAATGAGCTACGTGAGCGTAAACAAACAGTTAGCACTGCTGATGTGATTGCAGTAGAAGTTATGGCAGAAGCCCTAGCTACTTTAAGAAGTCACAAAAGAGTTTGGAGAAAAGATCTAATTGATGCAATCATTGGCTCGCTAGTTAAAGATGAATTTGAGTACGCAACTATACATCCTTTTCTAGAGGCTCTATATGATATTTTTCGCGGTTCTAAACGTGGATTTTTAGCCGCAGGTACAACACTACCTCCATTAGTCAAAAATTTACAAAAAATACTCAAGGAACATAACTTAGAAGCTACTGCTAAGAAACGCATAATTGATCTAGATCTTTATTCAAAGCTAGATTTAACTCGTAGTCGGATTTTGCATAAATTAAGAATTCTTAATATTCAAGGTTACAAGCTGGTTGAAAGCATCAATTGGGCTTTGCGAGAAGATCTTTCTAAGGTTTGGGAAAAATGGGAAATAGAATGGAGTCCAGATTTTGATTCAAGCTGTATAGAATCAGCTATTTATGGAATAACTCTGGCTGAAGCTGCTGTTGCGAAAATAAAAGAGCGTGAAGCTGCTATAGAAAAAGATACTGAAGTTGCTGCATTACTTCTTCTAGATGCCTGTTTAATCGGATTAGATGATCTTACTAGTAGTTTTTATAACCGATTAATTGAAATAGTTAACAAAGATGGAAATTTCTTTTCTGTAACAGCAGCACTTGAGCATTTGCTTTATTTATTTCGCTATGATCAAATTCTTGGTACTAAAGAAGAACAAGATATTGGCAAACTGTTAGCTGAAGTGTTTTCAAGAAGTATATGGTTACTAGAATTGTTAGGTAATCCTCAAGGAACAGATAAAAAACTTTTATATAGTCTTCAAATATTGTTACAAACTTTTGAGTTTTGTGATTCTACATTAAAACTTGGTAGAGAGAATTTTCTTGAAACAATAGGCCGAATAAGTCTTGATAAAAACCAATCACCTTTGATGCATGGTGCAATGATGGCTATATTATGGAAATTGGGAGAAACACACTTAGATCAATTAGTTATAGACATACGCTATTGTGCTAGTCCTTCTCATTTAGGGGATTTTCTTACAGGACTATTTAGCTTAGCTAGAGAACTTGCGCAACGACATACAGAAATAGTATTAAGTATTGACTCACTACTTATGGCTTATGATGATCAGACCTTTTTAGAAGCACTGCCTGCACTACGTTTAGCTTTTTCTTTTTTTACTCCTAGAGAAAAACATTATCTAGCAAAAACTTTACTAAAAGCATTAGGAATAGAGGATATAACACCATTACCTAAGCTAGAAATAGATACAGAGCTAGCTGCAACTGTGCTTGCTTTTGAGGATAAGCTATTTAAAACCATTGATTGCTATGGATTAAGGGGAAGCCAAAAATGAGTGAAGAACAGAAACGATTAGCAAGATGGAGGCTTGTGTTAGGTAATGGTACAGAAGAATTGTTAGGATCTGCTTGTAATGATTTTGATAAAGAATGTGACAAAGCACTTTCATTTTTATATGATCGAGAATATGGAAACTCTCGCAATGTTCGTCATTCTGACCAAGGTAGCTTAGAGCAATCTCAACTAACTATACCTGATTGGATTAATAAAATACATGAACTTTTTCCACGCAAAACCATTGAGCGAATTGAAAGAGATGCAATAGAACGCTATCAAATAGAGGAGATGGTAACAAATCTAGAAGTTCTTAATAGAGTAGAGCCTAACCAAACTTTGCTTAAAGCAGTTTTAAGAACTAAACATTTAATGAATCAAGAAGTTTTAGCAATAGCTCGTCAACTTGTTAGAAAAGTAATTGAGCAATTGATGGAAAAACTTGCTAGAAAAGTTAAAAATCCATTTATTGGCACAATAAATCGTCGTCGATCATTTCAAAAAAATGCAAAGAACTTTGATGTTAAGACTACTATTAAGCGAAACTTAAAAAATTACAATTTAGAGGAAAAAAAAATTTATATTAAAGAGCCTTATTTTCACTCTCGTGTACATCAGCAAGTTGATAAATGGCAAATAATAATTTTAGTTGATGAATCGGGGAGTATGTTAGATAGTGTTATTCACTCAGCCGTAACAGCCGCAATTTTTTTTGGTATTAAGTCTATAAAAACGCATTTATGTCTTTTTGATACATCTGTTGTTGATATTTCAAGTGATTGTGCTGATCCAGTAGAGACAATTATGAAAGTTCAACTTGGTGGAGGTACAGATATTGCTCAAGCCCTTAAATATGCTTATTCACTAATTAATAATCCTCGTCGAACTATTATTATTTTGATTACGGATTTTTATGAAGGAGGATCTCTTCAAAGCCTTTTTTCTATCACAAAACAACTTATTGAGAGTGGTGTTACATTGTTAGGGCTTGCTGCTTTAGATGAAGAAGCAAACCCTAGATATGATCACACAACAGCTGCAAGAATGGTAACTTTAGGTGCACATGTAGCAGCAATGACACCAGGAGAATTAGCCGAATGGGTAGCAAAGAAAGTTCTATAAAATTAATAAGAAAAGATTTGCTAGCTTTAACAGCAGAAGACCTAGTAGTTTTAAGCAATAGAGGCTTAGTTAAGCGTGCTCAACAAGAGTTACAGTCAGGGCAGTTTGATTTTACTCTTTTAGAAGATGAAAAAGGTTCGGTTACCGTTGATTGGTCAGATCAAGTTAAATGCTCTTTACCATCAAATGTTACGGTTAACCAAGGGCAATGTAGCTGTATTGCTACTACAATTTGTCGACACATAATTCGTTCTGTGCTTATTTATCAAGAACTTGCAAAACAAGAAACTAAGTCAGAAATCAATCTAGAACCCAAAACTAAAAATAGAGAAACTAGCCAAGAAGTTAATCAACAACCAATTATAGAAACTATTACTGCTCAACTAGAAAGTTGGAATCCAGGAGATATTTCAGATGAAGAACTAGCAAAATATCTTAGTCGAAATGCTTTGCTTAAAGCACAAGAGCATTTTAATAAAGGTCAAGTAGTAGAATTAGTCAAAAGCGCTAAGCCAACAGCTTATTTTCACACATTAACTTGTAATTTACGGTTTCTTGTTCCAAAAGACTTACGCTATACCTATTGTGATTGTGCTGAGGATTCTCCTTGTAGCCATGTAGGGTTGGCAGTGTTGGCTTTTCGTTTACTTGGAGCAGAAAAAGTTAGTGGAATTGTTTCTACTCAAAAAACAAGATTGGAAGTTCCTGAAAAACTTATAGATGAGATAGAAGAAGCTATTATAGAGCTTATAGCTTTAGGTGTTGCTAATTTGCCAAAGTCCTTTATTGATAGGCTTTCCCGTTTAGAAAATAAAGCTAGAGAAGAAAAACTTATTTGGCCTGCTGAAATTATTTCTGAAATTATTCAACAATGCGGATTTTATCATAACCACAATATGCTTTTTTCTTCTACAGAACTATTAAAACTAATTGGAGAACTTTGCATTCGTAATGATGCTATTAAAAGTAACTCAAGTGCTGTTCCTCAATTATTTGTTAGAGGTTCTGAGTTAGATAAGACTACAAGTATATCAACTTCAAGGCTAATAGGGTTGGGTTGTGGGGTTAAAATTCATTGTAGCAAAGTAGAGCTATCTTCTTATCTTCAAGATACTGATTCAGGAATAGTTTTAGCTATTTCACAAAGTTTTGCTGAACCTGTAAAAGGGTCTGGTGATGAGCCAAAAGCTTTTTGGGAGCTAGCTAGAACAGCCATTGTAAAAGATAGTAATTTTGCTAGTATTGGGGCTGGACAAGTTTTAATTAAAGGAGGTAAGCGAACATCAGATTATTCTTTAATTCCTGGTCGTGCTTTAATTAATGTTAATCCACAAGCTTTTAATTGGGAAAAGTTACATGCACCTTTGTTAGCAGAAGATTTTTCAGAAATAAATGCGCGTTTTAACTCTCTACCTCCAAGTACTTTACGTCCAAGACGTGTTGCAGAAAACTTCTATGTTTGTGCTATTAGTTCTGTTGATAACATACATTTTTCGACTTCAGAACAATTAGTCAAAGCAACGCTTTATGATAAACAAGGTAACAAAGCTATACTGGCTCAACCCTTTATTAACAGGGCAAGTGAAGGCATAGAAAACTTATTAGCAAAATTAAGAGTTGAGCATAAAGCTTTACGTTTTATTAGTGGACTGGTTCAGTTTAGTGGCTTAGAGCTTAAAATTACCCCAATTGCTTTAATATTTGAAAATAAATCAAATAGAGTAATCTTACAACCTTGGATTGATAAACTAGATAAAAACTTAAAACAAGAACATAGTTTAATTAGTGGTAAAGTCAGTATTATTACTAGTCCAATAACATCTTATATAAAAGAAGTTACAAGTGAATTAGAAGAGTTAATTTTGTTAGGTTTAGAGAAAGTTAGTCAACCAAACATAAAACTTTGGCAAGAACTAGCAGAAAGAGCATTATCAATGGGTTTTACTAGATTTGTTAAACCAATAGCCAAGTTAAGAGACTCTTTTCTAGAGAAAAATCATAAATTGAAATGGCATTATTTGTCTTCTGCTCAAGCAGCTTTAGAATTAGCTGTTTATTTAGCTCTTGTTCAAGATATACTGGTCTAGTACTTAGGGAATATAATGGATATAGAAAAAATAGCTAATAATTTAACACTTTCTGGAAATGAAATTTGGATATCCAAGACTGCCCGGCAAATAGCCTTTCCTGAGGATGGACATTGGGAATGTAGCCAAGTAGAGGCAGCTTCTTTTTGGTTTGAGCATAGAAATAATTGTTTACTTACACTAATAAGGAATTTTTCTCCAGAAGGAGCAATTTTTGATATAGGTGCAGGTAATGGTTATGTTTCTAAAGCACTGGCTTCTAATGGCTTTGAAATGGTAGTTGTTGAGCCTGGAATAGAAGGTGCTTCTAATGCAAAAAAACAAGGTCTAACGGTTATTTGTTCTTCTTTGGAAGATGCTGGATTTTTTCCTAACTCATTGCCTGCTATTGGTTTATTTGATGTTTTAGAACATATTGAAGATGATATAAATTTTTTAAAACAAATAAAGAATATTCTTCAATTTAATGGAAGGCTTTATTTAACGGTTCCAGCTTATAATTGGTTGTGGTCAGTAGAAGATGAGATTACTGGACATTATAGACGCTATAATTTACAGAAATTAACAAGAATGTTTATAGAGTTAGGTTATAAGGTTGATTATGCAAGCTATTTTTTCTCTTTTTTGCCATTACCAATTTTTTTGCTTAGAACTATTCCAAGTAAATTAGGTTGGCGACAAGAGGGAAGCCTAGAAACTACTCGTAGTGAACATGATGCAGGTTCAGGATTATTTCGTAAAATACTTAATAACTATTTAGCTATAGAATTATCTGCAATAAAGACCAAACGAGTTATACCTTTTGGTGGAAGTTGTTTAATTACAGCAAGTTTAGTAAAAAAATAAAAGTTAAACAGCTTTACTTTTGTTCTCTTTAAAAAATATTTTTAAGTTACGCAAAGCATTTTGTAGATGGGATCTCACTTGGTCATAAGTGATTCCAAGTTCTTCAGCAATTTCATCATATTTCATTGCATCCCAATAGAACTTTAAGCAACAGATTCTTTGCATTTCATTAAGTTTATTAATTGCTTGAGTTAGTTTATTAGCTTGTTCTTCTAGCATTAGAGAACTATCTAAATCTATTTTAGCAATTAGTTCTTTTGGAACATCTTCAATAATTACTTGTTTGTTTAATATATCATGACGACTTCTTAAAGATTTCAAACATTGATTCCCAACACATCGATAAAGCCAAGAACTAAATTTAGCATCTTCCCTAGCTTGATAGTTATTTAATACATCTCCTAAGAGAGACATAAAAATTTCTTGTGCCATTTCTTCAGCTTCAGCAGAATTTTGCAAGAACTTAAATGACCACCAATAAACTCTTTGTGCATAGCGGCGGTAAAGTTCTTCGATTAACCAAGGGTCTTTTGTAGCTTTAAACTTTTCTACTAGTTCTGCATCTGATAGGGCAGCTAAATTCATAATTTTTTGATATCTAAAGAGGTAAATAATGTTTGCTGGCAATTATATCAGCATAACTAGCTTTTTTTAACTCTTTATGGACAATAAAATAAAAGAATTTTGATACTAAGCTTACAAAACAAATGCATTTATTACTATAGTATTAGTAAGTGAAGTTGCTATATGAGATTTCTAGTATACTAAGACAAAACAAGTCTTAATATACTAGAAGGTTTGTTTAGTCATCATAATCTAGTTGATTATGTGTAGGGACTTGCTTATTAGCTTCTATTGAATTAGATAAATTTGGATTTGCTTGTATTTCTAAATGATGAATTTTTCCTCCAAGATTTGCTGTCCAAGCCATCATTCCTATTACTAAAAAGGCTAACAATGTTGTAGTAACAGTCATCATTTTATAGAACTTTTGGAATTTGTTTGAAATAATCATTGTAATTAATGATATTGTTCCAAGAACTTCCATAACAATTAAGGAAAATTTTGCTGCTTCTTCATGTCTTTCTATAAGTGCTTCTGATGTTCCAACTACTTTTTCCATAAGCTTTTCAGATGGCTCACCTGTTAAAAATGTTGGGATTGTAATTAGTGCCATCAAGATAAAAGTTACAAGGCCTGTTTTGATCAAAGAATCATTTTTTCTTATTAGCCCAAATAAGATTATTGCTAATCCAATAATAGTTCCTATTACTGGAAAATGATTCAACATCAAATGTAAATGAGCATAATTCATAAGAAACCTCCTTCATTATTTTAGGTAGTATGTTTATCATGCAAAACATATTCCTTAAACCGTATATATTATCTTATGAATAATCAAATAGTTAGCAAAAAAAGGAAGATATTATTTACATTAGAGAGAAATTTTTCTTAGCTAGTGTGGAATTTTATCCTGTCAAAGAAACAGGAATGTAGTGGTTATTAAAAATACTAAGTTGTGTCTTTAGAGTTATTAATCATTAAGGGTTTCTATATTTGGGGAGATACTTTTTAATAACTTAGCTTGTAGGCCAAATTATTAAGAAGAATAGATGCTACATTAAGAACCAAAATTTGATTAAACTTTTCAATTTTGCTGGGATTCTAAAGACACAACCTTCTTATAATTAATAAGACACTTTTTTTTCAAAAAATAATACATAAGATTAAAATTTTTGAAAAATTTTTCCGAGTTTTCAAAGTTTAAGTAAAAAAACTGGCTAATTACGGTAAATATAGTAGGAGATCTTTAAGATATTGAGCAACCAAGAGGGAGAATTAGACGATAATAGAAAAAACTCTGCTGTAATTATTTTAAATCCTAAAGATTAAAAGCTAAAAATTAAATAGGCCCTAAGGAGATTTTAATGAAAATCACTGATACTAGTGCAAATAGAGTTGCTGATTTACAAAGCAATCAAACACAAGCTAATGAACAGACAAAAACTTCAGCTTCTGTTAGAGGTGAATTTAATTCTGTTAATTTAAATCAAGCACAAGAAGGATCTGCAAGAAATACTCAATCAATGCGTCGAGTTCCTCCTGGTAGTGAGAATTTGATGGCTGCACGTAGCGGTATTGATCTAGTTCGTAGCACAGGGGCTTTTGGAGTTTTTAAGGCAACAGGTGCTTGGACAAGAGCTGCAAGCGCAAGTGCAATGCCTGATGGATTACCAGATAAATCTTATGATGGCACTTTTATTGGTTCAGGTGGTAAAGCTTATTCAAGCAATACACCGCTTAGCGAAATTCCTAGTATAAAACCTAACAATGGTGCAGCTGCAAGCAATGAAACAATCATTTATGTAAATGGCATCCGCAATCAAAAAAGTGATCAAGCCAATAGCATGCAAGATATAGCTAATAAGACAGGGGCTAATGTTATTGGTATTCACAACTCTACAGAAAGTACTTTCAAAGATTTAGTTCAATCTCTTGGGGATAAACTTGACTTAGGTAATAATCCTGCTGTTGATTCAGTAGCTAATGCTGTTTACAGCGAACTTAAAGCTGGTCATGATGTTCATTTAATGGGACATAGCCAAGGAGGCTTAATTTTAAGCCGTGCTTTGTCAGATGTGAAAAAGAGATTAATGCTTGAAGATGGAATGTCTAAAAATCAAGCTGAAGGCTTAATGTCAAAAGTTAAAGTAGAAACTTTTGGTGCAGCAGCAGGTTCTTATCCAGATGGGCCAAAATATGTTCATTATATAAATCGCGCAGATCCAGTTCCAATGTTATTTGGTCTTGGCTCATTTAAAGGCTTATTTGGGGACAAAGGTGCAGGTAAAGGTGCACAGGTTGTTAGATTTACTCAATTTAGCAATGTTCATGACTTTAGCGGTACTTACCTAAGCCGTCGTCAACCTTTTTAATAAAAAATGATTAGGTAAACAATACTTGAAATAAACAAAAATATAAATAAAATTTGCTGGGATTTTAGATTTGCGATTTGTGGTTGAGGCTAAAAGCAACTACAAGTCGCAAATTTTACTATGGGGAGACTTTTTAATGAGTAGAGAAGAAGCTATTGTTATCTTAAAAAAGTTTTTTTTAATGCAAGGCGTTGATAGTCCTGGATTAAATGAAAATAATATTGGTGGTGCAGCAATTGGAGATTTACAGCTTTACTTTGAATATTTACCCAATGATGAAGCTTTAAGATGTAGTGCTTTAATATATAAATTTCGACAAGAACCTAAGCCTGGAATAATAGAGGGATTTAAAGAGGAAGAACAATTTGGAAGAACTAGCACAGGTGGTGGTGTAGTTGATTACCAACCAGAAAATAAATGCCTTTTCTTAAGTCGTACCTATACAGAGTATGTAGAAGAGCTAGATTTTGTTAATGATATGGAACAGCTACTTGGTGCTAGTAGAGTTTGGGGTGGGGAAGTTTTAGAGAAAGTATCTGAAAAAGTTTTTCATGAATAAATAACTATAAAGATCTCAAAAAAAATTTTTTTAATTGTTTTCAAAAATAAAAATTTAAGTATTAACTTTAGTGGAATATTCTTAGGTACTTGTAGTATTTTCACTATGTAATATTTTTGTGTAAGTATTCGCTAAACTAGAGAAATAGAGCTATAGAAAAATAGTAAAATTTATGTGCTTTATAAGTGCATAAAATATTGTTTAGCAAGGGGGATAAGAGAAAAGTAAAAAATAAAAAATATTGACTACTTATATTATTCGTAATATTGTAGGAGAAGTTCTTCTTTGAGGAAAGGATACTAAGCGATGATGAAGTTACCCAAGCTACTCTGCGTTAAAATATCCACCAGCTTTTTTTCATATCAATCAATCAACTATTCTTCAATCAATAAAAAATTATCTACCAGTTAACAGTCTTTTAGATAACTAAAGCTAATCAAATAACTTAACAGCTAGAGCTATTAGTATTTATAGCTATGCGCTAGCTTTCTCTACAAAAGTGTAAGATATATGCTTTTGTGGTCTTTAATGGAGGCGTACGTATGTCAAAGAGTTATGGTAAGTCTAATAATAACAGTACTAACAAGGGCGATGATGGTATTTCTAGAAGAGATTTTCTTAATGGTGTGTTAATGGCAACAGGTGGATTAGCTATAAGTGGTTTCTTTCCTATGCGGGCATTTGCACATTCTCCTGTGGGGCGCAACTCTTGTGATGGGCCTATTGGCACAGATCCTAGAGCCTTACGAGGTGGTAATCTTCCACAGACTTTTAATATTGCTCATTGGTTGCGAGATGGTCGATTAACATTTAGTCAAAATTCTGTGCAAGTATCTCCTGCTGTCAATGGTTGTGATCCTTATAGTGGAAACTTTCCAATTCAAACAGATAATGACAGTTATGATTTAATTGTTGTTGGTAGTGGAATGTCAGGACTTTCTGCTGCTATTTATACATTACAACAAAAACCTAATGCAAAAGTCTTAATATTAGATGCAAATCCTACTTTTGGAGGTAATGCTGGTCGTGATGACGCACCACCAATTCCAAACATTTCTGGTACAGGAGGGGCTTATGCTGTTGATCCATTTGCTCCTTTTTTAGAAGATTTTTACACTAGTATAGGTGTTGATTGGCAAGCCAATTATATTCAAGGCCCTTTTTATAATTATTTTTTTGATAGTCATACACCATATGTTTTACCAGGGACTCATAGCTGGACACTGGATGTTTATGGGGCAGGGACAGGAAATATGCCTTATTGCAGAGATATTTTAAAAGATTTTGATAAGGCTAAGCATGATTTTATCCAGTGGTACAACCGTCCAGGAGGGCCTACAGATCCTGCTGACAACAGCGATCCACGTTTTGATTACTTAGCACAAAAAACCCTCAAAGATTATTTGACTTTAGATCAAGGCTATCATCCTGCTGTATCAGACTTTTACAGTAGATATGCTATAGATGCCTTAGGTGGGCCAAGTGAATATGTAAATGCTTATAGTTCAATTAGTTTTATTGGAGCAGAATATGCCCCAATATTCTCTTTTCCTGGAGGTACTTCTGGTATTGCTCGGCATGCTCTTAAGAAGTTGATTCCTAATGCTATTTCTGGAACTACAACAGCACAAATAATAAATAGTCCAATCAATCAATCAGCACTAGATAGCCCAAATAATAAAGCTCGTCTTAGACAAAATGCCATAGTCTTAAGAGCAGATACAAGCTCAAATAATGCTTCAGTTGTATATTTTAGAAATGGTCAATTTTATCGTGTTACTGGTAAGGCTGTTATTATTGCTAGTCAATACCATTCAGCACATCGAATTGTAGAGCACTTAATAAATCAAACAACTCTAAATGCTTGGCTACAATTTAGAGTTGTTCCAGTAGTTACTGCTAACGTTACATTACGCACTGCTTCAGCTTTGACTAGGTTAGGTTTAGGTTATAACAACTATTGGTGGGGCAGTGATTATTGGGCAGACTTTGCTATAGCAGATTGGGTAACACCTAATCGTAATAACCCTAATCGTTCCACAGTACTAACTTTTTATGGTGGTAATTTAGCTGAACCTGATGAAATGCCAGAAGAAAGAGTAAAACTACTTACAACTCCTTTTGGTGTTTATGAGCAATCATTGAAGGCAGATCTTAACCGGATTTTAGCTGCTGGGGGTTTTGATTATGATCGTGATGTTAGCGCAGTCTACGTTTATCGTTGGGGACATGGTGTAACCTATCCAAAAGTAGGCTTCCCATTTGGAGTTCCTATAGGACATGATGGAAACACTGTTCGTACTCCTGCTCCTCGCCATATTGCACGCCAACAAATAGGACGAATTTCTTTTGCAGGACAAGATGTAGAAAGTACTCCTGCTCTTGAAAGCGCTATTGGATCAGGTCTTCGTACTTCTCAAGAAATCATACAGTTTCTATAAATTTCAATCATTACAAGTTAGGGACATAGTTCCTAACTTGTAATGACTTCTCTGATTTTTTAGCTTTAATTATGGATTATGTAATGTTTCTAGTGTCTCATCAGTTTTAGAATCTTCATCTTTTGAGAAGTTATCTTCTAGATCTGGAGCAAAAGTAAAGCTGCTAACAGCTTGTTCTAAGTTCTTGAAATAAGAAAGCAAATCTTTGCTTGTGCTAACAAGTTGTTGAGAAATGAAATTATTTCTCTCTACAGATTCTTGTAAATTATAGACAGCTTTTAATATTTCTTGAGTAGACAGATTTTGTTCTTGACTAGAAACATTGAGTTGTTGAGTTATAATTGCTAAATCTTCCATATTTGCAGTTGCACGTTGAGTATCTGACAATTGGCGTGAAACTATTTGTTTTATCTCTGAACTAGTTTCAGTGACTTCTAAAACTAATTGATTGATGTGAGTAAAAGCTGTAACTAAATCTGTAGAATAAGAAAATCCTTTACTAGCTAATTGCATAGAAATATTCATTTGTTTTACTACTTCTGCTGCACTGTCTTGAACATCTTTTATAAGTTTGGCAATTTCTTCAGCTGAATTACTAGTGCGTTCAGAAAGTCGTCTTACTTCTTCAGCTACAACACCAAATCCTAGGCCGTGAGAGCCTGCACGAGCTGCTTCGATTGCTGCATTTAAAGATAATAAATTTGTTTGGTCAGAAATATTGTTTATTACTTGTGTGATTTTGCTTATTGCAGTTGCATGTTGTTTTAGTTGATGCATTGTTTCTGATGTTATGTTTACAGCTGAATGGATTTGTTTCATGTTATGTGTAGCTTGTTGCATAGAATCTCTACCGCCAACTAGAGCTTTTTGAGTGTCATCTACTATATTGGTGAGCCTTTGAGTTTTATCTACTATGTTATGCAATTGTTTATTTATATGTTCAACACTGCTACTAGTTTCTTTTACCCCTTTATTTTGATTGTCCACGTTTTGAGCAATAGTGTTGGTATTAGCAGAAAGCTCTTGAAATACTGTAGCTAGATGGTGAGCTATGTCATTAACTTTACTGATATCTTTTTCTAGCAAATGTCCATAACTAGTTAAATCTAAAGAAGTATTTTTTACTTGTTGAGCACTTGCTCCTGTTTTTGAGACAATTTCAACTAGGGAATAAACCATTTTTCTAAATGAATTCCCAAAACGATCTTTTGTAGATAGTGGTTCAACTACTACAGTCAAAATTCCTTCAGCAATCTTATCTGCTACATCTGCCATAATATTTAGGTAAGATGCCATATGCTTGATAGCTTGAGCTAATTTACCTATTTCATCATTACCTTCTAATGCAACATTGGCTTGAAGGTCTCCTTGGGCAAATGCTTCTACTTGCTTAGTTAAGAGCCTTAAAGGTAATAAAACTTCCCTGCGTAAAATAAAAAGAACTATAAAAATAGTAAGTAATGTTGCTAGGATTTCAATTATAATATTTGTAGTTAAAACACTAAAAGCTTGTTCTGTTACATCAGATAAAGGTAAATAGCTAACTAAAACCCATCCATTAGTGGGAATGGTAGTCCAATAAAATAATCCTTGTGTATTTGTTTTGGAGTCAAGAACTTCTAATTTTCCTTTGGGATGATTTTTAATTTGCTCTTTTAATAGTAAAAATTCTGTACGATTGAATTTTTGAGCTATTGTATCAACTGTTTCTGTAGTAGTAGTAGAATTAAGATTAGGAGCATAGATAAACGCTCCTTTTTTAGTTAATAAGAATGGCTGACTATTTTTACTAACTTTAACTCCGCCAACAATATTTGATACAGCATTTAAGTCAAAATCTATACCTGCTACTCCAATAAACAAACCTTCTTTAGTAGTTATGGGATTGGCTACAGTAGTAATTTTTACTTTTAGTAATGCATCTACATAAGGTTCTACCCATTCACTTTTTCCACTTTTTTTAGGAGTCCAATACCATTGAGATTTTTCAGATTCTTGCCAGTAGTAAGTGTCTATAGGTTCGCGCATAGATTTAATACCTTCTGCTTGTGTTGCATCGCGTACCCACCAAAGACCAGAATCTCCTCCCATATTATATTTTTTGTTTATTTCTTCAGACCAACTTAGGTAAAGGCCATTATAACCATTTTCCTTTAATATGGTTTGTTTAATATAAGAATCTATTACATTGTTACTATCTTTTCCTTTATTAGCCGCAATTTCAGCTTCTGCTAGCCGTGATACAGCATAGGTGATTTGTAACATTTTTTGGCAAAATCCATCTATCTCTTTTGCAAAAACTTCTAAATTGCTCTCTATACGTTCAGAATCATGTTTGACTATGATATCTTTAGTTTGTGTTAAACTAATAAAAGATAAACTGCCAAAAGCTACAGCTAAAACTATAAAAATGGATCCAATAAGTCGCTGGGTCAAAGTGAGTTGGTTCATAGAATTTTTACTAGTAAAATGAACTATAGTGTTTTAGCAAAAATTTCACTTAAAAATCAAACTATTATAAAACAGAAAGTTAAAAGTAACTATACTAAGATCTAAGCATAAAGTGCTTTTACTCTCGTTTTAAAACAGAGTTTTTACTTAATTGAATTTGTAAATTTAAAACTTATAAATAAAACTTAACTTCGTTACCTCTACTTATTAAGAAAGGAAAAGTATGTCAAAAACATTTTCTCTTGCAGATTTAGCCAAAACATTAAATGTAGAAGAAAAAAAAATAAAAAATTGGATAAAAGAAGGTTGGTTATTCGCAGACAAGGTGAAAACAGAATGGTACATTACTGAACCTGACCTGGTAGAATTACTATCAAAAAATCCTACTTTGCTTTTAGCTGGTTTTTCAAAGGGTTTTGCTGATGGTAGAGGTAAAGAAGCTAGTTTTTATTATCCTGAAGGTGTTGCTGTAGATTTAGAAGGTACTGTTTATGTTGCTGATACAAAAAACCATTCTATTCGCAAAATAACACAAAATGGAGAAGTTTCTACAATTGCTGGTTCAAGTGAGCATGCTTATGTTGATGGCATAGGTAAAGAAGCTAGATTTTATTCTCCAAGTTCAATAGTTATTGATTCTAATGGGTTTGTATTTGTTTCAGATACAATGAATCATATTATTAGAAAAGTTTCTCCTGATGGAAAAGTAACTACATTTGCAGGCTCAGGTAAAAAAGGGTTTGTTGATGGTCAAGGTAAAAGTGCTAAATTTTATCGTCCTAACGGTCTTGCACTGGATCAAAATGGGAATTTCTATGTTGTTGATACGGGAAATCATGCAATTAGAAAAATAGACAGTCAAGGTCTAGTATCAACCATTGCAGGCGGAACAATGGGTTATGTAGATGGGATAATTACAAGTGCTAAGTTTAGTTCTCCACAAGGGTTAGCCATAGATAAGCAAGGAAATCTCTATGTTGCTGATACAGAAAATCATGTATTACGTAAAATCTCTATAGATGGGACTGTATCAACTATTGCTGGTTGTGGTAATAATTATAGGATTTCAGAAAATGCTGTTTCACCTAGAGATGTCTATATATATAAACCTAAAAGTGTAGTTATAGATAATGAAGGGAATATTTATTTTTCATTTAATAATTCTATAGGGAAACTCTCTATTGCAGAAGAGTTTACTGTTTTTGCAGGAGAAGGAAAATTTCCTTACAAAGAAAGTTTAGCAAAAAAAGCTTGGTTTTATGAACCTCATGGACTTGCTATAGATTGTCAAGGCTCAATCTATGTAGCAGATACTAATGGCTCTAAAATTCGCAAAATTCTTACTCCTGCAATTATAAATAATTCATTTAGAAAACAAAATTTTTTGAGTGAAAAAGTGGAAGCAGAAGTAAAAATAGAACCTAGCTCTACTCAAAAAAGTTCTTTAACTATAGAACCTACAGTTTCTGAAAAACCACGTAAGAAATTTACAATTCCAAGAGCAGAAGAATTTTATTGTGTTTATTTAGATGAACGTAATAATCCTTGTGGCTTGATGGATAATTACGATGTTATTAGGAAAACTGCTGAACAAACCGACATAGAAGATATTTTGGAAGTGTTGGAAAATCCTATTGATACAGGCCAAGTTATAGCTGCACTTGTAATAACTGGCTCTGTTTTAGCTCGTAAACCATCATATACAAATCGTGTTCAAAATGTGTTATTAAATTTGGCTTCAGACTCTCGTTGCTATCAAGCAAAAATAGATGGCTATAATGAAACTGTTGGTATGGTTGGGTTTATGACTAACCGGCCTTACTATGATATTGTCAATAAAAAACAAGATGTAGAAGACAAATTTTTAGATATTACTCTTGGAATTGATGCGGCTCTTAAAAATCCACTACGTGCAAATATGAGCATAGGCTACAATGGGTTAGATGCTTTTTGTAAACTTTTTAACACCGTAAGTGCAACTGAGCGTGAGGCAAAAGTAAAGCAATTAGGAGAATTTTTTAATGAAATAATTTTAGATAAATCTCGCCCAAGTGTTGAACGTATGACAGCTTATGACCTAATAGGTGAAGAAATTAATCGCAATCGTGAAACCAAAAGTGCTTTTCAAATTATTCAAAGAAAAGCTGCTCAGTTGCTAGTAAATGTATTGCTTGATAGTGAGGAAAATAAAGAGCTACAAATATATATTAAACGTGACTTAAATAAAATTGCTCCTGAAGCTGTGGATTTGCTACAAAGAAAAGGGGTACTAGCTTCTAGATCTGTTCCTAAATTGCCGGAACTAATGAGTTCTTCTGATGTTAGTATTACAGAGTTAAATAATATTGCTCAAGAAGTCAGTGCTAGTGAAGTGTTAGATATTTTACAAAATCATCGCAATGAAGATAGTGAAAAGCTCTTTTCTGCTGTTTATTTATCTTCAATTGTTGCTCGTCGCTTTAATTGGAAGGCATTTGCTCAAGCTTTAACTAATTTACTTTTTGTCTATAAACCTACTAACTTTAAAACTCCTTATGCAACAGTCCAAAAAGAATTAAGCAAAGAAAGTAGTCAACAATTAGGATATATCTTAAAAGAACATTGTGAATCTGATAAAGAAATAGTCTTAAGTTATGCTTCAAAAGCTCTAGAGATTATTTTAGATAGAGGATTTAATTATTCTCATTATTCAGATGCTATTAATTGGGAACTTAAGCGAGTTTTTAACACTTTAAAGGCGGATGAATTACTTAAAAATTTGCTAATGGATTGTTTTTGTGCAAGTTGGCGTTCTCCAGAAGCTAGATTTCTAGCCTATAAAGAACTTGGCTGGCATGCTCAAGATGCACATCAGAAAGCTTGGGAAATTTTACTTGATTCATCAGAGAATGCTACATTGCGGTCTTTGATTGGAACTATTATTTCTAACCATGTAAAAAAAGAATTGGAAAGCCTAGTTGATACTACTCAAAAACCTTGGCAGCTATTACCTAAAGCTAATGCTGGGCTTCCAATTTCTGTCCCAAGAGACTTAGTTCCAGAAGTTTGGTTAATTGCAACATTAAAAATGTCTTCAGATGCTGAAGTGTTAAAACAAGCAATCAACAGTTTATCAGAACGTTTAATGATAGCATCTTGTTATAGTAGGGATGAGTTTGTTAAAGCATGTGAAAAAATACTTGAGCTACAAGTTAAATATCCAGATCTAAAGAATATATTTAAAAAAATATACCATAAAACAAAAAATATTAATGCTGCTAGAATTCTTGCATTACTTGGAGATTTAGAAGAAGAAACCACAATGATAGACTTAGTTACAAGTGGTGTAGATGGATGGACTACGCTTAAACCATTAAGTAGTGAATGGACTGGTATAGGGTTACTAATGTCAGTTTTAGCAAGCAATGAGGTTACAGATAATGTTTATTCAGCTTTTGAGCCTTATTTAATAATAGGTTATGGAGATGAAAAGGCTAGACTGATGATGAGTAAAGTTTTTGTGGTTTTAGCAGAAAAATATCAAAAAGAAGGAAAAATAGACAAAGCCATAAAAGCTTATAAATGGGCTATAAAGAGAGATGGCCGTAATTTAGAAGCTCGTGAAGGGTTAAATAAACTAGAGCCTAATTAAAAAACTCTATTAAATACTCTTAAGTATTATAAATTAGGATTAATTAAAAGATATAGTTATCAGTTTTTTGGACTACGAAGAGAGGTTCCGTCCTTGAGACTATTACCTTCCTATCACTAGAATGTCCTCATCTTAAAAATCAAATCTATCAATCTATCAAATCTATTTAATGAGGACATCATGAATACTTTAGAAGTATGGCAAATATCAATTAATGGACAAGTGTATGAAGCTGATACTGAAACCTTAAAACAGTGGATTTCCGAAGGCAGAATTCTTCCCAATGACAAAATTAAAAAAGGTGAATTAAGCTGGAATGATGTAGGTAGAGTGCCTATGTTTCGTAGTTCTTTTAGTTCACAAAAAACTAGCCCAAACTTAAATACAGCTTCTATTTCTTATAATAACTATCAATATCAAAATAATAAAAATACTTTAGGTAATACTAGTGCATATTCAACTTGTCGTAATCATCCATCTATTACAGCAGATTATTGTTGTGTAACTTGTAATACTCCGTTTTGTCCCTCTTGTCCAAAGTTTGTTGGAACAGGAAAAATGGCAATTTGTCCGCTTTGTGGGGATATGTGCCAAAAAGTAGGAGCTGCCAAACAAGCAGAAATTCGTCAAAATTTAGCTTATGAAATGGGTAGTGGTAATACATTAGATATTTCTGATTTCTTTCAGGCTTTCAAATATCCTTTAGGCGATAGTGGGTTCTTAAAAGCCTCTGTAGTTTATGCCTTAATGCTTATAATAGGGTCTTTTGCTTTAGGTCTTCCTTTAAGAATTAGTGCATATATTTTAGTATTTGCTTGTACTGCAATGGCAATCAAAAATTTGGCTAGAGGGCGTTTCAATGATTCCTTTTTACCAGATTTTTCTAATTTTTCTGTAATGGATTTTATTCGTCCAATATTTTTAGGTATTGGGGTTATGTTGGTAACAATGACTCCATTTGTTGTTTGGTGTGTTTATTCGTTTGCGCTCTTGGCTCAACTAGTTGCCACTGTTATGTTTAGTTTGTTAGCTCCTGGACGGCATATGGCTCTTAGTCCAATCACAGAAGTTCTAGGTTTTTCAGCCTTTGTAGGTTTAATAGGTTCAGTAGCTTGGGCATTTTTCTATTATCCAATAGCTATGGCAATTGCAGGTTATACAGAGAGTTTTGCCTCAGTTATAAATCCATTTATTGGTATAAGAACCATTACAACTATGGGAATGGGCTATGCAAAAGCTTTTTGGTTCTACTGTTTAGCTACTGTAGTAAAAATAGTTGCTTTTATTGGCTTGATAATTTTAGGGATTTTTATGGGACCAATGCTGTTAGGCTTGTTATTTGGAATTTTAGTATTTTACTTTGATATGGTTAATGCTTCAATTTTAGGTATGGCACTTTATAAATCTGCTGATAAATTAGGTATTGAATTAGAACGTTAATATTACTGAATAGTACTTCATATTAGTGAAACTCTTAGTGTCGTCACACTAGGTATATAATGGAATATAAATTTTCATCTGACCTAAGATAGAAAATTTGTATTCCATTTATTTTTAATTCTAGTGTAACTTAAGTTAAGTAGAAAAACAGGTCTTAATTATTGATTTTATTAGCATTAATATTTGGAGAACCTCTTTATAGAGTTCCTTAAAAGTGATAAAATCATAGTGGGGAAATAAAAAAGAAGTTCAAATTTCTCCTTTTTCTAATAGTCTTGTTTAAGAAAGGAGGCTATTATGAGAAACCTAAGAAATGTAAAATCACAACTTAAAAAAGCAATAATAACCTTTATAGTTATGCTTGGGGTTATTTTTAGCTCCCTAACAATTGTAGCACCCGTTACTAATGCTCAAGATCATGATAGGTATAGAGATCATCCACGTTATGAAGAACGAGAACGAGATTATGCAAGGATAGAGTATAGACGAGGTTTTAATGATGGTTTAGATAGAGGTAGAGAAGATGCTCGTGAACATAGACGTTTTGAACCATATGCATCTAGGCGTTTTAGAGAAGGTAGCAGACATTATCGCGAGGGATTTATGAATGGTTATCGTCAAGGTTATCGCGACTTTTCACGTGGTAGAAGGTAGTAAAAATTGCTAAGTGTTTGTTTAATTGTTAAGAGGAGTTAACTAAAAGGGCAGCTAAAAGTAGCTGCCCATGAATAATTTCTCAATTTAGAAATGGCTTTAGTTGGTTTTATCCGTTTTTACGCTCAAATTCTTTCATAAATTCTACTAAAGTTTCTACTCCAGCTTTAGGAAATGCATTGTAGATAGATGCACGTAAGCCACCTACTGAACGATGTCCTTTAAGACCGTCTAAACCTGCTGCTGTAGCTTGTTTAATAAATAAGTTTTCTAGTTCTTCACTAGGTAAGCGGAAAGTTACATTCATTAGTGAGCGGCTATCTGCATGAGCATGACCACGATAGAATTCTGTAGAATCTATTGCATCGTAAAGGAGTTTGCCCTTTTCTTGATTTAGTTTTTGCATTGCTTCCAAACCACCTAAATCTAATAGCCACTTGCAAACTAAGTCTACAATATAGATTGAAAAGACAGGTGGAGTGTTATAAAGAGATTTAGCATCTGTATGAGTTTTGTAAGCTAACATAGTTGGCATGTCAGCAGAAGGTTCCTTTACTAAATCTTTACGCATAATCACTAGTGTAACACCAGCAGGACCCATATTCTTTTGAGCACCAGCATAAACCATTGCATAGCGATCCATATTTATTGGACGGCTAAGAATGTCAGATGAGGCATCACAAACTAAAGGAACACTTCCTACTTCTGGATCATAATGCCATTCAGTACCAAAAATAGTGTTGTTAGAAGTAATATGAACATAAGTTGCTTCTGAATCAAGCTTTAGTTCTTCTTGTTTAGGAATGCGAGCAAAATTTTCACTTTCTGTACTTGCAGCAACATTAATTTGACCAACTTTTTTAGCTTCTTTAATTGCAGCTTTTGACCAAGCGCCTGTGTTGATGTAGTCAGCTTTACCACCTTTTGCCAACAAATTCATTGGAATCATTGAAAATTGTAAACTAGCTCCACCTTGTAAAAACAAAACATGAAAATCATCAGAAAGCTTTAGTAGCTGACGAATTTTAGCTTCTGCTCCTTCAATAACTTTGTCAAATGTTTTGGAGCGATGGCTAATTTCTAGTATTGACATCCCTACACCAGGTAAGCTTACTAGGTCTTTTTGAGCTTCTTCTAGTACTGGTAGTGGAAGAACGGCTGGCCCAGCACTAAAATTATAAATTCTTTCTGTCACGATTAAATCCTCCTAAGTAATTCTAGTTGTTAGTATTTTTGCGAAAATAAAATAAAGTGTTTAACACAATAAATAAACCTTTAGCTTATTCTTAATTAGCCATTTTGGTCAAACAACTTCAGCCTAGTTTTAAGCAATATTTACTCCATTTAACTAGTACTAACAAAAATATAATGCAACTTATAGGAAATTCACTGCTTTACCTGTGACAGTATTAATAATTATATCTTTTTGATTAGGATGTTGTACGTATTGCACTTGATGAAAAATTTCAGGCTTCTGTAGTAAATCAACCCCTATTGTAAAGTTAGGAGTAGTAGTTTCAGCAATAACCCAAGTAGCATTTTCCCAATTAAAAGTAAGTTTATTATCACTAGGAAAATTACCCTTTTTCACTGCTATGGTAATATGCCCAGGACAGTAGAGAAGTAAGTAATCCTCTCCTATTTGCTCTAAAAAAGAAGCCATTAATATGGTCTTGTTACTACAGTCAGCTCCTCTATTCATAAGGGTTTCATTAGGGCGTTTAAGTGTTTCATAACTAGATAATGCTTCTTTTTTATCATACTCTATCTCATTAGTAACAAAATCCAACAAATGTTGAATGATTTTTTCTCTGGCTAAAGGATCATTTCTATCTATATCCTTTGTAAGGATTTTAACAAATGGTGTTAAGGTTGGATCATTAGGTTTTGCTACCATAACACCATGATTTGCAAACACTTTTGTTTTACCTGTTTTTGAACTAGGCTCTTCTGCTATTGCTTCTATTTTTCCACCATAAACATTTTTGTTAGTAAGAAAATCACTTAACTGGTCTATAGTTAAACTATAAACACCCCTTTGGAAAGAAAACTTTAGTAAGGTGTTAGGATCTACTTGAAAATTTTCTGCTGATGTCTTAAAAAATATAGCTTTTCTTTCACTTTTGGCTAGGCGATAATTACCTAATACAAATACATTGTTTACTTCTGAGGCAGTCTCAATTTTATTTGGATTAGCCAAGAAATTTTGTATTAATGGCTTAAAATCTTTTTCAGCAGAGTCTTTTGGAAACTCTGGTAGAGAGAAATAAAGTTCTTGTTTTGGTACATCAAAAAGCTCTAAATGTGCTCGACCAAGGGTTTGTAGCTCTAGTGTAGTTCCTGCAAAAGTTGGCATTGCTAGGTAGGAAAGAACAGTTCTTCGGGCTTGTTCTTTAACTCTTTTTTCTTGGTCATTAAGACTAGAAATATCAGTATTGGTTGCTTGTGTTGAAGTCTTTTTAATGATTAAAAAAACTACACTTGCAAGACTTATCACTAGAACAATTGCTGTGATACTAAGGAATTTTTTTAACTTGCTGTTTTTTGAATAGGTTACCTCTTCTGCATTTAATAAACTATAGTTTGACATTTTTGACTCCCAGGGAAGAAAAATTTTCTAGTTGCTACAGAACTTTGTTAATTAGTAGCAACTAGAAACAATGCAACTAGAAATTAATTATGACTAGTAGTCATAATTTAGCTGAGCAATTTTTTATACCTTGCATAACAATGTATTACACTTGATGGTTAACATGTGAATTGTGTAACTATTAAAACTTGCTTTAAGAAAGGTTAAAAAAGGAACTTAAGTGTTTTTTACCTTTCCTAATAACAGATTCAATAGAGTTTTGTGATAAATCTTGGAAACTAGAAAGTTTACTTATTTCTTCTGATTTCATTCCTAAAATGAATGAGGCAAAGAATATTTTTTTGTTGCGCTCATTTTTATAACTAGAGAAAGCTTTATTTAGTAAATCTGTTGTTTCAAGCCTTTCTTGAGGTAATCTACAATAGCAAAGATATTGAGAAGCCTTATCATTTGGCAATGAAGAAGATTTAGATAAGATCTCTTCTAAAGAACAAAGTATAGCTTGGCGTTTTTGGGTTTTGAATTGGCGAAAATAATTTATTACTAAGTTAAACGTAATTTTGTGCAAATAGCAGTAAAAAGAACCACTATTATTTTCTCCACTATATAATTTTAATGCTTGACAATCATTATTTAGTAATTTTAAGTAAGTTTCTTGAGTTAGATCTTCTTTTAATGAAAGAAAGTCTTCTTTTGCTAAAACATTTTTATAAGATTTTAATGCTTTATTAATGTAACATCTAACATAAGGATCTACTCTATGGTAAATTTCCTGCCAAATACTTTCTTCCCTTGTTTCTAAATAAAACTTTATTAATTGCAGGTTGTTTAAGCTTTTTATGTTTTTTCTATCACTAGAAAGATTAATATTGGTTTTAGTTCTTCTGGAAATAAAATGCTCTTCTGGTAATTTATTGAGAACACAGGTATTAACTGCTATAGGCCAGGTATTATTACTATTTATCAAATTTATATAACTTCCAGAAATTTGCTCCATAAATATTTATCCTCTGCTTCTATGATTATTAGTCTATAAATTTTGATCTTATGATGAAAATATAAGTTTATTCTTGCACATAATGTAGTTAGAAGTAATATTGCATAACTAATTCTTGCACTCGTTTGTTTAGACAAACTTTTCCATCAAAAAATAAATTAAATACATTCAAATTTTTGTAACTTTCTATTTATATATTCAAATCAGAGAGCTAAAAGGTTGCAGTTAGGATAAAAATTTTTCCAAAAATTAGAAAATTTTTGCTGGTTTATGCTAATGTATTGATTCTTCAGTTTGTTAGCGATACACATATAGAAAAAAGATTTTTATACAAATTCTTTTTTTAGAGCTAAGTGACTTTATTGGAGTTGGTCAGCTTTTGCAAAGAAGGCTGTAAAACAGTAGTTAAAAGATTAACAAACATTAACTAATAATGGAGAAAGTTAAACAAAAGAAAAAAGTATAAAAAGGTTGCTGTTTTGGCCATATTTTGCATATAATAGAATGAACAAAAGGAAATAAAGCTAAACAAAGAAGATGACAGACCTTAACACCCAAGCAGCAATAAATATAGAGGAAAAAGTCTTGGATTCATTAGCAAAAGAGATGTTGCCTTATTGGAACGAAGAGTTAAAGGAAATATCTCAGCAGCTATGGTTGCCCATTAAAGACTTTCATAGCTTGGATTTAAGCTTATCTAAAGGCTTATTGCTAAATATTGCTAAGAAATCTTGGTTTTCTACTGAAATATTATCTCCAAAAGAAGAAAACAACGAAAAGTTTTACTCTCCTTTATCACAATATTCACTTGCCCAATACACAGATTTATCATTAAAAGAGTTAAAGACAAGGAAGATAAGGATTTATCCATCAACAGAACAGAAAAAACTAATACGTAAATGGGCAGGCGTTGCTCGTTATCTTTACAACAAAACTATTGAGTACTTAAAACAACCTAATACAACAGCTAACTGGAAAAAGATTAAAACTGATTTAATAAATGCTGCTCCTGATTGGACAAAAGACGTACCTTATCAAATCAAATCAATTGCTATAAAAGACGCTTGCACAGCAGTTAGTAATGCTAAAATCAAATATAAGCAAACAAAGCAAATCCAAGAAGTAAAATTTCACAGTTGCAGAGAGAAAAGAGATAGTGTTTATATACCAAAATCAGCAGTGCTAAAATTACGTAGTGTTTACCACACAATAACAGGAGAAAGCTTAAACCCAAAGGAATTATTTCCGGTAGCAGAATTTGATTGTCGCTTATTGGTAGACCACAGTAAGTATTACTTAATAATACCAGTATCAAGCAAAGGAGAACAAAAATACAAACAACATCTATTTTTACAGCAGATAGTAGCATTAGACCCAGGTGTAAGAACATTTCAAACCTTTTATAGCAGCAATATCGCAGGAAAATTTGGGGCAAAAGACTTTGGTAGAATACATAGACTCTGTAGTCACCTAGATAGACTCGTTTCTAAGATTACTAAAGCCAAGAATGCCAAACAAAGATATTCAATGCGAAAAGCTGCTGCCAGAATAAGAGAAAATATTAAAAACCTGATAGCAGAAATACATTGGAAAACAGCTAGATTCTTGTGTACACATTTCAAAGTAATACTATTACCTAAGTTTGAAACAAGCCAAATGGTGAGCAACTTAGCAAGTAAAACAGCCCGTGCAATGCTCACCTGGTCACATTACGCATTCAAAGAAAGACTTAAGCATAAGGCTAAAGAATTTGGAGTAAAAGTCCTTGATGTATCAGAAGAATATACCTCCAAAACCTGTTCTAGTTGTGGACATATTAACAAAATTGGTTCTAAATCTATAATTAAGTGTAAATGCGGTTTAAATATAGACCGTGATTTAAATGGCGCTAGAGGCATTTTCCTAAAGAATCTGTCTTTAGCTTTGGGTGATACTCCCTTCCCTGTTACTACGTTGTTGGGGTTGCATTTGTTAACTACTGGCAACATTGGTTAATGAAAATGTATCGGAAAGTAATGTCTTAATAACAAACTATTTTTCCTTATTTGTAGTTCTAGGTTTCAGTAATTTTGTTAATAGCGTTATAATTAAGGATAGTTGGTGTTTAGGGAAAAGCTAGATTAGACTCACAATTTTATAAAAATTAGTATTTTGGATAAATTTTTGTTAGTGACTGCAACTTTTTAGCTTTCTGATTTGAATATATATTAAGGGAAGTTGGATGTTACAAGATAGTGAACTTAGCTCTTTTGATCTAGCTAGAAAAATTGCTAATAGAGACAACGACAGCGAAGCAGCATTTACCCAGATATATCACAGAAATGTAGATAATGTTTATAGTTGTGTTTTGAGAATTTTGAAACGTCCAGAACTAGCAGAAGAAGTAACTCATGAAGTCTTTATTCTGTTTCAAAAAAACATAGATAGTTATGATCCTCAAAAAAGCTCAATCTCAACTTATTTGTTAATGTTGGCAAAATCAGCCGCAAAAAATGTTCTAAAAAGAGAGATGCGTTATGTTGAGGAAAAGATATCTGACTCAAACTATAACAATCAAAATGATTTAATAGATAAAATAACTAGAGAAGAAACTATAAGAGAATCTTTAGCAGAATTACCCAAAGTAAAGTCTGATTTACTGATTGAGCATTATGTAGAAGGGAATTCTATAGAGGAATTATCACTTAAAAAAGGTATGTCTATTGGCACAATTAAAAGTCATTTGGCTAGAGCTAGGGAAATTTTAAAGACTAAGCTTGCACTATTTAAAAAAGCTTCCCTTGGAGAAGATTTATGAATGAAACGGAATATAAACAACTTCTTGAACAAATAGAGAAGATAGATATAAGCAAAACGCCTAATGATCTAAGAACTTGGGACCCAGATTTTGATCCAGAACTAACAGAAATATTAAAGGAAATACAATTAGTTAAAGCTCCTAACTCTTTGACGGATCGGGTGATAAGAACTTATAGATGGCAAAATAGATTAGAAAAAAGCCTTTTAGCTAAAACACCTCTTCGTACAATCATACTAAACAAATCTTTTATAAAAAAAACTGCTAACCTACAGGGTTTAGAAGATTTATTACACCAATACATTCCAGGAAAAATAGATTCAAACTTTAATCTCTTTCAACCTATATTTGTCCTAGCAACAACATTATTCTTAATAGTTACAGGTATAATTACTTATTATTCTTTTTATAACACTAATAAATTAGAAATAAATCCAATTGTTAGCAATCCTACTATATCTACACCTAGTCCAGTAATCCATTCTATAGCTACACCTAGCCCTACATCAGCAACAAATATTACAGACAATAACAAAGATGAAGTTGCTATTTATAAGTCCAATAAAGATAACTCAACAATAGAAGAAGTTTCCAAAGAAAAGAATAACCATAAACAGAAACAACATGATAGCCAAAAACCATTAGACATTAGTCAAACACGCAGTCTTGAATCAACAAATGATAACAATACTAATTCAACTTTTAGCTCAATGCACAATATTTATTTAGGAGACTTACTTGATCCAGATAATCCAGATGAATGGATGACAGAATTTAGCAATCAGCTTAAAATAAAAATACAAACGGAAAATTACTGGGTTGTAGTAGATGAAAGTGAAAAAGATAAAGCAGAACTAGATTTTAAAATTACTAAAGATAAGCATTTTGTATTGGTTAGCCTAACAAATAAATCAGATAAACCTTTGTGGTCTAGTAAAAAATTTAAGCTAGGTGAAGGCAATCCAAAAGAAGTTGCAAATATTGTAGTTGAGGAACTAATAAAAAAAATGAAACATAACTAATACTAGTAAAATACTTAAACATTACTTATTTATATATATAAGAGGCAAACAATGTACATGGAAAGACTTTTATCTAGCTATAGAAAGATAGTATTAATATCTAGTTTGATTTTGGTAATGAGCATGCCAATTGCAACTTCTGCCCAAGAAAAGGCCATTGAATTAAAGGTAGGTGAAACAATAAAAGCCAAAATGGCAGGAGGGCAAAGCTCTAGTTATGAGTTAACCCTAGCTGAAAAATCATCTGTATATCTTGTTGTAAACCAAAAAGGTGTAGATGTAGTTGTTCGTCTTTTTGATCCAACAGGAAAAAAAGTATTTGAAATAGACAGCCTTAATGGTAAACAAGGGCCAGAACCAATATTTTGGATGTCTGATAATTCAGCTGGTAAGTATAGATTAGAAGTTTCTTGTGAGGATAAAAATGCTGTTCTAGGAGATTATGAAGTTCAAATAAAAGAGCTTAGAGAATCTTTTGAAGAAGATAAAAAACTACTTTTATCTCAAGAAACTTTCATAGTTGCGGAAAGAGCCTGGATTGCTGGAGAAAATGGAGAAAATATATCAAGTATAAACCTAGCAATTGATAAATATCATCAAGTTTTAAATTTTTGTCAAGAATTAAGTTTATCCAAAAAGTATAAAGATAATAAAGTTTCTGATGAATTTGACTTACTTAAACAAGCTTATATATTAAATCGTCTAGGACAAAATTCGTTCATAATCGAAAAATACAAAGATTCAATAGATTTTTGTGAAAAATCTTTAGCTATTTATGAAAAAGAGACTTCAGAAAATGAGTATATTTTACAGAAAGCTGACTGTTTAGCGAATATAGGCGAAGCATGGAGATATCTTGATGATAGAGAAAAAGCAGCTAATTTTTACTTAAAGTCTATTCCACTATACAAAAAAATAGGTAATAAAACAGGCGAATTAATTGTGTACAACAATCTTGGAGTACTTTATCAGTCAATTCAAGAGAAAGAGGCTCTGAAGTATTATGTAGCTGCTCTGGAAATTATAGACTTAGTTGGTAATCGTGAGCTAAAAGCAGTTATTTACGCGAATATTGGACAAATTTATGAAACTTTAGATGATCATCAAAAAGCATTGGATTGTTATATTGAGTCTCTAAATATACGTAAAGAAACTAATAATATTGAATCTATTGCAATAGTACTATCAAACCTTGGAATACTCTATGACAATTTGGGGGATTACAAACGAGCATTAGAAGTATATGATGAGGCAATTAAGAACTTTTCTAGTATTAATAAGTTAGTAGGAAAAGCTAAAGCTTTAGTAAATAAAGGAATTATTTGTGAGAAAATCTTTAAAAAGAATAGAGATAATAACCAACTAGTTCAAGCTACTAAGTATTATAATGAGGCTTTAGAAATATTTGAAAGTAAAAATGTTTTGCAGGGAAAGGGTTCTACTCTAGCTAGAATTGCTTCTATAGAACTATTAAACAAGAATTATGATAAAGCTATCTCTCTGCTAAATAATAGTTTAGAGATACGAAGAAATATAAAAGATCTTTATGGTGAAGCACATACTAACCTCTTGATTGGGAATGTTTTTACTGAGAAAAAAGATTATAAAAAAGCCAGTGATTATTATCTGGAGAGTCTACGACTTTGTAGAGAAGTAGACGACAGACGAGGCGAAACTACAAATTTATACTATCTAGCTGATTCAGAAGTAGCTTTAGGTAATCCTGAAAAAGCTAAAGAGTTAATTGAAAATGCAATTAATATAGTAGAAAACTCTAGACTAAATGTTCAAATAGAGAAATTGCGCAATACTTATTTAGCAAGTAGCCAGTCATTTTATGGGTTATATGTAGATGTACTGATGCAGTTATATAAAGAGAAAAAAGGAAATTATGATGTACTTGCTTTTGAAGCAAACGAAAAATCAAGAGCTAGAAGTTTATTAGAAACCTTAGCTAAGTCAAACAGCAATATATACAATGCTATTGATCCTCAGTTACTATCATTAGAACGTAGTCAACAAGCTATTTTGGATGATAAGTTAAACAAATTAATAGTTTTCAAGAAAGAAAATCGCTCAGAAAGTGATGTACTTGCTCTAGAAAATGAAATTAAAAATATAAGAACAGAGTTAGAGCAAACAGAGTCAAAAATAAAAAATACTTTAACTGTAGATGTTGCTAGCAAGACTCAACCCTTAACACTTAAGTCAATTCAAGAAGAAGTTTTAGACTCAGAAAGCGTATTGTTACAATATTGTTTAGGAAAAGAAAAAAGCTATCTATGGCTGGTTTCAAAAGAATCTCTACAAGTTTATGAGTTGCCAAACAAAGAAACTATAGAAAAATTAGCTGAAAAAGTGTATAGAAATATTACTTTTAGAAGCCAAAAAGCAGAATTTAAATTTGATACAGAACAAGAGAAAAAAGAAAAAATACTTAAAGCTGATCAAAAATATCAAGATTCTTTACTACAATTAAGTCAGCTTGTTATAAAACCAGCAGTGAAGGCTCTAGATAGAAAGAAAAGGTTAATTGTTGTTGCGGATGGAGCTTTAAGACATATTCCTTTTACTGTTCTACCTCTGTTAGATGAGAAAGTAAGCTCAAAACTTTTAGTAAATCAATTTGATATTGTGAATTTATCTTCTACTTCTAGTTTATCTATATTAAGGAAAAATAATATAAATAATGAAACAGAAAACCAGAAATTAATTGCAATAGCTGCTGATCCAATTTTTGATTTAAATGATGAAAGACTTCAAAAAAGTAGTTCTATAAATACAAAGAAAAGTGAAATAGCTATAAGAGGAGTAGAGCAAATAGATCGCAGCAGCCTCACAGTAACAAGGTTGCCATATACAGAAAGTGAAGCACAAGCAATTGCTAACTTAGCTCCAACAGGCAGTTGTAGAAAGCTTGTTGGGTTAGATGCCTCTTTAACAAATGTTCTATCAATTATGGGTGATTATAAAATCTTACATTTCGCTACTCATGGAATTAGCAACAAAATTTCCCCTGAGCTTTCAGGTATACTGTTATCTTTGGTAGATGAAAATGGAAAACCAGCAAATGGTTTATTATCAAATAGTAAAGTAGCAAGTTTAAAAGTTAATGCAGATTTAGTAGTTTTAAGTAGTTGTGAAAGTGGATTAGGAGAAGAATTTGAAGGAGAAGGAACAATAGGAATTGCTAGAAGCTTTATTTATGCAGGAGCCAAAAGAGTAATTACAACCCTATGGCCTGTAGATGATGAAGCTACTTCAGAGTTTATGAAAAACTTCTATAGAGCAATGTTTAAGGAAAATGCTTCTCCAAGTGCTGCTCTAAGACAAGCACAGTTAAAAATGAGAGAAAACCCAAAGTGGTCTAGCCCATTTTTTTGGAGTGCATTTACTATTGAAGGAGAATATAAATAGTCTAAAGTGAATAAGTTAGAACTTTATTTGTTAATCTCCAACAGATGGTTCTGGTGTTGTTGGGTTATCTTTTGAAAGTATGTCTATTTTTTTCTCCTTAAGAAACATTTTTTCAATAACATAGAAGCTTACAGGGATAAGGAAAATAGCTAGTACTGTAGCTGTAAGCATTCCCATAATTACAACTGTTCCTAAAATTCGTCGCGAAGATGCTCCAGAACCAACAGCTATCCATAAAGGTACACAACCCATAATAAAAGCAAATGAAGTCATTAAAATAGGTCGCAGTCGTAGTTTTGCTCCTTCTAAAGCTGCATCTATTAGGTCACGCCCTTTTTCTAGTTCTGCTTTAGCAAATTCTACTATCAAAATGGCGTTTTTAGCTGCTAAACCAATTAATACAATTAAACCAATTTGAGCATATACATCAAGATTATAATTTCGCATCAGAAGTCCAATAAATGCACCAAATACCGCAACTGGTACAGTAAGCAAGACTGAAAAAGGCAATGACCAACTTTCATAAAGAGCTGCTAAAATTAAAAAGACAAATACAAGAGAAAGTGCAAAAGTTATGACACCAGAACCAGAGGTTTTCTTTTCTTGGTAAGAAAGATCTGCCCAATCATAGCCTATTTCTGGAGGTAGAGTTGTGCGTGCTACTTCTTCTAATGCTGTAAGTGCTTGCCCAGAACTATAGCCAGGTGCAGCCGCTCCAGTAACTTGGGCTGCACGATAGAGATTAAAACGATTTGTATATTCAGGGCCAAAAATTCTTTTTGTGCTTAATAGTGATGAAACTGGAACCATAACTTGATCATTGTTACGAACATAAAACTTGTTGATATCTTGATCAGTTAAACGCTCCTCACCTTCAGCTTGAAGAAAAACCTTCCATTGTCGGCCAAATCGATTAAATTGATTTAGATATAAGCCTCCAAGATAAGCTTGTAGTGTTTGATAGACATCTCCTACCGCAACACCTTGTTTTAAAACCTTATCTCGATCTAAATCAGCAAATATTTGTGGTACAGCAGCATTAAATTGTGATGAAACCCCAATTAATTCCGGACGTTTACGACAAGCTGCAAGAAACTTTTGTAAGTTTTGATCTAGAAACTCTACTGAATTACCACTACGATCTTGTAACCAAAAAGAAAAACCTCCTGCACTACCAAGACCAGGAATTGAAGGTGGAGAGAATGCAAATACAATTGCTTCTGGAATTTCTTTTGCAAATTGGCGATTGAGTGAACTAATAATACCTCTGGCTTGTAGCTGTTCAGAAGTTCGCTCATCCCAAGGCTTTAATTCCACAAAAAAGAAACCATTAGAACTAGATGAAACACGAGTTAATAGGCTAAATCCCCCAATAGTATTAAAGTTTTCAATGCCTTCTGCTTTAGAAAGTATTTCTTCTACCTTCTTACAAACCTTATCTGTTCGCTCTAAAGAAGATGCTGGAGGCAATTGGATATTTAAAAGTAAATAACCATAATCCTCTTCTGGTAAAAAGCTTGTTGGAATAGACTTTCCTAAAACTCCATCAAATACAAAAAATGCAAGTAAAATCAATATTCCTATAAATGATTTACGTATTAAACCATAACTAATTCTTATATAGCCTTTAGTTGCTTTTTCAAAACCACGATTAAATACAGCAAAGAACCAGCCTAAAATTCCTTTAGATTGCTTGCGAGGTTTTAACAACATAGCAGAAAGTGCAGGGGATAGTGTTAAGGCATTAAATGCTGAAATCAGTACTGATATAGCAATTGTAACGGCAAACTGTTTATTCAAACGGCCTTGAATACCACTTGTAAATGCAATTGGCACAAATACCGAAGTAAGGATAAGAGCAATACCAATAACTGGCCCTGAAACTTCTTGCATAGCTTTAACGGTTGCATCATAAGGAGAAAGGCCATGCTCAATATGATGTTCAACTGCTTCTACTACAACAATTGCATCATCTACTACTAGACCAATTGCTAGAACTAAGCCAAAAAGGGAAAGTGTGTTAATAGAAAAGCCTAATAATGGAAAGACTGCAAATGTTCCAATAAGTGAAACTGGCACTGCAATCATTGGAATAAGCGTAGCACGCCAATTTTGTAGGAAGAGAAAAACAACTAAAATAACCAGTAACATTGCTTCAAGAAGTGTAATGATTATTTCACGGATTCCTTCTGTAACAGGCAATGTGGTATCAAGAGTTATCTTATAATCAAGATCTTGAGGAAAGCGTTGTTTTAGCTGTTCAATCATCTTTTTTACGCCATTTGCTACAGCAATTGCGTTTGAACCTGGAGCTTGAAAGACTGCAACTATGCAACCCGGTTGACCATTTACTCGCCCAATTTGCTGATAGTTGAGTGCGCCTAGCTCAATACGAGCTACATCTTTCATTCTTACAACAGAACCATCAGGATTAGAACGAACTACAATTTGTCCAAACTCTTCAGCAGTTTGCAATCGACCTTGTGCGCGGATTGTATAGGTCATCTCTTTTCCTTTAGGGGATGGCTCAGCACCAACTTGCCCTGCTGGATTAACTGTACTTTGTTGTTGCACAGCACGCGATAGATCAGGAACTGTAAGACCAAGTTTGGCTAGCATATCTGGTTTAACCCAAATCCTCATAGCATAGTCACTAGCACCAAAAAGCCGAACTTCACCTACACCAGGCACTCTATATAAAGCATCACTAACATTAATATTTGCATAGTTTGCAAGAAACAGTGAATCATAAGTATTTTTAGGAGAATAGAGGGAAATAATTAACATTGGCAACCCGGTTGACTTACGTTGAGCAAGACCAAATTGGTTTACATCTGTAGGTAGGTTTGGTTGTGCCTGGGCTACTCGGTTTTGTACATTTACTTGGTCTGTGTTGGCATCAGTGTCAACATCAAAAGTAACTGTTAGCTGTAATGTACCATCATTGGCATTTGTTGATTGCATATAAAGCATGTTGTCAACGCCATTCATCTGTTGTTCAAGAGGTGTTGCAACAGATTGTTCAATAGTTATTGCATCAGCCCCTGTATAGGTAGTTGAGATAATGATTTGAGGTGGTACAATTTGAGGAAACTGTGCAAGTGGTAAGCCTGACATTGCTATTAATCCGCCTAGCACTGTAACAATAGAAATAACTATAGCTACTATTGGACGATTGATAAAGAACTTGGATATCACAAATGCTCCTTCTTATACTCACTGGTTGCTAACAGAGATAATTATTTTGCCGCTAAACTTATGCTCTAGGTTGCAAATTTTTTGTCTTAGTAGCGGTTTATTATTTGGCTGCTTCTGTGGGGGCAAAAGGCTTGGTAACTACAGTTGAGCCTGCTTTTACTTTTTGTGTGCCTTCAACAACAATTGTTTCACCTGCTTTTAAGCCTTCATTTACAACATACATTGAACCGGTACGTTCTCCAATCTTAATTGTACGAAGCTCTACTTTATTATCAGGAGTAACTACAGCTATTTGAAAACGACCTTGTAACTCACTAACAGCTCTTTGAGGTACAAGCAAAGCATCATCTTTTTTGCTTGTTACTGCTCGAAGACGTGCATATTGACCAGGACGTAATATATTTCCAGGATTAGGGAAAATACCTGCCATGCGAATAGTGCCTGTTTTAGGATCTACTTTTGAATCTGCAACATAGAACTTTCCTTTCTCTGGATAAACTGTTCCATCTGCAAGAATCATTTCTAGTTGAAGGCTTTCATTGCTTTCTTTGTTTTTTCCACTACTGTATTTTGTATTTTGTAAGTATTCTTGTTCTGTTACATTAAAATAAGCCTTAATTGGATCTACAACAGAAATAGTTGTGAGAGGTGGGCTATTAGGATTGATAACATTTACATAATCACCTACTTGAGCTTGTGCAATGCTAGCAATCCCATCAATAGGAGCCGTGATTTTAGTAAAACTTAAGTTAAGTTCAGCTGTTTGCACAGCAGCTTTAGCTGCAATAACGGCAGATTGAGCAGCCATAACACCTGCTTTAGCTGTTTCTACTGCTGCTTTGGCAGATTTAACTTGAGCTTCATTAGCACGATAAGATTGAACTGTGTTGTCCATATCTCTTTGGGCAATAATACCGTTTTTAACAAGCGGTTCAGCACGTTTTAAATCAAGCTCAACTTTAACAAGATTTGCTTCTGCTTCACTGACTTGTGCTTGTGTTTGTTGGTATTGCCCATTAGCTTGTGCCAATTGGCCTTCAGCCTTTGCAAGATCGGCTTTTGCTTGATCAAGTGTGACTTGAAAAGTTCGGGGATCTATTTGAAAAAGTACATCTCCTTTTTTAACAAAAGAGCCTTCTTTATAGTTAGTGCTAAGAATGTTGCCAGAAACTTGACTTTTGATTTGAGCCGTTATCATACCATCTAAAGTCCCAATCCATTCGCTATATATAGGAACATTTTGTTGCTCAACTCTAATAACTTCAACAAGTTGTGGAGGTAGTTCTGGATTTGGATTGGTTGCAGTTGCTTTTGAACAAGCTGTTGCATTGATAATTGTAGTAATAAGCAAGCAAATTACTAAAGCCCTTACAATTTCATCTATATGATACTTTCTCAAAATATTTCTCCTAGTTTTGCCCTAAGTATGTACTTTGTATTTATGGATTTATTTTGGTTTATCAAACCTAAAATAAATCCATTGTTTGTTTCTAATGCAAAACTCTTGTGTGCAACTACATTGCCAAATAAAGCAAATCTTATCCAATGGTGATAACTTGTTTATTTACTACTCATAAAATAGAAGCTTTGACCTTGATTTTATAGTGTGCCATTATATGACCATGGTTAAATGTGGTCACATGGTCATATATGACCACAAAAAATCCTGGCATTTCAATTAACTTTGCTTAGATAAACACCGTATTAGTTAAAATAAAAACCATAAAAAGGATTAATATCTTGGATAATCAAGCTGTTCAAGTTTTAGAACAACAACAACAACAATATTTAATGTTGCTTGATCTTTCACGGGCAATAGCACAACATCGCAATTTATCTGACCTACTGCATGATCTGGCTGGACGGCTATCTGCTTTTTTTAGTTTCAATTACCTTGGTGTGATTTTGCATGATGAATTAAGAAAAATAATGCGGTTGTACTTTTTAGAAACTACAGATCCTTTATTAAAAACACTTCCTACAGAAATTGACATTAATGGTTCAATGGCTGGTTGGGTTTGGCAAAATCAAAAAGTCTTAATAAGTGGGGATGTAACACAAGAATCTAGCTTTAGTACCACACAAAAATTACGTAATTATCCTTTAAACTCAGTTTGTATATTACCACTTAGCACAGCATATCAAAGGTTAGGGGTTTTAAGTATTTGTAGCAATGAAAAAGATGCCTATAAAGACATTGATCTAGAATTTGCCCAACATGTTGCTACTCAGATAGCAGTTGCTGTAGAGTCTCAATGTTATCAACATCAACTTGAACGTGAACGAGATAGATCACGATTGCTACTAGAAATTAACAATATGTTGGTGTCAAATCTAGACTTACAAGAATTGTTAAAAGCTACATCTGTTTGTTTACGTAAGGTTATACCTCATGATCTTGCAAGTCTTGCACTATATGATTGTACTAGCAACAAGTTACGAGTTATAGCACTAGAATTTCCAGATAATGAAGATTTGTTTGTAAAAGATGAAGTAGTTCCTCTAGAAGATAATCCAGCGGGGCTTGCATTTACTACTAACAAGCCTGTTTTCATCAATATGAGTGAATTAAAAAGCAGTTCTTTTACAAAAAGGTTTATTACTGCTGGTGTAAAATCAGGTTGCACTGTTCCACTTATTTCACACAATAGGACTTTAGGAGTTTTAAGTGTAGCTAGTTTAAATGACAATGCATTTAATGAGGAGCATAGTGATTTACTTGTCCAGATTGCCAATCAAATAGCTATTGCAGTAGAAAACGCACTCTCATTTCAGGAAATAAATTCTTTGAAAAATCAGTTGCAAGAAGCAAAACTTTATTTAGAAGAAGAGATTAGAACAGAACATAATTTTGCTGAAATTATTGGTAACAGTCAAACTTTGAAGCGAGTTTTACAACAAATAGAAACTGTTGCAGGTACAGATTCAACAGTAATAATTTATGGTGAAACTGGGACAGGAAAAGAGTTAATAGCTCGTGCTATACACAACTTAAGTACAAGGCGGGAAAATACTCTTGTAAAAGTAAATTGTGCTGCAATTCCAACAGGACTCTTAGAAAGTGAAATGTTTGGACATGAAAAGGGAGCTTTCACTGGTGCAATAGAGCGTAGAATAGGGAGGTTTGAGCTTGCTCATCATGGAACTATCTTTCTAGATGAAGTAGGAGATGTTCCACTCGAACTACAATCTAAATTGCTAAGAGTTTTACAGGAACAAGAGTTTGAACGTTTAGGAAGTTCTAGAACCATTAAAGTTGATGTTAGAATTATTGCTGCAACCAATAATGATTTAGCTCAAATGGTGGCAGAAAAGAAGTTTCGTAGTGATTTGTTTTATCGGCTAAATGTCTTTCCAGTAGCTATTCCACCTTTGCGTGAGCGTCCAGAAGATATTCCACTACTAGTAAATTTTTTTGTAAAGAAATTTGCTCAGAAAATGAAAAAGCAGATTGAGAAAGTTCCAAAGGAAATAATGTCTATTTTGGCTAGTTATCATTGGCCTGGAAATATTAGAGAGCTAGAAAATCTAATTGAGCGAAGCGTAATTTTAACCCGTGGTCACACTCTAGAAGTTCCAGTTAGTGAGTTAAGAAATACAAATAAACTAATAACCCAACAAAATGATCCATCAATTACTCTTGAATTTATGGAGCGCAACCATATTTTAAGTATATTAAAAGAAACTAATTGGGTAATTGGTGGCCCAAATGGTGCTGCTACAAAACTTGGAATAAATAGATCAACTCTTAATCATAGAATACGCAAACTTGGTATTACTCGCCCAACTATTTAACTAGTTGAATATAAAGTTTTTAGCTATTACATTAGGTTTTATTCTGTTAAACCAGCAGCTTTTATTATTTCATTGAATTTAGGATTATCTTTTAATGCTTTCATTTTTGGATCAATACGTAGCCAAATAATCCGGCTTTCATGAATAGCTAATGCTTTTTCTAGGTAGTCAAAAGCCAAATCTATTTTGCCTAAACCATTGTATACAACAGCAAATTCAAAAGGGGAGACATAGCGTTCTTTAGAAAGATCTTCAAGCTTGTTAAGAATTTTTTGGGCTTCTTGTGTTTTGCCTGCTTGTCCGTAAGCATAACCTAAAGCTGAAATTAGCCGTAAATCATCTTCTGAAAGCTCAGCCGCTTTTTGAAATTCTGCAATTGCTTGCTCAAACATAGATTTTTGTATATAGATTTCACCTAGGCGAAAATGTGTTAGGGCAAAAGTTGGCTCTAAATCTATAGTCTTTTTTAATTGTTCAATAGCTTTATCTTGTTCTCCTGCAACAGAATAAGCTAAACCTAAATTAGTATTAATAATTAGTGAAAGAGGGTCATTTTGTTCAGCTTGTTTTAACTGCTCAATTGCTTCATTAAAGCGGCCTGCTGTAAGTAAATATAATCCATACCAATGATAGGCTGTTCCATAACTTGGATTAAGCTCAATTGCGCGCTTAAAACTAGCTTCAGCTTCTTTAAATTTCCAATAATGATTTGCTAAACAATAACCTAAAGAAGCATGAGCATTTGCAAAATTAGGCTCTATTTTCAAAGCACTTTCTGCCGCTGCTTTTGCTTTAGGATAAGCTTCATCAGGAGGACTCATTGCATAAGTTCCTAACAAATTATAGCAGTCTGATAATCCAACATAAGCTAATGTATAAGAAGGGTCAGCATCTAAAGCTTGCTTAAAGTAATCTATGGCTATTTTAGCTTGTTTAGGTGTTCGCTTGTTCCAAGCATGTAAACCTAATAAATGCAGCCTATAAGCTTCTGAATTACGAGTAGTTTGTTTGGTATTAACAACAGATTTACTACTCAATTGTAGTTGTAATTGTTCAGAAATATTTTGAGCAATTTCTTCTTGAAGAAGTGAAATATCTTGGATTTTGCGGTTGTAAATCTTTCCCCAAATTTGTGTATTATCTGCGGTATCAACTAATTCAGCATGAATAGAAATATTTTCTCCTTGAGCAATAACACGGCCTAGTAATACGGCTCGCACTTTTAGCTCTTTTCCCAGAGTTTTTATATCTACAGGTTTATTTTTATAAGCAAATACTAGGTTGCGCGATTTGACTTTTAGGTTAGGTAATAAAGAGAAACTATTAATCAAATTTTCTGTAATTCCATCAGAGAAATAATCTAAGTTTGTATCATTGCTAGCATTAGCAAAAGGCATCACAGCTATGGAGTTAATAGTTTTGCTAGTAGGAACATAAATAAAAAACCAATAATATCCAGCACTACTTACAAGAAGTAAGGCTAGTATAATTATTATCGGCCATTTAGTTACTCTTTTTTTAATAGAAAGTTCAACAGTATTTTGTATAGGTGAGTTTTGTTGACTGTTAATATTACTTACGTTATTAGATGGCTGATTATTAGGGGTATTATTAGATTGATTAACTGTTGTATGGCTTGAAATAGGAGATTTTAACTCTACACTATCTTTAATAGTGTCATTGTTCTCATTAACTGAGATTGTAGGAGTTTGAGTTGAAAATTTTTGTTTAGGTAAAGATTTTATTGTGCCTAACTGAACATCTGCAATTGCTGAAGGGTTAAGCTCTAAATTTTGTTTTACCTTTTTTAGATCATTAACTAATTCTTTAGCTGTTTGATAACGACTAGTTACATCTTTTTCTAGAGTTTTCCTTAAAATTTGTTCTAGCTGATCTGGTACTTTTGCATAAGGTATTAAAGGAGGAGTCGCCTGTTCCATAATAGCAACTAATGTGTGACTAATGGTTGAGCCACGAAAA
The DNA here is from genome assembly GCA_039812885.1 of Blastocatellia bacterium. Taxonomy (GTDB): domain Bacteria; phylum Acidobacteriota; class Blastocatellia; order Chloracidobacteriales; family JADJPF01; genus JADJPF01. Next base: position 42,289 of record JBDIBI010000007.1, read on the forward strand.
GGAATAACACCTGCTAACATTTCATATAGTACAATACCTAGACTAAAAATATCTGACCGAGCATCTAGTCTAAGGCCATGAGCTTGTTCTGGAGACATATATTGTACAGTCCCCATTATTGTACCAGGTTGGGTTCGCACTTTTTCTGTTATGGCTTCAACCTCTACAGTTGGGTTATTTTCAACTAATTTAGCTAATCCAAAGTCTAGTACTTTTACATAACCGTCTGAGCGAATCATAATATTTTCCGGCTTTATATCTCGGTGAATAATTCCTGCTTTATGAGCGGCTGAAAGCGCACTAGTTACTTGAATAAATATTTCTAGAAGTTCGCAAATATCTCCACCACCAGACTTTATATATTGTCGTAGAGTTTGACCTTCTATAAATTCAGTAGCAATAAATTGAATATTTTTAGGCTGATCTGGAGTATTAGTCTCATTGTTTGGAAGTGATGTTTCACCTAAGGCATAAATAGTAATAATATTGGGATGGTTAAGAGCTGAAGCTGCTTTAGCTTCTTGTTGAAAACGCTGAATACTTTCAGGATCTGTTGCTAAATCAGAGAGTATTACTTTTAATGCAACGATTCTATCCAAACGTTTATCACGTGCTTTGTAAACTTCTCCCATTCCTCCTGCACCAAGCAAAGAGAGAATTTCATATACATCTAATTTAGTACCTATTGGCAAACTCATAAAGATTGGTGATTAGAATCTTTAACTAGTATTTTGATTTCACTAAAGATAAGATTTAGTTGATTTATTATAATTGTCGCAGAAAATCCTTGGTAGGTAAAATAATCAAGATAGAATTTTTGGTTTATATTTGGCAATATAGGAAAAAGTGCTAAACTCAGGAGTTTAGTGTCGGAAGAAACAAAACTTGCTTATCTTATTAATAACTTGTTAATAACCTGATAAAGCAGAAGGGTTTATTGTGTTTAATCGAAAAGGTCAAGAAGATGATTATCTAAACCTAAGATCTCCAAAGTCAGTAGACGAGTTTGCTTTAGGGGATTCATCTTCTTCTGATGAACAAGAGCACAAAGCTAGCATTCCAAACTTTGTCTATATTGTTCCAATAGTTGCAGGGTTTGTTATATTGGTAGCTTTAGGACTTTCCATTTTTGTGATGCGAGCTTGGGATCAAACCCCAATTCTAGATAATCAATCACAAAGTGTTAGAGTAATTGAACCTAATACTCCTTCTGTTGTAGGAAAAGAAAAAAGCATTAAATCAACAGAAAATAACAAGGAAACTATAATAAATCCTACTCCTTCAGCTAACCCAATTGTTTCATCAACTCCTAAAATAGATACTACAACTTCTAATGAATCAAATAAATCTGTTAGCGCAATTTTACCTACAACACTTCCTGCTGTTGGAATGGTGCTAGTAAAAGCTGGTAATAGAATTAACTCTGGATCAGGGTTTGTTGTACGTAGTAGCGGCTTATTTGTTACTAACCATCATGTGATTGATGGGGCACAAGAAATAGCCGTTAAACTTAATAACAATGACAAAGTTATTTATGCAGATTTAATTAAGACTGATCCTCAAAAAGATATAGCTCTTTTACAACTACGAGATGCAGTTAGTTATCCAGTTTTGCAATTAGAAGAAAACTTTGCTCCTAATTTAGGGGATGATGTAATAGTTCTTGGCTATCCATTGGGAATTAAGTTAGGATTAGAAATCACTGTTTCTACAGGAATTATTAGCAGTACACGAGCTTTACCAGAAGTTAATCTTATTCAAACTAATGCTGCCATAAATCATGGTAATTCTGGTGGGCCAATGATTTCCCGCCGTAGTGGAAAAGTAATTGGTATTGTTACTGCTAAAGCAAGAGATAGTGAGTCAATAGGTTTTGCGATAAATGTCAATGAACTTAAACAAATACTAGAAAATACTAGATAAGTAGTATGCCTTCAATTGCACCAGATTACTTAGATCGTTTAGGTATTGCTCGAAATGTTTCAGAAGAGGAGCTAGAGAAACTTCTAGCTGCTCAAGAAGCACGCTGTCAAGTACTCTTAAAGATTCCTACTAAAAAGTCAGAAGCTGCTAACAAACTAGAACTAATCAAAGTAGTTAAAGGTTTGTTGGTCTCAGCTCCTATGGTAGATGGAAGTTTTGATTTTCCTACAGATGATGAGCCAGAACTTACTTTTAATGCAGCTTCTTCAAAAAACAACAACCGGTCAAAACCTAAATTAGACCCAATTTTTGAATCTAATAAAATTACTGATGAAGGTGAAAGAGGAAAACTTCGTGCTTTGCTTAATCAATGGGCTAATAGTATTCCTCATCATGAATATTTAACTTTTGGGACTGATATAAATATATTAGAAGTTGAAGAAAGACCTATTTACTTAATAGAGCTTAAGTATTTACTAGAGCAAAGACAAATAGTAGCAAAAGAAAAAGCCTATGCAGGTGAAGGTTTGCCAGCCAATGGGGCAATAAGCGTAGTACAGGTTTCTATGTGGAATATTAAAATTCCTAATCCTGTTGGTTATGATTCTGGCAAAGCAGAAAAAGAAGTTTCAGCTTCACGCCAAGTTATTGATTGTCCAACTTGTGAAACTCAAGGGGAAATGTGGTGTACTGCTTGTCGTAGCACAGGACAAGTAGTTTGTTTGGAATGTACTGGAAAATATCAGTTTAATTGTCCAACCTGTGATGGAAAAGGTCAAGTAGAAAGAAATCGCCGTTTAGAGGATTGCCGTCAATGTCGTGGAGTTGGAATTGCTGTTTGTGGTTATTGCAGAGAAGGTTTAGCTACTTGTGGCACTTGTAAAGGCTATCGTAAGATTTCTTGTCAGCCTTGTAATGGAAAAGGTCAATTACTTAAATACCTTTCTATCTCAACTAGTTACCAACCTAAGACTGCTAGTGCAACAATTCTGCCTACAACATTTCCTGATTATGCTCGCAAATATTTTAATGGTGAACAGGAAAAAAATATCGTCTTTTCTCAAGAAGGTGAACGCTATGCTAATGCTAAACCTATTAATGATATTAAGTATTCTCTTGTAAGAGATAAGATTATTAATCTAATTGAACAGAATCTGATAAATAATCTTCCTGCTGAGACTCAAGTAAATAAACATTCAATTTCAGTAAGGCAATGTCCTGCAACTTATCTTAGTTATAGCTTTTTGGAAAATAATTATGAACTTTGGGTAGTAGGGACAAACCCTATAGTGTTTTGTCGAACTAGTCCTATTCATGAGTATGATAAAAAGCTTGCTCAACTAGCTAAAGAACAACTAGTTAGTGATAATTTTGTCAATTGTTTAGAGTTGCTTTCACTAGCTTTTCTTCACACACCTAATTCTTCTAGCGCTTTAGTAGTAGTCAATGAGGCTGTAAAAAAACTCCAAGAACTGTTAAAAAAGAAAAATTACTACCAGGTTTTAACTGTAGCTAATCAAGCTGAAAAATTTTTAGGAGATTATTTAGGGGTTAGTTTTAAGCGTCTAGGTCAAGAAGCTGCTTTAAATATGCGTCTGGAATATGGAATTGCTAGCTTTGCAACTGGAATAGGCTTGATGTTTATTGTTTATATTGTAATGGGCTTTACCGGTCAATATTATGCTCGTAGTTTTATGGTAGAAGTTTCCATAGTGCTAGTTATTTTAGCAACAGCTTTATCTTGGGTTATTGCACCACAACTTGCTACACAAGTTGCACGTGGATTAATTGCAAGTTTAATTAGCTTTGCGCTAGTAATAGGAACTAGTGTATTTGGTTCAATTCAGCAAGATGAATATTTAACTCAGCGTAAAGAAGAAATTAATGCTCGATTTGGGAAAGGGGATTATCAATCCTCTAAAGCATCAATTGAGCCATTAGAATCACTAGTAGAGCTTTTTCCAGCAGACTTACAGGTTCGTCTTATGTTAGGGCATGCTTATGTTAAGGCTACCTATTACGAAAAAGCAATTCAAACACTAAATGTTGCATTAGCTCTAACAAATGGGAAGACTCCAGAAGTTTATAATGAGTTAGGTTTAGCACTTTTGGGAAAAGGGGAAAAACAAGCAGCTATAAAAAATTTTCGTCAAGCAATAAAATTGCGTTTACCAGATAAATATCGAGAAGCTTATCAAAATCTAGCTAGAGCTCTGGGAATGGTCTACATAGAAGGTTCTATTTTTGGAATGGGACGAGGTGAAGGTAACACTCTTGAAGGGCCAGTTCATAATGTAACAGTAGAAGGGTTTTTTATTGATCAATTTGAAGTAACGAACCAAGAGTATTTGGAATTTATAGAAGCTACAAAGTATATTGCTCCTCGTGGTTGGGAGAATGGAAAACCTTTGCTAGGAAAGGAAAAAATGCCTGTTACTGGAGTAAGTTTAGCAGATGCAAAAGCTTTTGCTCAGTGGCGAAAAGAAAAAACTGGTTTTGCCTATCGCATACCTAAAGAAGCTGAATGGGAACTTGCTGCACGTGGGGCTAAAGGACGGATTTTTCCTTGGGGATTAGATTGGAATCAAGCTTTTGCAAATATAAAAGCATCTGAAGGTAGACTTTCTCCTGTTGGTAGCTTTACTCAAGGTGCTACACCAGAAGGAGTAGAAGACTTATTAGGAAATGCTGCTGAACTAGTAGATGATGAATTAAAACCATATCCAGGTGGTAGAGTGTTAGTTAATGGTAGTTTTATTGTAGTACGTGGAGGGGCATACGATAATGTGCCTAATCAAATTACTGCTACTACTCGTGCTGGAGTGGCAATAAACAATGGAGATTACCACAATATAGGGTTCCGGTGTGTAATTTCTATTGAAGAAATAGAAGCAAAGAAATAAACAAATATAAGTAAAATATAATAGAAAACCGTAAATAGTGAAATAATGGTCTTCAAAGTATTACTAAAATGTTTATAAGTTTTATATAATGGCAAATTTATTTAAGGGTTAATTAAAACCTGGTAACAGGGTTTAAACTAAGTGAAAAGAAAAGGGCTTATAGAAATAGTATTTTTAGCCATTGTTTAAATTCATTGACAATGCAAAATAGATAAAGAAGATTGGTCTATTTCCTAAAAATCCACTTTTAAATAAGTTTTGTAACTCATTTATTTTTCACTATTTTATGATAGATTTGTTTTTTAATTAAAGCAAAATCGAGATAAATAACTTGTTTTGTTATAATCAAAGTTTCGCTAGATTAGTAGGAAAAAGCAGGACAGTTAGGTAGGAAGTAGATGAAGTTGACAAACAAGTGTTTTTAGAGTGCTTTTTTGTACAACTTAATTAAGGAGGCTAGTTTTGAAACCAACAGATATTACATTTCCCGAATATTTTCATAAGGTTGTGGATTGTCAATGGGCTTGCCCTGCGCACACACCTGTTCCAGAGTACATTAGATTGATTTCAGAAGGACGATATGATGATGCCTATATGATTAACTGGAAATCTAATGTATTTCCTGGGATTTTAGGTCGTACTTGTGATCGACCTTGTGAACCTGCATGTCGTCGTGGTCGAGTTGAGAAAGAACCAGTTGCTATTTGTCGATTAAAACGTGTAGCAGCTGATTTCAAAGATAAAGAAGCAATTAGCTCTAGGCTTCTTACAGGTGCCAAGGAGAAGAATGGAAAAAAAGTTGCTTTAGTTGGTGCAGGACCTGCTTCTTTAGCAGTTGCAAGGGATTTATTACCACATGGTTATCATGTTGTTATTTATGAAAGAGATCCATTTGCAGGCGGCATGATGCGCTCTCAAATCCCAAAGTTTAGATTACCTGATAGTGTTTTAGATGAAGAAATTCAATATATTCTTAATATGGAACCTGAACTACGATTAGGTAAAAATGTTGATAGCTTAAAAGCTTTGCTAGATGAAGACTACGATGCAATTTTTGTTGGTTCTGGAGCGCCTCGTGGTCGCAATCTAGATCTTCCTGGTCGAACAGAAGCTGCTGCTAATATTCATATTGGAATTGACTGGCTTTCAAGTATTTCTTTTGGACATACTACACAAATTGGTCGTCGTGTACTTGTTCTTGGTGGTGGCAATACAGCAATGGATTGTTGTCGCTCCTCGCGTCGTTTAGGTGGTGAATCTGTGACCGTAGTTGTTCGTAGTGGTTTTGATGAAATGAAAGCTTCTGCTTGGGAAAAAGAAGATGCTATACATGAGGGGATCCCAATATTAAACTACCTAACACCTAAGTCTTTTACTCATGAAAATGGACGCTTAACAGGAGTTTTATTCCAAAAACTAAAACCTATAACTGATGAAAAAGGCAAGAAGCAAATTGTACCTTCTGGAGAACCTGATGTTTATCTTGAATGTGATGATGTGATTATTGCTGTTGGACAAGAAAATGCTTTTCCTTGGATTGAACGGGATCTTGGAATAGATTTTGACAAATGGGGTATGCCTATTGTTAATCCAAATACCATGCAATCAACTCATCCAAAGGTTTTCTTTGGAGGTGACGCAGCATTTGGGCCAAAGAATATTATTTGGGCTGTTGCACATGCACATCAAGCTGCAATCTCAATTGATAAACTTTGTAATGGAGAAGATGTTAAAGAGCGACCAGCACCAGGTGTTACTCTAATAAGTCAGAAAATGGGTATTCATGAATGGAGCTATGACAATGATATCTCAAATGATAAGCGCCATAAAGTACCACTTAAAGATACTTCTGTTGCACTAAAAGACATTCGCCTTGAAGTTGAAAAAGGTTTTGATATTGGTCTTGGTTATGCAGAAGCACAACGTTGCCTTAATTGCGATGTTCAAACAGTTTTTAAGACAACACTTTGTATTGAGTGTGATGCTTGTACAGATATTTGTCCTATGGACTGTATAACTTTTACTAAAAATGCTGAAGAAGATGTACTAAGAACAATGTTGCGTGTACCTGCTCAGAATAAATCACAGGATTTATATGTTTCTGATGATTTGAAGACAGGTCGGGTTATGGTAAAAGATGAAGATGTATGTCTTCACTGTGGTTTGTGTGCAGAGCGATGCCCAACAGGAGCTTGGGATATGCAAAAGTTCTTAATTGATTTAACACAATCCTGGCAGCTAAAGGTTCCTCTAGATCAACAGCGTACAAGTGGGTGTGTTGTTTCAACAAGAAATAATGTCAAGTAATTATAACTATTCATATTAGGAAAACATGAAGGTTGAAGGGAGTATTAGCCTGAAAGTCTCAGCTATATTAAATATATGAAGCCTATAGAGCGAATTAATGATTTTGTTGTAAAATTTGCAAATGTCAATGGATCTGGATCAGCATCTGCCAATCGGCTTTTTGCAAAATCAATTATGAGGATGGGAGTTCCTATGAGTCCGCGGAATATTTTCCCATCTAATATTCAAGGACTTCCTACTTGGTATGAAGTAAGAGTTTCAGAAGCTAGTTATTTAGGAAGAAAAGGCAGTGTAGATTTGGCCGTTCCAATGAATCCACAAACTTGGGATAAAGATATAGCTGAGGTTGAGCTAGGGGGTTATGTTCTTTATGATTCAACAAAGCCTTTACCTGCTTCCAAATTTCGTTCTGATCTTACAGTTCTTGGAATTCCTCTAACTGCACTTTGCGCAGAAAAATACGATAATCCACGAGAACGACAGCTATTAAAGAATATTGTTTATGTTGGCGCACTTTGTGCACTTTTGGAAATTGATCTTATTGAATCTGAAAAACTTATAGAAGAACAATATAAAGGTAAGGAAAAACTATTAAAACCAAATGTGGAAGCTTTGCATATGGGATATGACTATGCTAAGACACATTTTAACTGTCCTCTTGGCATTCGTGTTAAGCGTTGCTCAAATGTAGGAGAGCAAATCTTCATTGATGGTAATAGTGCTACGGCTTTAGGTTGTGTTTATGGAGGGGCTACAGTTGCAGCTTGGTATCCAATTACACCATCAACTTCTATGGCAGAGGCATTCCAAAAATATTGTAAAAAATTCCGTATAGATCCAATTACAGGAAAAAATAATTTTGCAATTGTTCAAGCAGAAGATGAGCTTGCTGCAATTGGAATGGTAATAGGTGCAAGCTGGAATGGAGCTAGGGCATTTACTGCAACATCTGGGCCTGGAATTTCTTTAATGTCAGAATTTTTGGGGCTTGCTTATTTTGCAGAGATTCCTGCTGTAATTTTTAATGTACAACGTGGTGGGCCTTCAACGGGTATGCCTACTAGAACACAACAATCAGATGTTTTGTTGTGTGCTTATGCTTCTCATGGAGATACTAAACATGTGTTGCTTTTTCCAGATGATCCAACAGAATGTTTTGAAATGGCAGCAACCTCTTTAGATCTTGCAGAACGTTTGCAAACTCCTATTATGGTTCTATTAGACCTTGATATTGGTATGAATGAACGTCTTTGTGCTCCTTTCCATTGGAATGATAACCATAAGATGGATAGAGGTAAGGTTCTTTCAGCAAAAGAGTTAGATGAAGGTAAGACCTTTGGTCGCTATTTAGATGTTGATGGAGATGGAATTGCTTATCGTACATATCCTGGAACACATCCAACAAAAGGAGCTTTCTTTACTCGTGGTACATCAAAAGACCGCTATGCTCGTTATAGCGAAGAGGGTAGTGTTTATGTAGACAATATGCAACGTTTGTTAAAGAAATTTGAAACTGCAAAATCTGTAGTACCAAAACCAATCTTTAAACCTGCTAATAAACCAACAAACTATGGAGTGCTTTACTATGGTTCTACCTCATTTGCAATGAATGAAGCAATTGATCGTTTAGAAGCACAAAATTTGTATCTTGATACCATGCGCATCCGAGCCTTTCCATTTAATAAAGATGTTGAAGATTTTATTGCTTCTCATGATAAAGTCTTTTTGATTGAACAAAATCGAGATGCCCAATTAAAAACACTTCTTGTTAATGAGTGTGGAATTGATCCTAGTAGAATTATTTCTGTCTTGCACTATGATGGAACACCAATAACTGCACTTTTTATTACTAACACAATTTCAGAAAAAATGTTGGTACTCAACGAAAAAATATAACGGAGACTATATTATTATGACTTACATTGTAAAACCTAAGTTTAGACACCCAATACTTCCTACTAACCAACTAGGATATACCCGCCGCGATTATGAAGGAACAGTTTCTACACTATGTGCTGGTTGTGGTCATGATTCTATTAGTGCTGCAATAATTCAGGCTTGTTTTGAATTAGAATTGCCTCCACACCGAATTGCAAAGCTTTCTGGAATTGGTTGTTCCTCAAAAACACCTACATATTTTCTAGGTAACTCCCATGGTTTTAATAGCGTTCATGGTCGTATGCCTTCAGTATTAACTGGGGCAAATCTTGCAAATCGAGATCTTGTTTATATGGGTGTTTCAGGTGATGGTGATTCTGCCTCAATAGGTCTTGGACAATTTGCACATTGTGTGCGTCGTGGTATTAACATGGTTTATATTGTTGAAAATAATGGTGTTTATGGCCTTACTAAAGGACAGTTTTCTGCTACATCTGATAAAAATTCAAAAAGTAAAAGAGGTGTTCCTAACACAGATGAAGCTATTGATTTAGTCTCAATGGCAATGCAACTTGGTGCAACTTATGTTGGAAGAAGCTTTTCAGGTGATAAAGAACAACTTGTACCACTAATTAAAGGTGCACTTAAACATGTTGGGATGGCCTTTATAGATTGTGTTTCTCCTTGTGTAGCCTTTAATAATCATGGTGGTTCTACCAAGAGTTTTGACTATGTAAGAGAACATAATGAAGCTGTAAATTTTATGGATTTTATTACTACAAGAGATGAAATTACAACATCATATGAGCCTGGGACTATTCAAGATATATTATTGCATGATGGTTCTGTAATTCGTCTAAGGAAAATAGGATCAAATTATGATATTTCTGATAGAAATGCTGCTATGGGCTATCTTAATCAAAAGAAATCTGAAGGAGAGATTGTAACAGGGCTTTTATTTTTGGATTCTGAATCTAAGGATCTACATGAGAACTTAAATACAACACAAAGACCTCTTAACCAGTTGACAGAAGTAGATTTGTGTCCAGGGTCAGCCGCATTAGAAAAAATAAATAGTTCCCTTAGATAGTTTTTTTGTATCTTGCATTTGCAGAAATTTTGGACTTTTATACTAAACTATATTAAAGAATTGCTAAGAAAAGAAAGAAATTCTGTAATTAAAAAGCTCATAAGATTATCAATATATATGGCATTATATGTAGTCTAAATATAATGCCATATAAACCCTACCTAAAACCCTAGCCATTTAAGATGAAGAATAATCACCTAAATCTGCTTTTTGGTTTTTGGTTTTAGTAATTAAAACAAAATCAATGCTTCCCCAATGAAATATTTTCTTCATTATTGGTAGGTACTTATGGTTTGACACTATTTGTAAGAAAAATATTTCATGCTCCTTTTCTACCACTGACATTAAGAGCAAATCATTCTCAAAATCCAAAAGTCCTAGTTCATGTGCATATTTTGCGGCTATTTCATATTCAATTGTATTTTTACTTTCAAGCTTACCTGCAAAATACATAGGTAAGAACCACCCTATGAAGTGACAACTTATAGATATTACTGTTCCAATAAACCTGCATTTTAATTCTTTGAATTTACTAGGCTTTTCACCAAAATGAGTAAGCATTAATTTAACAATATGGCGATGTTTCCATTCTTCATTTTCTATTTGTTGGATTTTTTTTATTTCATTTGGGTCAGTGAGAGATTTCCAATGGCCTTTGTAAGCTAGTGCTGCGGCTAATTCTCCTGAATAGGCATTCAAGAGTATTTCTATAAGACGTTGTCGAGAAACTTTTTTATCCATTAAAAAGAACCTCTTTGAAATAACAGATATTGAGGCCACTTAATGACTATTATCTATTATTTAAGAGGTTCTTACTAGAAAAATTTCTTCTATATTTTTAGTTAAATCTTAGAAATACTATTAATCAGTCTTTTGGCTTGAACTGTTTGTTTCTTCAGGCACTTCAGGGAAAAAGCCTTTTTTGCTCTTTATTTCTAAATCGTCTTGGGTTAGTCCAAGATTTTGGTCAGATGGAACAACTTTAACTGACAATTTTCTTAGCTTGCTATTATTTTTTGTGTTGTAAGAATTGTAAGTTATGTTATAGCGACTGCGTAGATGTTGAATTAGCTCTCCACATTTGTTTGAAAAAGAGTCGTCACGAGCATCTATAACTTCTCCACCAGTCTCTTTAGCATAAGTTTCTACTGTAGTACCTGTTGAGTTTCTATCAACAGATTCTTTAGTAGGCTCTATAGTTGGTGAATATGTAGGTTTACTTACTTGTTTATTGTTAATTGCTGTACCAGCTCTTGAAGTGTTATTTGATTGAAAGCTAACAGGTTGAAAAAGTTTGTCCTTGGAGTTTTGTGTTTGATGGTTTTCTATAAAAGCTTGTGTCTTAAGGGGATTTACCTTTATTGCAGAAACTGTTACACCTACTTCTAATAACTTATTTACAGTTTCTTTAGTAGTATAACCATCAGGCAATTTATCTATAATATTATCTGTAATCACAATAACTACTTTTTGATAATTAGGGTTAGAGAATTGTTTCATATGCAATGCAGCATCATGAAGAGCTTCACTTAAGTATTTAGCTTTTCCAAAATTAATAGCTTTAAGTTTTGTTTTATCTATTGTGTTTGCAATAGTTGTTTTATCTTTAGAAAAAGATTTTAAGGTAGCGGTGCTTGTAGCAAAAAGCATTACTCCTACTTCATCTTCTGCCTTAAGCATTTGTAATGCACTAGCAGTTCCATTTTTTATCAATGGCAAAATAGAATCTACTTTGCTACTAGCATCTATAAGTAGTAGCACTGATAATGGTGTTTTGTTCTGGCTAAAACTAGTAATAGTTTGTTTAATGTTATCTTCATAAATCTCAAAATTGTTTTCTTTAAGATTATCAACAATAATACTAGTTTTCTTGTTAACTACTTGAACATCAAGATTTATAGTTGTTAGCGCTTTTGCTGTGGTGTTAGTGGATTGTTGGCTTTGTTTGGAACTATTAGATTGAGCAAAAACAGGAACAAACAAAAATAAAAAAATAAACATTAATGCTAGATTTTTCTTTAGCATAGTTGGCTCCTTTATGGCGATGTTTTGTTGAGTTCTTTATTGATTTTTTTACTGAATGGAAAGCTCTCGGCAATTACCATTCCATCAAATTTTTATCAAAAACTACAACTATAACTTCTAGTTATTACAGTAATTTATATCTAGGGTAAAAAACTATAGTACTAGATAAAATGATCTTTAATAATACTTTTTGGTATAGGATTACACGAAATGGTGTATAGTTGATAAAGTTATTAATATATAATAGTTTTTCTTGGTGTATAAATACTAGGTATAATTAGTAGGTAGAAGTTAGTTTTAGAACAATAATATGAGTAAAATTTTATTTATTAATCAACCTTCTGTTGGTCATTTAAATACTTTACTTAACATTGCTTTACAAATGAAAGAAGATGGACATGAATGCTCATTTTTAATACCAGGTATTGAAAATACTAATTCAAAGATTTCTATTATTCAGACAGCCGCTTTAATTCCTGGCATAGTGAAAAAAGCTGGTTTAGCTGTTGATATAATTAATCCACCTTTAGTTAGTGCAGTTTTAAGTTTTTTCTTACCTTTTTTATCTGGTTACAACGAGTTAATGCTTGCTATGGAGTTAGCTTCTACAGGGGTTGAGCAATACACAAAATCTGTACTTAAGTATATTGAGAAAAATAAGCCTGATATGTTGGTTGTAGATTTTTCATTTTTTGCAGGATATCTAGCTTCAGAGGTAATGAACATTCCTTGTGCAATTATTTATCATAGTGGGCTTCCATTTAAAGGGGAGCTAATACCTCCTTTTGGAAGTGGGCTACCTATTGGCAAGAATGCTCAAACTTTAAGAAATACTTTCTTTCGTCGTGAGCAATTTATGTTAAGCCGACTAGACAAACGAATTGCCAAAGTAAGAAGTAAATTTGGTTTAGTAAGTAGTGAAAAGGAAATGCTTTATACACCTTATTCTAAATGGCTTAATTTGCTTACTAGTGCAGAAGTGATTGAAGCGCCACGAGATAGCCTTACAGATACGACTTACTTTATTGGTCCTTGTTTTGCGAAGAGAAAAGGAAACTTAAATAATTTCCCATTTGACCAGTTGCACAAAGACAAATATAAAATCTATGTTTCATTAGGAACAGTTTTTAATAATAAACCAAATGTATTTCGTAAGATTATGTCAGCATTAAATTATCCTGAATATCAGGTGATTGTTAGTGCTGGAGGGGCTTTTGATAAATTAATGCAAGGCTCTAATCCAAATAATGCTATGATTTTTCCAAGTGTCCCACAAGTAGACTTACTTCCACATATAGACTTAGTTATTGGACATGGTGGAAATAACACTACTAACGAAACCTTAGCCGCTGGTAAACCATTGATTATAATGCCCGTTGGTGGAGAGCAAGGAGATAATGCAAGTCGTATTGAATATCTTGGTGCTGGACTTAGGGTAGATATTAACAATTTTGATGAAAGAGAATTAAAAAATAAAGTAGACAAAATCAGAACAACTCAGGACTTTAAAAATAGAGTATTGGAGTTAAAAGAAGCATTAGGAAAAACCAATGGAGCTAAAACTTCTTCAGCGCTTATAGCCTGGGTAGCTAAGACCAAAAAGCCATTAATAAGACCAAAAGGCTTTCCACTAACTGTTACAATAGATAACTATTTAGAGCTTAACAAAGAACTTTTAACCTAAAACTAATATTTTAAGTATTGCATTGCCATATAGTTAGATGTCATATATCATTAAAGTTTTAATTTAAACTTGGAGGAACAAATGCTTAACTTATTGATTAAAGGTGGAAAAGTTATTGATGGTTCAGGACAAGACGCTTTTACCGCAGACATTGGAGTTAAGGATGGAAAAATTGTCTCTATTGGCAAAATCAATGAAGCTGCACAAGAAACAATAAACGCTGATGGAGCAATTGTTACTCCTGGTTTTGTAGATATTCATACTCATTATGATGGACAAGTATCTTGGGATCAGACTTTTAGCCCCAGTATTTATCATGGTGTTACTACAGTAGTTATGGGTAACTGTGGAGTTGGATTTGCTCCTGTTGTACCAGGCTCAGAAGAACGTCTTATCTCTTTAATGGAAGGTGTAGAAGATATTCCAGGAACAGCACTTTCTGAAGGAATATGTTGGGGTTGGACTAGTTTTTCAGAGTATATGGATGTTATTGAAACTATTCCACATAGTATAGATTTTTTAACACAAGTGCCTCATGATGCTTTAAGAGTTTTTGTAATGGGCAAGAGGGCTGAAAATCAAGAAATAGCTACAGAAGAAGATATTTTAACTATGACAAGGCTTTTAAGGGATGCCTTAGAAGCAGGAGCAGCAGGCTTTTCAACCGGACGTATAGATATTCATCGCACCGCTGAAGGAAAAGCAACTCCAGCCTCAGAAGCTACCATACAAGAACTTGCAGGTCTAAGCAAAGCTTTTCATGGGCTATCTCATGGAGTGGTTCAATTTGTTTCTGACTATAATTCTCCAAATGCTGAAGATGATTTTGAGACAGAGTTTGATGTTATTAGACAAACTGCATTAGCTGCTAAAAAACCTCTTTCACTTTCTTGGCTTCAACATAGCCATGTGCCTAATCAATGGAAAGATGTCTTGACCCATACACAGGAAATTAATAATTCTGGTTTTGCAATGCGATTGCAAACACCTGTTAGGGGAACAGGTGTTCTTACTGGACTTGACACAACCTTACACCTTTTTATTGGATTTCCAAGTTATATAGAAGTTGCTCATTTGCCATTAGCTGAACGTGCTGCACATCTAAGAAAAGCAGAAGTAAAACAACGTCTTTTATCAGAAACTCCCCAAAAATTTGCTAGAGATGGAAGCCCTATTCCTCCAATAGTTGATACAGTGTTGGCTGGAATTGATAGAGTTTGTGCAAGAATGTTTCCTTTAACAGATGAAGTTGACTATGAGCCTACTATTGCTAAATCATTTGCTGCTATTGCACAAATGAAAGGGATTCACCCATTAGAAGCTCTCTATGATTATATGTGTGAAGGGGATGGAAGTAATCTTATTTATTTTCCTTTCCACAATTATGGAGAAGGTTCTTTAGATGTTGTGTATGAAATGTTAAACAGTCCACTAGCATTAGTTGGCTTGAGTGATGGAGGTGCGCATGTTGGAACAATTTGTGATGCTAGTTCTCCAACTTCAATGCTGGCTTTTTGGACTAGAGATCGTTGGCGCGGGCCAAAACTCTCTTTAACACAGGCAGTAGAAATGCTTTCTGCTCGTAATGCTAAATATATGGGACTTACTGATAGAGGTTTATTAAAAGAGGGAATGAAGGCAGATATCAATATTATTGACTATAAGAAATTAAAGCTTCATCGACCAACTTTAGTTCGAGACTTGCCTGCTGGAGGTAAGCGTTTTCTACAGTATGCTGATGGTTATATTGCTACTTTTGTATCTGGGATACCTGTAACTAGAGAAGGAAAAGTTACTAGTGAGCGACCAGGCAAATTAGTTCGAATGAAAGCAAAATAATGATTTTTCTAGTAGTGTTTTTTGTCGTTGTACTTTTAAATTTACTCCCTGCTTTTAGCCCACCTACTTGGATGGTCTTATCTTATATTGGGGTTTCATATCCTATAAATGGGCTATTATTGGCCTTAGTGGGAGCAATTGCTGCTACTGTAGGTAGATTCTTATTAGCAAAACTATCAAAAATAATTGTTAGAAATAAAGTTCTTAGTGAAAAGACCATTCAAAATATAGATAAACTAAGTAGTGAAATGAAGAATAGGAAGAAGCTAACTATAGGTATCTTTTTACTTTATGCTTTTGGCCCATTACCTTCAAATCAGTTATTTATAGCTTATGGCTTAACAGGCTTGCCGTTAACATCAATATTAATTCCATTTTTTATTGGTAGATTGGCAAGTTATGCTTTTTGGATTTTAACAACATTTAAGGTCTCTAGCGAATTACTCGCAAATTCGTTTGAAAAAGGACAATTTTTTACAGGCTATTTTATTTTAAGTCAAATAGTTACTTTATCTTTAGTTTATTTGTTTACCAAAATAGATTGGGGAAAATTATTTTCTGAGAAAAAAATTAGATTTCTAAAATAAGCAAAAGCAAATTTTCATTATTTTAACTTTCCAGATAACTTAGCTTTACAATCAGGACAAAAATCTTTTTCTCTATCAACTGTTCTAATCGTTCCTGCTGCATCTTCCATTATACAGGTAGCATTAGGGCAGTGATCTAGCCCAAAAGTATGGCCTATTTCATGATTTATAACTTTGCCTAAACGTTCTAGAAATAATTTTTGTTGTGCTTGGTTTTTCTTTAAGCGAAAAGTTGAAACAACTGCTGGCCTTTGTCCTAAAAGTGCAAATCCAAAAATTCCCCAATCTTGAAATTGTCCTTTAGTTGTGGAAATATCTTTTGCTGTTAAACCTACAACTTTGGTTGTTTTAGTATCTAAATTGGCTAGATAAAGAGCTAGTTTTTCAGCACGATAACGATTTCTAGGTGCATAGTAAGCTTCTTTAGGTAACTCTTTTAGTGGCATAATAACTACATCTACATTATAAGTGGATAAAATGATTCCCTTAACTTGTTCTACAAGCTTTGGATCTAGTTGCCCTAGAGGTTGAAGTGCTATTGTAAGCTTATTATCAGCCAAGATTATTTGTGGTAAAAAAAGAAAAAAGACTAGACTTATTAAGTAGATAAGTTTTCTCATGTTAGCCTCCAGGTAAAATGCTACTATCAATTATACTCAAGAGGAAGTGATTTTTATGAGAATAATTTTTTGGATATGGAATAAATTTTTAGTTTCTAGTAAATTATTGAGTATTTGTGCTTTATTGTTATTATTTGTTGGTTGTGAAGATCTTCATCTTGGTTTACCAGGAAATGCAACCACTCAAGCTCAACAGGCTTTAGACTCACAAAAGAAGTGCTTAACCAAATTAACAGGTTCTAGCAAAAAGGAATTAATAAAAAATAAATCAGAAGTTCAATCTCTTTTAAATAAAGCAGAGCCATTTCTTGCACGTAAGGCTAATGAATTGCAAATACAAGAGTTAATTTTAACTCAAGATCACTTAAAAAAATCACAAGAAGCTCTCCGTACATATCTTGAGGAACGAACTAAACCAGGTAAAGATACTACAACAAGTGAAATGACTAGAGCACTAAATCAAGCTTCTGAGTCTATAAATAGTGCAGAAGATACACTTAACCAATTTAAAAATAAGCAAGATGAGAAACAGTAAACCTTATTGTTGCTAATAAATACCCTATATAAAATTTTTAGCTATTAATATAAGCTGCTAGATTATATTCTAAGTTGTTGTTTTAGACTATTTTTCTGCTATCTCTAACCTCTTTAATAATCAAGTAATAAAGAAAAATATTATTTAGTCAATATTTGGAACAAAGCTTGCAGAGTTTATAAGCGGTTTGATAAAACCACCCGATATCCGGCAGGGTCAGGAGCAAGCCTCCATATTGGCTACTATCACCCATTGCGGTAGTGACTCAGATCTTCCAAATCTGGTTTGTTTGTTCTCCAAATAGACCCTGCTACGGAGTTAAAAATTAGCAAATAACTCTACTTTTGAATGTGAGTTAGTTAAGAAATTGGTTACTCACTTTCTTAGTTATATTGCTAAAGGAGGTAAGGATGTTTTCTTACATAAATAAAAAAGAAGTTATTATTAAGGACACGCATCGTGGCCTTTATTATGAAGATGGTGTTTTGACTAAGGTTTTACCTGCTGGTCATTATGAAATACCACAAAAATATAAATTTCCTTTTCTATTTTATATTCTTCCTCGTATCCCTCAGACAGAAATAGTCTTAGTGGATATTCGTGAGCGAGATATAACCATTAAAGGGCAAGAAATCCTTACTGCTGATAAGGTTGCAATTCGAGTTAGTATCATTGTTCAGTTTCGGGTTATTAATCCTCAATCAGCTATGCATTCAGTAACTAATTATGAAGAGCGTATTTATACAGATGTGCAATTAGCTGCACGTCGTTCTTTAGCTTCTATGACTTTGGAAGAGATTTTAACTAACAGAAACCGTCTTAGTGAAGAAATTCTTTATGAAGTAAAAGAATCTGCTAGTGGTTATGGTATTGCGATTTTACGTGCTGATGTTAAGGATTTAATCTTTCCTGGTAATTTACAAGAGATTATGAATCGGGTTTTAGCCGCAGAACGTATGAGCCAAGCTCAGTTAGTGGAAGCACGTACAAAAGCTGAAGTACAAAAGATTGATGCTCAGACCAAAGCTAATAACCAACAATTGGAAGCTGAAGTTACAGCTTCTTCCAAACGTTTAGTTGCTCAAGCAGAAGCAGAAGCCTTAGCTATTCGTACGGAAGCAGAAGTAAAAGCTTTACAAGACCAAGAGCAGGCTGCACAAGCTTATAGCACTTATCCTGCATTACTAAGGCTTCGTGAGTTGGAAACCTTATCTGATTTATCACGAACATCTAATGCTCGTATTTATATAGGGTTTAACAAATATAGTGGTGTAGAGGTTGGGGAAAACAAAGAATAAATAGATTAATATTTAGAGGGCAGATAGTTCTGCCCTCTTGCAATGATTTAGAGTAATCTTCCATGTAGCACTACAGCAGCAACAGAAAAATAGATCACCAAACCTGTTACATCTACTAGAGTTGCCACAAAAGGTGCAGAAGATGCCGCAGGGTCAAAGCCAAGGCGCTTGAGAACAAAAGGCAACATTGAACCAGAAAGAGTTCCCCATAAAACCACACCAATTAAAGATACAAATATTGTAATAGCTACAAATAACCAATGTGGGCCATAAATATCAGTAAACATTGACCAAATAGCAATTCTTAAAAATCCTATTGATCCAAGAATTCCACCTAAGATAAGACCTGAAAAAACTTCATTTCTCATCACTTTCCACCAATCAGTTAATTTAGCTTCTCCAAGAGCAATTGCACGAATAATTAGAGTTGAAGCTTGTGAGCCAGAGTTACCTCCACTAGAAATAATTAAAGGAACAAAAAGTGCTAATACAACAGCCTTTTCTATTTCTTTTTCAAAAAAGCCCATAGCCGTTGCTGTAAGCATTTCGCTTAAAAATAAGATAACTAACCATCCTGCACGTTTTCTAATCATCCTAACTCTAGGTGTTGACATATAAGGTTCGTCTAATGCTTCAACTGCACCTAACTTTTGAACATCTTCTGTTTGCTCTTCAACCATAACATCTAAGGCATCATCTACAGTAACAAATCCAAGTACTCTATTATGATCATCAACAACAGGTAAGGCTAAAAGGTTATATTTTGCAAGCTTTCTTACTACTTGTTCTTGGTCTTCCAAGCAATTAACAGAAATGGGGTATTTTCTCATTATTTCCCCAATTGTTTTGTTTGGTTCAGATACAACTAAATCACGTAAAGAAACTGCTCCAAGCAATCTATCATCATCATCTAAAACATAGGCCGAATAAATATGCAAACGAGATTTGCCTACAGTACGAATTAAATCAATAGCTCCTTGTACCAACATATCTGGATTTAGTTTGACAAACTCTGTAGACATATTTCCACCTGCTGTTGTAGGTGGAAATTGAAGCAGTAGTCTTGTTTCTGCTTGTATATGTTCTGGAAGCAAAGGAATTAACTTTTGTCTATATTGACCATCCATTCGTTGTATTAAATCTACTCGTTCATCAGAGGATATCTCTTTTAGTATTTTTGCTGCACGTTCTGTATCAAGTGATTGCATAATTACTGCACGTCTTTCAAAGCTAGGTTCATTAAAGACTGCTATTGCCTCGGGATAAGGCATTATTTGCATAATTAGTGCTACACTGTCTAAGGATAAAGGGTTAAGTAGTTCTGCCATGTCGGGGGCTTTGAGGTGGTCAATAGCCTCTGCTACCATTTGAGGGTTGGATTTAACCTTTTCTCGTAACTGTGCCAAAAGTTCTGGTGTAATAGTACTTTTTTTTACTTCAATCATTGTTCCACCTCCTGCAACTAGTTCTATATTTTGCTGATATAGTACTTATTAAACAGCAAATAAATATTAGGTTTTTAGATCTATTTTCTTTACTACAAATCAAGTAACTTAGACAAAGCAAAGAAACAATAAATCACATACTTTTAACACTTAGAGTCTTTAAACCTATTATTGATTTGAAAATCTAGGAAATTCAAAGTAGCTAAGTTAAGAACATCTTGAGTTTGAGATTAATAATGATGTTTTCTAGGATGTTTATCTATTGTAAGTAAGGTGGATAAACAGAAAAAATTACAAATTATTGAAAATACAGAGTTTGTTGAAATGTTTGAAAAATGGAATAAACTAACTCTATTTAGTAGGTATTTGGAAAGAAGGGCATTTATTATTTTCATTGTGGTTAACCTCCTGCTTAAATCCTAAATCTACCCAAAAAAGCAGGCGTTCAACCTATTCTAACTCTTTTAGGAAGGCTATGGATTAAGGCTTATTTTTAGCTCTAACACTAGAAACCACTGTTGGCAGTAACATAAATTTCCACTACTACCATCACCAGAGTCGCTCATGTTTTTTCTCCTTGATATAGAAACCAAAGCAAATTTGGTTTCACCCCTAAATTAATAATTTACTACAAGTTACAGTTTATTAATAAGATACCACTTAAACTGTTATCATAGTTTATTCATTGCTTTAGTGTCAACCTTACAACACCTGTTTTCTTTAATAACAATTATTTGTTTTTTATTGGTTCCATCTCAACAACTGTAACTTCATGCCCATTGATGGTCTTTTTATGTCCATTTAAATCTACTGGCCCAGCAGATGGCCTAGGTGAAATCTTTTCTTGTGTTGATAAGTTCTTCTTTTTGACCTCATTGGCACTAGTTTTACGTTTAACAGCTTCTTCTCTTCTTAATTGATTTTCTAAACGTTGATTTTCAAGACGTTCTTTGCGAAGCTCAGTTCTAAGTCGCTGTTTTTCAAGATTATCTAATCTACGCAACCCTCTGTAAGGCCGACGTATTCTCCTAGTGTCTACAACTGTTGTATTAGAAGCCGTATTATTATTTACGGTATTTGTTGTGGGTTGTTTTACTCCTGTCATTTGAGCTTCTGTATTGTTAGAAAAAAGAGCCAAATTTAAACTAATAACTATTAGGAGAAAAAATACTTTCTTCATAATTTTTTCCTAAACTGTAAATTTTTAATACTTAAAATTTTTATTTTATAGGTTTTTTAAGTAATTTACAGAAAAATAACTTAGTTTCTTAAGAAAAATAAGAAAAATTATCTTACTGCTGCGTCAAAATATAAGATACATATATAAATGAGGTAGAGCTTATGAGATTTTCAAAAAAATTTATCATTAAATTCATTCTGGTTATTTTATGTTTCTTCTTATTTACCTCTCTAGCTTTTCTACAAGATAACTCTGGCAGATTTAGAGATAGATTAAAAAATAGAATAAATGAAAATAATAGAAAAATAGCTATTTCAACGGACTCTAGTGGTGAAATTCTGGTTGGAAATTTAAAGAGAACTTTTTTGATACATATACCTGCATCTTATAGTAAAACTCAATCTAGTCCTGTAGTTTTAGTTTTTCATGGTGGTACAGGAACAGCAGCAGGAATGGAAAAATTAACCAAGATGAATGAAGAATCAGAGCATGAAGGTTTTATAGTTGTCTATCCAGAAGGCATTGATCGTCATTGGAATGATGGTCGTGAAACTGTACCAAAAGATGTTGATGATGTTGGTTTTGTTTCAGCTCTAATAGATTACCTTTTAAAAGCTTATAATGTTGATTCCAAACGCATTTATGCTACAGGAATTTCAAATGGAGGATTTTTTTGTCAATCTTTAGCTTGTAATTTGGCTAATAAAATTGCTGCTGTTGCCTCAGTTGCTGCAACTAAGCCGGAAGCTCTAAATGTTAAACCTAGCCGAGCTATTTCAGTAATGGTTATAGCTGGAACAGATGATCCTCTTGTTCCTTATAATGGTGGTTTAGTAAAAGGACGTGGTACTAGTCGGGGTGGATATGGAGGAAAAGTCCTCTCAGTTTCTGACACAATAAAGTTTTGGGTTGCAAATAATAATTGTCTTACATCTCCTAAAATTACCCAACTCCCCAATTTAGATAATAATGATGCAACTACTGTAGAACATAGTGTATATACATCAACTAGTAATAATACAGAAGTGATCCTCTATAAAATTAATGGAGGAGGTCATACTTGGCCTGGAGGTTTACAGTATTTGCCAAAATTCCTTGTTGGAAATACTTCTAGAGATATTAATGCAACTCAAATAATTTGGCAGTTTTTTAAGACTCACCAACTTAAATAATTTATAAAATTTACAAAATAACAAAACCCGGAAAAAATAAAAACTTTTCCTTAGTGATTTTAACTTTTTTATGAAAAAAAGTGTCTATCTATAGTAGAATAACTGAAATTTTAATACATAGATGATAAAAATGCATTATAGAGCTTATAACAATACGCTAGCGTAATATTATAAGCAAAGGTTGCTGTTATGGATTTGTACTTTGAGGGTATTTTATTAGATGAATCTTATGATAGTTCGATAGATGATGATTCAGGTTATAAAGACTTTGTTTCCTCTTATTTAGAAGAAGAAAAGCAAACAATTGTGTGTTTGTATCAAGCATTAGAAGAAAAAAACTATTCTAAAATAATTTACATTGCTGACATGATTTATGGTCATGGTGGGAGCTTGGGGTTTCCTCTAATTAGCTTTATGGGTAAAGCTATTGAACTTTCTGCTAAAGAACAAGATTTCTTTCTCACTTCTAATTTACTTTATAACCTAAAAAATTATTTAGAATTTCTTTCTAAATAACTCTTTTATAGCTAATTAATTAATAATCCGCTGTAATATTCATTAAGAAAAATAAATAGACAAATCTAGTGTATTAATTTTCTTCAAAATAGCGTCTTATATTATTAGTTAAAATTGTGTCTTTGATTCATCCCTAATAAGTAGTCTTGGGTAAATTCCTTGGCTCTCACCAAAAACGAATTTCTTGATCAAAGACACAATTGTTTTACTTTTAAAACAATAACTTATTTTTATCTTGACAGTATTACAGTAAATTTATATCATGCTGTCATGATTGCAAAAGATAAGCAACAGCAAAAATTTTCTTTAGAAGAATTATCACAAGCAGTAAACAAAAGGCTTGCTGAGCAAGGTTTGCTTGATGCCCAACAAGATAATAGAGTATCTGCTGCACCAGATGCACGCACAATCCGCTATTATACAACACTTGGGCTTTTGGATCGTCCAGATATAATTGGCCGTCAAGCCTTTTATAATAACCGCCATTTGTTACAACTAGTTGCAATCAAAGCATTACAAGGACTTTCTCTACCTTTATCAGAAATACAATCTCGTCTTTATGGTCGTAGTGAACAGGAGTTAGAATCTATTCTTAGTGCTATTGCTGCTGAACGAGTTAAACGTCCTGTTGAAGTTCGTATTGTTCGTTTACAAGAAATAACTATTGAGCCAGGCTTGAAAATTGTTGCTGAAGAGACCTGGAGACCAACTCAAGATATTTCTAGCTTAACTGAAAAATTTCAAGCGGTTCTTAATACCTTAACAAACCTCAAAAAAAATACTAACTAATAATACATAGTCTAAAACCTAGAAGAATCATTAAAATATCAAATTCTTCTAATGGAGGGTAAAAAGATGACAGTAGCTATACCAATGATAGATGTGGAAAAAGAGCGTTTGCGTGGGGTAGGCATTATTTCTGCACAAAGAGAGCAGAAAAAAATTACTTTACCCCTAGCAGATGTAAAAATTACCGCTAAAGTTGTAGAAAGAATTGCTTCAGTAACAATTACAGAAACTTTCCAAAACCCCTATCCAGAATATTTAGAAGCTGTTTATATATTTCCTTTACCTGGAGCAGCAGCAGTAAGCGATTTTGAAATGAAAGTAGGCTCTCGTATTGTTAAAGGCAAGGTTCAAGAACGTGGTCAAGCTCGCCGAGAATACCAGCAGGCAATTAATGAAGGAAAACGCGCTGCTTTGATGGAAAAAGAACGAGATGATGTTTTTACTGTTCAAGTTGGTAATATTCAACCAGGTGAAGAAATTGCAGTAAAAATTACTTACTCTGAAAGATTAATGTTTTTTGATGATGGTACAACTGAACTACGTCTCCCACTTGTAGTTGCTCCTCGTTATACTCCAGGTCAAGCAGTTTCACGTGACAGTGTAGGGGATGGTGTAGAACTTGATACCAACATTGTTCCAGATGCTTCAAGGATTTCTCCTCCAAGACTGGCTAAAGGCTTTAATCCAAAAGTTGGACTATCTATAGATGTCACAATACTTTGGGGAGATTCTGAAGAAGGAGAAGACATAAAAGATCTATGTTGTTCTCAACATGCTAGTCGAACTTCTGCTGGAAGAGAAGGAGTAAAAGTTGCTTTGGCTAGAGATGATGAGCCACTAGATAGAGATTTTGTACTTCGTTGGGCTACTAGTACAAATAAGTTACGTACTTCTCTTTTAGGTTACAAAGATGATAAAGGTGATATTTATGGGATGCTATCAGTTATTCCACCTAAAACAGAAGCTATTGCTCAAGCCCGTGATGTAGTTTTTATTTTAGACCGTTCTGGCTCAATGCAAGGTGTGAAAATGGCTTCTGCTGCAAGATCTTGTGCTTTGCTACTTGCTACTTTAGGCCCAAGAGATCGTTTTGCAATACAATCTTACAGTAATGGTGTTAGTTGGTTTCAACCTCCATCCTTTACTTATGGTGTAGATGGTTATTTTATGCCTGCTGATTATTACGGTATTGAACTAGGCGAAAAATATTTACGGGAAATTGCTGCTGGAGGAGGCACAGAAACTTATATAGCTTTGTCTTGTGCCATTGATAGCTTAGAACGCCGTAAAGATAAGCATGAGAGAGTTCCAGTAATAGTATTATTAACAGATGGAGAAGTTTCTGATGAATCTAGAATAGTTAAAGAAGTACAAACTAGATTAAATGGTACAAGGCTTTTTACTGTTGGAATTGATACGGCTGTAAATGAAGGGTTTTTGAAAAAGTTAGCTGAGGTAGGCCGAGGAACATCAACTTTTGTTACTCCAGGAAGTAAACTGGAAGAGGCTCTTGTAAATGTGGGTCGAGAAATAGGCAGTCCATTAGTTGTAGACCTAAAAATTTATGATGTAGATAGTGATTTACAACTGTCTACTGTTGCCCCAAGAAATATTGCAGATCTCTTTACTGGTCGTGCTACAAGCACATTTTTTATGATGAAAAAATTTGGCAAAGTACGATTAAAAGGCAAGTTTGTATCAGGCGGTGATTTTGAAACCGTTGTAGATTGCAAGGAGGCTTTTCTTTCTGCCATTGCTCAACTTTGGGCTAAAACTAGAGTTACAGACCTAGAAGATAATTATCGTATTGATCCAACCGCTCAAGAAACTATTAAACGCCAAATTATAGATTTATCAGTAAAGTATAGTATATTAACTAAGTTTACTGCTTTTATTGCTGTAGATCAGGAAGTTACTAATGAAGAAGGCCGTAGTCGCAAAGTAGTTCAGCCTGTAGAAATGCCTGCTCGTTGGGAAGAAGGGGCTAATCTAGCTGTAGATCCTATGGCTACTGTAGTTGGTTCAATTCCAGAAATGGCTGCCCCAATATCACCGCTAGCTCCTAAGCCTGTTTTTGCTCCTGCACGAGCTTCTGCTCCAATGCCAACTGCTATGCCAAGAAAAGCTCCTGCTGCACCTGAGCCTATGGCAAGTTCTACTTTTAGTGAGTCCTATAATTTAATCTCAGTTGGTAGAGAAGCTAGAGGTAAGTCTATACCAGTTTTAGCTAAGAGTGAACCAGTACCACAAAGTGCACCTGAAGCTATGACACAAAGTGCACCAATTGCTTCAAAGAGCAGTTATAAATGGTTGTGGATCTTTCTGTTAATAATAGGGTTATTGGGGTTAATAGTTTTATGGAAATTTGTTATGAAGTAAGCATAGTTACAATAAATTTGGGTTAAACATATCTTGCCCAAAAATTAGCTGGGGGGAGCTATTATCTTAGCCTGCGGTAAGTTACCCTTACCTCAGGCTAAATTGTTATATAATGCCAAAAGAATCTTTTTACCCTCATTTAAGGAGTTTGGTGATTTATCACCAGCCTCCTTATTTTTTTGCCATAATAAATTAAAACTTGTTTTGAACATGTTCAAAAATTGCTTGCTTTCAATTTTAATTAAGAGTACCATTGTCTTAAATTTGAACGCGTTCAATTTCTAGATTTAATAAAGTGGTGTAATTTTATGGAAATAGAAAATAGTTTTATGGGTAAATACGCTGGTAAGATAATTGTTAGAAATGAATATTTACCGGAGCGTTGTGAAATTTGTCATCAAAGAGATCTATTTAATCCAAGAAATGGTAGCTGTTCTCGTTGCTCAAATATACGAATACCTATTATTAATGAAGAGAACTATGAGGAGCCAAACAGATTTAGAGTTGAAGTAAGTAACCAAAATGTTGATGTTTTCAAAACTTGTGCAATTTTAGTTTTTTTAATAAATTTGACTTCTGAAGTTTTTCTATTAAATGCATTTTGTTTTTTATTTTTAATAGAGATTCTTGTTATTTTGGGTTTATCAATAATTAACTCTCTTGGTCTAGATATAGAAGCAGATGTTTTGAAAGGAACGGCTTGTGGGCTTGGTTTTTCTATAATAGCAGGATTTATTTTATGTTTTTTATTGGCTATAAAAACTAGTTTATTTTTTACTCATCTATAAATTTAGAGAAATCAGGTAGGTAAAAGCAAATAACCCAGCAATTGCTGGGTTATTTTACGGAAAGGGTGGGATTCGAACCCACGGTAGGCGTAAACCTACGACGGTTTTCAAGACCGTTGCTTTCAACCACTCAGCCACCTTTCCAAGCACAAGTGATTAACAAACTCGGCTATTATAAAGAAACAACTATTAAACGGCAAGCCAAGACTGGAGATCTTTTAAGAAAAAAAGTGTATTTAGTAGGATAACAAAATAATATTTATTTTTTAGTAAAAGAAACTCGCCAAATACAATGATTAACTACGTCAGAAACAAGTAAAGCTCCATCTTGTGCTAGGGCTAAACCTGTGGGTTTTCCCCAAATTTCTCCTTTAGTTTCATCAACTACCCAACCAGTCATAAAATCTTCTGGAACACCTACAGGAACACCATTTAGAAACCTAACTCTAACTACTTTATAACCTGCAAGTTTACTACGATTGCCTGAGCCAGCTAATACAATAAAAGCATCTCCACGATATTCTTCTGGGAACTGTGTTCCAGTATAGAATACTGCTGAACGCGGGCCAGCATGAGCTTGAACTAAAACATCAGGAATAATTGTTTGAGCCACTAGATCCATTCTTTTGCCTTCCATTGCTGGATCAGGGTTTGGGCCAATATAGGCATAAGGCCAGCCATAAAAGCCATTTGCCTTAATACTAGTAAAAAAATCTGGAGGTAAATCATCTCCCATCTCATTGCGTTCTTCACAACTTGCCCAAAGTTCTTTACTTTCTGGGTTGAAAAGTAGCATTGTTGGGGCAGCTAGCCCAGTAGCATAGATTTTGGCGTCTGTTCCATCTGGGTTAAACTCCATAATTGTAGCATTACGAGCATCTTTTTCTTCTCCAACATTCATTGAAGAACTAATTCCTGCATACATTTTTTTACCATCAGGAGCAAATGCTATAGTGTGAAGATACATTATTTGCCAGGGAGGAAAATCTGTTAAAAATTGTGCTGCTTTGCTTGCTTTGGTTTGGCCAGGTTCATAAGAAAAACGTACTATAGAATCAGCATTACCAACATAAAGAAAATTATCATGAAAGGTTAGTCCAAAGGGGATTCTTAAACCCATATCACGATTTGCCCAAACTTCACGAAAATCTGCTACTCCATCTTTATTAGTATCTCTTAATACAGTAATAATATTAGTGTCTGCCTCTGAAACAAAAACATCTCCATTAGGAGCAACTGTTAAAAAATTTGGGTAGCGCAGATGATCAGCAAAAACAGAAACCTTAAAACCTTTTGGTAACTCTAGTTTGATTTCTGGTGGTATTGCTACTACTTTGGCTGGATTGTTAGCAGAAGGTGTATCAAATGGTTTGGGTAAATTATATGGATCTATTCTTTGGGAAAAAATGGAATATTCTTCAAAATGATCCTTAGTAATGCTTAGATCATATTTTACAGGTTCTACATTGCAACATAGATTAATAATAACT
This sequence comes from Blastocatellia bacterium, assembly GCA_039812885.1. Lineage (GTDB taxonomy): Bacteria > Acidobacteriota > Blastocatellia > Chloracidobacteriales > JADJPF01 > JADJPF01. The sequence continues at coordinate 70,737 of JBDIBI010000007.1, forward strand.
CCTAGAGTGATTATTACTAGTTTTACAAACTGTTGTAGATGGTTTTGCCTAGGAGATTTATTAACCATAAATAAGTTTAAGTTGTAATAACTTAAAATGTGTAGTCTTGAAGCCTTATTAACCCAGTATTTTTTACTAGGTTAATAAGTGTCATGATAGTATTTTTGCTAAATTTAAATAACTAAGAAAAATCTAAATGCTAATCTAGCTTTTAGCAGGAACTGGTCTAGCAAAAGGGAATCCAGACTGATAGAGTGATTCACTTGCTTTTTCTAGACCAAATTGAGCCAAAAGTTGTGTAAGTTCTAAACCAAGGTGTGCTGCAATTTGTGAAAGTTTTACTATTGCTCCACGAAGTTCCCAAGTAGTAATCTGAGTTGGGTAATTGTGCGACCAAGGAGAACTAATAAATCTGCTAGGTAATTCTTTAAGTAATTGATTTAGTAAAGCGCGGGTTATATGCCAATCAATATTGAAATCAGGATCAATATCATGCAACACGCCTATTAAGGTAAACAAGCTTTTACGGAACATTAATAGTTCAGCAGGGAAACGAATTCCGTCTAGTATTAACTCATCAAGCAAGCGAGTAAGAGGTTCAAGGCGAACTAGAGGGAATTTAGGAAGTGAAGTAAAAATGCCTAAAACTTTACGCTCAATTATAGTAGTTTGACCAGCATTTAACTTACCTTCTGTCAAATTACAAGCTGCTTGAATAGCTCTTTTTTGGTCATTAAGTATAAAACCAAGAATAAGTTGAACTATTTCACGACGGCTAGAACGTTTTAGTGTACAGCTTAAACCCCAATCAAACAGGATTAACTCATCGCTTTCATTACTATAAAATAGATTGCCTGCATGAGGATCAGCATGAAAGAGAGATTCATCATGCATATTAAAAAGTACAGAAACAATCAGCTTATCTAAAACTAGCTCAGCAATACGTCTTTTGTTTTCAGGATGACGATTAGCTGCAGAGGTAACTTTTTGCCCATCAAGAAACTCCATTCCAGTCACAGTTGCCGTCTTCATTGGTAACAAGTGAGGAATTCTTACATCTTCATCTTCAGAGTAAAAGTTTTGGGCTTGAATTAAACGCTCTTGTTCTATAGGCAATTTCACTTCTTTTTTAAGAAGTTCTCTTACTTCCTTAAGAAGTTCTTTAAATCCAATAGTTGGAAGCCCATAATTAGCACGATTATGGTCTAAAAAGTTAGCTAATGTTTCTAGAATTTTTAATTCTTCAGTCCAATAATTTGAAATAAAAGGTTTTAGAACTTTAAAAACACCACGACGGCGAATACCATCATCAGGATTATGCCAAGTAAAAGGTACTACAGCACAAACACTAGCTTCTGCTAGAAAGCGATTACTAATTTTGATTTTATAGATTTTAATGTGGTGTTTTAATTCTTGATTTACTCGCTCTAAAATAGATTCATAGGTTGCATCTTTGATACTATTTTCTAGTTTTTGCAATAACTTACGGAATTTAGGATCTAGATTGCGGTTACGAGCAATGATTTGCCCTAACTTTTGTAAAGTTGGCATACGAGCAATTAAAGTAACAAGTCGCTCAGCTATGGAAGCTTCAAAAGGCAACATCATTTGTTCTACAAGCTTAGTACGTAAGCGATTTGTACTAAGTTGAGATAAAATTACATTAGCAGCATCAGCTACCATTGGACGATATTTTTCATAAACTTCTGGAACTAGTGTTTCCACAGGAATAAGCTCTAAGAGCATACGAACAATTTCTGATCTATTTTGATCTAAGTCTAAAGTTTCTAGTGAATTTAAGAAAAGACTTCGAAATTCTTCAGGCTCTTGAAGACGATTTTCGTCCATTATAAGGGAAAGCATTATATCTTGTTGATCTGCTGGCATCAGACCTAAAAGTTGCATAAAGACACCAGCCGCGCGCTCACTATTTTCGGCCGCTTCTTGTTGTTTTTTTATTTTTACAGATTCTTTAACCACATTAATCCTTTCGGTTAATAAAACAATGTTAATAAAAACAACGTGTAAACTATATTATTATAAAATAAAAAATTAGACCTACTACTATTATAAATGGATTAGCCCTTTACAATCAAGCGGAATAAAAATAAGCAATTTTACTAGAGTCTTAGCTAAAGTAGTTACCTAACAAGTAGTTAGTGTCTATATAGTATGTACACTTAGCTTAATATGTTATGTAATAAAGAAACTTTCCAAAGCTATTTACTATTTAATTGAAACATTTTTAACTCTTTTTTTGTTTATAGTAGTCAACATTCTAAGCATTATAAAATTAACTACATGGAACTACTAAATCTATTATGGAACTAGTAATTAAAAATCTTTCAAAAACTTACCCTAATGGTGTTAAGGCTTTAAATAATCTTTCTCTCACAATTCCTAGAGGTATGTTTGGGCTACTTGGGCCAAATGGTGCTGGTAAATCTAGTTTGATGAGAACTATAGCAACTTTGCAGGAAGCTGATGAAGGTAGCATTACACTTGGAGATATAGATGTACTAAAAAATAAAGAAGAAATAAGAAAAATGCTTGGATATCTACCTCAGGACTTTGGTACTTATCCAAATATGAGTGCTGAAGATTTACTTGACCATATAGCGATTCTAAAAGGTTTAACTAGCAAAAAACAACGTAAGGAAACAGTTAAGGCATTGCTAGAGCAGACTAATCTTTATGATGTTCGCAAAAAGAATTTAGGCGGATATTCTGGTGGTATGCGACAAAGATTTGGTATTGCACAAGCGCTTCTTGGCAATCCAAAATTAATTATTGTAGATGAGCCAACTGCTGGTCTAGATCCTGCTGAACGCAACCGCTTTCTTAATCTCTTAAGCGAAATAGGCGAAAACGTAATAATTATACTTTCTACCCATATTGTTGAAGATGTTAAAGAACTTTGTACAAATATGGCAATTATCAACAAAGGTACGGTTTTACTTTCTGGAGATCCTATTTTATCAATTGAAAAGATCAAAAATAGTATCTGGAAAAAATTTATTTCAAAAAATGAACTTGAAGAGTATCAATCTAAATATAAAGTAATTTCTAATAGATTAGTTGCTGGCCGCATGCAAATAAATGTCTTTTCTAAAGAGCCTCTTGATGAAGGGTTTACACCGGCTGAAGCTGATCTAGAAAATGTCTACTTCCTAGCAATTAATGAAGGCATAGTGCTATAACCTACAAACCATCAATTTCATAAATAAATCCTGGGAAACTATAAAAAATGTTTAAGGAAATCTTTCTTTTTGAAATCAAATTTAGACTTAAAAGAATATCTACTTATGTTTATTTTGCTCTTTGGTTGCTTATGGGCTTTTTTATAGTAAGCAGTGATTCCATAAGTATTGGCGGAGTTGGAGCAAAGATATTAAAAAACAGTTCTTACTTAATTGCTTTGACTAATACCATATTTATGGCTTTGGGCATGTCAATAGTTTCTGCAATCACCGGAACGGCTATTTATAGGGACTTTGAGCAAAATACTTATTCAATCTTTTTTACTACACCAATTAAAAAATCTAGCTATTTGCTTGGCAGACTTTCAGCCTCCTTACTATTATCTGCTTTAGTATTTTCTGGTATTACCATAGGCATGATGATAGGTAGCTTTATGCCTTGGGTTGATGCAGAAAAAATAGCCCACTTTAATTTATTTAGCTATCTACAACCATTTTTAGTCATAGTAGTCCCTAATATATTTTTCTTAGGTTCATTGTTTTTTTTAGTTGGCACTCTTAGCCGAAGTGTTTTAGCTGTTTATTTGCAATCTGTAGTATTTTTTGCTCTCTATTTTATTTCTATAGCACTATCTAATGATATTGATAATAGGTTTCTTCCAGCTTTGTTTGATCCTTTTGCAATAAGAGCAATAAGTTACACAACACAATATTGGACTGTTTCAGAGAAAAATACTTTATATATTCCACTTTCTGGGGTGATTCTTTACAACCGCTTGCTTTGGTCTGGACTTGGATTAGTGTCTGTTTTAGCTGTAATGAAGTGGTTTAAATTTTCCTCAGAAGCAATTTCTGTTCGTTCTAGTAAAAAACTTTATGAAATCCCTGAAGCTACTCAAAAAGTTCATCTATCCTTGCCTAAAAGTATCCAAGATTTTTCCTTTGGTTCTAAAACTTCACAGTTTTTAAGTTTATCTAAATTTAACTTCTTAGGAATTTTTAAGTCTCTGTCTTTCTGGGCTATTCTTTTAATAGGGATGATAGTCGTTATATTAAATGGCTCTCAAGCTGGGAGGCTCTTTGGTACACCTACTTATCCTGTTACTTATACTATGTTAGAGTTAACTAGTGGATCGTTTACGTTATTTTTCATTATTATTTCTACTGTTTATGCTGGGGAACTAGTTTGGAAAGAGCGAGAGGCAAATTTTGCTCAAATTTATGATGCATTTCCTTTGTCGGGTAGTTTAACTTATTTAAGCCGATTAGTAGCTTTAATGCTAGTTCATATTGTGTTGATAATAGCTTTAATAATAACAGGAGTCTTAATTCAAGCCTATAAAGGTTATTTTAACTTTGAGTTAACTCTTTATCTAAAGCAATACTTTGGTATATTTTTCCCTTATCTTTTCCAACTTTCTGCATTAGCTCTACTTGTACAAACACTTATTAAAAATAAGTTTGCTGGGCATGTGGTAATGGTGCTTTTCTATATTTCAGAAATTGCTCTAAGCCAACTTGGGTATCAACATAATATATATCAATACTCTAGTAATGTGTCTTATACTTATTCAGACATGAATGGGTTTGGCCATTTTGTTAAACCATTGTTTTGGTTTAACTTCTATTGGTGTTCTTTTGCTGGAATATTAGCAATTTTGTCTGTACTTTTTTTAGTTAGAGGCACTGATACAAGTTTAAGCTTGCGTTTTAAGCAAGCAAAGGCTCAAGTGGGTTCGGCTGTAATTGCATTAGCTGTATGTTTGATAGCTTTTTTAGCTAGTGGAAGCTACATTTTTTATAACACTAATATACTCAACAAGTATTCTGATCAGGACAAAGCAGAGAAACAACAAGCTAACTATGAAAAACTTTACAAGAAGTATGAAAAGATTCCTCAACCAAGAATTATCTCAACTAAAGTAAATGTAGATCTTTTCCCAGAAAAACGCTCATTCCAGGCAAAAGCTTCTTATGTTTTACTCAATAAAACTAATCAAGATATAGATTCTATCCATATTTTAATGCCAGAAGAAGATCTTAAAAAACTTACATTTGACAGAGAAAATAAAGAAGAACTTAATGATAAAAACTTAGGGTATCATATTTATAAATTTACCTCACCTCTTAAACCTGGTGAAAAAATAAATATGGAGGTAGAGTTAGAATATATAAGCAAAGGATTTCGTAACAATGGAGAAGTAAACCAATTAGCTGCTAATGGAACATTTTTTGATAGCAGTCAATTTTTTCCACACATTGGATATAACAAAGATTTTGAGCTAGATAGTAAAAATGAACGCAAAAAACAAGGTTTAGCAGAAAGAGCTGAACTTCCTCCTCCTGATGATATGGCTGCTAGAATGAACAACTATGTTTCTAATGATGCAGATTGGATAAATTTTGAAGCTACTATTAGCACTACACCTGATCAAATAGCCATTGCTCCTGGTTATCTGCAAAGGGATTGGGTTGAAAATGGTCGTCGCTACTTTGAATATAAAATGGGTGATACCAAAATACTTAATTTCTTTTCTATTATGTCAGGACGATATGAGGTTAAAAGAGATAAATGGAATGATGTAAATATTGAAGTCTATTATCATAAAGCTCATCCATATAATGTAGATCGTATGATTGATGCTACAAAAAAGGGATTAGAGTATTTTACTAAAAACTTTTCTCCTTATCAGCATAAACAGTTTAGAATCATAGAATTTCCTCGTTATGCTACTTTTGCTCAATCTTTTCCAAATACTATCCCTTATTCTGAATCTATTGGGTTTATTGCACAAATAGATGAAAAAGAAGATATAGATTACACCTACTATGTAACTGCGCATGAGCTAGGGCATCAATGGTGGGCGCATCAAGTGATAGGTGGTGCTGTACAAGGCTCAACATTACTTTCTGAGACTATGGCTCAATATTCTGCCTTAATGGTTATGGAAAAAGAATTTGGCAAAGACAACATTAAAAAATTCCTAAAACATGAATTAGATCGTTATTTACGTAACCGAGGTTCAGAAACTAAAAAAGAACAACCACTTGTTAGAGTAGAAAATCAGCCATATATCCATTATGAAAAAGGTAGTTTAGCAATGTATGCACTTAAAGACTACATTGGGGAAGATGCTCTTAACAATGCACTAAGAAAATATATTGCTTCTTGTGCTTATCAAGAACCTCCTTATACTAGCTCAATAGAACTAATTAAGTATTTAAAAGAAGCAACTCCAGCAGATTTACAATATTTAATAGAAGATCTTTTTGAAACTATAACCTTGTTTGAAAATAAAGCTTTAGAAGCTAGTTATCATAAATCTGATGATGGAAAATACTTAGTCAAAATTAAGATTCAAGCAAAAAAATTCCGTGCCACTGGTGAAGGCGAAGAAAAAGAAATCTCTATAAACGATATGATAGATATTGGAATTTTTGCAGGTGAAAAGAAAAAAGAGAAAGTACTTCATTTGCAAAAATACAAGATTGACAAGCCAGAAATGGAGTTTGAAGTTAAGGTTGATGAAATTCCAACTAGAGCAGGAATTGACCCATATAACAAACTAGTTGATCGAAACTCTGATGATAATGTAATGCCTGTTAACAGCAAGTAATATTTTCCTATTGGGGTTTTAGTAAGTCTAAAACCGCTCTTCCAAACTTGATCAAACCTACACATCCGGCGAACTGATGCATTTAATCAACTGGATCGGGAGCAATCACGCTCTCCGTTTTAATTTCTTGGCAGATGTTTTTCTTTAGAAAAACCGCCCTGCCCCCGCGAAGCCAAAACTCCACTAGGCAAGACCTGCCAAGCCCATCGCTCCGATACAGCTAGAGCGCGGCCTAAGCGAGGCAATTTTAACTTATCAAATATAATGTTAAGACCATTTATTGCAGCATTTTCATCTCTTATATGAAATGTATTACATTTAGGACAACTCCATTCTCTTATAGAAGGACTTAATCCTCCCTCTACCACATATCCACATTCAGCTTTATGACAAGTTCGGGTTGTGCCTTTTTCCTCATATTCAAGATAGATTTTTCCTGAACGTAATGCTACCCAAGCAACTGTTTGCTTAAATCTTCCTATTAGTGAGCGATTATTCATCGCTCTACGCATCTTTCTCGTTATTCCTCCTCCATGTGGAGCATAATCCCCTATTGCTATTACGTCATACTCCTTACATAATTTATTTGCACAGGTATTCAAGTACATCTTTGTCTGTTCTCGACGTACTAGGTATGCTTTTTGCAACATTTTATCAAAATATTTATATCTGCGTGATGGCTCATAGTGCTTATGTATTGAGCCATCTTCCCTTTTGTACTCTACTAATCTGGAATGTTTTTCACATCTATCTCTACGGCTTTTTAGATAATCTATTCTCTCATCTATATCCTTTAACTTACTTAAGACATCTATACTGATTGCTCTTAAGTCTGTTGCTACTCCATATGCTAAATTCTTATGATTTGGGTCTAATGCTATTATTCTTAAGTTAGTTTTGGAAGCTTGTTGTATTGGTTGTAGTTGTCTATCTATGCTAAATACTGCAAAAAACTCATTTGATTGTTTTATTATTCTTAAGCCTTTGACTAGTTCTTGAGAAAATGGAAAACTTTCTGCTAATTCTAGTACTACTGCTAGCCGTTTTCCTTCTAAGTCTACTCCTAATTGCAATTGTAGCGTTTTTCCATCTAATGAGTATCCTTTCCAAGGCTCATCATATTCTAGGGAAAACCATTTTCTCTTCCAACTCCTGTATTTAGGCCAGTTTGTTTCTACTTTACGCTTTTTATGACGGCTATTTTGGTATGTTCTATTGCTCGTGAGAGCCTAAGTGCTGCATTTTTTAGCACACTTGAATATACACTTTTTAGAAATGGTGCTTGGACTTTTAATTCTGGCACTAAATCTCTTAACCCTCTTTTACTATAAAGAGTGAAGCCTACTTCTTTGTCTTGATTTTTTATATATTCATTGCGTAGATTTAATGATGTTTCTAGCAGTTTATTGTAAAGCCAATTAGCTATTTTACTTTGTCCATCCAATGTTTGTTCTACTTGAGGCTCTACTAGAAGTCGTATTTTAACTGCTGATTTCATTAGCTGCTCGTTTTAGTTTTTCCATTACTTTTTTATTTTTGTGTGAACGACTTCCATAAAGTCGCGCTGAAAATACTGTAATTATTTCTAATACATCACTTACTAATTCTTCTTCAAAACTACTGTCTTCACTCGCATTGATTATTGTTACTTCTACTGAAAAATGCTCACATAAGGAAAATATTAATTCACTCCCAAACCTTAGTAACCTATCTTTATGTGTTAATACTAGCCGTCCTATGTCTTCTTTGCAAATCCTTTTTATTAAAGTTCTTAGTCCTTTTTTATGGTAATTTAGCCCACTTCCCATATCTTGTACTATTTCATAAGTCCAACCTTGCGCTGCACAATAACTTTCTATTAATGCTACTTGTCTTTTTAGGTCTTCTTTTTGGTCATGACTTGATATTCTGGCATATCCTATTGTTATTTTACTTACTGACTGTTGCTGCCTTGGCCTAACCCCTATTAACTTACTTACATCATATCTTCTATGACCTCCTTTGGTTCTTTCTGTTATTATTTTTCCTTCTGCCTCCCATCTTCTTAAGGTTTCTTGCGCTACTCCTAATTCTTTGGCTGCTTCTTTTATTGTTAGTTTCATTATTCAATTCTATATATTTTGTCTAGATTTATCGAGATTTTATTTTACAGTTTCTACCCCCAGGCTAATATAGTTCTAACCCTTTAAGTCAATATCTTTTGTTAGCTCCCCGGTTATTTTTTTTAAAATCTGCAATAAAAATATAAAATAATGATACTTTTTTATTTTAGAATGCACATTTATTTATGAGCTTTCTTAATAGGATGCTTTTATGTGTAGAGTAGGGAAATAACTGTAACTTTTACGAAGGATTACTCTGTCTTATATATAAAAACCTACTTACATAAATTGTTAATTAGTTAAAGACAGAATGATAAAAATTTTAAATAATTTTGTGTCAAAATAGAGGAGATATAATGAAAATTAGAACAGTTTTAGTAAGCAGTATTTTATCTGCAGTGTTGCTTATCAGTGCTTGTGGAAAAAGCACTACAACTCCTGCCCCAGCTAATAGTCCTAGCTCAACTCCTAAAGCTAATTCCACTAATAAAGTAGCAAATAACAAACCTAAAACTAACACCAAGTTAAAGCCAGGTGAAAAACCTCCTAATGCACCAGCAAACTCAAAGACTGTGCCAGAAGGTAAAAAAGTAGCTGTGCCAGCAGATTGGGTTACTGTATATGATCAAAATAGAGGTTATGAATTTCAAGTCCCTGAAAATACAAAAGATGATTGGCAATCTGTTGATGAAGATATAGATGTTTATCTAGCTGTATTGCCAGATCCTGCAAAGGTTATGGTAATGGTGGTAGCATATACAGATCCTGATTCAGAAAAAGACAAAATACTTGTAAAAGCTAAAAGTGTTTTGGAAGGTATGGGTGAGAAGGATATCAAATTTAGTGATACTAAAGAAGAGCTAAATAGTGATTATTATTTAGTAGAATTTAGTTCTACAGATAAAGGTGGTGCAAAAACTAAAGGTAAATTGCTTGTTGGTATCGACAAAAATGATAATTTCTTAATGTTTGTTGCTAGCCCAGAAGAAGAATATAAAAATAATGAAAAAGTTATTGATGAAGTTTGGAGCAGTTTCCAAATGTATTCTGGTGGTTTAAGCGGCAATTCCTAGTAAATATACCCAAGGGTTTAATGTACATATTAGCTGGGGTTTTGGCAAGCCTATGGCTTGCTAAAACTCCAGTTACATAACTCCCTCAAAATAAAACAACCTTCCAAAATACCATAAATTTCCCTTATACAATTCTCCAATACAAATCTTTTGGGTTTAAGTATAGAATTTACTAGAAAATCTCTCTCCTGAGAATTACTAGTTCAAGAAGTAAGCTGACTTTTTGTATAATAGATAGATTTTAATGTCATATAAAATATCAACTCAATAATCTAAACCAACAACCTAGATTATCTATAAATCAACTTAGCAAAAGTTTTGCTTATAGAGTTCTATTCTTAATTGTTAGCGTTTTGTGCAATATGGGTTTTTAAGGAGTTTTTTTAATGAAAAAAAGAATCTGCTTGGTTTGTCTTCATGAAGTTGAAGAACGACAATCACGCTATGGAAATGATTTAGGCAGTTATGTACAAGCAATTTTACATGCAAATATTCCTAGATGGAATGGTAAAAATTATGTTTGTAATGATTGTGTAGAACGCTTTATCTCTGGTCAAGCAGAATTAGATGCTTATGTTGACAAAGATTCTAATGAAGAATTAAAAATTCTTCCAACTCCACTTAGATTAGGTGCAAGTCCAAGATTTACTGGCAATGGAGTTACAATTGCTTTTTTAGATTCTGGTTTTTTTTGGCACCCTGATTTAACTAGACCAGAAATTAGAATTGTAGGCTATAAAAATTTAGTCTCTCAACGTTGTAGTATAAAAGAGTTAATGTCTCGTGATGCTTCTAGTTGGCACGGAATGATGACATCTGTTGTTGCGGCTGGTAATGGTCATTTATCTAGAGGAATTTACCGGGGCATAGCTTCTAATGCTCGTTTAGTACTAGTTAAAGTAGGTACTTCTCAACGCATTAAACATGATGACATCACTAAGGGATTAGAATGGGTAATAAAGAACCGTCGTAAGTATGATATTAAAGTTGTAAATATTTCTTGCGGTGGGGATTATGAGATTTCTTATCTACATGACAGTCTTTGCCAAGCAGCCGAAGAAGCTGTAAGACAAGGAATGGTCGTAATTGCTGCGGCTGGTAATGCAGGACATCAACAAAATCATGGGGTTATTCCTCCAGCTAGTTCTCCTTCAGTAATTGCAGTTGGTGGCTTAGATGATAAAAATACCTTAGATCCAAATACTGATGATATGTATCATTCAAGTTATGGCCCAACAATAGATGGACTTCAAAAACCAGAAGTTGTAGCCCCTGGAATTTGGGTTGCTGCTCCAATTCTACCTGGTACTCCTACTGCTTCTCAGGCAATGCTTTTGGAAAAATTAGAAAAAACTCCAGATAACAGTATTCGTAAGGTAATAGCTGAACATAAAGGGATTGATCCAGAACTTGATGCTGCAATTTCTTTAGATATTTATTTGATTCGTCATTTAGTTCAAATTAAAATTAGCTCTAATAATGTAATTTCTCAGCACTATAAACATGTTGATGGGACATCTTTTGCTGCTCCAATTGTTTCTTCTATAGTTGCTCAGATGCTTGAGGCAAATCCAGCATTAACGCCTCAAGAAGTTAAATATATACTTATTAAAACAGCACAACGCTTACCTCAAGTCTCTTTTGAGCGCCAAGGTTGGGGAATTGTCAATCCTCGTAGTGCTGTAGCAAAAGCCTTAGAGCTTAAATTAGAACGTAAAAAAGCTAGTGCAATTGCTGATTAAAACTTTAAGAGGTTTTGTATGAGCGATTTATCAAATGACTTAATTGATATATATCGACGTGTTATTGCTGCTAGACAGGCTGACTTAGAAAACCGTAGGCTGCTGCTTTTTGATAAAGCTGAAGAAGTTCTTCATGCCTTGCTTGATAATGAAGATTTGTCTGAGCCAGAACTGGAACTCCTAGCAGAACGTAAAGATTTAACCCAAGAATTCTTACGCCGCTTTAGTGGGGATAAACGGGTACAAGCTAGCTACAAGATTAAAAAAACGCTAACTATTAACCCCAAAGTCCCAGCTTCTATTACACTTAAATTTGTAGCTCAATTATTTACCTTTGATGTTCTAAATGTAATGCTTATACCTGCAATACCTCCTGAGGTAAAAGTTGCTAGTGAAGAACTATTATGTAAAAAGCTTACACAACTTGCATTAGGTGAAAAACTTACCTTAGCAAGAAGAGCTAATGGCGAAAGGCTTTTAGGAATGCTGCTAGATGATGGAAGTAGAGAAGTAGTTGCTGCAACTCTTACAAACCCTTTCTTAAAAGAGAGTATTGTTTGTGCAACTATCCGTAAATCTACAATAAAACCTCATTTAGTTGAACTAGTTGCAACTAATGGTAAATGGTCTTGTCGTTATGATATTAAGTATGCACTATTACGTACAAGACATATTACTTTAGGTTTAGCTCTAAATTTTATCCAAGGAATGACAGCTAAAGATTTGCGGGATTTATCTAATGATCCTTATGTCTCTATTCAAGTCAGAAATTATATTAAATCTAATACTTCAAAACTTTCATCTGATAAGAAGAAAATGTTTTAGCTAAACCTGATAGCTCTGAATTAAAAGTAGTCTTAGCTAAGCATATTCATAAGTGTTAGGAGTAGAAATGGATATTACTAGGAAAATGCATATCTGTTATGGTTGTGAAAAAGCTAAACAAATAACTATAGACGTTTGTGCTGCCACAGATATAGGTTTACTAAGAAGAGACAATGAAGATAATTTTCTTCTCGTTGACTTAAGCAATGACAGCTGGAGTATGGCTGATAATCAAGTTGAACAGACAATACCTATTCAAAGCCAGCACAATAGAAGTGTTTTAGCGGTTGCTGATGGTAATCCAGGCTCAAGAGGAAGAATAACAAGTCAACTAACTCTTGAAACCTTACGAGATTCTTTATTTGAATATCAAAAGTCGTTAGAATATCAAACCATCAATTTTAGTAAACAAATCGACACAGCAATAAAAACAGCTAATGAAGCTATATTTAAATTAACAAGTAGCAACAATGAATATTGTGGTTGTTGCACTACACTTACAGTAGTAGCAATAGAAAATGATTTAGCCTATATTGCTCAGGTTGGTGAGACACGAGCCTATCTTATACGGGGAGAAAAAATAGTACAAATTACAACAGATCAGACAATGTTTAGCCATATAAGTCCGCCAGAAGGGGAGGATCCAAACAAATCACATGGACGCTATGTTCTACTTAATGCAGTTGGAGCTTTTCCAAAAGGTGTTGCTATTTTCCATAGCCTTGAATTAGCAGATGGAGATATATTGTTGTTAAACACTGACGGGTTGACTAAGATGTTGAAAGATGAAGAGATAGTAAAAATAATTAGAGAATCTGCCAGTATTGATCTTGCCTGTTCCCAACTGATAAATGCTGCAAATGAAAAAGGCGGCCATGATAACATCGCCTGTATTCTTGCCAAGATAAGCGGTGATTTGCCTGTTGAACTTGCTATAACGCCAAAGCAATTATCAAAGAAAACTTTTATAGAATATTGTGAAGATGGCTCGGAAGAATTTGATAGTTTGTAAAATATTGTTTATAACCTGTTTGAATTGCAAATGTTATTATAATTAAAATAATGGGCAAAGGTGTAGTCTTTGCCCATTAGCAATTTGGCTTATTTTACATACTTATCAAACCAAGCTAAAACACGAGTCATAAAGTCATATTGATGGGCTTTTTCAGCTACACCATGACCTTCGCGGGGATAGGTCACAAACTCTACAGGTACACCTTTCCATTTCAAGGCTGTATAAAATTCTTGAGATTGTTCATAAGGCACACGTGTATCTTGCGCTCCATGAATGATTAAGGTTGGAGTATTAGCGTTTTTGATATGAGCAATTGGAGAACGATCCCAATAAAGTGAGAAATTGTCATACATCATTAAATCCCAATGTACAGTAGAGTTTTCTAAGAAAATCTCTGATACACCAGTCATACTATACCAATTGGTAATGCCCATCCAAGTAATAGAAGCTTTAAAGCGTTTGCTTCCATAAGTTGCTGCCCAAGCGGATGTATAACCGCCATAACTCCCACCACCAACACCTATATGGTCAGCATCAGCCATTCCTTCTTTGATTAAATAATCCAAGCCAGCAATCATATCATCAAACTCTTTACCCATTAGATCGCGATGATCTGCTTTAGAAAAAGCTACTCCACGGCCAATGCTTCCACGATAATTTGGATAAAAAGTTATATAACCTTTACCTGCAAGCATTTGACCCCAACGAGAATAGCTACCATACCAACCATTTAGTTCTGCTGCTTCTGGCCCACCATGAGGTTGAAGTATTACAGGGTAACGTTTACCTTTTTCATAGCCTACTGGTTTAACTATTACACCTTCAATTTCTAAACCATCTACACTTTTCCATTTAATTACTTCTTGTTCACCAAGCTTTAAGTCAGCTAGTTGAGGGTTAAAATTGGTAAGTTTATTAGCTGATTTACTTCCAGTTTCACTTAAGAAAATTTCATTAGGGTGTTGAGGAGCATTTGCAGCTATTACCCAAGTTTTTCCATTACTGCTAAAACTTGCATTAGAAAAGAATGCTAAGTTTTGAGAATTCAAAACAGTTTGCTTTTTATCTGGAACTGTAATGGAAGTTAAAGTACTTACTTGTTTTTCTGTAGCAGTAAATACAACTGTGCTAGGTGAGCCAGGCAACCAGCTTAATCCTGTAGCTGAGCCAACAAAGCCAGTTGTTAAGTTTTCTGCTGTTGCGCCTTGTGAAGAGACAACAAAAACACTTCCTGCAAAAGGATCATTAAAGGAAGTAGCACCTAGCCAGGCAATCCATTTTCCATCAGGTGACCAGTGAGGAGAGATTAATTTTCCTTCAGTTTTAACTAAAAGATGTGGTTCAGTTCCATCAAGAGGTTGTACTAACAGCTTAGTTTTCATAAACATATCATCAACAGTTGGAGTATCTGCTGCTGCTAAAATTAATTCTTTACCATTTGGTGCCCAATCAAATTCATTAACTGTCATAGCTGTTTTGGTCAATAGCTTATGTTCACCGGTTTTAAGGTCTAGTAAGTAAAGTCTAGTATGTTTGTAATCTTTATCTGCAACAACCCAATCTTTACCTTCTTTTTCATTTTTTATTTCTTCTTTAGTTTTAGGGTCAACCATTAAAAAAGCTATCTTTTCTCCATCAGGAGACCACTTAAAGCTAGTTATTGTGTTTTCAGTATTAGAAATTCTTTTTGCTTCTCCACCATCTATGGAAATTTGGTAGATTTGGCTATAGGGGATTGATCCTCTTTGAGAAAGGAACGCAAAAGACTTTCCATCTTTAGCCCACTGAATCAAGCGATCGCTTTTTTCATTATAAGTAAATCTTGTAGCATTACCTCCTTTTGAAGGCATCATCCAAATTTCGCTAATTGAACTACCAGGACCTTCTTCTTCACGTCTTGCACGACTGACTTGAAATAAAATTGTTTCTGAATTTGGGGAAATCTGTGCATCTACAATGGTTTTTATTCCAAGAATAATTTCTGGAGTAAGTGTTTTATCTTGAGCAATCACACTAATAAAAGAGCAAAATGTGATTATCAAGCAAAAGCAAAAATAAATAAACTTTCGTTTAAGCATAGAATTTATCCAATCTGTTAAAATTTTTGGTATTTGTTCGTTTGAGTATTTGCAAGCTAGCATTCCTAAGCTTTTGAGCAACAACTCTAGTTGTTTCTTTTGCCTGCTTAGTGCTAGCATAATAGCGCTAGAAAACAAAATAGCATTATACTATTAATGTAAGATTTTATTTGAGCTTTGACCAGGAAGAAGATTTATGAGTAAAAACCAAGAACAAGAAGTTACAGTTAGAGATAGACGGATGTTTAATCCTGATGGTAGTTTACGCCAACCATTACCAGAAACAGAACCTACACCATCTCCAACAAAAGATCCAGCAAAAGAACAAAATAAAAAAAATGCTGAGACTAAACCAGATATAACTCCACCACCAATGCAAGAAGCGTCAAACCCTGCTGAAGCATCAAGACCTCCTGCTACTCCTTCACCAGAATTTATCAACTTGGTAGAAATGCTAGCTACAAATGCAATTATGCATTTAGGTGGTGCGCCTCAATTAGGTCGCGGTGGTATTGATATAGAAACCGCTCGCCACTTTATTGATATGCTCACTGCACTAAAAGAAAAAACTGAAGGTAATTTAACTGAAGAAGAAGGAAAAATATTAACTGATATGGTAAGTCGCCTTAGAATGGAATATGTTGGAGTGGTTAACCAAATGTCTAAGTCGGCCAAAAAACAAATATGAAGATTACCTTTCTTGGGACTGGCACCTCTGTCGGGGTGCCAATGATTGGCTGTAGTTGTGAAACTTGTATATCTAATGATAAACGTGATCAGAGATTACGAGCTTCAATTATGGTTCAAAATAACCAAAATTACATAGTAGTTGATACGTCAACAGATTTCCGACAGCAAATTTTACGCACAAATGTTACTTTTATAGATGCAATATTTATTACTCATTGTCATGCTGATCATGTTTTTGGGCTAGATGATATTCGCCCAATGAATTTTCGTACCAAGAAATCTATCTCTTGTTTTGCTAGCAAACGTACTTGGGAAGATGTACGTCAGACTTTTAGATATATCTTTAAGCCTGCTGGTTATCAAGGTATACCTCAAATCGATCCACATACAATAGAGGGGGATTTTTCTATCTTTGGGATGAAGATTGAACCTCTAGAGGTTATTCATGGACGCTTACCTGTAACAGCTTTCCGCTTTAGTGCAAAAGGAAAATCTTGGGCTTATGTAACCGATTGCAATATTATTCCTGAAGAAACTTTAGTTCGTTTAACTGATCTTGATTTATTAATAATTGATGCCTTGCGTTATAAGGAACATCCTACACATTTAAATTTGGAAAAAACTCTAAATTATATTGATCAACTTAAACCTAGAAGAGCTTTGTTAACACATATTTCACACGACATGAAACACGAAATATTAAGCAATCAACTTCCAGCAAATATTTCTCCTGCTTTTGATACTTTAGAAGTAGAGGTTTAGTAAAAAATGAAAATTTGCTACGGAATTACTCAGTCAGAAATTCAACAGCCTACAATAGTTACCTTAGGTATTTTTGATGGTCTACATCTGGGTCATCAACGTATTATGCAAATGGTTACTAGCAGAGCTAAAGCTACTGGACTTGTTGCTACAGTCTTGACTTTTTCTCCTCATCCTCGTGCACTTCTTCAACCTCAAACAGCTCCACCGCTTTTACATACCTTTGAGCAAAAGGCTGAAGGATTGAAAATTTTGGGAATAGAGCAACTTGTTGTTTTAGAATTTACTCGTGAACTTGCTTCACTTAGCGCAGAAGAATTTGTTCGCAAGATTATTTATAAAGGGTTAGGGGCTAAAGAGGTTTATTTAGGTGAAGGCTTTGCGTTTGGTCGCGGTAGAGAAGGGAATTTTCAAAAGCTAAAAGAACTTAGCCATCAATTTGACTTTTTTGCTGATGAAATAAAAGAAGTTGTAATTAGAAATCAACGTATTAGTTCCACATTAATACGTAATCTATTAACTGGTGGAAGAGTAAATCTAGCTAGACGCATGTTAGGTCGTCCATATGGAGTAGAGGGAATTGTAATGGAAGGTCGGCATGTAGGTCGTCAGTTAAGTTTTCCTACAGCGAACTTAATGCCACAAAATGCCGTAATACCTGCCGATGGAGTTTATGTTACCTTAACTCTAGTTGATGGCATTTGGCGACGCAGCGTTACAAATATAGGTGTTCGCCCAACATTTGCCGGTTTAAATGAAAGACAAGTAGAGTCTCATTTGTTAGATTTTCAAGGAGATCTCTATGGACAGACTTTGAGAATTAGATTTTTGCATCGACTAAGAGCAGAAAAGAAATTTGCTTCACTAGATGAATTAAAGGCACAAATTTCAAAAGATTCTGCTCGTGCTAGCAGATATTTTCGGCACCACTTGGTACGAAAGGTGTTAGAATTTAAGTAAATTTTAAGACTTAGGAATTTAGGAAGCTTGCATGGCTACAACAAACCGCCAATTGCCGCCACCTCAATCAGATTCGTCTCAACAACTTGTACCTATTTCAGAAATTCCTCTTGCTCAACAACCAGTATTAGAACTTAGCCCACCAGCAAAATACTTACCGGAAAAAACTATAGGTGATTTTGCCTTAGATGGTTGGTTAAGGACTGCAAAACTTACTTATTTTTTCTTTATTTTTTCGATCCGTCTTTATTTAGATAAGTTAGTTCGACAAGAAAAATCTACACTAGAAAGCTTTAGCCAAAAACTTTTGTTTTTCTTAGCCAAAAACTTTTATCCAAGTCGCAAATTATCTTTGGAAGAATTAGATAAAAAACGCGCTACTTGGCTAACAGATAAATTTGCTGCTCTAGGTCCAACTTTTATTAAAATCGGGCAAACCCTCTCTACTCGTCCAGATATAGTCCCACTAGAATACACGAAAGAACTTGCTAGACTTCAAGATCAAGTCCCAGCTTTTGCTCAACCACTTGCTTGGTCAATTATCCAAGAAGAACTAGGTGCATCTCCAGAAGATATTTTTGCAAGCATTGAATCTGAACCCTTAGCTGCTGCTAGTCTAGGTCAGGTTTACCGCGCTAGATTAAAAACCGGCCAAAGTGTTGCTGTAAAAGTTCAACGCCCTAATCTAGCTGAAATAGTTAATCTGGATTTAGCTATACTACGCCAAGTTGTTAGGTATATAGAAAAGAAATATCCAACACTTACCTTAGGTATAGAATGGTTAAGAATTATTGATGAATTTGGAGAAATTCTTTTTGAGGAAATGGATTATTATAAAGAAGTAGAAAACGCTGAGGTTTTTCGCAAAAACTTTGCTAAATGGCCTGAAATCTATGTTCCTCAAATTTATCAACAATATAGCTCTCGTCGAGTTATAGTTGAAGAATTTATTGAAGGTGTAAAAGTTAATGATATTGTTGCCATCAAAGCCCAACAAATAGAGCCTATAGAAGTGGTAAAACTAATTTCTCGTACCTACTTAAAACAACTCCTAGAAGATGGTTTTTTCCATGCAGATCCTCATCCAGGTAACTTGCGTCTAATGGCTGATGGACGCTTAGCTTTCTTTGATTTTGGTATGGTTGGCCGCTTAACTCCTGAAATGCAGTCTAAACTTGTAGATGCTTTTTTCCATATTGTAGAACGAGATGTACATGGAATAGTTGAAGATTTAATAGAACTCAAATTCTTAAAAGAAGGTTTTGATCCTGAAGAATTTCGCTCTGCAATAGAAGAAGTCTTCTCTCACTATGTTGGCCTAAAAATAGGACAATTAAAGTTTCAAGAACTAACTTACGCAGTTTCAGAAACTATTTATGAATTGCCAATAACCATTCCTCCTCACTTTACTTTTGTAATGCGTGCTCTAACTACCTTAGAAGGTATAGGAATGTTAGTTGATCCTAACTTTAGCTTTTTTGATACTGTAAAACCTTATGCTAAAGAGTTTATACTTAAGCAAGAAGGTAAGAATTTACGAGATAAACTTTTAGGTAAGCTAGTTCGAGGTGAAGATGGAAATATTTCTTGGGGTAAAGTCTGGAAACTAGCTAAAATGGCAGTTAAACATTATCTTAGCCCAAGAGATTCTCAGAAAAAATAAAATTAAAATTAATTGACAAAACAAACTCTAAGAAAACAAATTTAAGAAAAAATCTAGAATATTTTTAAATTGTGAGCAAGTTGAGTTTTTATCATTTGTAGTAGTTAGTTATATTTTTTTACAGCCTCTTTATAACTAATTTTTGGAGCGCGAATAAGCCCATCTTTAAGCTTTTCTCCATTTGGATCTAAATAGTCCCTGGCTGAATCTTTATTTGGATCAAGATCGTAAACACCTATATTAAAAGCAAAAGAAGCCTCATTTCCTGCTTTAAACCAATGTACATTGTCTTTTTCGTCAGAAATAGTTGAAACATCTCCTACTTTAGAAATTCTGTAATCTGAAGGCTTGATTATTATAAAGTCTTTTTCATCTCTAACTCTATCATAATGCCAACTCTGCATTTCACCTTTTAGAATCATATGCATAGTTGCCATATTATGATGACCATGTGGAACTATAGCGTGGTTTTTATCAACTATAAAAAATAGCTTAACAAAAGATTGTTCACTAGGTAATCCTTCAATAACAGGAAACTTAACTGATTGCATATAAACTCCATGATTGGCATAAACAAGTTTTTTAGATAGTTTATGAAAGTTAATTAGTTTAAGTAATTCATCTAGGCTCACTTTAGAAAATAATTCTTCTATTTTCTTTTGCCATTCTATCTGGGAAACTTTTTTGGTTTTTAAGTCATAACTTATTTCTTCAACATCAATTAACCATCTTTTTAATATAGGTTTAATAGAATTACCAAAAACATCTATCTGCACCAGACTGTTTAATAAAGAAGTAGTAAGCAAAAGGTTTAAGGCATTTTGAACAAAAGTTCGTCGTGTTTGCATCTGATAAATTCTTTCGTTGATTAGTATATATTTGAGCGCAGCCTAGCATAAAAGAAAACCCATAACTACAGTGGTATTACAAAAAGATATTGTGGGTATCCACTAGATTGTTAACTAAGGTTAGAAAGATTGTCCAAATTTAATATGTATAACACCTTGGCGTTGTTTTAAAATTCCTCCATTTGGTGTAGTAAATGATTGTGGATCAAGCAAATAACCATAATCAATTCCTACAGGGCCTATTGGAGTATTAAACCTTAAACCTAACCCAACAGTATTGGTCATTTTATGCAAATCAATATCTTTAATGCGAGAAAACACATTACCTAAATCATAAAATGGGACTAGTTGCAACCGCTTAGAAATAGGGTATCTTAGCTCTAAATTTAGCACTACTAGCGCATCACCACCTAAGGGAACTAACTTGGCAGGGAAATTACCTGTTTCAACAACTGCTTGTGGCCCAGCACTTTCAAAAGTAAAACCTCTTAATGTAGTTGCACCACCACTACGAAAACGTTCACTAAATGGAAGCAACATATCTGAATCTCTAATGATTCCATCTCCACGACGTGAACGAATATCAAAAGGTGCAGCTAAACCTATTCTTGAGGAAAAGGCTATTATAGAGCGATTTATAAAAGGCAATGGAAGATTTTCTTTTGGTGTAATGTAGTACTGATAAGTAGTGTTAATCTTGTTGAATGACTCATTTCCACCTAAAAATCTTGTAGCAAGTGAGTAATCAAAACTAAAGAATTGCCCTTTTGTTGGATTAATTGGATTATCACGTGTGTCATAGGATGAGCCTGCTGATAATATAGCAAGTCTAGTAACTCGGGATGTTTCTGTAAAAGCATTAAACTGAATATCTTCAATATTAAGTAGTTTATTTAATTCAAAATTATAGCGAAATCTTATTGACGTATGATTAGTTAATCGGCGTTCAGTTTGTAAAAAGGTTGAGAATCGAGATAAGCCTATATTAGTATTATTAGCTAAACCTGCTTGGTCAACATTACTAATTTGTTGGCTAGTACCTGCTAAGCGTGAAACTCGGTTATAGAGAGTTGAAAATGTGCTTGTCCACTTGCTACCAAATGGGCGTAAATCTGTAAGTTGCATTTGTACTACTTGCTCACGACTACTTAAGCGCAACTTTAAGGAAGAGTTAACAACTTTGTTAAAAAAGTTTGTATTAGTTAATTCAAGCGAACCTCTTGGGCCATCATCGGTTGAAAAGCCAAATCCATAGACAAGTAAGAGTGGTTTAGCTTCTGTAAGTTTAATTCTTACATGTCTAGCTGTTGTATTAGCGCCTATCACAGGATCGGTCAAGACTTGGATTTCACGGAAATTTCCAGTAGCATAAAGTTGTTTTTGCAACTCTTGGATTTTCTTGTTATTTATTGGATCACCTGGTTTTAAGTCAACAAAGCGTCTAAGAGATTTTTCACTAATTGATTCTGCTCCTTCAAAAGCAATGTCATAAACAGTTGCTAAAGAACCTTCATCAATTTGGTAAGTTAAGCGGATTTTATTACCATCAATTTGCTCTAAATCTACATCAATTTTTGTATCTAAGTAGCCACGTTGAGCATAATATTCTTGGAGTCTTTGTGCTGCTTCACGAGGCAGAGATGGATTAAAAGCTTCTCCAAGGTTGATGGAAACCACTTTTCTTAGCTCTTCTTGTGTTAGCGCATTTGTTCCAAGTAAATTAATTTCTCCTATTCTACTTATTTCACCTTCTACAACATTAAAATTAATTCTTAGCCCAAGTCCATCAATATCAGTACTATAGCCAGATGTTACAGTAGCTTGGCGATAACCTAAGTTAACTAACTGTTGTCTAATAAATTCACTATCTTGACGTAGGCGTTCACTGCTAGTTATTCCATCTGCAAATCCACCAATAAAAGGAAGATTGCCTATAATTGGGAATTTGCCAAAGACATTTTTGGGTTTTGATTGTAGCTGACTAATAACACTAGCAACAGGAATCAAATTTGTGCCTGTGATAGTTATTTCTCTGACTTCAAAATGGGTTCCAGGAACTATTTGATAATAGACTTTTAGGTCTGGCCCTTGGCAATCAACAGGCTCACATCTTGTAGAAACTTTAGCAAAAAAGTAACCTTTTTCTTGTAAATAGTTAGTTAAATTTTGTTCACCAAGACGAGTTAATGGAAGGCTAAAAGCTTGTTTTTTAATTGGTAACAAGTCCCGTAAAGTGTCGTTACTAATTTTTATTTCTTTGGGTTTATCTACAATTACATCAGCTGTGGCTATGGTAAATGGCTTATATCCAGTGATTGTGGATATTGCTGGAACAGTTGCAATTTCGCCTTTTCCACCTAGTGCAAAACGCTCACGCCCACGTATTTCAAAGGAAAAAACATTGTCGCTGATAGTCCCTTTAGTAGAAGTTCCACCACCTTGAGTAAAAGAAAATAGTGATGAGAACCTATTTGAAAGACTATATTCTAACGCTATAGATTGGTCTTTACCCGTTGCTAAACTAGTTGAGTAAGTAAAAGAAAGTTTAGGAATAATTTGTCTACCTAAAGTTAGTCTTGCAGAAGGATTTTCATTTGGTCTTATTATTGGGTCAATTTGGAATTGAGTTAACCCAAGAAATTGCTCTGCTTTACGGCCAAATGGCTTAGAAATAAACTCTTGTGCTATTAAATTTGCTCCAGTGTTAAGCCCTGTAGTTGTTAAATCTTGATTTTCGCCTCCTGTTACTTCAGGCCGTCCTGTAGTGATAAGTGCTAAAATTTCAGTTCTTGTTAAACTAGGCTCAGATTCTAAAGCTAAATCAATTTGGTCAATTGGCCCAGTAAAACGTATAAACACTCTATAACTATTAATTTCACCTTCTGCCAGAACATTTACTGTAGGAAGCAAGATTCCTCCTGGCAAATCCATTACCCCTTCCGTAATGCTATAGCGTTGTTTGCGAA
The DNA here is from genome assembly GCA_039812885.1 of Blastocatellia bacterium. Lineage (GTDB taxonomy): Bacteria > Acidobacteriota > Blastocatellia > Chloracidobacteriales > JADJPF01 > JADJPF01. The sequence continues at coordinate 94,278 of JBDIBI010000007.1, forward strand.
GTGTTATAGTTCCACCTTCTAGAGAAACTCGCCCACTTAGGTTTGGATTGCTGACTCTACCTCCTAAAGTTATTGCTGCTGAAGCTACTGTATTGATTTGTGGATTACGTACAACTATGGAACTATCAGCATCTATATTTATGTTCAACTCAGGTGAAAAAGCACTTTTACTTCCATCATCAACAGTATTTATGCCAGCATTGTTTAACAAACTAGTGTCAAAAGGTTTTGAATAAGAAGCTTCTAGCACTTTTACTGTTCCTTTTAACACTTGATTTTTAGGTGTTCCTTCTAGAACTAAATCCCCTTTAAGCGTCATAGCAGCAGATTGATAAATTAAGTTTATATCTCTAGCCTCAAGTTTTACTTGTAAATTAGCTGGTTGAAAGCCTTTTAAGTCTAGGTGTCCTGCTGCTTTAACTTGTCCATCATTTGCACGTACACTGAAATTATCTAGTAATATTTTATCGTTTTGTAGGATAACTACTCCATTGCCATTTCTTAGCTCTACAGGCAAGTCTCCTCTTATAAAACCTAAATCACTAAGAGCTATCTTTCCAGAAATATTTGGTTGGTTGGTTGTACCATTAAGCCTAACATCTAACTTAGCTGTTCCTGCCAATGTGCTATTAGGAACTAGATTGCTAAATTGTGCAAGGTTAATAGCTCCATTACTAGTAAAATCAAAAGAGGTATTGCTATTTAAGCTTAATTTGCCACTAAGAACTAAATCAGAGCCATCACTAAAAACATGCATTCTTTCTAGAAACAATTTCCCTTGGTCAAAAGTAATATTACAAGGAGTTTCAATATTAAGAGGCTGGTCAGAAAGCTTTAAGCTTGCAGAAGTTAATAAAACACTTCCTCGGAAATTATCTAAATTAAACTCACCCTTATTGTTAAGTATGTTGCCTTTAATGGCTATTTGGGCAGATAAATTAGTGCTAATAATGTCTTTAGCTTGAACTTTGAAAGCTGCTAGCAATATAGCTAAATCTAGCTTTGAGATTTCACTCTCTAATTCTAATGGATAGTTAGGCTCATTTGGTGAAAGTAGTATGTTGACTTTTTGTGGTTGAGTTGCAATAAGATAAGATGTTATTTCTGCTTTGATACGTCCTTGGCTATCTGTTTTGGCTATTAAAGAGAGTCGTCCAAGTTCATTTGTGCTTGTACGTAAATTGTTAGATTCCGCTTCTAAATCTAGTTGTAAGTTGTTTAATTTATCTAAGTTACCACTTGCTTGTATATTTGCTTCTACTATACCAGCTAAATCTTGATTTAAGTTTAACTTAGCAATGTCTAACTGATTGACTTTTCCTTGAAATGTAAAGTCTTTGGTTTGCAAACCTAGAGATGCTCGACCATTGATTTTTGCTGCTGCTATTTCTAATGATAGAATATTTACATCAGCAATTTGGTTAGCTAATTTTACTTCAAACTCTCCAGAATCAATTACTTGATCAGCAACTTTACTAGAATTTAATTTGAGCCTAGCATTTCCCTCAGCCCTTTCACCTAAATTTGTAAATTCAGCTTTTCCATTAATGACTCCAACAAAAAATTCCTTTTTATCAGCATTGTATAAAGTAAGGTGAAGGTTGTTGATATTGGCTTTTAACTGGCCTGTATTAGCTGGATCGTTAGATTTTCCTTGATAAACAAGCTGAAGATTTCCCCCTTGTTTATCTGAAAGTTTGTCAATTGTGAGCTGAATATCTTCAGGTGTTATTTTTAAGTTTCCAACTAAATTCTGAAATTTATTGCCTTGAAGAGCTAAATTTTGCAATTGGAAATCACTTGTAATGTTAGGCTTATCAAGCAATCCACTTATCTGGCCAGTTACTTTTAAGTTTCCTGCTATTTCTGGGTTATTGCTTAAAATTTTCTCATCAAATAGCTTTAAGCTTTTTGCAAGCAAAAATAATTGTTCAGCTTTGCTAGATTCAACCTTATATTGGGCGGAAATCATATTATCTTTAGGCGAAATGGTGGCTTGTGCAACTAGCTTAGTTTCGCCTAGTTTAGCTGTCAGAGGCTTGATATTTAGCTTTCCATCTTGAGCTTGGACTAATATATCTGCTGTTAAAGGCAAGTTATTACTTTTAGTTTTAGTTTGTCCTTGAGCTATAGCTTTTAGCTCACCTGTTGCTCTAAGAAAATCTAAGCCAGGCCAACTTAGCTCTCCATTTCCTGAAATTAAACCTGTAACAGGTAAAGATTCTTTTTTAAGTAATTTACCTAGATCTGCACTATTAATTTCTTGGAACTTAGTTTGTAAATGGGAAGGGGATTTGCCTGACAAAGCAAGTTGTAACTCTAGGTTTGCTTTGCCTCCTAACAAACTAGATTCTAGTTTTGAAAGCGTTAAAATGTTATTTTCTAACTGGACTTTAGCTGTTGTTTGATTAGCTTCTAAATTGTTTAACACAGCTTTTGCTAAAGCTAAGTCTGTATTTACCTTGTAGTTAGAACCTTTGACTTGTGCAGTTACTTGGCTAAGTTTTAGTGAATTTGCCTTAACATTTGGAACTGCTATATTAGCAGCTAAAATTTGTTTAACCTTTGCTTCTACTTGTTTTTCTAAAATTTTCAAAGCAATTTCATTTAGTTCTAAGCCAGAAATTTGACCTTTAGGAACTGCTAAATTACCTGCAACTAGCTTGGGCAAAGCCAATTCAAGATTTTTATTAGAAATGCTAGCTTTTAAATTAGGAATATCAATATTTGCAGCGCTTATAGTATCTACAACAGCACTTTGGACTTTAACTTTTTCAGTTGTAAGATTAATACTTTCACCTGTAACAAGCTCTAAATTCGGTACTTGCAGGCCAGTTATATGAGTGTTAGCTTTGTTAACTTTTAAGTCAGCTAAATTTAATCTTCCTGTTAACTTGGTAGAGTCTCCATTACCTACAAGTTTACCTTCTAACTCAGTTTGTCCTTTTATTTTTAGGTCAGCAATTTCTAGTGCTTGGGTTTGAGCTTGAAAATTCACTTGGTGTTCTAGCTTTTTCCAATCATTTAACTCACCACTGAGTTTTATTTTTCCAAGACTAGTTACAATTTCACTTGGCTCAAGCTGTAAGCCTTTATCGCTTATTTGGCCTTTAATTGCAATAGACTCAATTTTTGTATTATTATCTTGTAGCGCAACTTCTCCATTATTACCGTTTAGAGCTATTGTTGCTTGTGTAGCACCTTTTAATTTAGCTGTTAGACCAAAATTGTTAAGGCTAAAAGCAACCTGATTTAATCCATCTTTTAAGGATATGCTGCTATCTGTAATAGCTACATCTAGCTGAGAGTTGTTTACCTCTATTGAGCTAGAACCTGTATCTTTAGGTGCTTCTAGCCCTGTAAAACTAGAACTACCATCAGGATTAAATTCTAGGAAAACTTTTAGCCCTTTTACCTTTAACTGTTGAAGTATTATTTGACGCTGAAGCTTGAGTTCATAAGCATCAGGAACTATTGCACTTAATTCAGCTTGTTGAACTTCTAACAATAGTCGGTCAGTCTTTTTATTGAACACTTTAACATTTTTAAGCTCTGCTTGACCTGCTTGCCAACTAAAACCAAAATTACCAACTTCAACACGTAAACCATACAAAACAGCATTAGCTTTGATTTGACTTATAACAAACTGATTAAATTGCTCACTTCGGATATATAACGCTGCAAACCCTACTAGCAAAACAATAAACCCAACCAAGAGCAGGGAAGCTACAAGCAATTTTCTACGCCAATTTTGCAACGAAAATATATTTCGTAAGTTTACACTAGGCATTATTTTATAAGCTAAACCTTAAGCTGGGATCTTTGCTTCATGATAATATTTGAGACTATAAATACAAGCAACCTTCTTCTTTCGCTCCCGGGGTAGCGCTCGTTACACTCACTAAAACCCCGGGCTAATATGGGTTGAACGACTATTATTTTGAGCTATTTCTAATAAGCTTGCTAGAAATTAGGCTAAATTTGAATCTAGGGGTAATTTTTTGAATGATTAAATTCGTGTCAAACAGAGTATTATATTAGCCTGGGGTTTTAGCGAAGCGCAACCCCGGGTATTAGTGAGTATTAGTGAGTACAACCCTGGATGTTAATCATATATTAGCCTGGGGTTTTAGCGAAGCGCAACCCCGGGTATTAGTGAGTATTAGTGAGTACAACCCTGGATGTTAATCATATATTAGCCTGGGGTTTTAGCGAAGCGCAACCCCAGGAAAATGGGCGTAACCAAATAAATATATAGGTATTTTTATGACTCGATTGATTTTGTTATTTATCTTGATTTTCAGCTATTTACCAGTATCTTTTGCAAATTCTGGCGGTGAAAAACAAACAGCAATTGTAAATGTGTCAATTGTAAATGTAGAAACAGGAACAATTGAGAAAAATCGTACAGTAATTATAAAAGATAATAAAATTATTAAGATTGAAGCATCTTCAAAACCTCTGTCTAAATTAGTAAAAATGATCAATGGTAAAGGCTTATACTTAATCCCAGGGCTTTTTGATGCTCATGTGCATTATTCTGATCCAGATACTTTTGGGCCACTTTTTATTGCTAATGGAGTTACTTTTGTTAGGGATACAGGTGCATATACTGACCAAATAATCGAGCTAAGAAATAGCTTAAATAAGCAAGAAACTTTAGGGCCAGAAATGATTGCTACAGGGGCAATTGTAGATGGTAAACCTGCTATTTGGCCTTTTTCCGAGCCTTGTGATAGCCCTGAAGAAGGCCGTGCAGCCGTTAAAAAGCTCTATGACAAGGGTGTTAATCAAATTAAAGTTTATAGTCTACTAAAGAAAGATGTGTTTTTAGCTATTGCAGATGAAGCACAAAAACTAGGAATAAAATTTGTAGGGCATATTCCAAGAGCAGTAAGCTTGGATGATGCAATGGTTGCTAAAATGTCTTCTAATGAGCATTTGAGCGGCTTTAATAATAAGTTTATTGAAATCCTACAACAAGAAAAATCCAAAGAAGTTACAAAAGATCCTTATATTGGCTGGGAATATTACCCACAAATTAAACCAGAAGTGTTAAAAAACTTTTTAGATAAGCTTGCTGTTTCTGGAATGGTGCAATGCCCCACACTTGTGGTTAATCAAAGGGTTGGGCGACTTAAAGATCCTGACCTTAAAACTGATCCATTGTTAGAATATGTGCCTAACTATTTTATTGAATTTTGGAAGCCAGAAAAAGATTTTCGTTTTAGTAAATGGTCAGAGGAAACTTTTCGCAGAGAAAAACTAATATTTCAATATATGCTCTCACTGGTTCAAGAGCTTTATAAATCAGGTGTTCCACTAGTTTGCGGAACAGACCTTAGTAACCCATATTTAGTTGCAGGTTTTTCACTTCATGAAGAAATGCGTTTATTTCAAGAAGCAAAAATTCCTAATATAGATATTTTACGAGCTGCAACTATAAATACTGCTCGTCTTTGTGGGGTAAATGAAAGGTTAGGAAGTATTGCAGTAGGCAAGAATGCTTCTATGATACTACTAAGAAAGAATCCTTTAGAAGATATAAAAAATACAAGTGAAATTTCTGGAGTATTTTTGGAAGGACGTTATTTTGAGCGTTCTGAGCTTGATGAAATGTTGGCTAAAGTTAAAGCTAAGGTTTTGGCTACAGCACCTAAAAATATTAACATTTCGGCTGATTTGCCAGGGAAAATCCTTTTTCAAGGTAAATATAAAACTTATTTTTCTGGAGAAGAAGCAAGTGTAGAAGATTTTGCTATCAGTCAAACAGAAACAGGTTATGTTGTAAAGTCTTATAATAGACCAACTGGAGGCGTTTTTACTCCTTCAATCATTACTTATCAAACTGATAAAAATTTTCATTTCCAGTCTGCTAAATGGCAACAACAGGCAGAAAATACAGTTACAGCAAGTTACTTAGTCCAAGCAGATAAGATTAAAATAGATGTTGATGAAAAAGATAAAAAACATATAACACAAACCTCTAAGTTTGATGCTGAGACAATAGTTTCTGCTCCTGCTTATGCAATTAATTTTATTCATTTCAATACAATTAAGCTAAAAATTGGAGAGAGTAAAACCCTAGAAGAACTTAGTTTCGGATTTCCTTCTTGGCAACTATCACCTAGCACTTATACTATTAAGTATACTTCTGACAGAGAAATTGTTTTATCAGGAAAAACATTTTCTATACATCGTTATGAAGTATCATTAAAAAATGGGCAACAATCAATTGATGGTGAAATCTTAATCAATAATCAAGGTCTAATGATTGCGTCTAGCTATAATACTAGCTTTGGGAAAATAGAAATTGTTTTAGATGTTGATTCGGATAAATAATAATTAATAAGCTCAGTTGATAAGGAATTGTAGGTTAAATTAAAATACTAATATGTCAACAGAAGTAGAAAATAAAAAAAATAAAGAAACAAAAAAACCGTTTTTAACTCCAAGGAAAACGCTTATATTAAAAGTGTTTTTAGCTTTAGTTATTTTACTTACAAGTTGGATTGTAATAGATTTATTTGGCCCTTGGTCAGGAGATCTACGTAAGTTTGACCCAATTGTAATAGCTCAACTAGAAACCGATATGTGGCGTGCATATTATGACAAAAAGCCATTGCAACTTTATTGGTTACTGGTAAAAACCTTAAGAACCCAAAATCAAATGCCTTTTTGGCAAGCTAATTTAACAGCTTATCATGCAGCAAAAGCAGCTTTTGTTTTTAAGAAGGGACAAAAACGTTCTGATTATGAGCAAGCCATTCCTTATTTAGAACAATATTTTCAAGAACTAAAAAGCCATGGTAAATTACAAAATGATCCTAAAGAGCTGGCAAAATTAGAATTAGAATGGTGGATTGTACATCGTGAGCGTAAAACTTATGGAGAGCAAGCTTTAGCCGATGCTATTGCAAGCACTGCAGGCAAGCTATATGGAGTTGATAGCACTTTGCTAAAAGACTATGCCGTAGCACGTACAAATGCAATGATAGAGCGAGACAATAAACAAGAAGCAGGTACAGTTACAGAAACAGATTGGCAAGATATTGAATCAAAGCTAAAAACCGCTTATTCATCTTTATCAAAAACACTTAATCCATAAGCTATATTATTACTTTGTTCAGGTGGGACTATTTAATTCTAAGATAGGCCAAAAAGATAGTAGTGATGTGGTCTAATATGTTATTAACAATCCAGATATTTATAGAATTAAATGGAGTTTAATATGAACCCAGGATTATTAGGTGCAATAGTAGGTAGTACCGTAGGCATTATGGGTGGTGTTATTGGTACTTATTTTAGTATCAAAAATACTCAAGGGAAAAAAGAAAGAGCTTACATTATAAAAGCTTCTATACTATGTTGGGTAGCAATAGGTGTATTTCTAGCTTTGTTACTTACTTTACCTACACCATATAACTTTTTGCTATGGATTCCTTATGGAATATTTTTGCCACTTTTCATTCATACTGTTAACAAACAGCTAAGTAAGCTTAGAAATGAAGAGCAACAATCATAGATCTTAAATTTCTTAAAGGGTTATACCTATTAAAATGGTTTAGGCATAACCCTAAGATTATAATTACAATTAGTCACATCTTTTTATTTACGTTTACCGGTATATTCAGTAAAAATAACTGCACTGCCTTCACTATCAGTAGCTAAAACTTGAATATATCCTGGTTGAACATCAATTCCAGTAGTGCTATTAATTGCAGGTATTAATGGGAAACTTGACCCATGAGCTTGTAGATATTTATAAGTTTCTTGAGCAGAATAAACCCAAAAGCTTATATAACCGTTGCTTTGATTTGCTCTTGGTAAAGCGTCTCTATTGATTCTAGAGGTGTAAATCCCAAATACAGAATTATTGCTCCAATAACCTCTATATTGTGAATCAGTGTAAGGTCTACCTAAATTCATTGTGGTTGTATAGAAATTTTCTGCTTGAGCTAAATCAGTAACAGGATAACCAGTATAGTCAAATTCTATAGCCATAGCTTGAGTACTATTATTTTCTACTATAAATGTGTTATTTATATGAGAAGTACTATCAAATAAATGTGTTACAAATGCAACATCTCTAAATGGATGACTACCTGTTCCTATTAACTCCATTTGATAGCTAACAATAGCACCTTCTGCTAATTTCCTGACTTTTAAAGAAGATACATTCATTTTTACAACTAAGCCTGAAGCAGTTCTATCATACTTAGGCCAATATACTGAAGAAAGCGCTGAAATAATAGCTGATTGTCCTTTTTCCATCCCTCTGATTTTAGTTCTTGTGTTGTCAAACCAGCGACTATTTGAGTCATAGAAATTGGCAATTGTTTTTGTGTCCATTTTTATCCAAGCTGTTGCAAGTTCTTTTGTTGCTAGCAAATAAGGGTCAGAGTCTATAAACCCACTAGGTTCTTTTATTTCAATATCATTTGATAGAACAAAATTTCTTTGCATTATCACAAAAACATTTTCTGATGGATCAAGCCCTATTGCATATAAATCTGTACCACTCTTTTTTATTGTAGTATCAGTTCCTGCAATAAACTTTGTTCCTAAGTTTTTTAGTCGGTTACGTTCTGCTACAACATCATTTACATAAAATATTGCATATCCATTAGGTAAGCCTTTTTCTGCTTTAGCAAAGCCTTCTAGACCAGTTGAATCAAGAATAAAATGAGCTCCTTTTAAGTTAAAATAAGCCCTATTTTTAGTTGTGCCTTCAGGTTTGCCAAGGATTGGACTATAGAAATTAATTGCTTGAGACAAATTTGTCACTGGATAGGCATAGTCAAATTCAAAAGTTTCTTGACCTGCTTTTTGTTTCTTAATGTTGTAGTCAAGACTCCAGCTATCAGTTTGATGAGTAATTTTCCAAGCACCATTGATTTTAGCAAAAGCTTGGAAAACCAAGCCTTGATCATTATATTTCCATCGTGCTCCGCCTATAACATTAATCCAGTAAATAGCTGTAGCTACTGTGGCAGAAGGGTTTTTATCTACCTTAAACTCAGCTCTTTGAATAGTCATTTCTTCAGCAATAACACCATTGGGACGCTCAAAAGCTTCCCATTCTTTAGCCATTGCCATAGCAACAACTTCTTTGCCTTGTTCTAATTGGCCTGCTCGCTTACTTAATCTAGTTATATCTGGAGCAAGAAAATTTGTATAACCTACTAAATCTTGATGTAAATAGTAATTCCAAGAATTTGTGATAATGGACATAAGTTCTAAAGTGTCAGCTTGGCTAGCATTGGTTGAAAAAACATCTTTAGACTCAAAAATAACTTTACCTGCAATATTGGCTGTTTTGGTATCTGCTTTAGTCCCATTTTTTAATGATGCACAAGCTAAAGAAAAAACTAGTAGTGTTATTAGTGATAAACATAGCACTTTAGAAAATCTTGCCATATTTCCTTTCATAGATAACATGCTTTAATGCTCCTTTGAAATTTGAAAATAAATGGAAATGTGACAAGTTAATTTGGCAAGTTGTAAGATAGAGTTTCTTGCCATTGTATTCACTTTGTAATTGATGCAGAAGTTGCGATTAAGTTTTGCTTGCTAAAATAATTTTGTTACTTTGAAAACTATGTTTATAGTTGGCTGATGCTAATACCATCACTAAGTTGGTTATTTGGATGCAGAATTACACAACTTCCTACTGTAAGACCTTTTAGAATTTCGACATCAGAACTATTATAATGCCCTATAGTTACAGTACGTTTAAAAGCTTTTCCTGATTCTACAACAAATATTTTCCATTCCTTACCTTCACGAAATATTGCATTAGTAGGGATTTTTAAGACATTAGGGTCTTGCCATATAACAATACGTGCTTCTATTCTAAAACCGTCTCCTAGATTTTCTGCTTTGTCAATAAAATCTATAATTACATTAACACGTTGTTCTTCGACTCCAAGAGCAGATATTTTTGTAAACGCAGATGGTTCAATTAAGCGAACTCGGCCTTGCAAAGGCTTATCACCACCCCAGTTTTCAATAAATACCAAAGCTCCAGGCACAATTTTTACAGCGTCTATGGATAAAACATCCACTACTATTTCCAATCTAGCTGGGTTACTAAGTTCTATTAATGGAGTGCCTGCTGTTACAACACGCTCACTTTCTTCTACGATTTTTAAGACTTTTCCTGCAATAGGTGAATGTACTTCTATTGTTGTAACTTGACCTTTATCTGCTTGTTCAAAGCTAAGTAGTGCTGATTCAGCTTGTTTTATTTCTGCAATTGCAGCTTCTTGTTTGAATTTTGTACCTTCTAACTCTTTAGCCGCAGTTTTTGCCGTAACTTGACAGCGTTCTAGCTCTTGTTGTGAGATTAAACCATTAGTTGCAAGTGTTTCTAATCTTGCCAATTCTTTTTGAGCTTGTTCATTATCAGCTTGAGCATGCTCTAGAGAAGTATCTACCTGGCATTTAGTGGCTTTTGCTGCTGCAACACGAGCCACTGCTTCAGCCTTTTGTCGTGGATCAAGAGGAGCCAGAGGAAGTGAGTTTATACGAGCTAGGATTGTATTTTTGTCAATTTCATCTCCTCGATGTAGCAAAATACGTTCTAATCGACCATTTACAGGCGCACTAATGGTAAAGCGCTCTTGTACTCTGGTCTTTCCATCTGCATTTATTGTAAGACAAATTTCTCCAACTTGAGCTTTTGCTGTTTCTACTTTAATAGGTGTGGGATGAAAAACTGCCCATGTCAGCCAAGCTAAAGCAACAAGTATAACTAAAATAACTCCTTTGCCTCCTATATTTTTCATAGCCTTACTCCCGCGTTTTTAGTACAGCTATTAAGTCCAACCCAGCAATACGCCAACGTACAAATAAACTAGAAAGAAATGCTGCAAGGGTAACTACTATAAAAGCAAATAGATAAGTTGAAAAATTTACTACTAAGGTTAGACGGTAAAGTTCTGTATTTAATCGGTGTGGAATCCATGCACAAACAGCAAACCCTAATAAACAACCTAAAGGTATACCAAGTAATGTTAATAAAGCTTGTTCTCCCAATAACATAAAGCTAACTTCTGATTGACGAAATCCTAATATTCGTAAACTAGCTAGCTCATGACCTCGTTCTGATAATGCAATACGAGAACTGTTATAAATAATTCCAAAAGCAATGATGCTAGCAAAAGTAATTAACATTACTGTAGATAGATTCATACTTTGTTGGATTGTCTCTTTAATGCTACGGATTTCGGCATCTCTACTAGAAACCCCAGCAACCGCAGGCATTTGTTTAAGTTTTTTATAAAGTTGTTCTGTAAGCAATGGATCAACCCTAAGATATGCTCCTGAAAGGCTATGTTCTTCATTTAATAGCCTCATCAAAGCATTTATGTCCATATAAGCAGAAAGCCCTATTAGTTCATCTACAAGACCCGCTACTTTTACTTCCCTAATGGCTCTAGTACCTTCTAAAACTTCTATTGTTAAAGAATCTCCAGGTTTTACTTCTAGAATTTCTGCTAATTTCTTAGTTAAAACTACTCCTTCTAGTGGTAGTGGCCAAGTGTTAAGCTGTTGATCAACTAAAAAATGTAACTGACTGTTAGGTTCTAGCCCTAGCAAAGCTACTCTTTTAGTAAAATGCGAGAATCTTAATCTTACAGCAACAGCACGAAATGCTTCACAACGCAGCACTCCAGGCAAATGTTCTAGCTCATAACGCACACTACTAGAACGAACTTCATTAAAAACAACAGTAACATTCTGATGTTGTACTTTTTCATATTGGACAAAAAGCATATGGTCAAAAGCATCAAAAAAATATTGCCCAATTATTAAAATAGCTACTGAAACTGCTACGCCTAAAATGCTAAAAAGAGCTTTTAAGGGTCTACGTTCTATGTTACGCAAAATCATTCTAGCGGCTGGTGAAAATAGCTTATGCAAATTAAGCTTTTCTAGCAGTCCTGCCCGAAATTGTGCTGGAGGTTCAGGACGCATCGCTTCAGCTGGTGCAATAGCTATAACACTTTTTAATGCTGTTATTACACTAAAAGCCGCAGTTACTACACTTATAAGTAAAGCAAATGCAACTAGTTGAGGACTTGGCTCATATTTTAAAATAGGGAAGTGATAGTATAATGTGTAAAGCGTTGTAAGTTTAATTCCTAGATAAATGCCTAATATTGTGCCAAACAAAACACCACCCCAAACAGGAAACAAAGCAAGCTTTAAATAGTGTAGATTTATATCCCAATTTCTATAACCAAATGCCTTTAGAATAGCTATTTGACTGCGTTCTAGGTTAACTAATCTAGATAACACAATATGTAGCAAAAATGTTGCAACTCCTAAAAAAATTAGAGGAATAACTGTAGTACTAAATCTATTTTGTTCAATTTCATCAGAGATAAATTGATTAGAAGTTTGCTCACTACGGTTATATGCTCCAAGACCTCCATAAGTAGACAAAATTTTGTCTACTTGAGAAATTACTTCTGCTTCAGAAGCATTTGGGGCTAATGTTAAAACTAAGTCATTAAAACTTCCTTCCATATCAAATGCTTTAGCCAAAGCATTTTGCCCTATCCAAAATACTCCAAACCGCTTATTGTCAGGGAAAAATGAGCCTCCACCTCGAACTTCATAAATATATTCTGGAGATAAGGCAATCCCTACAATATGTAAAAGCTGTAACCGCCCATTAATAACGGCTTTTACACTATCTCCTAGATTAAACTTATGTGCTTGAGCAAAAGCTTCACTTACAATAACTTCATCTGAGTGATTAGGCTCAATATAACGGCCACTGCGTAGGTATAAAGCATTTAATTCTGGTTTAGCTTCCTCAGCAATTGAGACAAGACGAGCTGTAGCAGGTTCATCCATACCAGCAATATCTAGAGTAACTTCTACTACAATACGTGTTTGTAGTTGGCTGACTCCTGAAATCTTTCTCAATTGTGTAGCAACTGAATCTGGAGCACGTTTTAATTGAGCAAAAACATTGGCAAAACGATATTGATCATAATAGGTTTTCTGTGAAGTAAGCAGTGAGTAATAAGTGCTACCCATAGAAATAAAAGTAGCTACTCCACATAACACAACTAAAGCTACAGCAATTAATTGCCCTCTTAAATGGATAACATCTCGAATTAACTTGCGATCTAGCTTAGTCATAAACTATCTCACCAGATCAAATCACTTGGGTGTTTCTTGTTAGTGTTATAAGTAATTTCTACTATTTCCCCACTACGCATCTTTAATACACGATCTGCCATTTCAGCAATTGCTGCATTATGTGTAATTACTGCGGTGGTAGTGCCAAGTTTTTGATTAATTTGTTCAATTACTTCTAAAACTACTTTACCTGTTTGATAGTCAAGCGCTCCTGTAGGCTCATCACACAAAAGGACTTCAGGCTGTTTAGCTATAGCGCGAGCAATAGCAACACGTTGTTGTTCTCCACCAGAAAGTTGAGAAGGGAAATGATTTAGACGTTCTTTTAAGCCTACCATTTCTAGAGCTTGACGTGCAGGCATTGGATTAATAGCTATTTCAGTTACTAGCTCTACATTTTCCAATACTGTAAGACTAGGGATAAGGTTATAAAATTGAAAAACAAAACCTACATGATCCCGGCGAAAACGAGTTAGTTGAGCATCATCATTAATAGCTAAATTGTGATCTAAGTAGTAAACTTCTCCGCTAGTAGGGGGATCTAATCCACCCAAAATATTGAGCAAAGTAGATTTACCACTACCAGAAGCCCCTAAAAGTACAACTAATTCACCTCTATAAAGCTCTAGATTCACATCGTGAAGAGCCTGAACTTCTATTTCTCCAAGTTGATAGACTTTGCATAAATGGCGAGCTTGAAAGACTATATTTTTGCTTGTATAGAGATTATGAGCAGAATCTACAGTGGAAAAATCCCCAACAGTTTTAGGAAACTGCACAAGTTGTCCTTTCATAACTGGCCTCTTTTATAAATACTTTGTAAAAACAGCCTTTTTACTTCTACCAAATGTATCTTGTGCAATTATCATTCCGCTTAAGCTTGTAATGTATAAAAGAGAAAAAGTTTTAGAAAAGAAAAATAGATATTTTCCTATAAATAAAATAAACTAAGGAAGCTATTCTTATTATTAACCAACCAAACTTTTAAAAAATATGTCACCAGATAATAAAGAAAACAATAGTTCTAATAATTCTAACTCTGCAAAAAAATTAGGGTTATTTGATACAACAATGATTGTAATGGGTGGAATTATTGGTTCAGGAATTTTTGTAAACCCTTATGTAGTGGCTCGCCAAGTTCATAGCCCAGAATTAATTTTAGCCACATGGGTTATAGGTGGTTTTATTGCGCTACTTGGGGCTTTTGTTTATAGCGAACTTGCTTCACGTTTGCCAAAAGTTGGAGGCCAATATGCTTACCTAAGAGAGGCTTTTCATCCAATGATAGCCTTTATTTATGGTTGGACACTGCTTTTAGTCATTCAAACTGGTGGAATGGCTGCGGTGGCTATGACTTTTGCTCGCTACTTTATTGAAATAACAGGGCTTGGACTAAAAGAAGGTGTTGTTGCTGTTGGTTCACTAATTTTACTTACAATAATTAATTGTTTAGGGCTACGTGCAGGCAGTTTAGTACAAAGTATTTTAATGGTACTAAAAATTTTAGCTATCTCAGCCCTAATTATGTGTGGTTTATTTATTAGCAATCCAAATCAAGTTGCTAATACTCAACCTCAAACAAATCAAATATCTTTTATTACTTTTGCTGCGGCAATGGTGCCAGTAGTCTTTGCTTATGGTGGTTGGCAAACTGCTAGTTTTGTTTCTGGTGAAATAGATGATGTTAAAAAAACTTTGCCTCGTGCTTTAGTAATTGGGGTTATAGGCGTTGTAGTACTTTATTTAGGTGTAAACTATGTATGTATTAAAGTGTTAGGTGCAGAAGGACTAGCTGCTACTAAAACCCCTGCTTCTACACTTATGATACAGCTTCTTGGTGACAAGGGCGCTAAACTTATTGCAGTAGCTATAACTATTTCAACCCTAGGTTTTTTAAGCCAAAGCATGTTAACTGCTCCTCGTATTTATTTTGCTATGGCTGCGGATAAATTGTTTTTTAGTAAAGTTGCTTGGGTGGATCCAGTTAGACAAGTTCCTACAATTGCTATTTTGCTTCAAGGTTTATTTGCTTCAATCATTGCTATTTCAGGGCAATATGAACAAATACTGAACTATGTAGTTTCAGCAGACTTTATTTTTTATGGTCTTATAGCTTTAGGAGTATTTAGGCTTAGACAACTACAAAAAGCTTCTAATTTGGAAACAGAAGTCTACAAAATGCCAGGACATCCAATTTCTACCTGCATTTTTACCGCAGCTTGTTGGATAATAGTCATTAGCACAACTTATAAGTATCCATTAAATAGCCTTATAGGAATTGCAATTATGCTACTAGCCATTCCTGTTTACTTTTTTTGGAACCAAAAAGCAAATAAATAGCCTAGAGCTTAAAACCCTAGGCTAATGAGCAAGATAAAAACTTAGGATTTGGGTTTATTCTTTTTCCCAACGGAAAGGTTTGCGAGTTTCTTTTACAGGCCAAACTTTGTCCATATTATTAGCTTCAAAAAGTTCTCCATTCTTCATAACATAGCTTACTGAATCTGTATTATGAATATCAGTTAATGGATTTTTGTCTAAGACTACTAGATCCGCTAGTTTACCAACTGAAAGTGAACCAACATCACCATCTAAACCTAAGTACCTAGCCCCATCTAAAGTAGCAGCACGTATTGATTGTAAAGATGTCATTCCACCTTGAGAAAACATCCACATTTCCCAATGAGCGCCAAGTCCTTGTAATTGACCATGAGCGCCTAACTGGATATGTCCTCCAGCATCTAAAATCTTCTTAACTGTTTTAGCTAGCTCAAAATGCCCAAAATCATCTTCTGGAACAAGCATTCTTCTACGGGATCTAGCATCAATATTTTCACGTGGAGTAAATTTCAGTAATCTAGCATTTTCCCAAACGTTATAGTGTTGATAGAAATAGTTTTCTCCCCAAACTCCACCATATCCAACAATTAGCGTTGGAGTGTAGCCAGTTTGACTATGTGAAAAAAGCTCTACAACATCTTTATAAAGTGGAGCTACTGGAATGGCATGTTCAATTCCTGTGTGTCCATCTAAAATCATTGTCATATTGTAGGCAAAAGTTGAACCACCTTCAGGAACAACCATCATACCTTCTTCACGCGCTGCTTGAATTATCCATTGACGTTGTTCTCGGCGAGGTTGGTTATAACTCTTTACAGAAAAAGCTCCAAAAGCTTTCAATCTTCGTACATGATTTCTTGCATCGTCTAAAGATTCAATCACTGCTTTTTCTGGATTTTCTGCACCATAGAGAATAAAACCTGTTGAATAGATTCTTGGCCCTACCATTTGACCTGTTTCCACTAGTTCTGATTGTGAAAATACTGCATGAGTACTAGCTGAAGGGTCATGTGTAGTAGTTACACCATAGGCTAAATTTGTGTAATAAGCCCAATCCCGGCTAGGAGTAATGTCTAGGTTTGAATAGTGCATATGAGCATGCACATCTACAATTCCAGGCATTATGGTTTTACCTGCTAAATCAAAAACTTTTGCTCCAGCAGGTATAGAAACTTCTTTAGCTGTTCCTACAGCTTTAATTCGGTTATCTTCAATTAAAATGTTCCCTTGCTCTATTACTTGATCTCCATTCATTGTAATGATTCTAGCGTTAGTAAGAGCTACTAACCCTTTTGGAGTGTAACGAGGTAAAACAAGCTTTATTGGAAAGCTTTCAGCTTCAATTGCTAGGTTTGGTGCTTTAACTTTTTCTTCTTTATTTTCTTTGTTTTCTTTATTTTCTTTGCTTTCACTTGCTTCAGCATAGATTTTATCTAGAGTTTGACGATAGAAAGTTGGCCCAAAAGACCAAGTAACTGTTTTACTATCACTTGTCCAATTAAGCCATTCTCCAGCTATATTAGTGAGTTTTTTTACTGGGACAGAATTGTCATTTGCTGAAATTGATAAAGCCTTTGCTCCTGCCATTGGAAGTGGCGCAACATAGGCATTATGTAACTCCTTAAATGCTACCCATTTACCATCTGGAGAAGGGATAATTTCTTCTGCTGTTTTATTTGCCACATGTTGACGATAATCTGTTCCATCTAATTTAACACTACTCAACATAGTTTGACCATCTTTGCTTTCAAAGAAAAAGACTCTTTCGCCTTTGCTATCAAAGCTTAACCTAGGCATACGACGGTTTGAACCACGATTAGCTGTGCTAATAATATAACTTGTTTTTCCTGTAGCAATATCTAAATAATAGAGTTGTAGGAAGTCTTCATTTCCTAAATCATTGCCTCTATTACTTGAACCACTTCCTTGTAAAAACGCGATTTTAGTTCCATCAGGAGAAAATGTAGGATTAGCATATTGATTAGGTATAGTTGTTAGTTTTTCTGGGTTTCCACCATTAAGTTTTAAGCGACAAACTTGTCCACCTTCATCGTCATTCCAAGTAACATAAGTTAACCATTTTCCATCAGCAGAGAAGCTAGGAGAAAATTCTAAATTACTAGCATTAGTTAAGCGTTTAGCTTGACCATTAGGTAATTCCATTTTGTAGAGATGACCAGCAGCAACAAAAACCAAGTCTTTTCCATCAGGGCTAGTGACCGGCCAGCGAATCATTTTAATTTCAACATTTGGCTCAGCTAATTTCTGAGGAAAACGTAAAGCATTAGTAACAGTCTGTTTAATGTGTGCAGTAAAAGGTATTGGAGTTAAATTTCCAGAAGCAACATCTATTGAGCAAAGTTTTCCTTTTGCTGTAATTACTATTTTTTTAGAATCAGGAGTCCAGTCAAAAGCAGGGAAAACACCATGTATAGCCCAAGTTTCTTGTTGATCTTTATCTAAGCCATCAAAAACAGCTCGCTCTGCTCCAGTTTGCAGATCTCTTATATAAAGAACAGTTTTAAGTCTTACCCGTCTAATGTAGGCTAACCATCGGCCATCTGGCGAAGGGGTTGGTCTAACACCACCACCACCTTGATTGGTAACAGTTTCATTAATTCCCGTGAGACGATCGTAGCGGGAAATTTGGAAAATACCTCCGTTTGGATCTTTATTGTAATCAAATGGGCCAGAATAACTATAGTAAACCCAACGACCATCAGCAGAAAAAGCTGGCTCGTTAACATCTGAGGTATCACTAGTTTTTTGTGTAAGTTGCACTCCTGTGCCACCTCTAATGTTGTACATCCAAACTTCTCCAGCACCTAAAGAACGGGTATTAGTAAAATGCTTACGTGCAATTATCCATTCACCATCTGGTGACCAATAAGGAGCGCTAAGCAAGCGAAAAGTTTCTTTAGTTAAAGCATGTCTATTGCTACCATCAACATTCATTAGCCAAATATTATCTCCACCAGCACGATCACTAATAAACGCAATTTGCTTTCCATCAGGGCTAAAACGTGGTTGCATATCCCAAGCAGATCCACCACTTAAGAGTTTTGCTTGACCTCCTGATACAGGTATTGTGTAAATATCGCCTAACAAATCAAATACTATTTGTTTTCCATCAGGGCTAACATCTAAATTCATCCAAGTCCCTTCATCAGTGTCAAACTCAACTGTATTATTAGGGCCATGCTCGCCTTCAACTTGCCATTTGCTATCATCTTTTTTTGCAGCAGGACTATCTTCAACATGTGTATTAGTAGATTTGCTTTCCGTTGTTATATGACAACAAGGTGATTGAGCTTTAACAGAGGTTACAGATAGCCCTAACATAGCCGAAAGCAGGGTAGTAGCAACAATTTTGCTTAACTTTGAATTATTTTCCATCCTTAAAGTGTCTCCTAATTTCTCTTCTATTACTTTTAGTAAATTGGTAGTTAACAGAATTTCTTATTTTTGATCGCTAGACTAAATTTGTTAAAAGCAATCTTGATATTTAGGATAGTCAATCAAAAATGGTGTAAACGCAAATTCTCACATACTTTGTTCCATAGGTAAAAGCCAATTTTCTAGATGCTAAATACTAAAACTTTTAACTTATTAAAAGTATATCGTTTTACAATAGGTTTTTCTCTGTATGTATATTACTTACTCTATCTTAGTTTAGTATAAGTATAGTTGATGATTGTTTACGATTGTCATTAAGAGAGTTAATAATTGCATTATCATATAGTTGCGAGTTATACTAGTAAGTGAAGGGAATGCTAGGTTGGAAATAATATTGACCCCATTATATAAAAAATTTAAGCTGGTTGTTTGAAAATAATGATTTATTACTGTAGGTAACCTGCTTACATAAGATTCAGCTAGATACTGTTGATTTAACTTAGTTCAACTATCTAAAGTAGAAGAAAATAGAGGGATTATGAAATGGCTGAAAGGTTTACATACAAACAAACTTTCTTTGATGGTTGGAGGTGAATTTTGGGGTGGTCTTGCATCAATGCTTGTTGCCTTACCTTCAGCAATCGCTTTTGGGGTTACAATCTTCTCACCTTTGGGAGCTACTTATGCTGCTAGTGGGGCTATTGCAGGAATATTAGGTGCAACAGCACTTGGCTTATTTGCACCAGCTTTTGGCGGTACAAACCGACTTATCACAGCTCCTTGTGCTCCTGCCGCAGCTGTATTAACGGCTTTGGCTCTTCAACTTCTTCAAAATGGAGTTACTCCAGATTCGATTGTAATTATGCTTACGCTTGTTGGGTTGATGTGTGGGCTATTACAAATACTCTTTGGCACAATTCGTATTGGTCGATTAATTAAATATATGCCTTACCCTGTTGTTAGCGGGTATTTGAGTGGTGTTGGCCTTATTATTATTTTAGGTCAAGTACCACGATTGCTTGGTGTACCAAAAGATGTTGAATTTCTTAAAGCAGTACTTCATCCTTTACTTTGGAACTGGTCTAGTATTATTGTGGGAATTGCAACCATTGCAGTAATGTTACTTGCTCCAAAGATTACTAAAGTTATACCAGCTGCAATACTTGGGTTACTAGCAGGTGTAATAACTTACTTTGCCTTAAGCTTTGAAAACCCATCACTTCTAAACCTAACAGGGAATAAGCTTGTCATTGGTTCGCTCAATGTTTCTAGTAATGGTTTATTTAGCATGTTTGTCAATCGTTGGCATTCTATTGCCACGATTCAGTTTAGTCAAATTACAGCTTTAGTTGCTCCTTCATTAACACTAGCTGTATTGCTATCAATTGATACACTCAAGACTTGTGTTGTTCTTGATGCACTGACACGAACACGACACAATTCTAACCGGGAGTTAATTGGACAAGGTCTTGGAAATCTTGCATCTACAATAGTTGGTGGGCTTCCAGGTGCTGGTCAGATGGGTGCTACACTAGTAAATATTTCTAGTGGAGGACAAACAAAATTATCTGGGATTTTTGAAGGACTCTTTGCCTTATTTGCTTTTCTTGTCCTTGGATCGCTTGTTCAATGGGTTCCTGTTGCAGCTTTAGCGGGCATTCTTATTGTTGTTGGTGTAAGAATGTTTGACCTCAAAAGTTTTCATCTTCTTCGATCTCGCTCTACTGTATTGGATTTTATAGTAATTGTAGCAGTAGTAGTAGTGGCAGAGACAGTAAGTTTAATTGCTGCTTCTGCGGTTGGCGTTGCATTAGCCATTATGCTTTTTCTTCGTGAACAAGTTGGTGGAGCAGTGGTAAGACGTAAAATTTATGGTAATCAAATGTTCTCAAAACAAGTTCGTTTACCAGAAGAACAAGCTTACCTAAATAAACATGGGGATCAAACAGTAATTTATGAATTACAAGGTAGTCTTTTTTTTGGGACTACAGATCAATTGTATAACGCAATAGAACCAGAATTGAAAAAAAGAACTTATGTCATACTAGATATGAGACGTGTTCAATCAGTGGATTTTACTTGCGCCCATGTATTGGAACAGCTTGAAGATATTTTAGCAGAACACAAAGGTTATCTAATTTTCACTCATTTTCCATATAAACTCCCTAGTGGACGTGATTTAGTAGATTACTTTGATCGTGTTGGTTTAATTCGCCCTGAACACAGAGTACGTATTTTCTCAGCAAGAAATGATGCATTAGAGTGGATAGAAAATAAGATTCTAGAAAAAGCAAATCTTTCTCATCTTCAAGAACAAGCGCTTGATTTACGTGAAATGGAGATTTGTCAGGGACGTAAAGAAGAAACAATTGCTGCACTTGAATCTTGTGTTATAACCAGAAAAATGAAGAAGGGAGAACAAATATTCTCTCGTGGAGATAATGGAGATGAGCTTTACCTAATTCGACTAGGGATTGTTCGTATTTCATTACCAATACATGATGGACTTGACTATCATATAGCAACATTTACTCGAGGTCATTTCTTTGGGGAAATGAGTTTTTTAGATGGACAACCTCGCTCTGCTGATGCAATAGCAATGAGTGATGGAGAACTCTATGTGCTTTCTCGACATCGGTTTGATGAGTTAGCTGGAGATCACAAAAGACTTACTATCCAATTATTAGAAGGAATTGCACGGTCAATGGCTAATCGTCTTCGACGTGCAAACGTTGAACTACAAGCTCTTCAAGAAGGTTAAATTTATTTCTCTAGTTTTGTTAGGTTATTACATTGAAGGTTAGAGTCTGATAAGTGTCTGTGCAAAATATTTAACCCCAAGCTTATCAATGAGATAACAAGCTTGGGGTTAAAAACTAATCTCAGAAAATTATTGAACTAATTCTGCGGTGATTGTTGCATTATTGGCTTGAGGTAAAAGGCCAAGGATTTTAACTGGTTTACGGCTATCTTTGGCAATCCAGATTGTGACTTTATCTGCTTCACCTTCGGCTGAAGTAATTTCTACCTTAAAGGCTTCAAAAGTACCAGCAGGAACTGTTATATTTTCTGTTCCAGTAACTTTTAATTGCATTAATTTGACTTTAGCTTTTTGTACGTCAAAGTTACGGAAAGTTGTGCTATAGCCTTCTGCCAAAGGCAAGGAAGCTAT
Source organism: Blastocatellia bacterium (assembly GCA_039812885.1). Lineage (GTDB taxonomy): Bacteria > Acidobacteriota > Blastocatellia > Chloracidobacteriales > JADJPF01 > JADJPF01. The sequence goes on from JBDIBI010000007.1 coordinate 116,347, forward strand.
TACAAAGTAAGCTCCAGCTCCATCAGCGAATAATTTACCATTAAGTTCTGCTTCTATTGGCTTATTTTGTCCAGAGAAAGTTATTTGTCCAGAAGCTTTGTTGTTAGCAAAATCTACATCTATTTTTGCAGGGCCTTGGCTAATGCTTCGTTTTAATAAAACTAGGCTACCTTTTTCTATTACAGTAGTGTCACTGAGTTCACCCATAGCAAATTTAGCTTTTTCAGTAGCTACCCAAGTGTTACCTTCTTCTTTAATATCTAGTTGAGTTTCCATTGCAATATTTTGGCCTGCAATAGCTAGATTAGCTTTGTATGAAGCAGTTGCAGCTTTTAAGTCTGCATTTGGTTTAGGTACTCCAACACTATTAGGATCTAGCTTTTTAACTAAAGACACAGTTTTGATGTCTACAGTAATTTCGCCTATACGTTTAGAAACTTCTGGAGTAGCTTCTTCTTGAAAGCGACCGCCAACATGTTTAGCTAAGAATTTTTCTGCTGTTGCAAGCATTGCCATGTTGTTAACTGGACGAGCAAATCCATGTCCTTCATCAGGAGCAACTATATATTCAACAGGGAAGTTGCGTTCACGTAATGCAATGACTATTTGGTCAGATTCTGCACGTTTAACACGAGGATCATTAGCTCCTTGAACAACTAGAAGAGGAGTTTTAATTTTATTTGCTGAATTAAGCGGGGATTGACGTTCTAGTTGAGCTTTACCTTCTGGTGTAGAAGGATCGCCCATTCTTTCATAAAATATCTTGCGTATGGATTCCCAATAAGGAGGAATAGTTTCTAACAGACTGATTAAGTTGGAAGGGCCAACAATTGAAACTCCAGCAGCATAAAGATCCGGAGTAAATGCTACACCAGCCAAAGTTGCATAACCACCATAGGAACCACCCATAATAGCTACACGTTTAGCATCAACAATGCCTTGATCTATTAGGTGTTTTACTCCCCAGGTTATATCATCTTGCATTTTCTGACCCCATTCTTTGTTGCCAGCATTTAAAAACTTCTTTCCATAACCTGTAGATGCTCTAAAGTTAGGTCTTAAAACTGCATAACCACGATTTGACCAGAATTGTGAATAAGCACTGTAACCCCAAAAATCTCTAGCCCAAGGCCCGCCATGTGGCATTACAATTAAAGGTAAGTTCTTAGCAGGTAAATCTTTAGGTAAAGTAAGAAGTGCAGGAATTTCTAGTCCATCAGAAGATTTGTAAGTAATATTTTGCATTGGAGATAGAAATTCTCTTGGGAGTTTTTCAAATGCACGATATTGCAATGTTAAAGCTTTAGTTTTACGGTCAAAAAGGTAGACTTCTCCTGGTTCTGTATCACTGTTAACGGAAATTAAAGCTAGTTGCTCATCTTTTGTAAGTGAAGCAAAACCTATTTCTTTGTTGTTAAATTTCTTTTTCAAAAACTTATAATCAGCCTCATAAGCTTTGTCTTTCCAGTAAATTCTGGAATGTTCATCAAAATAAGAGGTACCAATTAATTCTTTTGAAACTCCAGAAAAAATAGGCCCAGCTATATCAACTTTATGAAGTGGATCTTCTTCAACTAAATTTTCTTTTCCTGTTTCAACATCTAGTAAGCTTAAATGAATAAGGTCTACATTCTCACCTTTGTTACTCATTATATAAACTTGTTTTCCATCTTTATGGAAATTTACTGGAGCACAGGTTTCAGCTACACCACAAGAATAAATTTTCTTAAATCCCTCTCCAGTTACTTGCAAAATTTCTGTATCACCATTGCTGGCAGAACGTGTAGCAAGTTTTAAGTTATCTTTTAAGTCAAATACCCAAGCAGTTACTTGATCAGTGTTTTTGCGAATAAGAGTTTTTTCACCTGTAGAGATTTTGATTTTATATAGGTCATGCCAAGCAGGATCTCTATCATTTAGCCCAATATAAATCGCATCAGGATCTGTTTCAGGTACATTATAAATAAATGCTCTAACTCCTTTAAGATTAGTAAGATTACGAGATTCTGGAATTTCTTGACCTGAAGCAGGAGTTTCTGAAGGGTTTACAGCATAAACATTAAAATTTTCATCTCCACCTTTATCTTGTGCATAAAGTATATATTTGCCATCTTGACTCCAAAAACAGCCTCTAATAGGTCGTGCAGTGTCAGCTGTAATAGGTTTTGCAGCATCAAAAGGCTCATTTACATTTTTAACCCAAATATTACGAGTTCCTTTAAATGGCTTGATAAAAGCTATATATTTTCCATCTGGTGAAAGCTGTGCACCTGATATTTCAGGATCACCAAAAAATAATTCACGATCTAAAATTGGGGATTTTTGTAAGTTTTGTGCTGCAACTTGGCTATTGATAGGCAAAAGCGTTATTGCAAAAAACAAAACTAAAACAAAAACTGACTTAATATGAGAAGATTTTATATTGGTTTGAAACGAATCTTCCTTAATTTTTTCCATAAAGATAGTCCTTCCAAAGTGTGTTACTTTTTATTTTTGGTTATGTTTTTATAACGCACTTTGAAGGACAAAAAGTTCAGTAACTTTGTTATATTTTAGGAGGAAAGAGTTATTAAAAATCTTTAGGAATGAGTACTCCATCGTAGTGCTGGTTCAAAAAGCTCTGCATCCATAAGACAAGATAAGCAACGATTGTCTGAATTATTCCAAGATGCTGTTAAGTAGTTTTCACAGCCTTCTTGACTGCATTTGTATTTTCCAAAAGAACTTTTTTTACTAACCAAACTGTTAATATGTTTTGTACTTGTTATTTGACTTTTATATTGAGTGGATTGAACAAAATCAACAATTTGTTTTACTACTTCTTCTTGGCGCAATATTCTGCTATGACCTAAACCTTGAGTAGTTATTAATTTTGCTTTAGGCCAAGCTTTTACTAAAGCATCTCCTTCAGACCAAAAAACTTCTTTATCTTCTTTATCATGAATAACTAATAGAGGTGTTTCTAAAGATTTAACTAAATTTGGAATATCTAAACTTTCCCAACTACGTCGAAAATGATTACTCATTATCTCTTTCATTAAATGTGTTATTTCTGGGCTAGCTTTAAGAAAAGTAGCAAATTTATATAAATAATCCCGAGGTTGAAGTGGTGGCGCAATATAAACTAACCAAGGAATTTCTGCACCATTTAATAAAGCTAATGTAGTTGCAGCAGAGCCTAAAGAATGGGCAATCACTCCAGCTACGCTACCTAGTTGCTCTAAAGCTGCACTAACTGTTTCGCTAAAGTCAACCAAAGAGGCTTTTTGTCCTGGAGAATCACCATGTCCAGGTGCATCAAAAGTAACTACTCTATAACCCATTTCTACAAGTGGGACAACTATTGAACCTAATTGCGCTCCACGGCCATTCCAACCATGTACTAGCAATATTGTTGGCCCAGCGCCCCAAGCCCAAGCTGCTAATTTTTCACCTTTCCAGTTAATTGTAAACTTTTCTGTTGCTGTTAAAAGTAGTGTGTTTTCTCTGTCAGGTCGTGTATATCTGTAAGTACGGAAAAATTGCTGCATCCCTTGTCTAGCTGCTAATTTAGGGGATATCTTTGATAAAACTTGAAACTGAGCAATAATTAATTCTCTTTTTAAAAGTTTGTAGGTTTGACGAACGTTCGTACTGCTCTTTAAGGAATTTATAGTTTTCTGAAAGTTTTTAATCATAAATTAACTCCTAACTTAATTGACGAGAGTTATCAATTAATGCGGTTAAGGCATTCTGGTAGCGGGTTTTAGCGTTGGGGTCATTTAGTAAACGGTGAAAATGATGATGAGCTAACAAGATAGCATAAAAATCAAAAGCAAATTGTTGAGGATCTAAGTCTTTGCGGAAATGACCCTCTTCTATAGCAATTTGTGCTGCGGTTGCTATGGTAGTAACAAAGTCTTTTTGAGAGCTAACAAAGAAATCTCTTACTGGGCCTGGTTTATCGTCTATTTCACTAGCAATAGACATAAAGGGACAACCGCCTGGTAAGAACTTACTCCACTCAAAAAGACTAGAGCTAATGGCACGAATGCGAGGCTCTCCTCTAGGTTGTTTTAGTGCTGGAGCTATTACTTTTTCAATGAAAATGTCTACAGCTTTTTGTAAAACGGCTATTTGCAGATTTTCTAGTGAATTAAAATGAGCAAATAGCCCACTTTTAGAAAGCCCAACTCTTTGAGCTAATTTACCAATACTTAAGCCTTCTAGCCCTTCTTTGCTGACTATATTCAAAGCTGCCATTAAAATTGATGTTTTGGTGTCTTTTCCTTTAGCCGTACTCATACAAATTAATAAGTAAAAGTTAATTGGTAATTTAGCTGTTTTTGATAATTAGGTCTAAGTTAAGTAATTTGAGTCCAAAATAATATAACGAAATTATCAGAATATCTAGACTTAGAAGGGTTGTTCATCTGCTGAAGGGCCATATATTGATGGTATAGCTATGTCTTTAAGTCTTAAATAAACAGATAATTGGCCTCTATGATGAATAAGATGATTTATGCTCATTGACCGAATTGCAGCCGCTTTGGGCAGATCAACATATACTTTATCCCCATTGCGCATTTTCCAAGCTGTAAATAAATTTTTATCCTCTGTATTTTTTAACCCTTCTATTGCTTGAGTAACAGCTTGATCAAATATTTCTAATAATTGTTCTACACTTTTTGCTGTTTGAGCTTTGTAGTCAGTAGCAAGATCCAATTCATTTGTTGTCAAAATAAGCTTTGTTAATCCAAATAATTCAGCAACATGCATTGCTAAACGTCCCAATGTCATTGATTTTTCATGAGGGGCCCAGGCTAGAGAATCGTTAGGAATTCTTTCTAAAAGCTTTCTAGTAGTTTTGGCTTCTAATCCTATCTCAGCTAAAAAAGATTCTTTTATTGACATGACTTGTTCTCCTATTTCTATTTTTATTACTGTTTTGTAATAAATATAAAATAGTACGATCGTTCGTTCTTGTCAATAGGTTTTAGTATATTAAATCCAAAATTTTTTATTAAAACACTAAAAGTAAAAATTAATACCATTTGAAAATGAAATTCATTACACTAACTTATTTATTCTAAATATTTTACGTTGACATGAGTATGGTTTTAATGTAACTTAAAACTATACTTAACAATATGGCTTAAGCTAAAAATTGCTAAGTCAACTACTTTTGGTAGGTTAATAGAAAATATAATGAAAGAAAAAACTTTCCTACCTATCAAAAATAAGTTTTATGTAGCAGTAAAACAAGGATTTAAGCGCTGGTCAGTACTTTTTATAGTTTATCTTACTATGTCAGTTATCCTAAGCCTGACAATCTACTTCTTTCAAAAAAATTTTCTCTACAAAGAAATAGATAGCAACCTAGAAACTACATTAGAAACAAGTAAAAAGATACTTTTACATGAAGTTACAGAAAATGTTGATGATGTAGATCGTCGCACCTTACAAGAACATTTAACCCCTTTGCTACCATCTATTGCCTTTTTAAACAAAAAAGGCGAAGTTGTTATAGAAAAACCTAGCAATACAACTAACCCTATTTCCGCTCCTATCAACATATTACCCAAAGTTATTCCAAATACCACTTTTACTGTAAGTACCATTTCTGGAACATCTAATAAATATTATCGTGTTCTTTCTGGATCTGTAATTTATGATAAAGCTCAGTTTAACCGACAAATAGTTGTTAGTCTTCCGTTAGATAGTACTTATGAATATTTAGGTAATTTACAGTTTATTTGTGTAGGCATTATTATTGGCCTTCCTATTTTAGGCATTTCTATTGGTTCATTTTTAAGCACAACTTTAGCTAAAAAAAATACCTCAACTCAAACTACTACATTTATATCAAACAAGAGCTTAAATAATGATTCAGACAAGATTTTTTCAACAGATTCAGAAAATAAAATACTGGATAATAAAACATCAAATACAAGTAATCTGAAAATAGCAAATGATTCTATAGCAAATAATAACTACCACTCAACAATAACTATAAATACTGAAAATACCTCTTCTATACAAATAGGAAGATTTAATCTTCATGATGATGAAATAGAAAATTTGGCAGGCAGAGTAGTTGATAATAAGTATCTTTTGGAAAAGGTGATAGGGCATGGCGGTTATGGAGTAGTTTATGAGGCAAAACACATAGAATTAAATAATAAAGTTGCCATTAAAATCTTTCTTCCTTCACATATAAAAACCAAGTCTGATAATTTAAAACGCTTTCGCTTAGAAGGTATTTCTGCTTGTCGTGTTAATCATCCTAATGCAATTTCTATATTTGATTTAGGTATTTCTGATGAAGGTATTGCATATTTAGTAATGGAGTTACTGTCAGGACATTCAGTCTTAGATGAAATAAAAAACAACAAAACTTTTTCTGTAGAACGTTGCTTAGATATTATAATACCTGTTTGTGAAGTATTAGCCGAAGCTCATCAACAAGGAATAATTCATAGAGATATCAAACCCGATAACATATTTCTTCATCAAGTAGATAACAAAGAAGTTGTTAAATTAATTGATTTTGGAATTGCCAAACTTCTTGATAAAGAAGAAGAATTTAATGTTAAAACAAAAACAGGACATATAATTGGAACTCCAATTTATATGTCACCTGAACGACTTAAAAATAATGATTATGGTGGTCAGTCTGATATTTATAGTTTAGGAATATTGATGTATGAAATGTTAGTAGGATTTCCTCCTTTTGATTCTAATACTATGAGTGTTGCAGAAGTTATAGTAAAACATTTAATGGATGAACCTGAGGAACTAAGACAAATAGATCCCAATATACCTATTGGTGTAGAAAAAATGGTCTTACAAGCTTTAGCTAAGGATACTAGTAATCGTCCTAGTGCAATTGAATTTCTAAATATGGCAAAGAAAGAACGTTGGTTATTAAAACAGCCCTAATAATTTGCCACTTCTTAACTTAAAAGATACTAATTTGTTTTGTTTACAGGGTATCTTGGGTAATTCTCTAAACTTAATAAGCAGAAATTAGATTTCTATCATCACTAACCATAACAGGTTGATCATTATTACCATATATAGTTAACCATTGATATCCTGCGGGATCTACTTCCCAACGAGCTAATCCAACAACAGCTACAGTTTCGTTGGCTTCAAAGATGCCTTCTTTGTAACGAATAGATTTATTTAACCCAATAAAGGATGTTGAGGATCTACCATGACGTGCTAGGAAGGATTCAAGCACTGGAGATGCATCATTGAAAGTGCCTGATCTAAAGTTAGCATCTTTATTTACAGCAGACATTGCATTTACCATCCTAACAATGCATTGTCCTGATTCATCTACTAGTAGAAAATCTTGCCCTTGAGTTTCTTCAATAATTGTTTTCCAATGTCCAGATTTGCCACTATTTCTGTACTCTTCTACAACTACTTTGTAATAGGCACAGGCTCGGCCTGATAATGGTGCAATTAGAGGTTGATTAAAAAAAGATACTCTACCAACTAGTTTAACCACTGCGCCATCACTAATTTGCCCAATTTGAGTTCGTGGCATGTTACGCAGACGGCGTTTGACGATTTGTTCCTCGCTATAATACCAGCTATAAAGACCAACTCCGGCAGCAACTAGAAGTATAGTTATAATTAGTCCTAACATGTGTAGATTCCTTGGGTTGCAATAGATTAAGCAATATTAAAAAAGATAAGAAATATTTTAATCCTTAAGTTTGCTAAATATTTAATAACATAAAAGAGACTACAACATTAGCAAGTTCTTCACCCTTGTCTTCCTGTAAAAAATGTCCAGCTTTAGTAATCGTAGTATGTGGCTGGTTTGCTGTTCCAGGTACAAGCTTTTGAAAGACTTTTTCAGCTCCACTAGTTATAGGATCTTTATCACTAAATGCTGTAAGAAAAGGTTTTGTCCATTGTCTTAACTTTTCCCAAGCTCGACGGTTTGCTTCTGTAGCTGGATTATCTGGAGATGTAGGAACAAGTGTAGGGAAAATTCTAGCGCCTGCTTTATAGTTTTCATCAGGAAATGGAGCCTCATAAGCAGCTATAACTTCTTTGTCTAACTTACTTTGGCAACCCATTTGAATTATTGAACCTACAGGAAATATTTCTACTGTTTGTGAATATTGTTGCCATTGAAAAAATGCTTCTGGCATCTTTTCATCTCCTGTTGGTAAACCTGTATTAGCTGTTACTATATGGGAAAATCTAGCATCTTCTTCAACTGCTACTCTAAGACCTATTAATCCACCCCAATCTTGACATACTAAAGTTATATTATTTAAGTCTAAGGCCTTCAGGAAACTAATAATAGAATCAACATGCATCTGATAGGAGTAATCTGTTTTGTTAACAGGCTTGTCTGAACGACCAAAGCCTATTAAATCAGGAGCAATTGCCCTAAATCCAGCTTTAGTAATTACAGGTATCATTTTTCTATAAAGATAAGACCAAGATGGTTCTCCATGCATCATTAACACAATAGGAGCATTCTTTTCTCCTTCATCAAGATAGTGCATTCTTAAACCTTGAAACTCAACATAGTTAGCTTGAAAATTGTAGTCAGGTAAGTTTTCAAATCTTTCATCTGGTGTTCTTAAAAATTCCATGTTTTGCTCCTATTTAAGCTGTAGATTAATATCTATATTAGCTTTGTTTTCTATAACTAAAGTACTTTTATAAAAGTCTTTGGAAAAGGTTTTTAACACTGTGTCTATCTGGTTAAACTCTTTTTCTGTGTCTATTGATAAAACAGCTTGAACTGATAGGTTTTGTTTTTTAACTACAGGCCAAGGTCTTAATTTAGCATTAAGTTGTTGCTCTAAGCTTATCATCAATCCAAAAATATGACCTTCTAACCATCCGCTACATAATTCTAAATCATTGGTTTGATTAGTTGTTATGGTGATAGTTAAAAGTCTTTCATTTTTAGGCTCAGCTTTTTCAAACAGTGATTCTAATTTTGCTTCACCTTTTTGGATTTGAACTAAAAGCTTAGTTGCACGCAAGAGTTCTTGTTTTACAAGCTCTGCTGTTGAATGACAAATGTTTCTAGCACTATTTTGATGAGGCTTAACAGAAGTAATGATTGGAAGTAAATCTTTGGGTAAAGTGACCTGATAATTTTTACCTGATTCTGTTAAAGCAATAGGCTCATTCCAATTATGTTTAGAGAGTCTTTCAAAGAAATTTATAAACAGTAAAGCGGGGCTAATTGTTCTATCCGTGAGAGTTTCACAACTCCAAGCTGCTGCTATTGCCCAAGAATAATTACCAGGAAGCCCCCAAGTATTTCCTTTTATTTGCCGAAGTTTTGCCCAAGTTCTTACTAAACGCAGAAATTCACGAAAATTGTCTAGTTGAACAAAATGACTAACTTTTTCAAGCAAAATGTCTGCTTCCAGCGAACCAACTAGAGTTTGCCAACTTGTTTGGTCAAAATATTGTTGTACATTGGCTGATAGTGGTTGTAGAAAAGGGAATTGGCTGCTTTGAGCATAAAGCAGATCTATAGAAATTCCTTCTACAACTAGCTTTAGAATAGGGACTTGAGCGCCGCTAATAATTCGTGCTTGGCTATAGATTCCTGTTAGTTTTTCTTTTACTCCAAAGAGAAAATCTTGCCCAGTTATTGTGTTAGGAATAATACAAACTATATCTATATCACTGCTAGGACTTTCTACCCCAAGCCTAGATGATCCAATCAAATGCAATGATGCAGGTTCTTCTAAATATTCAGAACAAGCTTGTTTAATTATTGATAAAACAGTTTCTCTTTGTAATTTCTGCTCTGTGCTTAAACTAGGCGAGAGTTTGCTTAAAATATAATTTAGATCGTTTGTCCATTTGCTAGAAGTTTGGCTAGTTCCTCCAACTTCTCCAACTTGTCTAGTTGTGTGTCCAATAGGAACTATATGTTTAACTTCAAAAGGTGTATCTCCATGACGGCTAATTAATGCAACGCTATCTACTGTAAATTCTATAGGTTGCCAAGTAGGAAGTTTTTTCATAGCAGTAGTTGGACTGTCAAATTGTCCAACACTTAAATGAGGAGTAAAACCACTTGCTTTATTGCTTTGTTCATCACATTTTGGAAATAGCTTTTGAAGTGTGGCTTGAAGCTCATGTAAAGCTTTTGCAGGCGTAACAACAGGCTTAAGCCAAGCAGTAGAACTAGAACGATGAGTAAATGTGTTAAACTCTGTTAAAGTTATGGTAAATGGTGTTAAATGCTTTAGTGCATTTAAGATAAGTTGAGATGCTTCTTTAAAATATTCTTCTTTTATAAAGCCATAAATCAAAGTTATATGAGGCATCCAACGTTCTATTTTTTTATCATAGAGTTTACGAATAGCTTGAATAGAAGGCCAAAGCTCTTTAGGTGGAATAATTACAATAGCACTATGATAAACAGGTAAAAGTTTTTCTAATGGATTTATCTTTTCTAATGTTGCTATTAAACCAAAATGGTCTGATGCAAAAAGCTTTTCTTCTCTATTTACTATAGCTTTGTGTGCAAACATTTCTATATGTTGAGCTTGCCAAGAACTATTTTTGCTGCGAAGCAAAATTCTATCAAAACGTGACTGCCTAGCACTTGTACTAGTTATTTTTGCAAGTGTATTGATTTCAGGATCAAATGTATAGCCAGGATCTTTAGGATGTAACTTTGTCCAAATGTCTGTAAAGCTATATTGTTCAAAATCTTGTAAATGTTCATCTCCAATTAGATTAAAGTCTCCAGCAATAATTGCATCACCTGACAAAGTGTTTAAGTATTTTAAGAGTATATCTAGTTGTTTAGCTCTGGTTGTTGCTGAGTTTGAAGTATGGCTACTAGTTAGATGAACTGCCGCTAAATTCAAGGCTTGAGAGTTAATCTGCCAAGTTGCTACTAGAACTCGTTTATAGACTGAATACCAATGATCAACTAGTGTGAAAGCAAGTTTTGAGAAAATTACTATTGATTGAGGTTGTAGTGTTGTAGCTTCAGGTGCTTCAGAGCAAAACCAGCCTTTTAGCCAAGGTGATTTTAAGAGTTCTTGAAATAGAGTTTGTGTAACTTCTTGTAGTACAAGAATATCTGCTTGAGATTTTTCTAACTCTTCTATAATCAGAGGGATTCTTTTTTCTGTGTAGATTTTATCTGCTTCATACATATCAGATAAAACATTGAAAGAAATAATTTTAAGCTTTGTAAGAAAAAGATTTTCTTGTCCTTGATGATAAGCTCTCCAGCCTAACAAATCAGAGTAATAGACTTGTTGAGAGGAAAACAATTCTTTACTTGTTTCTTCAGCTTTATAAGAGCTTTGCCATGCTTCTTCAGGCAATTGCTCACTAGAAAACAGGTCTATATGTTTGTCTCTATCCCAGACTATAACATTTTCACAACGAATATAGCGGATACGATGCCAAGGAATGTCTCCATTAACTTCCCAACTAGTTAGCAGTTTTTCACGCATTCCTTTTTCTGCTAAACGGTCTAAGTAACCTATTGTAAAAGCACTAGGCTTTAGGCGTTTATCCCAAATAATTCTATGGTAGATTTCATGTACTGGTATCATTTTTTAGCATTCTAGGGTTAAAGTTTTACACCTTTAGACCACTCACCTCCACTTTGACGGGCTTTAATGTAGAATAGCGCATAACCTATGCCTATCATTGGGCAAAGCAATGTACAAATAATAATACTTAATGTAACACCTAGGGAAATGGTAACTGTTTCAACAATAATATCTGAAAGAAATAATCCTTTACTTATATGCTTTATAAAAGACCATCCAAGCATAATTGCTAGTATAGACATATTAATAATTACAAATACAAATAAAGGAAATATTTTACCTATAGAGCCTTCTAGCCTTTGAACTAAGGTTCTAGAGCGATCTATAGCCGCTTTGCCTTGATAATTTTCCCATACACAAACAGGTGTATATAGCCACATACCATTAAGAAAACTTCGTCTTAAACTAAGCCCTGTTATTACTAGTAGAACTAGTGTTATTGCCCAATATAAAAAAGAGTTAGGATCCAATGGTAAAACAGAGCTAGTTATAATTGGAAGGGCAACAAAAACTAAAAAACTCCTATGGGCTATTACAGATGTAGCTGAAAATGCTTTAATTCTAGCCTTGAAAGTTTCGTAAACAGATTTGTAATCAAATGGTAGTGATGGAGATTCTATAAAATGAGCTACCATAGCTACAATTAGTGTTCCTGTAACAGCATTGTTGATTATTTGTGCAAATAAAAAATAAGAAATTATGGCAAATATAATTAAAGGCTTATGTAACACTGGAATTAGCATTCCCATAAAAAAGCCTACAATGCCAATTATCATTGGAGTGTAACCAAAAAAAGCTACTTGGACAAATTGGAAAAAATGATTACTATATAAACTAATTGCCTGACGTAAAAATGCACTCTCTCCACTAGCATTAGCACGAAAAGCTGTAGCAAATGCCATTGCATTAGGTGGCCTATCTTTAGGGTCTTTGGCTAGTGTTGACATCACTAGTTTAGAAACTGATTCAGGAATATCTTTAACTTTTTCTTGTAGTGGAGGAGGCGGAGTGGTTGTGTGATGGACTATTAAGCTGAAAAGACTACCTCTAAAAGGAGTTTCCCCAGCTAACATTTGATAAATTATTACACCTAAACTATATAGATCAGAGCGCCCATCTAGTTCTTGTTCTCCACTACATTGTTCAGGTGACATATATCTAGGAGTTCCTAAAACATCTCCAGCTTGAGTTAAATCAGTTGTTGAAACTGTTTGACTAGGTAAAGTGTTGCTAGGTAATGAATTATTAGTTACTCGATCGTTGATAATATTTGTGTTACTTTCAGAAGGTGTTTTTCTAATAAGAGTAACTGCTTCACTTTTATCATTGTGATTAGTTTCATTATCTTCAAAATACTTAGTATCTTCAACCTCTTCAAAGTACTTAGTATCTTCAACATCTTCAAAATTTTTAGAGTTTTGATTTACATTAGTTAAATTAATGGTTTTAACTGTTTCAGCAGGTTTTGAATTAGAGGTAAGATTTGTTTTTTGAACTGTTTGAACAGGATCTTGTGCTTTATCTGCAACAGGAATTAAAGGACGTAATTTAGCTAGTCCAAAATCTAGAACTTTAATGTTATAACCACCACGTCCATTTGGTTCAAGCCAAATATTATCAGGTTTTAAATCGCGATGAATAATGCCTTGTTGATGAGCTTTATCTATAGCTAAACAAACTTGTTCAACTATATCAACAATCAAATCTAAAGAAAGTTTACCTTTCTCTTTAATAAAATCACCTAGGTTAGAACCATCTAAATATTCCATCACCATATAGGCAACTTCTTTATCATTGATGTTAGTAAAACCAAAGTCAGTAACATTTACTACATTGGGATGACGAAGCCTTCCCATAGCTTCAGCTTCGCGTTTAAAGCGCTCAACAAAGTTTGTGTTAGTCATAAACTGAGGAGCAATAATTTTAAGAGCAATAGGACGTTTAGTACCAATATGAGTAGCAAGAAATACTGCACCCATACCACCTTGCCCTAATTTCTTATCTATATGGTATTTTCCATCTAAAACTTTATTAATTAGTTGAGAAGTTTTAAACATAAGAAAATATTCTAGAAATTCATCTCTATAAACTAACAATCAATAAAACTTAAGGTAGCAAAACAAGCAATTTATAGCAATATATCAAGCAGAAATACAAAATAGAGACTTTACCTAAGAAAAAACATTGTATTTTGTGGTTTTATTGTTTTATAGTTTCTTGAAAGCTATTATTGTCTGCTATAAACTACTTGTTAAGTTTATAATTACACCACACAAGCAAACTTTATTGTAGTTAGCAAAAAAGCATTTTTATTAGCAAGGATAAAAAATATGTTTAGAAGTAGGAATTTTTTGCTTTTGTTTATTTCTTTGTGGATAGCGGTCTGTTTTATATTTCTTAAACCAACATTAGCTCAAAATGCTTCTAACACAGGGGCAATAGTTGGAGCAGTTAAAGATCAGACAGGTGCAGTTATATTAGGGGCTAGTGTTAAAGTTCGTAACCTTAGCACTAATTTAACACGTACAGTTGAATCTAAAGAGCAGGGGCTTTACCTATTTTCTGAATTAGTTCCAGGAATTTATGAAATTACTGTTAATGCAGATGGCTTTGAGCCAAAAATAGAAAAAGTGGCTCTTAGTTTAGGTACAACTGCATTAGTAGATCTCAATTTATTAGTTTCAGGTGCACAGTATGAAGAGCAAGTTATTGTAGAATCAACACTTGTTAATAAAAACAAAACAGAAAGCAGTACAAATATTGATAATAGAGTAATTACAAGCCTACCTATAAATCAGAGAAATTTCTTAGAATTTGCATTAATTACAGCTCGTGTAACAAGAGATGCACTTCCTTCTCAAGGTTCAATAACTACTTCAGGTTTATCCATTAATGGACAAAGCGCTAGAAACAATAACTTAACAATTGATGGAGTAAACAATAATTCTTTTGCAGGTGGAGGTACTTTATCCATTTTTAGCCAAGAAGCAGTACAAGAGTTTCAAGTTGTTACAGATAGTTTTTCTGCTGAAGTTGGTCGCTCCACAGCAGGAACTATAAATATCATTACTAAAAGTGGTGGAAATGATTTGCATGGAAACCTGTTTTTCTTTTCTCGCAATAATGATTTAAGTGCTAGAAATGCCTTTACTACTATTAATCCAGAGTTTCGACAATATCAGTTTGGCTCAACATTAGGTGGAGCTTTAAAGAAAGATAAAATATTTTTCTTTGGTGCATTTGAAAGACTTTCTGTTAAACAAAATAATATTGTTACTATTTCTGACCAAACTATAGCTTCACTTAATAGTCAGGGATTTTTTCAAAAAAATGGCCCAATTCCTTTTTCAGTTTCAGCTACAACAGCTTTGGCAAAATTAGATTGGGTTGTATCTGCTAAAGATACTATAAACATACGTTATAACGGGGGTTTTTCTTATGATGGTGCAATAGAAAGGTTTGGGGCTTTGATAGGTGATACCAATGGAAGTCAACAAAGAGTAAAGGATAATGCAATAACTTTTAGTAATAATTATTTTAGCTCTAATTTCGTTAATGAAACACGGTTTGTCTTTTCTCGTCGAAATCGGAGTGCGTTTCCTATAGGCAATCAGCCAAATGTAGTTATAACTGCTCCAGAAGGCATGGTGATTAGTGGGCAAAATATAATACTTCCTCAATTTACTAGGGAAAGAACCTTCCAAATAATAAACAATACCAGTCTAAGTTATAAAAAGCATATAGTAAAATTTGGTATAGATAACATCTTTACTGGGACTTTACCTGGTAGTTTTGGAGAACAATTTTCTGGAGGTGTCTATAATTTTTCACCAATAAATTTTACAGCTCTTACAGGTATACCAAATTTGCCAACATTTACAGGTTTAGAAGCATTTGATCCAAGCTTACGTAGTCCAGCACAAAAAACTTTTCTTGCTTTCTTAAGTACTAATCCGGGGAACATATTTCCTGGTTTTCCTAAGAACCTAGCATTAGCAAACTTACCGTTACCATCACTATTTTTACAGGGTTTTGGAGATAATACATCAAAAGTTTCAGGTAATTTTTTTGCTGCTTTTATTCAGGATGAATTTAAGCCTAAATCCAATTTAACTTTGAAGGCTGGCTTACGTTATGACATTACAAGAGTAAGCTTTATTCCAAATAACAATGGGAATTTTAGCCCTAGACTTGCTTTTTCTTATCAGCCAAAACGCTTTTCTAACTTAAGTTTTACAGGAGCTTATGGACTATTTTTTGGCAGACCTATAGGCGCATATAGTGGTTTTGTGGAAAGCTATGCAACAGGGCTAAAGGTGTTGGTATTGCCTCCACCTTTTTCTACTATACCTCTAATTCTTGCAGATAAACGCTTTCCAAAATCTACTCAGCTTCCTCAAGGTGTAAATTTTGTTCCTCAATTAAGCTTAACTGTTCAGGCTGATAAAGAATTTCGTAACACTTATAGTCAACAAGCTAATTTGAAGATGAATTTGTTTTCTTTATCTAATACAATAATTTCAGCAGAATACACTTTTGTTAGAGGACTAAAATTAGTCGCTTCACGAGATATAAATCCAATTGTTAGACCAGTTACTAATGATCCTATAGGAAGTTTTATTAAAGGTAGAATAGATCCTAGTAAAGGATCTGTATTTGAATTGGAATCAGCATATGATAGTTCTTATAATGCACTAACTTTGGCTGTAACTCGTTCCATTAGAAATAAATTAACACTTTTAGCTAGTTATACTTACTCAAAAGCTATAGACAATACATCAGATTTTAACCCAACGATTGCAGAAACAAACAATTCCTTAAAAATAGGCGATGAAAGAGGACTTTCCTTGCAAGATATACGAAACCGTTTTGTTTTTTCTCAAGTTCTTGACACAGACTTTCTAACACATCGATTATTAAAGAATTTCCAAATCACTAGTATTATTACATTAGAATCTGGTAAACCTTACAACTTATTGGCAGGTGTAGACTTAGATTCAAGTGGGGATCTTCCCCCAAGAGATCGTCCTTTAGGTATAGGCCGAAACACAGGCATTTTACCAAGTTTTGCCAATGTGGATTTGCGCTTAAGCCGCAAAATAAAATTTAAAGAAAACTTTTCTATACAAACAAACTTAGAAGTCTTTAACCTTTTTAATAAAGTTAATATAAGTGAAATAGATAGAACATTTCCTCCTGATGCTCAAGGTAATTTTAATTTGCCTAAACAGGACAATGGCCGTTATGTTGCTCCAAGAGAACGCTTTAGAGGTGCTTTTGCTCCTCGTCAACTTCAGCTTGGACTTAAGGTTTCTTTTTAACTATAAAACTTGATTAGCAAATCAAAATTTTTCCTGTTCTTAGTAAAAGGCTGTTTATACACTTAAATAACTGTCCTATTTGACTAGTGAATGATTTAGTTAAGTATGTTAAAAACTAAGCAGAAACATAATTTTAAGTAGGAGGAAAACAGCCATGAAAGAAATAACAAAAAACCTTATATTTTGGGCACCTCGTGTTTTGAGCA
This sequence comes from Blastocatellia bacterium, assembly GCA_039812885.1. Classification (GTDB taxonomy): domain Bacteria; phylum Acidobacteriota; class Blastocatellia; order Chloracidobacteriales; family JADJPF01; genus JADJPF01. Next base: position 133,438 of record JBDIBI010000007.1, read on the forward strand.
TGTTGTTTGCCTGTTTTCTTGGCTTATTTGCTGCTGATGTTTTCAATGAAAACTTAGGTTTCTGGCAGGAAATAAAAGCATTATTAATTCATTTACTTCCTTCATTACTTATTTTGCTGGTTTTATGTGTAGCTTGGCGATGGGAAATAGTAGCAACCTTAGGCTATTCTCTTTTAGCCATTTACTATGTTGTTAGCACTTGGGGCAGATTTCCTTTCTCTGTTTATCTTGTTATTGTTTTACCTTTGCTTGTTATTGCTATGCTATTTTTTATTAGTTGGCTCTATCATGATGAGCTATCAATTAGAAAAGAATTATTTAAATCATAGCAGAAACAAAATATATGGAAAAACTGCATAAGTTAAATGAAAGTTAAATAGCAGAAAGTTAGAGGAAATTTGTTTCTAAAAGCATTTCTATCTTTTTTATGGATTCTATATCTAAAGGTCGACCAACTTTTTGCTTTAAATTTATTATGTCTTTAATTGATGCTACTGCAACACCTTGAATTATCTCAGAGTTAGCTAGAAAAGTCTCAAAACTAATAGTATATAACTCATAGGTAGCATCTATTATGTACTCTCCCTTTTTAGCTCTTAAGTAATACTTATTTTTGAGAGTAGCGTAGTCTAAAGGTTCTTTTACATCTTGTTCCCAGAGTTGGACTTTCCAACCTAGATTTATAGTTGTTTCAATAAAAATATTAATATTTGTAAGAGTATTTTCTAGTGCTAGGTCACAATCTTTTATTGGTAAGGACTTAAGTTTTTCTGAGCGTAATCTTAACCCATAAGTTCCTATTACAACAAAGTTTAACTTATTTTTAACTAAAGATCTTAAAACCTCTAAATAAGTATTATCCATTATATCAGCTTGCATTACTAACCCCAAAGTTTGCAATAACTTGGCTATTTGAATCCCAGTCACCAGTTAAATTACCATTTGAATGAAAAATCATTTTTTGGATAATCCCAGTCTTATTTGCTTGGATTAAAGCTTGATAACTAGATGTTTCAAAGATAACTTCTAAAGAGTTATTCCATAAGTAATGCTCATTATAGTAGTAATAACCAAAAGTGCTGTATAAGTAAGCCCATCCTTGTTTTATAGATGATAAGGTTGGGGCAATTTCATAAATTAAACTATCTATTTCAATTCTATTTTCTTCAATCCAACTAGAAGTTTTATTTTGTTGGTAAATGTTTTCAAGCTTGCTCATTTCTCTAAATACTACAGTTTTGATTCCAAGGCTTTCTAACCATTTTAAATGTTGCTCTAAATCAGTAACTGTATAAATTCCTTGGCGGTTTAGAATGCAGGAAGCTTTAATATCTAGTAAAGAAATTAAATTTTTAACAGTGTTTTCATAAACTGAGTTTAGCCTTATAGGTTCATTTTTGTTAAATCTCATTATTTTTTGGTTAATTTCTTGATCAAAGTGGCATCTAGATAATTCCACACGATCAAAGCCAGTTTCCTTTAAGGTAGACAATAAATAAGGAAACTTTTGAAGACCTGTTCCATTTGTATAAAGCACTTTCTCGTTAAATAACACTTCTTTTTCAAGTTTTTTTATTAAAGCTAAAAGCCTTAATAGCCAAATTGGTTCGGCTGTAGCTTCAAGTCCTGAAAGGCTTAAACCCATTGGGAAACCCTTTAAGCATAGTAGAGCTTTTTCTAAAGAAGAAAAATAAAAGTCATAATCTGTAATCAGTTTTTTAGCTGTAGGAATATGAAGAGAATCTCTAGTTAGTTCTTCAGAACAAAAAGAACAATGAGCATTACAAGCAATTGGGTTTGCAAAAGGGGTGAATGTCAAACCTGGCCTAGCAGATATTTTTGTGTTGGCAATTGTTAAAATAATAGGTTCTTCTGCCAAATAGCGTTCCCATTTTTCTTTTCTGAATAGCTCAAGCTCCTGAGCGTCTTTTGCTGTTAATGTAGAATTACGCTTTGTAGTATCAAAGTTTTTTTCTATTCTAATCATAAATTATAGCAATTTTCTATAAATCTATTATTTATTAATAAAATACTGAATAGTGACAAAAATTTTTATTAAATACAACTCAAGACAGATTTAAGATTTTTGCAAAGCCTTGTTGGTTCAAAAGCAAATCTAAATATAATCCCTAAAAACATTTAGGAGCAAAAAATGGCAATACTTAAAGAAAATCCCACATTACCAGAACTTCAACAATATATAAAAGAAATATGCAAAGAGAGAAATTGGGATAAAAATACTCATCTAGAAATATTTTTGCTATTTACAGAGGAAATAGGCGAACTAGCAAAAGCAATTAGAAAATACCAAGGTTTATATAATGAAGAAGCCAAAGATCAAATTTTTCATCTTGAAGAGGAATTTGCTGATGTCTTTAGCTATTTGCTAGACTTAGCTAATTATTTCAATATAGATCTAGAAAAAGCTTTTAGAGATAAGGACAAAATTAATTCTAGTCGCAAATGGGACTAAAACTTATTTTATTAACTTGTGAGATTTTGCTTGTAAATAAACAAAAATATGTACAAAATGACTCCATAAAGCAAAAACACTTAAGAATAATGGAATGTCCCTAGAAAAGACTTCTAGTCATAGACGTAAGTTTTTAATTGAGAATTACGTCTTAATTACAAGCAGTGTTATTGAAAATTAAGTAACATTAAGTAATGTTAAGAGAGTAAATATGTAAGTAAACTCCTTTCCAAAAATTACTTTTGATAATGTGCTAGTAAGTTTTTGATTAGCTTATCGGTTACCTTAGAGGTTTTAATGAGAAAATTTTTTCAGGCCATGCTAATTATTTTATGTATGTGCCTTTTAAACTTAAATTTACAAGCACAAACAGAGAGCGTTTTAAGTTCTGTTGGTAAACCTTTTATTGTTCCCAAAGAAAAACTTGAGCCTTTAGTAATAAAAAAATTTACTAGTAAACCTGTAATAGATGGCCGTTTAGATGAGCAAGAATGGAAGAGCGCGCCTATAGCAAAAGATTTTTATCAAACACAACCAGGAGATAATATTGCTCCTTCAAAAAATACAGAAGTAATGTTTGGTTATGATGAAAAAAACTTGTATATGGCTTTTCATGCTTATGATGAACCTGATAAGGTAAGAGCTACTGTAGCTAAAAGAGATGATATTTTTGCAGATGATTTTATAGGTGTTTACTTAGATACATTTAATGATCAAAGAAAAGCTTATGTGTTCTTTTTTAACCCTTTAGGTATTCAAGCTGATGGTGTTTTTACTGAAGGTAGTGGGGAAGATTATAGTGTAGATGTTGTAATGGAATCAAAAGGGGCAATTACTGAAGATGGTTATGTGATAGAAGTGGCTATTCCATTTAAATCTCTACGTTATCAAGCTGGAAAAGACAAACCTTGGGGAGTTCAAATCTTTCGTAGAATTAAACGATTTAATAATGAATTAAATTCTTGGATGCCTATATCTCGTGAAAGAACTGGTACTCTTAATCAAGCTGGTCATATAATTGGATTTGATGAAATTTCTCAGGAACGTACTATAGAGATTATACCTAGCCTAACTTTATTGGAAACAGGTAGAAGAGTTTCTTCTGATCCAATTACCTCTGCTGGTCGCTTTATTAATCAACCTGGACAAAAAGATATTGGGCTAAATGTAAAATTCGGATTAAGCTCTAATGTAACACTAGATGTAGCCGTTAATCCAGATTTTGCACAAGTTGAAGCCGATCAGCCTGTAGTTACTGCTAATCAACGCTTTCCTATATTCTTTGATGAAAAACGCCCGTTTTTCTTGGAAGGTATTGATATTTTTGAAACTCGGCTACGTATTATTAATACTCGTACTATTGTGGATCCAGATATAGCTGTTAAACTAACAGGTAAAAAAGGAAAAAATACTTTTGGCATTTTCCTTTCATCTGATAATGCACCAGGAAATTTTACTCAAGAAGAAAAAAACGATCCAGAAATAAGACCTACAATAGAAAAATTCATTGGTAAAAATTCTTATGTGGGAGTAGTTCGTTTAAAGCATGATATAGGCCAAGATTCAAGTGTAGGTTTTATTGCAAGCAACTATAGTTTTATTGAAAAACATAATCAAGTGTTAGGTTTTGACGGTAGATTTAGAATAGATCCTAAGACAATATTTACTTTTCAACTAGTTGGAACACACTCACGAAGATTCTTTTTTGAGCCAGATTTAGGTGATTCAGAATATCGCACAGGTAATGGGTTAGGATATTTTGTAAATCTAGATTATACAGGGCGGCACTTTGGCTATTTCTTTCAAAGTGAAGGGCGTTCTACTAATTACCGTGCTGATGTAGGTTTTACTAGGCGAACTAATACCAATACTTCTACTGGATTTATTCGCTTAAGTACTGAACCTAATCCAAAAGCTAAATTAATTTCTACAAGATTTGTGTATGTAAGCAATATAAACTATGATTTCCAAGGCCATACACAAGGCTATAGTATGGATCCGCAACTTACATTTAACTTTGCTCACCAAACTTCTTTGTCTTTTGGTTACGGCAACAGATATGAAAGACTTTTTGAGGAAGAATTTGGTCAGAAACGCAAAATTGGTCAAGCAGGGGCTTTTGCTGGTGCTCCAGAACGTTCAGCTTATAAGAATTCATTTTTTCTTTTGGCTCAAACTAGCCCTGTAAAACAATATGCTTTGTCATTTTTCTTTTCTCGCACTACTAATAATTTTGATTTTGACTTTGGAGCAGGTTCAAGATTTCCTCGTGTTAGTCCAGCCGCATTACTTAATCCAAACGCACCTCTTGATCCAGGAAAAGGCAATGAGCTTGAAATTACTGCTAATCTAGATCTCCAACCAATAGATAAATTTAGGCTGTCTTTTAGTTATAACAAAGATAGATTAACTCGCAATGACACTAAACTAGTAGCTTTTGATGATAATATTTTTTCAATAAATGCAACTTATCAATTTACTCGTTTTACCTTTCTTAGAACTAGAATAGACTATGATACTTTATCAACAAGAGCATTAGGACAATTACTTTTTGGTTGGACTCCTAGCCCAGGAAAATCATTTTTTATTGGATATAATGATGATTTGAATGTACGAGGGTTTAGCCCATTTACTGGCCTGCCTGAACCAGGGCTAAAGCGCAATGGTCGAACCTTTTTTATTAAATTGTCTTACTTGATCCGAAAAAGTTTCTAGCCAAAACTGTTAAACATGAAAAAAACTGCTACAAAATCTTCTAATAAGAAGAAATTACTGATTATAATTTTAGGACTGTTCTTTACTATTTGCCTATATTATGGTTTAGTGATGACAAGAGCCTATTTTACTAGCATTACAATTGTTTCTCAGCAACTACAATCTAGCAAAATAGTTCTAAAACTAGAGGATGTTAGTATTGAATATCAAGAAATATTGTTAAAAGTTGAAGATCCTGCATTTTATTCACATAATGGAATAGATTTAAGTACTCCAGGAGCAGGCTATACAACAATAACTCAAGGCTTAGTCAAACAATATTTCTTTGAAAATTTCCAACCAGGTTTGGCTAAAATTAAACAAACTTTAATTGCTTGGGTATTTAATAAAAGAATTGATAAGCAAACTCAACTCTTACTATTTATTAATAATGTTTACTTGGGTACAGTTAAAGGAGAAGATATAAATGGGTTAGAGCAAGCTGCTAAAACCTATTATGGAAAAGGTTTTAAAGAACTAACAAAAGATGAATATATTTCATTAGTGGCAATGATAATTGCACCAAATGAATTTAGCGTTAAAAATAAACCAACAAAAAATCAGGAAAGAGTTAAAAGAATAAAATTATTGCTGGAAGGCTGTAAAACAGTAGTTAAAAGATTAACAAACATTAACTAATAATGGAGAAAGTTAAACAAAAGAAAAAAGTATAAAAAGGTTGCTATTTTGGTTATATTTTGCATATAATAGAATGAACAAAAGGAAATAAAGCTAAACAAAGAAGATGACAGACCTTAACACCCAAGCAGCAATAAATATAGAGGAAAAAGTCTTGGATTCATTAGCAAAAGAGATGTTGCCTTATTGGAACGAAGAGTTAAAGGAAATATCTCAGCAGCTATGGTTGCCCATTAAAGACTTTCATAGCTTGGATTTAAGCTTATCTAAAGGCTTATTGCTAAATATTGCTAAGAAATCTTGGTTTTCTACTGAAATATTATCTCCAAAAGAAGAAAACAACGAAAAGTTTTACTCTCCTTTATCACAATATTCACTTGCCCAATACACAGATTTATCATTAAAAGAGTTAAAGACAAGGAAGATAAGGATTTATCCATCAACAGAACAGAAAAAACTAATACGTAAATGGGCAGGCGTTGCTCGTTATCTTTACAACAAAACTATTGAGTACTTAAAACAACCTAATACAACAGCTAACTGGAAAAAGATTAAAACTGATTTAATAAATGCTGCTCCTGATTGGACAAAAGACGTACCTTATCAAATCAAATCAATTGCTATAAAAGACGCTTGCACAGCAGTTAGTAATGCTAAAATCAAATATAAGCAAACAAAGCAAATCCAAGAAGTAAAATTTCACAGTTGCAGAGAGAAAAGAGATAGTGTTTATATACCAAAATCAGCAGTGCTAAAATTACGTAGTGTTTACCACACAATAACAGGAGAAAGCTTAAACCCAAAGGAATTATTTCCGGTAGCAGAATTTGATTGTCGCTTATTGGTAGACCACAGTAAGTATTACTTAATAATACCAGTATCAAGCAAAGGAGAACAAAAATACAAACAACATCTATTTTTACAGCAGATAGTAGCATTAGACCCAGGTGTAAGAACATTTCAAACCTTTTATAGCAGCAATATCGCAGGAAAATTTGGGGCAAAAGACTTTGGTAGAATACATAGACTCTGTAGTCACCTAGATAGACTCGTTTCTAAGATTACTAAAGCCAAGAATGCCAAACAAAGATATTCAATGCGAAAAGCTGCTGCCAGAATAAGAGAAAATATTAAAAACCTGATAGCAGAAATACATTGGAAAACAGCTAGATTCTTGTGTACACATTTCAAAGTAATACTATTACCTAAGTTTGAAACAAGCCAAATGGTGAGCAACTTAGCAAGTAAAACAGCCCGTGCAATGCTCACCTGGTCACATTACGCATTCAAAGAAAGACTTAAGCATAAGGCTAAAGAATTTGGAGTAAAAGTCCTTGATGTATCAGAAGAATATACCTCCAAAACCTGTTCTAGTTGTGGACATATTAACAAAATTGGTTCTAAATCTATAATTAAGTGTAAATGCGGTTTAAATATAGACCGTGATTTAAATGGCGCTAGAGGCATTTTCCTAAAGAATCTGTCTTTAGCTTTGGGTGATACTCCCTTCCCTGTTACTACGTTGTTGGGGTTGCATTTGTTAACTACTGGCAACATTGGTTAATGAAAATGTATCGGTAAGTGTAAACCGGTGGACTTTAAAGATGTTTATTATGAACAATGTAAATAACAAAAATTTTATAAAATATTAATTTAAATAACAACTTACGGGAAATATATGCAAAATTATAGTCGTGAAAAAGAAGTAGCCAAACGCATAGCACTAGCAGCAGGTCAAATTATTTTAGATTGTTACTCAAAAAACGTTGCTGTAGATATGAAAGCAGGTAATGAACCTGTTACAGAAGCAGATCATTTAGCCAGTGATTTTATTATAGAACAGTTAAAAAAAGACTTTCCTGAGGATATAGTTATTTCAGAAGAAACTTCTGATAATCCTGCTCGCTTTTCTGCTAAAAGATTTTGGATTATCGATCCGCTAGATGGTACTAAAGAATTTATCGCTCGTAATGGTGAGTTTTCTGTAATGATAGGGCTTGTTGAAGATGGTAAAGCTGTTGTTGGAGCCGTTTTTCAACCAACTGAAAATCGCCTTTGGTGGGGGGATAGAAATCAATCTTTTCTCTTACATAATAATGTGGAAACTCAATTAAAAGTATCTGATAAAGATGATTTTAGAGAAATGGCTGCTGTAATTAGTCGTTCACATAGAAGTGCTATTTTAGATGAAATCTTTAAGTTTATTGGTCTTACAAATGAAATTACTTCTGGAAGTAGTGGAATAAAATTAGGTTTAATATCTGAAGCTAAAGCCGAGCTAATGCTAAGTGCTTCGGCTGGCTATAAAATTTGGGATATTTGTGCTCCAGAAGCCATACTTGTAGGTGCAGGAGGCAAAGTAACAGATTTTACAGGTGCTGCCATTTCTTATCAATCAGAAGAACAAAGAGTTCGCAATGGTATTTTAGCTAGCAATGGACATAAACATGATGAATTAGCTGATATACTACAAAAAATGGTTAAGCTTCCTTTTGCAAAACCTTAGTTACTTAATTCTTTGTGCTTGCTAGTAAGTTTATTGATTTTCAATAACATAATAAAGAGTAGGGAGGGCATTTTCATCAAGTTCTTCTTTCCAAAAACTAAAACCTCCCTTTTCAAGTATTTTGATAGATGCTAGGTTGTTAGGGTCTACTGTGGCAAAGATTTCTTCTAATTTTAGTTGCTCAAAAGCATACTTGATAACACCGCTAACTATTTCACTAGCAAGACCTTTTCCCCAATGTTCTTTACCTAAAGCATAGATTATTTCAATATTTTTGCTATTAGGTGGATATACTAGGCCACAATAACCAACAAACTCATTATTTTTATTTGTTACAGCCCAACATCCATAACCAAAATTTTGGTAATTTTGTTTTGATTTTTCTATCCAAGACTTTGTTTTTTCTTTTGTCAAAGCTTTTCCATCACCTATATATTGCATTATTTCAGGATTACCACAAATCAAGTAAAAGGCTTCAAGATCACTATCTTGTAGTTGTCTAATAATTGTTCTTTCTGTCTCTAAAATTTTCATTAAATTAAAATAAACTTATTAAACTATGTAAACAAGTATATGCCTTTTTTGTTATTTTTAATCTTTTACTTTCAAACTAAAACTTGTTGCTTATCAAAATCAAACTCATTAACTCTAATCACATCTGTTTGTAGTTTATTAGACAAAATAAGGTTTTCAATATCATTTCGGCCAAGAGTTTCTTTAGTAATAAGCTCTTTAGCAATAAGTTCTAGTTCTGTACGCCTATTTAAGAGAATAGATTTTGCAGTTTTGTAAGCTTTATCAATAAAGCTACGAACTTCCATATCTATTTTTTCTGCTGTAGCTTCACTATAATTTCGCTCTTCATTAGCAAAAGGTGATTGTATAAATCTACTATCAGAGTGTTTACCGTAAGTAAGTACCCCAAGTGAATCACTCATTCCATATTGAGTTACCATTTTTCTTATAAGTTCAGAAGCTTTTTCAAGATCGTCTGCTGCTCCTGTAGCAACTACACCAGAGAAAATAATATCTTCTGCTGCTCTACCGCCTAACAAAACAAGTATTTTATCTTCTAATTCTGGTCTAGTATGCAGGAATTTTTCTTGTGTTGGGAGTTGCAAAGTATAGCCTAAAGCGCCTATTGAACGGGGTATTATTGAAATTCTATGAACAGGTTCAGCATGTTCAACAGATAAAGCCACTAAAGCATGACCAGTTTCATGATAGGCTACGCGTTTCTTTTCTTCAGCATTCATAACACGACTCTTTTTTTCTAATCCAAGCATTACACGATCAATAGATTCTTCAAGATCTCGCATTTCAACAAAATCTGCATTTCGACGTGCTGCTAGCAGTGCGGCTTCATTAATTAAATTAGCTAAATCAGACCCAACCATTCCTGGGGTTCTAGCTGCAATGGTATCTAAATTGGCATTCTGGGCTAATTTAACATTTCTAGAGTGAACATCAAGAATTGCTTTTCTGCCTTCTAAGTCAGGACGATCTACTATAACTTGTCGGTCAAAACGGCCAGCTCTAAGTAGTGCAGAGTCAAGCACTTCAGGTGTGTTAGTAGCTGCCATAATAATAACGCCTTTAGAAGAGTCAAACCCATCTATTTCTGCTAGTAGTTGATTAAGAGTTTGCTCTCGTTCATCATGACCAACTAGCATTGAGCGCGCTCCTGAACGGGATTTGCCAATAGAATCAAGCTCATCAATAAATATAATACAAGGTGCTTTTAATTTAGCTTGTTCAAATAGATCCCTAACACGTGCTGCACCTACACCAACAAACATTTCTACAAACTCAGAACCAGAAATTGAGAAAAATGGCACACCAGCTTCACCGCTTACAGCTTTTGCTAGGAGCGTTTTACCTGTTCCTGGAGGGCCAACAAGAAGAACTCCTTTTGGAATACGGCCTCCAAGCTTTTGATATTTTTGTGGAGTTTTAAGAAAATCTACAATTTCTACAAGTTCAGCTTTAGCTTCGTCTACACCTGCAACATCAGTAAAATTTACTTTAATCTCACTTGAACGGTCATAGATTTTGGCTTTGTTTTTACCAAAATCCAAAGTAGTTGCTGCTCCTTGTCTAAGCCTACGTGCACCATAACTAAAGATTGCAAAAATTATTACTAGTGGGAATATCCATGAAAGCAAAATTTCTAGCCATAAATATTGAGTTTCTATATCTCCAGAAACTTTTACTTTTTGTGCTTCAAGGTCTTTTAGCAAGCTGGAATCCTCTAAATTAGGCAATCTTACAGCTCTTATAACTTTCTCATTAGGAGATTTAGCTGCTTCTGCTTTTAAGGTTCCCACTAGTTCTTTATCAGTTATTTTAACTTGTTCAAGATGACCTGCACGAACTTCAGATACAAACTCACTGTAAATTAGCTGTTTAGGTTGAGAGGCATAATCCTTGCCAAACATTAAATACATCAACAGCATTACAATAAAAAAGTATAGGACTAAAGAGTAACTTTGTTTTTTATCGGTTGTGCTTGTCATTTGCCCCCCAATCTAAACACTCTTTTAATTAGCCTTTTGTGTGTAAGAATTTAACATTAGCGGAAAAGTTAGCACACGATTAGATATTGGTTTAGAAGTAGGCAGATAAGGCTTTAACTGTCTTTCTCCATAAACTGCAAAATTAAGCATTCCATCATGCTTGATAGTTGAATTTTCTATATTAACAAGTGTGAGTGTTTCATTAGTGTGACGGTAAGCTACAAAATGAAATCTTTGTCCGGCGTCTGCAATAGATGGAGTTAAAAATTCCTGTGAAGTGACTGCTTTTTCTACCTTAAATTCATTGATAAAAAAGGCTTTCATTGCATCAGGATTTATTGCAAATACTACTAAATCACTATTGCCATCAAAATATTGAGTAACATTATCCCCACTAATATTGATGAAAATAGGTGGTAGCCAAAGACCTGTTTTAGAATCGCGAGTACTAACTATCCCACTGCCTTTATGTCCAGTAAGTGCGCCATATTTTAACTTAGCTGGAAAGACTGCTATAGCAGTTGCTGTATCAAGTAATTCTTTTGGAAAACTATTTTCTGGCTGTCCAATCATTATTGATTTAAAAACATTGGCGCTAGTTTCAGCACGGTTATAAGCTTTAACTGTATCCCTCGATGGGCTAGAACGCCGCTCAGGAGGGTTTACATGTTTTGGATATTGGAAAGCTTCTACATCAGTAATAAAAAAGATTCTTAGTGTTAACAAAATCACCATTAGTATTCGACAAATAAACATAATGTCCTCCTTTCTAACTTAAGCTAAGCTCTATATATAAGATGTTGCACACACTAAATACGTAAGCTTCTACATCTGCTAAAAGCCGCAAACTCATTAAGTTGGAAAGTCTACTAACTTAGTTTTACAAAGAATCTATCAAAGTACTTTCTCTCATCATTCCTAGTTTTTATTGATCTCTATGCCACCAAACACGAGCAAGCTTATTTTCATCAGAGAAATTATATTTGACTTCACCACAAAATGCTTTTTCAAGTGCATGTCCAAGCCTTTGAGCTAGATGCTCTGTGGTTGTGGAGATTGTTAATAAATGACCATTTCCTCTTTCCCAGTTCATAATCCTGGCAAGAGGATTGTTTTCAGCAGCACGCTCTGCTTCATTTTTTAACATTCTTTCTATTTCTTCATTGTGTGCTTCAAAGAAAGTTCCATCAATATAGACATAACCACTAATAATACCTTCTTCTTTTTGTTTACAAGCAGGACAAGTTACAATTTGTGGTTTTCCCCATCTTTGATGTTTAATACTTGTTGGGTCAACATCACTAATTGTCCATCGACGATCAACATAAATAGCTCCACATTCCTTACATACAGCAGGCTCAGGAGTAGCTTTATCTAGATGTAGATGGTCACCTCTTTCATGAGCAATTTGTTTAGTGTGTTTGTTAATCATAACCTTCCTCCTTTACTGAAAATTCCTGTTCTTCAAGAAATAGAGTTTTAACTGCTTTTGAGAACTAGCTTTAGTACTTGAAATAACTCTATTTCGCACTATTAGTTATGCAACACATATGCCAACTTATTAAACGCATAAAGCCCTGTGTTAGGCTGATAAAAGGCTGAAAAGCTAAAAATAGGCGCAATTTTCCACAACAAAAACAGCAAAAATCCACTTAATAAAGCTAGAAGTGAAAAAATACCTTTTATTAAATTTTTTGTAAGATAGTACTGAAATTATTCTAGATTGAAGATTTTACGACAAAGCCGAGAGCTTGCACCCTCGGCTTTATATTTTTGCTATACAACTCTAAACATAAACTAAAAATTAAAAGTAAATCTATTGGATAAAACACCATTAACCATTACTGTGACAGTGTTTGAACCCTTTTTGACATTTACTTTTTTCTTATTCCCAGTCAAAACAATTGTTGTGTCTGATTGACTAGAAATAACCGAACTAACATTTTTATCATTAACCTGAACTGTTGCTCCTGATTGACCAAACCCTGTGCCTGTAATAGTTAACTTGGGTTTAACATACTGAGCATTAGAAATAACTAGCCTATTTAAAATTACATTAAAGGATGTTTCTGCAAATAATCCAATAGCATTAGTTGCTCTTACTGTTACCCGCCCGCCTTGCGTCTCTGTAGTGCTTGGAGCAATTGTTATACGGCCTTTGCCATTTCCATCATCAGTTAAACTTACATAGCTTAGGGCTGTAGTTAAAGAAAGCTTTAAGCCAGTTGTTGTATTTGGATCTGTTGCAGAAATAGGAACTACTAACATTTGTCCTGGTACTAGACTTTGATCAGCAATTTTAGCAATGCTTGGTAGATTTGCTGTAGATATAACATTAACTACTGCTGTTTGAGACCGAACTAATTGACCTGCTGTACCTGTTATTGTAAGAGTTGTTGAAGAACTAGGAGCATTAGCCGCAACTGTAACAGTTAATGTGCTGCTAGTTCCAGGAGTTATTGAAGACTGTGAAAAGCTACTAGTTAAATTTCCGTTAGTAGGGTTAATAGTAGCTGTTAGATTTACTGGTTGTGAAAAATTATTTACTGCTTGCACTCCAACCGTAAAACTTGTGCTAGTTCCAGCCGTAACCGTTTGACTGCTAGGGTTAATGGTAAGGTTAAAATCTGGTTGTGTTGAAGCCGCAACATTTAAATTAATTGGTATGCTGCGAATAAATTGTCCAGAACTACCAATAACATTAATTATAAAGTTTGTTGTTGGAACATTGGCTGCAACATTTACTGTTAAAGTAACATTATTGTTAGGATTTATTGTATTAGCAGAAAAACTAGTTGTAACTCCGCTATTAAATGGGTTAACAGAGGTATCTAGATTTATTACCTGAGCAAATCCATTAAGCCCTTGTACTCTAATATCAAAGCTAGCCGATTGTCCAGCCATAATATTTTGTGAAGTTGGGTTAGCTGCTAAGGTAAAATCACCACGTGGGCCACCCATGCCCATACCTTTAACTATCCTAATTGCATTGTTAAAACCACCAGCAATATAAAGGTTTCCTGAAGAATCAACAGCTACTCCTTTAGGCTTATTTAGGCTAGCTGTGTTGGCTGCTGTTCCATCTCCAGTGTAATCACTATCCCCAGTACCCACAACTGTGGTCATAATGCCATTAGTATCTATACGACGGATGCGATTATTAGCTGTATCAGCTAAAAAGATATTGCCTGAGTTATCAACAGTTAAGCCAAAAGCAATATCAAAACTAGCTCTAATTGCTAGTCCACCATCTCCACCAAAACCTTTTACACCATTTCCAGCAACAGTAGTGATAACTCCAGTTTTAGCATCAACTCTACGAATACGGAAATTAGCTGCATCTATGATAAATAGGTTGTTATTTTTATCTGTTGCTACAGCATAGGGTAGAAATAAAGTGGCTTGTGTAGCTTGTCCACCATCTCCACTAAAGCCAAAATTGCCATTTCCAGCAACAGTAGTAATAACTCCAGTTTTAGCATCAACTTTGCGGACACGACTGTTGATAGTGTCTGCAATATACAAATTTCCAACTGAATCTACAGCTATACCTAATGGACTATTTAACATTGCATTAGTTGCTAAGCTTCCATCTCCATTAAAACCAGATTGATTACTAATACCTGCTACAGTAGTAATAATCCCAGCTTTGTCTACTTTACGAACAACATTAAAGAGCGAATCAAGGATAAATATATTTCCAGCACTATCTTGAGCTAATCCACCAGGGGCAAAGCTAGCTTGAGTAGCATTTCCACCATCTCCTGTAGAACCAAAAACACCATTTCCGGCATAAGTACTGATAATGCCAGAATTAATATCAATTTTACGGATTCTAATGTTGCCTCTATCAACAACAAATAAATTTCCGCTAGGATCAACTACTATTGAATATGGGTCTCCAAGGTTAGCTTTTACTGCTAAACCACCATCACCTAAAGGAACATCTGCACCAGCAATAGTAGTAATAATTTGAGTATTAGCATCTACTTTTCTAATACGGTCATTTAGTTGATCAGCGATAATTATGTTGTTAAGTCCATCTAAAGCAATTCCATCAGGTGCAGAGAGAGTTGCATCTGTAGCCAGCCCACCATCACCACTAAAGCCATTTTTTCCATTTCCAGCTACTGTGGTAATCATTCCTGTTTTAGCATCAACTCTACGGACTCTATTATTAGATAGATCTACAAAAAATATGTTTCCAGCACGATCTATTTCAACATCAAAAGGATCAATGCCAGCGCTTAGAGCAGGGATGTTGTCACCATTAAAACGAAATGTTCCATTACCTGCTACAGTGTTGATAATCCCGGTTTTAATATCAACTCTGCGAATACGTCCATTAGCAGAGAAGTCCAAATTATTATCAACTATATATAAATTACCTGTGATATCTACATTTACTTGAGTGGGGAAATTAAGCGAGGCATCAGTAGCTAAGCCTCCATCCCCGGAAAAAGCTATTACTCCATTACCTGCTACAGTTGTAATGATTCCAGTCTTTAAATCTACTTTTCTAATGCGATTATTACTACTGTCGGCAATGTATAAATTATCAAAACTATCTATAGCTATACCTACTGGGAAAGACAGTTTAGCCTGAGTAGCTAGTCCACCATCTCCACTAAAACCAGTTTCACCAGTTCCAGCAATAGTGGTAATAATACCTGTTTTAGTGTCAACTTTGCGAATGCGATCACTGCGAGAATCGCTAATAAAAGTATTTCCAGCGCTATCAATAGCAACTGCGGCAGGGAGATTAATTGCTGCACTGATTGCAAGGCCGTTATCACCTTTGGAACCAAAAGTCCCAGTTCCAGCAATAGTGTTAATAACTCCAGAGTTATCAATGCGGCGAACCCTAGCACTACCACTATCAGCAATAATTATGTTGCCATTTCCATCAACCAAAACATCTTGAGGAGAATTAAATGTAGCACTAGTAGCTTTACCACTATCGCCTAAAAAATTTACACCTCCAGCAATAGTAGTAATCTCACCATTATTAAGCTCTGAAAATGGTTTTGAAAAAATGCTAAATTTTGCTTGAGCAACTCCGCCTCGAGTCCTTACAGAAAGGGTTCTATCTCCAGGAGAATTTTGTGGTGGTACAGTAGGGATACGTATTCTAGTAGCGCTTTCAATAATGGCATCTTTTATAATTGTATCACCTAGAACTACTAGAGTTTCAGGAGCAAAGTTTTTTCCAGTAACAATTACTTCTCCTCCGCCACCTTCTAGGCGCTCAACACTTCGGCTCATTGATGAAATCAAAGGTGCGCCAATAGTAACTGTATTTACAGCATCATTATCACTAGTTGAGTTTTTATCTAGAACAATTGCTTGTGTGCCTTGTAATACAACACTAGAAGCTTGTCCAAAGCTATTAATTTGAGCTAGGGACATTACTTGACGAGAACCATTGATGTTTTGGGTTATAATTCTAACACCTGATTTTTCAACTACATAGATATTACCAAGATCATCTATACTAATTGCAGAAGGTTCAGTAAAAGTAAACTCACTATCTGCTAAAGGAGCAATACCAGTAGTTGTATTGGCAATTGGGCCAAGGGTTTTAACTGTTCCATCTCGGCTAATAGAGCGGATTTTTCCATTTCCTGTGTCTGCAACTAAAACAACTTCTTGAGCTGCTGTAGTAAAAAAGCTACTTGCACCTGATCTAACAGAAATACTAATTGGACGATTAAACAAAGCTGAACGGCCTTGTCCATCAGCTTTTCCTGACATTCCAGGATTGCCAGCTAAAAGTCTAACTTCTTGACGGGAAAAATCTGCTAAGTAAATAGCATTATTACCGGTATCAGCAATAAAAAGATTTCCACCTGAATCTATAGCAACGCCTTGTGGGTTTTTAAACATTGCTTGAGCAAAAGGTGTAACATCTCCCATTGTTCCTTGTGAGCCATTGCCTAGAACAGTAACTACAGTGTTATCAAAATTAATTTTTCTAACACTATTATTAAGAACATCAGCAATATAGATACCACCTTGGCTACGATTATCTACAGCAATTCCAATTGGCCCAGCAAATGTTGAGTTTAATGCTTCACCATCTAATCTACCTTGAATTCCACTACGACCAGCAAAAAGATTAGCATCAGATGTTCCAGAGAATTTCTTAAAGATTATATGGTTAATAGGGTCACTAATATAAATAGCTCCACTAGAATCTACTTTTGTATCTCCAGGAACTTTTTTTCCTTTGCCTTTAGTTACTTTTGAAACAGCAACAAAAGCTGAAGTGCTAAGTCCACCCATTTTGGCTGTAATAGTGGCAAATCCTTGTTGATTACCAGTGATCATCCCATTGTTATTAATTGAAAGAATATCTGGGCTGTCAGTCTCAAAAGTTAATCCATTTGTTACAGGATTGCCATTGCCATCCATTACATTAACCATTATTTGGCTCTTTTCATTGACTACTGGAACGCTATCTCCATTAGGGCCAAGTATTTTTAGTCCACTACTTTGTTGGGGTAAAGCAGTTGTTGGGAAAGTATTGGAGTAGGCATTAGGGTAGTTGTTGTTAGTATTGGGGTTATTAGTGCTAGTGTTAAGTGAAACAACAAACGAACTTAATTGGAGTAATAGCAACGATATGGAGAAAATAATTGCAATATGCTTAGACTTCGACATAAGCCGTCCTCCTTATTTATAAAGAGCTAGTTGTTAACTATTAGTGTATAAAAACCAGTGTATGTTTGCTAGGACTAGCACTGATTTTTTATCTTTGTTCCTCCTGTGTAAAACTTTTTAATTTAGGGTTTAACTGAGAAGCAAGTTTAGCAACTAAATAACGTCTACTAGTAAAAAGCAATGATGTAGCATGTGAAAGACATTTATCAGCAGAAGCTAAATCTGAGCCTAGCATTGCTAGTACAGCTAACCCATGTAATGCAATTATATCATCTGGGTTTAATATTATCGCCTGGCGGAAGTATTTTTCTGCATCCATTAAGTTATTTTGTTCTAAATAAAGCATTCCCATCATAGTGTGATAGTCGCTACGATAAGATTCACAGTTAATAGCTAAGCGAAAATAGCGTTCAGCTAAATTTAGATTTTTGTAATGTTGCCAATAAAAATTGCCTATACGGAAATAATTATGTGCTACACGAGGTGCAATTCTTACAGCTCTATCAAAATCTGCTTCTGCTTCAATAGGCTGGTTTTTAAGACAACGAATTATTCCTCGATTAATTAATGCTGAACTGTTTCGTTGGTCATACTTTAAGGCTAATATAAGGTAGTCTAATGCTTCATCATAACGCTTTTCTAAAGTTCTTACAGAACTAAGCCCTACGTAAGCTTCTGCGCAATCATCTTCTAAGGTTATGGCTCGTTGATAGCGACGTTCTGCACTACTTAAACGTTTATCCGATAATGCAATATGTCCTAGAAAACAATGAAAAGCAGTTTCAGAAGGATTTAGCTTAAGCCCTAATTTAAGAACATCTTCAGCCGCTTTGTAGTTATTTTTTTCACAAAGCATTGCTGCATAAGTTAACCTAGCATAAAGGAGTTTTCCATCAAGTTTTAGAGCATGATTTAGTTCTTTTTCTGCTTCAGTACGATTGCCTAAGTAACGGTAAGTTTCTCCTAAAGCTTCTAGTGGAAGAGGCCATTCTGGAAGGGTTTGGGCTGCTTTCTTATAGTAACTAACAGCTTGCTCATAAAATTCCTGC
The DNA here is from genome assembly GCA_039812885.1 of Blastocatellia bacterium. Taxonomy (GTDB): domain Bacteria; phylum Acidobacteriota; class Blastocatellia; order Chloracidobacteriales; family JADJPF01; genus JADJPF01. Next base: position 152,038 of record JBDIBI010000007.1, read on the forward strand.
TTACGAGCTGCTTGACCATCACAGAAAGCTTGAGCTGCAATTAATTCTGGTAATTCACCATGACGCGATCTTAACAAACTAAATTCTTCTGTTGCTAAACGCCATTGTTCATAGCTTTGTTGATTCCAAGCAGTAGCTTTAGTTGAATATGCTTTTATTAAAGAATGTTGATTTATTTCCTTAAACATATGGTTATCAAATATTTACCTGGTTTACTTAGACTATAGTGATATTTAAAGTTTAGGCTAATTTAACAAAAAAGTTAAGGCAATTTTAGTTAATCTTCAAATTAATGTTGCAACCCGGAAAAAGTTTGACGCAATGCGTTATTTTTTATTGACACATATAACGCAATGCGTTATATTCTAATCATCAAGGAGATGAGCAAATGGCAACAGTAATCAAGCGTTATGCAAATAGAAAGCTTTATGATTGTAATGCCAAACGCTATGTAAAGTTAGATGAACTAGCGGAATTAGTAAAGAGCGGACAAGACGTTCAGATCATTGATAATTCAACAGGTGAAGATATTACTAGTGTAGTGCTTTCAAAAGTACTTTCAGAAGTAATTTCAGATAAAACACAAAATGGACAGGTTCATCCTTCTATTTTAACTGAAATTATTCAAAAACGAGCTGAAGTAGTAGATTACCTTAAGCAGGGTATTGAAGCTAGTGTTAGGACAGTAAAAGGGGTAGAGCAACAGCTACAACACCAGTTAGAACAAGGCTGGCAGCGAGTTACAGGACAAAATAAATCTAGTAATTCCACTGAAGATTTTAGAAATATTTTTCAGCGAATGATAGAAGAAAGCGTACAGTTTTTGATTGGCAAAATGAATTTACCGACTAGAGCAGAGATTAATCAACTTACTAAACGCTTAGATGAGATAGAAGAGCTATTAAAACAGCAAACAAACGCCTCTAAAGTTAAAAAGGCTTCTGTTTTGAAAAAAGATATTAAATCATAATATTAATACTTAGTGTAATTAACTAAACCTATAAGGAGATAAACATATGTCAAAGAGTACTGAAAAAACAACCAAAACAACTAAAAATGCTAAAACAACAAAGAAATCTACTGCAAAAGCTGAGCAAACAAAGAGTTTTAGCTTTATCAACACAGCACAAGCTCCTATAGAGCTATTTAAGAATGTAGCAACCAAGAGCATTTACTTCAGTTTAGGTTTAGGAGCATATTTATTTGATGGTCGTCAAAATTTAGAAAACTTACAAAAAGTTAAATTTTCCTCTTTACGTAGTGATTTAACAGGAAATGTAAACAAGTTCATCAACAACACTATTCACAAAGGTGAAAAACTTGAAAAAGATGCAGCAGAAACAGTTAAGCACTTTGAAGAAGCACAACGTAACAGAGTAAAACAACTTTTTACTACTCCAAAGCCAAAAATTCAAAAAGCTGAAACCAGTCTTGAAGATAAGATTGAAGAAGTAATTGCTACTTTAGATTTACCAACACGTGATGAGCTACATAAGCTTAATCACCGCTTAGCTGAATTAACTCGTGAAATTCAACGTCAACGTAATACTTCTAGTAGTCGTAAGCCTAAAACTACTAAGACAGAAGTAAAAGAAACCAAAGCTAAGGCTAAAGCTAAAGCTGAAGTAGAAGAAACAGCTAATGCATAAGATTTTTTAGATTTTTCTTTGGGCTGAGTATAGCTCAAACTTCCTCCAACGTGTAACTAATTAAAATAGGGCCAATAATTTGTGCCACTGTCTTGAAAGAGCAGTGGCATTTTATTTTTTACCTACTTAATCTAGCTTTATCTAGACTATTTAGTAAGGGTCGAGGTATAATTCCGCAAAGTTTCTACTTACTTAAATCAAATAATAAGTCTTTTGTGTTCTAAGTATTATATCTAAAGAAATCTTTCTAGTGAGGTTGACTAATGAGGAAATTTTTGACTTCTCTCACCTTAGCTTTATTGCTAGGTCTTAGCTCTGGACACTTAGCTAAAGCACAATCAGGTGCAACAAGTTCTAGTCTAAAGGGCTCTGTTTTAGATGAGCAAGGTAATACAATTTCAGGTGCAACCATAACAGTAAAAAATTTGCAGACTAGTTTTACTAGAGAAATACATTCTCAAGAAGATGGTTCTTATTTGCTTAATCAATTAAGCCCAGGAAATTATGAAATAGTTATATCTGCTGATGGTTTTACTAGGCAGACAGCTAAACTAGAATTAGAGTTAGGTGCAACTGCATCAGCAAGCTTTTCACTTAAAGTTGGTACAACATCAGATATCATTGAAGTTACTGCTAGTGGCGGTATTGATGAAGGTAAGACAGAGAGTAGCAATAACATAGATCGTGGAAATATAGAGAATTTACCTATTAATAGAAGAAATTTTTTAGATTTTTCTCTTACAACTCCTAGAGCAGTTACAGATAGAACTCCTCAACAAGGTATTACTGTAAGCTCAATGCTTGCATTTAATGGACAAAATGCCCGATTTAACAATATTACTACTGATGGATTAGATAATAATGAACCAGTAGGTGGTTCAATTAGATCTAACTTCAGTCAAGATTCAGTACAAGAATTCCAAGTAGTTAGTGATAGTTATTCAGCTGAATTTGGGCGTGCAACAGCAGGTGTTGTTAATATTGTTACTCGTAGTGGAGGAAATGATTTTCATGGAAGTAGCTTTCTTTTCCTAAGAAATGAAGCCATTGCGGCTAGAGATGCTTTTGCCACAATAAACCCAGAATTTAAACAATATCAGTTTGGAAGTTTATTAAGTGGGCCAATAAAGAAAGAAAAAGCTTTCTTCTTTTTATCTTTTGAGCGCTTATCTGTAAAACAAAACAATATTGTAACAATTAGTGATGCTTCTATTGCTGCTGCTCGTCGCCAAGGTTTTCTAGCAAACAATGGCCCAGTACCATTTTCTCAAGGTACTACATCTATTTTAGCTCGTACAGATTTACGCCTTAGTCCTAATGATACTCTTTGGGTACGTTATAACTATGGAGGGTCATATAATGGGGCAGTTGAGCCATTTGGCGGTTTAACAGGAGAAACTAATGGTGGAGTACAAAATGCTAGGGAAAATGCATTAGCTTTTAATAATACCTATATAAATACTGGTCTTAACTTAGTCAATGAAACCCGACTTTTAATAAGTAGACGCACTTTAGATTTAGCTGTAATTGGAAATGATCCTCAAGTCCAAATTTTTGCTTCTGAAGGTAGAATTGTTTTGGGTCGTAGCTCTTTTCTTCCTCAAGTTCGTAATTTAGATACAGGGCAATTTGTTAATAACACTTCCTTATCTCGTGGGCGGCAGCAAATAAAATTTGGGATTGACTTAAAGTTTTTAAAATTTTCTGCTCCATTAAAATATTTTGCTAGTGGTTTGTCAGTATTTACTAGTTTAGATTTAACTCCTTTTACTGGTAAAGATAAACCTCTTATGTTAACTGGTATACAAGCCTTTGATCCTGGCTCACGCACTCCACAACAAAAAGCACTATTGATGACTATAGCTCCTGCCTTAGCTAAAACTTTTACAGGGTTTCCTTCTAATTTAGATTTATCAAATTATTCTTTTCCATTTTTCCTAGTACAAGGCTTTTCACAACCAGTTAAAGAAGATGTAGCAGGTCGTTATTATTCTCCGTTTATCCAAGATGATATAAAACTTAAGTCTAATCTAACTGTTAAAGTTGGGCTTCGTTACGACTTAAATAATATTGATTACCAACCTAAAAATTCTGGAAACTTTAGTCCTAGAGTTGGTTTTGCTTACCAGCCACATTTTCTTCCTAAGGCTCGAATACATGGTAGCTATGGAATATTCTTTGGATCTCCAATTTATGCTATTCCCTTTACTTTAGAACTACTTAAACGTAACCAAATAAAGATCTTAGTTGTTCCTTTCCCATTCTCAGCTTTAACCTTTGCTCTACCAAAACATGGTTTTCCAGAAGCTCCAGAAATACCCCCTTCAGCTAATTTTATTCCACAGCTAAGCCAAACCTTAGTTTATGATAAAAATGTACGTAATAGTTATACTCAACAAGTAAGTTTTGGGGTTGATTACAACATTAACAATAATACTTCTGTTGAGTTGAGTTATTCATTTGTACGTGGATTAAAATTCTTGACTACACGTAACATTAATCCTGTAGTCAATCCAGCAGGAGGCCCTCTTTTTGGTAGAGTTGATCCTAGCAGAGGAGATGTTTTTGAATTTGAATCGGCTTATGATAGCTACTATCACGCTTTTACTGTGTCATATAAGCAAAAAATAACAAATAAATTCAATATCTTGGCTCACTATACTTTTGCAAAAGCAATAGATGATTTTGTTGATTTTAGAGTAGATGTGAATCAACCAGCTAACACTTTACAACCTGCACTGGAAAGATCTCTTTCCTTACAAGATTTGCGTAGCCGTTTTGTGCTTTCTGGAAGTTGGGATATTAGTTATGGTAAAAGTGCTTTGTTAAAAAACTTTCGACTCTCAACCATTATAAATGCTGAGTCTGGTAGACCTTATAACCTTACTACAGATACTGATCTAAACCAAAGTGGGGATTTTCCACCTAGTGATAGACCTTTGGGATTGGGTCGTAATGCAGGTATCACACCAGGCTTTTTTAGTGTAGATATGCGCTTAGAACGTAAGTTTAATGTTAAAGAAAAAATACAAATTCAGGGTTTCTTTGAAGCCTTTAATTTATTTAACCGAGTTAATATCAATGAAATAGATGGAATCTTTCCACTAGTAAATGGTAGCTTTAATTTACCTAAACAAGAAAATGGTCGCTATATTGCCCCTAGAGATCGTTTCCGTAGTGCTTTTGCACCTCGCCAACTACAACTTGGTTTTAGAATCTCTTTCTAATCTGATCTAATATTGCTTATAAAAAGCCCACTTTGGTTAGTAACTAAAGTGGGCTTTTTGGTAATTAGCTAACTATAAGAACCTACACTACTTACCTACACCAGTTAAATTAAGGGCTACCACACCAAATATAATAGTGGCAATACAAAAATATTGAAATAAAGTATATCTTTCATTGAAACAAAAATAACCTATCATTGTAACTAGCAAAACTGTTAACCCTGCAAATGAAGCATTGGCAATGGTTATATTTATAGTTTTAAATGACATAGAAATAAATATCAAACTTAAATTTACAAAAAATAATCCTGCCAATAAATACTTTAAATCATTTACTCCATTGGCTTTGTTTAAAAGACTAACTCCAATGGAATCAAATATAACGGTTAATGCTAAATATAAATGTCCTATTTTCATAAAGTTCACCACTATTAACTAAATGTCTAAAGCTAAAAGTAATTTTGTAAGGTGCCTTTTCTACGTATATCTAAGGTTGCACAATGAAATCCTCCAAGAAATGGGAAATAAGCTTCAAATGCACAAGGAATGGGTTTAAATCCCCAATCCTTAAGGGCTTTAATTAGTGGTTCTTGCCTTTTTTCAACAATTACCCGTTGTTCATCTAACATCAAAACATTAATACTAATCCATTCACTTACGACTTTTAAAGGATCTTTATTAGGAACAGGTTGTGGAGCAACTAAAATATCCCAAGTCTTTAAAATAGGTGGTAACTTCTTAACATCAATATAATCAGGGCTTATTAATACTTTTCCTGGACATAATGGCATAAAGGAAGTATCAATATGAATAGCTTCAGGAGAGTTATTCTTTATTTCATGTACTCGATAACCATCACCTAAATGGCGTTGTAACCAAGTCATTCCTGAACGGTTTGTCACATTGCTTAGTTGCATGAAAATATCACGACCACAACGTACACAATCTGCTGCATCAAAAACAGGTTCAAATTCTGTAATTATATACCGCATTTCTTCATCTTCAGATGGAACTGTGTAGTTTGCGTCGTATAATTGATCTAATAATTGTGGTTTAGGGGCAGATGTCCATTTTGCACCAGCATGAAAATATTCCTTAAAGAGTGAGCGATAAGCATCAGCTTCAAAATAACGAGCGCGATCTGCCATTGGTGTTTCAAGAATTTCATTGCCAATAACTAAAAAAGGATCACGTGGATTGGCTGCACAAAATCCTGAGCCAACTTTCCAATTTGCTGTTGAAAAACTTGCAGAAAAATTACTTTTGTCAACATGCCTAACTTTAACACCTTCAGCTTCTAAAATATGAATAAATTCAGCTCTAGCTTTTCTTGCTTCTTTAACTAAGTTTTCAGGATAAGGAATACCTTTTCCACCTATTCTTTTTTCAACTTCTTCCCACTCTCCAGCAGGGACAGTAGCTACATTGATTGTTGTCCAATCAGGAAACATTGCATCTTCTAAACTACCAACAATTACTTCTTCAAGAGGATCCCATTCATTATGAGAATTTACTGGACAAGCTGTTTTTATATCTTTTGAAGTTTTTAGCCCTTCTTTATTCATTGAACTTTCCTATAACCTACCTTTTTCTATAGATTTAATCTGTGTAGTTACTAACATTTTTTGTAGCTGATTGCAACTAAAAATAAGCTAAATTACTAGTAAGGCGTTTCTTATACTCTGCTTTAATAAAAAATTAAAAATTTGCTTGTAGATTAACCCGAATTAGTGTATAAATTACACTAATTCGGGTTAATGTTAATTATCAATAAGTTAAAGGAGAAACAGGTAATGAAATCTTACGAAGCATTTTTTGTTAGAACAGAAAACAGTGAGCAAGCAAAAAAGATATTTCGTCGTATAGAGCCAATAGAAGGCTCATCTTGGGTTATGTGTGGATTTGACAAAGATGTTTATCCAGAAGATTCAATACTTTTTGGAGAAGAATCTGCTACGCAAGCAAAATCAGAAAAACTAGGTGAAATAATTTATGTTTATGGAGATAGTTCAGACGCAGAAGGTTTTATTTATGAGCATGCTTGTGATGGGGTATTATTACGGAAATTAGTTTGGTTTATGCTAGAGGATGGAATGAATACAGGTTGGGTTTGTGTAGAAGGTGAAGCAGAGAAATGGGAAGAAGCTCTATTTCGTCCTGATAGCCTAGAACAATTTGTTAGGCTTAGAAGAGAAAGTTTACAAGATCGGGGAAAAAACGACCAAATATCAGAGTTTGAGGCTGAAGTTCAAAAAATTTATGATGAGAAAAAAATTATTGTTGGAAAATCATTTCCAGTTTGTGATGGAACATGCGCTATTTTGGTTGAAAAAAGTTATGGAATTGAAAGAGGATTGTAGCTTATTTGAGAAAGAAGTACTTTGATAGATATAATGTAAGTTATTAATAACCGAGGGTTTGTACCCTCGGCGCGATCTAAAGCTTAGTTTAGAAATATTGGCTAATTGTTCTATTTAATGCTTTTAATGTAGCTTTTGCTGCTACTTCTGGAGTGTAACTTGAATATAGGCAAATTCCAGGTAAAAGCCGTTTAGCTGTTTGTGTATGTACTTGGATAATAACTAGAAATACAACACTAGCTATTTCACTAATGAATATTTGTCTACAATGTATTAGCTCCAACTCTATAGGTTTAGTTAAAGACTTATTTACTGCTTGTAGAGTGGCTTGTACAATTGCCTTTAGTTGTTCATCTTCATCTTCATTGCTAGTAGCTTCACCTACATAGATTTCATCACGACCAGAAAGCCAAATCAATACATGTTGTTTTTCATTTTGAGAACTAATTTCTAACTTTTTTAAAACTAGACGAAAAGGATAGCCCATAATTTTTTCTTAATCTGTAGTTTTAGATTTTGACATCATTGTAAATAATAATGCGAAAACATAAAATCAGAAATCAAAAACTTTCATGGGTATTTTTAGAAGCCTTTGCATAAGCTGACAAGCAAGCTAGAAAGCTTACAAATTATCTATCACAGCTTGTGCAGTTTTTCTTCCTGATCTCATTGCACCTTGAATTGAAGCAGTTTCTCTATGGTCTCCACAAACATAGATACCTTGTCGAAGTTTAACTGTTTTTTCTTTTTGTTTTATTGCAGAAGGATGTTCTTCAGGTAAAGCATGCCTAATGCGATAAGTACGCAAATGTTTCCAAGTCTCAACAATATTTCCAAACCAATCTTTAAGCTCATATCTAACTACATTTTTAAGTTGTTCATCATCACAATCAGGATCTCCAAGTACAGTAACAGAAACTAAAGATTTACCTGGGGGAGCATAAGTAGGTGAAACTATACTAGGAACTGAAAGATTATTTATAACACCTTTATTTTCTCCATTTAGGACTAATATAGGTTCTTCTATAGGTGCTTCATCAGCAGAAAAATAAAGACAGGTTACTCGTCTAGAAGGTGGAATAGGAGCAATTAAATCTCCTAACAGCCTTTTTGCTTCAGGTGCTTCAGTAGCTACAACAACAGCTTTAGCTGTAAGTCGTTCTCCAGAAATAAGTTCTAAAGAGTTATTTTGAATAGATTTTACAGGAGAATTTAATCTAATAGATTCTTTTGGCAACTGAGATGCTAGTTGATCGGCTATTGCTCCCATGCCTTGAGCAGGAACAGATGTGTTACCAAGAGAAAACATTTTAAAGACAAATTCAAACATTTTGCTAGATGTTTTAAGTTCTGGATCTAGAAAAATTCCTCCTAAAAAAGGCTTAAAGAATCTGTTAATTATATTTTCTGAAAATCCAATGTTTTTAAGGATTTCTAATGTAGAGGCTTCAGATTTATAAAAACTTTCATCCAGTGCAAGTCCTTTTAATTTTTCACGTAACCAGCCAATTAACAATTTATCTGTTAAATTTCCTATAGGTGAAAAAACTGTACTAACTCCATCTAGGAAATGGCGAAAAGGATCAGCTATTTTATAGAAATTTTTGTCAAATCTAACTAATGCTCCAGCATAGTAATGGCGCAGATCCAAAGCCTTATAATCAAGAATTTGTTGAGCTTCAGGATAAGCAGTAAGTAAGACTTGAAAACCGCGATCTAGTAGAAATCCATCTACTAGATCGGTCTTTACTCTTCCCCCAACCTTGTCAGAAGCTTCTAGTATGGTGCAGGAAACCCCATTTTTATTGAGATGTTTTGCAGCACATAATCCAGAAAGTCCTGCTCCTATAATTAACACATCTGAGTTAGAAGACATATATTACTCCTTAAATATAAGAAATGAGTGGTAAGAGTAATTTCTAGTAATTATCCAGCAATAGAAACTGCTTGGCCTTTAAAGCGGAGAAAACCAATCACTTGTTCCATTAAGCGCCAAGGATCTGGTTTAGTTAAATCTGTTTGGGCAAGAAGCCATCCATTAGACACTCTATTTAAGATAAACTCTGCTTCTGGCATATGAAAGAGTTTAATCTTAAATGATACATTTGAATTTTGAGTTCTAGGTATTCTTCGTAAAGCTTCTGTTATATGTTTAGGCCAAGATAATTGTTCCATTGTGCTATCGTCATCTGCAAAATAAGTTAAGTTAGAAACTCCAGCACGTGATAGGGAAGTAATAAGGCTAGAAGGAAGAGAAAGCCCTTTTAATATAGGTAGATCAAGTTGTTTAGTTTTTACATCTTGTTGTGAATTTAGTGGTTTACCTATTAGCTCTGGTTCATCATGAAGTGTCATTAAGGTTCTAGTCCAAGCTGTTTCATTTATACGACCTTGTTTTCCGACACAAAGCAGCACTAAGCCATCTTGTTTGCTATCAAGCCGACCAACTCTTAATGTTAGTTCTTCTGCCACTTCTACTGTAACTTGTAGGGAAATGGAATCTTCTTTTAATTGAAGAGATTTGCCTGTTTCTTTGGCTAGAGTGTCTGCAAAGTTCATTACTGAAACGGCTGCTGCAACATATAATCTAGCAAGTGAGCCGCTTAATTGTTCTGTTGCAACTGGTAAAGCTGTTTTCATTGAACCTACAGCAGAAGCTAAATCTCTTGATTCACAAGCCAAGCGTGAAAGTTGTGTTTCAAACAGTTGAGCTAGAGATGCCCATTTTCCACTGCGGTCAGTTTTATCAAACACTGTAGGTATTTCAAATAATGCTCGCAACCTTTTGTTTTCCATATCTGATTTAGAAAGATTAAGTTGCAAGGCTTTTTCAGTTTCTTTTATTTTGCTAATATCTTGTTCTATTTGTTGGCGTTTTTGGCGTTCTTTTTCTATTAATTTACTTGCATAAAACCACATCCCACTTATACCAGCAGTTGCACTAGTTAGGGCAACAATTGCTATATTATAAATATCTTGTTCTAACATTATTTCCTCCCATAGCATTAGCTTTGTGTTTGCTTTAACTTCTGCAAATTCTTTATATTAGAAGGGGTGAGATTTTGCATCCTATCCATTCTGCATCATGTAAGAGCAATCCAAGACGAGCTTCACTACTACCAAGTAAAACAAGTGTGTAGCCGCTATCTAGTATCATTGCTACTATAAAACCTAGTTGACCTTGAATGGTTATATGGTTTAATGCACCTCTTCCAAGATCACCTGTGGCACGATCTGAAAGCTGGATAAGACCATTTATAAGGGCTTGTATGCTAGCTTCACTTGTAGCTTCATTTCCTGCACAAGCTACAGTGCTGCCTTCTGGATCAAATAAAAATGCACCATCAATGTTTGGGAGTTCATAACAAGCTCTTTCAAGTATTTGTTGTGGAGTTTCTTGCAATAAACTTTGATCATTATTAATCATCTCATTTATATAATTAACTGTAGGTACCATTTTTTCTCCTTTTAGATAAAGACTTTAGCGGCGTGTCATAATTATGTTTATAGTGCCTCGCGCTCTACCTGGTGTAAAAATAATTGTTACATATTGAGTTCCTGAAGCGAGGTTAAATACAAAATCAAATTGCTCTATAGCTCTTGATTCTCCTCTAGCAAAAGATTGAAAACGTCCTTCAAATTCTTTTACTTGAGTGCAAGGCGCCACATCTTTGAAAAAATTTCTCATTAATACTTTTTCCTTTGGAACTCCAGCTAGACGGCTTTCTGTGTCATTATAGGAAAGAACTATTCCGTCTCTATCTGTAGTTACAACACCATAAGGTAAATTATTTAATTGCTCTACGGTTAGTTGCCTTACAAGCCCTATATCTATGTTTGCTGATTGTCTAGCTGCAAAACTTGGTGCAGTCGTTTCTGAAGGCTCTAATCTGGTTGGATAATTTCCCCCAAGCGCACGCATAAGAGAAATATTGCTATTTTTGGTTGTTGGGCTTGGAGTTTGTGTTGAAAGACCTAAAGAGCTATATGAAGGTTGTGCTGGAATTGTTCTTTTTTCTTGTGGCAATGGTGAAGGCAAGGCTATATTGCTTGTTTCTGCATTTACAAGATCCCATCTATCTAGTGCTATTAAACATTCTCTTAATCTTTGGTTTTCTTTTTGTAATATCTGAATATCTTGCCACATTTTTCTTAATGATTGTTCAAGCATCGCTTGATCCATTAGTGGTTGTTCTATTATAGCCATGCTTTCTGCTCCTTTGTGGTTGTTAGATCTTTTGGGCTGAGGAAATACTAAGGGTTGTTAAATGGTTTGTCAAGTGTTTGTCTAATATTTGTCTAGATTTTTCTTAAAAGCATTGTCTTTGCATTTGTGTATTAAAAAAAAGAGGCCAAACTTTTTAAGTTTGGCCTTCAACCTATGCTTCTACATTACCCTAGGAATGTAAAAAGGAAGATTAGGTAACTATCAAGACTGAATACAGTCAAAAAGAAAAACACTCTAGTTTCTTAAAAGCTTTTGAATAAAGTGTTTTTCTTGTTAACTATACTAAAAATTAGTAAAATTCTTGAAAATATTAAACTGAGTAGACTAAAAATACAGGTTATGCTTAAACACTGAAACTAGAGACCCTCCACTTTCTCTAGCTTTTAGTACTACTCAGTTTAATTGCTTTGCTCATATGAAATAGCTAAACATAAAGTAAATGAATGTCTAATAAATGTCAAGCAAATTTTAGATAAACCTTAGACAGTTGTTTTTACAAGATGTTTAATTTTTTATAAGGTGAGGAATTATATTTTGCTTTTGCTAAAATCAAACAAACCACCAAAAAAGGTTTATTTTGGTGGTTTGAGAAAAAGTTTTGTGATTAATTATAAAAATCTAACCTAAAGCAGCTTTGCTTTGAGCTTCTAATGCTTCATGAAGTAGAGCAGCTCCACCTAATAAAGCCGCATCATTACCTAAAGTACATTTTAAGAGTTTGAAGTTCTCTAATGCTGCTGGAAAAGCTCTAACTTTAAGCTCTTTTTCTATATGTTCTTCAAGCAATGAATAGGCTGATGAGCCACCCCCACCAATGACCACAGCTTGAGGGTTTAGAGTATTTAATATTCCTGCAATAGCTATACCTAGAGCAGATCCAGCTCGTAGAAATACTTTTTGAGCTGCTTCATCACCTTCATTAGCAAGTTCATAAGCTTCTCTAGCTGTAGTTGCTTTTGAGCCATATTCTTTAGCCAATCTAGCCATAGCTGTAGCTGAAGAATAAGTTTCTATACAACCACGAGCCCCACAACCACATAAATGACCAGTTTCATCAATTGAAACATGTCCTAACTCAGCCGCAGCACCATTGACACCTCGCCAAAGCTTACCAGAAAGGATAATTCCTCCTCCAACACCTGTTCCTAGAGTGTAAACTACTACAGTGTGTAATCCACGTGCTGCTCCAAAAAAGGTTTCTCCCATAGCATAAACATTAGCATCATTTTCGATTATGCAAGGAAGTTTAGTTTTTAAGGTAACTTCAGATGCCATTGGATAATTATTAAGTTCTGGTAAATTTGGAGCTTTTGATAAGCGATCCATTTTAGGTGATGCTGTTCCAGGTGCGGCAATAGCTATTCCTAATACTTGTTTATCTTCTGCTAGCTCTAAAGCTTGTTGAGCAATTAGTCCAACTATTGCATCTGCTCCGCGTGGAGTAGGGTGGATGACTCGATTAACTACTTTGTTGTTTTCAACTAAGGCAACTCTTAAATTGGTTCCACCTAAATCAACTGTAATAGCAGCTTTTTTCTCTGACATTAATTTCTCCCTAAATAAAAATTTATATAAGTATTTAACCTATTATGTGAAATAGTTATCTAATAGTTAAGTAAATTTTCTGTAACAAAAGCTTAATATAGAAATAATAACATTTTACAAGTAAAAACTGCATTAATTAGCCATAGAACTAAAGATAAGTAATTTAGGGTTTCACTATATATTGTGGTATTGATATCCTTACAAATTTTTTACAAATTTTTCACAAAACCCGGGAAAATTTTATGAAGTTTTTCTAGTGTAAGGTATTAAATAAACAAAATCAGAAATATATAAAAGCTACACAATAATTAACACTTAATATTTAATATCAGCATCAAGGAGATTATTATGAAAATCGGATCTATAGGCAGTATGGCGGTTAGTGCTCTTAGTGGAGCTGTTAAAGCACCACAATTACAAGGTAACTTAGCTGGTCTTTCAGCAAAAAAAGCAATGTCCCCAACAGAGTCTCCTCTTGCTGGCAAGGCTGGTGGTCTAGACCTAGGCAAAATAGTACAAGACTTAAAGCAAATGTTAGGCGACTTGATGAAAATGCTTAAAAAGATGATGCAAGATATGCAGAAAAATGCTGGAACTAACCAAGGTGCTAATGGCAATCAAGGCGCTGGTAATAATCAAGCTGCTAAAGGTCAAGATGGTGTTGATGGAGCTAGCAAAGCTAGTAGTGGTAAACAAGCATGTGGTGGAGCTAACCAAGCAAAACAAGCTGATCAAGCAAAACAAGCTGATCAAGCAGATGATTCTAACCCAATGCAAATGATGAGCAAAATGTTAGAAGCATTGGGAAAAATGTTAGGAATGCTTAAACAAATGTTAGAGCAAATGCAGGCTAACAAAGGCCAAAACAGTCAAAATCCTCAAGCTCCACAAGGTGTGTCTGCAATAACAGAAGCAAGATAGTTCAACAAGTTTCCTCCTAGATATTTATCCGTGAAGTGTAGATATCCTTATCAATGTTTTGCAGCATTGAGCAATTAACTTCTCAATCCCGAAATCCTATCAATGGCGATGTTAATATGGGGGAGAACCTATTCTCTCCCATAATTTTTTTTGTGTACAATTACTAAACGCTCAGTCTTAAGTTTGTCAAAATCAAATCAAATTATAGAAAAGTAGGAAAGTTTATGGAAAAACGCCAATTTGGAAAAACAGATATGCAGGTTAGTGTTCTTGGTTATGGTGGAGCAGAAATAGGGTTTGAAGGTGCAACAGTGGCAGATGTTACTAAACTCCTTAATGAAGCACTAGATGCAGGTCTTAATGTGATTGATACCGCAGCCGCTTATCTAAGCAGTGAAGAATTAATTGGGCAAGCAATAAGTGGTAGAAGAAAAGATTTCTACCTCTTTACAAAATGTGGTGCAACCGCAGGATTTTCCCAGTTTGATTGGACTAAATCAGGTATATTAAAACATATTGAAACTAGCTTAAAAGCTTTACAAACAGACTATTTAGACTTAATACAGCTTCACTCTTGCTCAGAAAAAGAACTTCAGCAAGGCCAAGCCATAGAAGCTCTTCAAACAGCCAAAGAAAAAGGATATGCTCGCTATATTGGTTATAGTGGAGATGGACAAGATGCAGTTTGTGCCATTAAAACCGGAGCTTTTGACACTCTACAAACTTCTATAAATATTGCAGATCAAGAAGCTATAGATCTTTTGCTTCCATTAGCACTAGCAAATAACTTAGGTATAATTGCTAAAAGACCTATAGCGAATGCTGTATGGCGTAAAAGCCAAAAACCAGAAAATCCTTATCATCATACTTATTGGGATAGAATACAAACTCTAAAATATGATTTTCTTGAGTCGCCAGAATCCTTTTCTATTGCCTTGCGCTTTACATTGAGCCAAACAGGAGTTCATACTGCAATAGTTGGAACAAAACAACCTGGACGTTGGCAGGAAAATGCTAAAATGCTAGAAAAAGGCTTACTCTCTGCTGATGAGATAGCCAAAATTCGTAATCGATGGAAAGAAGTTGGAGGACAACTTTGGCCGGGTCAGGTCTAGTTGTATAGAACTTCAAAACTCCTACTAGATTGGATAAAACTAAATTATATGTGGTTAATTTTTAGAGTATTGTGTGTACTAGCTATAACTATATTGCTAAGTATTAATGTTTTTGCTGATCAAGAAAAGACTGTGCGTATTAGTACTTGGTATTGGCTTAATTCTATAGAGCAAGAAAAGTGGTCACAAGACTTTGAAACAATTGCTAAGGCAGGCTTTACAGATATAGTTTTGTGTTGGGGATTAGATTCTGCTGCTGTAGTTTCACAAAAAACTAATACAAAACTTGCCTTAGATATTTGTCAAAAGAATAATTTACACGCCTATTTATTTATCTGGCACCCTACACATAATAGCCTAATCAGACAACCAGAGTTCCAACAAGTAGATAACAAAGGGAATTTACTATTTACCTTTAATCTCTTTCATCGTAAATGGAGAGCTACACAATGGAAAACTTACCTACAAGAAGTTGCTGGTCTTTATCAAGCACATCCTGCTTTTTCTGGATATGTTTTTGATGACACTTTTTTTACTGGGCCAGTAGATTCTTTTGGAGGTAGTTTTGATAAACGAGGGGATTTTGTTAGCTATTCTAAGTATGATGAAGAAAATTTTCAGGATTGGTTGGTAAAAAAATATCAAACCATAGAAAAGTTAAATGAAGCTTGGCAAGAAAAGTTTGAAGATTGGAAACTAGTAAAAGCTCCTCGTAATATTACAGAGCAAAATGCTCTTGTTTGGGAAGATTGGACACAAGCACGTAAAAGTTGGTTACATGAATGGGCTGAAGATACAGTAAATTTTATTAGAGAAATAGATAAATCTCCTAGTCATGAAATTTATGTAGAAGACACTCAAGAAGTGTTAGGTGTTGCAACTTCAAAATCTCTAGATAGCTACCGGCCAATTACTGTTAAAGATGCTGTTGGAGTAGACTTTGGATATATTACACAGCCTTTTGATGCTGTGTGTGGCTATACATTTTTTAATTGGGACAATGAAGAATCTTTAGAAAAAGCTCTTTCAGCAACAAAAGATGCACTTGCTTTAACTCGTGAAAAAGTAGGTAAGGATAAAAAAATTATTCATACATTTTGGGTTTCTGAAATTAACTTTTCTAAAGCTTTGCCTCTTAAATACCCTACTGCTGAGCAAATAGGTACAATTACAAAACTAGCTATCAGCTTAGGTATTAATCATATAGATTATTATGCTTTTCGTGTAGGAGATTGGAGAGTAGATGAACAAGAATGGAAAAAGCTTTGTCCAGGCAGTAATGAAAAATACCCTGTTACTAAGCCAATGAAAGATCGTTTTTTATGTGATCGGCCGGAAATACTAAAGAATTTATCTAAGATTCATCAAGAGCTAAACTCACCTAAAAAATTAGAGAAATAAACTTTAAGAACTAATGATTTTTCTTATTTGAGCAGCTAAAGTTAATGGATCAAATGGTTTAGTTAGAACTTCTATAGCTCCAAGAGAGCGAAGGCGTTCTAATTCTGAGGGCATTGCTTTAGCAGTTAAAAAAATTACAGGTATATTGCAAGTATTAGGATTGCTTTTTAGTGCAGCAAGTGTTGAAGGCCCATCCATAGAAGGCATCATTACATCAAGTAAAATAACATCAGGATTTTCAGATTCAGCCTTTTCTATGCCATCTTGCCCGTTACTAACATCAACAACATCCATTTTTCTTACTTTGCTTAGAGCTAAGCGGGCAATTCGTCTAATATCATTTTCATCATCTATAAGTAAAATTTTCATAGGCCAAAACTGTTTCTAATCCGTTTCTGATTCTAAAAAATAGTTGGTTAGGATAATCTAAAAAACACATTAGGAAAAGCGAAAATACTTCTTGACTCTAAATTTTAATCAAATTTCTTTTGTCCACATTTTACTAACTTACTGAATCCCAGCAACATTAAGTAATTCCATTATATTATTACGAAAGTCTTTAGAACTAACTCTGGTTTTAGTTAAAAATCTAGTAGTACCTAATTTTAATTTAGTTTGTTGTTCACCAGTTAGTTCTCTTCCAGAATACACAATCAATGAAATGTTTTGTAATTTTGGCTCAGAACGAAGTTGTTCTACTACTTCAAACCCATTTCCACCAGGAATATTTATATCTAAAACTATTAATTTAGGTAAATTAGTTTTTGCATAGTGAATAGCTTCTTTTCCGCTAGTAGAAGTAATTACTGATAATCCATGTTGTGAAAGATCTATAGAAAGTATTTCTAAAAGCTCATGATCGTCATCAACTAATAGCACTTCAGGTTGGGTAGATTTTGCAAGAGAAGAGTTTTTAGCATTAGATTTAGCTAACAAAGATAAAGTGTCGTTATTGGTATTTCTTTTAGACAGGAATGAAACTTTTGGAAATCGCAGCCAAAAAGTACTACCTTCTCCAATAGTACTATCAACTCCAATTCTTCCATTATGTTGCTCAACGATAGCTTTGCTAATTGCTAGGCCAATACCGGTTCCACTTTGTTGGCGATCATCTGAAAAGTCACCTTGGTTAAAATGTTCAAAGAGATTTGGCAATGCACTAGGAGAAATACCACAGCCTTGATCAATAATTTTTATTGTTACCCAATCAACAGATTCTTCAGATGCTATTTTAACTAAAGTATTTGGAGGGGAAAACTTTATTGCATTTTTCAATATATTAACAATTGCTTGCTCCAAATGCTTTTGATCTGCAAAGATAGTTGCTTCATTATGAGTTATATCTAAAGAGATATTTTTTTCTTGAGCTAAGCTAAAGATTTCTTTTAGGGCTGAGGAAATAATAGTTTTTAGAGAGCAGATTTGAAAATCCATTTCTGAATTACTAGATTCTAATCTTTGTAAATCCAAAATATCATTAAGTAAAGCTATTAATCTAGTATTATTTCTTTCTGCTAACTCAACAATTTCTTGGGCTTCAGGAGGCAGTTCACCTAAAATGCCGCTAGATAACAAATTAAGTGCTCCGCTAATAGAGGTTAGAGGTGTTCTTAATTCATGGTTAATGGTAGAAATAAACCCTGTTTTTAGTTTTTCTAGCTCTTGTTTATCAGAAACTTCTTTAAAATTATTTGCAAAACGTTTTCCTTGAGGAGTAGAAAATTCATATACAAATAGTTGTAAAGGAATTTTACTTCCAGTTTTGCTAACTCCTAGCCATTGAAGACGGGAAAGACGTTTTTGGCTGATACGAAGGAAATTTGTTTTAATAGAATCAGAAAGTTCTGGTAGTAGCAAAGAAAGAGGTTTGCCTATAAGATCAGATTCTTTGTATTGAAATGTAATTTCTGCTGCTGGATTAACAGATTCTATAATTCCTTCTTCATCAGTGATTATCAAGCCGAATAACATATTGTCAATGATAGCTTTAGTACGGCTCTCACTAGCCTCTAACTCTCTTACATGAAGTTGTAATTCTAATTGTGTGATAACTTGTTGGCTTAACTTTTGTAGTGATTGGATTTGATTTTCATCAAGCTGGTGAGGTGAGAAATCTGCTACACAAAGAGCCCCAATTCTTTGCTGATCAGGAGTAACTAATGGAACTCCTGCATAAAATCGAATAGAAGGCGACCCTGTAACTAAAGGGTTTTTAGAAAATCGTTCATCTTGAGTTGTGTCACAAGATTGTATAAAACCTTCTTCTGCTAAGATTGTATGGCTACATAGGGAGATAGAGCGGGGAAGTTCCAGAATTTCTAAACCTATTTTGGATTTAAACCATTGTGTATCTTTGTCTATAAAACTAATTCCTGCTATGGGTGTATTACATATTTGCTTAGCCAAATAAGTAATGTTGTCAAATTCCATTTCTGGAAAAAAGTCAACATTATAGCGATGAAGCGCTGCTAAACGCATTTCCTCATTTAGTTGAAAGCAGTAAGTTATTTTATTTGACATAAAAATTTTTGCCTAAAGAAAAACTTATATGTTTAACGGAAGTAATAACCTAAGCCCATAGCATTGTTATGGTGATCAAAAGCAAGCTCTTAGCTAGTGATATTTAACACAACTGCTTTAAGTATGTCTATGGGATAAAATCCTATTTGAGCAATAAAATTAAATAAAAAATGGTAACTTTGTTAAAGTTACCATTTTTGCTAGGGTTAATAAGTAGGGTGTAATCTTAGTTTAGAGGTTAGATTTAGAAGCTAAATTTATAAGTAACACTAGCACTACGACCTGGGCCATCAATACCCCAGCTAATACCACGATAGCCTTTATCTCCAATATTTTGGAAATCTAGAAGGAGTTCAGAGTTTTCTCTTATTTTTATTCCACCACGTAGACCAATTAGTCCATAACCTGCAACTCTAGGAAAAGCTGGTGCAGACATTGCTGAACCTAGTAGACGATTTTGAACTTGAGTTAATGTTTCACCGGTTGCAATTAATTTATCATCTGAAGTTCCAAAACGCCCATCCAGGCCAGGAGCAATTAATCCTCGAACTCTAGCACCATTATTAAAGAAATTTGCAATACTTGTACGTGAGCGAGAAGCTCCTGTACGGCGATCTGAAAGATCTAAGGAAGAAAGTCTTTCTTGTTCTCCTGCTAAAGTAGAATAAGCTTCTATCCAGTAGTTTTTACCAGATGGAGCATAACGAAGACTTAGAAAAGCTGTTGGAGCAGGTGTTCCACCCTCAATGTTTGGAGCTTTTCCTGTGGCTTTATCTTTGGCTCTTAAGTAAGTAAAATTTCCAGAAAAAGAAAGTTCTGAAGTTAACTTAGCACTAAGTTTGTACTCAATTCCAAAAATTCTTGCATCAGAAAAATTTGCTCTTAGCAAAACTGGTGTAGCGGAAAGAGGTACAAAAACAACTCCATTAGGTAGTTGTCTTATAATAGGTTGATCACCTAAGAATTTACCTACTGCACCTTGAGGAAGTATTAAAGCTTGCTTGGTTATTGCATCATTAATATCAATAATAAAACCTGTTAAATCTGTGTCAAATCGTCGGTTATGGATTCGCAAACCTAGATCAAAATTGTTGCTAACTTCAGATTTTTGTTTAGCAATAGCAATACCTGTTGAAATTGCTTTATCATCAGCAGTACTACCTATAGTTCCACCTAAATTAGCTATATCTGTAGATGCTATTTCAAACCCATCTCCAGTAAGTCCTAAAGTTCCTAGGTCTGTAACATTTGGTGCACGAAATCCACGACTATAGTTAAAAACAACATCAATAAAATTTGTAGGTCTTATTACTATTCCAACTCTACCAGAAAAATCATCTGCTCTTAAGCTATCATTAGGAAAGAGTGGCATGCCTTTGACTAACGGACTACGAGAGGCTCTTGATTCATAAGAAGCAACTCCATATCTTAACGCTCCACTTAACCTTACTTTGTTTGGAATAAGTTCAAGACTATCTTGCAAGTAAAATGCATAAGTCAAATAACGTGCTCCATTTGGAATACGTGGACGTGAAGCCGTAACAGTTTTGCTAGATGGGCTAAAAGTGAAGGCTGGAGCTGTAACTTTTTCTCTATAAAATTCTGATCCAATAAGGAAGTAATTTTGTTTTTTTACTTGTTTAGCTAACTGAAAATTAAAACCAAAAGCACGAGTTCGTTCATACTGTGAGGTAATTGATGCTAAGGGATTTCCTTGGCCTCCTTGGTTTACTCGTTCTTCTCGTTGACCATTAAAAGAGAAAGTAAAAGAGCCTGTATCAAAAAAGCCTAGCTTTTGACGATCATAACGAGCATAGAAGAAATCACCCATTAGGTTACGTAAGTCTGCTATTAAATTTCCATCCCCTCCCAACAATTGGTCATAACGTTTACCTCCATCTTGTTGATTACGCTGATAATGGAGTGTAAATTGGTTGTCAAAAGTAGGAGCATAATTTAAATGAACTGTTCCACCATATTGAGTAAAAGCTGTATCTGGAAGGTGATCCCCAAAAATATTTGAAGGCAACCCTAAGAATCTAGTTACAGCTGCATGGCTATCAAGTCCTTTAGCAGGGCGTAAAGTGTTTACTCGTCTGCCAACAAAATTAGTAAGTATACCAAAATGTTTTGTTCCATAGGTTAACAGTAAATTTTGGCTAAATGAAGAGTCTGAACTAGTAAAAGATGTACTAGATTTACCATGAAATTCTCTGCTATCTGCTCCAAATAGAGGTGCTTGCGAGACAAGTTGAATTGTTCCACCTAAGGAATCTGAACCATATTGAGCACTATTAGGGCCTCTTAAAACTTCTATAGCTTTTAAGCTAGTTGGTTCATTTAAATCAAAAAATGTGTTAATTCCACCTCGACCAGTAGAAGTAGTGTAGCGAACTCCATCAACATAAACAGCTACATTTTTACCTGTTAAACCACGAATAAAAATTGCTCCTATAGTTGGACTAGTGCGTTGTAAGCTTAGACCTACTTCTTCATTTGCTACTTGAGCTAATACAGCAGTTGCACGTTGTTGAATTGCTTGACTAGAAATTACATTGACTGATTGGGCAATTTCATCTGTATTTTGAGCCTGACCTAATTCGGCTGTAATAGTTACTTCATCAGTAAAAGAGTTGATTTCTAGCTTTAACTCTATTTCTTTTCCTGATTCACTTACTTCTGCTACAAAACGTTTAGTTCCAAAGTTTGCTTGAGACACTTCTAACACATAGTTGCCATTAGGAATATTAGAAAAACTAAACTGACCATCATCGCTACTTTCAGTTTTTGCTATTGAAACTTGTTTTGCACTAATTAATGAAATGCTAGCTTTTTTTATTGGGCTACCAATAGGATCAACTACTTTTCCAGAAATACCATTGACTTGTGCTTGGACTAAGTTGATTGTTGCAAGGAAAGCCATTAGCAAAAATACACCAATGGCAAGAAAAAACTTTCTTGTCGATTTATACATATTGTCTCCTACTTAATTACTAATAGTTTTACTTATTATTTTTGTGTCCTAGTTATTCTACAAACTTACTACTTTATAAAAACTTAGTGTTCTACTAACTCAATGTTTAGAACAGGATGTACTTCATACCAATTATGATTGGATTTTCCATCATAACGACTAACACCATAAACTTTTACTTTACTTCCTATCTTAGGCATATTTACTTTGATAGGGTCAATGATTTCACAAACAATAAATGGTTGATTTTGATTTTCACCTAAACGTTCTACTAATTTAAAAATTGCATCTCCATCTTCTTCAGCACGTATTTCGCTTACATAGCCTTCTGTTACAATATGGGGTTCTGTATTATTAGGCATTTCATTAATTGAAACTACTCTAAAATTATCTGCTGAAAAATCTGCATCAGTAAATCTTTCCTCTTTTTCATTATTGGCAGGGGTTTTAGTTACAAAAATTAAACTTGTAAATAGAAAACTAGTTAATATTACTCCAGCAATAAACCAAATAGCTGTTCTAAAATTAGGTTTTAGAAAAAAGTAATTTTTGGGTTGGGTAACTAGCCTTTCAGTAGATTGTTTAATAATTGCATCTTCAATTGCTTGCCAAGGATCGTTTTTTGGAGTGACTTTAAATAATTGTTGTGAAAGAGCTTGAGCAGACTGTAATTTTGCTAGTTTAGCACGACAAAAATTACAATCTAATAGGTGAGTTTCTAGTTTTATACTCTGGGCCAAAGATAATTCTTTATGTAGATAAAAAGGAAGTTTTCTTTGTAAATCAATACGCCAACATTGCATAAAGTTACCTCTCTAAAAGAAACTTTTTTAGCGGTTGTAAGTATTTTTCTAGTTGAGTTAAAGCGCGATTAAGCCGTGAAGCTACTGTTCCTGTAGAACATTGTAGAACTACAGAAATTTCTTCATAAGAAAATCCATCTAAGTACTTTAACACTACTACTTCTCTTAAATTTGGGGACAACTCCAAGAGAGCATTTTGAATAATTTCTTGTTTTTGTCCTTGAAGATGATAAAAATCTTGAGTTGAGGTTTCTAGCTCTTTACCTGTGCCAAGAATGGTTTCTAGCGGTACATAGGCAGCCTGACGACGTTGTTGAGTATGGCACTCATTAATAGCAATTCGATAAAGCCAAGAAACAAATTTAGCTTCAAAACGAAATGATGGCAATGCTTGAAACGCCTTTATAAAAACAGTTTGAAGCACATCTTCTGATAAAGCAGCATTACCAAGTAAGTGAAAAATTAAATTGTAGGTGGAATCTCTATAAACTTCATAAAGCTGCTTAAATGCAGCAATATCACCTTTTTGTGCTGCTAAAACAAGCTCACGTTCGGATAAATTAGAAACCTTAAGATTTTCCACCATAAATATTAAAAATTTACTCTTATTTAAAACTTAGAGTTAACTTACCACTATAATTTCTAGGTCTTCCAATAGTAGTGCCAGAAAATACGCTCTCAAATGTGATTAAGTAAAACTTATCGGCTAGATTTTGAATATTAAATTGGCCTGATAGAGTTAAATGCTCATTAATAGGCATGTCTTTACCTATTGATAAATTTAACACAGTGTGTGGTTTAATAAATCCACGATCAAAGTTTACTTGATTGAGTACTCTTTGAGGAAATTCTTTTTGAAATTCTTCTATTGAAGCATCTGGTTCAAGTTCAACACTAAAACCACTGTCATGTCTTCCACCAAAAGATATCCAAGCTTTACCTGGCAACCTATCATAACGAGTTTGAAAGACTACAGTGTTACGTTGGTCTTCTTCAATATTAACTCTTTGTCCAGAACGACTAAATAGGTCAACAGCTTCTCCTAAAAATAGACCTCCAGTAATTGGAGCAAAGCCATAAATATGCAAGTTGGTATAACTAACAAATGCTGAAAATCCATGAGTTGGAATAATATCTAGTCTAGTTTCCACACCTTTGGATCGACTCTTGGAAAGTGTAGCAGGGAAGATAATACCTGTTTCCAAGAAATTAACAATCTCAGGTGGGTTTTTTAACCTACGATAATAAAAGTCAGCATTTATCCTAGCGTATTTAGAAATTCTTTGTTCAAAACCAACATCTACTTGCCATTCACGGCTAGGTTTTACAGGTTCTCCTTTAGAATCTTCCATAGGTAGATCGTCTTTAGAATTTTTCTTAGTATGTTTATCCATCATCATATCTTCACCAGCAGGACTAAAAATTCTGGTTTTATCAGATGAGGAAAGTAACAAGTTTTCTAGTGCAGGTGTTTCTAAAAAGCGATTAAATGAAGCTCGCAAGACTGTACCGGTTTTAGGTATATAGTAAGACATACCTACACGAGGGCTAACAAAGTTTTTAGTTACAAGGAAATGATAGCTATCAAAGCGGACTCCTAAGTCAAAGCTAAAGTTCTTTATATTGCTTATATGGTCTTGTAGATAGGCAGAGCCTTCCCATCCGCTGCGATGGTCTCTAAAGAAGAAAGGATTTTGAATAGTAAAATCACGGACTGCGTCTGGTAAATCTGGTTGCATTTCTAGGACTTCGTTTAAGTCTGTGATTGCAAAAGTAAATGATTCTGTAACAGGGAAACGAGTAAATTCAAGACCAGCTTTTACTAGGTTTTTCTTAAATTGATAGGTCAATGAACCTAAAAACCCATAAGTTGTGTAATGGCGTGATTGTAGGGCATAAACTGGCCCTGTAGCATCATTACTCTTTAAATTAGCAAAATTATAGCGATGAAATAGAGCAAAATAGCTAACTAATTTTGGAGAAAAGACATGTTGCCAAGAGAAAGATTCCATATTGTCATTTAGTCTACGTCTTTGGTCTTGGCCTTCTGATTGTTGGTCTATAAAGTTAGGTACTTGAAATCTTGCTCCACCAAAAGAAAAGTTAAAACGTAGCAAATCATTAGGATTTGGGTTGTAATCTAACTTAAAGAAGCTTTTAATTGATTCTCCAGAGTTATGAAGGTTTTCCATTACTGGTGGGTCAAGAAAGCGTCTAGTAGTTGAGCCAGCAGCACTAGCATAAAAGCCAAATTTCTTGGTATGGCCTCCTATATCAAAACCACTTTCAAAAGATGAAAAGCTTCCACCTGCTATAGTAAAACTTCCAGAGGTTGGGATTTCAAGACCAGATTTAGTATTTACAGCAATTATTCCAGCCACTTTATTTCCATATTCAGCAGGAATATTAGAAGTAGTAATTTCCATTGAACGGAAATTATCTGGGTCTGGAGAGCTAGCAAAAGTAGCTGCAATAGTATCTGTTACTGGAATTCCATCTAAAGAATATTGTACTTGATATTCTAGCCCTCTTGCATGCAACCTCCCATTAGCATCTAGAGTCCAACCTGGTACACTAGAAATAATTTCTTCAGTACTGCGGCTAGGTTGAGAACTAGCAAAATTAACAATTTGATTTTTATCAATAATTGTACTTGGAGCTGTTTTGTCTGGGTTTAATAGTTCTTGAGCAGTAGTAATATTGATAATTTGTGTTGTACTACTAATGTTAAGTTGCAAATCTATTTGTTGAGTTAAATTTGATTCTACAGATATATCTTTGACAGACTGATTAAAGGAATTTGCTTGTACTGTAATGGTGTAATGATTAAAGGGAATATCTATAAATTGGTAATTTCCCTGACTGTCAGTGACTACAGTTTGGTCATATTTAGTAATAGAATTAGTTAATTTTACTGTAGCACCTGTAATAACTGCGCCGCTTTGGTCACTTACTGTACCACGAACTACACCAACATTGGACTGTGCTTGAGCTGTTGCTGCTAAAGCTAAGAAAGCAAAAATTAAGCTAGGAATAGTCTTATGAACTTTCATAATTTTCCTTTTAAGGTCGATGAGTGTTTGAGATTTTTCTGTCATAGATATAGACTTTTTAAAATAAAATTTTCTTCCCTAAAATTTCCGGATTTCTCAACATTTAGAGAAAGGGCTTAGAATGCACGTAAAATATCAATGTGGATGCACGGCAAATACTGATGAGTCAAAAACTTTAGAAATACGTTGTAAAGATCATAACCAGGCCATCACAGATTGGGCTAGTGATTACAAAAGTCCTTACAGAGTAGTTGTTCATTGGCAAGATGGAAAAGCAAACTTTGCTTTACATAAAGTTTTTTATGATGAAAATGGCTTTGCTCATCCAGAAAAAGAACCTATTACAAATGTTTACACTAGCACTGTAGCTCTATCACAAGAAGCTAGAAATTTAGGTTTATCAGGGGATGAAATAAGTAACATCTTTTACGATCGTTATTTAGAAGAACTAGAAACAGAAAATTAACAGAAAAATAAACTAAAATCACTTTAGTTTATTTATTTAGGTGATATTGTGAGTAAGACTGCTAAAGAATTAGCTTATCTTTATGATTTATATATTGTTCCAAGTTGGCGAGAACATTTTGACCGACTTTTTAATGAAAAACTAGGAATACCTAAACAAGGCGAAGTTTTAATGGTTAACTGTGGTACAGGTGGACATGCTATTGAAATTGCTAAACATTTAGGTAGCAAGGGAAGTGTTACTGGAGTAGACGAAAACCCAGAAATTATTAAACTAGCTGAAGCCAAAGCTTCTATATCAAAAATTGATAACCTTAGTTTTTCTGTAGCTTCATCTCTAAACTTACCTTTTTCTAATAGCTTTGACTTGGTTATATTAGATGCTTCCTTAAGTAAACCTAATATATTAGAAAAACAAGTAAATGACTTAAAAAAAGCTACTAAAGCAGGTGGAAAATTGGCTGTGTATCTGACTACAAGAGGAAGTTTTGATGAGTTTTTCTCAATATTTTGGGAAGCTCTTTACAATTGCCAAATGTCTGAAGAGTTATTAGCTCCTTTAGAAAGCTTGATTAATGAACGCCTTACTGTTGAAGATGGTGAAAATATACTAAAAACAGTAGGGCTAAAATATGTTAATAACCATATAGAAAAAGAAGAGTTTTTATATAAAACAGCAAAAGAATTTTTTGAGTCTCCATTAATAGAAGAATTTTGTTTAAATGATTGGTTAGGTATTTTACCAAAAGCCAAACAAAAATTGGTTTGCCAAGAAATGGAGAAAATTATTGACCAAGAACGTGAAGGTCATGATTTTGATATTTCAATAAAAGCTACTTTGCTGACAGGACAAAAACCTGGATAAATTTATAATGAATGATAGGGTTACATAAATTTCTACGCGTCATTTATTTGGAAGAGAAAGATTTATTAAACACAAATATGGAGGATTTATGCGCCTAAAAACTTTGTTATTCTCAATTATATTGGTTCTAATATGCAGTGTATTTACTTTCGCACAAATTTCTAATATGAAGGTTATATCTAAAGTACAAGACCCTTCTCCACAAGGAGGAAATATTGCTACTCTTAATCAACCTAGTATTAATAACAAAGGCGAGGCTGCTTTTTTAGCGTCAGATAATAGCCCTAGAATTTATATTTCAAAAAATACATTTGTTAATCCTCAATTAGAAAGTATTGTAGAGCGTGGAACTCCAGTAGTTGGAACAAATGGCCTTAGCATTTTCAGAGCTATCTTTCCTAAAATAAATGACAATAGAGATGTATTATTTGGAGGTAGTGTTAGTAATGATACCTCAGTAGGTGGATTATTTCTTTATTCAGAAGGGCAAGTAACTGTTGTTGCTTTAAATGGGTTTCAGACTCCTATTGGTGGAATATTTTCAGGTTTAACCATAACAAACTTGTTTAGTTTAAATAACTCAAAAGATATAGTTTTTTCATCACAAATTGATGGTGGAACTTCTAAATT
Organism: Blastocatellia bacterium; assembly: GCA_039812885.1. Taxonomy (GTDB): domain Bacteria; phylum Acidobacteriota; class Blastocatellia; order Chloracidobacteriales; family JADJPF01; genus JADJPF01. The sequence goes on from JBDIBI010000007.1 coordinate 179,794, forward strand.
TGGAATCTTCTTAGCTAAAAATGGAAAAATAACAAAAGTAGTAGCTGAAGGAGATCCTGCTCCTGATGGCAGTAGCTTTAAGATATCTTCTACTCCAGTTGCTTCCATCAATAACAAAGGGGATATACTATTTTCTGCACTTACAGATGCTAATCCAAAGCCAGCTGTTTATGTAGTTTCTGATGGGCAATTAAGAAGAGTTGTAGGTGCAGGTGATATTGCTCCTGAAGGTGGAATTTTTGAGCAAGCTTTTGCTATGGGCAAATATATCAACGATAACCGAGAAGTCCTTTTTACTGGTAAAGTTGCAGGTAAAGATTCTATTTATTTAATTTCACTAGAAACTAATAAGATTACTAGACTAATAGCTGATGGTGATCCTTCTCCAGATGGTGCTGTATTTCGTCTCTTAGGTATTTCCTTAACTCCATCTCATGGAATATTGCTAAATAATGGCCATTTTGCTTTTCGTGCTTCAACCGTAAATACTATTTATGGGCTTTTCTATTATATAAATGGTAAAACCTTTAAGATTGTTGGGCAAAGAGAAGCTACACCTCTAGGAGGAGTGTTTCCAGATACCGCAGCCTTTAATTGTGCTTTTTTAGGCCCAATTGCTTCTGAAAATGATCAAGTGGTTTTTGAAGCTATTATATCAGGAGGCACTTCACCAAAAGCTATTATTGGTTGGACTCCTCAACCTATAACTTCACCTACCATTACTAGTGCAAATTATGATAACAAAACAAAATCATTATCAATAAAAGCTTCAACTATTACTAGTGATGTTAAAGTAGAAATTAATGATAAACTTACCAGCCAACCAATCAAAGTTGTTAGTGGTACGGAATTATCTTTAACAGGTAATCGTAAAAAATTAAACCTAAATAAAGCACCTAATAGTAACAAAGTAGTATTGATTTTTGGTGGGTTACGTACCCAACCTTTCACTTTTTAGCCATGTGCTAGTTTATATATCAGGAGTTAATGATGGTTAGAACGTTTGGATGTTTTTTAGTTTTTTTATTATTAGTTAGTTTTAGTAACATAACTTTTGCTGATACAAAACCAGATGTTACAAGTACTTTTACTTGGGCAGAAGTTGGCCCCAATGGTGGAGATGTAAGAGCTTTGGTTATAGATCCAATAGATCCTAATAGATTATACTTGGGGACAAATGATGGTCAACTTTATCGCTCAACAGATGCAGCTAAAAGTTGGACTCGATTACTTTCTTTTAATCAATCCGGATATGTAGCGGATAGAATAATTATTGATAGTAAAAATCCTAAAATAATATATGTTCCACTTTGGTCTCTAGCCAATGATATAGAAGGTTCAGTTTTCAAAAGTACTGATGGTGGAGATACTTGGCAAGAACTTACAGGAATGCATCGCCATTCAGTACGTGCTTTAGCCATTGCTCCAACAGACTCTAATTATCTAATTGCTGCTGCTATTGATGGAGCTTTTCGTAGCACTGATGCTGGTGCTACTTGGACAAGATTTTCTCCCGAACATCACCCAGATTTAATTAGACTACATTCTGTTGCTATTGATCCAAAAGATCCTAATATAGTTTACTTAGGTACAGAACATTTACCTTGGCGCACAGAAAATGGTGGTAAAGATTGGATATGTGTTAAGGGACATCCTACAGAGAAAAAACAACAATTTATAGATGATTCCGATATTTTTACTATTGTAATTGATCCTAGTAATAATGAACGTATTTATGCTAGTGCTTGTAGTGGTATTTATAGCACTAATGATAAAGCTACAACTTGGGTTAAATATCAAGGAATCCCATTTACTAGCCGTCGCACACACGTTATTTATCCAGATCCTGTAAATAATCAGGTTATTTACTCAGGAACTACAGAAGGATTATGGAAGACAACAAATGCTGGACAAAATTGGCGGTTAATGAGTTCTATACGCACTATAGTTAATGCAATTGCAATACATCCATCTAATCCTAATAGAGTTTACTTAGGTGTAAAATTTGGTGGGGTTTGGGTTAGTGATAATGCAGGAGAGAGTTTTCATCCTAGTAATAGTGGTTTTGTAAATCGTCAAATTTCTGTATTGCTTTCAGATCGTAGTGTTCCTAATAGAATTTATGCTGCTGCATTATTTAATGGTTTTGATGGAGGCTTTTATTTAAGTACTGATGGAGGTAATAGTTGGCAACTATCTTCTCGCGGTCTTTCTAATGAAGATATTTATGCTATTTATCAATCTCCTTGGAATGAAAAAATTCTCTATGCAGGGACTAATTTAGGACTTTATGTTTCTTTAGATCGTGGAGAATCTTGGTCTAAAGTTAATGGAAAAGCTCCTGTTACTAAAGTTGCTACACCTACTCCACCAAGCAAAAAAGGCCGTTATTCTTCTAAGCAAGTAGTAGCAAAGGGGAGTGGTAAAACAAAACTTAGTAGTGCTTCAATTGCTGAACGTGTTGTTGGAATCGTTCCAAATTATAATGGACATAGTGATTTAGTTGCTGCTTGGTCAGGTCTTTATCAAATTAATGATGATGGTCGAATTGAAAAACTAAAGATAGAAAACTACTCAGGAAAAGTCTTAGCTGTAGCTACACATCCTAAAGAATCTATTATTTATGTAGGTACAAACCAAGGCTTATACCGTTCGTCTGATAATGGTAAAAAATGGGAATTAATTCCAGTATTTGGAGAGTATCCAATGGTGCAAGCTATTAGTGTTAGCCCACATGATAGCAATCTTGTAATGCTTACAACTGATACTAGTTGTTATATTTCTAACGATGCTGGAAAAACTTGGCAAAGACGAGGGAGAGGCATTCCTTATGGAGAGCCTTTAGCTATTCGTTTTAGCAATGTTAATCCAAATGTTATTCTAGTAGGTGACTATCGTAATGGTGGTTTATTTCTTTCAACAGATGCAGGAGAAAACTTTACCCGTGTAGATAGAAATATTTCTTCTAATAGAATTGGAGCAGTGAGTTTTGACCAATTTGACCCAGATCGTCTTTATGTAGGTTCTTTTTCTGGTGGTATATATGTTCTTAGAACACCAGGTTTATCAACTACTGCAAAACAGTAAATTTAAGGTAAACATATGAAATTAGTTATTTTGCCAGTAATATTAATATTAAGCTATTTGCCTACAAATTATAGCCCCATTAGTTTTGCTAGTAAGGCTTTATTAGTAGAAAGTGAAAAAGTAGTGATTAAATTAGGTGAAAGTGTCACTAAATTTGATCAGAACATAAAGTTTGTTGATGTTCTAGAAGATTCTCGTTGTCCAAAAGGGGTTCATTGTATTTGGGCAGGAAATGCAAAAATTAGTATTGAAGTAGGTCAAAATAACCAAACTAAGAAAATTGAACTCAATACCTTACTTGAGCCTCAAGAAGATTTTGTATCTGGTTATAAGATTAGGCTTGTAGGTTTAAGCCCTTATCCTGAAGAAGGAAAACAGATAAATAAAGCGCAATATACTGCAAGCTTAGAGATTTCAAAACAATAGACCTTAAATAAAAATAAATTTTTGACGGTGTAATCCTAAAGTATTTTAAGATTACGCCGTTTTTATATTTATGGATTTAAGCATAATAGAATTATACCCTAAGAAGTAAATTCTAGGAAAAAATAAGAGAGTTTTGTTAATCTTGTATTTTTTGTTTATAACCAGAGCTTATTTAGTTATTATTAATTGTTTCGGGATTTAACTATAAGTAACCATAAATATAAATAATGTTTATGTTAGGGGAATATCTATGACTAATAAAAATTTAGAAAAGAGGCGATTTAAAAAACCTCTTAAACTTTTGATAATGTTTTTTAGCCTAATACTTATTGCAAGTGGATTTGCAATCTTTATTAATGCAACATCTTCAGCAAAAGTTAATGAAGCCAACAGTAATATACTAAAATATGGTACTATACCTAATAATTTAACTTTCAAACAAGATAACCTGTTTTCTGATGATGGTTTATGGCAAAAAATTGATAAAAGTGCCATAAAATATCGTAGTACAACAAGCGCAAATCTTAGTAAATCTCATGTAGTTGAATTAAATAAGAACGCACTCACAGCCATATTATCTGGTACACCACTAGAAAATTCAAAAAATGCTTTTACTGACTATCAAGTAATGACATTACCAATGCCTGATGGTAGTTTTGCTCGTTTTAGAATTTTTGAGTCTCCAATAATGGAAAGTGGTTTAGCCGCAACATTTCCTGAAATCAAGACTTATGCTGGTCATGGTATTGATGATCCTTCAGCATATGTTAGATTTGATACAACAAAATTTGGCTTTCATGCAATGATTCAATCACCAAATGGATTAGTTCTTATAGATCCTTATAATTCTGATAATAAAGAAGATACCAACCCAGATCTCTATGTAAGTTATCTTAGAAAAGATATAACAGGTCTTAAACCAAATGCTCAATGTTTATTTAAAGGTCAAGATACAGATATCAGTGATTTCAAAGGCAATGATAATTCTGGAAATGCTATAAGTAATAGAGATTTGCCTAACTTTAATTTAAGTTCTGGGCCAACACTAAGAACTTATCGTTTAGCTGTTTCTACTACAGGGGAGTTTGCACAGTTTTACGGTGGTACTGTAACTGGTGCAATGAATGGGCTTGTTACAATTGTAAATCGTGTTAATGGTGTTTACGAGATGGAACTAGGTGTTAGGATGGTTCTAATCAATAACAACAATAGCCTTATTTTTACTAATCCAAACACGGATCCTTTTTCAAATAATGATGGAGGAACACTTTTAGGTCAAAATCAAAGTACAGTAGATAGCATTATTGGTACTGCTAACTATGATATAGGGCACATTTTTAGCACTGGTGGTGGTGGTATTGCTGGACTAGGAGTAGTTTGTACCCCAGGTCAAAAAGCTAGAGGTGTAACAGGTCTACCAAGTCCTATTGGAGACGCTTTTGCAATTGACTTTGTAGCTCATGAAATGGGGCATCAATTTGGTGCTAACCATACATTTAATGGTACAACTTCAAACTGTGGTGGTGGTAATCGTAATGCTGGCACTGCATATGAACCAGGTAGCGGTTCAACCATTATGGCTTATGCTGGTATATGTGGAGCAGAGGACTTACAACCTCATAGTGATCCTTATTTTCATGCAAAAAGCTTTGATGAAATAACAACTTATATTACTTCAACAAGTTGTGCTGCACAAAGTTCAACAGGTAATGGAACTCCTATAGTAGATGCTGGGCCGAATTTTACTATTCCTAAAAGCACTCCATTTACTTTAACCGCAGCTTCAGCTAGTGATCCTAACAATGATCCATTGACATATTGTTGGGAAGAATTTGATCTTGGTACTGCTGGGCCGCCAAATACAGATAATGGAAATAGACCAATATTTAGGTCTTTTAACCCAACTACTAGCTCATCAAGAACTTTTCCTAAACTTTCTGATGTATTAAACAACACTTCTACTTTTGGAGAGTCTTTACCTACTACTAGTAGAACTATGACTTTCCGTTTAACAGTACGAGATAACCGTGCTGGTGGTGGTGGTGTTAATAATGACACTATGCAAGTTACTGTTGCTGGTACTGCTGGCCCATTTACAGTAACTCAACCTAATTCAGCCGGAACTTTTACAGGTGGTGGCCCTTTAACTGTAACTTGGAATGTGGCTAGTACTAATTTAGCTCCTGTTAGTGCTGCTAATGTAAGAATATCTCTTTCAACTGATGGAGGTAACACCTTCCCAATGGTGTTAGCAGATAGCACTCCTAATGATGGTTCTCAAGTTGTTACTTTACCAAATATTCAAACTTCTACTGCTAGAATTAAAGTTGAAGGTGTAGGAAATATTTTCTTTGATGTATCTAATGCAAACTTTACCATTCAAGCTGGTGTAAATTGTACTTTTACCATTTCACCAACAAGTACTTCAGTTCCAGCCGCAGGAGCAACAGGATCTATTACTGTAACAGCTTCAGATTCATCTTGCTCTAGAACAGCAACAAGCAATGACTCATTTATCACAGTAACTTCAGGAGCAACTGGAACCGGAAGTGGTACTGTTACTTACTCTGTTGCTACTAATAATTCAAGTTCACCAAGAACTGGAACTATAACTGTTGCAGGTCAAACCTTTACTGTTAACCAAGATCCAGGAGCAAATTGCACTTTTAGTATTTCACCAACTAGTGCAAATGTTAGCTTGACAGCAGGAACAGGGTCAATTGCAGTAACAGCGTCAGATCCAAGTTGTACTAGAACAGCAGTTAGCAACTCTTCATTTATTACAATCACCTCAGGAGCAACTGGAACCGGAAGTGGTACTGTTACTTACTCTTATACTACTTCAAAAGTAGCAAGAACTGGAACCATAACTGTTGCAGGTCAAACCTTTACTCTTAACCAATCATCTTCTCCTAATTGTAGTTTCACTATCTCACCAACAAGTACTTCAGTTGCAGCTACAGGAGGAACAGGATCTATTACTGTAACTGCCTCAGGCTCATCTTGTACTAGAACAGCAATAAGTAATGACTCATTTATTACAGTGACTTCAGGAGCAACTGGAACCGGAAGTGGTACCGTTACTTACTCTGTTGCTAATAATAGTTCAAGTTCACCAAGAACTGGAACCATAACTGTTGCAGGTCAAACCTTTACTGTTAACCAAGCTGGTTCTGGTGGTCCAAGTTGTAGCTTTACTATTTCACCAACTAGTGCAAACGTTGGTGTAGCTTCAGGCACTGGAACAATCACTGTAACAGCATCAGACCCAAGTTGTACCAGAACAGCAGTTAGCAACTCTTCATTTATTACAATCACCTCAGGAGCAACTGGAACTGGAAGTGGTACTGTTACTTATTCTTATACTCTTTCAAAAGTAGCAAGAACTGGAACCATAACTGTTGCAGGTCAAACCTTTACTCTTAACCAATCTCCTACAAATAGAAATAAGAGTAAGAGCAACAAACACAAATAAATAGCCAAAGTAAATTCCTGAATTTTTCAAAAGTAAGCCACTAAAATTTTAGTGGCTTACTTTTTTTAGCTAAAAGGCTTATTTTTCTAGTAGGTTAGTTTGCTTAGTTTCTTTGAGTATATCTAGAACAGTTTTACCGCTTTTATTTTTGAGATTTACATTTGCTCCATTCGCAACCAGCTCTTTAAATACAACATCTCGATTATTTACTTGTGGATGTTTTGCTAAATACATTAAAGTTGTGTTTTCTTCATCATCCACAACTAAATTTAGAAGTGCTGATCTACGAGCTTTAGCAAGAAGTCTAACCATTTCTACATTTCCAGTCTTGGCAGCAACCAAAAGAGCATTTTTATCTTTGGAATCAGGTAGTATGTTGAAAGGCTTTTCTAATAACCATTTTGCAGTGTCTACTTTACCCATATATACAGCTTCTAAAAATAGTTGTTTGACATTAGGGATAAAAGTATATTGAATTTGAGCCGTTCCATACATTAGATTTGCAAGATTAGATGTCTGAATATAAAAGTTTACATTTGCAAATAATAGCTTTCCTGTAATTACAAGTAATATTACTAGCTTCATTTCTTTCATAACTGAACAAAAATCTTTGAGAGAAAACCAAAAATCTGTAAGATAAGGAATATAGGCAATTGCATACTTTCTAGGTAACAACTTGTTTTCTGCTGCATTAGTCAATATCTGTGTTGAGTCTTCTTGACTAAGTAAAAACAAGCTAGAAAGTGCAATAGAAAACTTTGTATGACGAGAAATAAAATAGTAGGTAAAAAGGCCATAAACAAAGATAGAAAAAGCTGTAAAACTTCCAACTATTTTTGGAGAAATAGCTATTTCTAATCCTTGAAGACTAACAGCTGTAATAGGCAGAAATATTACGTAGTAAAAAAAGCCCACTAAAATTATTTCTATCCAGGCAAAAAATTGCCGCATTTCAATAGCTTTAACAAAAGGCATTATTACTTTAACCGCAGCTTTAGAGTCATCTAAGGTTTTAGCTCCTAATTTTTGACTTAATAAAACTCTAGCAACATTAATTGACCCACTAATGCTTGTTTTTTGGCCAATAGGATTTGACCTAGAGGATTTTCTTAGTGATAAGAAGGCAAATTTAATACTTGCAATATCTGCATGTATAATTTTACTAACACTTTCTAGCACTTTTATTGCTGTTTGTGTAGCATTGATTGGATTAGCCGAATTACTAGTTACCTTTTCAGTTACGCTTAAAGAAGTAGCAAAAATGGTTCGCCCCCAAACAAGAAATAATAAGAACATTGTAAGAGGGTTGTAAAGAAAGTCCATAATTGGATTTATCCAAGATATTGTTGCAATTATTCTGTATTGCATAAACAAGTATATGAGAAAGGAAACTGTATAGATTCCGCAAAATGGTAGAGAAGCAAGGCTTACTGAAGCAATTAAATTAAAATAATTCTTGTTATAAAACTTATTGGCTTCTTCTAAAAGAGTTTCTAAGCTATTTGTATGCAAACGTAACAACTTAGCAAAAAGCAATGCATTTTTTGGTCGTTCAGATGGGTTTTTTGATAATGTTGTTAAAAGTAGTAGTTCAACCCCTTTGGGAAGCTCTTTTCTTATTTGCTTAATAGATGGGGGAACTTCGGATCTATGTTTTTCAATGAGTTGATAGATATCACCTGTAAAAGGAGTCTCACCTGTAAGCATTTCATACGTAATAACTCCTAAACTGTAAATATCTGACTGAGCCGTAAACTCTCCTCCTTGGCATTGTTCAGGAGACATATAAAGAGGTGTTCCCATTATTACTCCCATTCTAGTAAGCCAGGATGGTATAGTCTTAATGTCAATTTCTCCACAAGTTGTTGAGCCATTTGCTCTTAAAGCACGGTTCTCATTGCCAGTAAAATTCATCATTGGTGTTACAGTTTCTGAAGTAATACTTTGAAGGTTAGATGTATTTACACTAGCCAACATACTAGCAGAAAGATTACTTACTTCAGTTAAGGAACTTGATAGAGGAAAAGAAGTTTTTACAAAGGTTTTTTCTAAAAGACTAGGGTTTTGCTCAAGGTTATCTACATTGCGTAATTTAGCTAGACCAAAATCTAAGATTTTGACGTTATAACCGCCTCTGCCATTAGGTTCAAGCCAAATATTATCTGGTTTTAAGTCTCTATGCATTATTCCTTGTTTATGTGCAACATTTATAGCTAAAGACATTTGTTCGACTATATCAACTACAAAATCTATAGGAAGCTGTCTTTTACTTTTGAGCATATCGCTAAGAGATATTCCATCCAAAAGTTCCATTACTAAATAGGCTACTTTGTCTGTGTCTATTTTGGCAAAACCAAAATCTGTAACATTAACTATATTGGGGTGTTTTAATTTACCTGCCGCTTTAGCTTCTATTTGAAAGCGTTCTACAAATTCAGGCTTTGCCATAAGTTGAGGGGTTATTATTTTTACTGCTACACTACGTTCTATTCCTAGATGGGTGGCTTTATAGACAGCACCCATTCCACCTTGACCTAATTTTTCTTCAATCCTGTATTTTTCATCAAGAATTTTTCCTATTAATTGTGATGCCATATTGATATCTATCCTGCTTTCTTGATTATTGAGAGCGTTGGCAAGGTCTTTATTTTCATTACTATAATCTTCAAGCGCAGATTTTTGGAGAAACTTCTCGGCTTGAGTTTCATAACCAAGTAGTATTTCTACTTCTTTTCTTAATGAATCATTTTCACAAGTTTGAGCAAGAAAAATATCTCTCTGCTCAGGCAATAGATCCATTGCTTGTTGAAGAATTGTTTTAACTTGTTGCCAACGTTCTGGTGTCATACTCAATAAGGCGGATTAGGAATCAATTTTTTATCAGGTTAAAGAAAGATTTTTGGAAATTATTTTTTTGTATTATCAAGTTGTTGTAGTAGCCATAGTTTAGCCATTTTCCACTCACGGCTTATTGTAGCGGTTGAGATAGAAAGCACATGAGCAATTTCTTCCATGTCTAAGCCTGCAAAATATTTAAGCTCAACAATTCTGCACTGTTGTGGATCAATAGTGGCTAAAATCCTAAGAGCATCATCTAAGGCTACTAAATCTAGATCTTTTTCTGTTGCTAAATCAGGAATATTGCTAATAGAGAGTGTGTAATGTTCTCCACCACGTTTATCAGCAATGTTTTTGCGTGCATGGTCTACAAGGATATTTCGCATTAATTGGGCTGCAACTCCAAAGAAATGTACCCTATTTTTCCAGTCAATATTGTCGCATCCAATCAAACGTAAATAGGCCTCATTAACTAACATTGTAGGTTGTAGGCTAATATTTACTCTCTCATTTTTAAGTTTATTTTTGGCTATGTGTTTTAGTTCGTTATATATTAAAGGAATTAGCTTATTAAGGGCTTCTTTGTTACCTTGTTTCCATTCTATTAACAACTGTGTAACTATTCCAGATGACATATTGTTTATCCAAACTCCTTTTTATATATTAGGAATTTGTGAAAAATTCCATCTCAGTAAGTATTTCTAAAAGTGAACATTTATGAGAAGGTAATGGAACATGACCAGCATTTTCAATGATTTTAATTTTTGCATTAGGCATTTTACTAGCCATAAATTCAGCTTCTACTACAGAATTTTGTAATCTATCTTGACGCCCAGCAATAAAAAGAGTTGGAGTTAAAATTTTATTTAACTCATCTCTAACATCAAAATCTCTTATTAAGTCCATTCGACGAACTACAGCTAGTTTAGGGATTTTGGTTGTGATAGCCAAAAACTTTTCTTTGTCTTCTTTATTTAAATCTTCAGCTATTATACCTAAATGTACTGAGATCATTCTACCTAATTGAACAAACTCATAAGGAGTAAATTCTAAAAGTACACGTCCAGCAAAAAAAAGAGAACGGTTGCGGAAGTAAGGAAAAGAGTTAATTACAATCAGCTTTTCTAGAAGTTCAGGATATTTTAAGGCAAATTGTAAAGAAATTGTTCCACCAAAAGATTCACCACACAAGATAACAGGCTTGTTTTCTAGCTCTTTAGCTATCATATTTGCTAAATCATCAAGTAAATCTGTGTAGGTGAATTGACCTTCTGTGCGAAGTGAGCAGGTAACTACAGTAAAAAATTTTGCTAGTTCAGTTTCTTGGCGATAAAAAAGTTCTCCTGTGCCATCAAGTCCAGGAACAAAAATTATTGCAGGGCCAGTGCCAGAAATACGATATTTCATACAAATCCTATAACATACTAGCTATATATAGCTTAAGCTATATTAATTAAGTTTTCAATTAAACTTTGAGCTGATTGTGAAGTAAAACGTTTATTTTCTGTTTCATAGACCCAGCTTACTGCATCACTAACTTTAAGGTTTTCTTCTACTGCGGCTGCACTTAGAATCAAAAATAATCTTGCTTTTAATTCAGGGTGTTTACGTTCAGAATTATTTTCTTGCCAAATTTGTGCTCCTGCTATTGCTCCTGAATCTCGAAAAATAGGTAAGTAGTTTCCATCAATTAGTTCATAAGTAGCTACATCTATTTTTAAGGTAGGTTGATTTCCTCGTTGATAATTAATTGTTAGTCTTGAACCATAGGCTTCTCTCATTTGAAAACGGAAAGTAAGTTCTTCTTCCATAGTATAATTAATTATAGCAGGAGGACGTTTGCGAAAGATTTTTAGCCAACCACTTTCACCTTCAGCCTTTTCTAATTGATGGCAAATAGCATCTACTTTATCAGTAAATAACTTAAATAGAATTTCAGCTGCTTCACCACGGGCTTCTTCTGCAAATTTAGCAATTTGTGTAGAGCGCTCATCTAGATGAGGTTTTGAATTAAAACCTTGAATTTTTTCTGCAATATTTTTCGCCCAATCATCTGACATAATTCTTAGCCTAATTTCTAAAATGTTAAAAGTTTATAAAATTTTATAGTATCGCTACAATGATAACAAAAAAGTTGTTAAAATTAATAAATTAATACTTTCAATATTAATTTTACAACCTACTTTCTTGAAAATACTTAGTACCAATAAACTAGTATACTTGTTAGACTTGTTTGTTTAAGAATAAAATGGTACTAAATAGGAATTATTTCACCTTCTACTAATTTGTACTATGAGCAGTGATTCTAAAGCAGCTACAGATCAACACTATAAAGCCCTAGTTATGCGCTTTAAACAATTGCATAATGGTCAAGATGTATTATCAAAACTTGGTCATCTTGTTATGGTTGGTACTAATACTATAGAAACAAAAATCTTTGGCGGGTTAAAGTCTGTAAAATCATTACTTTCAGGAAGTGATCCTTTAACATTAAATGCTAAATTAACAGCAATAGAAGGTTATTTAGTTGAATATGACAAATGGCTTCAACAAGCTAATTCTAGCTTAACTCCTTATGGATTAAGACAATATATCCGTGAAGGGACACTTAAGCGAGATGACCTAATGGCTTTAGCTAGATTTTTAATTACTCGTTCTCCAGACTCAATAGATGATCGAGGTAAATTAGAATTAACACTTTCTGAATTATGTAAAAATCTAGATGAAGAAGATAAAGTTAAAGTCTTAACAGAGTTATTTCCTGATTTTGACCAATTGACATATGCTGCAACAGAAGCAATTAAACAATTAGAAGTATTAATTCAAGAGATAGAATCTGTAAAAGATTTTACTCAATTTGTTTCATCAGAATACTTAAGCCGAGTTCGTAGAATCAAGAACCATTTTAGTAACACTGCTTGGAACCCAAAGCTACTTTTAGTTATTAATGAGCTAAATCATTGTCTAGATGTCTCTTTTACACATCTCTTTAAAATGGAAAGAAAATATATTATAGACACTTCCAAAAAATTGCTTAGCTTAGGAATCAACTCTATAGGAAAATTAGGGGAAAGTGGTGTCTTAAATGTAGAAGCGGCAGCTCGATTAGCAGAAAAATCAGAGGATATACTAACAGATAACTACCAGACTAATGTACAAAGAATACAGCAAATTGCTCAAGTAGGACAATGGCTTCGCAATGCAATGGAAGTTGTAGACACTAGAGAAAACACCTTGCAAGAGCCTGCAAAAGAGCAAAAAGATACAAAGTCTCAAATGCCTCGCCCAGTACCAGAAAGGGATTCTAAATTAACTCCTATTTCTACAGTTTTGGATTACGCAAATATTCCAGCTTTAGAACAACAAATTCTAGATAGAATGGAAGATCTAGCACAAATACTAAGACAACGTTCTAGACGTACATCAGCGGAATTTATTCAACTTAAGCGAACTACATTATTATTAGGGAGTTGGGAAGTATCTGCAATAATATCTTTAGGAAATCTAGTGGCTGCATCATTTAAGCAACAATATGATTTAATACGTCGTGCTATAGCAATAGTGGCTGAGCTTCAAGAAAGTGTAGTAGTTTTTAGTGAAGGAATGAATCAAAAGAAATCAAGTTATCAATATAGTGTGCCAGCAACTATTTATATTTTGGAACAAGCAGAACGTTGCCAAGGAGAGCTAGAAACACTTAGCCAAAAAGCTCGCCAAAAAGGAGATACTGAAACAGCGCTTAATTTATTGGTTACTCGTGGTAAAGTGCATGAAGCTTGCCAAAAAATGGTGACACAATTTAAGACTTTTGGGTTAGATGTTCAATAACTAGGTTGGCTACAATTGGGTTTTAGGCTGTGGTTTTTCTTCTTTATTTCCACAACTAGCACAAAATTGCCAATTGCGACCAAGAGGTTGTCCACAATTAGAACATTCTGTTTTTAATCTAACTCTACAATAAGGACAAAATTTTTGATTCTCATTTATAGCTTGATTACAATCAGGACAAGTTGTAGAGGGGATTCTACCTAGAAACAAATAGATTAAAAGCCCTCCTAGATTAGTAAAAGCTATTATAGTTGTCCATAAACTAGAGTGACGATAACGACTACTTGAGTCATACCAAACATATGTAGGAATGAAAAAAACTAAAAAAGACACAATCATTAATGAAACTTGGTAAAGCCAGGCTAGAGTTTGTTCATAACCTCCAGGAGCATTAATTACTAGTACCCAAGATAAAACTCCAGGATTAGAGTTAAGCCGAGTTTCTAACTCTAAAGGATCTATTGCCCAAGTTGGCTGCTTGTTTTTATTAATAAAATCTCCTAGTAGAATATCTTGTTGTGCTGCAATAACTTCCACTGTAGTAGGAATCCATTGGTCTTTCTCTTGTTTAGCCATAACTATGTTTCCTGGTATTGGTACTATATGGCCGTTAGTTGTTTGTAGGTAAAATCTTACATAAATAGGAACTTTGATTCCTTCAACCAAAACCTTTTCTCGTTGTCTAAGTGCTGTAGATTCCAGTAGATTAGAGAATGTTTGGCTATTTAATAAAGATTCTCCTTTAGTTAAATCTGCTGGAAGGTTTTCTAATAAAGACTCTAGTTGAGATATGGTTGCAGGCCAGGTTTCTAGAGCTTGATTAATTGAGTTTATGCCTCTTTCATAAGATTTTGCTTTGTTTAATCTTGCTAAAAATACATAGCTGCAAATACAGAACGGTAGTAAGACTAGGAGTATTACTAGTGTACGTCTTAGTAAGGTTAGAAATGCACTATCTTGATTCATATTTCTTGACTACAACTAGGACAATAATTCCAACCCACATCTACTGGACTAGAACAATGTAAACAATTACGTTTTAAAGCAAAATTACAAAAAGGACAAAACCTATAACTTTCCTTTGCATTGCGCTTACAATTTGGACAAGTATTACGAGAGGGTAAATTTAATAAACCTATAATTAACAATATATAAATTGCACCTGACAAAAGACTTAATCCAGCAAAATCCCCAGAACGATTTGCACCTGCTCCAAATTGTAGGGTAATTATCATACTAAGAATAGTTCGCATACTTAGAGCTTTTAATGTCAATGAGCTGTAAGTTACTAAAGATAAAATAGAAGAACCTATTACTAGAAAAGCAGAAGTAATTTTATTAGTGTAAAAATAAGCCCAAAGAGAGATTAACAAAACTGTAAGGAAAGATAAAAATTGAGAAGCCCTTATTAAAAATCTTAGTATGATTTCATAGTATTTCCATTCTGTATGAAGGAAGAAAAAAATTCTTGCTCTAGATTCATTATTTAGAACATTTGGAGATGTAGTTTCTGCTGTTAAGCCACTACTAGTTATTATCTGAGTTTGTTCTAATTGCTGAAGGCTAACTCTAGTATAAATTTCTGTTGAAGTTAGACTTGTATCTATAGGCGGCGACCAATACCAAGCTGTAGGTAGAGTTTGACCTTTATCAAATAAAACTATCTCTACATGTGCTTTTATATAACCTTGGCTAAAACTCCCTTGTAATGGATAACTATGTGCTGAAGTGATAGTATTCATTAAGTTCTGAATCTCAGGAGTTATTTCCAGAGTATTATTTTTAGCTAACATTGCTGCAATGGGTGCATGCAATTCTTCAACAGATTTTTTAAATTGAGGCCAATGATTTTTCAGTAAAGGTAAATCAGTTGCAGCTCTTTGTACAATAGCATTTTCTACTGAATTACGTAAGATAACTAGAGTAACTGTAAAGATTAATAATAATCCTAGACTAATTATAGCTAGTTTACCAAGCAATTGTACTGTAGGGGAGAATTGCTGTTTAGTTATCATTATAGATATTTAGTTTATAGAGAATTTAGGTAAATCTTTAGATTAAGATGTTATTTAGCTGCTTTGTCTTTACGTCTCATTTGTAGGAGTCCAGTTGCTAAAATTACTGTTCCAAATATTGCACTAAATAAACTTACGACTAAAGAAACCCCTATTGCTCCATAATAATTGAGTAAGCTAAGGATTACACCTAAAGTACATATAGTAACACCACTAAAAATCAAAACAACATAGCTATGAGGAAGCTTTTCTTGGAAAGAAGGTTGAGCCAAACGTTGTAGGCTATATTGTAAAGCAAGACTTGGTTCTATTTTAGTACTTTGTGAGAGGGAGCGGAGTTCATTTATTACAATTTTATAACCTTCAACATCTTTGGCACAATCAAGACATTGGCGTAAATGGTTATCAATACGGTGTTTGGCAAAATCTGACAAACGATCACAAAGATAATCATCCAATTGCTGTTGTAGATTCTGGCATTCGTTGATCTCGATCATTGTCTATACCCATACGTTTACGTAATGCTTTTAGAGCATAAAATTTTCTTGATTTTACTGTTCCAATGGAGCAGTTTAGTAAATCTGCGATTTGTTGATTAGTCCAACCTTCAATAAAACTTAACTCTAAGACTAGTCTATGTTCTTCACTAAGATCCTGCATTAGTGATTGTAGTTTTTGGAAATCTACTTGACTATCTAAGGTTGTGCTTTCTTGTATACGGTCTCTTTCATTTAATTCTACTGGATTTTTCTGGCGAGCTATTTCGTTACGCCAAAGGTTTAGAGCAATGGTATAGAGCCAAGTGCTAAACTTAGCTGTAGCTTGATAACGAGATGCAGCATTGACAACACGCAAGAAAGTTTCTTGGACAATATCTTCTGCTGATTCTCGTGAACCAGTGCGACGGTATATAAAATTAAGTAAACGCTGTTGGTGACGAGAGACTAGTTCAGAGAAGGCTGATTCTTCTCCTCGACCAAAGCGAGTCATTAGATTTTCATCAGAAAACACAACTAAATTTCCTCACAAATCTTTAGGATTAAGTCTTCCAGATAAATTTAGTAGGTCAAAACTTTTCAACTACACAAAGTATAAACCAGCTTAAATAAAAAAGGTTCAAAGTAATTAGCAAAATTTTTCTGTACGCTTTATCCATAAAACTTAATATTATTTGGCAACCATAAAGAAGGTTGTTATAATCATATCAATCAAAAGTAATCCAAATTCAATTTTAATACGTACATATATAGTGGAAGCAAAAAGAGCTTTATTAAATCAACAAGTAGTGGAAACGACTGCTTATGAGCTAGTGGAACTTATTGCTAGGCAAGATCAACTTGCATTGCAACAATTCTATGATCGTTACAATAAGTTAGTTTTTTCCTTGGCGATGAAAGTGCTTAACTGCCGAACAGAAGCAGAAGAAGTTACACTAGAAGTATTCTGGCAAGTTTGGCAACAAGCAGCACAATATAAAGAGGCGCGAGGAAGTGTATTAGCTTGGGTGATAATGATTACCAGAAGCCGAGCTATTGATCGTCGTCGTAGCCGTGAGAGAAATGGAAATACTCTCTATGTTTTTGATAATACAAGTGTAAGTGATTTATCTATAGATGTTGTTGATGATCCAGAAGAGACTTTTTATACTTCTCAAAGACGTGAAGCTGTAATAAATGCTCTTTCAGAAATGAGTGATAAACAACGAATGGCAATAGAACTAGCTTATTTTGCTGGACTTAGCCAAAGCGAAATCGCTACACAATTACAAGAACCTTTAGGTACAGTTAAAACACGTATTCGTAGTGGAATACAAATTTTACGAGAAAAATTAAAGCGTTATTTTTAAGATGATGATGATGTGTAATTTAAGCAAAGATCTAAAAGATTCTTTTGTATGTTATTTGATGGGAGAACTAGCTCCTAGTGAGATAGCTGCAATAGAAAAACATCTTGCTACAGGTTGTGAAAGCTGTAGGCAGGAAATTGCTGAATTAGAAAACGTATTATCCTCTATAGCCTGTAGTGTACCTATAGTAAATCCCTCTGATAATGTCCGTCAAAAGCTTATTTCTAGGGTTAACGCAGAAATGCGAGTTCAACCTCTTAAACTAGTAACTCCAGCAAAACCTTGGTATAAAACACCTATTAACTTGTTAGGTAGAATAGCTGCATCCTTGGCTATTTTAATGCTTTTGGCAGAAACAGTTTATTTACTAGAGTTTAATAAACAAGCTCGACTCCAAGCTACTTTGCAAGAAAAACAAATTCAAACTCTAAAAGAACAAATTAAACAAAAACAACAGGTTATTTCTAGTATTGGCACAAGCCGCCGATTGATTGTTTTAGATAGTAAACTTGTTAGCAAAGCTTCTGGTAAAGCTTTTTGGGATACTAATCAAAATACTTGGTTAATTTATATAAGTAATTTACCAAATGCTCCTAAAGGCCGAGAATACCAGTTGTGGTTTATTACAGATGATCAAGAAGTTATAAGTGGTGGAATGTTCCAAACTGATAACAATGGTTGTGTTCAACTCCCACTAGCTACACCACATAAATGTCAAAGTATCCGTGAAGTGGCTATTTCTCTAGAACCTGAGGGTGGCTCAGAAACTCCTAGAGGTGCTATTTACTTGTTAGGACAAGTTTAATAACTCTGCAAAATAGCCAAACTATTGTTTAAGTTTTACACCTTAAGTAAATTAAGATTTAGCTTTGCCATTTTCCAGGGACAAACATTGCTGTTATACGCTCAGGATTTTTGATTTTCTGGTTTCTTATCCAATTATCTGCTGATGAAATTAAATCCTGACCTTGTTGTCCACCAAGCAAAAGTCCACGGCTACGACGTGCAGAAATAGCATAAAAAGACATATTGATAGATTGACAATCTTTTTCAGTTTTTTCTAGGAGTTCTAGAGCTTGAGGAATATTGTTATTTATTGAGCTAATCGCAGCACGAATTGGTAATGATAAAGCATTTCCCCAAGGTGTATTTTCTTTCTCTATCCTTTTAATATCATTTTCTGCTATAGAAAGTAATTTTTTAGGATCTTTAAGTTTAATTGCAGCAGCAATTGCACAACGTGCATGTAAATGTAGGGCTTCAATAAAAACATATTGCATACTTAAAAACATCAAAGATCTACTAAGTTTAGGCCATTGTAAAGAAATATGTTCAAAAGCTGTATGGCTTTCTTGACTATAAAGTATGCTTTCAGTTTCAGCAAATAATGCAAAATAATGAAAAGGAGTAAAACCTTTTTTAGACCATTTCTTAAGAGCTTGTGTTACTTCTTCTCTAGCTTTTTCTGGCTGGTCTTCAGCCAAAAACATAATATATGTAATACGAACTCGTAACCCTATTTCAGCATAGAGATTGCCTCTTTCTTGTGCATTTTTAAGTAATGAAGGCAGTAAATTAATTATTTCTTTAAATTCCCCAAGATAAAATAGAGAACACAAAATAAATTGTTGGGAATTTCTTACATTCCAAATAGTTCCAATACAAGAATCTCGAAAAATCCTTTCACTTTCTTTAGTAAAACTATTACATAGCTTCCAATTTGCAGACATAAAAGCCATAATACCATTGCAATAGTTAATTAGACCTAAGATATAAGGACTATCAAGATCTTTTGAAATAGATTTAGCTATATCAATAAGTTTTTCTGCCCATTTTATACTTTTTTGACCAGATAGCGAGTAATACAGGGCTTCTCCAGCAAAAGCTCTTGCTAGACGTTCTCTATCACCAACTTTAAGGGCTAAAAGCAGATGATAAAGCTGAAGATCTGAGCCACAGGCTGGATCAACTACTGCAATGCCTCTAGACACTGACCAACAAATATCTAACCGCAATAGATCATGTTTAGAAATTTCTTTTTTGTTTTGGAGTGTGAATTTTAGCCCTCGTAGTCTTAACCAAACTCTTTTCCATAAGATAGAAACTAAGTTTCTAATAGGATTTCTAGACATCTTAATCCCTATTTTGGCTAAAATTGTTTCAAAAGCTGCTAAGCCTTCATCAATATAACCACTTTGCAAAAATTGTTCAGCTGCTCGCCACTCTAGCTCTAATTTTTCATCCTCTTCAGCTGTTTTAACACATGCTAAGTAGATTTGTGCTGCTTTGGCTGCATATCCAGCATTAACTAAGGCATTGCCTAATTTTACTCGTAATTTCTGAGATTCTTTAGCATTAAGTAAACCTGTATCTAAAGCAAATTGATAGAGTTCTGCCTCATGATCAAATGCTAATGTTTGTGAAGCCTGCTCAGCTGCTAAAATAAAGTAATTAAGAGCTTTATGTAATTCTCCTGCTGCATAAAAATGAAAGGCTAAAGTTTCTGCTTCAGCTTCTTTATTGGTTTCTAATATAGTTGCTAAATTATAGTGATGGTTTTTTAACTTTTCTGAAATTAGGCTATTTACTACAGTTTCTCTAATTTTATCGTGGTAAGTTTCAATTCTCTCAAAATCTCCTATTTTATAAGTTCGCACTAAATGCCTTGCTCGAAGCATTACTAAAAGAGCAGGATCATCTTCGTTATTAAGTTTAGCTGCACTTCTAGCTATATCTAACCTAATTGGTTGGCCTGCAACTGCAACTATTTCTAGCAACTTACGTGCATCTTCTGATAATTGCGACACACGTATTTCTACAAATGTATTAAGTGATATCTTTCTTTTTGTTGGGTTTGCTTCTACTGATATTGTTTGAGCTAAATCATTATTAAGTTTAGAGTAATTTACCAACTCATCAATAAAAAATGGGTTTCCTTCTGATTCATCTGCAATTGTTTTAGCTAACGTAATTGTTGAAGAGTCATTTTTACCAAGTAGGGCTAGAGCTAAATTCTCAGCTTCTAAAGGATTCAGTACATCTACTATTATTTTTTCTTGTTTAATATTGATATAAGTAGTTTTGAGCATTGGAAGAAAATTTTTCAGTAATAAACTACTTTTGATTTCTTCACTACGATAACTAATTATAAATAGGAATTTTGGAGGATCTGGAGGACTTAGCAATTCTCCTAGCAAAGCTATACTATCAATGTCCCCCCATTGTAAATCATCAATAAATAGGACTAGTGGAGTATACTTAGTTATATTAATTAGTAACTCTCTTAAAGCAGTAAAAGCTCGTTGGCGTAATTCCTGAGAGTCAAGAATATTTAATACTCTACGTTCTGCACCTACTAGAGCTTCTATTTCTTGTAGAACAGGGAATAAACGCACCAAAGCTAATATGTTTGTTGGCAATAGAGCTTTAGCCTTTACAGTATCTAAGCTACTAAGATAGCGACTTAGGTTATCTATTAAGTTATCTACTGCTTTATAAGGCACAGTTTCTTGTTGATAACAACGTCCAGAGAAAACTAATAGCTCTGTTTCATTTGCTTGTATGCTATCTAAAAAATGACGAACTAAAACGCTTTTACCTATTCCAGAAGTGCCTTCTACACAAGCAATAACAGGATTTCCTTCTTTCATAGTCAAAAATGCTTTGTTTAGTGTTTCTATATAGTGTTCTCGTCCTATTAATAAGAAGTTAGAAGATACAGTAGGAGTTATAACTTCTTTATTACTTGTACCTAGCAAAGAAACTATTTCTTGGCCTTTTGGACGATTCTCAGGGTTTGTAGAAAGAAGCCTAACACAAAGAGAAACCAGATCTTCAGGTAAGTCTTTAACTAATTTATCAGGGGCTAAAGGTTCATCTTGTTGTTTTTTAGTTATTATTTCATTAAAAGAACCAGAAAAAGGTAATTGTCCTGTTAACGCTTCATAAAGCATTACTCCAACACTATACCAATCACTTGCTTCTGAAACTCCAGTGTTAGTTATTTGCTCAGGAGACATATAATCAAATGAACCTATAAACTCATCATTATCACTAGAATCTTTTAACCCTAGTTCTGTTACTAAACCAAAATCAAGTAGTACTAAACGACCTCCAGATGTAACTAAAACATTGGAAGATTTTATATCACAATGTAAATAACCTGCTTGGTGTAAAGTATAAAGCCCCTCAGCTAATTGCTTAAGGATTTTTCTAAGAGCATCAAATTTAGTGTTAATATTAATATTTTGTAAATACTCTAAAAAGCTAACACCTTTAATTAGTTCCATGGTAAAAAACCATTGTTCTCCAGTGGAAATTAGTTCATAAAGGGTTACTAAGTTAGGATGTATAACATTAGCTAAACTGCGAAATTCTCTTTTAAAACGGTAAATAGCTTGAGCATTATTTAAGCGCAAATTCTTAAGAGCAACTAAAGCATTACGTTCTTGATCATAAACCTGATAAACAGTTCCAAACCCACCAGATCCAAGCAAACTCTCAACCTTGAATCGCTCTGTATCCTTAAAAGTTTGACTCTTAACATTACTCATTGATTTGATGTCCGATAGCAATTTACTTAATTTTTATCTAATGGAAGAAAATAAATTAAAGAAAATAAATATTCTGTAAACTAAATAATTTGATGATTCTTAAGCCGCAAAGCGGCGACATAAATGTAGCCGAGGGCTTAAGCCCTCGGATTAGGTATTATAGTTTAATAGAGTCGCGAAGCGACGGCATAGTCTTTTGTATTTATTGCAAAAACTCTGTCGTCGCTTCGCGACTCTACACTGGGACAATTACTAGCCGAGGGTTAAAACCCTCGGCTCTGTTTATAACCTCGCTATCGCGACTCAAAATATCAGGTTATTTAGTTTACAAAGTAATAAATTAGAGAAAATATATAAATTAACTCCACAAAAAGACATTCTATTATAAGCATTTTAAGGATAGCATCTAATAGATTTTTCATTGTTTAAAGATTTTTATAGGTTTAAAAATAGTATAGGCAGTCAAGCTGCCTAAAGAAACATAATGTGGAAAACTTCACTTATAATTAATAATTGTATATGAGTAAACAAATTAAATTAATAGACCAGGTGTTTTAGGTGATTGTGAAAGAATAACACCCTTTTCAGCTAAAGCTTGCTTAATTGCTGGAAAACTAGGATCATAAACAGGCAAATCAATAACTGCTAATGGAGAAGCCTTTGATTTAATACGATAACGAGGCCCAGCTAAAGTTTGACTATAAGTAATATTGGCTATGTCTGTCCATTTAATTGTAAATAAAGAAACTCCACAAAAAAGTTGTTTAATGCCATCTTTAGAAATTTCTAAAGAACATCCTCTACTTAGAGTTATTGACCAAATTATTGTAAATATAATTAAACTACTTAATGAAAGTACATTAGCGTTAATTATACTAAGCACTAAAAGAAGTGGTACAAAAGTAACTAGGCCAACAGTTAAAACATAGTTGATGGGAGTTTTTTCTTTAATTACTAATGCAGTATTTTCTTGCATATATACAGACTCCAAAATCAAGCTTTAGCAAAAAAGTTTCTATGATCAACATACATACAGCGATCCATCACTACTAAAATATTTTCTTTAGCTAGTAATTCTGCTGCTTCTAAGTTAATAATACCAGTTTGTAGCCAAAAAGCACGAGGTTTTAATTCTAAGGCTTCTTTAGCATGAGGTAAAACATCTTCAGAGCGTCGAAAAACTTGTACAATATCAATTGGGGTTGGTACATCTAATAAATTAGCAAAGCACTTAAGTCCTTCAATTTCTTTTATTTTAGGATGTACAGGAATTATTTTATAGCCTTGATCTAGCATATATTTAGGAACGTAGTAGGAAGGTTTATAAACTGTATCTGTCATTCCTACTACGGCAATAGTTTTACTAGTTTCCAATAAATGCTTAAGGTCTTTTAGATTATTACTAATAATGTTTGTTTGCCAAGAATCTAAACTCACAATAACCTCTAAAGTATTATAAATATTAATTATAAGTTATACACCAGATTGCGATTTTTTAATAAAAACGCGTACTTGTTTAGTTGCGCCTTCTGTTTTTGGAGTAATAGTAATTGTAAGGGTTTTACCTTCATCGGAAATACTCCAAGATTCATTTTCATTAGTATTTGGCATTTGAACTTCACCAGTAAAGATTTTTTCTGTTTCTACTAATAAGTTTTTATTTTCATCAAAGCGGAAGCTTCTTTTTTGCTTAAATCCTCGACGGTCGTTTTTCTCTACAGGAGTTCCATCAGTAGGGAAAACATCGGGTTCACTGCTGATAGTTTGGCCTCGACCATGAAACTCTGTAGAAACAGTTATATTTTTTTCATCTTGCTTAATTATAAGTAGGTATTCTTGTACAGATTCAAAGATACCGGGAAGATTAGTACTTTTAGCTTTATCTAATACCCAAATCCCATTAAAATCAGGGTTTGCGGCTGCTTTACTTGGTGTTGATATAAAAGTTGTGCCAATAGCAGCAAAAACAGCTGTGTAGATAAATGCTCTGCGGGTTAACATCTTTGCTAAACTCCTAATAGAAAATTGTTGATTGATAGTGCTAGCATAGTTCTACCTTGTTAAATAGACAAGCAATATTTTGACCTGAACAGCGAAAATTTATATAGTATTTTTTTCTTTGTTAATACAAAAAATCTTTAATTAATTCTAGGAAAATTTATGGCTCGTTTTGCTATTTTATTTATTTTTTTATTGCTTTTTAGTTCTTGTGATCACAGTAATGCCCCTCAGTTGGTAGATGTTGGCCAAAGTGAAAAACCTAGCCTCCCATCAGAAGATGGCTCACCTCCTACAATGGAGAAAATGATAGAAAATTCTAGAAAGGAAAAAGACCGAATATTAAAACTTTCTCCTAATTCGCCAATACCTAAGGAAGAAAGAGCTAATTTTCCAGGGTTAAATTATTTTCCTGTAAATTTGCAAAAGTATCGCTTAGATGCAAAGCTTGAGCCTTATGCAAATAATGAGAAAGTAAAAATAGTTACTAGCAAAGGTGAACAGGATGAATATATAAAGTATGGAGCCCTGAAATTTACTTTTGATGGAGTAGATTGTTCATTAGATGTTTTTAAATCTACTGCTCCAGATGTTGATGCTAAAAGGCTTTTTATCCCTTTTAAAGATACAACCTCTGGTAAAGAAACTTACGGTGCTGGACGTTATTTAGAATTAGAAGAAACTACAAATAAGCTTTATACCATTGATTTTAATCTGGCTTATAATCCATACTGTGCTTATAATGCAGATTTTAGCTGTCCTATTCCTCCTGCTCAAAACACCTTAAAAGTAGCAATTAAGGCAGGAGAGAAAAACTATCATCAATAAACTAAATAGCTCAACAAAAGCCAGCCTATTGGTTAGGTTTTGTCAGCTTTTAATATTTTAGACAAAACAATGGGTAGATATAGATTAATATTAAAACAAGCCACACTTACACAAATAGATAACTCATTGCTAGAAGCACAAGTTATTCTTAGTACACAAGACAAAACTTTTTCTTCTATAAAACAAGCAAGTGCAGAAGATTTTGAATCTAGAATTCGTTTGGTAGTAGAAGCTACTCTAGATGCTTTACAACAATCTGTAACTAAACCAGTAAAATTTGAAGTAACTGGTATTAACATTAAAGAATTTGGTAAACAAAGTAATAAGTTTTTAGTGATTCTCCTTAAGACAGATTATTTTATTCAACCAGTAGGGGAAGCAATTGAACTCTTAGGTGCTTGTCAGCTTGAAGATTCTGAAGCTGAAGCTGCTGCAAGGGCTACTTTAGATGCAACTAATCGTACTGTTAGCTCAATGCTTGGTGGACGCTAAACTTAAATTAATAAGTGTTTGAATTAAACATGTTATAAGTATACTTGCGTAATTTTTCTTTTGTGCGAAAAATAATTGCTTGTACATTAAGCCTGCTTAAATCAATTGTTGGCATTTTGGCTATTTCATTAGCTGAAAAACCATATATTGTGTGTAAACAGAAAATCTTGATTTCATGACTAGAAAAGTTTGCTTTTAGTGTCTTTATTATTTTTTCACATAAGATTTTTTTGTTAATTTCTAAACTAAAACAAGAGTCTTTTTTGTTTGGTAAAGCTTCAGCTAAAAACATCTCTTCACCATTTACAGAAATAGGTAAATCCAATGAAACCATTGGAGCAGATCGTTTTTCAGCTGTTTCTTTACGCATAATATCTAAAGTTGTACTTCTAGTAATATTAAATAGATAAGAAATAAAAGATGCTTCTGTATCTCCTTTAAATTCTTTTAGTTTACGACACTCATTAGCTAATAATTTTAAAAATACTTCTTGTACCACTTCTGACTCATTTAAACTTTTAATATCATACATACATACTATACGATGTACGTAAAGCATAATCCGACGGTGAAAACACTGGATGAATGTATCCCAAGCCTCTTTGTCATTAGCACAACATAGCTTTATCAGTTCAACTATTTCTAGATTGGGCTTTTCAGATAAAAATTTTTTTCTAAACTCTTCAGTGGGTTTTGTACTTGTGGTTGAAAAACCATTTTTATAAAAGAAGTTGTTAGGTGTTTGTTCAACTCGATCATTATTTGAAGTAATTGATAAAATCATGGCTTCCCTCATATGTTTTAATTTATGTTTGCTTTTTACCTTCTACATAAACAATTTATCTGTATTAAGTCTTAAGCTTAAGAATATAAAACTATGTTGTTATGTAATTGGAGTATTGTTTTTATGACAGGTCTAAAAATCCCCTTACCAATAAGTGCGTAAATGACTACTCAAATATTTCATGCAAAAAACTTTTTTCCGCTTTTTTACTCAACAAATTTATATTCTTAATTTGTATTGCGTATCCTATAGTAAGGAAATTAAATTGTACTAGATTGTAATTTTTGCAGTATTTTTTGTGGATAATTGTGTAAGTATTTTGTAGATATTTTCGTCTAATAATAATTAGAAACAATCTACTTTTAGAAAAATTATTAACAAGGTTAAGTTTACAATGTAATAAATTTGTAGGAACTAAGATAAATGGCAGAAATAACAGAATTGCTAACAGAATGGACAAATGGAAATAAGGATGCTTTAAACAAACTTATTCCATTAGTTTATAATGAGTTGCATTATATAGCACACAGACATTTACGTAAGGAAAATTCTAGTTTACAAACTTCTGCATTAATAAATGAATTGTATTTACAATTTGTGAAATGGGAAGGTGCAAATTGGAATTGTAGAGGACAGTTTTTTGGAGTTAGTGCCAGAATAATGCGTAATATTATGGTTGATTACGCTCGAAAAAGAGATTCATTAAAGCGAGGAGGAGATTATCAAAGGATTTCACTTGATGACGCTCTAAATATCTTAGATGAAAAAAGCATAAGTTTAACAGAACTAGATGATGCTCTGAATAGTTTGGAAAAAATTGATGCAAAGCTTTGTCAAATCATAGAGTTACGTTTTTTTTGTGGGTTGACTTGCCAAGAAGTAGCAGAAATTTTAGGCACTTCTGCTGCAACTGTGCATAGAGAAGAAACTATAGCTAAACATTGGTTATTAAGGGAATTAAAACGAAAATAAGAATAGAGTAAAACTACAATGAATCCAAATACTTGGGAGCAAATTAAATCACTATTAAATGAAGCTTTAGAGCTAAGTGAAGAAAAGCGTAAGAAATTTGTTGACACCATTACTAACCCAGAAATTAGGTCTGAGCTAGCTTCATTATTAGCTATTAATAATGATGAAGTAGAAGATTTTCTAAAAACTAATCTATCCGAAGTACTTAAGGTAGTTTCCAGTGTTTCCCCTAATAACTCTCAATTTATTGGACGAAGTTTTAAGGATTTTGTAATTAAAGAAAAATTAGGTGAAGGTGGTTTTGGGGCTGTTTACCGTGCAGAACAAGTTACTTTAGGCCGTGAAGCAGTTGTTAAACTGTTACATCAAAAACACTTAGCTAGTGATAGAACTATTGCAAGATTTCAACAAGAAGCTCAACTAGCTGCTAGACTTGCTCATCCTTATGCAGCGCATGTCTATGATTTTGGTGTAGAACCTGATGGGGTTTTATGGATAGCTATGGAATTTGTCAAGGGTATTGCTCTAGATAAATTTCTACAAATCAACAACACTTTTCCTTT
The DNA here is from genome assembly GCA_039812885.1 of Blastocatellia bacterium. GTDB lineage: Bacteria > Acidobacteriota > Blastocatellia > Chloracidobacteriales > JADJPF01 > JADJPF01. The sequence goes on from JBDIBI010000007.1 coordinate 207,499, forward strand.
AACAGACTTTACACTATTCTTTGAAAAAATTTGCGAAGTTGTAAACCTAGCACATGAAGCAGGTATTATTCACAGAGATATTAAGCCTGCTAATGTGATGATTGTTTCTGTAGCTGGAAAACAAGTTCCTAAGTTGCTAGATTTTGGTATTGCTAAAGAACTTTCAAAGGATCTAAATGCTCAACCATATTTAGTTAAAAATTTAACTTCTCAACACTCTATTACTAGGCCAGTTGGCTCACCTGCCTATATGGCACCAGAACAATGGAATGGGGATATATTACCTAGTCCACAAACTGATATTTATGCTTTAGGAGTTCTTGCTTACCAGTGTTTAAGTGGAAAACTTCCATTTACAGGCCAAGATATAGATGAAATCTACAAAGCTCATTGTACTGAACCTGTTCCACCTTTGGGAGAAAAATATTCTCTAGAATTAGAGCTGGTTATCAACAAGGCTATGGCTAAAGAGCCTAACCAACGCTATTTTAGTGCAATAGAGTTAGCCAATGAATTTCAAAAAGCAGCAGGATTAAAAACAAAACTTCTTATACCTCAACTAAAAGATTCTCTTAGACAACTGTATATTAGTAAATCACCTCAACCAATTGCTGAAATGTTAGCTAATTTTGGTGTTAGCACGAATGTATATCAAATTAAAGAACAAGTTACTAGTATGGTGCGATTAGTTGTTAGGTTTATAGGGTTAATTGCTTTAGCTAGTCGGATGAAGATAGGAAGTGGAACACAAAAAGATAGTTCTAAATTTAATGCTTTGGTATTAAAGCTTTATCGTGAAAATTTAGATGAGAAAGAATGGCTAGAGCTAGCTTCTGAAGTTTCAACTCCATTTTTAGATAAAAAAAGAGCATTTCCTTTACCAGAACTTGTTTCTTTATTTGATCAAAATAACCAAGACAATATTATCGATTGGGTTTTACATCTTCAAGAGTTACAGCATATTAGTGGAAATGAAGAATATATAACTCAGGAGTTAAGAAAAAATTTTGGTTATCTATCAAAATTTCTTACAGCTTGTAGCTTTTTAACTAGCTACCAATTGTTAATAGTTCGTGAGGATTTTATAGAAAGCTGGGTTGGGCTAGGACGAATAAAAGAACCTAACAATTTAAACTCTAGTTTAGCAGTGAAAAAACATCCAATATTGCTTAACGAAGAAGGAAAAGTGGTTTTGTCTTTGTGGCCTTTGCTACAAGCAAGTGAGCCTAATTTTGGAAGCAGAGAAGAGTTATTTTTTCTAACAGGCAAAGGGCGCAGTGGAGCTAAATTAACAGCCTTACCCTATAATTTAGAAAAACAAGATCCTGAGTTTTGGCAATGGTTTAGCAAAAATATATTTGATCTTCAATCAGAAAATAGTGCTGATATTGTTTCTGAAAAAGTTCCTTATCTTGGATTGTCTTCATTTACTCCTAATGAGGCAGATTTATTTTTTGGTCGAGAAAAAGAGATTCTAAATTTCCGTAATTGGTTAATTGTAAGCCCACTGTTAGCCTTAGTAGGGCCTTCAGGAGCAGGAAAATCTTCATTTATTCAAGCTGGAATTGTTCCTGAACTTGCTCAAACTCATCAAATAATAGTTTTACGTCCAGGGGCAACTCCTCTAAATACCATAAGTAGAAGGTTACAACGAGAGGGAATAAAATTTCCTGACTTACAAGCTTCTTTGAAAAATAAGCTCCATTTAATAGAAGAGGCTTTAAAAAACAAAGTAGCACAATCTAACAAAAAAATTCTTCTAGTTGTTGATCAATTTGAAGAAATTTTTACTATTTGCCCTGATCAACAAGAACGAGAATTACTTGCTTTAATGTTAAATGATATTGCTCAATCTATTGATAGCTTTACTAAAGTGGTTTTAGTACTCAGAGATGATTTTTTAGTAAGAACAAAAGAGTTAATAGGAGAACGTCTTAGTTATGAACTACTTACATCTCCAGGAGTAAAGCAATTAGTGGAAATTTTAGTTCAACCTGCTCAAAAAGTTGGCTATCAGTTTGAGGATAAAGAGTTACCACTAGAAATGGCAAAAGCTGTTGTTGGTCAACCAGGTGCTTTACCAATGCTTTCCTTTGCTGCAACTAAGTTATGGGAGCTTAGAGATAGACAATTTAAGCAGTTTACCAGAAAAGCCTATGAAGCTATTGGAGGAGTTATTGGTGCTTTAGCCATACATGCTGAAGACACAATAAACCAAATGACTTTGCATGAGCAAAATCATACTCGTGAAATTTTCCAGCATTTGATTACCAATGAAGGCACTAGAATTGGTTTAACAAAAACAGAACTCTATCAACTTGTAAAGAACAATCAAGAAACTACAAAAGTCTTGGAAAAGCTTATTGCTGCAAGACTTTTAACCATCTCAGAAAATGAGCAAGGTGATGGAAAATACGAAATTATTCATGAAACCCTAATTTCTGTTTGGCCTAGACTGATTTATTGGCGACAAGAAAATATTCAAGCAATTCGTTTGCGGGATCAGCTAAGAACTGCTGCACGTCATTGGCAAGAACGAGGTAAGTCTAGAGGATTGTTATGGCGTGATGAAGCTTTAGCAGAATATAAATTATGGCAAACTAAACATAATATTCAACTAACAGAAACCGAAACTAACTTTATCCAAACAAGTTTAGCTGATTATGAGCGTAGCAAACGCAATCGTAAAATAGCTTTAACTATTGTGATAACAGGCTTAGCTTTAGGTTTATCTTTACTGTTTTGGCAACAACAAAAAACCAAAAAACAATTGTTAGAAACCTTGGAGCTTTATGAAGAACAAGGTAGACAAGAACTATTAAAAGAAGATCCTAGCGGTGCTGCTGTATATTTAAGCGAAGCTTACAGAAAAGGAGCAGATAATTTATCCCTAAGGTTAATGCTTGCTCAAGCTATGTGGTCAGTAGAAAAACGTTTACCTATGAATTTGTTAGGACATAAACAGGCTATTAATAGCGGGAAATTTAGCCCTAATGGGGAGTTAGTTGTAACTGCAAGCCAAGACAAAATAGCTAAAATATGGTCTGTAAAAACTAAGCAATTGCTGCTAGATCTAGTTGGGCATACAGATAATATTTTGTCAGCAGAATTTAGCCCAGATAATCAAAGAATTGTTACTGCAAGTAGTGATAAAACTGCATTTATATGGGATGTTCAAACTGGTAAAACGCTAGTTAAACTACTTGGTCATAATGAGGGATTATCATCTGCTAGATTTAGCCCAGATGGAAAACTAGTTGTAACCGCTAGTTATGATAATACGGCTAAAGTCTGGAATTGTAGAACAGGACAACTTCTTTACACTTTAACTCATACTGCAAGCATATATGATTCTAAGTTTAGTCCTGATGGAAAATGGATTGTTACTACTAGCGCAGATAAAACTATTAAACTTTGGGATGCTAATAATGGTAGGGAAGTGATTGCACTAAAAGGACATCAAGGGGCTGTTGTTAGTGCTAATTTTAGTGAAAATTCCAAAATGTTAGTAACTGCTAGCATTGATCAAACCGCTAAAGTTTGGGATATTCCATCAGGTAAATTAATTGCAACTCTTGATGATCATAAAGATGCTGTGCTAGAAGCAAAATTTAAAGGTGATAGCTTGGTTGTTACTACTAGCCAAGATAAAACTATTAAACTTTGGAATAGCACTGGTAAGCTTTTAACAACACTAGTTGGACATACTGGAACTGTTTTATCTGCTAATTTTAGCCATTCAGGAAATTTTCTTATTACTAACAGCCTTGATAAAACTGCAAGAGTCTGGGAAATAGCTACAGGTAAATTACTATTAACCTTATCAGGACACAAAGATACAGTGTCTTTTGCTGAATTTAGCCTAGATGATAACTTAGCCTTTACTACTAGTGTTGATATGTCTGCAAGATTTTGGAATATTGCTGCTGAAAAACGCTCCCCAACAGAAGTGGCTGAAATAGTTACTGCAACAGTTCCTATTGGCCTAATTCAAGGTAGATTAACAGGAACATTGTATAAACCAGAGGAAGAAAATCTAAGAAAAGTGCCTTTAGATAATTCTAAACCTCCTAGTTTATTACAAAATGAATTTAAAACGGCTGAAGTTGATGTTTTAGGAAATATAATAAAAACTCAGAAATCAACTTGTAATATTTTAGTTGAAGATATAGTAAAAGATATTAAGTTAGAAATGGTTGATGTTCCTAGTGGAAAATTTATGATGGGAGCACCTTCTAATGAACCTTTTCATAGCAAAGAGGATGAAGAGCCACAACACTTAGTCACTATGCCAAGCTTCTTTATGGGTAAGTATGAAGTGACTCAAAACCAATGGAGAGCAGTAGCAAGTTTGCCTAAGGTAAATCAAGATCTTGTGCCTGATCCCTCAAAATTCAAAGGAGACTATTTGCCTGTGGATGGTGTAAGCTGGGAAGATGCTGTAGAATTTTGTGCAAGATTATCTAAACTAACTAACCACAATTACCACTTACCAACAGAAGCAGAATGGGAATATGCTGCTAGGGCTGGAACTTATACTCCTTTTTGTTTTGGTGCAACTGTATCTGATCTGTTAGTAAATTATGATAGCAATACACCTTATGATAAAGCTCCTATGGGAAATCCTAGTAGGCATACTGTTGTTGTGGGTAGTTTAGGGTATGCAAATAATTTTGGAATTTATGATATGCATGGAAATATTTGGGAATGGGTACTAGACTCTTATACTAAGTATAAAGATGGTTTCCCAACAGATGGAAGTGCTGTGATAAAAGAAATAAATTTTTATAGAACAAGGCGTGGAGGAGGATGGAGCCATCCAGGTGTATTTGCCAGGTCTGCTTATCGTGAATATCAAGCCATAGGAGAAAAAGAAAACTGCGGTTTTCGTGTAGCTTGTTCTAAAAAAACAAAATAAGTTTTATTTTTAACCTTAATATCTTCCTTAAATATATAACAATTTTTCCTTGAGCCTTTTTCTGATTTTGGAAAAGAGTCTTTTTAATCTATAATTCCTAACAAAATAATACATGTAAATTGTTGATAAGTATTTTATTTATTTTGCTTAACAGTGATACAAAAAAAGAATATAATATTAATCAAAATAAAATACTTTATTGTAACTAGTAAGTATGCTTAAGGTATAAAGTAGGTTATATTCTTAATATTATAAGAGTAATAGGTTAAGGCAAAAATATGGTTAAAGTTTCTCCAAGATGTGTTGAGTTAACTCAAGAATTAGATCGAGAATATTTTGATTTATATGATGGGGAAAGAAGTTATGAAGATTCTTTCTTAGATTATTTTGATGCTGGCTATATTATAGACTTAATAGAAGTAGTTTGGGGTAATAAGCCTCCTTATAAACTCTTAGATGTAGGTTCAGCTAATGGATTAACCTTAAGAGAGTTCTCTAGAGTTGGAGTTGAAGCTTGGGGAGTAGAAAATAATGTCTATATGCATAGCAAAACTCATTCAAAATGGAAATCTCGTAATTTATTTGGAAATATATGTTCTTTACCATTTGAAGATAACTCATTTGATTTTGCTTATGAAACTTGTCTTTGTTATGTTGATGATAAACTTGTAGATAAAGCAATTAGTGAATTATATAGAGTTGTTAGAAAAGGTGTTATATTTGGTAGTATAACTAGTGATATGACAAAAGAAGTTATAGAAGAATACAATATATTTTATGCAGTAAAAACATTAACTACAACTTATGAGTGGTCTGAAAAATTTCTTAAGAATGGTTTTTGCCATTCAATAAGAGATTCAAAAGTATTAAATCAAGTTTGGCAGATCGAACTTAAGGCAAATGAAGGCGGGGAACTTTGGTATCCTAACAAAGAAACAATGTGTAATTGCTTTTTTAGTAAAGTTTAGATTTCCTATAGCTTTTCAGCTAGTTAATAGGGTTATGGCACAAAAAACAATCTACTGCATTATGCGAGATTTGCACTATGCCAAAATGATAGGATTAACTATATAAACTGCACCTATATTATTTTGGCCTAATTGATTTTCAATAAAACACTTATTGTCTAAAGTTTGTCCTATGAGTTTTTTATAATAACTTACTCCAAGTCATAAGTAAGCTTATAAAATCACTATTTTCTTAGTTTACCAAATATAAAGTTATATAAAAAATAAAAGCCAAGAAATCAATTTCTTGGCTTTTATTTTACTATATTACTAAATAGCTTATGCGTAAGAGTGTAAACCAGGAAGTAAGTAGCTTACACCTAAGTAAGTAAATAACATAAAGGCAAATCCAGCTATTGCAAAGTAAGCAGAACGACGGCCTTTCCAGCCATGTGTAAAGCGAGTGTGTAAGAAGCTAGCATAAGCTAACCAAGTTACTAAACCCCAAGTTTCTTTTGGATCCCAACTCCAATAAGTTCCCCAAGATTCATTTGCCCATACTGCACCTAGAATTAACATTAAGGTAAAGCCTGGGAAACATACAGATACTAGCTTATAGTTTAAGTCATCTAGTACTTCTAGCTTAGGAATATTTTGGAGTATTTGTTCTCCACGTAACATAAAGAGACCAAAGAAAAGGCCACCTAAAATAATTACGAAAAAGGCTGCACTAACTACAGGGTTTGAGTTAAAACTAACTTTTAGGTTTGCTTGTGACATCCAGGCCTTAGCATCTATATGTTCAGCTGTTGCTTCATGTTGATGACCATCATCGCCTAATAAGTTTTGTAGTTTAGCTACATTAGTAGCTGAAACATAAGGGCTTAGATCTTTTGTAGTTTTCATATTGTAGTAAAGCATTCCTATAGAAAGGGCTTGAACTAATACTGCAAGACTAAATAAAGTGCTAGCAAGTTTGCGTAGTTTAGCATCTTCTCCTAAAAACATATCTTTAAGATACATAGCAGAAGAAGCTATAAAAAGAGCTACAACTACTTGAATAAAGCGACCAACCATAGGAAATTCTGCAGTAAGGAAGTCTCCTCTTGCCCCAGAAAATCTAATTGGTTGTTCTCCCATTCTAGGAGTAATCATTACTACATTCATTCCAAAGCTGCCATTGAAAAGAGAGAAATTTCCAAAAAGAGCTGCTACAAGCATATAAATACCAACACCAAAAAGCCCTACACATAGAGCAATTCTTTCTGGTTTCATGCCATCTTTAAGTAAGTAGAGAATGCCTACAGCAAAAGTAACAGAACATACACCATAACTTAAAGCGGCTACACCTACGTGAATTGGACGCCAGTAGCTACGTAAAATAGGTTGAATAGGTTGTGAAATATCATTGCCTAGGAATACAGCTAAGATTAAGAACAATGCTCCAATAGGCATTGTTAAAGCACCTAGGAATTCATATTTTTTACGTACTCCAATAAGTACAGAAGTAAGTCCTAGGAAGGTGGTTAAGCCTAGAGTAATATCATACAAGTTTGAGAGTGGAAACGTGTGATTTACTTTTTCAGCTAAAGAAAGGGTTGTCCACACTTTAGACATATCACCTTGAGCTTTGGTAAACTCTGTATACTCAATCCATCGCATTCCCCAAGCAGATAAATTTAGTGTAAAGCCAAGAACCATTGCTCCCATTGCCATTTTTTTCATTAGTTGCTCGCGTCCCATTAAATACATACCAAATAATAGGGCAGAGGCTAAGTAAGAAATTAATGCTAGGTTAGTTTGGCTTGCTTCTTTTAGAACATCTAGTTTAGAGCCTTGAAAACGGATCAAGACTAGTACTGTAGCCCCAATTATTGCTAAAACAGCAGGCATCAGGCTATTTAGGTTAAACCAATTTTCGGCAGAAACTCCCATTGAAGGAGAGTATTGTCCAGCTTCTGCTTTTGAAGACATTTTTTATTCCTCCAAGCTTAGTACAATATTATCAAAAGGTTCTAGTTATTAGTCCCGGCTATATTGCTCGGTTGAAGTGCCTTTAGGAAAGCAGTCACTCACAGTCTTAGCTATTTATACCAGAGTTTTTGCTCACCTAGCTTTTTTGATTAGAGAGAATCAAAACTTCTAAAATTATAAATTATACACAGTTAGCTATGCTAGGCTCGATGGATAAGTCTAGCTGGTAAATTCAAAGGCTTCAGATGCAGAACCGTCTACTACTACTACCAACTTGTTATTTTGACCAGCAGGTTTTAAGTTTAATTCGCTAGATGTACCACTGAAAATCAATCTGCCTAGACTTTGTGCAAATTTAGGTTGTTTATCTATTTTTTTTCCATTAATACGAACGAAAGCTGTATTAGAAAAGTTACGACCAAAAACTTTGAGTTTTCCATTTTTATAAAAAGCTCTACTAATTACTGGGGCTAAGCCTTCTACATCGGCTAATCCGCGAATTAACCAAGTTACGGGTGGAAGCTGAAAACTAGGAAAAGCTTGATCAACTCTAAAAAAATTTCTTCCATTATCTAAAGTTATGTAAGATTGACTACCTACAGGTTTTACTTTTCCTTGAATATCGCCAAAAGCTGGTAGGTTTGCTACAAAGATTGAATCAAGTGCTCCTACTATAAAAGCTCCAGAATTAATAGTTATGGGGTTTGGTAAGGTGTAAACATCAAAATTTCCAGGATTATTCACAGTGACAGAAAAAATTACATCTGGAGTTTGACCTTGGTTAGGTCCATTACCTTCAGGATCAGTATAAACAGCAATTCTTATAGGTGAACCTATAGGCACACCTTGAGGACCATCACTAAAAGCAATACGTACTTCTTTTAATGTTGCTGGATAACCATCTGGTTTTAATAGATTAAACCAACCAAAGCCTGGATCTCCTGTACCCCCAAATCTACCTTCAGCTACTCCATCATCTATCTGTAACAACTGTTCTCCCGTAGCTTTAGGGGTAGGTTCTTGAGAAGTAGGTTTAACATTATAGGCAGATGTTATTGATAAATTAGCAGTTAAAATAAATATGAGAGAAAATATTAAATACAAACGAACTTTTAAACCAAACATGAAGTTCTCCAAAACATTATTTTCTTTGAGCATATTGCCGCAAACGTGCAATTTGCTGATTAAGTAGGTCTGTATATTCTGATACAGGACATAATTTTACATACTCTGTAAATGTCTCTGCTGCTTCAGCAAACTTACCTAACTTAATTAAAACATAGCCAGAATTGTAAAGTGCTGTTCCATAATCCGGTAACAGTTGCAAGGCATTATGATAACTTTCTAAAGCTTCTTGGTAACGTTTCATTTCGGCTAAAACATATCCTCGATTGTACCAGGCCTTGTAATAATCTGTTTTTAGATGGATTGCCTGCTCAAAACAATATAAAGCATCATCAAGACGATTAGCCCTAGTAAGCACTACTCCACGGTTGTTCCACATAGCTGGATCTTCGGCTCTTAACTGCAAGGCTGACTCATAGATTTCAGATGCTTCTTCAAATTGCCCAGTTTTTGCCAAAACATATGCACGATTATAGTTGGCCGGACGATAGTCAGATCTTAGCTCTAAGGCTTTTTTATAACTCTCTAATGAGTCTGAAAACTCCTCAATTCTTGCCAATGAACATCCTCGATTATTCCAGGCAAGATAATGATCGGGCTTAAGCTCTACTACGTGATTATAACTATCTAAAGCATCATCAAAACGCCCTAGAATGTTAAGTGTATTTCCATGATTAAACCAAGCAAGGTAAAAATCAGGTTTTAGCTGTACTGCCTTATCAAAAGCTGCTAGAGCTTCTTCATAACGTTCTAAATCAGTTAAAGCACAGCCGTAATTATACCATAAGACTGGATCATCTTTAATTAAAGCTAAAGCTTGCTCATAGCTTTCAGTTGCTTTCTTAAATTGACCTTTAAGAAAACTATCATTGCCTTCTTTAAAAAGCTTTTCTGCTGCCCGAGACATATTTGTTCCTAAGTTTATTTGATGGATATGTAGCTAGAGATTTTGCTATTTTAACATAGCTTGACTGAAGACTGCTATTGTAGATCCTTGTTTAGTTACTTGATAATTATTGTGTAAAGTGCAGTTACTTTAGCAAAGCTATGTCAGCAATTTTAGGGTCAAACCCTTCTTGAATAGTTTCTCCTAGAGCTTGACGTTCCTTAAAGTAGAGAATAGAGTAAGTCATTCCAGAAAGTGGCAACATTAGGCTATGAAATACATAAAGACTTAAAGCAAAAGCTGTCATACTGATAATTTTTGTAAAGAATAATATTGCTACAAAAATTTTACCTAATAATGTAACTGCTCCAAATGCAGCCAATCCAGTAATAACAGCACCTAACAAAGTGAGTAGGAAGAAAAATAATTGGATATTACGAAATTTTTTTGGTCGTGATTGTATTACACTTCTACCTGTTATATTTAGAGTTTTTCGAGCTTCCTTACGTATTGTTCTAATATGGGAGTAGAGTTTATAGGAGCCTTTCCAATTTAGCTCTAAATCTATACCCCATTCTCTAGCTAGTTCATCAATAACTTCTTTAGGTGTAAGTGGTTGAAAAGGTAACACTCTAAGATTTTCATGTACAATTGCAAAGACAGCTTTACCTACCAACACACTTGCAGAAAGAAAAACGGCAAGAAGACCAGGGTTGTTACTAATTGCACCAAAAATTATTCCAAAGAGTGCAGGGTATATATTGATAAATATTGAGAGTTTAATAAAAGTAGGAAAGTAATTAGAATAAAGTCCCATAGCTTGGCGTACTGCTACCCAAACACCTTCAGAACGAGCACGCAAAAGCCCAGCAAAAACTTTTGCTGAAACTGGACGCTCAACAGGTTTTTTTGAAAGAGCTGACATCACCACTTCGCCAACTTGTTTAGGTAAGTCTTGGCGTTTCTCACATATAGACAAAGGCGCTAAGCTTTGATGTTTAGCCATCAACTCAAACATATTACCTTGGAAAGGGGTTTCACCTGTTAACATCTGATAAACAATTACAGCAAGTGAGTAAATATCAGAACGATTATCTAGATCTAAAGCTTGACATTGTTCAGGTGACATATAAAGAGGCGTACCAAGCAAAGTTCCTACACGTGTTAAATTTCCTCCAACAGTGTCTGAGCTAGCATTAGGGATTGTCTTTTCTGCTTTCATTACAGCCGTATCGGCTTCATCTTCTGACTCATTTGGAGTTGTAGGAGTTGTAGGAGTTGTAGGTGATTGTATTGCTGTTTGTATTGTCATCACTCCAGTAGGTGCTTCTAAATCAATAGGCACTTTGGAGTTATATGAACTGACTGGCAATAAATTTTTAGATAAGAACTTGTTTTTTTCAGTTGTTTGATTATCTCGTAATTTAGCAAGACCAAAATCCAAAACTTTTACATTGTAACCACCACGTCCATTAGGCTCTAACCAAATGTTATCTGGTTTTAAGTCACGGTGGATAATGCCTATTTCATGTGCTGCTTCTATGGCTAAACAAACTTGTTCAACTATATCAACTACAAAACTTAGCTGCATTTGTTTGCTATCTTTTAGCATATCCCCAAGACTACAACCATTTAGGTATTCCATTACTAGATAAGCAATACGACTACCAAGAACTTGTGTAAACCCAAAATCTGTAACATTTACAATATTAGGATGGCGCAATTTACCAGCAGCACGGGCTTCAAGTCTAAAACGCTCAACAAACTCATTATTGTTCATAAACTGGGGAGCAATAACTTTAACTGCAACAGGCCGTTCTGTTCCTATATGTGTAGCAAAATAAACAGCACCCATTCCACCTTGGCCTAGTTGGGATTTGATAAGGTATTTTTCATCTAGTAATTGCCCTACTAGCTCTTCTAGTTTTAGCATAATGTGGTGTGACTCTTAAAAATATTGTAGATTGTAGATTAAATGTAGCTACGTTATTTTTTCTCAGATGTTCCTATTTCAGAGAAATCAACATTTAAAATTGGGTATTGTTTCCAGTCTTTATAGTCATAATGCCACCATTCAACCTCATAAACTAAAAAGCCTTCTTTTTCCATTTCTGTATGCAAAAGTTCTCTTAATTGTCGTGCTTCTTTGGTTCCACCTTCATAGTTTATATGAGATCTATCAGTCATCTCATCATATAGACTAGGCATTTCTACTTCTTTTCCTGTTTTTAAGTCATATAATGAAAGGTCTATTGCACAACCACGATTATGGCGAGAACCTTTAGCTGGATCAGCAACAAAAATTCGCTTTTCCACTGGAGTTTCATCCCAAAAAGCTTTTGTTACTTGCCAAGGACGATATCCATCAAAAATTAGTAATCCATAACCTTGTTTTTTTAATGAGTTATGCACCCTTATTAATGCTTCTGCTGCTGGACGTTGGAGAAATGCCTTGGCTTGCTTATAAACTGGCCGTCCTACAAAGTTGTTTGTTGTAGCATAACGAATATCTAAGTGGATTGTAGGATCAAGGGAAATTAATTCTACTAGTTCTGGCTTACGAAATATTCCTTCTTCTTTAGGCATTTCTTGGGCAAAGATAGGAAATGTAAAGAAAACAATTGTAAATAAAAGTAAAAGTAATTTTCTTAGCATAGATTATAGAGTATTTACTAGTTAGTATTAAGATTAGTATTAAGATTAGTATTAAGATTAAGATTAAGATTTTAGACTTGATTTTATTATTAATAAAGGAAAATAGAAATATTAATAAGTTTTAGCCAACATCTATAAAATTTTTATAGACGTTGGCTAGAGACTATTTATTTATATGTTGAATATGAAAATAACCTTGGATATTTTCATATATCTTTGAAATTAAAATTTAATGGAAGGCCAATTAAATTTTTCTGATATGTTACTTAGATTTGGTGATTTAGTTTTTATAATCTCTTGCTCAAAAAAGACTCCTTTAATCTATAATATCCAGCTTTGTCAAAGTAAATATTTTCAAAGGAATCATCAATATTCATAGTTGTTTCTGCTGCTCCTAAAAATAAATATCCATCTGGTTTAAGAATTTGTTTTACCTTATTGAAAATGCTTTTCTTTGTTGCAATATCAAAATAGATCATAACATTGCGCATAAAAATAATGTCCATATTAGCCATAAATGGCCAACTTGAAGCTAAGTTGATTTCTTGGAATTTTACTGCATGCCGTATCTCATCATTTATTTGCCAATCTGTATTTTGTTTATGAAAATATTTCAGTAAGAATGCTGTTGATAGACCGCGATTAACCTCAATTTGGTTATAGCGACCTTCTTGAGCGCGTGAAATCATATCTTGAGATAAATCACTAGCTATTAATTGGACATTCCAATTGACAAGCAAAGGGAAGTGTTCTTGTAGAAGCATCGCAATAGTATAGGGTTCTTGCCCTGTAGAACAAGCTGCACACCAAATATTTAACTTACGTTCTGAAGATCTTTTTACAAGCAGTTCTGGAATAACTCTGTTTTTTAGTAGCTCAAAAGGATAAATATCACGAAAAAAAGAAGTTTCATTAATTGTCATTGCTTCTACTACTTTGCGATGTAAATCCGTATAAGGTTGTGAGCGTAGCTTTAGAATCATTTCTTCTATAGAGCAAAATCCTTCACGAATTGCTAATGGTGATAATCGTGATTCTACTAGATATTCTTTACCTAGTTCGATTACAATCGCTGAATGTTCATAGACTAATTTTTGAATATAGTTAAAATCCATACTGCTTGTAAACATAATCACCTACTGTAAGAAATTTGGAGTAACAAAATTCAAACGTTATTTCTTTGAAGTTTTTTAGAGGTTAAACTGTTCAACTAATTTTTGTAACTCTGCTGCAAACCAAGAAATTTTAGCAACGGCACGTTGAGTTTCAGATGCTCTAACTGTTGTGCTTGAAGCTGCTTGTGCTACACCTGTAATATTTTGTGCAATTTCAGCTGTACCTTTTGCTGCTTCACTAATATTGCGTCCTATCTCTTTAGTTGTAGCAGTTTGTTCTTCAACTGCTGTAGCTATTGTATTTTGTAAATCATTTATTTGGTTAATGATTAAGCTAATTTGGTTAATAGCTTCTACTGCACCTTTTGTATCTGCTTGAATAGCTTCAATCTTTTGGCTTATATCTTCTGTTGCTTTGGCTGTTTCTTTAGCAAGTTCTTTAACTTCGTTAGCAACAACGGCAAAGCCTTTACCTGCTTCACCTGCGCGTGCTGCTTCGATTGTGGCATTAAGAGCAAGCAAATTAGTTTGTTGTGCAATTGAGGTAATAACTTTTATCACTTTACCAATCTCTGTACTACTTTCGCCTAATTTGGCTACTCTAGAAGTTGTTTTTTCAGCTACTTTTACTGCTGAAGTGGCAACTTTAGCTGCATCACTAGCACCTTTAGCAATTTCCTTAATGCTTATATTCATTTCATCTGTGCCAATTGTTAACCTTTGAACAGTTGTGCTAATTTCTTCTGCGGCAGCAGATACAATATTAGCTTGTGCTGAAGTTTCTTCAGCGTTGCCAGCCATTTGTTGACTAAGGCTAGTAAGTTGTTCAGAAGCACTAGTAAGTGCACCTACCTGTCCTAACAGAGTACGTACATTATCTGAAATTTCTTTTTCACGTTTTTGGATTGCTACCTTTTCTGTAACAATTTCCCAAGTAGCCATTGTTCCTAAACGATTTTTTTGATGATCATAGATTCCACTTACAAGTAAATCTATAAATTCAGGGCCAAGTTGAATCAAAGCACGATGAGGAAGATTTCGTGAGTCTGCTAACATACGTCGTTGATGCTCTGGATTTTTATGGAAAATATCTATTGATTGACCTACTGTACGCTCAGCTTTAATTGGTATATATGGTTCTAGTTTCTTAAGTGTATTGACTGAAGATGGATTCATATATTGAATTATTCCATTAGTGTCAGCATAAATTACATTTGTAGGAGAGTTTTCCATCATTGATAAAATACGGCTGTTTTCTTTATCTTTTTTTATTTTTTCACTAACATCTTCCCAATTAGCAATATAACCAAGAATTGTTCCATTTGGTGAAAAAATACCATTAATAGTAGTCTTTAACGTAATGTTCCCAAATGAGAATTCAGCTTCATGTGGTAATATCGATGGATTACGTAATATTCTTTCTACATGTCGGCTGTTTCTGTGAAAGCGGTGTATGCTATTACCAAGCATTTCATTAACAGAGATACCAAAAACAGAAATAAGTTCTTGTTCAATAAGTTTTAGAGTTGTGTTAGCTCTCTCATTCATAAAAATAAGATTAAGTTTTGTATCAGCAATAAATACATTGGTTTGTATACTATTTAAACTAGCTTGTAACCACTCAAGGTTATTTAATAACTCAGATGACTCTGTAGAGTCTGCTGATACTACTGATGTATTAGTAAAATCCCCGTTTGACATAATAAATTTGTCTCCTTATTTGGTAATATGCTTTTGTTTTAGCTACTAAATTTTTGTCTTTAAGTTATATTAACCGTTTGATTTATTTAGATTTAGAGATTAGTAGCCAAGTTTAAATCATAAAGCTGGTAACATAATTAACCAGGCGTAAACAGCAGAATATAATTCCAAGCACCATATGTGTTTGTCTGTTTATGGTAATTCCAGCAAGTTGAGTTAGTATTTTTCCGCCCAAAATAATTTGGACAATATAGGCTAGTAGCACTAATGAAGAAACAATGGCGTGAAACCATATTAATGTATTTGTTTGTAGTACAACTTTTTCTACTGCATGTCGTGTGGCCTCAATATAAATTGTTAGCCCAAGATCGAGTGTAAAAGCAGCAAGCATAAAAGATAGATGAACACGAGGAGAACGACGTAGCAAAATTCCAACAACAATAATGACAAAAACTAGAGAAGAAATTATGTGTAACATAGTTATTTTCCTTTTTTTACTAGACGATCTTGGAAAGAGTCTATAGAAGCAGCCTTTTCTGTTTCTAAGACCAAGAGCAACTTATCTTTTAGCTTGTATACACCTTTAGTTAAGTCACGAATGATTTCGCTTATAGTTTCCGGTACAGGCTCAAACTTTTCTTCTTTTACCTCTAGAACATCTCCAATCTCATCAACTAAAAGACTTACAGCTCCATCTTCTGTACGCACAACTACATTCATTGGTGGTTGATGAGAAAATCGCTCACTGAATTTAAAACGTTGTCTAAGATCAATTGCAGTAACAATTTGACCACGTAAATTAATTAGACCTTTTATAATTTTTGGTGCTAATGGCACAATAGTCATTTCTTGATAACGAATTACTTCTTGGACTTTAAGTACTTCAATACCAAACAACATTCCATCAAGAAAGAAAGTACAAAATTGTTTACATTGAGACATAACTTATATCCTTATTACTTATAACTGGTTCAAAACAATGGGGATCAACCCTATCAATAATGTTATGTACATCTAATATATCTGTAACATGTTGGTGAATTATTGCTGATCCAAGAATTCCTTGACGGTGAGAACGATGTTGAATAACTAAATTTTCTTCGACTATATCTATAATAGAATCAACCACAAAGCCTATGCTATGATCCTGCTCAGCATAAACTATAACTTCAATAACCTCTTGCTCTGGTAAACTAGGGGCATTGGGGTAAAGCAGCTTAGATAAACGAATTAGCCTAAGAATTTGACCTCTGTATTGTATAACTTCTTCATCCATTGCTGTCTCTATAGAAGTTGATGGAAACTCTTCTAAACGAGCAACCATAGAAAGAGGCATTGCAATACGACCCGTTTTTCCAACTCTAAATAGTAAAAGTGTTTGGTAATTCTCAGAATGTTCAGAATGTTCAGAATGTTCTAGTGGTTTGGTTAGTTTATCAGTTAAGGCACGATCCCTTACTTCAGAAATTACATTTGCATTTTGTGCAATACCTAACACATCAAGAATTAGAGCTACTTTACCATCACCCATAATTGTTGCTCCGGCAAAGCAAGATATTCCTTTTAAGTGCTTACTTAGAGGTTTAACTACAATTTCTTCTGTGTCATTTATTTCATCAACTACTAAACCAAATGAACGCTCATCGGCTTGAAGTACAACTATATTTATTGCATTACTTTTATGAGATAAATTAGCCTCATTGAGCATTAGTTCACGGTTAAGATAGACTAAAGGTAAAAGATTCCCTCGTAAGCGATAAAAAGGTGTGTTATGAATCAACTCAATACCAAGATTGGTAGAATCGCTTTCTAGTCTTACTAATTCTAAAAGGCTAATTTGAGGAATTGCATACCTTTCTTGAGCTGTAGTGACTATTAGGGCAGGGATTATAGCTAGTGTTAGAGGAATTTTAATTTTAATAGTAGTTCCATTACCTAACTTACTCTGAACATCTACTAAACCACCTATCTTTTCAATATTGGTTTTTACTACATCCATTCCTACACCACGACCGGAAACATTTGTAATTTTTTCACTTGTAGAAAATCCTGGTAGAAAGATTAGATTTGTTGCTTCGCGTTCACTTATGCAGGCTGCTTGTTCAGGAGTAATCAATCCATTTTTCAAGGCCTTTTGTTTTACTTGCTCTGAGTTAATTCCTCCACCATCATCAGAAATTTCAATATTGACTTGTCCTCCCTCATGAGAAGCACGTAAAAAAATGCAACCTTCTGGAGATTTACCTAAAGCTTGGCGCACTTGTGGTAACTCAATGCCATGGTCTATAGCATTTCGTAGTATATGAGTAAGTGGGTCCTTAATAGCTTCTATTATTGTTTTATCAAGCTCAGTTTCTTTTCCTTCCATCTCAATATGAACTTGTTTGCCACATAAAACTGCTAAGTCACGAACTACACGGGGAAACTTATTCCAAATATTAGCAATTGGTTGCATTCTGGTTTTCATAACCCCTTCTTGTAATTCACTTGTAATTAAATTAAGGCGTTGTGAAGTAGCAATAAATGCAGAATCACTTTGAGTTGCAGTAAATTGTAAAATTTGATTACGAGCTAAAACTAACTCTCCAACAAGATTCATTAACTTATCAAGTAAACTCACATCAACACGTATACTGTTATCAGAAAGATTTTGTGTATTACGTGTATTTTCAGAAAGAACCTGAGTTAATGATCGATTTTCTGTTTGTAGTTTATTTAGGTCTATGGTTTCTTGTGTTGATTCTGTATAAAACGTTGAGTTACTTCTATTTGCTTGCTCAATGTCTAAATTAAATCCTGAAAGCATTTGTAGGATTTCTGTCTTATTATTACTAGATACAAAGTCTGATAAAGCTTCTGTTTTATTGCTAGGCACAACACTACGACGAGTTTCTTTAGGATTTTGTAATTCTTTATTAGAAGGTTCAGGATCTTTACTTAATACTTGAGAATCTTTACTAGAAAGTTCTAATTGTTGGCTTAATATTTGAGGATCTTTATTATAACTTTCTGGTTGTTGGTTTAAAGATTTAGGCTCTTTATTAGTGGTTTGTTCTTTATTTAATTTAGTTAATCTTTCTATAAGTTCGGAAAAGTCTGTATCGATTTCTTTACCTTCTATCTCAATAGAGAAGAGTATTTGTCGAATGGCGTCTACCATAGAAAGTAAACCGCTTGTAATTTCTGGAGTTAGTTGTAAACAGCGATCTCGTAAACGGCTAAGTAGGTTTTCACCAATATGAGTTAGAGCTTCTAGCTTAGAAAAACCAAAGAAAACACATGTGCCTTTTATTGTATGAATTGTTCTAAAAATACTTGATAAAAGAGCTATGTTGTCAGGATTTTGTTCTAGTTCAACCATTTCTTGATCTAAGCGAGTTAAGTTTTCATTGCTTTCAATTAAAAACTCTTTAACCATCTCTTCATTGCTCATAACATTGTAACCCATAAGCTGATCCTCTTAAGTAAAATCAAGTGTTTGCTGTAAGCAAAATTTTATAAGATATAATATGATCGTTATATTTCTACAAATATTTTCTGTACGTTATTATATTAATCGTCAAATTTATAACTCTACATTAGAGTTAGCAGCAGTTTATTTATAGGCGTATCTGTTTTCATTTAACCTGCTCATAATTTCTGAGGCTAGGTGAGATAGAGGTAATATTTTGTCAGCAAGACCTGCTTTTACAACAGATCCAGGCATTCCCCATACTGTACTACTAGCTTCATCTTGGACTAAAATTTGGCCTCCAACTTCATGTATACACATACATCCGTTTAATCCATCTTGTCCCATTCCAGTCATAACAAGTGCTAAAGTTTGTTCACGATAAATATGTGCTACTGAACGAAAAAGCACATCAACTGCTGGACGACAAGAATTTTCAGGCGGGTTTTGGTTTGTTTTAATATATACTTGAGAGCCATTGCGCTCTAAGGTCATATGATAACCACCTGGTGCTATCCAGCATTGCCCAGGTTTAATAATCTCTCCTGCTACACCTTCATTGACTTGGACTTTCGATTTACAAGAAAGACTTTCAGCTAAGTATTTAGTAAATATTGGAGGCATATGTTGCACGATTACAATTGGAACAGGGATGTCTTTGGGTAATAAAGAAAATAGCTCAATCAATGCGTTAGGGCCACCTGTTGATACACCTATTGCCAAGATACTTAAAGGTTTATTAGAAGTTAAGTTATTGTTTTTAGATACTGTTCTAGCAGGTATTGATGTCAAAGCTTTTTGGTTATTGCTGATAAATTTACATAAAGCCTTTACTTTAGGAATAAGTTCCTCTTTAACTTGTTGCATTGCTGCTTCTGGACTACAAGCTGTTGCAGGTTTTGTAACATAGTCATTTGCACCATAAGAAAGAGCTTCTAATGTTTTAGCTGCACCACGTTTAGTAACTGTACTAAATATAATTACTGGTAAGTGCATATAAGTTTTTTTTATGGCAAGTAGTGTTTCAATACCATTCATTTCTGGCATTTCTATATCTAATATTATTAGATCTGGCTTGACTTGAGGAATCTTTGCCAAAGCTATCAAACCATTAGCTGCTGTTGCTACAACTTCAATTTCTGAATCGCTAGATAGTATATTGGTTAATAGTTTACGTATGACTACAGCATCGTCTACAATTAAAACTCGTATTTTTTGCATACAATATAAACCAACCTTTAAAGCAGAATTTGCTTATAGAATAAATACATATAGGGTTGTAATATCTTGAAATTTCAAGAAGTTAGTAAACTCTATATTTACTTAGCTGAAAAACTTTATTTTAGAAATAGTTATGAATATGACAATATCTACACTAAAACTGTCAATTTATTTGAAATCAATAAGTTACTAGAGACAAAAAGTTGGAACAACTTTCTCAAACATTTGCTCAGATGTAAAAATTTTTCTTATACACCAATATAACACAAGAATTATTTACTATGAACCCCTTTAATTTCAATGTTTTACCTCCTAATAAAATATTAGTAAAACAACTTGACCATTCGAGTTTATTTGACCAAAACCCAGTAAACCTTAAATTCACTTAATAGCTAATAGGTTTATCGGTATAACAGTGCACTTACATAAATAGTATTGCCTGAATAATTTTCTGTAAATAAATACATATAATAAATATTGCTGATAATATTAATTATAAGCAATATTATGTAGTGTAATTAGCACAGTTTATATAAATGTAATTAGGTAGTAGCAATAGTTGTACCAAAACATTTTTCAAACAAAAAATTTACACTTATTAGTTGCTAAAGGTCTGCTGTATAGTCACTTAATACTAGGAGCTATGCTTATATAGTTAGACTTGGATTAAAGTCTTTAGATAATAATAACTTTTTCAAACTTTGTGTTGAAATAGTTTAATAGGTTAAGCTTTATATAAGGAATGGTTGGATATCAACAGGTGAAGAGTCGTATAACAAATAATCTAAAATAAGCTGGAATATACTAAAATAATTCAAAATGTACTAGCACAAAATAGACTAGTAGACCATTTTAGACTAATACAGTAAGAAAAAAACTAAGCAGTGATTTTACTAATACAGAAAAATTTATCTGTAATATAGTTTTTCAACATTGAAAAGTTGTATAAGGTTGTTAGAATCTCAAAATATGCTTTAGCCAAATCTCAAAAAATAGTTAGCTTTTAGGAGGTGAAAGGGAATTGTCAAACAAGATGTTTCGACATTTCTAAGACGGCTATGAAAATAAAAATATTACTTGTTGTTTTAACTGTAATGATTGTAAGCGTTTTTGGTATGTATGCCAAAAGCTCTTTTGCTCATAACAATGCTATTCTTACTTCTACAAATAATACAGTTAGTGTTTCTGCACCAACAATAGGGGCTCCTGCACCAGTTTTTTCTCTAGAAGATCAAGATGGTAAAAAAGTATCTCTTTCAGATTTTGCTGGAAAAATTGTGGTTTTAGAGTGGACTAACCCAGATTGTCCTTTTGTTAAACGTCATTATGAAGCTAAAACTATGACTACACTTGCAAATAAATATAAAGATAAAGGTGTTGTTTGGTTAGCTATCAATAGTACTTACTATATGGGTAAAGATAAATATAAAGAATGGATTAAAGCCAATAATATTTCTTATCCTATCCTAGATGATCATGATGGTAGCATTGGACGGATATATGCTGCTAAAACTACTCCTCATATGTTTATTATAGGAAAGGATGGTAAGTTAGTATATCAGGGGGGCATAGACAATGATGCAGGGGGAGATAAAGATAATCCTGTAACTAATTATGTAGATCAAGCTCTGACAGAGTTAATTGCTTCAAAACCTGTTAGTGTCGCTCAATCTAGACCTTATGGATGTTCAGTCAAATATGCCAAACAGTAGGTATTTTGTACTTTGAGTAATGCGCAATAGCCTGGAAGTCTTCCAGGCTATTTCTTTTTTAAAAAGATCTAGATCTTAAATTAATGTGTTGTTGGTAAATCCTTGATAATATAACTGATTGAAAATTTTAGTTGCAAGTGAAAGAAAAGTGGTATAGCGTAATACTCAAAATGATTGAGGTTTACACAAAATGAGCATAACGCTAGGACATAAAATTAAAATATTGCGCAAAGCGCAAAACTGGGCTCAGCAAGAATTAGCCGATAAAGTAGATGTACATGTTACACATATTTCTCGCATTGAGTCTGACCAATATACTCCTTCTTTAGAATTACTTAAACGCTTAGCTAAAACTTTCCAAGTTACCACAGATTACTTACTATATGATCAGGATAGTGCTAGTGCTAAAGTAGATACTAGTGACACGGCAAATAATACAAAGAATAAATCAACAAGTACCATTACAAATGTAAAAACAGCTATTAATATTACTAAGGCTGAATTACAAACTGGAGTTGTGGTAGAAAGACAATCTGAGGAACAAAAGTCTGATTGGCAAGACAATGCTTTGTATGAAAAGATGAAATTACTAGATAAATTAGATGAAGAAGAACGTAAGGTTATTCACTCGGTTATAGATGCATTTTTAACTAAACAACAAATTTGGGATTTAATTAGTAAATCTAAGAAATAGTAGTATTTAGCTTTATATACTTAGAGTAGTTTATAAAATGTAAGAAGGTTTCTTATAAGGTAAAACAAGAGAATCTTTTGGAATGTTCTAGCCGCCTCCCGAAGATAGGCTGTATCTCTAGCCAAAGCTTAAACACTTTGGCTAGAGTTTTCTTTTGTCCAAATTCCTGAATACTTTCTGTATAACTAAATAGAAGGATCGTCCTCTTCTAATAGTTTTTCTAAAATACTTGGATTTTCATTTACTAAAATATGTACTCCAGGAAAAGAAGTTTTAATTGTTTTAAGAATTTCTTTTGCGATATACGCACTTTCATTTGTTAAGTTTGAGTGATGCGCATTACTCAAATGTTTGCGAATCCATTCAGGGATTTTTGTTCCAGGTACTTCATGATGTAGAAATTCTGCATGTCTAGAATCTCTTATAGGCATTAATCCTACAAGGATAGGGATATTAAGTTTTTGGGTTTTATCCGCAAAACGTTTTATTAATTCAGGATCAAATACTGGTTGAGTTTGAGCAAAATCTACTCCACTATCAATTTTTTCTTTTAGCTTGTCTATTTCTGTATCTAGATTAGGAGCGGCTGGATTTACAGATGCTCCTATGCGGAAATTAGCAGGAATGGAGATATCTGTCCCTGCCATAGTAAAACCTTGATTAAGTCCATGTAGTATTCGCACTAGCCCAGCGGAATTTACATCAAATACAGATGTAGCAGCTGGCAACTCACCCACACTAGAAGGATCTCCTGTTAAAGCCAATATCCATCTGATTCCTAAGGCCGCAGCACCCATTAACTCTGATTGAATAGCTAAGAGATTGCGATCTCTACAACTAAAATGCAACACACTTTCCATTCCTGTTTCCATTTGTACTAGATGAGCAAATGCAATAGAGGACATTCTAACTCTTGCTTTAGGGTTATCTGTGATTTGTACTGCATCAACTCCTAATTTCATTAACTTTTTTACTTGGTCAATGTGAGGATGGTAATTAAGTCCTGCTGGAGCATCAATTTCTGCTGTTATTACAAATTCATGCCCTAGTTTTTCCTGTAAGAGATTGCGCATCTCAACCTTAGCACTAGTAACAGTTAGCTGTTCTTGGACAATTATTGGATTATGGCTATGACGCGGTTTTTGCCCAGAAATAACTTTAGCCATTGCTTGAATATGTTCTGGTGTTGTACCACAACAACCTCCAATAATATTAGCTCCTGCTTCAACAAATAATCTTGCGTATTCTTCTAAATAATCAGGTGCAGTTAAATAGATTTGTCTTCCACTAATTGACTGTGGTTGTCCTGCATTTGGTTGTACAGAAACACGCAGGTTAGTAGTCTTAAGAAAATCAACTAGTTGGTTGTACATATGATGTGGCCCAACTCCGCAATTTACACCTACCACATCTGCATCTGCTGCTGCTAAGGCTTCTAAGGCTCTACGTGGTTCATCTCCAAACTTTGATAACCCATCTTCTAAGAATGTCATTTGAGCAATTATTGGACGTGAATCTAGTGTACGTGCCGCACGAACGGCTTCTAGAGCTTCTAGTAGGCTAGGGTGGCTTTCTATTATTAAGACATCTACGCCTGCTTCATAAAGTATTTGAATTTGTTCTTGGTAAATAAAACCAAGTTCTGATAGGGTAATATTGCCGTAAGGTTTGACTAGAGCTCCTAAAGGGCCAACTGAGCCAGCAATAAAGATATTTTTTCTACCACTTCTTTTAACAGCTTCTTTAGCTAAAGCTACTCCAGCTAGGTTAATTTCACGTTGTAGATGGGCAATGCCAAAGCGTGCTAGTTGTAGACGATTAGCACGGAAAGTATTAGTTTCAATTATTCTTGCTCCTGCTTCTATATAATCCAAATGGAGTTTTATTACATTTTCAGGATTAGAGAGATTTTGTTCTACATAACTAGCTTGATTAAGACCTTGTTCAAACCAGATTGTAGATTTAGCTCCATCAGCAAGCAAAACTTCTTTATCTAGACAAGCAAGAAAATCATGTACATTTCTAGCCATTATCAACCCCAGTTTATTAATAATTGTTGTTTTGGCTAGTCATTTTATTGATAAGAATTGACTTGTGCAACTGACTATAGAAGAGAAAAAAAAAGACTGTTAAAGGTTGTTGTGGAAAAAGTAATTTATAGGTAAATTAAGCGGGTAATGAACTAGGGGAGGATGCTAAATGTCTACAGAAAAACAAAATGTCTTGGTTTTGCCCGAATTTGCACAATTTTCAATTACAGAACGCGGCATTGAAATAGTTAATGATGCAGATATAGTGGTAAGAGCTAAATTTCCTGGGGGAGTGATTCGTTCGCTTAATGGTGATGTATATATTTTTTCTTCTGCTGGGGAAAAACAAAATCTGTCTCAAGTAGAAGCTCCAAATGGAGTTGTTAAAGTTATTGGGGATGATTTTGAAATAATGGAAATTAGAGCTAAAGAGTTGTTGGTAGATGCTCGTTCACTAGTAACAAAAGTAGTTCGAGTTGATTCAGACACAACAATTAATCGTGGGAAATTTCAATCCAACACAATTTCATCTCACTCTTTATATTTTTCTGGCACAGATTTTATCAGTCAACATGTAGGCGTACAAGAAACAGCAGGATTTATTGGTGAAACCTTACACATTCAAGCAGTTACAGCCTCTAAAATTGATATACAAATACACAACACAGTAAAAATAGGAAAATTAATAGCCCATTCAGAAGCTTGCTTATCAGCTAGGACTGTAGATATTGATTATCTTTCTACTAGGAACTTAAGAGTTACTCCTCAAACACAGGGTGTAATAGTATGTTTAGATGGCCCTGCTCCTTCTGAACCTAATAGCATTGTAGGACTGCTTTCTCCTGCAATTTTCCTAGAAAAAATACCTGCCTTAACTGGATTAATGAGAGAACTACAAACTACTCAACAACAGCAACTTCCTGCTAGTAATACTATTGAGGTGAAAGTAGATGAAGTTATTGATATTAAAGAAAAAAGTGCTTTGCTTGAAAAACCACCAGAGTTTTATAGAACTTCAGCCGAAATCCCTATTCCTTATCGTGAATTAGCAGCTAAACAAAATGCTATGTTGGCAGAAAGGGAAAAAAACAACACACTTGCTCAAGAAACTCCTACCTTTGAGCCTGATTTATCTGCCTCTGCACCTGTTTTTGAACCAGATCTTTCTCCATCTACTCCTCTTTTTGAACCTCCAGGTCTGACAGGAAAACTTTTTGATCCTCATAAACCTGCTAGCAATACTACTTTAGAAACAGAAAACAAAGTAGAGGATAAAAAAGCAGAAGTAGAAAACAAAGTTACTCCTAAAGAAGAAGAAAACAGTAATGAATTTGTTATTGAAACATCATCTCCTTTAGAGTTACCCCCATTAATAGCAGAGCAAAATATTATTAATGATTCTAATCCATTGAATTTAAATTTAAATTCTGATGGAGTTGTAGATTTAGGGTTAGATTCTAAAAATAAAGAAAGTTGATCGATTTAGGTGATGTTGATATAACTATCATTATTATAGGTTATAAGTTGATAAGTGTTTTTACTCTAATTATTAGTTCTTCTAAGCTGCTAACTGTATCAATGTTATATCTTTTACAAACAATATCAACATTGCCTTTTCTCCAAAAACCATCTGGACAACAAACTAAAAGTTTATTGCTATGAGCAAATAAACCAAGTTCAAGCAATGTAATAGGCGATTTTGTTTCTGGTACAAAATACATAGCAATTAAATTTGCTTTTTCTTGAGCTTCTAATTCCCATTCTACTTGTTTACGAAATACTTGATTTTCAATGGTTTGCTCCCAAGTTGCATCCCATTGCTCTCTACGTGGATTAAGGATAGTTACGCTATAATGGTTTAATGCTTTTTCAAATCTTGATTGCCAATCTTCTGCTACTCCCATTTCGATTGAACCTGCAAGGAAGATAGAAGGTGTTTTTTCATCAAGAATTATTTCATTAGGTGGTTTTATTATTCTAGCTTTCATCCATTTTTATTTTCTACTGTTTATGTTTAAATTTCCAAAGAATTACTTTTTAAATCTTTAAAATAATATAACAGATGAAGTTAATTTCTAAAACGAAATATAATCCAAACAAGAATTTTCATTTTAACCATTATTGATGCAAAACCTTAATAAATAACGTGACAGTTTAAGCATTGAGAAATATAATTTAAGTTTCAGTAAGAAGATATTACTAGTAGGTACATTCTATTTATTTTTCTTTGCTTTGGTAATAAACACAAAACAACTAACTTTACTATAGGTGTATGTTAAAACCCTTAACTTATTATATAGATCAATTTATTCCTGAGAACATAAAAAACAGTTCCAAGGAAATCACTCGCCGGTGTAAAGTAGCTATAATTTTGTCCTGCGTAACTTCCATAAGTATAATTATTGGTAGTCTTGTTCGTGTAGCCATAATAGAAACTGTAGATTTTAATACACTTTTATATTTTTTATTTAGCATAATTCTTGCCACAATACCTTTTTTACTAAAATTAACTAGAAGCTATAAAGTAGTTATATTATTAGTGTTAGCATTATTTGGAACAGCTTTTCCTGTGGCTGCATTAAATGCAGGTGGTTTTGAGGCTCCAATAATATTTGCTTTTCCTGTGTTATTTACTATAGCTATTCTTTTGTTAGACCTAGAGTATGCTGTTATTTTTACAGTTTTAATGTTTGCTCAACTCGTTGCATTATTTGTGTTTACTCAAAATAATGATCCTTTTCCTTTGGTTTTTAAAACAAAATCTAATTACCGATTAGTATGTTTTATTGTGTTATGTTTTACTTGTTTATCCATTGCAGTTAATGCTTATATATATGAAAAATGGCGTAGAGAAGCGGAAAAATTAGATGCTGAGCGTCTTAAACAGCTAGAACAAGCCAATAAAATTGCACAAGAGGCTAACAATGCTAAAAGTCAATTTCTAGCCAATATGAGCCATGAAATACGCACTCCGCTAAATGGCATTATTGGAATGGCTGAGTTAATAGTTAACTCTGAACTAAATCAAGAACAACGCGACTTTCTTGAGATTATTAAGACAAGTAGCAATAGTCTTTTAACTATAATTAATGAGATTTTAGATTTTTCAAAAATTGAATCTGGCAAATTAGATTTAGAATATGTAGCTTTTGACTTACGTGAAATTATTGGACAAGTTATAGGTTTATTTAACCTACAAGCTATAGGAAAAGCTATTAAGCTAACTTGGGCAATAGAACAAGATACGGATATATTTTTATTTTCTGATGTTACTAGATTGCGCCAAATTTTAACTAACTTAGTTAGTAATGCTATAAAGTTTACTACTGAAGGAGAAGTCAAAGTTTGTGTCAGTAGCTCTAAAAAGACAGATAAAATTTCAGAAATTCATTTTGAAATTAAAGATACAGGTGTTGGAATAGCTAAAGAGCAATTAGGTAAGCTATTTCAGCCATTTACTCAAGTAGATGCTTCAACTACTCGTGAATATGGTGGTACAGGGCTAGGGCTTGCTATAAGTAAACACTTAGCTGAATTGATGGGGGGAAAAGTTTGGGTAGAAAGTGAGATAGGTAAAGGCTCTAGTTTTCATTTTACAATTGTTGCTGAAGTTGTTTTGCAAACAGAACATCATCTTATTAAGTCAGCTAGAAGCCAAAATATACAAATAAAAAATATTGCTAAAGGCTCTGCCTTAGTTATTTTAGTAGCAGAGGATAATGCTATAAATCAAAGAGTTATTTTAAGCCTTCTAAAAAGAATGGGTTATCAAGCAGATCTTGCTTCTAATGGGTTAGAAGTTCTGAGTATTTTAGAGTCTAAAAAATATGATTTAATACTAATGGATGTGCAAATGCCTGAAATGGACGGGCTTACAGCTACTCAACAGGTTTGTAAACGTTATCCAAAAGAAAATCGTCCTAAAATCGTTGCAATGACTGCTGGAGCAATGGATGCTAATCGCCAACAGTGTTTAGATGCTGGTATGGATGATTTTCTAACTAAGCCTGTGGATGTCGCAAAATTGCAAGAAACTCTCTCTAATTATCAAAAAATTAAAAACTCGATAGATCCGTTATTATTAAAATCTGTAGAAATCTCATTAGAAAAACCTTTAGAAAAACCTGTAGAAATCTCATTAGAAAAACCACTAGAAGAAACACTAAATTATTCTAAGCTAGAAGTATTAATCTCTTTACAAGATGAAGACGAGCCGGATTTAGTAGTTGAACTAATAGATGTATTTACCACAGAAACAAAAGAAAAGCTTGATAGAATATCTAGTGCAATTAAGGAAAATGACTTACTTACAGTACAAACCATTGCTCACACTTTAGTTTCTTCTAGTGGAAATTTAGGTGCAGATAAAATGTCTAAGCTTTGCCGTAATTTAGAGCAATTATGTATTAAAAAACAGGTACAAGAAATCTTTCCTACATTTACAGAAGTTTTAGCAGAGTTTGAACAAGCAAGTTTTGCTCTTAAAACAGAAAAAACAAAACTAATTTCAAGCAAAAGTAATTTAATATGCAATTCAATCCCTAAGGCAAACACTTAATCTATAAAATAGATTTAAGTAAAAGCTATGTCAGTATTTGTCACAGTGTTGCTAATTGTCTCAATGCTTTGAATTGTTAGGTACTAAGTAAAAATAATAAAAGCTACTAAAATTTTTTAGTAGCTTTTATTATATAGCGTTATAAGCCTATTAAAATAACCAAACAACTATTTTATTCTTCCAGGATTACTTGGGCTAATTCCTGGACTTGAAGGAGTAATAATGTTGTCTGATTGGCTAGGAAGAGCAATGTTTTTTCCACTGTTAGAAGGGCTTATAGAGTCTATTGGAGAAACAGCAATATTTTTTTGATCATTAGAATAGTTATTGGTATTGCTGTTAAGTATAGTATCTTTGGCAGGTTCATATTTATGATGTGAATTGCCATTATCTAAATTGGTTGCAGTTTGTGTTACTAGTGGCCTAGAAATAATTTCTTGAATGCCTACTGGAGCAACAGTTGGGGTTAGACCTGGTGATTTAGGTAGAGAAACTTCCTTTATGTTAAGCGTTTTGGTTATGTTAATTTCAGGGTTAATGTTTTTACCACTAACAATTCCATTTCCATTTGTGAAATCAGCTACTGGTAAACTAACAATTCCAGGTTTGATAGTTTTAGGATTGTTTAGGGCATTTTCAATAGCAGCTTCTTTGGTTGTAAGTGGTTTAGGATTTCCACCCCAGCTTCCACCATTCCAGTTATTGTTTGAAGGATGCCAACAGATATAAGAGTTACCATCCCAAGTTCCATAGTACCAAGCAACTAGAGCAGGTGACCAGTACCAATCTAAGTCATCTGGAACCCAAACCCAACCATAGGAAGTTAGGAAAACCCAATGTCCATAGTGATAAGGTAACCACCCCCAAGCTTCTTGAGAAACCCAAGTCCAACCAGTAGTTCTATAATATGCCCATCTTCCTACGCTGTAAGGCACCCAACCCGCACTTACATTGCTTGGTCTCCATACAGAACCATAGCTAGGAACATTAAGCCATTGACCATATTGGTTAAGTGCTGATCTACCATATAGATATGGTTTAGGTTTTAAATAACCATTTATGCTATTTGCACTAACTAACAATTCACGCTCATTGTTCCAATTATCCCAAGCATCTGTATTAGGTATTTGGGAAACTGTTACATTTGAGGAATTGTTTGGGAAATTTGCTTCTTTGCCTTTTTTTAGCTTGAATGAATTAGTTTTGGTAAATAATTCTGCTTCACCTTCTTGAACAATTACTGTAGTTGTTCCATTTTCTTGCACGTTGATGCGGTAAATACCTGATTTTTTTAACTTAACAGCTACTTGAGGTGTAGCAATTTCAGTTTGTGGTAGGTCTTTACCAAAAGAAAATGTAGTTAATCCAGCAGATAAGTCAAAACGATAAAGATTGGGGCTAAATTCTGCTAATTGTAAAGAGGTATTTTCACTCATACGAACAAAACCACCATAGATTTCTAGCTCTAAACGGGAATCTTTAGTGGAATGAACTAGATCTCCAGCAAATATTGGAACATTTAATGCTGCTCCATCCCATTGATCTGTTGATTGGTGTTGTAAGCTTGCAGAACCTTCTAAAAAACTTACTCTAGCTATTCTTGTTTTGCGAAAATCTATTTGACCTTCTTTATCTTTGGCCAAACCAACTGTTGTACTGATTGATATTATTAGAAATAGTAAAAAAGAAATTACTAAATTTCTCATGTCTCCTCCATAACAGAACTTTTCTTTAGTGTGAATAGTAACATACTCTAGGGAAAATCCTGAAATATCATACATCAATTTAAATTTTGAATAATCTAATAGGGATTATTCTGATTTTAAACTCATTAGTTGATACTTTGCTACCGTTTAGGTTATGGATAATTCAACTATATTTTTCTTGAGACAAGTTTTTAATTTGCCTAAGAATAACTATAGATTTTCTTTTACAATAATCAACTTAGTTTTGACTCCCTATCAGCAAGGTTTATGCCACAAGCAGTTAAAAACAAGTCTAATTTTTTGTGAAAATTTTTCGTGCAACATCTAATGTTCATTAAGACGTTAGTCTAATTTAAGTTTGTTTTTCTTGTTTTTATAGCTTTATTTGTAGATTTTTTATTGGCTAGTGAAATTGTAGTCCCAAGGTTAACTATTTGATTTTACAAATCTTATTGTGATGCAGTATAGGCAATAATAGCCTAGGTCGCAAAACCTAGGGAGATATTGTTGTCCGAAGACTCAATAACATATCAAAGTTTTTGTGTTAGAGTGTAGTTATACGGGGGGACTAGTTTTCAGTCATATTAAATTTATAAAATAAAAATAATACTATTAAACAAGGAAATCTCTTGATTTTACTAATTTGGTGTAAATCATAGAAGTTTTGAAATAATTAAAAATATGGACAAACATCGTATTTTAGTTGTTGATGATGATTCAACAATTTTGAATCAACTAAAAGAAGCTTTTGAAACCTTGAGTTATGATGTAGTTGCCGCAAGAAATGGCCAAGAAGCACTAGAGTTATGTGTAAAAACAGTTCCTAGTTTAATTATTAGTGCTTGGCAAATGCCAATACTAAGCGGTGTAGATTTGTTTTTTCATATGAAAAATGCACCTACTTTAGAACAGATTCCTTTCGTACTTATCACTAATTTAGGAGATGAAGATACTAAAGTTGCTTTGTTAGAAAGAGGATTGGAAGATTATTGGAATAAACCACTAAATATCAAGGAAGTAATTGCTAAGACAAAAAAAATATTAGCTAGAGTTGCTTTTTCTCAACAATTTGTCTTGCCAGCAAATAATAAAAGTAAACGAGATTCTGCTAGTCGAAGAGAAAGAACTCCTGTTGTCAATCCTGTTATTAATCTTTCAGACTTAGACTTACCAACTAATCCAAGTAGTCAAGCTAATTTATTTAACAATAATTATGATGAACCTAGTGAAACATATCTTTATGTAAATAGGGTATTAAACAATAGATATAAATTAATGCGGCCTATTGGTCGAGGTGGTATGGGCATAATCTATCAAGCACAAGATTTGGTAGATGGTAGAGAATTTGCGCTAAAACTACTAAGGCGTGAATATAGTTCAAATAATGTTGAAGTAAGTCGATTTTGGAGAGAAGCCACAACAGCCTTACAAGTTAAACATCCTAATGTAATTGAAATTTATGAGTATGGAACAACTTCATCTGGACAAGTTTTTATTACTATGGAAATACTAACAGGTCACTCTCTAATGACAGAATTAACTAGAGGTAGGACTGTTTCTAGCAATCATGCTATAAAAATAATGGAGCAAGTTTGCTTAGGTATGTTAGCTGTTCATAAACAAGGAATAATACATAGAGACCTAAAGCCAAGTAATATCTTTTTATTAGATAAACCCTTAAATGGAGCTATTCTTAAAATTTTAGACTTTGGTATTGCTTTTCTACAACCTAAAACTGAGATGAAAAGCTTGTATTCTGAACGACTTACAGATCCTAATATGATTGTTGGTACACCAGAGTATATGTCTCCAGAACAAATTCGTAAACAAGAATTAAACAGAGGAAGTGATATATATTCATTAGGTATAGTCTTTTATGAAATTCTTACTGGAGAACTACCTTTTTTAGGTGATCCAATAGAAATACTCTTTGCACAAGTTAATAAAGAACCAGTTCCTATTAATCAAATAATTTCAATAGATATAGAATTAGCTAACATAATAATGAGTATGTTAGCTAAAGATCCTAAACTGCGACCTAGCTTAGAATCAATTATTAGTACACTAAAGAAATATTCAAATTTGCCTACTCTCTAAAAAATAATATCAAAATAAAAGGTTTAGAAGAAAAGCTATAACTTACTAAACCTTTTATTTACTGACTATTACAATTTGGAACACTTTTTATTATATTACTTGTTAAATCACTTTAATGTTTATTTAGCCAAGAGGCTCAAGGAAAGTTACTTCAAGAGGCTGAACCAAAAGATCTGCTCCTGTTTCTTGTAACGTAACAATATAAGGGGCTTTTAAGTGTTGTGCAAAACTTTCATGACTGTCCCAAACTTCATGAGAAACAAAAACTCGATTGTCATAAGAGCTTTGATAAAAATCATAACTAATACAACCTGCTTCTCGTCTGGTTGGAGCAATTAATGCACTAATTGCATATTTAACACGATCTTCTACTCCTGGTTTTGCTATTAATCTTGCCATAACTACTACTTTCTTGTTTTCCATTACTATCTCCTTTGACATGAGTGATTACTCCGCGCCCTGAAGATGCGCGGCTTCTATGGTTGAACGACCAACTGGAAGTCGTTTAGGCAATACATCACAGGTGAATATAACAAACCATTTACTAGTAGGCATTCTTTTGATAGTGCAAGTTTTGATTGTGCCTTCTATTGGTCTATGCAAAAGCATTTTGATATGACCAATCTTGGAAAGCACGACTTTGCCATTAACTATCTCAAAGCCAGATTGAGGGAATGTAATGCTTTTATATCTATCACGACTTTTGAAACGTGGGTGGCCTGGCTTTTTTCCAGCTTTTACTCTATCAAAGAAAGCTTGGAACGCTTTGTCTACTCTATCCAATACATTTTGAAGGACTTGAGAGTGAATCTGTTTGTATTCTGTTCTAACTTTCTTAATATCAGGGAGTTGGTTCTGTTGGGCATTATAGTTAATACTTTTACCTATAGACTCATAAGCTTGTGTGCGTTCTTCTATTGCAGCATTGTGCAATTCTCTACACAACTCAAAAGTTTCTTCCAATTTGGTAGTTTGCTTTTTTGTTGGATAGATTCTATATTTGAACGCTTTTTTCATAGGCATTATTTTATTACTAAACATATCTATTTACAAGACTTTTTGATACTATTTGACTATTTTTCTCTGTATATATTGTTACGCCATTCATCCTACGGCCTCCCATGCTGAGGACTTCTGGCTAAGATTGTTAAATTTGTGAATAATGTGACTAGTAAAACCACTATTATATTATTAGTGGATCAATAAAAACCAGTATAGTGACTATACTTATCACAGCCATTTTAGCATTAAATTGCTATCATCAAATACATGCGAAAAAAATGTTTAATATGGTGAGAAAATTGCAAAATTTTATGATTTATTAAGTTTAAAAATATACAATTAGTGAAATAAGACCCAAAAAGGCTTAAAAATGAAAAAAAGTTTATTTAAATATTTAGGATGCTTTTTTTTAATAGCTATTTGTTTGAAATCTACAACATTAACAAAACAAGTAACTTATCTAAAAGTAGAAATTGATGGTTTACAAAAAATAGGTAAAGATGCTAGTGGTAACCCTATTAATTGGTGTAGAACAGAAACCTTTCAAGCCCAAAATACAGCTATTGTTATTGGTAGCCAAAATGAAAGAGTTTATTTTTTTAGTGACAAAGATAATTGTCCTAAACTTAATGATATAAATTGTCAGAATAAAAGTTATCTTATTGCAGGAGATGAACTTATTACTAGTCAAACTTATAATGAATTTACTTGTGGTAAATATAAAAACACCATAGGATGGCTTGCTAGTGCTAAGTTAAAGATCAATGAGCTTGATCATAACCCTCCAATTGAAAAGTGGGTAGGCAATTGGGTTCAATGGGGTGGAGATTTTGATTTATTAGGAGGTTCAATAGAAATTCACAAGACTGCTAATAATCAGCTAATAGCAAAAGGAATAATGAATTACAGACAAAATACAGGAGAGTTTGAAGGTACAGCAAACCCTAAAGGAAATGAATTAGTAATTTCTGAGGGAAATGATAAAAATTCTTGCAAAGTGTCAATGCTTTTGTTAGGAAATTTTCTGTTAGTTGATGATAACTCAAATTGTGGTGGATTAAATGTTACTTTTGGCTTTCTTGAGCCTCTAGTGAAAAAAAATACTAAAAAAAATAAGCCTTAAGAGTTGTGTTTATTAAAAGCAACATCTAGTCGTGTAAAGGCAAGTACTAGCCTTGCCTTTTATTATGTAGCTTCTAATCTTGTGTAAAACTAAATATACTACTAATCAATCTTAGGTAAAGTTTTTAGGTCAATTACAAAACGATAACGTACATCACTTTTAACTGTGCGGCTGTAGGCTTCCTCAAGTTGGTTTACAGAAATTAGTTCTATATCAGAAACAATATTTTTTTCTCCACAAAAATCTAGCATTTCTTGAGTTTCGTTAATACCACCAATATTTGAACCTGATAGACTACGATTATTTTTTAGTAGTGCAAATGCTTCTACTGCTGCTGGTTCTTCTGGAGCTCCAACCAGTACTAAATTACCATTACGTTTTAGTAACTGTAAATAAGTGTTTAGGTTATGTGGAGCAGATACAGTATCTAGAATAAAGTGAAATTTATCTGCTAATGGGGTTAGGTTTTCAGGATCTTTGGTAACTACAAAGTTGTGAGCTCCTAATTTATAAGCATCATCTTTTTTTGAATGAGAAGTACTAAAGACTGTTACTTCAGCACCCATTGCAACCGCAATTTTAATTCCCATATGTCCTAAACCGCCTAAACCAATGACTCCAACCTTATCTCCAGCTTTAACAAAGCGTTTGATAGGGGAGTAAGTTGTAATTCCTGCACATAGAAGAGGTGCTGCTCCTGCAAGAGATAAATTGGAAGGGACTTTTAGAGTAAATGCTTCATCAACTACAATATGAGAAGAATAACCTCCATAAGTAGGTGTTTTTTCATCCATTTCTGTAGAGTTATAGGTATAAGCAACATGTTTTTGGCAAAACTGTTCAAATCCATCTTTGCAATACTCACAAACTCTACAAGAGTCAACCATACAACCTACTCCAGCTATGTCTCCTTCCTTAAATTTGCTAACTTCACTTCCAACTTTGGTAACTCTTCCAATGATTTCATGTCCTGGAACCATAGGATAAGAAGAGTTTTTCCACTCATTACGTGCTTGGTGAATGTCTGAATGACAAATTCCACAATAAAGAATTTCTATAAGCACATCTTTTTTACCAACATCACGACGCTCAAAAGTAAATGGCTCAAGTTGACTAGTAGCACTATGAGTAGCATATCCAAAACTTTTAATCATAAGATAAAATCCTCTTTTGTTAGTTAAATCCCAATAATTTATGGGAAAAATAAAAGTGTTTTACAAAATTCTGGCTAAGACTTTTCATCAAAGACAGAAAAATTAGTTGTAGAACGACAATAAACTTTCATTTGCTTATTGATTTTGTCTACAATTTCTTCAGCCGCTTGAACATCTTCATTTTCAATAGCTTCCCAGTAAGCAATTTTGTACTGAACATATTCCATATGTTGCTGCATTTGTTGCATACGCTCTTCTAAAACTTGCTTCTGCATTCTTAAGAGCTCTTGCAGCCTTGCAGCAGCAGCTTTTCCTTGAGAGATTAATTCAAAATAACGGCGCATTTGGTCTAGTGGCATTC
Source organism: Blastocatellia bacterium (assembly GCA_039812885.1). Taxonomy (GTDB): domain Bacteria; phylum Acidobacteriota; class Blastocatellia; order Chloracidobacteriales; family JADJPF01; genus JADJPF01. The sequence continues at coordinate 243,929 of JBDIBI010000007.1, forward strand.
CCAAGGCACGTAAACAAGAAAGTGTTTCTATCTTGGCTATATCTGAGGCTGAATAACGTCTATGTTTGCTAGAGCTATCCCTATAAATTTCTTGTAATAAACCAACTCGCTCATAATAGCGCAAGTTATGTTCACTCATACCTGTTCGTTTAGCTACTTCTTGAACTGTTAATCCTTTAGCTAATTTGGAATCATTTTTCATTTTCTTCACCAGACCAATAATTTGTTTTGACAAAAAGAGAATACAAAACTTAGAGTACTCTAAGTCAAGAGTTATGGCAGGATTCTTAGCGGATTTTAAGATAAGTTTTTCTTAGAATTTATAATTTCGCATATCTACAGATTTAAAATAGTCATAATGTTTTGAAAAAGATATTTAAACAAAACAAAATAAAAAACCGCTTAAGCTTTATGATTAAAGATTTAAGACGGTTTTATTGTAACGCTATGAATTTAAATTAAATTATTTTTGTAAAGCCTTAACAATCTGTTGTGCTGCATTTGTAAGCATTTCATCTTCACGAGCAAAACAGAAACGCATGTATTTTTCACCATTTGCACTGTCAGTAAACGCTGTGCCTGGCACTCCAGCTACCTTACCCTGTTCAATTAAAAAATTGTTAAGTGCTTCAGAATCTTCAAACCCTTCAGGAATGCGTGTCCACATATAAAAAGTAGAGCGTGAGTCATAAATGCTAAAACCTACTTTCTTCAATGCCTCAGCTAAAATTTCTCTTTTAGCTCCATAAACACGACGTAAGTTTGAGTAGTAATTTTCATCTGTCATTAATACTCTTGCCAGTGCATGTTGTAGTGGTGTTGGTGTACAAACGTAAAAAATATTACCTACATTGTGTAATGGCCCAACTAACTCACCAGCTCCATAAACATAGCCTAAACGCCAACCTGACACTGCCCAAGACTTAGAGAATGAATTGCAAGTAATTGTACGAGATCGCATATCTGGAAGTGTAGCAATTGAAATATGATCATCTTCAGATAAAACAAAATGCTCATAAACTTCGTCTGAAATACAAAGTAAGTCAAATTCCTTGCAACAATTAGCTATAGCTTCTAATTCTTCGCGAGTAAAAACCTTACCAGTAGGATTAGTTGGACTACAAACCAAAATGGCTTTTAATGGGTGTTCTTTTCGTTCTTTACCTACACGACAATAATTGCGTAATTCCTCTACATCTAGCTTTAAGTCCTCTCCATGTAGGGGTATAACATCAGCTTTTGCATTACAAGTTTCTAGGATTTTCTTATGGTAAGGATAGTAGGGTTCAAACAAAATCATTGAAGCATTAACTAAATAGGTGTGTGCAATTGCTACTAAAGCTCCTGTTGCTCCTGGAGTAATCAAGACTTCATAAGGTTTGCGATTAACATCAATTTCAACATGATTAAAACGAGCAACTTTTTCAGCTACAGCCTTACGCAACTCTGGCACACCTTCAAATAAGGAATAGTGATTAAGTCCATCACTTATTACATTATTTATTGCTGTGACTAAACTAGGATGCAAGGCCACTTCAGATTGACCTTGAACAAGATTACCACTCGGTGGAACTAAGCGGGTAATCATACGAATATCTGGTTTAGGTTTTTTACTCACGCTAAATCTCTTTCTACTTATATAAAATATTGACTAGATATTATTTCAGTCTGTAAAAATAAACGGCAATTATAACATAAAAAGAGTATTTTTGAAGAAAGCCTGCTCGGTTTTAACTACATAAAATGCTTAACTTTTACTAATAAATAGTTCTACTTTTATGGTTCTTATTCTTATAAAAGCTTTAAATAGATGCTGCTTTTTTACTCGTTATGGTGTAGTTTAGCTAATAAAATAGTTTAGTTAGTAAATATTAGGGTAGGCAAAAAGGTGATACATTTTGGGGTATGTTAGAGCCAATTGTTGGAAGAGTGCTAGGAGATTTTCTAGTAAAAGAAAAACTAGGAGAAGGTGGTTTTGGTGCTGTCTACAAGGCACAACAAATAACCTTAGTGCGTGAAGCTGTAATAAAGGTTTTACACACCAAACATAGTACTAACCTAGATATAATTGAAAGATTTAAAAGAGAAGCCTATTTAGCCTCACGGCTTGAACATCCATATTGTGCGCATATTTATTCATTTGGAGCAGAAAATGATGGGCTACTATGGATTGCTATGGAAAAAGTTGTTGGTACTCCCCTTAATGAACTAATTAAAATTCAAGGCCCATTACCTTTAGAAAGACTTGTCCCACTTTTAGATAAAATCTGTGAAGTTGTTCATACTGCACATGAATCAGGTATAGTTCACCGAGACTTAAAACCTGCTAATGTTATGGTTATTTCTAGGGCTGGACAACTACTTCCTAAGCTTCTAGATTTTGGTATTGCTAAAGATTTATATCTTAAAAATAGCCTTTCTGAAAATGGCCTTTCTGAAAAACCAGATAACTTTTCTAATGCTCAGCTATCTAATGTAAATAGTGAAAGTGACACTCCACACGCTGCTCTCTGCGCGATGGCTTCTTTGTGAGAAGCCGAGACTTCAGTGTGGTTACAAAGGGATCTTAAAGCAAGCCGGTGTAGACGAAACCACAAGTCCTTGCCCCGTGAGAGCGACCTGGTTTGGCTCGTAATGGACTACGGCTGACTTGGGCGGTGCCACTTGCCCGCCACTTCTGTCCTGGCCTGCGCCGGTATAGAGAGAAGCAGCACCTAAGTTTTTCAACCTAGGCTTTTGGAGCGAAATTGTTTTATTGAAACGAGCAAATAAACGTAACCCTATGTTGTTAGAGGCATTGAGATCAGCATTTCCCCTATGTCCGCTTGGACAAGTGAAAAGCGGTGCTCCTGCACGATATTCTTTAGGCTCTTCATTTTGGTTGTGTCTTGCTACTAGACTACAGCAATAAGCACAATGGCGAGAAGTGTTGCGAGGACTAACCCTAGAGGTAAGAATGCCTAATTCATAAGCTTTGTAATGAGTGTAATGGTAAATTTTGCCTCTTAGCCAGTATGAGCGTTTTTCATTACCACGACGTGAGTATTTACCCTTTTGAGGCTTAAAATTACTTAAATGCTCAAATACTATTACTTTAGCTCCATACTCATAGGCAAATTCTACTATTCTACGGCTTACTCTATGAGCCTCATAATTATCTAAGTCCTGAATGTATTTCCACTTTTTCTTATTATCTTGCTCGTTTTCACGTAATTGAGAGGTTTTTCTCCTATTCTTTGCCACCCTACCTAAAGCACGCTTCCTACGGCCACTGCTAGCTTTTCCTCCCCCAATAAAGCGAGAGGCCAATAGTGTACCGTCGGCTTTGAGTATGCGGCAAACTGCTAAATTGTTGTTTATATTAAGGTCTACTGAGCATACTATTAGCTCATTACTACTATCTTTAGTTACTTGTTGCTTAATAGTTTGGACTTCTATTTTTTTCTCAAATGGAATGTGTAAGAGTATTTTCTTTCCTTTTAATACCAGCTTAGGGCTAGCTTGTTTAAAGTCTTCAGGAAAGTTTCTACCTTTCATTTGGTATTTTACCCATATCCAAGCCTGTCCTGTATAAAGTTTAAGGATAACTACTTCTTGGTTTACTATTTGGTACATTCCTAAGTAATAAACTGGATGTTGGTTAAACTCTTTTGGTGGCTGTGGTGGTCGCTCTGTAAATTTCTTTGCTCTGGCAATGGCCTTCTCTTTCTTTTTGTGCCATCCTTCTAAGTTAGAATGAAAAGAGCGTGTTTGTCCTATTGCTGTATTTATTACACTTCTACGAAACATTGCTGGCAATTGCCAAGGTAGAGGAAAGTCTGGACTTGGGTTTGACAGAGTTTCTACTGTAAGTTTCTCTAATTGTGTTAGCAATGGCTTTGTGGCTAATTCTAAAAGTGCTTGATGGCCTTGCAACAACTCAAAATAAAACTTTATTGCCTCATTGTAGAGCTTTTTAGTCTCAACTACTGCTTCTACTTTCTTATTCTCTAGTTGTTTTATTATCGTTTTTGAAGCTGGCATTCCTAGAACCTTTCTCTATCTTCATTATTATACTTACTAATGTTATATCTAGCAATATTTATTTGCTTATATTTTATGGCTAAAGCCTAAGAGAAACCGCCTATCTACACGCGTTAAAACGCGGTAGCTTGCGGCGGGTTTAAGAACGGTCATAAAGATAATATAGGCACAGGGAAGTTTAGCCCAGATGGAAAATTGATTGTTACTACATCTTATGATGGTAGTGCTCGAATATGGGAAAGAGCTACAGGTAAGTTTTTAGTATCACTTTCAAATCATACAAGTCAATTAAGTAGTGGATCATTTTCTAGTAATGGTGAAAAGGTAATTACTAGTAGTGCAGATAAAACTGTTAAAATTTGGAATGTTGTTCCAGAAAAAAGATTACCTAATGAAATTTCTGTAATTGTTAATGAAAAAGTTCCTGGCTATTTGCAAGAAGGAGTACTTATTTCAAAGCTACAACCAGCAAATAATCAAGAAGTTAGAATAGAAAAACAAAATACTAAAATCGACCATAAACTAGACAATAATACATTTGTAGAAAACTTAAGCAACAATGTAAAAATAGAAATGGTAAGAATTCAAGGAGGTACTTTTGAGATGGGTTCTCCTTTAAATGAAAAAGGGCATGCAGGAGATGAAATCTTGCATAAAGTCACAGTATCACCATTTTATATAGGAAAATATGAAATTACACAAAGTCAGTGGAAAGAAGTTGCTAACCTTCCAGTAATAAACAGGTTTATTACAACTACCCCTTCTGCTTTTGAGGGAGATGATTTACCTGTAGAACGAGTAAGCTGGGAAGATGTGGTGGAATTTTGTGCAAGGCTCTCAAAGTTAACAGGAGAAACTTATAGATTACCCACAGAAGCAGAATGGGAATATGCTGCTAGGGCTGGGAGCACAGAAATGTATCCAAGAAATTTAGATGATATGGGCTGGTATGAAAAAAATTCTGGAGGAAAAACTCATCCTGTAGGTGAAAAAAAGCCAAATGCTTGGGGTCTCTATGATATGCAGGGAAATGTTTGGGAATGGTGTATGGATTGGTATGGAGACTATTCTACTAAACCTGAAATTGATCCAAAAGGGGCTGCTTTAGGTAATGCTCGTGTATTTCGCGGTGGTTGTTGGTATGGGCCAGCAGTTTTTTGTAGACCAGCACTTCGTTTCTATTTTCCACCTAGTGATGGAAATAATGATTTAGGGTTTCGTCTAGTGAAGGAAATTAAGTAACCTACTATTCATTATTAGGCTTAATAATAAACAGTAGGTTTATAAAAGTGATTAGTAATTTTTATTGTTTAGTAGGATGATTGTTACTTAACAGGCATCTTTTTAAGTTTTATACTGAAACTTTAGCTTTAGTTTCTGCAAGAGATGTTGGTTCAAAATCTTCTGCTGGTGGGCCTGCATGTAAGCGATGTCCAGTTATAATTCTTGCCCCACGTTTATAAGTAAAATATGACCAAATCCATTGGAAAAAGACGATAAACCGATTATGAAAGCCTATGAGAAAAAGAATATGCACTCCCATCCACATTAGCCAAGCAATAAAACCACTAAATTGTAGTTTTCCTGAATAGGCTACAGCAGCAGAGCGGCCAATAGTTGCCATACTTCCTTTATCTATATAATGAAACTTTTCTCTGGGTTTTCCTTTAATTGTATTTAGAATATTTTTGACTGCCTTACTAGCTTGTTGCATAGCAACTGGAGCAACTCCTGGAAGTGGTTGACCTGTTTGATGACTAAAGCAAGAGGCATCTCCAATTACAAAAGTTTCTGGATAGCCAGCAACAGAAAGATCTGGCTCAATAATTACTCGCCCAGCTCTATCCAAAGCTACTCCAAGAGTTTTAGTAATTGTGTTGCTTTGTACTCCTGCTGCCCAAAGCACTGTTGCTGCTGGAATAAATTTGCCTCCTTCTAAATGAACTCCATCACTTGTGATATTGGTTACAGTCCCACCACCTTGAATAACAACACCTAGAGCTTTTAGTTGTTCAGCTGCTTTTATAGAAAGGGTTTCAGGAAAAGAGGATAAAACTTTTGGAGTACGCTCAAGCAAAATTACACGAGTTGAAGTAGGGTTGATAGTGCGGAAATCTTTTTTTAACACATAGCGAGCTAGTTCTGCTAATGTTCCTGCTAACTCTACTCCTGTTGGGCCTCCACCTATTACAACAAAGGTTAATAATTGTTCTATTCTAGCTGGATCAGTTTCACGCTCAGCTTCCTCAAAAGCTACTAAAACACGGCGGCGAATTTCTACTGCATCATCTAAATCTTTTAATCCAACTGCATATTTAGCCCAATGGTTATTACCATGATAACTATTTTGTACACCAGTAGCTAAAATTAAGTAGTCATACTGTGTTTTTCCGTTTGTCATTTCTATTGTGCGAGTTTTAAGATCAATGCTAGTAACTTCATCTAGTATAACTGTAGTGTTTTCTTGTTTACGCAGAACAGAACGTAGTGGAGCAGCTATTTCTGCTGGAGAAAGTCCAGCCATTGCTACTTGATAAAGTAATGGTTGGAAAAGATGATGGTTAGTGCGATCTATTAAAGAAACTCGTACGTCAGCATTTTTTAAATCTTGGGCGGCTCTAAGTCCTCCAAATCCGCCGCCAATAATTACTATATGAGGTTTTTTATCTTGAGCCTTTGACATAGCTTCTCCTAGGTTAGATTTTCCCTAATTTCAATTTACTAAAAATATTCTCTCACATCATATTGCTAAGAAGATAGTTGTGTATGATTAACCTAACTTAAGTAAGCAGTAAAAACTAGCTAATTTTATTACTAAGAATCTATAATTTATTGCAATTAACAGGCTGGCAGATTAAATATTAAAATCAGATATTTTTAAGTTTCAAATAAACAAAATAGTGGTAAATATAATGAACAAAATTACATTTCGTTTCTATGGCGAGTTAAATGATTTTTTGGCAAATAACAGAAAACAAACCGAAATAGTTTATGAGTATAAAGAACCTTCTTCAATAAAAGATATTATTGAATCTCTTGGTGTGCCACATACGGAGATTGATCTAATCATTGTAAATGGGGATTCAGTAGATTTTGAATATTTACCAAATAATGAAGATAGGGTTAGTGTTTATCCTCTTTTTAATTCAATAGATATAAGCTCAGTTTCTTTAGTACGTCCTAAAGCCTTAACTGAACCCAAATTTGTCTTAGATGTACATTTAGGCAAACTAGTATCTTTTTTGCGTATGTTAGGCATAGATGTTCTATATCCAGAAGATTATGCTGATGAAACACTAGCAAAAATATCTAGTGCTGAAGATAGAATACTTTTAACCAGAGACCGTGGATTGCTTAAAAGAGGAATTGTTAAATATGGATATTGTGTTCGAGAAACTGATCCAGAAAAACAATTTCTTGAAATTGTACGACGATTTAATTTAAAAGCTGTAAGCGCTATATTTCAACGCTGTTTAAGTTGTAATGGACGATTGAACTCAGTTGATAAAGAACAAATACTTGATCAACTTCAACCAAAAACAGTACAACATTATGAAGAATTTTTTCAGTGTCAAGATTGTCAAAAAATATTTTGGAAAGGCTCACATTATCAGCATATGCAACAGTTTATCACTGATTTGTTGGCAAAATTATGATCAAATATTTGTTCTATATTTCTAAATCTAGTAGTCTGCAAATCGCTTTAGCTAAATCTTAGTTGCTGAAAGAAATAGCTAATACTAGCAAATGTTGGGAACGTTAGTTTATAGGAAAACAGTTTGGAAGATACTAACGATTAGTATTTTACTATTAGCATTTTACATCAAACAACTTACTCTTCAATAAGTTGTAAAATTTGCTAGTACTAACTATTTTTACTAAAGCATTACAGCATATAATCAATCTTACTCACTTTTAGTAAAGAAATCTCCTCTTTGAGCAGTAACTGGTGTTGTAAAAGTGAGAAACCCATTTGGACTAGACAGATCTTCTTGACTAGTGATTATTGTGGCAGTGCCAGTAATATTATTGTTATCAGATAATGTTCCATGAAAGAGAATTGTTACATCAGGATAATCAAACAACCAAGGAGTTTGGAATGTAACATTTAAAACATTACCTTTTTGGCTGTAAATTAATGGTAATGTGCCATCTGACCCTCCAACAACAAACCCTGTGTTATTTTTCTTGAAAAAAGCATGAATTTTTAGAATTTTTCCATTGACTTGGGTTTGAAATGTCCATTGACCTTTCATTGTCGACTGTTTGCTTTCTTGTTGAACCCCTTGAGATGGTTTTATAGCTTGAATTGGCTCTTGAGCAAGGCTTTGAAAGGGATTTAACCCTACCATTAAAATTGTTGCTAGTGCGAAGTTTAAAATTTTGTCTCTCATCTCAGTTCTCCTTTTTAAGATAGTTACTTGTGAACTATCGTCAGTTTAATCATTAGTTAAAACTTTTTTAGTCTCGTTAAATTAATTAACAGTGTTAAGTAATTCAACAATGTTAACGATTATAAATAAAAAAAGTTCTAAGAAAAGTGCAAAAAGCGGAAAAATTTTGGAAAAATTTGTAAAGTACTTAAAAGATTGTGTTTATAGATAAGATGTTATAGAGGTTTTATAAAAGAGATTAAACTTTTTATTTTAAGAGGTTTAGTGAGCAGAAGCTAGAATTAGCCAGCAATTCCCGTTTTAGAAGTGAAAATAAGGATATGCTAGTGAAATTACTGTAAGGGCAGCCCTTGTGGCTGCCCGTCTTATTCATTGAAGAACGGGCAGCCACAAGGGCTGCCCCTACAATTACCCAAACAACATTACGAATCTATTTCTAAACCGGGAATGGCTGCTAAGATATAACGGTTTACTTCTAAGTAAACGGGCTGGTTATAGAGATTAGTTAGTTTTAATGTGCTAGATAGGTCTACTTTGGTATAATCATCACTATGCCAACGTATAGCATTAGGTGTTCGTTTGATTTCTGTATCAGTTTTTTTAGTTAAAATATTGATGGCTTTAGTTATTTCTAAATCTGTAGTTGCTCCAGTTGCTGTATAAGTAAGCATTCCTTCTGCAAGCACTCTATCATTAGATGTAATCAAAGCAGGAGCAGTAGTAAAGGGTTGGTTACTGTTGTTAGTTATTCTAATTTTGTGTATGACTTTGGCTTCTCTCATTGCTTTAGCAATTTCTAGTTGTTGTTGTGAATTTATGTTTCTTAGTATTTCAGTCGGCGGAGCAAAGGGAATATCAAGTGTGTAAACATCTTTGTATTTGAAAGTATGTTCAGCTATTGTAAAAACACTTCTTTCACCTTTTTTTAAGGTAATATTTTTAAGCTTAAATATATATAAATCTTCTGTTTGTTGTGACGTTGGGTTATAAGAACTAATATCAGTTTCAGCTTCTTCTGTTCTAGGGCTTATTACTTGGCTATTTATTGCACGCTGACTGTTTATAAGGTTATTGTCAAAATTACTAACAGAGACACTATTATTACGTGCAAAATTACTATTAAATGCAACTTGAGAAACTGCCTGTTGCAGAGCGATTGGGTCAATATTGTCTTTAAAAGCAAATGTTGGAACACCAACAACTAAATTAGTTGTTACATCATTTAAGTCTATCAACTCATTAACTAACGTAGCTTGTAGCTTAATTGTAGCATTACCATTGCCATCTAAATTAATTTTGTAGCTTGGGATCCAGGTAATTCCTTTTTGTACGTAAACCAAACCTACTTCAGCCGAACTAGCAGATTTTTGTTTTCCCCAATCTAGTTTTAAAGTCATTTGATTACGAAATTCTTCTTCAGGCAGTTTGTTGTTAAAAGAATTTTTAAATGTAATATCTTGGATTTGAGAAATAGGTAAGACTTTTGTTCCATTATTTGTCTTTAAAAGCACTAAATCTGATTTTTGTGAAAGTTGTTCTAAACTGTTTGGTGGGGAAGTTGTAGCCAACTCTTCTGAGCTACGAGTAGGAATGCCTAATATTACAGCAGAATAACTATTAATAGGGTTATTAATACCAACTGGTTTTTCTGTGATAACTACTTCTGCCCCAATGTTAGCTGCTAATAAACCATCAAGACTAAGTGTAGTTCGTTCAATAGAAATTTTTTTTCGTCCTGTAACCACTCCAGTTAATTTTGCATTTGTATCTGCTGAATAAGCCCAAAAAGTTCCAAGAATTGGACTAGGTAAATAGTCAATTAAAACATTTCCATCATTATCTGTAGGCAAATTTCCTTCATGTAAAACAAAAACATGCCCATCTTTAAAAATAGAAACTTCTTTAACATTAATTTTTTTGTTGTCAGCAAAACTTGTAATGCTAAAAAGACTGACTAGCAAAATTGAAAATGCTAAGGCTAAGAAATAATTTTTCATAAAAGTACACTTCCTTTTTACTAAAAATCCAATATGAACAATTAATTATAAATTTTTGAGATAGTGTAAGTAATAGTAATGTAAAAAAGGAAGGCTAAAAAGGTAGAAATATGAAAAGAGTAAATTAGTTTGTGTCTATAAAAATAGGCTGGTTATAGCAAAAACTATCAAGCAAACAAATTTTAAGTACAATATTATTAAGCTAAGTTAAATGGAATAAAACTTTATAGGAGGTTTAATGAATCCTGTTCAAAAAGCACTTTGGTTTGTAGAAAATCATTCTTGCATGTCTATAAACCTTGAACAAATTGCTAAAGCTAGTAATGTATCTCCTTACCATCTCACACGAGCATTTGCAGATGTTTTAGGTATTTCATTGATGAGATATGTTCGACAACGGCGTTTATCTGAGGCTGCTAAAGAACTTGTTTCAGGAACAAGGGATATTTTATCAATTGCCCTTGATCATGGCTATAACTCACATGAAGCATTTTCTCGTGCTTTTAAGGAAGAATTTAAAGTCACTCCTGAAAGTGTAAGGCAACAAAGACTTATTGACCATCTTATTTTAACGGAGCCGATTGTTATGACATCAACATTAAAATCTAAACTTCAGAAACCCAGAATAGAAATTTTACAACCTAAAAAATTTGTTGGAATTATTGAACTATATGATTGCAAATCACCTGCTGGAATTCCAAATCAGTGGCAAAAATTCTCACTATTTCTTGGCAACATTCCAAAACAAATAGGCAAAGATGCATACGGAGTATGTTTTAACTTTAATGATGAAGGATATTTTAACTATTTGTCAGGAGTAGAAGTTAAGGATTATACAGAAATACCTTTGGGATTGGTACAATTCTCTCTTCCTAAACAGAAATATGCTGTATTTAGTCATGCTGGACATATTGCTGAAATTCGTGGGGTTATTGCAGCTATTTGGCAACAAGCTTTAGAAACTTCAGGCTATGAAGCTACTGAGGGTGCTATGTTGGAGCGATATGGAGAAGAGTTTGATCCAAGAACTGGCTTAGGTGGGTTTGAGATTTGGGTTGCAGTCAAATAGTAATATGCTTACGTGTTTTATATAGCGTATGAAATCTTAATAGTCAAATTACTTATTTTATAAGAAAAGTAGTTAAGAAGAAAGTGATATGGTAAAGTAGATAATAGGGAAATGCATTACTATTTTGGTGGAGTAATAAGCTATGTCCTTTATTTTATGGGTAGTTTTCAAAGTACTATTTTATTTCTCTTGGTGTTATTTAGGACTTCAATTAATGAGAAAAGAGAACCCTCCTTTCCTTTCTGTATTGGGATTAGGTGCTCTTAGATTAATTTTAGGTTTGACTATTGGATTAGCTATTCCATATTTGTTTGCTAACATTACTGCAACACGTTTTGTCCTTATACCTTTAGTATTTTTTATAACAAGTTTTTTTAATTGGTCAATAATTTCTTTAGTAGTTAATCGACCTATTAATACAACTAATTTATTAGGTTCTGGAATGCAAGATATTTCATGGCGATTTGGAGGCACTGTTATTTCTTGCATATTGGATTTAATAGGTGTTTTTGTTTTATTATCAGGTGTAAATTTTTGTTAGGCAATAGCTGTTAATATACTTAAAATCAAGAAAATATATTATACTGCCACAAAACAAGGTAATTATTATACAATGTGAATTATAATAATTACCTTGTTTTTTTGATGTTTAATGCTAGCGTTTTTGAAAGTCAGGTGCACCAATAACCAAGGCTATAAGAGGTGTTGATGGTTGTTTTGATTGGTTTGGTTGATTATTTAAAGGTGCATCAGATGCTGCTTTCCTTAAGGCTTCTAAGGTTTTAGCTTCTGCTTTTCCATTTAGTATAAGCTCAACCATCGAGTTAACCGCAGTTTCAGGTTGTTTTACATCTATTCCTGAAAGTAAAGATTTAGTATCTACTTTTGTTCCTTTTATTTCATTGTTTACAAGGGCTGTAGAGAAATTCACTCGCTCAATTATTGTAGAGGCAGATAACCATTCTTCAGCTTTATCTGCATAACCATTAGGGGTTAGTTTGCCAAAAATAGGTTGTCCCATTCTTGCTATCCAATCTAGCATAGGTTTATCTGCATCTGTTTCTGCTCCTAACACTCTAATAGCAGAGACTGCATATTCAAAAGGAGATTTTACCTTTGCTCTATAAGCTTTAACAGAAAAGAATTCTGGTGAAGTTAAAATTGCTTTTAGAGTTTCTTTGATTGATCCATCTGTTTTAAGAAATACTGCACTAGCTCTGTTTATCACTTCTACAGGAGGATCATCACTTATAAAGCGACGAGCTAGTTTTGTTGCAACAAATTTAGCTGTTGAAGGATGACGAGCCAATATATCTAACACCATTTCAGCATCTTTTATTCCACCACCTGAAGGTATTTTTTGCCCCAATACTATTTTTTCACCATTATCATGCATTGTTGGATTGTAAAGAAATAAGCCTTCTTCATTGGGTTTGCGAATAGTCCAACCTGTAAAACAACGAGCTACTTCAGTAACATCTTTTTGAGTATATCCACCATCTACACCAAGTGTATGTAGTTCCATTAATTCTCTAGCGTAGTTTTCATTAAGTCCTGATATGACTTGTTCTGGTTTATCTTTTGTAGCAGGAATAATGCGAGGGCCTTTTGACTGCCAATTATCAAGGTAATAGAGCATAGCAGGTGAATGAGCAGTTGCACCTAATAAATCCCGAAATTTTCCTAGAGCAAAAGGTCTTATAGCATCTCTGTCAAAACTTGTTAAAAGAAAACGGTCAGAATCCTTATTTATAAAGATGTTAAAGTGATTTTCCCAAAAATTTACCATCAATTCATAAAGTTGACGATTGCTATAAGCTGCACGCAAAAGACTAGCTCGTTGAAGCTCGATTATAACTTGTTGAGGGTTTGGAGCAGGTTTAGGTGTTTCAGGCTTGGCGTTTTCAGATTTAGGTGTTTCTTTAGGCTTTTCTTGGCTAGGCTTATTATCTTCTTTAGCCATCTCAAGCTTATTCATCTCAGACTTAACCATTTCAGGTTTATTCATCTCAGACTTAGCCATTTCAGGTTTAGGTGCTTCAGCTTTTGGAACTTCAGCTTTTGGTGGAGGTGGGTTAAAACGCTCAAGAATGCTAGGCGTAGGCAAAACCAGTGTTGAAAGTTTAGCTAATTTCTCATTGATTAGGCTATCGTCAATTAAATCCGGTTCAAGTTGATTCTCTATGTAAGGCAAGATACCAAGTGCTTTTACTCGTTCAATGTCTCCGATTCTGGCTCCAAAGCCAATTCTAGAAAGCAAATGAACAATTTTTTGTTCTTCAACCATTTCATTTTTTTGTTGGTTATTGCTAGATGAATTACTTTTAGAACTTTTTTTCTGTGCTAAGGTATTTAATGGCAATGAGCTAAAAACAATGAATATGCAAAACATAATAACAAAATAATGAAGTGCTTTTTGTTTAGTAGTCTCATATGTCACAGTTTTATATTTCATAAATATTCCTTTTCTAGCAAAGTAGAGATAATTTTATGTAGCTGAGAATTTTGTATATTAAAATTTTTCTTGAATCTATAGAGAAAACATTAGAATCATTATTAAACAAAATAGATGTCTGGCTGTCTAGAGTTGTTAGAAAATAAAATTAACCCGATAAATCCATTCCTGGTTTTATCGGGTTTTCTATAAGTGACGTTAAGTTTGACTATAAGAAACTTCTGTATTTAATGCTATTTGTTTAGAAACATTTGACCGTAGGTAAAGATTAAATCTTTGCCAGTTACTGCACTAGAATAGTTATTTAATTCATAAGCAGATGTTCCACCATTATCTTGACCATCAACACCAGCAAACCACACTACTGGAACATTGTTTTCTAAACGATAGCCAATATTTTTCTTTGTTGCATCATCGGTTGGTATTGAAATGCCAGCTTCAGAAAAAGCAGGTTCTAAACTAGCAGGAAATTGTCCGTGATTCTTTTTGTAAGCTAAAACAGTAGCAAATGTTGTTAATGTTTTGCCAAAGCTATTGCCATTATAAATGCTCTTCATTATTGCTGAACCGCTAGGTAAGTACATATAGAACAATGAGGTAGATAAAAATTCATTAGGAGAATAATGAGTTTTAGCAGCTTGTTCATTGACTTCTTGGTTAAATTTTTCAGCAGCTTGGAAATCCCAATTTTCTAAATTAGGACGAACTTTATTAAGAAAATCTTGGGTTATAGTAGAGATGGTATTATAGGTTCTAACGCGCAATCCTGGGAATAAGGCAATTGAGTTAATTGCAAGTGTTTGGTTAAAAGAAGGTTCTTCAGGTAATGCTTTGGTATTTAGGTTTACTAATATTTCTTCCATTAAGTTTTGATTGGCTTGAAGATCCAAGGCTAAGCTTTGATAAGCATTTGGCATACGGCGATCCATTGCACTTACTTGACGAGCAATTTCTATATCCATTTTTGCATCTGTTGCACCAGAGTTTACTAATGAGAGTAAAGCTTTACTTGCAATACCACGAGATACTACTGAAATTAAGACTCCAATTAGGCTGGCATTTGGTTCTGAACCAATATCTGTAGCCATTTTGTAGTTGGCTAGAGCAAGTTCTACAGCTTCTTGAATTTTGCCTTGTTCTCTTAGATGACGACTTTCAGCAGCAGCCAAATGAGCAACAGCTCTTACTTGTAATAAATTAGGTACAGGAGAAGAACTTGTTAGTTTTTCTGATGAAAATTGAGCTTTAGAAAGTTTTGCTCCTGCAAGTAAATGTTTAATTGCATCTTGATGTTTATTGATATAGGCTAACTCAGCATCAGAAAAGGCTTCTGAACCAAAAGCTTTCTTTTCCAAATTTGCATAACCAGGTTCTCTTAGCTGTTCAACAGATAATTCTCCCATAACTTCTTGAATTTTCTTGTTCATATGCTTGCTAGCAACCGCAGTAGGAAACCCAATTACATCTTGAATGGCTAGGTTATATTCAACCCAAGCGTTCTCACTATCAGCTACTTTTTCTACTTGTATGGAGTTAGTGGAAGGTTTTACAGTTGCAGGTGGTACCATTGCTATATAAGAAAAACTTCCTGCTAGTATAGCTAAAGATAATGTGGCTGCTGTAGCTATTTTGCGGATTGTGGTAAATTTTGTTTTTGCAGAAAGTTCTGCTTCTTCAGCTGTTCCACTATGTCGACCACTTTTAGCTTGGCGGCCTTTCAAATAAAGAGATGCTATTGTCATATTGGTTAGTGGGCTAGCAATGATCATAAACAATCCTGGAACTATCAAAGTGGCTGCAATAGTGCTTACTAAACGAGTTAAAACATTAGCTTCGTTTGGATCAACCCAAGTCATATTTACCAAGAAAATAGCTATACATAGAGCAAACGCAACTATTCTGATAAATAAACTTCTTAATTTTAGTGAAAATCCTAGAGAGTAAAATTTTGTTGCCAATTCTTGAAAGTTCTTCATAAGTTTATACCTTCCTTATAGTTAATTTAATATTTTCTTTTCGTTAATACATGGCGATAGACAAAATTTTTTTCTCTCAGAAAAATTACAGATTTTTAGGAAAATTTTACTGCTTTAGAAAAGAAATTGTAACTTATAGTGAATAAAGTAGTTTGCTGACTCTTGAAAGATTTCAAATTCGAAGTTTTTTAATTTGGGAACTTTAGTAGATGAATGTTGTCTAAAACAATGCAGGTTAATTTATGCTAAGCCGAGGGACTTATGAAAAAAATATTACTTGTTTGTTTAATTCTTTGCCTTACATTTACTACTTTTGCTCAAGAAAAAAATGAACCTTCTAGATTACCAGTTAAAAAAGTCATTCTATATAGCCATGGAATGGGGTATTTTGAACGTCAAGGAACTATAACTGGAAATCAAGATATTGAACTAGAATTTACTTCTAACCAAATGAATGATGTGCTTAAGTCATTACTATTACTAGACTTAAATGGTGGGCAGGTTTCTACTGTTACTTATAACACAGCTAAGCCTATAAATAAACAACTAGAAAACTTTGTTATAAATTTATCTGCTAACAAAGCAAAAAGCTTAACTACTTTGGTAGGCCAATTAATAGGTACTAGGGTAGAAATAAAGACTAGTAGCGGTTCAACAGAAGGTAAAGTCATTGGCTTGGAAGAACGCCAGCAACAACAAGCAAATAACACAATAAAAGTAGAGTCACTAGTTATTTCTACGGATATAGGAATGCTACAAAACTTTGATTTTACTGAGATAAAAGGAATTCGTATTATAGATCGAAAAATTCGCTCAGATATTGAACAATACTTAGAAATACTTAATACATCTCATAAAAAGACTGCTCGTAATTTAGTTATAAATGCCCAAGGTAATGGGACTCGCAACATAGTTGCAGGTTATACAATAGAAGCACCTGTATGGAAGACTAGTTATCGTGTAGTTTTGGATGAAAAAGGGAAGCTTTTTATTCAAGGTTGGGCAATTGTTGATAATGAACAAGATGAAGATTGGGATAATGTTCAATTATCTTTAGTTTCTGGTTTACCTGTTTCTTTTATTCAAAATTTAGATGCTGCTAGATATTACACACGTCCAGAAGTTGCTTATAAACAACAAGTAGCATTAGCTCCTCAAACTTATGAAGACAATATCGGAGTGCACGCAGGTGTAGAGGGAGGTGTAGAGGGAGGTGTAGTTGGTGGTAAGGTAAGTGGTGTTATGGGAGGAGTAGTTGGCAGTACAGGACGTGCTTATGACCCACCACCTCCACCACCTGACCCAACTAAACCTAAACCTGTTGCTCCTAGTCGAAGCTATGAAGAAAGTCTTGAAAATTCGACTACTAACAACACTTCTGGCAATGATGTAGGGGATTTGTTTGAATACAAAATTAATTTGCCTGTTAGTATTCGTCATAATAGTTCTGCGCTTATCCCAATTGTTAACAGCAAGCTAGAAGGTGAAAGAATTTCTATCTTTAGTGCTTATAGTTCTATGAAAAATCCTATGAGTGGAGTGTTACTTAAAAATAACACTAACTTAACTTTAGAAGCTGGCCCGTTAACTGTTTTTGAAGGCAGTACTTATTCTGGAGAATCACTGCTTGATAGAGTAAAACCTGGAGAAAAGAGATATTTAACCTTTGCTGCTGATTTAGGTACTTTTATTACAACAGCTCTAGATAATTCAAAAGATAGAGTTTATTTGATTAAGTCAGATAAAGGTAGTTTGGTGTTGCTATCAAAACAAATTGAAACTAAAACCTATACTATAGTAAACAAGGATAATAGGGCTAAAACAATAGTTCTTGAACATCCACGCAGGTCTTATTGGGAAATGAAGTCACCTTCTAGCAAGGAAATTTTTGAAGCAACAGAAAACTTTTTACGCTTTCGTATTCCTCTAGAAGCTAAAGCTACTATAAAGTTTCCTGTAGTAGAAGAACAAATACTTGAAAGAGCTTACCAGATTTCTAATATCACTTCAGAAGATATATCTTTCTTTATCAGCCAAAAATATATTAATGAAGAAACTCGTAAAAAACTGCAAAATATAGTAGATATAAAAAATCAAATAGCTATGACAAGCTCAGAAATTTCTTCTAGAAACGCTCAAATTACTCGAATTGCTGCTGATCAAGGTCGGTTGCGTGAAAATATTAAAGCAATTGGTAAGACTGAAGAAGAAAGAAAACTTCTTGCCCGATATACTCAAAAACTTAATGAAACAGAAGACCAACTAGAAAAGTTAAATGTTGAAATTAAAGCTCTTGAAGAAACTAAGCTTAAACAACAACAAGAACTAAACAAATTAGTTTCATCTTTGGATGGATATGAAAACAAAATTTCCTAATCCTTTAGAGCTTAAATTATTGAAAGGGCAATGCTTATTGTGTTGTCCTTTTGTAGTATCCTTTCAAGATTTTTGATAAAGTTTATTGAATAGGTTCATCTGTGGAAGTAGGAGTAGCAGATACACTAGAAGCGCGAATAACTCCTGTGGCGTCTACATAAAAATTTTTATCACCAGTTCTATTAATGCCTGTAGTAATAGCAGTAACAGCCACAACATTAAAATCAGCTAATTTGTTGCCAGTAGGCACTAATGGGGTTACAGTAAAAACATAACCAGATTTGGGCGATCCAGTAGTGGTACAAGCATCAGCTAAGGCTTCATCAATAAAATTTTGAGTAGCTAAATCTTGAGAAGTTCCAAAATTGCCTGCTCCAATACCTGCTTGATAAGTTGATTCTGCTGAATGAAATAGACGCATAGTTTGTGCTGCAGCTGCACTATTAGCCGCACGACGTGAGGCCAGCAAATTAGGTGTTGCAATGGCTACAATGACTCCCATAATTACTACCACAATTATTAATTCTATAAGAGAGAAACCTTTATTTTTTTTCATATGCCTTATCCCAAACGTAAATTTATTACTTGCTAAACTTTAGGGCTTAAAAGTTTTAACCTACTTAAGCAATATGTGTACCATTCTAAAAATAAATAAAAATATAACTACTATTTTGTTAATTGTCAGATAACTACTTATTTTTCAATTGTTAAATAGGTATTGTTGGCTTATATAGAATAAACTATATAGTAAGATATAGTCCTAGATAGATTTTTGACTAATGTGGAGTAATGGTGCTGCAATTTAGGGCAATGTTCAAAAAATCCACAAAATAGTATTATAAGTTTGTAAACTAATTTCTTTTTATAGAATAGGTAGATATGCTTAAAGATTTATTTAAATTAGTTAGTAGAAACAAAAATGAAAGTTTAAATACTCCTCAAGATGCTGCATTTTATTATCACAAAGAAACAAAACATCACTTTAATCGTTATGCTCGCAGTCTTGGCTATTTGGATTGGGCTAATCAACCTAATCCATTTCGTAGGTTTGAAGGTTGCCAAGTAATAGATTTACCTTTTTCTCAAGGAGATATTGGTGTTTTATATTCAGAACTTTTTTTGCCAGCAAAAAGAGTTCTACCCGTTACAGATAAGTCTTTAGCCAGATTTCTAGAATTTTCTTTAGCTCTTTCTGCTTGGAAAGAATATAGAGGTGAACGTTGGGCTTTACGTATTAATCCTTCTAGTGGAAACCTCCATCCAACAGAAGGATATTTGATTTTTAATCAAAAAAATATATCTAATGCTGTTCAACAACCTGAACAAGCAATAGTTTGTCATTATGCTTCAGCATGCCATAGCTTAGAAATACGGGCAGAAATACCAGTAGAAGCTTGGAAAAACCTTATGTCAGATTTTCCAGAAAACTCTTTTCTTATTGGTTTAAGTTCTATTCATTGGCGTGAAGCTTGGAAGTATGGAGAAAGAGCTTTTAGATATTGCCAACATGATATTGGTCATGCAATTGCTGCTTTAAGCTTTTCTGCTAGGTTGTTAGGGTGGCAACTTATTGTTTTATCTGATGTTAGTGATGAAGAAATTGCTGCGATTCTAGGCTTAAACCGCACGGAAGATTTTCTTAAGGGTGAAAAAGAACATCCAGATTTAATAGCTGTAGTTATACCTAGTTTAGATTTTGTTAACCACTCACTTAGCTTGCCGTCAGAAGAAATTAACAAAATAGCAAATATTAGTAAATGGTTTGGACAGGCTAACATCTTAAGCCAAGAGCACCAAGAATGGTCAATAATAGATTTAGTGTCAGAAGCTTGCAAAAAACCTAGAACTGAACTAAAAAAAGTGGTTAAGGCAAAAGAGCCAAATAAATTTCAAAAACTACTTACTTCACAAAATACAAAATTTACTGCTCAACAAATAATTTTTCAACGACGTAGTGCAGTAGATTTTGATGGAAAAACAGAAATATCTGCTCAAGATTTCTATGCCATCTTGGCACAGACAATGCCAAGTAACAATGCTCCATGGGATGCCATGACTTGGCCTAGTTCTGTCCATCTGTGCATATTTGTTCATCGTATAAAAGAACTATTGCCAGGGCTTTATATTTTAGTCAGAGATCCAGAAAAAGTAGCTTTACTAAAAGAAGAAATGAAATCTGACCTTGTTAAAACAGCTTTTAATTGGGAAAAACCTCCTCTTTGTCCTGAAGATTTACCTCTATACTTTTTGACAGAAGGAAACTGCCAATATTTAGCAAAACAAGTTAGTTGTAACCAAGATATCGCTTCAGATAGTGCTTTTAGCTTAGGTATGATAGCAGAGTTTGAAGAACCTATTAATCAATTAGGAGCGTGGTTTTATCGTAGACTTTTTTGGGAAACTGGAATAATAGGGCAAATACTTTATTTAGCCGCAGAATCTATTGGGGTTCGTGCTACTGGAATAGGATGTTTTTTTGATGATCCAGTGCATGGAATTTTTGGGTTTCAAAATAATAAATATCAAAGTCTATATCATTTTACTGTAGGTGGAGCAATTGACGATAAAAGACTTACTACATTACCTCCATATGAACTTACTTTAAAAGATAGAAAATAAACACTTTGTATTAGCTTTAGTTTTTTAGTAACAATGCTTAAACAAGTTGATGAAATTAAAGTAAAAATAGAAAAATATCCTACTCGTTGTGATATCTGTCATTTATCAGATTTGTTTGATCCATATACAGAACAATGCTTACGGTGTAATACAACAAAACAAGCATTAGAACAACAGATATTTTCTGAAATGGATTTAACAAACAGAGAAAATTCCAAGTCTCAGAACCAAACAATAATGGTTATTGGAATAATAGTTGTGGTGTTAAATGTAATACTATGTATTATTTGTGTGGTTTTAAGTTTGTTTATATAGTAGTAAATACTAGATTTATTTAGGATAGGTGTTTATGAAAAAAATAGTAGCCTTTGATTTGGATGAAACCTTAGGAGTTCCAATAGTTCAAGGAAGTAAAATCCTAGGATTTAATGAAAGAAAGGGAATGAAAGAGTTACTAGAAAAAGTAGGCAAGAGATATGAGATGGTTATATGGACAGTAAGTAATAGAACTTACCTTGATAAAATACTTAAGTATGGGTTAAATAAGTATTTTACAAAGACTTATTCTTGGGATGAAATAAGTTGTAATTGGAAAGATATTAGGAAAATAAAGGCTGATTATTTAATAGATGACAGTCCTCATCACAAAACTCAGGCTGCTAAATTTGGTTTAGAGCATTCTTACATTATTATTCCTGCTTATGGCAGTCTTGAAGATCAAAATAACCCTTTGCTTTGGGTTGATATTGTTCAGCGAATTTTACTCTGAGCCAAATATATTAGTTAATATCTATTTCTATATTTAGGAAAACATAGAAAACAAAAACAGAGTAGCAAAAATTATATCTATAATTCCCAATACCATAGCGAATTTTAGCTTGCCTGTAAATTCATGTCCTATATTATATCGTTGGATTGCATTTAATGCTCTTTTAGAACGAGCAACAGAAAAAATTCCAAAGAAAAGCCCTCCAAACCTTAAAGCAAACAAGAAAAAGCCTGCAATTGCAAACCCTAATGCTAGGTTAGAAGCTTTTCTTATGCTTTGATAAACAATGTCTTGTCCATATGAAGCGTAGGGTTGCTGATATTGTTGGCCATATTGCATAGATGAAGGCCCATAGTTTTGTTGTTGATAAGGTTGTTGATATTGAGTTTGTTGATTATAAGGTTGTTGATAAGGTTGGCCATATTGAGGATATTGCTGATTAGGTTGTTGATATTGAGTTTGTTGATTATAAGGTTGTTGATAAGGTTGCCCATATTGGGGTTGTTGACCATATTGAGGCTGTTGACCATATTGAGGTTGTTGATACTGAGGTTGTTGATATTGAGGTTGTTGACCATATTGGGGTTGTTGGCCATATTGAGGTTGTTGATTATAAGGTTGTTGTCCTTGGCTATAGTCTTGATCAAATTGACCTGGTTGCCAATAATGCTCTTGGGGAGACTGGCTTGTTTGGGGATTTTGCCCATACTGAGGATATTGCTGATTAGGTTGTTGGCCATAAGCTTGTCCATAAGGGCTGTTAGGGTCTTGAGGGTACCTGTTGCTCATTTAAGAATTCCTTCCTGTTAAATCCAAACAAGTTTTTAACTTTTCTTTAAGCATTTACAAAATATAACATTAACGCTAAAACTACTAATTTAGCAACTTTTATTTTTTACTTTATTAAAGTACGTTCTAATTTGAAAAAGTTCCTTAGTTTTGGCTAAAATTGCCATTGGCACAGGTTAATTACTTATAAGTTTCAAGGTTAGTTATTAGATTCAAAAGGTAACTTGTTGTAATAAAAAATTAAATCTTTACCAAATGTAGGGTTAAAATAATTAGAAAGTTGGTAAGCAGACATTGCTCCATTATCTTGACCATCGACACCAGCAAACCAAACTACTGGTTTAGATTCTTCTAGTCTATATCCAACTACTTTTTTAGTAGTTAAATCTATAGGCATTGGTAAATTAACTTCACTCATTGCTAATTCTAGTGTAGGGGGAAATTCTCCATGTGTTTTTTTATAGGCTGAAGCAGCAGCAAAAATAACTAAACTTCCAGAAATAGCGGAACTATTGTATAAACTTTTCATTGTTGCTAGAGAACTTGGCATTCCAACAGCAAACATAGAATAAGCAATAAAACCATCTATAGAATAAGTTGACTCAAAAAGCTCTCCAAACTCTTTTTTGTAAACGTCAGCTTGAAAATCCCAATTTTCTAAAGCTGGCTTAATAAGCCCTAAATAAGTCTTGTTACACTTGTCATAACTATTATAAATCCTAATACGTAAGCCAGGACACATTGTAAGAATAAATTTCTCTACAGATGGATTTTTATTAATAGTATTTTCTAGAGGTTCAGTATTCATATGTAATAGTATATCTTCTAGAGATATTTGTGTTCCTTGAAGTTCTCTAACAAAAATATCATAAGTATTAGGCATCTTCTGATCTAGCTTATGTATTTCACGAGCAATTTCTGTATCCATTTTAGAATCTGTAGTATTAGAGTAGAGTAATGTAAGGAGAGATTTGACAACAATTCCACGACATATCATAGAAATTAATGAAGCAATTAAACTTCCATTAGGCTCTGACCCTATATTTATAGCCATTTTATAATTAGCTAATGCAAGTTCTACAGCTTCGGCGATTTTACCTTTTTGTTGGAGTCTTCTTGTTTCAGCCGCAGCAATATGAACTAATGACCTAATTTCCAACAAGTTAGGTACAGAGCCAGCAATAGAAGGGAGTTGAGCTGAGAATTGGGATTTTGGCTTTTTAGCTGCTGAAAGTATATATTTTATTGCTCCTTGGTGACTGTCTAAGTAGGCTAGTTGTTTTTCATTAAAATCTTTTTTTCCTAAAGCTACATCTTCTAAATTAGCGTAGCCTGGATCTTGCATATTTTGAAGAGTTAAATTGTTAAGTATTTCTTTAACAGGCTTATCTCCAGATCTAGCCGCAGCTACAGATAGATCAACTACATCTTGAATTGCTCGGTTATAGTCAACCCAAGCATTTTCTGAATCAGGGATTTTTTCAATATGTGGACGTACCACATGAGCCACTTTACCAAAAGGTGGCACAATTAAGATATAGGAAAAGCTTGAAAACAAGATTGATAAAACTAGTGAACTAGCTAAAAGTACTTTGCGTTTGTTGGAAAATTTAACTCTTTCAACAATGATAATTTCTTGACTATTTACACTTAGTTGCAAGAAGCTTTCACCATTAGCTTCGCGGGCTTTGATGTAAAGTGTTGCTATAGCTATATCTACTAATGGGTTAACAATAGATAGAAATAACCCTGGCAGAAAAAATGTTATAGCAAAACTTGTCGCCAAGCAGGAGAAAAAATCCATCTCTATGCCATTAAACCAGTTAATGTTAAAAATAAAAGTGATTAAAAATAATAAAAAAGCAATTACTTTAATTAGTAAACTTCTTAGCCTTAAGGAAAAGGCTAAAGAGTAAAACTTTGAAATTAAATGTTTGGATCTTTCCAATACCTCGCCTCTTTTTATATCTTCAAGCATTGTTATTGAACTAGTAAAAGAGTGGTAAACATATGTACGGAAAGTTGGGAAAATAAACTTCCAAATTTGTAGAAGCGAAAGTAAATAACTTCTTAAAGCGTTTGCTAAAAGCAAATGAGTGCGTTTTCCTAAACTAGAAACCACTGTTTTAGATGAGATTTTACCTGTTTCTTGGGCTTGTTTTACGGCCAGTGAAAATGCTCCTAAACTTACATCTCCAGCTAAAAAAATTGCTAACATTGGTACTAACCACCAAATAGCTTGAAGAGAACCAGCTAAAGGAAAATTAAAATTAACTTTTTGTAATGTAGTAGAAATTAAACTGATGACTAATGCCAAAACAAAATTTATTGGTATAGAGATTCTAAGTATTTCCACTATATTTTTCCAATAAGTACTAAAAGATTGATGAATTAATGGTATATCTCCTTCTAAATTTGCTTCTAATGCAGTTGCAAAAGCCTTTGCACTTGGAAATCTCTCATTTGGGTTTTTAGATAGCGCTGTCATTATTATATCAGCTATAGGTTTAGGTATGTTTTTAACTTTTTTCTGTAATGGAATAGGTGGCATTTCAGAATGTTTTTGAATAAGTTGATACATATCCCCATTAAAAGGGGGTTCTCCACAAAGCATTTCATAGGCTATAATACCTAAGCTGTATATATCTGATTTAGGGTCTAGTTTTTTTCCATGACATTGTTCTGGAGACATATAAAGAGGCGTTCCCAAAACCATTCCAACTCTAGTCATCCATTCTGGAACAGAGCGAGGATCTATATTTCCAACTGTTTCACCTGTAGCTATAGATTGAGTTTCTTTTTCATAAAAAGAATTTCTGTTGTTACTAGCCTTTTGCAATAAAGAAATGGGTTTGGATTCTAAGACAAAACTTGTGTTTGTAGGTAAAGAATCTGGAGAAGTACTTTCATCTGATAAATTATTTGAATAAAGTTTTGCTAATCCAAAGTCTAGTACTTTGACGTGGTAAGAACCCCTACCATCAGGTTCTAACCAAATATTATCAGGTTTTAAGTCTCGGTGAATAATAGATTGATTATGAGCTTCACCAACAGCAGAGCAAACTTGTTGCAAAATATCTATAGTAAAGCTAATAGGTAATTTACCTTTTTTCTTAATTAGATCACCTAAAGTTAAACCTTTAAGATATTCCATTACTAGATATGCTACTTTAGCAGATCCAAAGCTAGCAATACCAAAATCAGTAACATTAACTACATTTGGGTGAGAGAGTTTTCCTGCTGCTTGAGCTTCTCTTTTAAATCGCTCGACAAATTCGCTATGTGTCATAAATTGTGGAGCAATTACTTTTACTGCAACAGGGCGTTTTGTTCCTAGGTGTACAGCTTGATAAACTGCTCCCATACCACCGCGGCCTAGTTGTTTTTCTATGGAGTATTTACCATCTAGAACTCGGCCTGATAGTTGTTCTAAGAAAGCTTCTTTACTTGTTCCAGCTAGGCTTTCTTTCTCTTCTTTGACTAGTTTGGCTGCAAAATTAGCTACAGGTTTTTCTAAAAATGAGTCAGCTTCTTCATGAGAATTTAGCAAAGATATAACTTCTTCATATAACTCATTATTCCCAGCACAGGCTTTAGAAAGAAACTCTAAGCGATGTTCTTTAGGGGTTTCTAGTGTAGACCAAAAGAGTTCTTTAATTTGTTGTTCTTTGCTTAGCATAATAATTGTTTCCTGTGTTTGGTAATTTTCCATAAGCGTACCTTTATAAACAAACTAGCTACAACTTACATGGCGATTTCCCAGGAATTTTTATCTCAAAATTTCAGAAAATAAAAATATTGCCAAATTTTTACTTATTACCTTTTAAATCACGATAAAGACGTGCTTTAGCCATACTCCATTCACGATTAGCTGTAGCAGGTGAGATTCCTAAGACTTCTGCTGTTTCTTCAATAGAAAGCCCTCCAAAAAAACGTAATTCTACAATTTGGCTTTGCACAGGGTCTATTGTAGCTAGTCGATTTAAGGCATCATCCAAGGCCAGAAAGTCTATGTCAGGTGGTGCTTCTGAAAGCCCTATAGCGGTGTCTAGGGGAAGTGGACTATCAGAACCACCTCGCTTGATACGATTACGTCCACGAGCATAATCTATTAAAATACGTCGCATCAATTGTGCTGCTGCTCCAAAGAAATGAGAACGATTTTTCCAATCTACTTTTGTTTGATCTATTAGTCTTAGATAAACTTCATTGACTAAAGCCGTAGCTTGTAGAGTATGATTGGTTCGTTCTAGTCTCATGTAGTGGTTTGCTAGTCTATGTAATTCATCGTAAACAATGGGCATTAGTTTGGCTAAGGCTTCTTTATCTCCACTACTACAGTTTAATAATAGTTGAGTTACATTTTCTGATGCTGACATGAGTTTAACCTCTAAAATATTTCGTTGTATTCTGTTAGGATATGTTAACGATTTTTATTTTATATTACTAATAAAACTAATTAATTATAAATTTTCTTTAATCAATGCTGTGTAAAACATTAGGTGAAGTTATGGATTTTACTGTCATATTACCAAAAGGAACTATTTTGGCAAATCGCTATGAAATATATGACCTTTTAGGAGAAGGTGCAACGGGAGTTGTTTATTTAGCACAAGATCAACAATCTGGTGAATTAAGAGCTATTAAACAAATGACAGTAGAATATGTTACAGCTAAACAGTATGCTAAGGCTATTAGCGATTTTCAACGTGAAGCAGAACTTTTATCAAAAATAGCACATCCTTCCATTCCTAAATTCTATAAATATTTTGTCCATGAAGGCAATTATTATCTAGTGATGGAATA
The DNA here is from genome assembly GCA_039812885.1 of Blastocatellia bacterium. GTDB lineage: Bacteria > Acidobacteriota > Blastocatellia > Chloracidobacteriales > JADJPF01 > JADJPF01. The sequence goes on from JBDIBI010000007.1 coordinate 271,202, forward strand.
TATAATAGGCAAAAATTTACTAGATATTTTAGAGGAAAACCCTAAGTTTGTTTCAGAAAAGCAAGTTACTAGATGGGCAATTCAATTATGTGATGTATTAAATTATATTCATTCCTATGAACCACCTATTATTTATAGGGATATGAAGCCTTCTAACATAATCTATAATAGTAATTTAAAACGATTGTATTTAATAGATTTTGGTACAGCGCGTTTTGTAGCTGCACTACGAGCTAGTGGAGTTACAGCTATTGGAACTATGGGTTATGCTCCTCCAGAACTTTTTGAAGGTAGCGTTGGGCCAGAAACAGATATTTATTCTTTAGCTGCAACTCTAATTCATCTACTTGTAGGTTCTTTTCCTCCATTTCATCCTTACTATGGCTTTAATTTTGATGAAAATCCTCATCCTTATGAGCTTAACCCAAAAGTCTCTAAAAATATTAGTGACATATTAGTTAGAGCTGTTTCTATTGAACCTGAAAGTAGATATAACTCTGCCAAAGAAATGCAAAAAGAACTAAAAGAACATTTAGCTAATATGTGGTAGTGATATAAGTTATTGCAATCAATATAAATATCAACTTGTTGCTTGAGTTATTTTGATATTGACATCCTTTGCCTCGCCATCAATTGATTGAATGCAAATTGTAAAGAACTTACTAAAAGTTCCTTGTAACATAAGCCTGCCTTTTAATTTAGCAGGATTGTTTGGAGTCGCATCAACAAACAAATAATGTCCTTCATAATAGTACATAAATGCTCGTACTTTTCCTGTTGCTACAGAAACTTCTAAATTAGCTTTAGGATAGAATTTGGTTGTATTATCAGGTTTTCGTCTTACTTCTAACAAGGATGTTCCGTTAATTGAGCTAAATCCACCACTAAACTCAAAACCACTTAAATTTTCACTAAAATGCAAGGTTTTATTTTTACTTGTACCAGAAATTTTGGGTAACTCTAAAACTACATTTTTAGGAAGTGGAGAAGAAGGTGATTCAGGTGTGTCAGCATCAGCTATTTCAATGTTGTTACCTTCAATTTTCAAATTCCACTTGTTTATATTTTTAGGCAATTGAGTAATTAGGTTTTCTGATAAATCTACATTCTTAAGAAACACTAAACTTAATAGATCTTCTATGTTTGAAATTTTATTTTTTCTAGCTGTTAAATTAGTTAACCTTGAAAGCCCTGACAGGCCAGAGAAAGACTCTATGTTGTTGGAATCAAGATTTAGTGTTTCCAATGATTCTAGGTTTTTAATTTCTGCTACAGATTTGATTTGATTTGATGAAAGATTTAAATTAGTTAAATCTTTTAATCCTGATAAATCTTCTAATTGATTGATACTATTATTGCTTAGGTCGATATTGGTGAGTTTTTTTAGACCTCCAATTCCTTTAGTTGATTGGAGCTTATTATTAGTCGCTACTAGGGTTTTTAGTTCAGTAGCATTTTCTAATCCTGTTAGAGATGTAAGTTCATTTCCTGATAAATTAATATCTGTTAATGCTTTAGATTGACTTAAGCCAGAAATATTAGTGATTTTATTTTTAACTAACCATAAGGCTTCAAGAAATGGTAGATTTGCTAGTGCATCGATTTTATTTAATTTAGTATCAGTGATACAAAGTCCTGTGATATGGCCTTTATAAAAGGCTATTGCACGAGGGTTATTTTTAACACCTAACACTCCAATTGGCCTCATATCTTTTAATGTCAAGCTTGATTCTGCCAAAAGTTCATTAATAGCTTTTTGTTCTTCAGGGCTTACTTGAGCCATTTCTTCTTCTATGCTTTTTAGAGGTTGACAATTAACTGATAGCAAAACTATGGAAATTAAAAAAATTATAGCCAGCTTAGAAAAAATTCTTTGCATAAACTCCATCCAAAATAGCTCCTTGCTATTTATATGTAAGAAAGATTTCATGTTTATTAAAAACATTGGGGAGGATTTTAACAATTTTCGCTTTTATAAATAAGATTAATGTTAAGAATCTTCTAACTTTTATTAATCTTATTTAAGTTATAATATTACATATTTCTATCAGTTGGCTGTAAAATATGATACCAGAAAATCACTACTATAAAGTCTGATAATAATACTCTTCAAAGTTTACCAAGATTTCCACAATATGTTTTTGCTTTAAACAGTCAATTATCACTATTTTTAGACTTAAAACGAGAAGGGTATTTAATACTAATCCTTACCTGCTGGCAAATATAATTTAGAAATAAAAGAACTTCGTGCTGCTGTTAACAAAGATAAATTAAGAATTGCTGCTTATAAAGTATATGGTGAAGCAGAATTATTAAGAGCTCAAGCCAAATCAAAAGATGAAGTAAAACAAATTGTTGAAAAATTCCAAGAAGCTATATCTTTATTTCAATCTATTGATGAAGTAATTGGTGAGGCTAATGCTTATAATTCTGTAGGTGAGATCTTCTACAATATAGGAGATTACACAAATGCAGAAGTTTTTTACAGAAAGGCATTGTTGATAAGGGAAAAAACTTTAGAAACCAACCAACCTCAAATAGCTGCTTCTTATAATAACTTAGCAGGAATCTATTATTCTAAAGGAGCGTATGCTAAGGCAGAATCTTTGCTAAAAAAAGCTCTAGATATTTATGAGAAAGCCTTTGAACCAGATCACCCTGAAGTTGCTACTGAATGTAATAATTTAGCACAGCTTTACCAAGATAAAGGAGACTATATAGTTGCAGAGCCTTTAATGGAGCGTGTTTTGACAATAAGAAAAAAGGCTTTAGGAGAAACTCATCCTGATACAGCTAGTTCTTACAATAATTTAGCAGGATTGTATTATATAAAAGGAGACTACACAAAGGCTGAACCATTATATAAGCAATCTTTGGCTATTTATGAAAAGATCTTAGGTTCAGACCATCCTAACGTTGCTCTGTCTTATAATAATTTAGGTAATTTAGCCAGAGACAAAGGTGATTATGTAAATGCAGAGATTTCAATGAAAAAAGCTTTGGCTATCTATGAAAAGGCTTTAGGTCAAGAACATCCTGATTTTGGAACTGAGTGTAATAATTTAGGTAGTTTATATTACACAAAGGGCGACTATGTAAATGCAGAATCCCTACTAAAAAAAGCTCTGGAAGTAAGAGAGAAAGCTTTAGGTTTAGAGCACCCTGATGTAGCACAATCTTATAATAATTTAGGATTACTTTACTATGCTAAAGAAGATTACAAAATAGCAGAATCTCTATTGAAGAAAGCTTTAGAGATAAGAGAGAAAGTTTTAGGCGAAAACCATCCTATTTTAGCTCAATCCTACAACAATTTAGCTTTGTTATGTCAAGATACTGGGGATTATAAAACGGCAGAATCTTTACTAAAAAAAGCTTTAGAAATCCAAGAAAAAACTCTAAGGTCTAATCATTCTTATATGGCTACTTTTTACTATGATCTAAGTAGGTTTTATCAAGCTAAAGAAAATATAAAAGAAGCAATAATTTATGGTAAAAGGGGAAATGATGTTAGGGAAAAAGAATTTATCATAAATCTAGCAGCAGGATCAGAAAAAAAGTTGAGGAGCTAGAGCAAAAAATAGTAGCTCGTAATGTTGAATTTAAGGTAGAAACTCTTCCTGTCAACCTAGAAAATATTCAACAATCTATACCTCAAAATGCTGTACTTGTTGAGTTTGTTGTATATCGTAAATATGAAGCTAAAACCAGAAAATTTCAAGAATTACGTTATGCAGTCTATACACTAGATAGTAGAGGCAATTTACAATGTGCAGATCTTGGAGAATATTCCCAAATTAATAAAACAATAGAGAAATTTCGTCAAATTCTAGTTCGAAAAGACAATAACCAATTAAGTAAGATAAATAGTGAAGTTAAACCTACAGCAAGAGCTTTAGATAGGTTAGTGATGCAACCTGTAAGACAACTTTTAGGCAATAATAAACGCTTGTTAATAGCTCCAGATGGGAACTTGAATTTGGTTGCATTTGATGCTCTTGTTGATGAAAAAGGAAAATACTTAGTTGAAAATTATGAAGTATCATATTTAACAAGTGGAAGAGATTTATTAAGGTTACAAAATGGGATAAAAAGTGAGCAAAAGCCAATAATTATAGCAGATCCAGATTTTGGGCAGGGAAATGGAACAAAAATAGGAGAGTATCTTATTGCAGTAAAATAATAATAAAAACTATTATTATTTTACTGTAAAAGAAATACAATATGGTTATTTATTAAAACAAAAAGCTGCTTTAATGTTAGAGGTGTAGATTGGGAGAAGTAACAATATTACTAGAGAAGTGGAAAAAAGGAGATGTGGAAGCTAGAAACCAAGTTTTTGCAATAGTTTATGATACACTCAAGAAAATTGCTTCTAAAAAACTCCAAAATCGAGTGGGAGAAGTTATCCTTCAACCAACAGTGTTAGTAAACGAAGCTTTCATCAAATTAGCCAATCAACAAGAAGTTAATATAAATGATCGTCAACATTTTTTAGCTATTGCTGCTAGAGTTATTTTTCAAATAATTCTGGACTATAGAAAAGAACAATCTGCACTTGCAAGAGGTGGGGCAATGCAAAGAGTATCTTTTTCTGGGATAAAATTAAGTACTAGTTTGGATTTAGATATACTAGCTTTAAATGAAGCATTAGAAGAATTTGCTCAAATAGATGAAAGAGCTTCTTTTATTTTTCAACTCAAATATATCTTAGGGTTTAGTACTCAAGAAATATGTGATGAAGTTAAACTAGGTCACAGTAGTGTTGAAACTGACTTAAAAATGGCGAGGTTTTGGCTTTCCAACCGCTTAAAGCCTAAAACCTAAAAGCCTAAATAATGTAAAAAAATATCAGGCAATATTAGTAATATTATCGCTTTTTTCTAGTAGAAAGGAGTTGGTTTAGTTGTGATTGAAGACTCAAATATAGCAAGAGCTGAAGACTTAGAAACACTAAAAATAGATGCCCCAACAATGATTGATAACCGCTATATTATAGAAAAAGAACTAGGTAGAGGTGGAATAGGGGTTGTTTTTAAAGCTAAAGATACTGAAACAAATCAGTATGTAGTAATAAAAATGTTGCATGATGTTTTAGCTTCTGATGAATGGATTGTTGGAAAATTTACCAAAGAAGCAAAAGCTATTGTAGAAAAACTCAAAGATGTTGAAGGGGTTGTTAAAGGAGTAGAGCAAGGTATATTGCCAAATAAATCACCTTATTTGGTAATGGAATATGTTGAAGGCAATGATCTTAAAGTCTTAGTCAAGAAAAATGCTACAGGAATAGATTTAGAAAGAAGTGCAAATATTTTAAAACAATTGGGTAAAACTATAACTAAGATTCATCAAGCAGGTATTTACCATAGAGATCTTAAACCGGAAAATATAATGCTTACATTAAAGGATGGAGAAGAAAAAATAAAGGTAATAGACTTTGGAATAGCTACAGTTAAAGAATCTCCTAATGAAAAAACTAGTGCAACTGTTATGGCTGGAACACCAGCCTATATGGCTCCAGAACAGATTATGGGCAAACCTACAAATAAATCTGATATTTATGCAATGGGTATCATTGCTTATGAAATGATTACAGGACGTATTCCCTTTAATATAGCTGGATTTCCATTAGTAATTGCACCTGTAAAACTTTATGAAATGCAGGAGAAAGGAATTTTAGTTTCTCCAAAACAGTTACGTCCTGATTTATCTGATGAAGCCGATAGACTAATAATTAAAGCACTTTCTTTTAAAATGGAAGATCGCTTTGCTAGTGCACAAGAGTTTGGTGAGCTTTTATCTAAAGCTTTACTTGATGAAGAAATGGATGTACTCACAAGAATAGAAACTAAAAACCGTCAAACTAAAGCTTATGATTTTGCTAAAGATAGCAAAGATAGTATTGGTATTAAAGCAGATAACGATATTTTACCATCTTCTGTCCCACATAACTTTAATAGGATGAATTTATTTATTGGAGTTATAATAGCAGTACTGACAATTGTGATAGTTAGTAAATTTGGTTTTCACTCAAGAACTAGCAATATCAGTTCAACTCCTACAAACACAACTTCTGTGGCTATAACAAATAAGCTAGATTTTAATATAGAATTAGAAGAGTTTAGAGATGGAAAGTATCAAACACCTACAGTTATAGCAGGAGAAAGGCTTATATTTCACAATAATGATAGAATTAGATTTAATCTAACAACCCAAAAAAATGGGTATATTTATTTGTTAAATGAGTCTCCTAAACCACTAAGCGATGATATACCTAAGTATTTTCTACTTTTTCCAAATGGAAAAGAGGAGAATTTTTTTCCAGCAAACCAAGAAATAACAATTCCTAAAAAGAAAGATATAGGTTTAGAATTTAGTGGTTCACTTGGTACAGAGAAAATTTGGATTATTTGGTCTTCACAGCAAATCCTTGAATTAGAAACAGTTAAACAGTCTGTAGATAATAAAAAAGTACTAAACCCAATAGAAAAACTTGAACAAGCTCAGGTTATTAAAACATTGCTTGCAAAGTATAAAGTTAACAAATTTGAAGAAAATAAAACTACAAAAAAACTTGAAGTTTCAACTAGTGAATCCAATATAGTTGTACTACTTGAACTGGAGCACCGCTAAAAATTTATTTTAAAGAAATTATTGGGGATTTTTCTACAAAATGCGCTTTACATTTATATACTTAATACAGCCTTATAAATATAAGGCTTAGGAGCAAAAAAATGAAAAATAAGCTAGCTACCAAATTTTTGTGGATTATAATGTTGGTTTTAGTATTTATATTAAGTAGTAGTGCTATAAACTCTCAAACACCTAATAATACACAAGAACAGAAAAGAGATATAATTCGACGTTTAGAAGAAGACTCTCCAAAAAAAATAGCAAAAGCTCGTCCTAAAGTTTCTCGTCCTAAATCTGCCAGTTCAAAAACTATTAAACAGTCTGAATATACTTTAGTTGGTTCAACCGCAGACAAAGATATAAAACAAGATGATGGTGTAGATGTTGGATTTACTTTTTGGGTTCTAAAAGAGGCTAATAATATAGATAAAAGTGATAATGCTGAAGTTATTGAAGTTGCACGTAGAAAAACGAGAATAAAAGAAGGCAAAGAAATAAAAGAAAAAATAGAAAAGGTACAATTAATTCCTAAAAGAACCTTATCTGATAATAACTTTGCTAATGGAGATATTTTTAGATTTAGTCTAGATTTACCAGTTGATGGCTATGTTTATATATTTAATCGTGAAAAATACAGTGATGGAACTTTAGGAGCGCCTTATTTGATTTTTCCAAGGATAAAAGATAAAAATATTTCTGATAAAACAATACCAGGTAAACTATTGTTTATTCCGAACTTAGTTGATTATTTTGAGATAGAAGAAACTAGTGAAAATAAAGAAAAAGTTGCGGAAGTTTATTATGTATTAGTAAGTCCAAATCCAGTTCCAGATATAGCACTACTAAAAACCAATGAGCCAGAATTAGTTGATTTAGCAACATTTAGCAAGTATGAAAAATTTAATGCTCCGCTTTTAAAGTTTGAGTGTAAAAATCAAGAAAATACACCTATCACCCAAATTGAAAAACTTGCTAGCATAGGAAATAGTGAAGTGTTAGGAGAAACTGATCCTTTACCACAAACTGTTTATCATATTTTAAAACCTACAGGTGAACCTATATTCTTTGCTATTTCTGTTAAAACTGCTCCTCTAAGTCAGTAACTATATTTATGAAAGGTGTACAAAGAGCAAAAAACTATGAAAAAACTAGAGTATTATAAAAAAGCCTTATCAATCACTGATAAATTAATATAACTATTCTACAAAGAAATATTTCAGAATCAAAAACTTAAACTACAAAAAATATCTTTTTGGAAGTGGGATAATAATTTTATGTTTAATAGCCTAAAAACCCCTATAGAATTTAAGTATAAAGAAGCCAAAACAGTCTCATTAATAACAAGTATACTTCTATTAGCTGTAGTGAGCTTTTCTTGTACAAATAATTCTAAAGTTGTTTCTTCTGTAAAAAGTAAAAAATCTAATACTATATCAACAATATCAACCCAAGTTGAGGAAAATAGAAATGACCTTGAGATTGGGAAACCTATTGAAAAAGTATTGGAAGTAGGTCAAAGCAATTCTTTTTCTCTTTTCTTAGAGGCTAATCAATATGTAAAAATAATTGTTCAACAAAAAGGTATTGATGTAATTGCAACACTATACAATCCAAAAAATGAAAAAATTTATGAAATAGACAGTTTAAATGGAACAACAGGCCCAGAGCCTGTTTGTATAATTAGCAGTGATAAAGGAATATATCGACTAGAAATAAAATCACTAGATAATAATGCCAGCGCAAACAAATATGAAGTAAAGATACTTCAACTACATAAAGCCACTGAAATAGACAAATTTTCTTCTGAAGGATTTAAAGCTTTAGCACAAGCACAGTTTTTGCAAGGAGAAGGTAAAAAAGAAAATGAAAAGTTGATTGTAAGTAAGTATGAAGAGTCAATGGAGAAATTCTATAAAGCTAAAGAATTAGAGGCTTTAGCTATTGTTATGAGTAATTTAGGCTTTTTTTATTTTAACCAAAATGATCTTGCTAAAGCTGAGGATTTTTATAATAAAGCTTTAGGCCAGTTTAAGCAATTTACAGGAGAAAATACTTCTGATGTTGCCCGTACAATAAATAATTTAGCTAGTCTTTATTATAGTAAAAATGAATATGAAAAAGCAGAACCTCTGTATATTCAGGCTTTAGAGATAAGAAAAAAAGTACTAGGAGAAGATGACTTAGACACTCTTTTTAATA
>JBDIBI010000008.1:0-262291 GCA_039812885.1 Blastocatellia bacterium
GAGCAAACCCTAGTTTTTATTCCTAGTAAATCTTTGTATCAGATACCTTTTTCAGCCTTGTTTGATGTTAAAACAAATCAGTATTTAATAGAAAAACAAAAAGTTGTTGTTTCTCCTAGTGCTACTATTTTTATTAAGTGTTTGGAGAGAAGTCAACAACTAGCTAAGCAAAGTAGTTTTAGAAATATATTAGCAGTAGGAAACCCTATTTTTAACAAAAAATATTTTGTTGGCCTTTCTGATTTACCTGGAGCAGAGGAAGAAGCTAAAGGTGTTATCAAGTTTTATCCTAGTTCTAAACTTTTGCTAAATAAAGAGGCAACCAAGGCACAATTCTTAAGTCTACTTAATGGTTATGATGTAATTCATTTTGCAGGACATTCAGTAATGGATGCGCAAGCTCCATTATATTCACAACTAGTTTTTGCAGAGGACATAACTAAAGGTAGAAGCAGTAGTTTATATGCCTACGAAATCTATAAACAAAGATTTAATCATACAAAATTGGTTGTGTTGGCAGCATGTAAAACTGCTAATGGACGCAATCTAAATAATGAAGGAATTGCTAGTATAGCGCGGCCTTTTCTTGCCGCAGGTGTTCCAACAGTAGTTGCAAGTTTGTGGAATGCCTCCGATGATGCTTCAAAGGAGTTGTTTACTGTATTTCATGAAAGACTAGTTGCTACAAATGATCCTATTGAAGCACTTCAAAGCGCACAGTTGCATTTAATTAAAAATTCTCTTCCTAGCTTACAAGCCCCTCAAATGTGGGCACCTTTTGTATTGTTAGGTATGAGTTCAAATCAATCCAAATAATATTTAAATTTGAAGGAGAAACTTATGTCTGTTGAGAGTTCTAAAGAAACAAAACCTAAAAAAAGCGCTAAAAGACCACCTAGAAAACCACCTAGAAAACCACCTAGAAGAAACACACTAGCTCCAAAGATAGATACCAGACTAAGAGTTATTTTTAGAGGTCTTTGTTTGTTTAAATTTGGCACATATGATCCTCGTACAAAAACTTATGATTATGTCAAAGTTTTATTAACTGATGCTCGTAAGCCAGAAGATTTGATTAAATATGATACTGACGATCCTGTACTTCCTCATATTCCTGTTATTTCAATTCCAAAGGTTTTAGATGATGAAAACCACCAACCACCAAATACATACAAATACAAGGTAGGTGATGATTACATATTTCCGCTAACTAAATATATAATAGAATTTACAGATGGAAACGGAAATGAATTTTCTTTAGGTGTTACAAAGGAAAGTGACTTTGCACATTTGATTCCCAATTTGAAAGATCTTATAAAAGCGAAATACCCAACAGCAGATATTGACCCAAATGTTCTTGATAGAAAAAAACTAGAAAAACTTTGTGGGTATTTAGAACTAAAAGGAGGTACTATAGGCATTCCTAGTTCACAAAATCCTGATCCACGGCGTGCTTCAGAGCTTGTAAAAACACAATTTGAGCTATTACCAGTACCACCTCCACCGCCTCCAGCTCCGCCAATTGACCCTGTAGTTGTTCCTGCTCAGTTATTTTCCAATTGTGTATACTGGGAAGTCAATGTGCCATTTGATGGCACATTGTATCCATTTCAGATAAGCGTTTACGAAAAAGATTCCTCAACTGGCAGCAAAGTATTAGTAAAAACTTTTAATTTGAGACTAGCTGAAGATGATAACAAAAATATTCTTGCAGGACACATATTTATAACTAATATGCCAAGCAGTGAAATTGAAGTGACCAACGATTATCAAGGCCGATTAGATCCAGACTTTGCATTGGCTTATAAAGTCTTAGATACTCAGATTTACGAGCCTTTACCTAGAAAAATAGTTGATCCTGATGAACAAGAAACGGTACGCCCATTGGTTTGTCTACTTTCTAGTTTTGAGTAAGTTGTTTACAGGCAAATAATTACTAAAAGTATGGTGAGGTATTATGAGTAATACTAGTTGGATTCCTATGAAATTGGGTTTGCTTGAAAGTAGCATTCCAAAGTTTGTACTTGAAAACTCTGGGCCTCCTGTTGTTGCAGTTCCTGGGCCAATTTTACGGCGGGGACAAAGACTTTTTAATCATGGTTCTACAGTTCGTGGAGATGATAGGATACATGTTTCTAAGTTTTCTGAATTTAAAGGCTATGATTTTAGAAATTGTTTTTCTATTATAAGCCCTAACCAAATAAGACCTGCTGCTTCGGCTGTGTTGATTGCTCCAAATGTTATTTTGACGGCTAACCACTTTAGAAAAGCAAATTTGCTTAGAAGTTCTTGGCAAGCAATAAACAGGCTCAATGTCAATGAAGGTAATAGGTTTAATTTTAAATCTATTCCTCCTCTAAAAATTCTAAAAGAAGATCTGGAAACCCTTATTTTAGAAAAATCTTTTAACATTCCTTTTGCTGAATTTGCTTCTACTCAAGAAATAAATCAAACAAAGGCAGGTTTGATTGTTGGGTATGGTAATGACCAGAGAGGGATTAGTGGGATTAAAAGGGAGCTTAAAGTAAAAATTGAATTGTGTTCTGAAAACTTTAACAATGTGCGGTTTAATTGTAATAGTAAACAACATTTGATTGTTAAAGCAGATCCTGAAGAGGGTACTGGTCAAACAGACGGCATTAACCCTAGAGATAGCGGATGCCCTCTCTACATCAATGTTAGAGGGAAAGTAAAGCTTGCTGGGATTGCTAGCATGTCCTTGAATAACGGTCAAGCAGGTCTATTTGTCCGTGTTGATACCTACAAGGCGGAAATAGATAAAATCATCCAGAGGTTCAAGGAAAACTAATTTTGTTTTCTTTTCATTCCTTGGTACTCACGTACCAAGCTAGAAGAGTGTCGTCCCTACCGGGACTCCAGTAAGGATAGAGTCGCGTTAGCGACGACACAAAATTTAGGTTGGTATGTTAATGCCAACGACTAGAAGAGTGTCGTCCCTACCGGGACTCCAGTAAGGATAGAGTCGCGTTAGCGACGACACAAAATTTAGGTTGGCATGTTAATGCCAACGACTAGAAGAGTGTCGTCCCTACCGGGACTCCAGTAAGGATAGAGTCGCGTTAGCGACGACACAAAATTTAGGTTGGTATGTTAATGCCAACGGTTTAGAAAGAGTGTCGTCCCTACCGGGACTCCAACAATGTTAGAGTCGCGTAGCGACGGCACAAATTTTAGGTTGGTATGTTAATGCCAACGATTGAAAAAATAGAAAAAAAACAAAATTAGGTTGGTATGTTAATGCCAACGATTGAAAAAATAGAAAAAAAACAAAATTTAGGTTGGTATGTTAACGCCAACAATTAAAAAAATAAAAAATTTTATTAATATGATAATTAAAGGAGATTATGGTACAGACATATACCAATTTAATCACACATATAGTATTTAGTACAAAAGGGCGTGTGGAGATTATAGATCAGGAAATGATGCCAAAATTATTGGCCTATATGTCAGGCGTTATAAGAAATATAAATTGTAATCCGTTGAAACTTAATGGAATTGCAGATCATGTACATTTATTAATCCATTTTCCTCCGACAAAGTCTATTTCTGAGATTGTGCAAAGAGTTAAGGCTAATTCTTCTCGTTGGGTGCATGAAAATTATCCGCTCAAACAAGCGTTTGCTTGGCAAACAGGTTATGGAGCTTTTAGTGTTAGCCGATCAGTTGTTCCAAAAGTTGCTGAATATATTGAAAACCAACAAATGCATCACACAAGGATTTCGTTTAAAGGCGAATATGTAGTTTTGTTAAAAAAACACAAAGTTGACTATGATGAACAGTCTATTTGGCAGTAGTTATGCCAAATGAATAATAACTTTGCGGTCATCACCTTCGCCTTGGCTTTCTGTTCGTAAATCAGAAAACTCTGATAAGGCTAAATGCACTATGCGTCGCTCGTTTGGTGACATAGGCTCAAAGGTAAACGGCTTTTTAGTTAAACGCACTCGTTCGGCTGCGTGTTTTGCCATTAATTTAAGCTCTCGTTCCCGCATATTGCGGAAGTCAGAAGAATCAAAAACTATTCTAGTATGTTCACTTAAGAAACGACCATAGTTTTTATTTGCTAAGTACTCTAAGGCATTTAGCATTTCACCGTTGTGGCCTAGTAGGTAGGACACATCTTCACCAGCAAGCTCAACATTAATTGAGTTTGGTTCTGTTGTAACAGAAACAGAAAGGTTAAGTTGTGAAAGGACTAAAAGACGATTTACAAACTCAGTGAGGTTTTTAGCAACTTTTTCTTCTGACATTTGGGCTTCTCCTGCTTTTTTAAGTTTTAGCAACAGATGTAACTGGTTTTGGAACAAGTTTGTTGATAATTAATTGTACTGCTACACCAAAAACGCTATTAAACATCCAGTATAAAACTAGTCCACTTGGAGCGTTTATAAAGAAAAACACCAAGAATATAACTGGCATTATATACGTAAACATAAATTTTTGCATTTTTTGTGATGGATCATCCATAGGTGCAGGATTTGGCATTATTAATGTTGCAGCTGTAGAAGCTACGGTCATAATAACTGGTAAAATATATGTAGGATCTGCTATGGATAAATCCTTAATCCAGAAAATAAATCCTGATTGTCTAACATCTAAAGACATCAACAGATAAATATACATTGCCCATAAAATAGGGAAGGATAAAAGCACTGGCAAGCAGCCCATGAATGGGTTACTTTCCTTAAATATGGAAAGCATTTCTGATTGCAATTGAATTGCACGAGGATCATCTGGTTTAAGAGTTTTAAGTTTTTCTTGAATTTCTTTTTGTCTAGGTTGAAACTTCTTGGCTTTTTCCATTGCAATGGAGCTTTTCCACTTTAATGGGAAGAAAATTATATTAGTGAGAAATGCTATAGCAATAATTGCCCATCCATAATTATTAGTACTGTTATGTACAAGTTTTATAACAAGATCTAGTACTGGAATTGTAGGTCTAACAATAAAAGCAAAGAAACCGTAGTTAATCATTGTTTCTAGATCATGCTTATTTTTTAGAGTTTGTGAGCTAATTTCTGCTAATAAATCTCTATCCTTAGGCCCCATAAAAACCAAGTAGTTTTGGTCATTTGCTACAGGGAAAGAAAGAGAAAGGATATGTTTATAAGAGCCAGCATCTTGAAAGAAGTTATTTTGGAGAGTTGCAACAGATAATTTGCTAGGAGGAATTACAGCCATAGCAAAGTAGTGATCAATAGTTGCTACCCAATCAATGTCATTATTAAAGACTTTAGTAGCATCTGGAGCACCTCCACGGTGTTCTAGTTCAGTTCCTGAAACAAAACTAGTTTTACCATTTTGATTTACAAGAATTTGTGGAGGTGTATGAGAATAATAGTCAAATTTCTTAACTGATTGATCTCCAAAGTTTGGGCCTAGAACTAGTCTAGTTGGAAATGGTTGATTGTTATTTAGTGCTTTGATTTGGAAGTCAAAAATCCATTTTCCACCTGTTAATTTTAGGTGTTTTTCTACTGTAATACCACTAGCATCTTTAAGAGTAAATATTAGTTCTTTAGTTTCACCATCTTTTAGCTCAATTTCATTTTCAGCATCAATATTATAGAAAGATTCATTTAGGATTTTGGTAATATTAGCTGCATCAGCTTCTAGGCGGAAAGGAGCGCCAATAGTGGTTAGATTAGTTTGGTTAATAAGCTCCAATGCTTGATGATCAGAAGCTTTAAGCTCTTTTTTATGGAAGTGATGGAAATTTAGTGAAGTTAAAACAGCTCCTTTATTATCAAAAACAGCATTCCAATAAGAGGTTTTAACAGTTATTTTTTTAGGGCTAACAGCCGCAACAACAGGGGCGGCATCAGGGGGTGGCGTTGGGTTATTTGGATCTGTTGTAGGGTTAGGTGTTGGGGTAGAAATAGCCGTTGAAGGGCTAGCTGAAGGGTTAGGTGTTGCAGTTTGTTGCGTTTTAAGATCTTTGGGGGTTGTTATGGCTTCTGGATAAAAGCGAGAGAGTAACAATTGCCAGCCAACTAAAATTAAGAAAGATATCACTATAAACGTAATAAAGCGTTTTTCCATAAAGTTTTAATATTTACCTCTAGTGCTAGGCACTTACTTAATAAAAATAGACAAAATTAAATGTTGACATAAAAGAAACAAAACCTGCTAGTTACTTCACCGGATCATAGCCTCCTGGATGAAATGGATGACAACGTAATATTCTACGAACTCCTAAGTAAATTCCTTTAATTACTCCATAGCGTTCAATGGCATCGATCATATATTGAGAACAAGTAGGTGTAAATCTGCAAGCAGGCGGCATAAGTGGCGAGAGAGCCATTTTATAAGCAATTATCAGGGAAATTGCTGTCATTCTTGAGGTTTTTGTAAGAAAGTGAGCAAGCGCAAAAACTCGGCCTCTACTTGTTTGTAGGGGGTTTTGATCATTGGTTTCTTTACATTGAATACTAGATCGTAATGATTTATTAGTAGTATTTTGTTCTTGCGAAAGATTTCTCTTAAAGTTCTCTTGCATCGATTTCTCTCTACAGCATTTCCTATTTTTCTAGTAACAGTTACGCCTAAACGGGATACAGGTTCGTTGTTTTTTAATACAAAAAAGGTAAATAAGGAACTATTATAGCGACGACCTTTATCATAAACCCATTTGAATTGATAGGAAACTCTTAATCTTTCTATTTTTTTGTAACGGGTATTAGCTATGGGTGTGGATGACATAAGACTGTAATGAAAACGAAGAACGGGCAGGCACAAGTCCTGCCCCTACAGTAGTTTTTGTAAGGACTTTAATGTAGGGGCAAAGCTTATCCTTGCCCGTTATTAAAATTTTTAGTAATGGGATGGGGTTAGACGTTTGCGTCCTTTAGCACGACGTCTTTTTAATACCAATCTTCCACCTTTGCTGCTCATGCGAGCGCGGAAACCGTGTGTTTTAGCGCGACGACGGTTATTAGGTTGAAAAGTTCGTTTCATGGCCTACTCCTTAAAAAATAGAATTATTGCACTTTATATTGTAGAAAAGAAGTAAGAATAAGAGAGAAGTTTGTGTAAAGTCAAGAGGAGTATGAAAAATTTTTATTTATAATTTTGTGGCCTTGAGAAAAAAAAGATTGTAATATAACGTCTTTATAATATGTTAACAAATCCAAAGAAAAATAAAAAATGATTAGTAATATTTCTTGCCTGAAATTCCTAACACGTATTGCTAAACTAAAGAAATAATTTTGTTTAAGAGAAAACACAAGTATTAAGTTATTTGGATCTAGATCAAGCTCATAAGGAAACGAGTTCAAATTTTAGATTTAGAGATAAGTTTTCTTAAAAAGCAGCAAATAAAGTGTTAAATAAAAGACAAGATCTATTTATAGGACTGCTTATTAGTTTAGAAAGGACTTTAGCATTAAGCTAATGTGGTGTAGAAAATAAGATATGAATCCATTGGAATTAGGAGCAACTTTTCAAATACCTAGGTTTGAAGCTTCAGCAGAGTTACTTTTATCAGATAACCGTCGTCTAAAGGGAAAATTATTTTTGCCTATATTGCCCTCCAGCAAATTAGGTCATAGTACTGTTATAGATTCACTAAATGAACCACAAAGATTTTTTCCATTTTTTTCAGAAAAATCTAACCAAGTAGAGATTTTTAATAAAGACATTTTAGTTGAAGTAGTGGTAGATATTGATGTAGATCAAGATGATACAAGTACTTTGCTAAACTCAAATTTTTGGATTGAGCAAATAGAAGTACAATGTAGTACTTATGTTAGTGTTACTGGAAATGTGATTTTGGATTTACCGCCAAATAGAGCTAGAGTTTTAGATTTCTTTAACTTACCAGCAGCGTTTTTTTCCTTACAAGACGGTAAAAATACCCATATCATTAATAAAAAATATGTCACTAACATTAGAGAATTATCCTTTTTGCCACCACCAGCAACTCAACCAGTAGTAACTAAAAAAACTAGGGCAACTAAGGCTAAAGCTACTAAAGCACCTGCACCTAGAGCACCTAGAAAAAAGCTTTCTTAGTTTTATATCGGTAAAATTACGAGGGGATAGGATATGGATCAGATAGAACAATTATTGTCAAAATTTAAAGAGTTTGGAGCCACAGAGCTACATTTAGAAGCAAGCCAAAAGCCTTATTTTGTTACTCCAGGAGGGGTAAGAGAAATAAGTGCAACAGCAATTCAACATAAAGATATTGTTCAAATTATTTCTCCTATACTAACACCTGCGGCAAAGAGTGAATTAATAGAAAAACCAGGGACAGAATTTCAACATCGCAGCAATTCAGGGCTGTTTCAGATTTCAATCAAAAAATCTAGTTTAGGTTTTAATGTGATAATTCGTGGTACTGGCAATGCTGCAACAGGAGCAATTCCAATACCTACACAACCAGTTCAAGCTGTTCCAAAACCAGGATTTTCTCCTCAGACTTATCAAAATACTGCGGCAACTCCAACTGCTCAAGCTACTCAACCAATGGCTATGCCTCCTACTCAACCAGCACCTCAAATGCGTCAGCCTGTGCAAAGCCAACCAGGCCCAGCTTCTTATACTCCACCTCCTCAAACTCCTCAACCTACCTATAATCCAGTACAACAAACACAAGCACCTACTCAAGTTTCTACCCCACCAGTTCAACAAGTTCGCAGAACTACTTCAGGTGCAGAAATTGATAAGTTTTTTGAAGAAATGGCAAGAATGAAAGCTTCTGACTTACATATTTCTACTGGTATGCCTCCAATGGTTAGACATGATGGAGAAATGAAGGTTCTAGAAGGTCATCCAGTTTTAAGACCTGAAGATACTGACAGACTACTACTAGAAATTATGCCTAAGCGGAACAAAGAGGAATTTGATCGTCGTCATGATACAGATTTTGCTTATGAAATAGGAGGTATAGGGCGTTTTCGTGCTAATATTTTTATGGATCGTAAAGGAAGAGGTGCAGTATTTCGTATTATTCCTTCAAAGATTCTTACTGCTGAAGATCTAAAACTTTCAAAAGCTATTTTGGATTTATGTTTTTTAAGCAAGGGTTTGGTAGTTGTTACAGGCCCAACAGGTAGTGGTAAATCTACTACAC
Source organism: Blastocatellia bacterium (assembly GCA_039812885.1). Taxonomy (GTDB): domain Bacteria; phylum Acidobacteriota; class Blastocatellia; order Chloracidobacteriales; family JADJPF01; genus JADJPF01. Next base: position 9,101 of record JBDIBI010000008.1, read on the forward strand.
TGGCTGCAATGATAGATTTTGTAAATCGCCATCGTCGAGACCACTTAATTACAATTGAAGATCCAGTTGAGTTTGTGCATGAGCCAAAAGGATGTTTAATAAACCAACGTGAGGTTCATACACATACAGACTCTTTCAAAGATGCACTTAGAGCAGCACTTCGTGAAGACCCAGACATCATTCTAGTGGGTGAAATGCGTGACTTAGAAACCATTGCAATTGCTATTGAAACGGCAGAAACCGGACACTTGGTTTTTGGTACACTTCACACTACTACGGCTGCTTCTACAGTAGATCGTATCATTGACCAATTCCCTACTGATCGCCAAGCTCAAATTAGAGCAATGCTTTCAGAGTCGTTAAAAGGGGTAGTAGCTCAAACATTACTTAAGAAAAAAGGTGGAGGACGTGTTGCAGCTCTAGAAATTTTACTAGTTACCCCAGCTATTTCTAACCTTATTCGTGAAGGTAAAACCTTCCAAATTCCTTCTGTAATGCAGACTTCCAAGAATGTAGGTATGGTTACACTTAACGAAGCTTTGTTTGAATATGTAAAAAATGATGTAGTTTCTGCGGAAGATGCTTATGTAAAGGCTGTTGATAAGATTGGTTTCAAAGAATTATGTAAGCGTAATAACTTTGAACTAAATTTCTAGTCTGTTAGCAAAGAAAAATAACCTATCATAATTTAGATAGGTTAAAACCCCTATTGTAAAATTATAACTCACATAATTTAATTAGCTTACAAATCTAACTTACTAAGTTACTTAGATTTGTAGGCACACTTGCTTTTGCAGATATATGAAAAATAAAAAAAATACACTTTTATCAACTGCACTAAAACAGTTGCCTAACTTAATTCAGTTAATGAATGTAATGCCAGCACATATTGCAATTTTGGATGGCAATGGCACTATTTTAGCTGTAAATCAGGCTTGGTATGACTTTGCTAACACTAATTCTTCAAGCATTGATAAATTATGTGAAGGAGCAAATTACTTAGATGTTTGTATGTCAGCAAAAAGTCAAGGCTCTGAAGATGCAAACGCTTTTGCTACTGCATTAAAACAAGTTCTCAATGGGCAGTTACAAGAATTTTCCTTAGAGTATCCATGTCATTCTCCAAGTGAAAAAAGATGGTTTATAGGTAAAATTAGCCGCTTTTTTGCTAGTGGGGCTTTTAGAGTAATTATCACTCATGAAAATATAACTGAACACAAAAAAACAGAAGAAACTCTAAAAAAATATAATGAAAAATTAGAAACACTAGTTTCTAAACATGAAAAATCAGAAAATAGGTTTAAAACCTTAATTGAATTTGCTCCAGATGCAATTATTACAGTTGATAGTATGGGTAGAATTAATCTGGTTAACGTTCAAGCAGAAAGATTATTTGGCTATAAAAGGGATGAGCTATTTGGAGAAAAAATAGAAATCCTTATACCTGAAAGATTTCATAATAAACATTTGCAACATCGTGCAAGCTATAGTGCTAGCCCTAGGTTACGACCTATGGGAGCCAATACAGAATTATTTGCACTGCATAAGAATGGAAGTGAGTTTCCTGTTGAAATTAGTCTTAGCCCTATTAGCACAGAAGAAGGAAATTTTATTATTACTACTATTAGAGATATTACTGAGAAGAAAAAGATGAATGCTCAGCTTTTGCGTGTTCAGCGAATGGAAAGCATTGGAACGCTTGCCGGAGGTATTGCACACGACTTAAATAATATACTTACACCTATTTTAATGGGACTAGATCTATTAAATAAAAGAACAAAAGAAGAGAGCAGTAAAAATTTAATAAAAACCCTTGAGCTAGCGGCTGAGCGTGGGGCTGATATGGTAAAGCAAATACTGTTATTTGCTAAGGGTGCTGATGGCGAACGAGCAGAAATTAATATTAAACAAATTGTTAGAGATATAGAGAAACTAGTAAGTGATACTTTTCCAAAATCAATTGCTATAGAAATTATTATACAAGACGATTTGTGGACATTAACTGGGGATTCAACACAAATTTATCAAGTACTTATAAATCTTTGTCTAAATGCTCGGGATGCAATTTTACCAAACAAAGGTAAAATTACTGTTGAGTTATCAAACGTAAATATAGATGATTATTACTCACGTATGCACTTTAATGTTGCTCCAGGTCAATATGTATGTCTCAATGTTACAGATACAGGTAAAGGCATTGCTCAAGAGCTTTTGGATAGAATCTTTGAGCCATTTTTTACAACTAAAGAAGTTGGCAAAGGTACAGGTCTTGGTTTATCTACTTCACTTGGAATTGTTAAAAGTCATCAAGGTTTTATGAATGTTTACTCTGAAGTAGGAAATGGCACAACAATCAAAACTTATTTGCCTATTTTGCCAAAATTAGAAACTATCCAAAATCAAACTCCTAAAGAAAATACAATTGATTCACTTATAGGAAATGGAGAAGGAATTTTAGTTGTAGAAGATGAATCTCCTATTAGAGAAATAACAAAAGCTACTCTAGAAGCATATAATTACAAAGTCCTTACGGCTAGTGATGGCACACAGGCAATAGCTGAATATGCTACCCATAGAGATAACATACAGCTAGTATTAATGGATATGATTATGCCTAACTTAGATGGTCAAATAACTACAGAAATACTACAAAGAATGAATCCTCAAGTGAAAGTTATTATGACTAGTGGTTTTAGCATTCGTAAAACAGCTAGTATGCCTGGAATAAAAGCTTCTTTGATTAAACCTTATCCAGCAGAAAAGTTGTTAAAAACAATTAGAGATGTGTTAAATAATGCATAAGAGAATTGTTTGAAATATAAATAAACCTATAATATCTAAGTAATTAACCGCAGGAGAAATTAATGAATAAAATTCAGAGAGTTCAAGCAGCCTTGAAAGGTGAAGACTTAGATCGTCCTCCTTTTAGCTTTTGGTATCACTTTGGCCTTCAACACGCTAGCCCTGATCGTAGCGCTCAAGCTCATATAGATTTCTTTAATTCTTATGACTTAGATTTTATTAAGGTAATGAATGATTATTCTTATCCTGCATCTGATAATTTTGATTTTTTTTCTGAAGAAAGGGAATGGAAATCACTAAGGGTTTTATCTGGAGATGAGAGCGGTTTTGGTAAGCAATTAGAAGTTTTAAGTATGATGTCTAATGAACTTAAAGGAGAAGCTTATTTTGTAGAGACTATTTTTAGTCCTTGGACAACAGCAAGAAGGCTTTCTGATGCTCAAAGCATTCTTGCACTTAAACAAAATAATCCAGAGTTGTTACTAGATGTTATGCAAAAAATTGCTGAATCTTTAGCAAACTATGCTAGCAAGGCTATAGATGCAGGAGCTGCTGGAATTTTCCTTTCTTTAAGCGCATCTAACCGCAACATTATGAGTTATTCTGATTATGAGCGATTTTGTCGTCCATTTGATTTAATGGTTCTAAATGCTGTAAAAGAAAAGAGTTCTTTTAATATTTTGCATATTCATGGTCAACAAATCTTTTTTGAGGAGTTGCTAGATTATCCAGTACAAGCAATAAATTGGTCACATATGCACACACCACCTTCTTTAGCTGAGGCTAGAAAACTTTATAATGGTTGTTTGCTAGGAGGAATAGACGAAGCTCAGTTTAGTCATACTACGGTTAAAGGTATTGAGCAACAAATTGACCAAACTATTGAATCCATAGGTCGAAATCATTTGATGATAACTCCGGGTTGCTCAGTTCAAACTGATAGCGCTCCAAAACTGCTACATACAGTTAGGAAAAGTTTGCTCAAACATCAAAAGTAAGACAAACATCAGCTTATGAAAGACTTAAAGAAACCACCTGAACTCATTGACGATTTGCTTTGGTATCCAATGTTGCCTACAAAGGCAGTAGTATTTCCATTTCAGAAAATTACACTTAGCCTTGATAGTTTGTCCTCACAACTAGCGGTTAAACAAGCCTTAAAAGCCAAACATCTTATACTTTTTGCTGCGCAAACAGATGAAAAAATAGAAGATCCTAAAGAAACAGAAATTTGTCGTATAGGTACAATTGGCTATATTACACATTATGCTTACTACCCTGAGCAAATAATGAAAATTTCTGTACAAACTCTTGCAAGGGCACAACTTAATGAACTTGAATTAACAGATAAAGGTTGGAGAGCTAGTGCAAGACCTATATTTCATCAACTAGAGTTAGTTCCAGAAGATTTAGAACTTGCTGAAGCTCTACGCTCTCAAACCTGTGATGCACTTCTAAATAAAAGCATTAGAGTCTGGAACAATGAAAATAGTGCAAAGCTAATTAGCAACCGAGATGTGCTTTATATGCCTGATTTAATTGCAGATCAGTTGTATCTTGACCACAAAATTAAGCAAGAACTATTAGAAACTTATTCTTTAACTGAACTTTGTCAGCGCTTAATGGAAATAGTTGAAGATGAAAGCCAAAATACTCAAAGAAGTGAAGAAAAAGTTAAAGCCGTTTTAGCAAAACGCCCTGAAAAAGATTATCTTAAAAATGAGTTACCATTAGCTAAAAATACTTATCAGTTAGAAGATTTACTTATATGGCAACACAAAGTTGATAATGTTAAGTTTGCAACAGTACCAAATCAATCTTTTCGGCCTAATCCTCTAGTTATAGGTAGCTTAGTCATAATTTCTATCCTTTCACCAGGAATGATTGTGGCACTTAATCGTTCTACAGGGAAAGAAGTTTGGAAACAAAAATTGGAGAATTTAGCTGGAGATAGCATTTATTACAATCAAAAGCTTAGAAATATAATTTTTGTAAAAACTACACAAACTCTTTATGCACTTTCCTTAAAAACAGGAAAAATACTTTGGAAGTTTTCTCCTTATGCAAGTAGGAAAAAAGATCTTTATGCTAGTCCTGTAGTTGATGGAAATGATTTATTTATTAGCGATCGCCGAGGCCGTTTTTATTGTTTGGATATTACTACAGGCAATGTTAAATGGGATAAACAACTTGAAGTTAAAGATATAAATGTTAATGCAACTGCTTTAGTTTACAATGAAATAGTTATTACTGCTTCTGATGGTCATAAGGTATTTGCACTAGAAAAATCAACAGGCAAAGAAGTTTGGCATCATAAAATTAGCGGGCCTTGCTCTTGGCAATTATCTCTTTGGAAAAATGGACTAATAGTTCCATCTGATAAGTCAGTTTACTATCTTAATCCTAAGAGTGGAGAACTAATTCATCGGTGGCAATGGCCTGCTAGGGATATAAGTAATATTGCTTTAGGGAAAGATTTCTTGTTAATTGAAACTAAAAAATTTCACTCTCGCCCTTACCTAGTTAAACGCCATGTTGAAAATAAAAATGTGCTTCATTTAGTTAAAATTAATAACACACTTCTTCACAAAGAAATACCTTTCTATACACATTACTTACAGTATAACCCTAAAAATAAACTAGTTTATTTAGCTAGTTTTATGGGCATAAGCGTTCTAGATAGTAGTAATGGTGAATGGCTTTTTAATCTAACTTCTAAGAATAATTCTTTACGTACTGGTTTAATCAATATTAAAAATAATATTATTTATTTGTTAGAGGATAAAGGCACAATCTACGCACTACGACACCCAGAATACTAACAGCTTTTGCCGGAAAAACAGGAAATAAAGTTGAGAAAGAACGGAAAACAAAGTAATTAAGCAGCATTAAGATGGTGTTTAGCAGAAACTACGGCAGCTTTAGTATGTAATAAAGACGATCTGATAGAAGAAAGAGAATCAAGAAAAATAGGAGATTTAAGACGTTGAACTTGTAAAAAACAGAAGGCAATATTACCAAGCTCAATAAGACGGAAAAAGCAACAATCCTACGATGTTTAGAAGACTTCAAGCCAAAAGAATCTTTTAGGATCTGATGATAAGTCTCTTGAAGCCAGCGATGCTTATATATGTAAATTTTCGGCAAAATGGTGGGCTTATAGCATAAGAAAATACAAGCATTATAATGACGTTTCGCTAGCTTGCCGAAATCTTACGAAAATGCCCTGTTGGAGGCTGTTTTGCTGAAAGGATACATTTAGTTGATACTTAGAGTCACAGTATTTTATTGTTTGGCTATTGAGTGAAGAACCTTGTCGATCACTTCATCATAACTCGATGTTTCCGGGAAAGGTAAAAAAATATATATGCGCAACACAATATCATCCTTATAAAAAAATCCACACAATGTGTTTTTAGTAGGGACATTTTTTATTCTCAAAGGGAATAAAATTCCATCAATTCCATTTATTTTTATCCAAAGTCCATGCTCTCCAAACGCTCCTCTAGTGTTTACCATTTGTTTCTCTAGTTTTTCGCGACTGATTGACCATATTTCTGTAGGAGTTCCATTTTTAGAATACATTTTTATGTCATTAACAAAAGATTTTTCTTTAGGGTTAATAAGTTCTTCAGATATCTGAAGAGCAAACTTTGTACCATACTGTACCTGAATACCATTGTTAAATGGTTCGCCAGTATTGAATTCTTTCGGATAAATATAAGTATTCATCACATTACTAGATATTCTTTCTATGAAAACTTCCCAATCTTTTGGCAGCCAAAAAGAGAATCCTTTTTCTAACTTATAAGAACTATTACTTTGAGAAGGTGAAGCAGTGTTGTTATTGTTAGAAGAAAAATCTTCTGTGGTAAGTACTTTCTTCTTTTCTTGGGTAAGTGTATTTTGAAAAAGAGATAAAACTAAAATAATAGTAAAAATGAAGCTGATTTTAGGTTTGCACATCTGAAAAATCTCCAATCAATTGACTTCTTAAGGCTTCTTCTTGTGCCTTTTTTAATAGCAGGTGTTGTTGCTTTCAGGTTTTGAGCCTAAATAATAGTACTTTTTATAGCTTGAGCAAATTTTTCTCTTTGGTTTTTGATTATATAATATTACCTTGCGACTTGTGCTAGTTGAAAAATAAAGAGATAGAAAAAGCCAACTCTTCCTGTTATAAAAAGCTAACCAATTGTAAACAGATTTAAATACCACCATTAGTGGTTCTATTATCAATATAGTAGCTAGCCCTGAAGGCATTAACTATATTGTCTTTTACAATAATGGTTTAAGTCATTATGTTCTTTTTAGAGGTTCTGATCAATTTGTTAATGATATGAATTATGTTTTCCTTCAAGGTTAAACTGTTGTTTCTGTAAGTTTTGACCAAAATGCTAATTATACTATTATTTATCAATAGCTTATATAGTTGGCATTTGGAAATTGTTTTGATACTTCTAGTTCTTTTACCATTTCCAATACTATTTCTGTTTTCTTTTTATACTCTAATTTGTGCTTGTGAAAATGCATCAACTCTAGCATTCTCTCTTGTACTTTTTCCATTTCTTTATAGGTTTGTTGTGTTGTTTGCGCCAAGTATGCTAACTTCTCTTTTTCTTTGCTTGGTTGTTGTACTACTATGTCTAATCCATCTACTCTTTCTCTATTTGATATTACTGCTGTTACTACTGTTTGAAATAAGCTTTCTCTTCTTTTTACATAATCATATGCCTTTGTTACTGCATAGATATTAGCTCCTCTTTCATGATGGGCTTGAGTCCAGTCTAGACTTATTATTGCTCTCCCTTTTCCTTTGTATTTTTCTGATATTATTTCTTTATGGGTTTTTATTAATTCCTCACTTGACCAATTTGCTTCAAATACTGCTTCATTCATTGCTCTTGCTGTAGGCTTTTTTCCTTTTACATTTTGTTTGGGTCACTTTACCTTTTATCTTCTTTATTTTCTATACTTTATTTCCTCTATCTTCCTGTTTTTCTGGCAAAAGCTGACTAAAAATATTTTACAAAAAATTTTGCTTATTCACACCTTAAAGCTACTAGTGGATCTACTTTAGTAGCTTTATATGCAGGAATATAGCTAGCTATAAATGCAACCACAGCAAGGATTATTGGTGCTAAAAGAAAAGTTATTGGATCAAAAGTGCTAACACTAAAGAGCAAATCAGAGAAAAGCCGAGTAATATAAAGGCTAGTTAACATGCCTAATCCAATACCTATAGCCACTATTTTCATTGCTTGGCTAAGAACAAGTTTAAGTACATCATTAGACATTGCACCTAGTGCCATTCTAATTCCAATTTCTTGTGTACGTTGACTTACAGAGTAAGCTAAAATACCATAAATTCCTACAGTTGAAAGAGTTAGTGCTAACAATCCAAAAATAACAAGTAACCAGCTTGTCATACGTACTGCCCACAAATTTTGGTCAACAACTTCTGTCATTGTAGTAACGTTAGTAAGAGGAAGCTTGTTATCTAGGGCTTGGATTTGACTACGCACAGAAGCTAGCAAAGTTTTTGGCTCTGCTTGGCTTTGTACATATAGAGTAACAGCATCTGTATAAAGTTGTAGTAATGGGACATAAGCACATGGAGTAGGTTCTTCACCTATAGTTAGTTGTTTACTATCTTTAACAAGACCAACTATTTCAGTAAATTGGTCATCTCCAAAGAACTTAAAGCGTTTTCCAATAGGATCAAGTCCAGGCCAAAATCTTTTAGCCATTGCTTGATTGATAATACAGACTTTTAAGGAATCTTCTTTATCTGTTTCAGCAAAATCTCTTCCTTGTAAAAGAGGTATATTTAGGGTTTCAAAGTGTTTTAGACCAACATTATTAGTTAATGTAAGAATTCCTTTTCCAAGTAGATTTGGATCGCCTCCTTCAGGAAAAACACTTCTTAAGAATCCTGGACTAAGGGGAGCATTAGAGGCAAGTGATGCTGTTTTTACACCTGGTAAAGTTCGTATTTGTTCTTGGACACGACGATAAAACTCTTCTCCTTTGGCTTTATCATAACGTTGGCTGCCCACATCAAAGGAAAGTGTCAAAAGTTTTTTAGTTTCAAAACCAAGATCAGTTTCTTGAGCATTAAAAAGGCTATGCAAAAACAAACTAGCACTAATTAAAGAAATCAATGAAAATGCTACTTGTAACATTATCAAAACATTACGTATACCAAAGAGCTTATTAGAACGGTTTGGTTGACTAGCTTTTTCTCTTAGGTCTGTTATTAGATTGGGTTGTGAAGCTTGTATTGCTGGAACTATGCCAAAAATAAGTCCTGTTAATAGTGAGATTACCAAAGTAAAGACAAGAACTCTAGTATCAAGATTTAAGTTAAGATCATTTTGCTGAATAAACATTGGCCGATATGACCATAAAAGATCTCTTCCCCAAACTGCTAGACATAGCCCAATTACTCCACCTGCAACGGAAAGAAGCAGACTTTCAGTCATAAATTGTCTAAATAGACTCCATCGACTAGCACCTAACGCAACGCGAATTGCAATTTCACGTCGTCGCATATGTACACGCACAATTAGAAGATTTGCAATATTGGTACAGGCAATTAAAAGCACCAAAGCTACTACACCCATTAGCAAAACCCCGCCCATTACAAAGGTTTTGCGCTGATTTGCTCCTACAGTAGTTTCATTAAGAGGTACTAGTGAAATGCTACGTTTTTCATTTTCTTTTGGGTACTCTTGTTCCAATTGACTAGCAATGGTTTTCATTTCTGATTCTGCTTGTTGCCTTGTAATATCTGGTTTTAGTCGTCCTACAACAGCAAAAAGCAAAGCACGTCTTGAATTAAACCATTCTTTAACAATGCCGTTAAAAACTTGTTCATGCATCATCATTGGAACAAAGAAATCCGGTGAACCAATTGCAAAAGTTCCTCGGAAATTTTCTGGAGTAACTCCAATTACTGTGTAACTACTATTATTTAAGGTAATTTGTGTTCCAATAACTTGGGGATTAGCGCCAAATTGTCTTTTCCATAAGCCATTGCTCAAAACTACAACAGGATGAGTATTAGGAGTTTGGTCTTCTTCAGGTAGAAAAGTGCGGCCTAGTGCTGCTTTTACACCTAACAGATCAAAGTAGTTACCTGTTACAATTAACCCATTTAGTTGTTCAGGTTCACCTTTACCTGATAAACTCATCCCAGCTCCAGAAAATGCTAGCATCCCAGTAAAACTTTTAGTTTGACGTTGGAAATCTTGGAAATTTGGATAGGAAACTTGGAGAAAATTTTGCTGAGTTGTAGAGTTTTTTTCATCAATTGTAAACATTGCCATTAATTCATTAGGCTTTTCTACTGCTAAAGGCTGAAAGAAAATTGCGTTTAAAATAGTAAAAATAGCAGTGTTAGCTCCAATTCCTAATGCCAAAGCTATGATAACCACTATTGTAAAACTTTTGCTTTTTCCTAATACACGAAGGGCATAACGCAAATCCTTAAAAAAGCCTTCCATATTTTGCTCCTATGATGAAAGTCTCCTAGCTATTAATTAAGCGTAATGGCATAAGCTTAAAATAATTACTAAGACTCTAACCAAATGCCGTGCCACTAGAAACTTTATGTAACATACTCACAAATAAAAGGTTATTATAATAGCGAAATCTTAAATCTAAGCTAAAGATGTTCGTTTATGGGAAGATTATGTCCCAAAAAAGAATAGAGGAAAGATTTGGGAAAGGGTTTAAGAAATGGGTTTGTGCCTAAAAGCCATTTCTTAAGCTGGCTTTTAGGCGTTGTTAGTTATTTTCTCTTAATCTGCCAAACAAACAGCATTATCTAAATTATCTTCTTCAGCTTTTTCAAGTAGATTCTGTTTTGTTGATGCAAATTCACTATTTGGTTGACGGTACTTAGTGATTAGTACTACGGCGGAAACTAGTAGTACACCAGCAATTAAAGTTCTTTTACTAATAGGTTCATTTTTTAACAACCAACCTAGTAAAACTGCGATTGCAGGGTTTACATAAGCATAGGTTGATACTCTGCTAGGAGGTGCTACACGGGCTAACCAACTATAAGCAGTAAACGCAATCAATGAACCAAAAATTGTTAAATATAACCAAGCTAATATGGAACGCTGGGAAATAGCAAGAATATTAACATGCGACCATTCACCAAGACTTGTTCCGGTTAAAGTTAGTAACACACCACCAGCTAACATTTGCATGCCTGTCATTAATAGTGGTGAGGAAGGCAAAACTGCACGAGATAAATAAAGTGAACCTGCTGCCCAAAAGAAAGATGATGCTAAAACAATTAAACAGCCTAGTAAATTAGCATTAGCTATTCCACTAAATGCACTTGGGCCAATTAAGACTATAGTGCCAATAAAACCTATAACTAAACCCATTAAAACGCCTCGATTTGGTTTATGGTTATCTAAAATCCACTCTAAAATTACTATCCAAATAGGTTCAGTTGTAATAAGTAATGCTACTATACCAGAGGGAACATGCTGTTCTGCCCAAACTACACTACCATTACCTAACAAAAAGAGCATACCGCCGATTAGAAAAGCACGTCCCCAATGAGCTAATGTAGGCTTTTCATCGTGTCTAAATCTTGCCCAAACATAAAGTAGACTTCCTGCAAAAAGAAATCTTGCTCCTGCCATTAAAAATGGTGGTAGGGTTTCTAGTACATAAACAATTGCTAGATAAGTTGACCCCCAAATTATATATACAGCAGCAAATGCCAAAACTAACAACAACAAAGAAGGATCTTTTTTGGTATTCATAATTATTAACTTCCTAACAGAAACTTGATGTAACTAATTAGCCAATAGCCTCGAAAAATATTTTTAATTGTTGCTCTTAACCATGTAAGACTGAAACACAGCTACGATCAGAAAGAGATTGCATCACTACTAACCCTTCTTCTAAAGTTTCAAAAACTTCTCCTGGTTCTAATAAGTGATCTTCTGGATCTCCTTCTTGAGTAATCCAAACAGTTCCTTGTGTACAATTGATTGAGAGAAGATGAAAGTTATCTGGACTCTTCCAAAGTTCATCTTTCTTTAGTCCAAACTGATCTGTTTCTAGATGCAATTTGTTTTGATCGTCATTAACTATTAGACTTAGCATATTTTGTACCTCCTATTGCTTTTGTCAGAGTGAATCTTAAACGAAATTTTATAAGCAGAACAGATTCAGATTTTATATTTTTGACCAGATCAGATTTTTCAAATAACATTAAACTTAACGAAACATAAGTTAAAAAAATAGCGTATAGGCCAAGCAAATTGCCCAAAGGAGATGTTTATGGAGCAAACAAAAATTCTAGGAGATGATTTACTTTACGAACAAGTAGCAGGACGTATTGAGCAAATGATAGAAAAAGGTGTACTGCGAGCAGGAGAAAAAATCCCTTCAGTACGTTCAATGTCTCGCCAACAAAATGTTAGTATGTCAACAGCCTTTCAAGCTTATTTTCTACTAGAAAGTAAAGGGTTGATAGAATCTCGTCCTAGGAGTGGTTTTTTTGTTAGGCTTGCTAATAAAGATCTTCCTCCACAACCAAATAGAACAAATCCTCCATTAATTGCCAAAAATGTCAATATTGATGAAATGGTGGCAGAAGTTTTTGAAGCTGCTCGACATCCTGATATTGTTCCACTTGGTGCAGCTTGCCCTAGCCCAGCTATTTTACCTGTTAATAAATTAAATCGGATTACTATTGCTATTCTTAGAGATTACCCTGAACATACTACAGAATATGAGTTTCCTCCAGGTAATGAGTTATTACGTAGAAGAATAGCCCAGAGATCATTTACTTGGGGAGGAAACTTAAGTGCTAATGATATTGTGATTACTTCTGGTTGTATGGAGGCATTAAATTTATGTTTGCGAGCAGTGGCAAAGCCTGGTGACACAATTGTCTTAGAATCGCCAACCTACTATGGAATTTTACAGACTATTCAAAGCTTGGGAATGCGTGCATTGGAAGTAGCAACAACACCTAATGAAGGTTTATGTTTGGAAGCACTAGAAAAAGCACTAAATAACAATGATATAAAAGCTTGTTTGGTTGTAACAAATTTTAATAATCCTATGGGTAGTTGTATGCCTACAGAAAACAAAAAGAAGTTAGTTGAAATGTTAGGCAAAAGAAATATTCCTTTAATTGAGGATGATTTGTATGGAGAGTTACATTTTGGTTGCAGCCGTCCACAAAATGCTAAGGCATTTGATAAGAAAGGTTTAGTGTTACTTTGTTCTTCTTTTTCTAAGTCTCTTGCTCCTGGTTATCGTGTAGGTTGGGTTGTACCTGGGAAGTTTAAAACAAAGGTAGAAAGATTAAAGTCAATGACTACAATTGCAACTTCTACACTTCCCCAAATGGTAATTGCAGAGTTTTTAAAAAATGGAAGCTATGAACGACATTTAAACCAACTTAGAAAAGCTTTTTGTGAACAAATGCAGGCTACATTAAAAGCTATTTGTAAATATTTTCCTGAAAGTACAAAAATAACTCGTCCAACAGGTGGCTTTGTTCTTTGGGTAGAACTGCCTAAACAAGTAGATGCTCTAGAACTACATAACCGTGCTTTAGAGAAAAAAATAAGTATTGCTCCAGGGCCAATCTTTTCTGCAACCCGTAAATATAACAATTTTATAAGGATTAGCTGCGGAAATCCTTGGTCAAAAGAAATCGAAGTAGCATTGATTGAACTAGGCCGACTAGCAAAACAATTTTAACTTCTAAATAAATTTTCTTCAGAACTTTAATAAAGGGTAGATTTCATGACTACCCTTTATTTATTTTCAATAACTTACATCTTGTTCTACCTTTTTGTAAAAACCTCCGGAAAAAATAAATAATTTTTGCAACTTTCTATGAACTTTTCTTTTTTATCTACGTTAACACTTTCAACTTACTTAACACTGTTAATCAATGGAACGGTATTAATTAAAAATAAATCAAAAAATATAGGGAGAGTCATATGAAAAAATTAGTTAGCACAATGATGGTATTAGTAGGAATGTTTGTATTTTCCAGCAATTTAGCATTTGCAGATGGAAAAGATAAAAAAGTAGAATTTAAGCAAGATGTAGTAGTAAACGGCACAGTAGTTAAAAAAGGAAAATACCAAATTAAATTTGATGAGACAACAAATCAAATGAGCATTTGGCAAGGTGATAAGTTAGTTGGCCAAGCTGCTGCTCATAAGGGTTTCCGCCAAACTAAGGCTATTACTACACAAGTATTATCTAGCAAACAAAATGATAGCAATGTACTTCGTGGTATTATTTTTGAAGATGAGCAAGAGACTATTTTGCTTAACACTGACAATACTGTAAATGTAAGCCCTCAATAATGGTTAGGTTAGTAGGGGTGTAATGACTAATAATACTGTACTAATAACAGGTGGCAATTCAGGAATTGGTTTTGAGTGTGCGCTTTATATGGCAAAAAAAGGTTGGCAAGTTATTATTGCTAGCCGAAATAAAGATGCTTCTAAAAAAGCAGTTGAGCAGATAAAAGCACAAAGTGAGAACAAAAACATTTCCTATATGGAGCTAGATTTAGCTTCATGTCAATCTGTAAGAAAGTTTGCAAAAGAAATTGAAACAAAAGACATTGGGCTTAATGCATTAATTTGCAATGGTGCAATCCAAATGGATAAAACCCTTAGCCTTTCTCCAGAGGGTTTTGAGGTGACATTTGCAGTTAATCACTTAGGACATTTTCTTTTAACAAACTTACTACTTAAAAGGCTAATTTCTAATAATGCTAGAATTGTGGTAGTTGCTTCAGGCGTGCATGATCCAAAGCTTTTTACAGGGATGCCAAAGCCACATTTTCCTGATATTGAGACTTTAGCTAAAACAGGTGGTTCAGAAAAAGGTAGTTATAATGGACAACTTGCCTATGTAAATAGCAAATTGTGTAACATCTTATTTGCCTATGAATTAGTACGACGTATTCAGACAGCTAAGTTAGTAAAAAAGAATCAATCTATAACCATAAATAGCTTTGATCCAGGTTTAGTTCCTGGTTCAGGACTAGCAAGAGACTATCCCTTTATTTTAAGGTTTATCTGGGAAAATATTTTACCTACTATAGCTTCGCTAATTTCACCTATAGTAGCTGGTGTTAATCCAGCTTGGAAATCTGGTGAAGCTTTGGCAAACTTGGTACTTGATCCTAAACTTGAAAAGGTTTCAGGTAAGTATTTTCCCTCACATACAAGATGGCAAGAAGCCCCTTCTTCTGAGGCTTCTTATGATCTAAAACTAGCTAGTGATTTATGGGAACAAAGCATTAAAATGACAAGTCTTACAGCTAAAGAATCTCCATTAGTGTAGAAATAAATTGGCAGCTTATCTATCTCTAGTTCCAAAAATTCTATTAGTGCCTTTAATGGACTTTGCTGCTATTTCTATGTCTTTGCGTACATCAACAAAGCTTTTATCTACTATGTTATATCCTGGGTTATCGGTTATTTCTGAAGTGTTATTTTGAGGATTATTAGGAGTTGGCTGAGCAATAGCAGGCATTCTCCAATTTCTTACTGTATCGCCTTCTATGGTAAAAATACCATTTTGGAAATTAAGTAATCTATAAAAAGTTTGTTCATGTACAAGAAAAATAAGTACATCCCCATCTTTTGGAAATGAATCATTTGCATTGATATTTTGTGTTCCAGCCCAAACGCGGACTTCTTTTAATCTGTTGTCACCTTTAATAATTTCAGTAACTTGCAAAGTGGCAAGTTGTGTGTAATCTAGATAACTTGCTTTTTCTATTTTTTTAACTTTTGCCCGTACTATTACATCAGCCCTAACAGATAATTCATCCACAGGCATTACTCTCATTCCTGAGATTCCTAAACTTTGTGCTGCATTAAAAGTTTGTGCTGGGATGCTGGTGGTAAAAAGAAGTAATAAAAGTAATGATAAAATTAATTTGTTCAATGTTTAACTCCGAACCTAGCAAAATTTCTTTTTAGATGTATTTACTATATAAAGGTGTTTACTAATAAAAACTAAATGTATATCAATTTTTTTATAGTAAGTAAAGATCTTAAGCTATTCAATTATTCGACCAACTAAGTCATGCTCATGAGCTTCAGTAATTTCAACGCTAACAAAGCTCCCAGGTTTCAAAGAAAAGTTTTCTGGTGCATCATTAATTAAAATACATCCATCAATATCAGGAGCTTGACCTTCAAGTCTACCTTGCCAAAGCAGATCACTTTCTTGAGATGGCCCTTCAAAAAGCACTCTTACCTTTTTGCCTATCATCTTTTTATTAAGACGACGTGAAATTTGTGCTTGTTGCTTCATTAGCTTTCTTTGTCGTGCTTGAGCTGTTCGAGCTGGTACTTTGTTTTCCATTTCATATGCTGGAGTCCCTTGCTCATCAGAATAGGTAAATACTCCTAGGTGATCAAACTCCATTTGTTTACAAAAATCCATTAACTCTTGGAAATCCTCTTCTGTTTCTCCAGGAAATCCAACTATAAAAGTAGTTCTAAGAGAAATTCCTGGTACACGATCTCTCATCCTTTGAACCAACTTTTCTACAAATTCCCTGTTTCCAGGACGTTTCATCGCTTTTAACATACGTGTGCTAGCATGTTGTAGAGGAATATCTACATATTTGCAAATCTTAGGCTCTGATGCCATTACATCTAGAACTGCATTTGAAAGCCTTGATGGATAACTATAAAGAAATCTTATCCATTCAATTCCTTCAACCTTGGTTAATGATTTAAGTAAAGTTGCTAGACCATCTTTTATTCCTAAGTCTTGACCATACCAAGTGCTGTCTTGAGCAATCAAAACAAGCTCTTTAACTCCTTGACTAGCAAGCTTTTCAGCTTCACTTAAAATAGAGCCTAAACGACGGCTGCGAAAATCTCCTCTTAATTTTGGAATAATACAAAAAGTGCAAGGATGTTCGCATCCTTCAGAAATCTTAACATAAGAATAAAACTTTGGCGTAGTTCGCTTTCTTGGAGTTGTATCATTATAAAGATAGGCTGCTGCTGGTAGATCTTCTTCTCGATCAGGTACTTGACCAATTATATTTATAAAATTATCTGCATCTGATAACGCATTGTTTGAGATATTAGTTTTAGCTTCGTTAGTAGGAGTAATAATAGGGAGTGAGCGGCGAGAGGTTTTTTTAGAATTGGATTCACAAGCTGATAATATATGTTCAACTTCATTAGTACCTAGAAGCGCGTCTATTTCAGGGATTTCTTCTTGTAGTTCTTGGCGGTAGCGTTCTACTAAACAGCCTGTAACAATAAGTTTTTGACAATTACCACTTTGTTTATATTGAGCCATTTCTAGAATAGTATTTATAGATTCTTGTTTAGCGGCATCAATAAATCCACAAGTGTTTACAACAATAATATCAGCAGTTTCTTTTTCTGAGGTAAGTTGGTGCTGAGCATCTTCAAGCATTCCCATCATTACTTCACTATCAACTAAATTTTTTGGGCAACCTAGGCTAACAAAACCAATTTTACTCACTATCTATATTCCTTTTAACTTTTACAACGAATATTTAAAAAGCTAAATTTAGCAGCATATAGATCAAATTTCAACCATAGCATTTTAAACAACCGATAATCTAGGTTAATGTCTTATGGAAAATGCCTTGACTATAATGCTTAGCTGCTTAAACTCAAGCAACTATTCTGTAGTTAGCTAATATATATTTGGAGGAAAGTATGTCTAAGATGCGAGCTGTAGAAGTTCCTTATGCAGGTGGGCCTTTTGAAATTGTTGAACGCGAAATTCCTGAACCTAGTACAGGAATGGTAAGAGTTAAAGTAGAAGCTTGTGGTATTTGTCATAGTGATAGTTTTACTAAAATGGGGCTTTTTCCTGGGCTTCAATACCCAAGAGTTCCTGGTCATGAGGTAGCAGGATTTATTGATGCCATTGGTGCTGGTGTTAACGGCTGGACTGTAGGTCAAAGGGTTGGCATTGGTTGGCATGGTGGACATTGTGGCTATTGTGAAGAGTGTCGTAGAGGGGATTTTGTTACTTGTCATGTTGTTCATCAAATACCAGGAATTACCTATGATGGTGGTTATGCAGATTATATGATTGCTCCTGCTCAAGCTTTAGCCTTAATTCCAGAAGAGCTTTCATCTGTAGACGCAGGGCCTATGATGTGCGCTGGAATTACGACGTATAATTCTTTAAGACATTGTGGGGCACGCCCAGGAGATGTTGTAGCCATTCTAGGTATAGGAGGGTTAGGACATTTAGCCGTTCAATTTGCTTCAAAAATGGGCTTTAAAACAATTGCTATTGCGCGAGGCAAAGATAAAGAAGAATTAGCAAAGAAACTTGGAGCACATCAATATATTAATAGCCAAGAACAAAATGTAGCAGAAAGCTTAACTAAATTAGGTGGTGCAAAGATAATACTTAGTACTGTAACAAGTGGCAAAGCTATAAGTGAAGCAATGGCTGGTTTAGGTGTTGATGGAAAAATGATCGTTTTAGGAGTTTCTACTGAACCAGTAGAGGTATCTACAATGTTATTAGTAGGTGGTCGTCGTTCAATTATGGGCTGGCCTTCTGGGAGATCAATTGATTCTCAAGACACTATGAACTTTAGTGTGCTTACAGGTGTGCGATCTATGAATCAAGTCTTTCCTCTAGAACAAGTAAATGAAGCTTATGAGCTTATGATGAGTGGTAAAGCACAGTTTAGAGTTGTTCTTACAACAAAGAAATAATATAAGTTTTTAGGGTTAGTTTTGATGAGGTGATTTAGTTTGCTCTAAAATTAACCCTACGTTATATAGCTTAGTTTATATATTACTATTAATAGTACTAGTATAAATTGTGGGAAAATTCTCATAAAGAGGAAAATTTTTCCTGCTAGACCTACCATAAAGATCCATTGAAATTATCTTACTTCTTAAATCAAACTAAATAAAGATGTTATTTTTGGTCATAGTTTTTGGATTAGGTACATTAGTTGCTGAAATAAATCTTTAGATCTTTATAGATCTTTGTCACTTAAGTTTGAGCAAGGAGGTAACTTATGCATTTATTACTTCAATTCAAACTTTATATTGTGATTTTATTGATGATAACTCAAGTTTTGTTTGTTCCTACCACATATTTAGATAAAAGCGTTACTTGTTTAGCAAGTAATAAGATTTCTAGCAAGCTACTATTAATCAATAAGTTTAACTATGGTTACTCAATAAAGTCACCTACTCAAAATTCTAGGTTAAAAATCCTAGGTCCTAACAAAGAACCTAACCCTGTAGTTAATGAAGGTAATCAACTACAACTACAAGTTGTTGATGAAAATAATTTACCTATTACTGATGTAAGATTTGAGTCAGGTAGCCCAGAAATAGCTGCTATTGATTCACAAACAGGTATGGTTAGAGGAATTGAAAGAGGATTTGCTACTATTACAGCCCGCAGAAATAATGGGGAAATAAGTTCAGAGTTTTTAGTAGTAACTCGTATTACTAAAAACAAAGGTGTAAAAATACCTGGTGAAATTACTCAAGATACTAGCAATAAAATTTACCTTAGTGATCCTCAAGGAAGAGTAATCTTAAGAAAGACCAATCTTAATGCACAATTTGAGCTTTTTGCTGGACATCAAGGTATTAGAGGTAGTAGAGATGGTAGCCGCCAAGATGCTTTATTTGCTGGGCCTACAGCAATTGCTGTAGATAACAGAGCTAATGGTGGAATTTTTGTTGCAGATACCCTAAATCATAGTATTCGCAAAATAAATTTTGCTGATCAAGTAACTACCATTTTAGGTACAGGACAACCAGGAATTACTCTAGATGACATAACACCTTTTGAAAGAGTTGCATTTAACAGCCCTCAAGGAATAGCTGTAAATAGTGGGGGAAATCTTTTTATTGTTGATACCAATAATCATGCAATATATCTAGCAGATTTAGAAAAAAAGCAACTCTATTTAATTGCTGGTCAACCTGGGGTTGCAGGAAAATTAGATGGAACTAAGCGTGAAGCTAGATTTAATAGACCAACAGCAATATCTGTTCAATCTGCTAAAACTACTTTCTTTAGCCAAGCAAATCAACAAGCAATACTTGTGGCAGATACAGGTAACAATATTATACGGCTAGTTACTTTAGATGGAAAAGTTACAACTCTTGGCTCAATTGCTAAAACTGCTAATAACTTTTCTTTCCAATCACTTGCAGATAATGAGCTAGTTTTTAATGAGCCAACTTCTATTACTTCTGATGGACTAGGAAATATTTATGTAGTCGATAAAACAGGAGTTAAAGTAATAACAACACCTGCAAATAGAGATAGAAAAGTTATTTCTTTAGCTCAAGCAGGGGTAAGTTTTACACAAGCAACTAGTCTAGTAACAAAGGGATCTGATGTATTAGTACTAGATGCTAATCCCACTCTAGAGGAGGAAGTTGTTAAAGTTGTTTCTGTAGGTGCTCCAGAAATTACTGATTTAAGCCAAGACAGTGCTCCTTTACTAGGCAACACAGTTGTTACTATTAAAGGAAAAAACTTTGCTCCTGAAAGTCTAGTAGTTTTAGGTGATAGTGTAGTTACTAGTTTTACTGTTATAAGTGCTACAGAAATTCGCTTTCAAGTCCCACCACAAAACGCTCCAGGCAATAGAACCCTATCTATTTTAACAAGAGGGGGTGTAACTCAACATGCATTTGCAATTATACCTAAGACTCTTTCTGAGTTATCTAGTGGAGAAATTACAACAGTAGCTGGGGGAGTCTCATTTATTGGTGATGGAGGAAAAGCAATATTTGCTAATTTAAGCTTAGGATTCTTTTTTAGCTTTGGTAGTGGTATTGCTTTGGATGGAAAAGGAAATATTTTTATTGCAGATGCTAATAATAATAGAGTGCGACAAATTGATATAAACACTGGCATTATAACTACTGTAGCAGGTAATGGAGGAGTTGGTTTTAGTGGAGATGGAGGTCTTGCTACTAGTGCTAAGTTAAATTTACCAATAGGTGTAGCTTTAGATTCTGCTGGAAATTTGTTTATAGTTGAAAGAAATAACTCTTTAGTTCGTAGAGTTGATGCTGTAACAAAGATAATTACAACTGTAGCTGGAGGTGGTCAACCACCAGATAGCCTTGGAGATGGGGCGTTAGCTACTGATGCAGCACTATCTGAACCAACAGCAATTGCAATAGATACAGTAGGCAATCTATATATTTCTGACTCTTCAAATAACCGTGTAAGAAAAGTAGAAGCCTCAACAAGCATTATTAGGACGGTTGCTGGCAATGGCAAAGAAGGCTTTAGTGGAGATGGGGAACTTGCTACTTTAGCAAAATTTTCTCTTCCAAGAGGACTAGCTATAGATAGCCAATCAAATCTCTATATTGCTGATTTAGGTAATTCAAGGATTCGTCGTGTAGATGCTCAAACGGGTATTATTACAACTGTTGCAGGTAATGGCACTACTGACAGACTTAATATTGGCGATGGTAACTTAGCTACAAATGCATCTGTAAATCTTCCTTCTGCTATTGCATTTGATGGAAAAGAAAATTTATTTATTGCTGATACAGAAAATCGTCGAATTCGTCGTGTAGATCAAACTACGAAAATAATTACAACCGTAGCAGGTACAGGAGATTTTGGTTTTGCTGGAGATGGTGGGCTAGCAATAAATGCAACGTTTACAGACACTTGTGGTTTAGGAGTCGATGGAACTGGAAATATTTTTATCGTAGATCAATTTAACCGACGCATTCGCAGGGTTGATAGCAATGGACAAATTTCTACAATTGCTGGCTCAGAGTCTGTTATTGGTGATGGTATGCAAGCAATTAAAGCTAATCTAAACTTTCCTACCTTTGTAGCTTTAGATAGTAATGACAATTTATTTATTTCTGATACAGGAAACTTGCGAGTTAGAAAAGTAGATACACTTACTAACACAATTACAACAATTGCTGGTAATGGTAGTGGAGGATTTAGTGGAGATGGAGGTCTTGCTACACAAGCTCAACTAGGATTTCTTTTTTCTGGTGTGGCATTAGATAGCAATGGGAATTTATTTATAATGGACACTGATAATGTTCGTATCCGAAGGGTAGATAGCAGTGGCATTATTAGTACTTTTGCTGGTAGTGGAGAAGCTAATTTTAGTGGAGATGGAGGTCTTGCTACAGCTTGTGGAATGGCGTTTCCTAGAAATATTGCAATAGATCAAAAAGGAAATGTTTTTATTGCAGACCTGTTTAATAATCGTGTTCGTAGGATTGATGCTCAAACAGCAATTATTACAACAGTTGCAGGCAATGGTAGTAAGGGATTTAGAGGAGATGGTGGATCAGCTTTAATGGCTAGCTTAAATGAACCTTTTAATGTTGCACTAGATTTAGCTGGTAACTTATTTATTGCCGACAGTGGTAATAGCCGAGTTCGTCGTGTAGATGTTCATACAGGAATAATTACAACAGTTGCAGGCAATGGACAAGTAACTTTTAGTGGAGATGGTGGACTAGCAACTAAAGCAAGCCTAGCTGATATTATTGGTTTGGCTGTAGATAGTAATGGAAATCTTTTTATTACTACTAATAACCGAATACGTAAAGTTGATGCAGTAACAAATATTATTACAACTATTGCAGGCAATGGAGAAGAAGCTTTTATAGGAGATGGTGGACAGGCTACTAATGCTAGTTTTTTTGCTCCAGGAGGAATAGCTATAGACTCTCTAGGTAATATTTATGTTGCAGATAGTTTTAATAGTGCTATTCGTGTTGTTAAAGATGTAGCTGCAAAACGTTCAAGTGTGTTAATAGCGGATGTAACATTTAACAAACCTAGTTTAGTTATTAATGGTGTTGGCTTTAGAGCAGAAGCAAAAGTTAGTATTAATGATTTGGATGTGAGCAAATCCATTACTTCTATAACTAGCAGTCAAATTACTCTTAAAGGAAATAAAAAGAAATTAAACCTTAAAAAAGGAGTAAACACAATAACCATTACAGAAAATGGAATAATCTCAAATGTATTTTCACTTACTTTGTAAGTTATAGAAGTAAGTTTTAGTTAACCCATATTTTGCAATAAGATAGAGAATTTTTATTCCTGCCTTAATGCTACCAGTGAGTGTGCCACTAATCTTAGACTTGCCCAAACGCTTTTTATAGCGTACAGCTACTTCTTTAATTTTTAGCTGATGTTTTAGAGCTTTGATTTGCATTTCTATAGTCCAACCGAAATTTGTATCACTCATTTCTAGCAATTTTAAACTACTAGCCCGAATAGCACGAAATGGACCTAAATCACTATAGTCAAAGCCCCAGATAATTTTTATTAAACGAGTTGCAAGCCAGTTGCCAAAGACTTGTTGGGGTGTAAGTGCGCCCATTTCTCTTTGTCCTAAGCTACGTGAGCCAATAACCATATCAGCTTTATTACTTAAGATTGGTTCAATAATCAAATTTAGTTCTTCTGGATAATCGCTGTAATCACCATCTAGAAAAACTATAATCTCAACCTCTGGGCTAACTAAACTTACCCCTTTTTGGCAAGCTGCTCCATAGCCTCGCTTAGGCTCAAAGACTACTTCGGCACCTAGTTTTTGAGCTGTAATAGCAGTCTTATCTTTACTTCCATTATCTACTACAACTATTTGATAAATAAGTTCTTTAGGCAAATCTTTCAATACATGACTTATAGCTTGCTCTTCATTTAATGCAGGAATTACCACAGCAATTTTAGGCATAAATTAGTTAAATAAAATTTCTTTTGATTCTTGAGTTTTGAGATTATAAAATTGAGGTGTTCTGATTGCAACTTGCAACTAAGTCAAATGCCTGTTAGTAGTTAAATTAAGCATCCTTATAAATTAATACTATTAATTAGATTAAGGAGCAATATGATAAGTCACGATAGGATATTTAAAGAACTATTAACAGTGTTTTTTGTAGAGTTCATAGAATTATTTTTACCAGAAGTAGGAAAATATTTAGACAAAAATAATATAGTGTTTTTAGATAAAGAATTGTTTACAGATGTGACTTCAGGGGAAAAGCATGAAGTGGATATTGTTGTAAAAGGTAAGTTTATAGGAAAGGAAGCCTTTTTTCTAATTCACTTAGAAAGCCAAGCTCAACATCAATCAAAATTTGGGAAAAGATTATTTACCTATTTTGCAAGATTATTTGAAAAATATGATTTGCCTATATATCCTATAGTAGTGTTTTCCTATGGCAGTCCAAAAACTACAGAACCAACTAGCTACAAAGTAGAATTTCCAGATTTAAATGTGTTAAATTTCAACTATAGAGTCATTCAGCTAAATAAGCTTAACTGGAGGGATTATTTAAGTAAGCCAAATCCAATAGCAAGTGCATTAATGGCTAAAATGGAAATAATAAAGGCAGATAGGCCAAAAGTTAAATTAGAATGCTTAAGGATGTTAGCTTCTCTTAAGTTAAATCCAGCAAAGACAAAACTCATCTCTGGTTTTATAGATACTTACTTAAAACTAACAGCAGCAGAGGAAAGATTACTGCAACAAGATTTAGATAAAATTAGTCCAAAGGAAAAGGAGGCTGTTATGGAAATAGTTACTTCTTGGATGCAACAAGGTATACAACAAGGTATGCAACAAGGTATACAACAAGGGGAACTAACAGCAATAACTAAGTTGCTAAAGCGAAAATTAGGAAATGTGGATCAAGTTATATATGAAGAAATTGCAAAACTAGAAATTGCAAAATTGGAAGAATTAATAGAAGCTATATTGGATTTTAACAATGTTTCAGATTTGCAGCTTTGGCTTGATAAACATAGATAATCAAATAGTAGTTTTAATTTACTGTTTACCAAGGAAACTCTACATGATTAATAAAATAAAATCTCTACTTGGACTAAGCAAAGAAGGTAAAGAAATGGAAGAACTCCAAAATGATGAACCTGCAACAGGCGATATAATAATTAGCCCAGACACTTTACGAGAAAATAGAATTCCTCCAGGCCAACACAAAACTACTCAATGGCCTGTACTTCATGCGGGTATGACTCCAGAAGTAGATGTTAAAACTTGGAAATTTAGAATGTTTGGGTTAGTTGAAGAAGAGTGGTATTGTAATTATGAAGAATTTCTTAAGTTACCTAAAGTAAGAGTAAAATCAGATTTTCATTGTGTAACAACTTGGTCAAGGTTAGATAACTTGTGGGAAGGTGTTTCTACACGTGAGCTAGCAAGCAGAATAAAAATAAAACCTGAAGCTAAATATGTTTTAGTACATGCTGAAAATCGTTGGACTACAAATATGCCGCTAGAGGATTTTTTAGCTGAGGATTGTCTTTTTGCCTATAAGCACGATGGTAAAAGACTTTCAGCTGATCATGGCTATCCTGTTAGGTTAGTTATACCTAGGCTGTATGCTTGGAAAAGTGCTAAATGGGCGCATAGTGTTGAGTTTTTAGCTGAAGATAAGGCTGGTTACTGGGAAAGAGGCGGCTATCATATGAAAGGTGATCCTTGGACAGAAGAGCGTTATCGGTGGAGTTAGTTTTTAATAACTGATCTTAAACTTTGAAAAAATAAAAAGTTTATTTTGGCCTAATATCAAGTTTTTGCTCTTTTAACCAAAACTCTGTCCAGCCTTTACGGGAGTTTGCAATAGGGTTAAGTTCTTGATAATGGCCAATAATTCCAGATTCATACTTAAGTTTACGAATTGCTTCTTGCCAGTATTTTTTAGCACGATTTGGATTATTACTTTCTAACAAATCAACTACCCAAGGTTCACACCTAAAGAGTGAGAGGAGTTGAAAACGAGTAAAAATTTTTGGTGTAACAGTAAGCTGAGTTTTAACCATTATTTCTGATAGATTAGCATTTGTACGTTCACGCCAGAGCTGATGTAAAGCTAGGCCAATACTTTGAGCCCAAGCTCCGCTGGCTTTACCTGTAGGGACTGCGGCTACTTTGCTTAAATCTCCAAAATAGCTAAGTATTTCTGAGTTATTTCTCCATTGGTCTACCCAAGAACCTGCAACCCAAGTAATTTCTAAAGGTATTAGTTTTTCTTGGTTATTTATAGAAGCTTTCACAAACTGTTTATCTACAATTTTAATTAAAGCATCCACTGAGGTTTCAGGAGTGTTTTTATCTTTAGATTCTTCTGCTGGTTTGCCATAAATATTAATTGAATCAAATAATAATAACCATCGCCAAACCTTACTTCTCATTGTTGAACGCTCTTGACGGCTACGCGGCTGCAAGCCAATACGACTAATTAATTCATCTATAGAGGCTGTTACTTGAGAGTGCTGTAATGCAGCACCAACAACTACATTTAGAAGTAGTAAGCTTGCTTGTTCTAAAGATATTAATTCCTTACGTAATTCTTCAGGAGATTTAGGCAGTTGCCATTCTTCTTGTAAAGAGCTTAGCAAAATTCTAGCTTGAAGTGGTTGGTCAGTTTTTATGTGACGTAGCCCAATTTTTCCTGTAATGCTTTCCCACCCAATAAGCCGAGGCCCATCTGCTAAAGCTTCAGCAACTCGACGTGCCTCAAGAAAAGTTTGTTGTGGTATTTTTTCTGGTAAAGAAGCTGATATTAAAGAACTTTCATTTTCTAGCTCTACTTTGTTTATTAAATAATCAAAATGAAGCAAATTTATACTTTTTGTAGGATCAAATTCTAGGTAGTGATGAATGCCCGACAGTTTCAAGTTAAAATTATGGATAGCTTGATTTTTAATATCTATAATATTTTTATTTGTATTAATAACTTCTCTATTAATAGAGTCTTTATTTTCTTTTTCTATTGTTTGATTAATTTCTAGAAAACTAATTCTATTGTTTTCAACTATTATTTTATAAGATTTAGCTTTTGAAACACATATAGTATTTTCAGGTTTTACTGTTTCTAACATTTTTATAGAAATAGAGTTACTGTCTAACCACTTTTTCCAGTTTTCCTTTAAAAACTTATAATGTTGTTCAACAAAAAATAGTAGCTCTTCTTCATACAGGTAAATTTCTTGTAAGATGTTTGAATTCATAAGCTTATTTTTCTAGAAACTTTTCTAGCTCTTTTGCTAATTCTATAGCTGTTGGTCTATTTTGAGGATATTTGTTTATAGTACTTAGTATAACGTCTTCAAGAGCTTCTGGTATAGTACTATCAAATTTTCTTAATCCTGTAGGAACTAAGTTTAATTGCATATGAGCCATTGCATAAAAATCTGTTGAAACTTCAAAAGGCATTTTACCTGTAAACATTAAGTAGGCCATTATACCTAAGCTATAAATATCTACTTTGCTATCATAATCAAATCCTAATAGCCTTTCTGGAGCAACATAAGCTGGTGTACCTAAGATATTACCTACGTGAGTTATTTTTTGTAAATTTGATAAACTATTATTATCTTGTATTTTAGCAATACCAAAATCTAGAACTTTAATAATATTTCCTGTTGAGCTTTGATGGACAAAAATGTTTTCTGGTTTTATATCGCGATGAATTATTCCTATGCTGTGCATTTTATCTAGAACTTCACACAATGTTAATAAAATTTCTATGCAGTAAGGTAAAGGTAAATGAACAAATCTGTCTATTTCATCTCTTAAAGTATAGCCTCTTAAAAGTTCTGTTACTAAATATGGTAGACACTCTTCAGCAACTCCAAAATCTAGAACTTTAATAACATTAGGATGATTAACTCGAATAGCGGAAAGTCCTTCTAAATTGAGACGTTTTATGGTTTCGGGATTTACTTGCTCAGAACTAGGACGAAAGATTTTTACTGCCACCAAATTATTTGTAGCCATTTCTACTGCTTTATATACTACACCATTTCCACCCTTGCCAATTTTGTCTTTTAGTAAATATTTTCCGCCTATTTCATAATTTGTAAGTGTCTCAGAAAAAGCAGAAAACAATAAATTAGCTTTTTTATAGAGTTGTACTAGTTCTTGATTTTTTTTCTCTAATTCTTGATTTTTTTTCTCTAACTGGTTGGCTTTTTGCACTACTTCTTTTTGCAAACGAGCAATCTTTAGTTGTGTTTCAATACGTACTAATACCTCTTCAAATTGAAAAGGCTTAGTAATATAGTCTACTGCTCCAACACGAAAAGCTTTTACTTTGTCAAAAACTTCATCTGAAGCACTAATAAATATTACAGGAATATGTTTTAGTGTAGGATCAGCCTTAAGTTGTTCACATACTTCATAACCACTCATTTCTGGCATTTGGATATCTAATAAAATCAAATCTGGTAAAGATAAACGTACTGCTTTAAAGACTAAGCTTCCTCTAGTAGTTACTCTTACTCTATATTGATATTGATCTAACATATTGAGTAATACATCTAAGCTAGCAGGAGTATCATCAACAACTAAAATATTTCCTTCTATTATTTCTATTGTAGTATTTGTAGAACTATTTTGTGTTTTTGTTAAGTTATCCATTGGTAGAAACAAAATCCTTTTTAGCTTTTAATTTTAACCCTAAGTCTAATATTTCTAATAATTCAGGAAATAAATAATTTTTCACCATATTTCTTAATTGATTTGCAAGAAGTTCTTTCTCTGGTTGGATTTTGCCTAAAATAGTATAGGCTTCTTTAACATCTCCTAAACTAATGGCTAAGTGTAGCTCTTCTATTAATTGAACAGATAATTCTGATATTTGTTTTGGTGAAATTGCTTCCACCTTTTCTCTATTAGAAATTTGATTTGATTCATAAGTTTCTTGATAAAGATATTTTACTTTTAAGTAGCTAGCTATTTTTTCTAGCAACACAGATTCAGAAAAGGGTTTTGGCAAGAAATCATCACAACCTGCTGCAATAATATTGCTACGGTCTTGCTCATAAACACTAGCAGATAAACCAATTATAATTACAGGATGGAAAACTTTTGATCTAAGATCTATTTTTTTTAATTCTTCTTGTTGGCGAATTTTTTTTGTTGCTTCAATACCATCTAAGAGAGGCATACGCATATCCATAAAAATTAAATCTGGTTGCCAAGTTTGCCAAAGTTCTAAAGCTTCTAAACCATTTTTGGCTTCTTTTACTGTAAAGCCTAGATGAGAAAGTAGTTCTGCCAAAAAAGTTCGATTTTCCCAACGATCATCTGCAATCAGTATTTTAAAATCTCTTTGACCACTTTCTATCTTTAGTACCTTTTTATATTCTGTGGTAGAGCTTTGGTCACTTACTATTAAGTTTACAGTACAAGTAAAAGAACTTCCCTGATAAAGCGTACTAGTAACAGTGATATCACCTCCCATTAATTTAGCAAACTCTTTAGAAATAGCTAGCCCAAGACCTGTTCCTTGTTTAGCTTTACGTCCACTTTCTGTTTGTGTAAGAGGCTTAAATAACAAACTTAACTCATCTTTATCAATTCCATAACCTGTATCTTGAACTTCAAAAGTTGCTTGACCTTTTTGCCAAGTTGCTCGAAATAGAATTTTTCCACTATTAGTAAACTTTACTGCATTACTAAGTAAATTCATTAAAATTTGTCTTAACTTGTTATGATCACCTAACACATACTTAGGCAAGTCCTGTGCAATTTCACTAACAAAGTCTAGATTCTTTCCTTCAGCTTGAAAACAAAACATCTCTTCTATTTGATTTATTAGTTGAGGTAGAGAAAACACTTCTTGGTTTAGCGTAGTTTTACCAGTTTCTATTTTTGCAATTGAAAGCACATCATTAATAAGGCTAAGTAGGGATTCACTACAAACTGATATTACATTTATTTTATCTTGTTGGTCTTGTGAAAGGGTTTTATCCCTGATTAAAAGCTGAGCAAAGCCTATTACAGCATTTAGCGGTGTGCGAAGTTCATGACTCATATTGGCTAGAAATGTACTTTTTGCTTTATTAGCAATTTCTGCTGCTTCAGCACGATATTGTGCTTTTTCTAATTTAGTTTGTTCCTCAATTTTTCGGATTCTTGAGCGGTAAAAAGCTACACTTATTGACACAAAACCTAGAAAATAAAGCAAGTATGCCCACCAAGTTTTCCAAGGTGGTGGGAGTATTTTCACTCTTATTGATGCTCCTACTTCATTCCATACCCCATCATTGTTTGAAGCTTTTACTCTAAATACATAATCTCCTGGAGGAAGAATTGTGTAGCTAGCGTAACGACGTAGGTTAGGAATACTCCATTTTCCCTCTAAGCCTTCTAGTTTGTAAGAATAAAGATTTTTTTCTGGATGGTTAAAGTTAAGCGAGGCAAAATCAAATGAAATGAAATTTTCTAAGTAGGAAAGCTCTATAAAAGCATTTTGTTTATTATATAAACTTTCGCTCATTGCTTTTCTTGATTCTGGAGTTTCCTTCTCATGAACCTTAAAAGAAGTTATCACTACTGGAGGTATAAGGGTATTTTCTTTTATTTGTTCAGGATAAAAGCGATTGAGTCCATTTACACCTGCAAAAAACATTTCTCCGCTTTTACTTTGAAAATAGGCACCTGCGTTAAATTCGTTACTTTGCAAACCATCTGTTGCTGTATAGCTACGAAAAGTTTGAGTACGTGGGTCAAATTTTGCTATTCCTAAATTAGTGCTTAACCACAAATAACCTTCTTTATCTAGTAAAATTCCATACACAACACTATTTGGTAAACCATCTTTTTCTGTTAAAACTGTGAAACTTTTGGTCTTAGGGTCATATCTATAAAGACCTTTACCATAAGTCCCAATCCAAAATATTCCTTGTCTATCTTTACAAATACTGTTTATAACCTGTAAGTTTTCAAACTTAAGCTCTTTTTTTAGTTCTGAAGCTATTAAACTTAACTCTTTATTACTTAACTTATGGAGTTTACTTCTTTGATAAGTCCAAGTTTGGCTAAATTTACACATTTCTTTTTCTTCTTGGCTTAACTCTCCTAAAGAAAATTTTTCTGTCTTAGGGTCATAGAGGAAATAGTTTTTTCCATAATTTATCCAAACATTCCCTTTATCATCTTGATAACTAACATAAGGATATTTATCAACAGCCTCGTTTTTTATACCATTTGCAGAATTATAGCCAACAAGTCCTTCACCAGGAATATACATATAAAACTTAGCTTTTTTTGACTCAGTATTATAGGAATACAGCCCTTTTCCTTGTGTAAGAAACCAAAGCAATCCTTCTTTGTATTCGCATATGCCATATATAGGCAACTCCTCAGCAAGCTTTTGTAATTCAGGAGTCTCATTTAAGTTACTCCTAACAGTTTGTGTCTTAGGGTCTAATTTATTAAGCTTGCCATCTGCCCCAACTACCCAAACTTCACCTCTGTTATCTTGATGAACACGAAAAAAATAGCTCTTTTTAGAGTGATTGTTAGAGGAAGACTTTTCAGTTCTGTAGGTAATAAATTTAGAGTCATTTACATCATTCTTACTAATGCCCAAAGATGTTCCAACCCAAAGAGTCCCTATCCTGTCACTATAAATTGTATAAATAAAATCCCCTCCCAAACTCTTAGGGTCATCATCGTCATGTTTATAAAAAGCAATTTTTCTCTTATCAGGATCTAATATATTTATTCCTCTAGCATTACTTATCCAAATATTTCCCTGTTTATCTTCAGCTATACCATTTACTTGAGCATTAAGAGTGCCATCAATTCCAGTAAGGTCATATTGATCAATAAACTTACCTTTTTTTTCATCAAATAAAAATAGTCCCTTTGTTCTTGTGCTAACCCAGTAACGTCCCTTGCTATCTTGGTATATCTTTATACAGTCTTTTAGCTCAGCTGGCTCATCTTCTAAATAAAAAGCAAAACTGTCTTTTTCCTTAACATATCGCAGTAGTCCATTATTTGACGTAAACCAAAGGTTACCAAGTCTATCAACATAGCTGTTTGACACATGTTTTATGCCAAGACTATTTTTCTTATTAAAATCACAATCATAAAAAGTAAAACTATCTTTTTCTAAACTATACTTGGCTAATCTTTTTCCAGTATAAAACCATACATTTTTATCTGTATCTTCAACTAAAGTATTAAAACCATATATATCATCTTCTAATAATTTATAGTGGAAAAACTTACCTGTGCGTGGGTCGTATTTGTCTATAATTTTCTCAAAGCCTGACACTATCCAAATCATTTGGTTAGAGTCTTCCAAAAGAGCTATTGTTGAATTATCAGAAATAGAATCAGGATTTTGTGCATCATGCCTGAAAACCACAAAATTATAGCCATCATAACGATTAAGCCCATCATTTGTGCCAAACCACATAAACCCTTGTTTGTCTTGAATTATACAGTTGACTGAGCTTTGAGAAAGCCCTTGCTCTAAAGAAATTCGCTCAAATGAGATTTTATCAATTTGAGCAACTACTTTAGTATAAATAATTAGTATAAAACTTAATGAAACGAATAGCTTGTACATATTTAGAATAAGAAGATTAGTATTAATGAGTAACAATAATATCAGAAATAATAAAGCATACCTATAGTAATAATACGTTTAACCTTACTCAAAACTGTTGGAATAAAGCTCAAAAGTGTTGGAATAAGTTAACAAATTCTTGATAAATATTGTTTTATCAATGAAATAGACGATCTTAAGTATTAATAGTGGCGTAATATAATGACTATGTTTGTTAGAAAATAAAAAGTATTTTCTTATTACCTCTTTATCTAGTCTTAAATCAAATCAACTCAATTAATCCAGATTGTGAATGTGACTAAATAAATTTATTTACATTTTCAAATTAAGCATAAAAAGAAATTTTAATTGTAACTACAAATAGTTATTCAACTTTAAGGGGGTTTTATGTTAAGTAAAAAGCAGAGCCTTATGTCTCTAGCTACTATATTGTTGCTTTTAACAGGATTAATTGGGTTGCTAACACCAAGCTTTTCCAATCATCAATCTAAACAAATAATCAATAACAATCCTTTAAATAATCTTGAAAATAGAAATATTGGTCAAGAAAAACAATTAAAGGAAGCTTACCTTAAACTTCCAATTCACTTTGAGGAAAATCTTACTCAAGCAGACAATCAAGTTGGCTTTGTTCATAAGAGCCAAGGTAAAACACTTTTTCTAACATCAGATGAAGCAGTTTTTTCTCTTGCTTCTGAGAAAGATAAGCCTAGTTCTAATATTAGAATGAAGATAAAAGGAGCTAATAAATCAGTCAAAGCAAAAGCTGAGGATAAATTACAATCCTATAGCAATTACTTTATTGGCAATGACCCTTCTAAATGGAGAACAAACGTATCTCATTATGCAAAGGTAAGATACAGTGATATGTATAAGGGAATAGACTTAGTATATCACGGTACTAATCAAGTGCTAGAGTATGATTTTGAGGTTGCACCACAAATAGACCCAAAACAAATAGCAATAGAATTTCAAGCAATAGAGAAACTAGAAATAGAAGAAAATGGAGACTTATCCATAAAGACAAGTAATGGAACACTAAGTAATCATAAACCAATAATTTATCAAGAAATAGATGGTCAAAAACAAATGATAGCTGGCAATTTCAAGCTATTATCCAATGATTCTGTTGGTTTTGAAGTTGGTTCTTACAATCATAATTTTCCTCTCATCATTGATCCTACTGTTTCCTTAGCTTATTCCACTTTTCTTGGTGGCAGTAGTGCTGATCAAGGTAATGCAATAGCAGTAGATGCTAGTGGTAGTGCTTATGTTGTTGGACAGACTAACTCAACAAACTTTCCTACAATAAATGCTTTCCAACCTACTGCTATTGGTGGTGGTAGTGATGTATTTGTTACTAAATTTTCAGCTACAGGAAATAGCCTGGTTTACTCTACTTTTCTTGGTGGAAGTTCTAGTGACCAAGGGTTTGGAATAGCAGTAGACGCTAGTGGTAATACTTATATTACTGGTACTACTAACTCAACAAATTTTCCTACAATGAATGCCTTCCAATCTACTCTTGGTGGGAGTAATGATGCATTTATTACAAAACTTTCAGCTACAGGAAATAGCCTTGTCTACTCTACTTTTCTTGGTGGGGATTCTGGTGACTCTGGTATTAGAATAGCAATAGATGGAAGCGGTAATGCTTATGTTACTGGAAATACTAACTCAACAGACTTTCCTAGGATGAATGCTTTCCAATCTGCTTTTGGTGGTGGTAATAGTGATGGGTTTACTACAAAGCTTTCGGCTACAGGAAATAGCTTAATTTACTCTACTTTTCTTGGTGGGAGTGCAAGTGATACCACTGCTGAAATAGCAGTAGATACAAATGGTAATGCTTATGTTATTGGTAGTACTCAATCAACAAATTTTCCTACAGTTAATGCCTTCCAATCTACTAATGCTGGTGGTGCAGATGCATTTGTTACAAAATTTTCAGCTACAGGAAGCAGCCTTGTCTACTCTACTTATCTTGGTGGGAATGATACTGACCAAGGCTCAGGAATAGTAGTAGATGGAAATGGTAATGCTTATGTTACTGGATTTACTCAATCAACAAATTTTCCTACAGTTAATGCCTTCCAATCTACTAATGCTGGTGGTGCAGATGCATTTGTTACAAAATTTTCAGCTACAGGAAACAGCCTTGTCTATTCTACTTATTTTGGTGGGAGTTCTTTTGAAATAGCTTCAGGAATAGCAATAGATGGAAGTGGTAATTTTTATATTAATGGAATTACTTTCTCAACAAACTTTCCTACAATGAACGCCTTCCAATCTAGTTTTGCTGGTAGTAGTGATGTATTTGTTACTGAATTTTCAGCTACGGGAAGTAGCCTGGTTTATTCTACTTATCTTGGCGGGAATAATATTGACCAACCTAGAGGAATAGCAGTTGATAGAAGAGGTAATGTTTATATTAGTGGATTTACTAACTCAACAGATTTTCCTACAATGAATGCTTTCCAACCTACTTTTGCTGGTGGTGTTTTTGATGGGTTTGTTACAAAACTTTTAGCTTTTGGTGTTGCTCCTTCTTCAATAGACCATAACACAATCTATGTAGCAGATACGCTAAACAACCGTATTCAACGTTCTACAAATGATGGAGTAAATTGGCAAAGAGTAGGAAATGGTGCAGGAACAGGGCTAGGACAATTTAATGCGCCAAGAGGAGTAGCAGCAGATTCATCAGATACATTGATATTCGTTGCAGACACCAATAACAATCGTATTCAACGCTCTACAGATGGTGGAACTAGTTGGTCAATAATTGCTTCTGCTGGAACTTTAGCTAATCAAGTAAATCAACCTCAGGCTATCGCTTACGATCAAACAAATAATATTCTTTATGTTGCAGACACTGGAAATAACCGAATACTTAAAGCAATAAATGCAAATGCAACTCCTAGCTTTTCCATAATGGCAACAGCAGGAACAGCATTAGGGCAATTTAATCAACCTCGTGGAATTGCTGTAGATAGTGCAGGCAGTGTCTATGTAGCAGATACAGGTAACAACCGTATTCAAATGTTTACTACTAGTTGGACTACTATAGCAACCCTAGGAAAAGCACTAGGTTCAGTTGTTGGTCCAACAGGTGTTTATGTTGATGCTATGAATCGTATCTATATAGCTGATACTGTT
The DNA here is from genome assembly GCA_039812885.1 of Blastocatellia bacterium. Lineage (GTDB taxonomy): Bacteria > Acidobacteriota > Blastocatellia > Chloracidobacteriales > JADJPF01 > JADJPF01. The sequence goes on from JBDIBI010000008.1 coordinate 44,488, forward strand.
AATAATCGTATTCAAGTAGCTAGTCCTCAAAATAATGGTTTAATTAGTTTAACCTTTTCACTCTTTATGGGGCCAGGTACAACAGCAGGAACAGTAAATAGTCCTCAAGGTGTAGTATATGCATCGTCAGGTAATGTTTTTGTTGGTGATACAGGCAACAATCGCATTCAGAAAAAATCCATTAATGGTGGGGCTGCAAGTGTTGTTGGCCTTCCAGGTTTGAGTATTGGTCAATTCAACCAACCTATTGGTATTAGGTAAAATTTTTTCATTACAAACCTTTATAGAAATATAAAGTTATAGAGCAGCTTTCGGGCTGCTCTTTTTTTCTAAAATCATAACCCAATTTATTTTTAGTTCTTGCAATCATACGCCCAATCTTACTCAAAACTGTTGGAATAAAGCTCAAAAGTGTTGGAATAAGTTAACAAATTCTTGATAAATATTGTTTTATCAATGAAATAGACGATCTTAAGTATTAATAGTGACGTAATATAATGACTATGTTTATTAGAAAATAAAAAGTATTTTCTTATTACCTCTTTATCTAGTCTTAAATCAAATCAACTCAATTAATCCAGATTGTGAATGTGACTAAATAAATTTATTTACATTTTCAAATTAAGCATAAAAAGAAATTTTAATTGTAACTACAAATAGTTATTCAACTTTAAGGGGGTTTTATGTTAAGTAAAAAGCAGAGCCTTATGTCTCTAGCTACTATATTGTTGCTTTTAACAGGATTAATTGGGTTGCTAACACCAAGCTTTTCCAATCATCAATCTAAACAAATAATCAATAACAATCCTTTAAATAATCTTGAAAATAGAAATATTGGTCAAGAAAAACAATTAAAGGAAGCTTACCTTAAACTTCCAATTCACTTTGAGGAAAATCTTACTCAAGCAGACAATCAAGTTGGCTTTGTTCATAAGAGCCAAGGTAAAACACTTTTTCTAACATCAGATGAAGCAGTTTTTTCTCTTGCTTCTGAGAAAGATAAGCCTAGTTCTAATATTAGAATGAAGATAAAAGGAGCTAATAAATCAGTCAAAGCAAAAGCTGAGGATAAATTACAATCCTATAGCAATTACTTTATTGGCAATGACCCTTCTAAATGGAGAACAAACGTATCTCATTATGCAAAGGTAAGATACAGTGATATGTATAAGGGAATAGACTTAGTATATCACGGTACTAATCAAGTGCTAGAGTATGATTTTGAGGTTGCACCACAAATAGACCCAAAACAAATAGCAATAGAATTTCAAGCAATAGAGAAACTAGAAATAGAAGAAAATGGAGACTTATCCATAAAGACAAGTAATGGAACACTAAGTAATCATAAACCAATAATTTATCAAGAAATAGATGGTCAAAAACAAATGATAGCTGGCAATTTCAAGCTATTATCCAATGATTCTGTTGGTTTTGAAGTTGGTTCTTACAATCATAATTTTCCTCTCATCATTGATCCTACTGTTTCCTTAGCTTATTCTACTTTTCTTGGTGGGAGTGACTTTGAGCAAGATAATGGAATAGCAGTAGATGCAAGTGGTAATGCTTATGTTACTGGAATTACTGCCTCAGTAAACTTTCCTACAACTAATGCATTTCAACCTACTTTTGCTGGCGGTGGTAGTGATGTATTTGTTACAAAATTTTCAGCTACAGGAAATAGCTTGATCTATTCTACTTATCTTGGTGGTAATGATGATGAGGAAAGTTTAGGAATAGCAATAGATGCAAGTGGTAATGCTTATGTTACTGGTGGTACTGTCTCAACAAATTTTCCTACAATGAATGCCTTCCAACCTACTCTTGGTGGTAGTAGTGATGGATTTATTACAAAACTTTCAGCTACGGGAAATAGCCTTGTCTACTCTACTTTTCTTGGTGGAGATGGTAGTGACGAAGGTAGAGCAATAGCAATAGATGCAAGTGGTAATGCTTATATTACTGGGTTTACTTTCTCAACAGACTTTCCTAGGATGAATGCATTCCAACCTAGTTTTGGTGGTTTTTTTGACGGATTTGTTACTAAGCTTTCAGCTACAGGAAATACATTAGTCTACTCTACTTTTCTTGGCGGGAATGACAGTGACCAAGGTTTCGGAATAGCAGTAGATACAAGTGGTAATGCTTATGTTGCTGGACAGACTGCCTCAGCAAACTTTCCTACAGTTAATGCATTCCAATCTACTTTTCTTGGTGGTAATGATGGATTTGTTACTAAATTTTCACCTACAGGAAGTAGCCTTGTCTACTCTACTTTTCTTGCTGGGAGTGATAGTGACCAAGTTAGAGGAATAGCGATAGATACAAGCGGTAATGCTTATATTGCTGGATTTACTTTCTCAACAAACTTTCCTACAGTTAATGCATTCCAATCTACTAATGCTGGTAGTAGTGATGGATTTGTTACTAAACTTTCACCTACAGGAAATAGCCTTGTCTACTCTACTTATCTTGGTGGAACTGCTGCTGACCAAGTTAGAGCAATAGCAGTAGATGCAAGTGGTAATGCTTATGTTACTGGTGGTACTTTCTCAACGAACTTTCCTAAAACGAATGCATTTCAATCTACTAATGCTGGTGGTCAAGATGGATTTGTTACTAAACTTTCAGCTACAGGAAATAGATTAGTCTACTCCACTTATCTTGGTGGAAATAGTAGTGACCAAGCTAATGCAATAGCAGTAGATGCAAGTGGTAATGCTTATATTGCTGGACAAACCATTTCAGCAAACTTTCCTATACTTAATGCATTTCAATCTACTAATGCTGGTAGTCAAGATGGATTTGTTACTAAACTTTTAGCATTTGATGCTCCTTTAATAGACCATAACACCATCTATGTAGCAGATACGCTAAACAACCGTGTTCAACGTTCCACAAATGATGGAGTAAATTGGCAAAGAGTAGGAAATGGTGCAGGAACAGGGCTAGGACAATTTAATGCACCAAGAGGAGTAGCAGCAGATTCATCAGATACATTGATATTTGTTGCTGACACCAATAACAATCGTATTCAACGCTCTACAGATGGTGGAACTAGTTGGTCAATAATTGCTTCTGCTGGAACTTTAGCTAATCAAGTAAATCAACCTCAGGCTATCACTTACGATCAAACAAATAATATTCTTTATGTTGCAGACACTGGAAATAACCGAATACTTAAAGCAATAAATGCAAATGCAACTCCTAGCTTTTCCATAATGGCAACAGCAGGAACAGCTTTAGGGCAATTTAATCAACCTCGTGGAATTGCTGTAGATAGTGCAGGCAGTGTCTATGTAGCAGATACAGCAAACAATCGTATTCAAATGTTTACTACTAGTTGGACTACTATAGCAACCCTAGGAAAAGCACTAGGTTCAGTTGTTGGTCCAACAGGTGTTTATGTTGATGCTATGAATCGTATCTATATAGCTGACACTGTTAATAATCGTATTCAAGTAGCTAGTCCTCAAAATAATAGTTTAACTAGTTTAACCTTTTCACTCTTTATGAGTCCAGGAACAACAGTAGGAACAGTAAATAGTCCTCAAGGCGTAGTATATGCATCGTCAGGCAATGTCTTTGTTGGTGATACAGGCAACAATCGCATTCAGAAAAAATCCATTAATGGTGGAGCTGCAAGTGTTGTTGGCCCTCCAGGTTTGAGTATTGGTCAATTCAACCAACCTATTGGTATTAGGTAAAATTTTTTCATTACAAACCTTTATAGAAATATAAAGTTATAGAGCAGCTTTCGGGCTGCTCTTTTTTTGTATGTTTGTGGGAATGTGGGAAAATTTGAGTTCTATTACTAAAGCTTAAGGATTATTTAATTTTTCTAGCTCTTTTAAGCTTTCTAAAGTAGTGATTACTAATAGCTTAACCCCTTTTTCTAATATAATTTTAGGATTAGGGTTCCAATCCATTTCCTTATCTGTTTGGTAAAGAGCAATTGTAATTTCTAAACGGCTGCGAAGTTGATCGAGTGTCCAACCAATTAGCTGTGATTTTTCTCCTATAGTGATTTCTACTGTATTAAGTTGTACATTGTTGAAAATAAAAGAATTTATAACATTACGATCTGTAACAGCAGCAGCAAAGACAGGAGCAGCAATAGCTGAAGTACTAAAAACACAATGAATGTTGAAACTTTTAGAAATTTTACGAGCTAGGTTTTCATCAAACATTCGCATAACTACGCGAATATCAGAACGAAGGGTTCGAGCATCAATAGCTACTTCTAAATTGGCTAGATCATCATTAGTTGCAACAACTATAGCACGTGCTTTTTCTATGCTAGCTTGCTTTAAGACATCTTGACGACGAGCATCTGCAATAATAACTGGAACATTTAGATTACGTATTTCATCAGTAAATAGATTTTCTTGAGTTTCAATAACTACACATTCAATATCATTGCGAATTAGGTTTTGTACAATTCTATACCCCACATGCCCTAAACCACATACAATCACATGATTACTATAAGTTGAAGCTAGCAAAATATACCATTCCTTTCTTTGGCTACGTTTTTGGAATAGTAAACTTCCTAGACGTGCTATTGTGTCTGTAATTAGTAAGATACCTAAAATAGGAAGTACAATAAAAAGATATTGTAAGTTAGAATCTTTTGGATAAGGCAAAATATCTTGTACAACAATGGCATGAATTGTGTAATAAAAAGACTCACTTAAACTATGAGGTTGTTTATCAGGATAAGGATAGTAATAATATATCAGAGTTGTACCTATAGCAATTTCTGCTATTAATAACCAAAGAGAGAATCGAAACTCGCTTGTTAAAATGCGCAATAATCTTAGCTCGGTAATAAGGTACCGTCTAAATTTACGCAAAAGTTTTTCAATAGAAGTATAAAAGTTTGATTTTTGGCTACTTATTGGCACATTGAATTATTTTTGAGTGTTTTTAATATAATTTTTTAGCTAATTATCTTGGCAAAGTAATAGTTTTTAAGCGCTCAGTATCTAATTGCCATTGATCGCCGCTTAAGCGCTTAATTTGATAATCGCCTTCATATGGATGGCTAAGCCCATCAATGTCTATCATACGGTATTGTATACGAACTAGGGCACTTGTTTCACTCTTAATCATTACTTTGACATTGCTTACTTCTAGGGATTTCATTTCTTTTAACCTACGTTTTAAGCTGTCAACTGATTGTAAGCTTTGCATTTTGGGAGAAAGTTTTTCATAGGCCAAGTTAAGCTTAGCTACTCCTGGGGCTTGTTCACCTTCTAAACCTAACTGTGCTGCTGCATTTAAGTTAGCGTAAAATGAAAGCAATGAAAGGATTGGGTGGTCAGAAATTAAAGTAAAATCTTTTTTGCCTATATCCCAATGATAAATGCTATAAGTTCCTGTGATTTTTGAGTCTCCTTGTAACATTATCAAATCATCTTTTTTGTCAAAGTCCACATCTACCGCTAAAGCAGGTTGCCAAATTTTATTGGTAAATGGTTGTAGCTTTTGATATAAGCTTGTTGAACGTGCTATTAGTTGTGGTGTGCCAGCATCATCCATCTTAAAAAGTACTGCATAAATACCTGTAGGGATAGTTGCTGTAGAATCAGTGCCAGCTTCTACACCTATCATAGCCAACATTTCTAGAGTTTCTGATTGAGTAAATTTGCCTATTGTGCGATTAAGAACAGCTATTTTATGAGTTGCCACATCTCCAACTTGGTAACGTTGTTCATGAATAGGAGGTTCATCTGGATTTTCTTCAGGTGTTTTATATGTTAGAGCTTGTTTAGGATACATCAATCTTAGAACTCCTACATCATCTAGCTTAACAAATTTTTCTAGTTGGCTATTTGAAGAAGATTGTTGTGTATTAGCAGATTGGTTGTTAGGCGTCTGACTATTATTAGGTGCTTGCTCAGTTTTTTGAGCACTGGTAGGTTGTGCTAATTGAGCATTTTGATTGTTTGAATTTTGAGCAAGTACAATTAGTTGAAAAGAAATGATTAAACATAAGCCTAGCAAAGCTCTTTTGAGCATCTGTTGTTTTCAGCAAAAACACTCAAGTGAGGGAGTGTTCTTGCTGACCTCCTATTTTATTAAATATTTTGGTTAGTTTTGAGCTGTTTGATCTCGTCTGTAAGGAGCACTTAAGTATTGTTGCGCCATTTGTTGAGCATTATCATAGTTATCACCAATTTCAACAGCTTTTTTATATTCTGCTACAGCTCTTTCTCTTTGGCCTAACGCATCATAGCAGTTTCCACGTTTTATATGTGACCAAACCTTAACCCAACCTGGTTGTAAATCTAATTCTAATGCTTCACCAAAAGCATCATTAGCTTTAGGGTAATTCTTTTGAGTAAAATAAAGCAATCCTAAATTATACCAAGCCCAAGAACTACTACGATTTAATTTAATAGCAGCTTGGAATTGTTGTTCTGCTTCAGGATATTCTTCATTACGAAAATGCTCTATTCCTCGACGAACAATAACAGAAACTCTAATTTCATCAGACACTTTTAACAATTTACTATCTGGATCAACAATAATATCTAAAGGTTTTCCTTTTGCTTCAAAAGAAAAATCAGCAGATTTGCCTGTCATATTTAGTTGAGTTCTTTCTGTTCCACCTTCATAAACTAGCTCAACATCAATTGGCATGCTAAAAGCGTCAATATCTTGATTTATAGTTCCACGAACTTTAAAGCTATTATTTCTAGTTCGTAACATTTGATAATCTGCATGAAATTCTGGAACTCCTGTAGCATCTACCCATTGACCAAAGAAATAGCGCATATCACGTCCTATGACTTTGTTTGCCAAAGATTCAAAGTTTGTAATACTAGCTTGTTTACCTTTGTACTGTTCATAGTAGCTCTTTAAAAGTTTATCAAATGTATCATTACCAACTACTAAGCGTAGCATTCTATAAACAAAAGCCCCTTTATAGAAGACTATTGAGCGATAAGCTTCTGATTGATCATCAAGTTCAACAGGAGCGCGGGCAATAGAAGTTTGGGACTCAAATGCCATTGCTCTTTCCATTGCACCTCTAGCATATTCCCTAAATGCTGATTCTGAGCTATTAGATTCTAGAACTGCTAAAGCACTATATTGAGCTAAGCCTTGAGAAAGCCAAACATCATCAAAGGATTTAAGAATAACTGCTTGACCCCACCATTGATAAGCGACTTCGCGATAAAGTTGTTCTGTTGGAACATCATTTAGCTTAAATATTTTTTCTGCAAGTAAAGTAACACCTGCACCTGTTAAGGTTTCTAGTGAATCATTATCTATTTCAGCAAAAGATAGCTTACTGCCAAATTCATAAGCTCCATATTTATTGTTATAAAAATTAAGAGCTTGACCTACTTCTTCAGCATATTTTTGAGCTGAAGTTTCACTACCTGGTTTAACATAAAAATCTATATCAATACCTGCACTTTTAACATTTCGGTTAATATAGCGAGCTATAGCAAATGTGCCTGGTAAAACAGATTTTGTGCTAACAAAAGTAGTTATATTACGAGGTGTATTTGCTAGAGCAGGATCTTGTTGTTTTGGAACAATGTAAGAAATTTGTGTAGGTTCTAAACCTGGTTTACGCTTAGGGCTTGGACGAGGTTTCTTTTTGATAGGTTTTTCAGTCTCTTCTTTTGTCTCTTCTTTGTTTGTTTTTTCTTTAGGTGTTTCAACCACAGGTGGAACATAAGGGTGAGTTTCTGTTGGTTGAGTACTTAAACCTACAACTGTAAGATCTGAAGGTGCTATTACAGAAATTTGATAAGTTGCAGTGTCGGCAGCATAACCATGGAATGGAAACCAGCGAGAAGCATAACTTAAGTAGGAACCCTCGCTACCAATATAAGCAAGGCGTTTATTAGCTAAAACTCCACCTTGTGGTGAAACTAATTGCCCTTCATATGTAAATTTTAAGGTAGTAGGTTGATTTGCTTGAATTTGTGTTCCTAGATCAATACGTACATTCAAAGCATCTATAGTATCTTGCACAAATTGCAAAGCACGACCATCTTCAGCAGTGATTTTGCTAATTTTAAGTGACCCATTCATTTCAAAAATTACAGATTGAGTGGGTTTTAGAACTTGAAATGTTACATCCGTATTAGCTCTTAGGATGTGAGCCTCAGGAATTATTTCTGCTTCAATTTTATAATTTAGTACATCTACAAAATCTTGCTTTTGATCTGCACGAGTAACTATAACACTGTTAATAATTAAGAAAAAAGTTAATATCAAACCAAAAATGTTTGCTAGGCTACGGGTTGTTTTTCTCATTAAAAAACGGCATAGTCTGTTGGCAAGTGATGGCCGCTAGGTTTACGCCGACCTCCGACCGAAAAAATAAGTAGACTGGATTATAAGATGCCACAACTTTGCAAGCAAGTTGTGTTTAGCTTCATCTTAAAACCGCTGTAATGGCAACTTGCAAAAACTTAACTTTTTTGTGTGAGGAAATAGACAGCTTTTATAGGCAGTTTAAGTTTCTTATAAGTAGTATTTAGTACAAAAAAAGAACTAAGCAGAATGCTATTAATCGGAAGACAAAGTTAAGTGTTGTTTAATAAGACTATAAATTTGCAGTGGGCTAAAAGGTTTTGTTAGATAGCCGGTAACTCCTATTTCTCGTTGTTCATCTTCTGATGGCCCTTCACCTTTAGCTGAAAGTAAAAATATAGGTATTGACTCAAAACGTTTATCTTGGCGTAAAGTGCGACAAACAGAAAGCCCATCCATACGAGGCATTTCTATATCTAAAAAAATCATATTCGGTAATTCTCTATAAGCTACTTCTAAGCCATCTTCGCCATTTGAAGCACTTATAAGTTCTAATTCATCAGATCTAAAAAGCTCTGAGAATATAGCAACAATAAAAGGTTGATCGTCAATAACAAGCAGCTTTGGTTTTTCGCTCATTATAATTGTCCTAAAAACTTATAATACTAGCCATTTAAGTGCTGATAATAAGCCGACTTATAGGAAGATGTCAATAGGGTTGGGATTAGAGGAAAGCAATTAATTTTTTTTCAAAATAAAAATATATTCATGCTTAAAAATATAAAAACCTCCAACTAAAGCACGATAACGCCAAAGATCCTTTTGATTGCGCTTAGCTGTAGTGTCTTCAAAATTTTTAACCACAATACTTTTTAGTAAAAATCCTAGCTTCAATATTTCATTCATAGATAAAAATCCTAAGGGAATCCATTCTCCATTTGAATATTTATCTCCAATCACTAGTATTAGATATCTACCTTTGTCTAATATGCTTGCAGCATTTGCAGCTACGTTTTTTAACATTGATAAAAATTTATTTACATCACTTGCATTAGATAAATCTCTTGAGTCTTCACTAAATTTAATTATGTCAAAATAAGGAGGATGCATTATTACTTGCTGAACAGATTTTATATTATGTTTTTTCATTACAGTAGAGTAATCAATAGAGGCACTATCATTATTTTCTACCTCTAATATTACATTATGAACATTTGGCTCAGACGCAATAAAATTTCTTGCTTTTTCTGCTATATTAGTTTGTAACTCAACTCCAATAGCATTTCTTCCTAATCGTTGAGCTTCTATCAAGGTAGTTCCACAACCTGTAAATGTGTCTAAAACCCATTCTCCTTTTTTAGTATATCTACGAATTACTTGGTTAGGAATTTGAGGTATAAAATTACCCCAATAGCCAGCAGAATGCACTCCTGAACTATCACGCTTGTCTAAAATCCATAAACTATCTGTTAAAATATCATTGTATTCTTTCCAGCGATTAAGGTTTATATCATTTATATCACTGGTTTTAACACCTGTTATTGCCTTTTCTAGACGCTCAACATAATAAATAGCTCTTTCTAGTGTTAGAGCAGCTTTTATTTGCCCAAGGTCTTTTAGTAAAGGAGCTTGAGCAAATTCAATTATCTCAGCATTTGAATTTGTAATACCTTGAGCTTGGATTTCTATGTTAGATAATAGAATTTCTAGCTCAACCACCTTAGCTCTTAAAAGTGGCAAAGTATCAGATAGTTTTAGTTCTTGGATAAAGCTTAAAAAAGCTTCTTTGTTGAGTTTTAGCGGGTTCGCTGGCATTTTAGTAAGGACAAACTCTAAGGAGACAAGACCTTGATCTTGCCTCCTTAGAATATAAATTATAATTGCTTATGCTGTTTGTGAATTGGCTTTGCCATCGCCTAATGCAGCTTGGGCTGCTGCTAAACGAGCTATTGGTACACGATAAGGTGAACAGCTTACGTAGTTTAATCCGGTATGATGACAGAATGCCACGCTGCTTGGTTCGCCACCATGCTCACCGCAAATGCCTATCTTAAGGTTTTCACGTGTGCCACGGCCTAATTGAACGGCCATTTCAATTAATTTTCCTACACCTTCTTGGTCTAAGACTTGGAATGGATCATCTTTGAAAATCTTCTTATCAACATAGAAAGGTAAGAAACGTCCTGAATCATCACGGCTTAAACCGTAAGTGGTTTGAGTTAAATCGTTTGTACCAAATGAGAAAAACTCTGCTACTTTAGCAATCTTATTAGCTGTTAGTGCTGCACGTGGGAGTTCAATCATTGTTCCTACTAGGTAGTCTACTGTAACCCCCTCTTTCTTAAAGACTTCTTCAGCAACTTGGCGAACTAATGCAACTTGTAATTCTAATTCTTTAACATCGCTTACTAATGGAATCATTACCTCAGGAATAACATTTATTCCTTCTTTTTTAACTATTGCAGCAGCAGAAAATATAGCGCGTGCTTGCATTTCAGTAATTTCTGGGTAGACAATACCTAAGCGACAGCCTCTATGGCCTAACATTGGGTTAGCCTCATGCAAATTACTAATTTTAGCTGTTAAAGTTTCTGCTGAAATATTTAATTTTACTGCTAGGTCTTTAATTTCTTCTTCAGTATGAGGTAAAAATTCATGTAGAGGTGGGTCTAGAGTGCGAATTGTAACAGGATAACCATTCATTGCTCTGAAAATGCCTTCAAAATCACCTCTTTGTAGGGGTTCAATTTTAGCTAAAGCATGTTGGCGTTCTTCTAAGGTTTTAGCCACAATCATTTCACGCACTGCATCAATACGATTACCTTCAAAGAACATATGTTCAGTACGACATAATCCAATGCCTTCTGCACCAAACTTACGTGCTACTTCAGCATCATGTGGAGTATCAGCATTAGTACGTACTTTTAGCTTACGGCATTCATCTACCCAAGTCATAAATTCTTCAAAAACTTCATCTGGTTTAGGTGAAATTAATTTTGCTGAGCCTATGATAACTCTTCCTGTAGAACCATCAACTGTAATGTAATCGCCTTTGTTTATAACCCGATCACCTACACTAAAACATTGTTTTTCATAGCTGATATTTAATTCACTACAACCTGCAACACAACATTTACCCATTCCACGAGCTACTACAGCAGCATGACTTGTCATTCCACCTCTAGCTGTAAGAATTGCTTGAGCTACAACCATTCCATGAAAATCATCAGGAGCAGTTTCTATTCTAACTAAAATGACTTTTTCACCTTCATGAGCCATTGTTTCAGCTTCATCAGGAGAAAAGACTACTTTACCTGTTGCTGCACCAGGGCTAGCAGGTAAGCCTTTTGCTAGAACATCTAGGCTTTCTGATGGGTCAATCATTGGGTGAAGTAGTGCATCTAAGTGACCTGGTTCAACTCTTGAAACTGCAGTAGCTTTATCAATTATGCCTTCATGTACAAGGTCAACTGCAATTTTTAACGCTGCTGCACCAGTGCGTTTTGCATTACGAGTTTGGAGCATCCATAACTTGCCACGCTCAATGGTAAATTCTAGATCTTGAACGTCTTTATAGTGCTTTTCTAACATCTTAGCTACATCATCAAATTGCTGATAAACCTCTGGCATATCTTCTTTTAGCTGAGAAATCTTTTTAGGTGTGCGGATTCCTGCTACTACATCTTCACCTTGAGCATTAGCTAGATATTCGCCAAAAAGCTCTTTTTCACCAGTAGAAGGATTACGTGTAAATGCTACACCTGTTCCAGAATCATTTCCCATATTTCCAAAGACCATTGCTACAACATTGACGGCTGTACCTAGGTCATCTGCAATTTTATGAACACGGCGATAATCTACAGCGCGTTTTCCATTCCAAGAAGCAAATACAGCTTTAATGGAGAGTTCTAGTTGTTGATAGGGTTCTGTAGGGAAATCATTACCTGTTTCTTGTTTAACTACTGCTTTAAATTCCTCACAAATTTGCTTAAGGTGATCTACATTTAGATCTGTATCTTGTTTAGCACCAGCTTTTTCTTTATGGTGATTAAAAATGTGTTCAAATTTTTCTGGATCGATATCAAGCACAATCTTGCCAAACATTTGGATAAATCTTCGGTAAGCATCATAAGCAAAACGCTCATTTTGTGTTAAAGCTGCAAGACCTTGTAGGGTTTCTTCATTAAGACCAAGGTTTAATACAGTATCCATCATTCCAGGCATACTAAATTTAGCTCCAGAACGCACAGACACTAATAATGGGTTTTCTTTATTTCCAAAGCCTTTTCCTGTTGCAGCTTCTACTTCACGCATTGCTGTCATAGCCTGATCCCACATTCCATCTGGAAATTGTTGGTTGCTGGAATAATAGGCAGTACAAGCTTGTGTACTGATTGTAAAACCAGGAGGAACAGGCAGTCCAGCATTGGTCATTTCTGCAAGACCAGCACCTTTACCACCTAATAGGTCTTTCATTGTTGCGTTGCCATCTGCTTTTCCATTGGCAAAAAGATATACATAGTTTGTCATAAATTGGGCCTCTAGTTTGTAGAATTTTTTGTATCTAGTTGTAACTAAATATTTTGTAAGACAGGCAGGGACAAACTCTGTTCCTACCTAAACCTTAAGTTAACGTAGGAACAGGGTTTGTCCCTGCTCATTCTTTATTTTCAAAAATTTTTTAAAGAGAATCAGGATCAATGCCAAGCTCTTTTAATTTAGCAGCTAATCGGTCTGCTCTAAGTTTTTCAGCCTCAGCACGTTGTTTTTCAGCTTCAGCACGTTGTTTTTCAGCTTCAGCACATTCAATTCCACTAGGGATAAGAATACCTTTTTCGTCTGTCCAACGAAGCCAGGTGTTGGAAACTTGCTCAAATGTGCCTTCCCATAGACAAAGCCCTAGACCAATCTCAGGAAAGAAATTTTGATTAAATGGAATATATCTTCTAAATTGCAAAGCATAAAAAGAAAGAATATTGTTAGAAAGTTTCTTAAGAGGATCAAAAACTACATAATAAGGCACTCCCATTTGAGCATAGCGAGTGACTTTAGTTGAATCCTCACCACCAACTTTATTAGAAACTATCTCAATAACAAGGTCAGGAACTTTACCAAATTCCCATACAAAATAAGTTATATGCTTTTTTTCTTTCCGAAAGTTTGGAGAAACTGCAACATCTAGGCTTAAAAATACATCAGGAACAACAGGAGGTAAATTTACACTGTTGAAAACGCCTACATTAGCTGCAACTAAAAAAGGTTTGTCCTCTTCTCTTTTCCAAGAGCTATAAAGAGGCTCTGTTAAGAGTCTTTCTTGCTTTTCAGTAATAAAGTTGTCCACAGGCTCATCATCCTCTGTAACTAAATGGTCTATGTTTACAGTTAATAATGCTTCTGACATATTTTAATTGCTTCCAGATTCTGAATATTACAATTTCAAGACTTTAACCTACTTAAGAGCATTAAAATTGTAGTCTTTTTATTCCTTTTCGTCTAGATTTTAACCTAGATTTTTAGCTTGCCAAAGTTTAACGGTTTTGTCTGAGCTAGATGATGCTAGTGTTTTTCCATCAGGAGAAAAACTTACTGAATAAACATTGCCTTCATGGCCTTCTAAAGATGCTGTTTCTGTTTTAGTTGCTACATCCCAAAGCTTGATAGTTTTATCAAAACTAGCTGAAGCCAAGGTTTTTCCGTCAGGTGAAAAGCTTACAAATTTAACCGCATCAGCATGTCCTCTAAGTGTAGCAATTTCAGTTTTGTCAGCAATATCCCAAATCCTGATAGTTTTATCATGGCTAGCTGAGGCTAAAGTTTTACCATCAGGAGAAAAACATATACATAAAATTACCCCAGTATGACCTTTAAGAACTCCAAGTTCTTTTTTCTCAGCAATATCCCAAAGCTTAATGTTATGGTCATAACCGGCTGAAGCTAAGGTTTTTCCATCACTTGATAAACTTATTGTTAGCGCTGTATCTGAGTTTGTTGGAAAAGAAGAGATTTCTTTTTTAGCAGCAATGTCCCATAGCTTGATGACTTTTTCTCCTCCAAGAGATGCTAGAGTTTTTCCATCAGCAGAAAAACTTAGTGATAGTACTATGTCTGTATGACCAGTAAGAGTTGCAACTTCTTTTTTCTCAGCAATATCCCAAAGCTTAATGGTTTGGTCTTTGCTAGCTGAAGCTAGAGTTTTTCCATCAGGAGAAAAACTTACTAAATATATTGTATCGTTATGACCAGTAAGAGTTGCAATTTCAGTCTTAGTTGTTGCATCCCAAAGCTTAATACTTTTATCAGCACTACCAGATGCTAATACTTTACCGTCAGGAGAATAGCTTACAGAAAAAATATAGTCAGTATGTCCAGAAAGGGAAGCATTTTCTTTTTTAACAGGAATATTTTTCTTAACTATTTCAGAAGAGTTTTTACTTTTAGTTGATTTAAAATCACAAGATAAAGAACTTATAGTAGAAACAATGGCTAGAGAAGCAATAGCAGTTTTTAAGATATTTTTGATAAATATTTTGAGTTTAGAGTTACTCATAGGGTAAATTTCCTAGCTCCCGGCAAATTTTACTAAATTAATTTAGATTCAGCTTGCACTTGATTCATAAGATCATAAGAACGCAAGTCTTTTTCAATAGTACGACGAATAAGACGGTAACAGATATCACCTATTGCATTTAGATGTTCTATAGGTTTTTCTGATTGGGAAAATACCGTTGGGTTATTACGTAGCATAAAATCAAATGTTTTTTTGAGCTCTGAAGAAATAGCGATTCCTCGTCCACCGCTACAACCATAACACTGAGGCGCACCATCTATAGCTAACCACACTCCACTAGATTCAGCCAGTTCACAATTGCAAGTAATACATTTATTTAAATCAGGAAAAAAGCCAGAAATTTTTAATAACCAAACCTCAAAATACCTAAGTATATTATCTAGGTTAGAGTTTTTGCTCATAGCCTCCATAATAGCTGTTACTAATCGATAAAGCTTTTCATTTGCTTCATGTGCAGGAGAAAATTCACAAAGCAATTCAGTTAGATAAGAAAGAGCGGCAGAATTTTCTGTCTTACAGGCGTAATGGAAATGTGAACGTACAATCTCACAATTAGATATTCTTACTAGTTCCTTACCTTCTTTTTCATAGTAGGTTAAATTAACTTCTGTAAAAGGCTCTAAACTAGCACCAAAACGGCTTTTTAGCTTGCGTGCACCATGGGCTACACCACGAATTAAACCTGCTGAGCGAGTTAGTAAAACACAAATTTTATGAGCTTCTGAAAGTGGGTAAGTACGTAAAATAAAGGCAGTAGTTTGATGTAATGGCATAAGTTTAATATAATTGCTTAAAATAGCGTTTAGTGCACAGTGTTAAATATCTTAGCCTGGGGTTTAAGCGAAGCGCAACCCCAGGAATGAAGCGCAACCCCGGGTTCAAAGTGGTTTAAGCGAAGCGCAATCCCAAATTCAAGAGATTGAAATATTAAAATCCATCATAGTTTGGAGGGTCATCTTTTACCACAACATAGCTTTCAGACATGGAAATAGTGGAACCTGTAATTTGTTTTATTATAAAGACTTTGACACCACTCTTTTTAGCACGGCCTTGAATTACCCCAACATAAGAGCCATCTTTTTGAGTATAAGCATATTTGCCTACTATTTCATCTTGTTTACGATCATTAACTATCATCAAATAAATAAGAAGTAGAACACCTGAAGCAAAAATTGCAATAAGTGCTTGTTTAATAATACGTTTCCATAAACCTTGAGATTCATTAACACTAGGCTGGTCGCTAGCTTTTTCAGGGGATTCTATAGGTAGTAGTGGCATAATATTTTATCCAATTAGTTGATAATGGTTATCTTTTTCAGAGACTTGACCATCTTGGATTAATTTTTCCAAATGTGCTAGAACAGAGCGTTCTGCAAGCTTGTGCATTTTTTCTGGCACATCTGTGTAGACTACTTTTACAATTTCTGGAATTGTATTAGCTTGATTAAGTGCTTTAATTATATTAGTTTCTCGTTCTAAACGATGAGAAATATATTGGTTTACTTTTGCATGTGCTCCTCCCATTGGTGCACCATGCGCTCCAAAGATAGCTGTTAATGGCAATTGATTAACTCGATTTAGGGAATCAATATAATCTTTCATATTACCTTCAGGTGGATCAATTACCACTGTACCCATTCCAACAATCAAATCTCCAGAAATTAAACCTCCAGTACGTTCTTCGAAAAAGCAGATATGATCTTGAGCATGTCCTGGAGTATAAATTGCTCTAAGCTGCCAGCCAGGAAGTTCTATAAGTTCACCATTCTTAATTATACGATCTATATGAAATGCATCTTTAACTTTTTCTTGAGTAAGTGGATGAGCTGCTACAGGAATATTTAAACGTTTTTTTAGTGCTGCTACGCCTCCAACATGATCTGGATGAAAATGAGTAAGTAGAATTTCACGTGCTTTTTTACCTTCAGCAATAAGGGTTTCTATAAATTCAGCTAAACGAACTTGTTCTTCTTCATAAGGTGAAGCTGGATCAATAATAACAAATTCTTCTTTACCAATTATATAGCAATTTGTATGAGTTGCAGGTGGAATGGTAGGAGTAAGCACAGGAAAAAGCAAAAACCCCTCATACATCTCTATTTTACGGACAGATCCACTATTAGCTTCAGGCACTGCTGTTAGTCGAGGTGTTAAATCTTCTAAACCTTCAGCTAAAGTGTGAATAATATGTAATGTAGGTGGGGCAAGTAGCACTTGCCCATTTTGCCAACGGTTAAATACTTCTTGAGGTTTTATCCATTCACCTTTTACCAGTTCCCCAACAATAATTTCAGGTTCTTGGTCTTGAGGTAGCCAACAGATAAAAAACCAAGTATCGAAACGACGCGGAGCAAAAGCAGGAGTAACCCAACGCCCAGCAGGTGTTAATAAATTAGCATCTAAACTTAAACCAGTATTCATCAAAACAGACTTAAAACTTCGACTTCCTTTAAGTAGTTCTTGACGTAGTTCTGCTAGATGAGTTTTAGACGCATGTTCAACACCTTTAGCTATTAAAACCCCTGTTTCTTCAAACATTTCTCTAATAGCACAAGCCATCATTGCTGAGGCTTCAGGACTTTCAGCATTTAGTACAGGAATTTCACTGTCTTCACTATCACGTTGTCCACCAGGAAAAGCTGTTACACCGGGCATAAAGAGTAATGTATCTGCTCTTTTGACTACGTATATTTCAGGTGCTTTACTAGAGCGTACTAGTACAATTGAAGCAGCATCTTTTGGTTTAGCAGGGCTACTCATTATCTGTTTTTTTTCTCCTAGCCTAAGTAAGTATAATTATTAATGTTTTTATCATACTCTAGATGCAGTTCAGCAGCTTCTGCTTCTGTTAAACGACCTTGTTTAACTTGCTCTTGAGCATGCTTTTGGAAGTTTTCTGAAAGAAAGTTTTTATCATAACGAGCTAAAGCTAACACATCTCCTAAATTACTACCAGGAAGAATTTTCTTAATTAAGTACCCTTCACGATTAATAATTACATGTGCTTCGTTTAATGTACCAAAGAGATTATGAAAATTACCCATAACTTCTTGGTATGCTCCTACCATAAAAAACGCTAAATAGTAAGGATCTATTGGTGAAAAATTATGAAGCTCTAAGGTTTCTTTAATGTCCTTTAGATCCACAAATTTATCTATAATCCCGTCTGAATCACAGGTCAAATCTACTAAAGTTGCATGCTCAGAAGGTGCTGAATTAAGCTTGTGAATAGGCATAATTGGGAATAATTGCTCTATTGCCCAACTATCAGGCATACATCGGAATACACTAAAATTACATAAATATTTAGCACTAAGAATTTTCTTAAGATCCTCAAACTCTTCACTAATAATTTTAGATTGTTGAGCAAATTTGTTTGCTCTTTCACAAACTTCCCAAAAGAGGGCTTCACCTTTAGCACGATCTTCTAGACTAATTAAGCCTAAGTTAAATAAAGTAAAAAGTTCTTCTTTATGTTCTAAAGCATCATGGTAGTATTCACGATGATTTTTAGAGCTAACATTTTCTACTAAATCTTTTAATTCAATAACTACTTGTGGATCATCTTCTGCTGTAGTTACTTTAGAAATATCATCTAGTACAGTTTCAATTTCATCTTGAATATTAGTAACAATCATTGCATGAAAAGCTGCAACAATACGCCCTGATTCAGTAACAATATTAGGTTCAGGAACATCTTCTTCATCACAAACAGTTTTAATTGTGTAGATAACGTCATTAGCAAATTCTTGCATTGTGTAGTTGGCAGAAGAGTCAAAACTAGTTTTACTTCCATCGTAGTCAACTCCCATACCACCACCTACGTTTAAGTACTCAATATCAATACGCATATCACGAATTTTGCAATAAACACGGGCTGCTTCTTTCATTGCATTTTTAACACGTTTAATATCAGTAATTTGTGAACCAATATGAAAATGTAGCATTTTCAAGCAATCTAACATGTTATTTTCACGAAGAATGCGAACCACTTCTAACATTTCGCTGGTAGTTAAGCCAAATTTTGCTGTGTCTCCACCAGATTTTTCCCATTTACCTGAGCCACGAGAGTAAAGTCTAGCACGAATACCAATATTAGGTTTTACCCCTAAATCTTTGGCTTGGCGTAAGATAATATGAAGTTCCTCTACTTTTTCAACCACTAGAATTAATTTTTTACCTGCTCGTAATCCCATAAAAGCTAATTTAATATAAGATTCATCCTTAAAACCGTTACAAACAACTAAAGAATCAGGAGATTGATCTAGAGCTAGAGCAGCGTAGAGTTCAGGTTTTGAGCCTACTTCAACGCCAAAATTATAACGACGACCTTCACGTAAGACTTCTTCAAGTACATCACGACGAGGATTAACTTTCATTGGAAACACACAAAGGTGATTACCCTTGTAGTCATACTCTTTAATTGAACTTTGGAAAGAGGAAGTAAGTTTACGGACTTGATGAGCAAGCAATTGGGGAAAACGTAGAATTACTGGTAATTTAACTCCACGTCTTAGTAGATCTTCTATAACTTCTACTACATCAACACTAGATACATCATCTTCTGCTGGCCTAACAATTAAATGTCCTTTTTTATTAACATCAAAAAAGCCTGCTCCCCAGTTTTCAATGCCATAAGTTTGAATAGTTTCCTCAAGAGTATTTTTCATTTATTTCCCCTTCAAATGATTTTGTATAATGCAACTATAAGCGACGAAATTTAACAGATTAGGGGGGAGGTGTCAAAAAGTTTTTTCTGCTTTCTAAGCGTATTTATTTACTAGAAAAGGCAAGATTTATCGGCGCTTTTCCTTGACAGAAAGTAACCCTGCCCGTCATCCTATGCCAATGTTGATATAAGTTTTAAAAATAAGCTTTTTTAATGTCAATTTATAAGTTTAATTATTTTAGAGCTAATCCGTTAGCTTTAATACTTATCCGGAGGGTTTATACATGGATGCAAAAACGGTGTTACGTTTTGCTGTTGATAAACAGGTAAAGTTTATAGATATGCGTTTTACTGATTTAATTGGACAATGGCACCATATGACTTTTCCAATCAGTCAGTTAACAGAAGATTCTTTTGTAGATGGATTTGGTTTTGATGCTTCTAGTTTACGAGGTTGGGCTGCAATTAATGAATCAGATATGTTGTTGCTGCCAGATCCTAGCCGTTGTTGGGTAGATCCTTTCTTTGAAGAAGCCACCCTTTGTATGATTGCTGATATTGTAGATCCTATTACCAAAGAACCTTATGGACTGGATCCTCGTGGAGTAGCAAAACGAGCAGAAAATTATCTGCAATTTACAGGTATTGCTGATATGTGTTTCTTTGGCCCTGAAGCAGAATTTTTTGTTTTAGATAGTGTTCGTTATCAAAATGATCCTAATTATAGCTTCTATGCTATTGATAGCGATGAAGGTAACTGGAATAGTGGTAGAGACCATAATAATTTAGGCTATCGTATTCGTACTAAAGAAGGCTATGTTCCTGTTCCACCTATTGATAAACTCCAAGACTTGCGCTCAGAAATTGCTCTTAACTTAAATGAAGTTGGAATTGAAGCTGAATGCCATCACCATGAAGTAGCTTCTGGTGGACAATGTGAAATAGATTTTCGCTTCTCTACTTTACTTGCTACAGCAGATAACGTAATGGTGTTTAAGTATATTGTCCGTAATACTTGCTATAGTTATGGAAAAGCAGCCACTTTTATGCCTAAACCTCTTTTTGGAGATAATGGAAGCGGAATGCATTGTCACCAAAGTTTATGGAAAGGTGGAAAACCTCTTTTTGCTGGCGAAGAATATGCAGGACTTTCTAAACTAGCACTTTATTATGTTGGCGGACTTCTAAAACATGCTCCTGCTCTAGCTGCTTTTGTTGCTCCTACTACAAATAGCTATAAACGTCTAGTCCCAGGTTTTGAAGCTCCTGTTAACTTAGCTTATTCTAGCCGTAATCGTTCAGCTGCTGTAAGAATTCCTATGTATTCTTCCAGTCCAAAAGCAAAACGAATAGAGTTTCGTCCACCAGATCCAAGTTGTAATCCTTATCTAGCTTTTGCAGCTTTACTAATGGCTGGGCTAGATGGAATACAAAATAAAATAGATCCTGGTAAACCACTAGATAAAGATATTTACGATTTACCTGTAGAAGAGCTAAAAAATGTTCCTAGTCTGCCAGGATCATTAGATGAATCTCTTAAAGCGTTAGAACAAGATCATGATTTCTTGCTTAAAGGAGATG
The DNA here is from genome assembly GCA_039812885.1 of Blastocatellia bacterium. Taxonomy (GTDB): domain Bacteria; phylum Acidobacteriota; class Blastocatellia; order Chloracidobacteriales; family JADJPF01; genus JADJPF01. The sequence continues at coordinate 65,586 of JBDIBI010000008.1, forward strand.
TTTTTACTAGTGATTTGATTTCTCGTTGGATAGATTACAAACGCAAAAAAGAAATAGATACCATTCGTCAACGCCCACATCCAATGGAGTTTGCGATGTATTTTGATATTTAATCGTAATCCCTCAAATTGCGTTCGTGATCTCCAGGTTGCGCTCGTTTTTTGTAAATCCCAGGTTGCGCTCGTTTTTTGTAAATCCCAGGTTGCGCTCGTTTTTTGTAAATCCCAGGTTGCACTCGTTTTTTGTAAACCCCAGGTTGCGCAAGCCTGCGGCTTGCTAAAACCTGGGGCTAATATGGGTTGAGCGAATTATAATTTGAACTAATTCAAATTATTAGATTCGTTTCCAACAGAGTCATATATTAGCCCGGGGTTTTAGCGAAGCGCAACCCCGGGTTCAAGGAGTTTTAGCGAAGCGCAACCCCGGGTTCAAGGGGTTTTAGCGAAGCGCAACCCCGGGTTCAAGGGGTTTTAGCGAAGCGCAACCCTGGGTTCAAGGGGTTTTAGCGAAGCGCAACCCCGGGTTCAAGGGGTTTTAGCGAAGCGCAACCCTGGGAAATTTGATTAAAATGTGTCGGCGCGCCGACATATATGCTAACATATTGATAATATGGAGGTTATGGTGGGGGCGGGCGAAAAAACTCTTGAGGTTATGAAACGGCTAATAGCATTAGGCTATAGAGGTCTTGAAGCTACAAAAGAGCTAATAACGTTGGGACATGTTATTTCAGATAAAGAATTAAGCCCTTCAGATCCTTATATTAAGCTAGGAGAAAGTATAAGGCATGAACTTGCAGTTGATCCTGAAGGCGAAAAGAGATATAGAGTTATTCAAGTAATAACAAAAACAGGTGATGCTGAAGCAGAAGCACTCTATGCTTATTTTGAAGAAGGAGAATGGCGGATTATTGATTTAATTCAGAAGAAAGTAGTTATGACCTTTCCTTGGAGAAATAACTATGATCCTTATGAAGATCCACCAAGATGCTTTCAACATGGTGTGGCAGATATTGCTATTTCTGAAGATGAAACAGAACTACGTTGCTATTACACCTTTGAACACTCTCATGGATTTAAATTTGAGGGACAAACTCCTGTAGATTACGAAAGTCATAAACTTCCTCCTGATGAAGTTTCTACTGATAATACTAGATCTAGTGATAAAGCTTCTTCTGAATAACCATTGCCAAACTTTTTAATGCTGAAAGGTGAATATTTTCTATGCTAAAAACTACTTTAGACCAAGAAGCTGAAAAACTACTTGCTTGTGTTCATTGTGGATTATGTCTTCCTACTTGCCCTACGTATAGACAATTAGGTAATGAGAATGATTCACCTAGAGGTAGACTTTATTTAATGCGTGCTGTAGCAGAGCAGAAAATAGACATATCTCCTAGTTATCACAAACATTTAGATATGTGTTTAGGGTGTCGGGCTTGTGAAACTGTTTGTCCTTCAGGAGTGAATTTTGGACATTTGTTAGAATCTGCTCGTGCTGAAATGGTTGAAACTAAAGAAGAAAAACTTGGTCTTTGGGCAAGGATCAAAAACTTCTTTCTTGGCATAGTCTTAAAACAAGTCTTTACTCGCAAATGGCTTCTTAATTTACTCTGGAAAACACTTAAACTCCTTCAACGTAGTGGGTTTATAGATTTGCTCCTTAAAACAGGGCTCCTTAAATATATTCCAGTCCTAGAATTTGCTCTTACTCTTCTTAAAAAAGCAGAAAGCCAACTCCCATTAGCTAGAAAAATACTTACATCTGATAACATAGCAATAGAAGAAACATCAATAGAGGCATTAGAGTTTAACTATCAAGTTGCACAATTTACAGGTTGTGTAATGGAAGGACTTTTTACAGAGACAAATCGAGCCACAACCAGAGTTTTGGCTAAAAATAGTTGTTTAGTTGAAATTCCTAGTAATCAAGTATGTTGTGGAGCTTTACATGCTCATAGTGGGTTTCATCAAACTGCTATGATGCTAGCAAGAATCAACATTGATACATTTATGCCTAAGGCAAGCACAAGTAATTTTCCTATTATTGTAAATGCTGCGGGTTGTGGGGCAATGATGAAAGATTATGGGCGGCTGTTGGCTAATGATCCACTATATGCTGAACGCGCTCAAGCTTTTAGCGAGAGAGTTAAAGATGTTACTGAGTTTCTAGCCACTATAGATATACGTAAAGGTAAGCCAATAGATGCACGAATTACTTATGATGCTCCTTGCCATCTTCATCATGGTCAAGCAGTGCGTGAGCAGCCAATCGATTTGCTTCGCAAAATTCCTGGAGCAGAGTTTGTTCCACTAGTTGGAGCTGAGATGTGTTGTGGAAGTGCTGGGATTTATAATTTAACCCATCCAAATATGGCTAGACAGATACTTTCAGAAAAAATAGAAAATATTAAAAATGCTGCGGCTCAACTTTTAGTTACTGGTAATCCTGGTTGTGCAATGCATATTGGGGCAGGCCTTGAGCTTGCAGGGGTAAATACGCTTTTATTGCATCCAGTAGAGTTGCTGGATCTAACATATTAGAAACAAATGTCTCCAAATATTGATTTTACTGGTAGTTCTATTTAGCTTAACCTATTTGATCACATCTTTATTAACTATTACTATAAGGGATCAGTTTTTAGCCTCTGGCAAACGATCTAAATTAAATAAGCATCCGATAGCTAATTCTTACTAAAGCTTAATTTAGCCAGTAGCAGCAATTATTAGATAATATTAATTTTTGAGGAGAGAACACTTTTTATGAAACAAGGAATAAGAAATACTAGGCTAACAGCCTTTCTAATGGCGGTTTTTATGGCAGTATCGCTCATTAGTTTTGTTAAAGCCGAAGTTCCAGATGGTGGCGCTTATAATGTAACTCGTGGGCAAGAAGTTAAAGCAGGAACTATACTTAAGTTATCAATGGATACTTATATAACTTCGCGTACAGCAGCTATTGGAGATCCCTTTACTGCTACAGTATTTGAGGATGTGCGCATTAATGGGGAAGTAGCTATTCCTCGTGGATCAAAAATAGAAGGCAAAGTTTCTTCTGTAAAAGCGGCTGAGAGAAAAAGCAAATCTGGCACTTTAGGAATAAGCTTTGACAGATTAGTTTTGCCAAACGGACAATCTTTGCCAGTAGAAGGACAATTAGCTAGTCTAGACGCTGTAGAACAAAAGCAAATCGATGAAGAAGGCCGAGTTTCAGGAAACTCTTCTGCTAAGCGAAATGTAGTCTTTATTGGTGGTGGTGCTGCCGGTGGTGCTGCAATAGGTGCAATTGCTGGTGGTGGTTCTGGTGCTGCAATAGGTGCTGGTGTTGGTGCAGCAGCAGGTATATTAGGCTCAATATTCTCTAAGGGTGAAGAAGCCCAAGTAATGAGCGGTCAAAAGTTTGGTATGGAGCTTTTAAGACCTGTTATTGTTGGCGATTCTTATAACAGTGCAGGTGATGATCGTCGTGGTAATGATAGAGATAGAGATAGAGATAGAGATAGAGATAGAGACCGAGACAGGGATCGTTATGATGACCGAGATCGAGATCGTGACAATCAAGGCTCACGTGGAAATACTCGTGTAGCTGACCTAAAATCTAATGCTTTGCTTAAACGCGCTCAAAAAGCCTTAACAGACTTAAATTATTACAAAGGCGCGCTTAATGGGCTTGATAATCCTAGTACCCGCACTGCTGTACGTGCTTTCCAACGTGATTATGATTTACAACAAACTGGAGTTCTAGATGCAGATACCGCTTACCAACTTGGTCTAGTTAATGAAGATGGTGTTGAAATTTTACCTGTTAAAATACTTAATGCTAATGCAGATAGACTAAAAGATAATACTGTCCGTGTAAAAGCTGAGGTAGAAGCTCCTAGTAAAGGTTGGCAAATGTATACTAGTACTCAACTTGATGGGGAAACCTTACATGTTTATGTGACAGGTGCTCCTCCTTATGGTGGTTCTGCTCAAGCTTTAACTCGTTATCCTGTAGATGTTCCTGTTATAAAAGATGCTGGTTATGTAACCAAAGTTATTGTTCATGGAGAAGGAAATCCAGTTACTGTTTCTTTAGCTAGTCCTAGCTTGGAAATTGCTCAAGGTATAAAACAACAAGCTATTTCCATCTTAAGCACATATAAAGAAGCTATTGGTGTTACTCGTCGAGGTAGCAAGACAGAAGATATTACTCGCTTAACAGAAAACCAAGCTGCTGTTTTAGCTTCATTAAGCAATTTAAGTAATAGTGCTAGTTTTGTAGAATCACTCTTAACTTCTCGTGGTAGTGATGCAGCAGTAAAAGGTGCTTTAAGAACCTTGCTTCGTGAAGCTCGTCAAACCCGAAGATTTGCTGGAGATTCAAACGAATTCTATCGTATTGAAAGACAATGGCAAGATCTAGAAAAAGACTTACGTAGACTCTCAGATAATTACCAATTAGGTTTTGACAGAAACCAAGACTAATTTGTTCAAAAGAATATAGAACTAAGCAAATAACCTGGCGTTTAGCCAGGTTATTTATTTTGAACTAATGCACTAAAACCAAGATTAAAACCAAGATTATAAATTTTATTGCTTCTTAAAATAAACAGTGCCGTTTTTAATTTCTCCTTCAGGCTCAAATTTCTCCCAATAAGTAATAAGTTTTCTTTTTCGCATTTCAAGCGTTAGTAGATGCTCTCCTTTTTCATAGGTAGGTTCTTTGTCAGGATCTTCATCGCTTTCTTCTAGATAATAGACTTTTAACTTATTGTTTTCAGCAACACATCTACAATGAAAACCTAAACTTGTCATATAGCCATTTGCTGATAAATCTGCTAACAGTTCATCTTCTTGTTTATAAATATTTAATTCATAGGAAATAATGTTTTTTATTTCTTGTCCTTCTGTCTCAAAGACTAAATCATATTCATAACTACCTAACCAATCAATGGTTTCTTGGTCTGTTGTATTGGTTGTTGTTTCATTTTCGCTAATAATTACTTTAGCTGTTTCTGAAGGTTTTGGGGTTGTAGTAGGTGTGTTTTTAGGTTTATTAGTGCTAGAGCAAGAAACTACTGTTAAGACAATGATTATATAAAAGAGGAAAACCAGCTTTTTCATAAGTTAAAGTACCACAACAAGACATAATTTTAACCCAGGGTATAAACCCTGGGAAATAAATAAGTTAGTGATAGAGTAACAGTAGAGGAAAGCTTATTGCTTAATTGCTTCGAAGTTTAATTCTATCTTAACTTCATTACTTACAGCTAAGCCTCCATTGTCTAAAGTCTTACTCCAAGAAATCCCATAATCTTGCCTATTTATAGTGAGTTGAGCTTGAACTCCAAACCGAGTTTTTCCTCGTTGATCTTTAATTTGGTTTGTAAGTTGGAATGGAAAACTAATTTCTTTAGTAACTCCATGCATAGTAAATTGCCCAACCATAAGATATTGTTGCCCGTGGCTTTCAATACGGGTACTTTTAAATGTTAGTTCAGGATATTTTTCTACATCAAAAAAATCAGTACCTCTTAAATGCTCATCACGGGCTTTAATGTCAGTATTGATGCTAGCTGCTTTAGCTGTAAATTCTACGGATGATTTTGTAACGTCTTTTTCATTGTAGTGAATTGTTCCAGTAAAGTCATTAAAACGGCCATGTACCTCTGAAATTGTAAGATGGCGTACTGAAAAGCCTATTAGACTGTGTGCATTGTCTATAATATAAGTTGATTCACTAGTGTCAGGTTTCTTTGTTTCGCTTTCTGTCGCAGGTTTTGCTTTATCTTGGCTGCTTGCTTGGGCTTGGTTTTGAAAAAAGGTTAAGCAAACTAAAATAGTTAATATAAGAGAGAACAAGCTAAATTTTGCAAAAGAATTTTTAAGCATTAGCTTTTGTCTAACTCCTTAGCGTTTATAAATAGTTGTGTTACAGATAAATTATAGATGCCCAAATAGAAATGCCCAAAAGCATTTAGCTAAAATAGTGATAAACTTAATTTTAAGTATGTAGGTCTAGAGTTTGTTAGTTTGCCTAACAAATAATATAAACTCTAGACCTACACAAACTTACTTGACTTACTTCTTTATAAATTCAAACCATATTGGCTCATCAGTAAATGAATCACCTTCACTGTGTTCTACTAGATTTCCCTTTTCATCATAACGATCTGTAACTACGTGAGTTTTCTTACAAATAGCATAAGTTGGTATTTTACTATTGATCATACCTGTAATGTCTATACTAAATTCGCCAATTGGAGAGGTGGTAATTACTGAGTGTGCTTCAGTAACATTTTTTAGTACATAATCGCCTATTGTAAGAGTGTAAACCTGGCGTGCATTACTACCAGCATAAGTTTTGGTAAACGTCCAGGTATTTCCTGTTAAAGTCCCAGCAGGGTAATTAATGACCATTGAGGACTTTATTTTAATTATTGTAGGATAAGGATCTCTATTAGGCAAATATGCTGTGATTTGTTGAGTAGCTAGATCAGGATTCGATGCCCACAAAATATTATCAAAGACTTGTTGCATTCCTGGCCCTTCTATTGAACCGTTAGAAGTTATAGTACCCTCCCAGTAAGAGAAACTATCTTTTTTAACAAATTGCTTGAAGGTGTAGGAATTTGGCACAGAGTTATCTTTTACTTCTGGCCAAGCATTACCATATTTATCTACTACAGTTACTACAACCTTATCACCTGCCTTAATGGTTGAATTACTAAAGCTTAGCTCTGTTCCACTAGCAGGAAGTTTAATTGGGTCTGAATTTAGCTTAGTGCCTTGAGGGTTATAGACATTAAACCCTGCTATAAAGCTAGATGGAATTTGTCCAGCTTGAGAACCTATTCCGCTAAATGTCCAAGTAACTTTACCATCAACTACGGATTTAGTAGTAGGAGGTATCAAGATATAGTAGTTTAAGTTTACGCCATAGGATCTAATTAGATTACCTACATGCTTATTTATAATCATTTGCTCTATACCATTTGAATCTTTTCCAAAATGTTTTATGAGCAAAGGTTGTTTGTAAGGGAATGATAGCCCTTTGTCTATGGGTTCTACACCTACATAACTATTATTGGAATTTCCAACTATTCCATAAGTAGTGGATACAATAGGGTTGTAGCCAGAACCAGTCATTTCAATAGGGGCACTTACTGAACTATCCATAACTAGCAAGGCATCGCTAGTGTTTTTAGCATCTATGCCAATGTAAGCCATAGAGAGTGAACTGATATTTTTGTTAAAGGAAATAAAAGATGTTTTATCATCAATTCTACCCGCTGTAAGGTATTTGTCTTCACCTTGTGCTCCAATGGCATCGTTGTACATTGCCTCTTTTATTTTGTTGACAAGTTTAGCAACATCATCTGGATGAGTAATTATGTAACTGCCAAAATCAGTAAATGCCTTTGATAGATTGTCTTTGGGGTTTGCTTTAGCTATTGCTCTGTTTAGATTGTCTATGTCTGTTGTTGGATGGCCTGCTTTCCAAGACTTTGCTACAAGGTCAGAACCATATTTGTTAGAAAGCCACTCAAGGAAAAATCCTGCCGTATACATACTTTCATCATCCCATGAATTTAAAGGGATAAGTAAGAATTTTTTGTAGCCATCTCTAGTATAGTAGGTATTTTTTTCAGAGTCGCTTAAGTTATTAACTACTGCTCCATAATAGTTTGCTGTTGCATCAACAAACCATTTATTGAAGCTTAAAATAACATTATATCTTGCAATTGTAGCTATAGCGCTAAAGTATATTTGCCCTTGAAACGCATGCACCATTTCATGAGCAATAACATGATTTAGGTCTTTACATTCTTCAATTCTTGGTTTGCCAGGAAATACTTGAACTGGCCCGCCTAAGTCGGCTGCTCCTCCTGATTCTCCTGTATCCATTATCCAAACTTGCGTTGCATCACTTCCAGAAGTAAATTCAGTAAAAGGTTTTCCTGGTAATTTAAGCATTTCTTTATAGAGGCTATTAAAAGCTGCATCCACATCTACAACATAGTTAGGTACACCAGCGCCGCTTACTGGATTACATGCCGACCAATCTTTATCCTCTGGAATACTGTTACTCGTGCCTTTAGTTGGGTAATAATAAATATGGAACATAGAACCTGGCCGTTCTGCTAGAACATAGTCATGAATATAGTACTTAGTTACTTTAAATGTTCCCGTTAATTTATTTGAACTAGGTGCAGCTAACACAGAAGGCCGTTTGCGAGAGGCTTGGCTGGCATTAGTGGTAGATGCTTTAGCTGCTGTAGTAGAGACAGAAATATCAAAAATAGCTGCCTTAGAAGCTGGATCAAAAAATGTCATATCACTTGCAGGTTTCCAAGTCTTTGTTTTGCTATCAAGATACTGAGCTTGAAAAGGAGTTCTTTCAGAATTAGAAGGGAAAAGTGTTGGATCTACTGGAAGTACAACTGTTATATGACCATTCATATCACTTGTGTAACTGATATCTAGTTGATAAGTCCAAGATACATCTTTTTTAGTGTCAACCACTTTTTTCTTAGGCTTTTTGGTTTTAGCAAGGCTGGCTGTAATATCTCCTGAACCTGTAGTTGGTGAAAATGTTGCAGAAGCACCATCTGAAGTTATAATACTGCCGCCATTGTCAAGATTTATAGAACCTGAACCTAACTTATTGTTGTTTGTAATGCTTATAGTTGCACTGTTAGGATTACCAACCACATAGTCAGGATTTGGGGAAAGTGTGATTGTACAAGTCTTGCTACTTCCAACAGATAATGATGGAATTGGAGCAAGCATTATAGTTTCTGACTCAAAACCATCAGGAATTGTAACGCTACCTAGTAATTCTACATAATCTTTTCCATTAACAGCAGTTCCACTAATTGTGTAGTTGACATTTAGTGCAGTTGTTGTGCTACCTGCTCTAGTAACTGTAAAAGTTCCTATGCCCATCTCTGGAATTGATGGTATTTGGGTAGAGATTGTTACTGTAGGTGTGGCATGATCGTTATCTTTTATCATAACTGTTGCACTAGATGGATTGCCAATTAAATAAGAAGAGCCGCTTGTGAGTGTTAGAATAATGGTTTCATCCCCTTCATCAGTATTATCATCTATTGGGGTTATTACTATAGTGGCAGAAGAACTTCCTGCTGCAATTGTAACGCTATTAGGTATAGTTTTGTAGTCAACTCCATTGCTAGCAGTTCCACTAATAGTATAGTTTACATTGAGTGCTGTGTTAGTTGAACCAGAACGTGAAATTGTGAAAACTCCATTATCTGTTCCTATTTCAGATGCTTGAGCATCAGTAGCTACAATTGTAACAGTAGGCAATCCCGCAGCCGATCTAACTATAAGCATAGCATTTTGAGTGTGTGTCAAAGAGCCTGCTATGCCTGTAACAGAGAGATTAAAAGTTGTTTCAGGAGTGTTTGAACTAGTTCTTACTGTTAAAGTAGAGCTATTGCCAGGTAAAACGCTACTTGATGAAAAACTTGTGTTAATAGTACTATTAGTTGGGCTTATTGCAGCACTTAACCCTACAGATTGATTGAAACCATTTATTGAAGCTACATTGATGTTAAAACTAGTTGTATCTCCAGGTTGAACAGTTTGTGATGAAGGGCTAAGAGACAATGAAAAATCTCCTGTACTGCTGCCTCCTTGGGTAACAACAGCCCTAATCATTGCATTTGCTTTTGTTCCACCAGAAAAAACTAATGGGCCTTTGAAACTTGATCCATTATCTGTGGAATAAAAAGAACGTTCTTGCTGTGTTCCATTTGTATCAGTAGCAAACCCTACTCCATTGGCTGGTGTAGGTGCTTGATAACCAACATAAATATCACCTGAAGTAATAGAAATACTATCTACTGTAAAATCTACATAAGTTCCTGTTTGAGAGATATCTACATATTTATCAACTAAAAACTGAGGGTTTGTTGGTAGTTGTCCTGTTGGGTTAGGATTGAGGAATGCTAGTAGTCTTACTCTTTGACCAACAGGAGATGGATTATTGCTAAATGTTACAAAGAAAGCTCGGATGCGTTGCAAAGTTACAGGGTAGCTACTTGGGGTAAGCTTGTTAACTACTATTAATCCATCACTTAATAGCCCAAGACCATCAGCGCTTCCATCATCAGTCTTTAGTTCTTGTTCAGTATTGCTGCCTATTGAAACAACAGCCCGAATCATAATATTTACATTTGTTCCATTTGAAAGTTGTAGTGGCCCTTGGAATGTAGAGCCTTGATTAGTAGAAAAAAATGCTCGTTGTTGTTGTAAACCATTGTTATCACCTGAAAAACCTACTCCTTGTGCTTGAGCTTGAGTCTGATAACCTACGTAGATATCACCAGAATTAACAGTTGTTCCGTTATTTATGTTAAAGTCAACAAAAGCACCAGTTTGAGGAATAGTTACATATTGATCTAGCAGGAAGTTAGGGTTATTAGAAGGATGACCTATAGAATTAGGATCAGTAAATATAACAACTCTTACATTTTTACTTACAGGAGAAGGATATCCTTGGAAAGGATCAAACCTAATACGGATACGCTCTAGTTTAGCAGGATAGGTAGAAGGTGTAAGCCGATTAACTATCATTAAGTTATCACTCATTAATCCTACTTCTGCTGTTCCGTCATCGGTTTTTAGTTCTTCTTGGGTTGTATCAGCCATTGTATAGACAGCTCTAATCATAAGGTTAGCTTCTAGTCCAACAGCAAACTTGTTTGCATTTTTGAAAGTTGCTCCATTATCACTAGAATAAAAAGTTCGTTTTTGGAAACTACTAGAATCTGTTGCTATTTCTAAACCACTAGCTGCATTAATTGATTGAAATCCTAAGTAAAGATCTCCTGATCTTAAAATGACTTGAGGAACTTCAAAGTCAACCCAATCATTAATTTTTGAAACTGTAACTATTTGATTAATAACAAAAGATGGGTTAATAGGAGGTTTTCCTTTTCCAGTAGGATCAGTAAAAGCTAGCAGTCTTATACGTCCCTGAGTAGGGTCTTGTATGTCTTGCCATCTCTCAACTCGTAAACGTATATGCTGTAGCAAAATCGGGTATTGTGTAGGTGTAAGTCGATTCATCACAATCATTGAACCTACAGGGAGGCTTTTTTCAACTATACCATTATCAATACTTAGCTCATTAGATACACTATTCATATCTAATAAATTTGGCTTAACCCAACTGCGCTTATTGCGAAGGGTTTTTGTCTCTGTTTGTTGGAGTTTATAGACCATTGAGTCAGGAATATAGTTAGATTTAGATTGTGAGGAGGCTGTTAGTTGGGATATTTGATCTGCTGTAAGAGATTGAAAAGAAAGAAGTAAGGGAATACTTAAAAGAACAAGGCAGAATAGGAAAACTTTAATTAAGCGTTGCATATAGATACCCTCCTTTCTAAAACTCAGTGGGTAAGGGCATGTGAAAAGAACTAACAGCCAGAAAAAATATTGCCATTAAGTTTCTTTGATCGCACATTTTGTGCCATAGCTTGATCTTGTAATACAAAGTTAAGGATCAAATTGATTGTAGTTAATGTTATAGCTAATGGCTTACAATTGAAAGAGTTAGAGGGTTAGTGTACATACGTCAGGTGCTAACTGTAAGTATATTTTTTGGAGAACAAAGGGTATTAATCCACAATAGGCAGAAAAATTTGGGGAATGCTACAGATAATTAACGTCTGAAGGAGCAATAAAATAAGGCAGCTAAGGCTGCCTTATTTTATCTAAAATTACTTAGTAAGTATAGCTTATATATTAGTAACGGTCATAGCCACCACGGCCACCGCCACCACCACGGCCACCGCCACGGTTAAAACCGCCACCACCGCCACGGTTAAAACCACCACCGCCACGATTACTGCCACCACCGCGATTAAAGCCACCACCACGATTTTCTTGTGGTTTAGCTTCATTTACTTTGATTGCACGGCCATTGAGCATATGTCCATTAAATTGAGAGATAGCGCTTTCGCCTTCGCTACGGTCTGCTAATTCAACAAATGCAAAACCGCGAGATTGGCCAGTGTCCCTATCTGTCATAAGTTTTAAGGATTGAATATTACCTACTTGGGAAAATAATGCAGATAGATCCCCTTCAGTAGTGGAAAATGCTAAATTTCCAACATAGAGTTTCATAATTTTATACCTTTCTTGGATTATAGGAACTGACAGAGTTATTACTATGTGTAGATACCAAAGGGAATGAACTTATCTTTTCAGCACTAGGGCGAAAACATTGACAATATTCCAAGATATTTAACAGAAGTATTTTAATAGCAGTCCTCTAGTAATTTGTAATTAATAGGTGTTTTCCACCTTCTTTATGCATTCTAGTATAGTTTTTAGAGGAGCGCAAATTTTTATTTCATACTAAAAGAAAATATTTATAACTATTTTTTTCTAAACTCAACTAACCCTCAGAATAATCACTAGGTTAACAACTACTCCATTGATGGTAATAACCTAAAAATACCTGCGTAAAATAAGGGTAGTTTGTCAAACTACCCTTATTTGTTAGAGGTTCACTTATAAATATCTAGTTATCTTAGACCTGTGGTAACAAGTAATTCTGCATTGCTAGAGAAAATTACTTTTGGATAACGATCCAGATGATTTGGATCTCCATTCCAAATCTTAGTAACTAGAACTTGTCCATTTCTACCAGCATAAAACTTAATTCTACCGTCATTAGGTATTTTTACTTGAATGTTGCGGGTTTCACCAGGTGCAAGCTTGTTACTAGGGCTAAAAGTCTCACCTTCAGTAAAAATATGTGTACCTTCACGAAAATCATTTCTTACCACTGCAACTATCAATGTATCTTTAGCACTGCTAGTTGTATTAGTGTTAATGTTAGTTTTGCGACCTATTAAGGCAATATCTGTAGCGCCAAACCAACCATTACCATAAAGCTCTAAACGAAAGGCTTTTGCTACAATTGGACTAGTCAACGTCTTGCGATAAGTTGGAATAGAATTTCCAATACCGCCAAAAGAAAGCTGTTTCATATTGATATTAGTTTCTTTTAGCTCATCAATTACAGTCCATTGACCATCAGCAGTTTGTAGTTTAAGAACCATTCTACTGCCTTTAGTGGTAACATCTGTTCCTGCACTACCTATGCGAACTTCTCGAATTTCATAAAGTCCATCTAGATCTCGTTGGATCCAATCAGATTGACCACGAGAATTACACCAAACCCCACCAGTAAAAACATCTCCTTTGCAGTTTGAAGCATAGCTGCTACCAGCACTTGTACGGCCTGCTGTAATACGATCTACAGATTGACTGTTATTATTACCAGTATTGTTATTATTACCAGTAGTATCATTAACATTACTAGTTACTTTTGCTAGTGAGAAATCAGAGAAACTAGCTTGAAAAGTACTGTTGCTATGTTGATGAATTAAAGTTAAACCTGCTGCAACAGTGTTTGGGAAATTAGCTGTTATAGTTCCTACTTTTTGCCATTGTTGACTATTAGTACTAGCATAACCAGTAAAGTTATTTCCCCTACGTTCTAACTTAAGATAGAAGTCATTAGTAGTAAAAGGAATATGAGCCCGACCGACTTCACGACCTTCAGCAAAAGCAAAAATAACTATATGATGGCCTCCAATTACTCCTCCTAACCCTCGCTCAAATCTAATAACTGATGTTTTTCCAACATTTACAGCAAGTCCAGCTCCATTATAACCATCACTTGTCCATTGTGAAGTTACTCTAACTTGTAGGTTAAAATCTCCTGTTACTTGTTTAGTTAGCCGTGGAGCATCAAAATTAAATGCAGGCCAGAGATCATTTCCATTTGGAGCACGAATGGTTATTGAATTTCCAGAAATGCTATAAGTAGCATCAGCATTAGGGTCAAACCAATCCCAACGAGTTCCAGATAAATCAATTGTTCCTACTTCACCTTTATTACCAGTGTTATTATTACCAGTATTGTTATTATTAGTTTGCTCTTTCTTAATGCGATCTTGAAGTTCTTTAACATGAGCAGCTAATACTGGATCTGGCACATAAGAAAGGCTTTGTTGGTATTTCTCAACAGCTCCTTTTAAGTTACCAGCACTCTCTAAAACTTGGCCTTCAGCACGTAAATTATTAGCTTGAATTTGAACCTGACTCATTCCAGTGATTTCAATTTCAATTTTTTGAGTAGCGGTTTTATTTTTAGAGTCTGTTACTGTAACGGAAATAGTTGTTTTACCACTTTCACGGCCAACTAGATTTACAACTTCTCCGCTACCTACAACTACACCTGTCCAACGGTAGCTATAAGGAGGTGAACCATATTTAGTGGTTGCTCTGATTTGAGTAGTTTCACCAGTTTTAATTTTAGTTTGAGTAGCAGAAAGATTTACTTGTAAAGGAGCGGCTTTTTCTCCTGATTGCATTACAGGAAAGCTAGTTGAAGATGTACCTAAAAAAGTTCCTTCATTATCTTTAACAACTACAGTAGCTTCAGCTATTCCTGCCTCATGTCTTGATAGAGTTGGGGTTTGAGAGATGTTATTGCTAATGGTAGTTCCACCATTAACCGTCCACTCAAAACGCATTCCATTAGGTTGAGGTTGACCTTCAACAGTAACTTTAACTGTTACCATTTGGTCTGTTACATAAGTTCCATTTGGTGCAGGAACTAGCCCTCTATTTGGATCCCAAACCATTGGAGTTGGGCCAGAATAAGTTGCTCCAACTACAGTAGCTTTTACTATATAAGCTGTTGCAGTGTAGTTAGCATTTACCTTTGCAATTTCATCAGCTAAAGTTGGAATTTCCGCAGTAGCAACAAGGTTAAAAGGCTTTGTATCTCGTAACTTAAAGCCTATTTGACTACTATTGTTTGTGTATTCCATACGATTACTGGAAATTGGGCTATTCCAAACATAAGTAATTAATCTTGGGTCAATTTCTGGGATAGTCTTAATAGTAGCTTTAATTTCTTGTCCAACCTTTGCACCGCTAGGAGGATCAAAAGTAACTTCAAATTTAGGAGGCACAACCCTAATTACTTGTTGTGTAGCTTCACCAATTGTATTTCCTTGTTTATCTAGGACTTGTGCCCAAACTCTTACCTCTCCAATTCGGTCAAAGACTATATCTGCACTCCCATCAGGGCTTTCAACTGGATTAAATGTTAGGTTTTGAGAGGATTGCCAGTAGACACGAAAACCACTAGGCGAAATATTAATTCTTCGCTTTGTACCATAGATAAGTTGTCCATCTAGGCCAGTAATCCTAACATCTAGTTTTTCTACTTTAATGTCTACAAAGGCTGTAGCCGTTTGATTATCACTGCTAGTAACAATTACTGTAAGCTTTTCAACTCCTGGTTTAGAACTAACAAAATCAACTTTGCTCCCTTTACCAGCATGTTGACCAGTCCATTGGTAATTGTAAGGTGCTTTACCTCCTATAACATCAGCGCTAACTGTGATAGGTTGTTGCCCAGGACGATAGGTTTTATTTGAAGCGTTTAGCTTAACTTCTAGCTTTATAGGAAAGTCTGAACCATCTAGTTTAGGCCCAGTGTAAGCAGTTTTGGTAAAGTTTGGATCTGGTGCAAGAGTTAGCCCTGTTAAAATACCTTTTGCTTCAGATTTTATTGATTCAGTAAAAGGTTCTAACCAAGGACGATCTTCATTATCCCAAGAACCTCCTCCAGAACCAAGATAACGAACTGCTATTACAACTTGCCCTTTCATCACATAACCACTTGCACCTGCATAAGTTCCACAGCCTACATAGCCGCTCATCCAACTGCCATGCCCAGCGCTAAAGGTAAGCTTTTGCTCTAAAACATATCCCTTAAAATCACCTAAGCTAAATGCAACTACTTGCTTATCTTTACCTGCATCTTTTTGGAGTTGTGTTGCAATATCAGCTACATTCTTAAATGAATGGCGATCAGTCCAATAGGCACTAACTTCACCCCAAACCGAGGCAGTACTAACAAATGAACGATCCCCTTCAGAACTATATTGAACTCTAGGCCCATTTTTCATTGGTTTACGTTTTAAGCCTACTCCACCAGTACCAGTGCCACCTTCCCAAATCTCACTTGCACTACCTTTAAAGTAAACAGGCTTAACTAGTACTTCTACAAAACCTTGGTCAATTACTTGGTTATTATCTCCATATAAGGTAATGGATATTTTTTTTGTAGTAGGGGATATATTCCCCTTAGCATCAGGAGAAAAGAAGCTATTAGCATATTGCATCTTGATTTGAGCACCTTCTTGACCAGAAGGTTTATCGGAAATAATATAGCCACCATACCATTGATAACTTTTTACTTTAGCTGCAAGTTCTTTATCTACTTCAACTTTGACATCAAAAATATCTGTAGCATTTACTTCCTTAGGCGCACTAACAACTAACCGGGTTGGAATTGTAAGTTTATGTTCTGCTTCAGCAACCTTTTTTTCTTTACCATTTATTGTAGCGAAAGCTTCGCATTTAATAGTAATTAAACCAGGTTCCTTAGCTTCAAATGTCATATAGCTTTGAGGTGATGAACTATGACTCCAGACGTAGCGCAAACTATAATTGTAAACAGGTTTTTGGTTTATTGTGCCTTGCAAAACAGCATTAAAACTGCCTGTTTGCCCTAGTTTTAACATCTCTTGGCCTTCTATTTTTAGTTTGGCTTCACTTTCAACAGCCCTTTCTGCTCCAACTGTAATCGTATGAATAGGCGAATCCATTAACTTGTTATTTTTGCCAGTATTATTACTATAAAACTCTACTCGAATTTTATGGCTACCTTCTTTTTCTAGTGGCAGAGAGATTGATTGACCTTCACCTATTTGACGGTTTTCTGTATCGTTAAACCATACTAAACGAATACCTTCTAGATTTTTTAGTGGAGCATTTAGCTCTGCTGTTAAATTAATTGTGCTATTTAGTTCTCCTTTAGTATTTCCATTAATTTTAAGCTCACCATGTTCTAAACATTTAGAGTTAGTGAGTTTTTCTCTCATCATTACACGGTCATATTTTTTCTTGTTTTCACAAAAAGCAATAAACATATTGTGTTTTTGTTTATCATTGTCAAACAAAGCACAACCACAGAGCTTTTCTTGAAAAGCAAGATCTTCACTAAATTCAACCCAGCTAACTAAAAGCTTTTCTATATTGCTTTTGCTAACTTGTTCACCAAAAGAGGCTTTGATATGAATAAGTGCATCAGCAATATCTATTGCTTTTTTGTTGATTCGAACAATAATTTTTGTTCCATCTAGTTCATAAGTTGAATCTGTAAACCAACCATCATTAACTTGGAATTTTCCTTTTTTGTTTTTGATTGCATCAATAATTCCAGCTAAATCATCATTGGTAAGTAAATAGGGTTTTTCTTTGGTTACATCAGCCATTAGGGTTTGATATACAGTAAAATTGGAAGAAACCGTTGCCAAGTCTCGATATAATCGGCCTTCTAGCTTTATAGGGATTTGGTTTGTGTCAGGAATAAAATAGTAGATATCTGTGTTTTCAATATGAAAAACTTTTAATCCTGACTTTTCAAATTCCTTAGCAACTTCTACTAGTCCAGTGTGGTTTTCATTTAAATAGCGACCTGCAACAGAATGTTGTAAACCACCAATTAGATCTAACCCTAAACCATCACCACGCTCAGCTAGCAGCTTGCGCATATTTTCATCTATTGATTGACCAGCTTTAAGAGCATCTGCATAGAAATTAAAAAATTGCCCTACAGTTTCAGACATAATTGGAGGCATATACTTTACAACTGTGCTTATTGCATCACCTACAGCAGACATTCCCGCTATTAAATTTGCTGTAGTGGTTGTGCGTGTTGAACTAGAGTTAAGCAAATCTTGGTAATTTTCTATATAGCCATTTAAACCTTTAATAGCGCTCCAAGCTGTTTGTAGATGACCTAAAACTTTCTCAGAAGTTTCAAAGGTTTTCTTGACACTTTCTATTTTTTGCAGAGCATTATTTTTTTCTGCTAGCTCACCTATCAACTTGTTGCTAACCTCTTGCAATTGTGGAGACTTAAAGTCTGTTTCCATAAAAAGCTTTAAGGTGTTTTTAGTGTCTTTGATTTCCTTTGATTTGTAATCTTTGATAAAGCCATTGATTGTCTTAACTGCTGATAAAGCTCCAGCTAAATAAGAACCACTTGTTAGGTTTTTAATAGTGCTTAATGTACCTTGACCTAACTCTAAACGGCTGCTTATTTTTTTTAGCTCCTTTTCATCATACCTAATTTCAGCAAGCTTTGAGCCAATATCAATAACATTACTTGCTCCATCAAAAAATTCGCCTTTCTCAACATTGTAGTAAATATCATAAGCCTTAAAAGCTGAGGAAAGCCCATTCTGAGCCTTTTTGATATTATCTTGCCAACCCTTAATTTCATCTAATTGGCCAGTTATTTCACGTTTGCGTGCCGCAGCTTCTTTACGTAAACTTTCTACTTTTGCAAGTTGTTCTTCATTATATGGCAATTTAGCATTGTCTAAAGTTAGAGCAATTGCTTGAGCATCTTTGGTTTTCTCTAGCCAATCATTATAAAAATCTTGTTGTTGTTTTAGATTGTCATTAACAGCACTAAAATAAGTTTCTGTTGCTGTATTAATCACAGTAGATTCACGTAAATAATTAACTATTTCTCGTAAACCTTCTTTTTCTTTTTCTTCTTCAGCAACGTTTTGAGCAACTTTAGCACGTGTTAAAGATAGCTTTGCAGCTAAGTTATTACGTTTTTCTAAGTCCTCAAAAAAATTTAAGGGCATAATTGCCCTTGGATTTTCTTTGATTATCTTTAACCATTGAGAAGTTTTAGTGTCTAGAGCATAAAACTCTCGCTCTAGGTCTTGGATATTTTCTTGAACTGCTTTTGGTTCAAGCGAATTAACCTTGGCCTGTTCTGCTACCATAGGCAGAAATGAAGCAATAGCTAGTAGCAGGCTAAGAAAAATAATTAGCCATCGCTTAAATACTATTACTAGTTTATATTTGCTAGATATTACTTGCTTTACAGGATGTTGATTAAGAAAATAACTTAGGAAGAAGTGTATAAGCATTTTAGGTCACCTCCTTTCAAAAAAGATGAACCGCTAACACACCACCGCTTTTAA
Organism: Blastocatellia bacterium; assembly: GCA_039812885.1. Lineage (GTDB taxonomy): Bacteria > Acidobacteriota > Blastocatellia > Chloracidobacteriales > JADJPF01 > JADJPF01. Next base: position 84,703 of record JBDIBI010000008.1, read on the forward strand.
CAACGCAAACTTTGTTCCTATTTGATCAATATAATCTGATTATTAACTACCTTATAATTAAGTTGTTATAGGATTTGGAAAAAAGATGATCTCTAAAACATACAATTTTAATGGTAAAAAATCCACAATCTATGTTTTCTAGCATTGTTTTTGTGTATTATTTTTAGGTTCTAGAGCTATATCTAAGGATTAAAATTATGCGGAAACAATCTAAGCAGTTAACTTCTCTAAATTGGCAAGAATGCTTTAATTTAGCTAAAGAATCTTACTTAAAAGCCAATTATAGTGAAACAGAATATTTGTTAAATGAATGCATAGGCAAGCTTAAGAGTCTACCGTTTTCTTTAGAAGCATGTGAAACCTTTACTTTATTAGGATATTTACACTACAAACAAGCTAGATATTCTGAAGCTATAGAGATTTTCAAGACACAAATAGAAAACTGTAGAGAACATTTAACTTCAACAGATCCAGTATTTACAGACTATATTAGAAGTAGCAATCATAGTAATCTACATCTACTCCTAGCAGAAAATCTTAATGGTATTGCTTTGATAAGTGAAATGTTAGGCAAATATGAAGAGGCCGAAAGACTTTTTAAAGAAGCTCTTGAAATTAAAGAAAAGCTCTTAGGCTTAGAGCATCAAGCTACGGCACAAACACTTAACGATTTAGCTTTTCTCTATGCCTATAATTTACAGCGTTATGAAGAGGGAGAGAAACTTCATAACAAAGCCTTAGCAATTAGGAAAAACCTTTTTGGCAATGAACATTTAGCTGTGGCAGAAAGCCTACATAACTTAGGTATTCTATATGATTTATTGGGTAGGTATAACGAAGGTGAATCACTCTATAACCAAGCTTTAGAAATTAGAAAAAAGCTGCTTGGAGAAAAACATCCTGATCTAGCAACTACTTATTCATTTTTAGCCTTAATATATTTAGAGCAAAAGAAATTTAAAGAGGCAATCCGCATTTTAAAAAAAGCCGTTACTATCTTAAAGAAAACAGTAGGTTTAATGCATCCAGATCTAGCAGAAGCTTTAACAACTCTAGGGCTAATAATGATGGAAAAAAACAAATATCTACAAGCAGAACAGCTTTTTTCTCAAGCACTTGAAATTTACCAAAATGCTTTAGGCCATGAGCATTGGTATACAGCTACTTTGCTACAAAATTTAGGAGTAGTTTCTTATTACCAAGATAAAATAGAAGCAGCAGAAAAATATTATAGACAAGTTTTAGAAATTTACAAAAAGACTTTAAGTCCAACTGATACTAGACTTGCTCGCAATATAAACAATATAGGGCTGATTTTTGCTGAAAATGATAATGTTTTAGAAGCAGAGAAACTACTTAAGGAATCTCTAGCTATTTATAGAAAAGTTCATAAACACTATCATCCTGATATTGCAGAGATACTTATAAATATTGCAAGGCTTTATGAAAATAATGATCGGCATTCAGAGGCAGAAGCACTTTATAAAGAAGCTATTGAGATTAAAGAAAACATATTAGGCTTGTATGATTCAGGATTAATAGATTTATTGAGAGACTATAAGTACCTTTTAATTCATTTAGATAAAAATGATTTGGCTGATGCTGTAGGTAAACGAATTAAAGAACTTGTAGAATATAAATCTTTAAACAAAACAGAATCTAGTATAAAACTATAATAGAAAGTACTAAATACCTTGCATATTTCGGAATTTGATTATCAATTACCCCAAGAACTAATAGCTCAGGAGCCAGCTTCAAAACGTGATGGCTCAAAAATGATGGTGGTCATAAAAGGAGAAAACCGCTTTTATGATAGCCAATTTACTAACTTTCCTAGCCTTCTAAATCAAGCAGATTGTTTGGTTCTAAACGATACAAAAGTCTTTCCTGCAAGATTAAAAGGCACTAGGGATGGTTTTACTGCACAAGTAGAAATCTTTTTAGTCCGTCGCTTAGAAGGTGATATTTGGGAAGCTCTTGTTAAGCCAGGTAGAGCTTTGCGTCTTGGTTCAGCCGCGCAATTTGGTGAGCGTAAACTCTTAGCTAAAGTGCTAGAAGAACTGCCTAGCGGACGAAGAGTTATTGAGTTTAAAAGTCAAACTTCTAATACAGTAGACGAGTTAATTGATCTGTTAGGCTTAACTCCATTACCACCATATATCAAACGGGAAAAGGAAGAACAAGCCCGCTTAGATCAAGTTCGTTATCAAACAGTTTATGCAGCTAATCGAGGAGCAATTGCTGCACCTACTGCCGGGTTACACTTTACGCCAGAGATTTTGGCTAGCATAGAAGCGCTTGGTGTAAAGATTGTAAAGATAACGCATCACGTAGGTTATGGAACTTTCCAGCCTGTGAGAGTTGAAAATATCCTTGAACATAAAATCGAAGCTGAACAAGCTATTATTTCTGAAGATTCGGCTAATACTATTAACCAAGCAAGAAAAAATGGTGGTCGAGTTATTGCTATTGGTACAACTACAACTCGCGCACTAGAAACAGCCGCTAATGAAAATAGAGAAATTATTGCTGGGCAATACACTACAGAGCTTTATATTTATCCTGGCTATAAATTTAAGGCAATAGATTGTTTGCTAACAAATTTTCACTTACCAAAATCTTCATTGCTAATGCTAGTTTCAGCCTTTGCAGGTCATAAGTTGGTAATGTCAGCCTATAACCATGCTGTAGCAGAACAGTATCATTTTTACAGCTATGGGGATTGTATGTTTTTGTGCTAAATGTAAAAAGCGCCCTCTTAAATTAAGAGAGCGCCTTTTCTAGAACTAGAATTTCTGATTTGCTAGATTAAAACTTAGCGAATGCCAGTAGGTTTATTAAATTGACCAATATTAAGCCCTGGAGGGCCAACTACAATAGCTGAAGTTGTAACAGCAGGCCATTGATTAAGAGGCATTCTTTGGATACGGTTATTGCCTGTGTCACCTACATAAACATTACCTGAAGAAGAGGTAAACCCTAAGTTATTTGAAAGAGCAAATACAACTCCTTGAGGAGCATTAACCATACCAGGTGCAAGCCCTGGGCCCATAAACAATACCCAATTTATGTTGCTAGGAACAACAGTACAAACATTGTTCATGCTCATTTGGATACGGTTATTGGCTGTATCTGCTATGTAGATATGACCATTGCCATCTACATAAAGACCACTAGGTTTATTAACAGTTCCTAGTACTGTTCCTGGCCCTGCAATTACAGTCCATCCTGAAGTAAGTGCTTTTACTGGTTGAGCTTGAGCAAACATTTGTATGCGGTTGTTGTTTGTATCTGCTACAAATACATTGCCCAGACTGTCAATAGCAACTGCTTGTGGAGCGTTAAATTGACCAACAGCTAAACCTGGGCCTGCCATTATTGAAAAGCCAGGCATAGCACCACTAGCACCAGTAGCTTTTAGAATACGGTTGCTATTTGTATCAGCAATGTAGAGAATGTCATTAAATTCATCATAAGCAACGCCTTGAGGAGCATTAACTTGGTTGATTCCAAGTCCTGGTCCTGCAAAAACTTGCCAAGTCATACCGCCATCTGTAGAACGTTGGATGCGGTTGTTAAGTGTATCTGCTACAAACACTAATGTATCACTTGAATTAGAAGAAACTCCACGAGGAGCATTAAATTTACCTAGTGTTGTTCCTGGGCCAAATCCTACAGAACTCCAGCTCATACCATCATTAGTAGAGCGTTGGATGCGATTATTAAGAGTATCTGCTACATAAACTGTTCTGTGATCAAGGCTAACAAGATTTAGACCAAATACCTTGAAAGCAAAATCACTACTATTAAACTGAGTGCTGTTTGGTGCCCAAACTCCACCAGTAAAGAGAGTACTCTTAAAGAAACCTGGTTGATTTTTAATAACACCATTACCTGTAGTGCAGAAAAAGGCAAAAGGATCAGTTTGCGACACTGGGCAGATCCAATATTTGCCAGCAGGTAATGTTAGTCCAGGTGTATTAAAAGTATACTCATTAACTGTAAGTCCAAAACCACTTCCGATTGAAGCACTTGAAACAGAATTGAATGTGTATAATGGAGCAACATTAGCTGGTCCGTTGCCACCTGAATCAGGATAGATTTCTACTTGTGCTGTTGAAGGTGTAAAAGCATCATAAAGTTGTGCTGTTATAGAGGTAATAGAAGCAGTTGAAGTTAACACAATATCATCAGCACTACGAGCATCAGTAGAATTAGCAAAATTTAATGAAGATGCCAACCCATTAACACCATCAAAGCTACCATTATCAAAAAGCAAGTTGCCTGCTATTTGTGGAGCAATAAAATGGGGCTTTTTGTTTTTTGGAATAGTTTTGGAGTTTTGCTTTGCATATTCCTTTGCGGTCATTGGCAAAGTTCCATTTTGCGGCGAGAACCCGCTTGCTGTCCACCAAACTGGTACAACAAGCAGTGTGGCTAGAAAGATAACCGTGATTATACGTGAAAGACTGTTTTTATTCATAAATACCTCCTTTCACTTTTGAGGCAGGTTAAAAATTATCTAAATACAGTCTCCTTTCAATAAGGTAAAACACTAAAAGCTTCGAGCAAGCTCGACTACTTTTTTATAATCTATCACAAAAACATTGTTTAAGATAGGTTAGTAAACCAGCATAAATACTCTACAATAAAGTACTTAACTTTTAGAAAAGTTTATAAACTGCCTACCTTTAATCAGTAGCAAAAAGCAAAAAACGCTCTCACAAGGAGAGCGTTTTTCTAAAGCTTACAAGTTTAAGTTGTTTGTTGGAACTTAGCGAATGCTAGTAGGTCTACTAAATTGACCAATGTTTGTGCCTGGGAAACCAACTACAGTAGCTGAAGGTGCAAGAGACTTACCAAAAGGCATTTTTTGAATGCGATTGTTGCCTGTGTCGCCTACATAGACATTACCTGAGCTAGAGTAAACAACACCTTGAGGAGCATTAACTGTTCCAACCGCAGTTCCTGGGCCAAATAATAATGACCAAGTTATGCTAGAAACAGGAGTCCAGCAAACATTATTGTTACTTACTTGAACACGGTTGTTACCTGTATCAGCTATGTACATAAATCCATTACCATCTACATAAACACCTGCTGGTCTATTAACAGTTCCTAGAGCAGTTCCTGGGCCAGCTAATACAGTCCATCCTGAAGTAATAGATCTGTTTTGGGTAAACATTTGAACCCGGTTGTTGTTTGTATCTGCTACAAATATGTTTCCAAGAGAGTCTATTGCAACAGATTGAGGACCATTAAATTGACCAACTCCTAAGCCTGGACCTGCCATTACTGAAAAGACAGGCATAGCACCACTAGCACTAGTAGCTTTTAAGATACGGCTATTGTTAGTGTCAGCAATATAGAGAATGTCATTAAATTCATCATAAGCAACACCTTGAGGAGCATTAACTTGATTAGCAGCGGTTCCTGGGCCTGCAAAAATTTGCCAAGTTGTACCACCATCAGTAGAGCGTTGAACCCGATTGTTAAGTGTATCTGCTACAAAAACTAATGAGTCGCCTGAATTAGAAGAGACTCCACGAGGTTGATTAAATTTGCCTGCTGTTGTTCCTGGGCCAAATCCTACTGCTTTCCAGGTCATACCATCATCAGTAGAGCGTTGAATACGATTGTTTGCGCTATCTGCTGCATATACTGTTTTGTGATCAAGGCTAACCATACCGGCAATACCATATACTCTAAAAGCAAAATCACTAGGAGCACTTAAGAAATTTACTGCTGGTATCCAAGATGTGGCTCCAAAGAAACTACTCTTAAAATAGGCAGGTTGGTTTTTAATAACACCATTACCTGAGGTACAGAAAAAACCACGTCCTGAACCATTATCTGTTGATTGTGCTGAAATCCAGTATTTACCAGGAGATAAGGTTACTCCAGAAGTATTAAAAGTAAATTCAATGGCTGGCAGACCAAAGGCTGTGCCAACTTGAGTGAATGAAACAGAGGGAAAAGTAAATAATGGAGCAGTATTAACTGGGCCATTACCTGCATTATCAGCATATATTTCTACTTGTGCTGTTTGTGGATCAACAGTTGAGAAAATTTGAGCTGTGATACAAGTGATTTGTGTTGTTGAAGTTAGAACAATGTCGTCTGCAACACGGGCATCAGTAATTGCAGTGTTTATTTCTGATGCTAGTCCGTTAACACTATCAAAACTACCATTATCAAAAAGTAAATTACCTGTTACTTGGGGGGCAATAGGATGATGCTTTTTTTTATTTGGAGCACTTTGAGTGGTAGAGCTTTGTTTTGCATAATTTTTGGCCGTTATTGGCAAATTTCCGTTTTGAGGGGCAGATCCTTTGGCTGACCACCAAACTGGCATAACTAACAAAGCAGCTAAAAGCGCAATTGCACTAAAGCGGGAAAGACTATTTTTGTTCATTATTTTCTCCTTATGGGGCTAGTTACCTACATAAAATACTAGATGTTACTTAGATGTAGAAACAGGAAGTTTACTTATAGTATACAAACTGAAAGAGACGAATTTCATTGATGTGCTTATTTGTGACAGTTCGCATGTCACTTAATTCATTTTCGTGTCTTTTATTTGGGATACTATAATTCTTAGAATAGCTTTTCATTTTTACCATTTTTTATTAGAGTTATCAAATTATCTAAACCAAATCTAAGCTTTTAGGAGAATATTTTATGTCATAGCCAAAATACTAGGTAGTATTACTTGAGTACTAAAAGAAACACATGTTTTTATACTTAGTGATCTGAGGCATGATAAAATAGCAAGTAAATAAAATAGTTATGAGAAAAGAAAGCAATGTCTAAACGACTTACAAACATACCAATACCAGACTACATAACAGAGGATAATGAGCCTGTGGATAGCCTATTTACCGAAAAACAGCAACGATTGTTGACTCAACCTCTTTACTCTTATTTATTAAATTCAGGCCGTAAGTTTATTGTTTGCTCAAATATAGGTATTTTTAAACCTTCTTGGGGTAGATATGGTATTGCTCCTGATGTAATGCTCAGTATGGATGTTAGTATTCCTCATAAAGGGTGGAAAAAGAAATATCGCTCTTATTTTATGGAAAAAATGGGTAAACCTCCTGACGTAGTTATTGAGATTGTTTCTATCAGTCCTGGAGGTGAACTAGGTGAAAAGAAAGAGAAATATTTAGATATAAATGTACCTTATTACGTAATATTTGATCCACTACATCAATTAAGTAAAGAAACGCTAAGCTTTTACCAGTTACAAAGTGGGCAATATGTCCCTTACATTGGCTATATATTTCCACTTGTAGGTTTGGGGTTAAAGCTTTGGGAAGGTGTTTTTGAAGGTCAATTTGACCAATGGCTTCGTTGGGTTGATGCTGAAAGCAATATTATTCCCACTAGTGATGAACGTATTGATGAAGAAAAACAGCGGGCAGAAAAGGCTGAAAGCGCAATAGCTGAGCAAACCGCTAAAGCAGAAGCTGAAAGGCAACGAGCAAATGAGGAAAAGCTTAGAGCAGAAGCTGAAAAACAGCGGGCAGATCAGATGGAAGCAATATTACGCCAAATGGGAATTGATCCTAACTCTTTTAAGCCTAAGTAATTATTTTTAGCCAAATTATCAAAAGCCTTATATACAAGCTTTTAATTCTTATAACTGCTTTTCATTTTTACCATTTTTTATTAGAGTTATCAAATTATCTAAACCAAATCTAAGCTTTTAGGAGAATATTTTATGTCACAGCCAAATACTAGTGATATTACCTCAGTACTAAAAGAAACACGCATCTTTACACCAAGCCAATCATTTAGCCAAAATGCTCATATTAAAAGCATGGAAGAATATGAAGCCCTCTATAAAAGAGCAGCAGAAGATCCAGAAGGCTTTTGGGCTGAAATTGCTTCTGAACTTGAATGGTTTAAACCTTGGGAAAAGGTTTTAGATTGGCAACTCCCTTTTGCCAAATGGTTTGTAGGTGGAAAACTAAATATTTCTCATAACTGCTTAGATCGTCATTTGAAGACTTGGCGCAAAAATAAAGCTGCAATCATTTGGGAGGGTGAACCAGGTGAGAAACGTATTCTTACTTATCAAACTCTACATCATGAAGTTTGCCGGTTTGCAAATGCACTAAAAAACCATGGAATAGAAAAAGGCGACCGTGTCGCCATTTATATGCCTATGATTCCTGAACTAGCTATTGCAATGTTAGCTTGTGCTCGTATAGGTGCAACTCATAGCGTAGTTTTTGGAGGCTTTTCAGCAAATGCTTTGCGGGATCGTATTAATGATGCTCAAGCAAAGGCTGTGATTACGGCTGATGGAGGCTATCGCCGAGGTCAAGAAATTCCACTTAAACCTAGTGTGGATGAGGCTTTAGAAGAATGTCCTGGTGTTAAACATGTTTTTGTCTACAAGCGCACAAATAGCCACTATGTTGCAATGAAAGAAGGTCGGGATCATTGGTGGCATGATGTAATAGCTTATGTTTCAGATGTTTGCGAGCCAGAGCATTTAGATTCAGAACATCCGCTTTTTATCCTCTACACTTCTGGAACTACGGGCAAACCTAAAGGTATTTTACACACTACAGGCGGTTATGCAGTAAGCACTTACATTACAACAAAATGGGTATTTGACCTTAAGGAAGAAGATACTTATTGGTGTACTGCTGATATTGGTTGGGTAACAGGTCATAGCTATATTGTTTATGGCCCGTTAGCTAATGGTGCAACAAGCGTAATGTATGAAGGCGCACCAAACTGGCCTCATCCAGATAGATTCTGGCATATGATTGATAAATATCAGGTTAATATTTTTTACACTGCTCCTACAGCGATAAGAGCTTTTATTAAATGGGGCGAGGAATGGCCTAAGAAACACTCTTTAGCAAGTCTAAGATTGTTAGGCACAGTAGGAGAACCTATAAATCCTGAAGCTTGGATGTGGTATCACAAAGTGATAGGTAAAGAGCGTTGCCCAATTGTTGATACTTGGTGGCAAACTGAAACTGGTGCAATGATGATTACTCCGCTGCCAGGTGCTACTCCAACTGTTCCCGGCTCAGCTACTAGGCCGTTTCCTGGAATTATTATGGATGTAGTCACTAAAAAAGGTGAGTCTGTACCTGATAATGTAGGCGGGTATTTAGTTATCAAAAAGCCTTGGCCATCAATGCTTAGAACCATTTATGGTGATGACGAAAGATACAAACAACAATATTGGACAGAAATCGAAGGCTGTTATTTTGCTGGAGATGGTGCAAGACGTGATGAACGTGGCTATTTTTGGATAATGGGGCGTGTAGATGATGTACTAAATGTTTCAGGGCATAGGCTTAGTACAATGGAAATTGAAAGCGCTTTGGTTAGCCATCCACTAGTAGCAGAAGCCGCTGTTGTTGGTCGTCCTGATGCTCTAAAAGGCGAAGCTGTAGCCGCTTTTGTTACCTTAGAAGGAGGTCGCAAAGGTTCAGAAGACCTAAAACAAGAGCTTCGCGAGCATGTAGCAAAGGAAATTGGCGCACTTGCTAAACCTGAAGACATTCGCTTTACAGACGCTTTACCAAAAACTCGTAGCGGTAAAATTATGCGCCGACTACTTAGAGAAATTGCCGCAGGTAGCGAGACAATTGGAGATACAACTACGCTAGAAGATATTTCCATTTTGTCAAAATTAAGAGAAGATGAAGAATAAATCTAAATTTTGATTATCAATTATTTATTTTTAGGAGATTATTTTGTGTTTACAGCAGCAGAAGTAAAAAAAGGCATGTTAGTTGAAATTGATAAAGTTCCTTATCTAGTGACAGATATAACTCATCAAACGCCCTCAGCGCGTGGAGGCGGTATGCTTGTCAAAGTTAAACTAAAAAATATGCTTAGCAAGCAAACGCTAGAAAAAACTTTCCGTTCTGGGGATAAAATGGACGAGCCAAACTTTGAAACTAACCCTGGACAATTTCTCTATAAGGAAGGCGAAAGTTATGTCTTTATGGATTTAAGCACTTATGAGCAGTTTAGCTTAAGTGAAGAGATGATGGGCGATGCAGTTTATTTTCTTATAGATGGCTTAGAAAACATAAAGATACAAATTTACAATGGTGAAGCTGTAGGAGTAGAGTTACCTATTTCTGTAGAGCTAACAGTAACAGAAACAGAACCTATGCTTAAAGGAGCAACAGCTTCAGCACAAACCAAACCAGCTACTTTAAGTACAGGCTTACAAATCCAAGTTCCTCCTTATATTGAAATAGGCGAAGTGGTCAAAGTTGATACTAGAACACAAAGCTTTATTTCTCGTGGTGGAAAGTAAATGGCAATAGATGTAAAGTTTTCATTTATTTGTGAGAAGCAGTTTCAAGAGTTAAAGGGTGATAGTGACAAAGTACGATTTTGCGAAAAGTGTCAATATCAAGTCTTTAACCTTGATCCGCTTACAGATGAAGAAAGATTAAAGTTATTTGAAGATGCATCTAAAAATAACAAGAAAATCTGTGTAGCAACAACACTTGCTGTAGAAAATCAAGTTCCTTGTAGTCAGAGGCAAAGACCTAATTTACCACCACCAATAACAAGACCTACTGCTGGATTACCCGTTATGCCGCCTCCAGATAAACTAGCACAAGAGCGCGCTCGTATTGAGAAATTAAAGCAAGGGCAAAACGAAAAATCAAAACAAGAGCAAACTTTGTGGGAAAGGCTAAAGTTTTGGTAAAACTAAGAATTAGGCTAAAGTGCTAAACTAAATGTCTGCCACCATCTACACGCAAGCACTCTCCTGTAACAAAGTTAGTGCGAATAAAAAATTTTACAGCTTCGGCAATTTCTGCTGAACCTCCCCAACGTTTTAACGGGGTTTTATTGGCAGCTTGTTCTATTAACTCAGGAGATAAATCTACTGGTGGAATTATTGGCCCAGGAGCAATGCTGTTAATCAAAACTTCAGGAGCATAATCTAGTGCAAATGCTTCTGTTAAACCAATTACAGCTTGTTTAGCAGCATAGTAAGAAGAATAACGAGGATATTCAGTACGTCGGCTGGCAGCAGTCCAATCAACAAAATTAATAATTCTGCCTTGGCCTTGTTTACGCATTATTGGGGCAACTTTATTCATAAAAAGAAAAGTGTTTGTAGCATTATTATCATAATCATCTCGCCAAGTTTCTAGGCTAAGAGTTTCTGGTTTTCGAGCTACATAAGTTGAAGCCATATTGATTAAAATATCAATACGACTAAAAAAGCTAAGCACTAAATCTACTGCTTGATTTACTTCTTCCTCATTTCTTGTATCTAGCTTTTCAAGAATAACTTTTGCTCCTAAGTCCCTTAGCTTAGTTGCTAGTTCTTCCATAACTTCTTTAGATGTAAGATAAGTAAGTAGAAAACCGGCTGCGCCTTCTTGAGCTAGAGAAAGAGCTACTTCTTGGCCTATACGGGCGCCTCCGGTCAATATCACAATTGAATCTTTGATTTCCATAGTTTATACATTGGGTTTTAAGAGTAAATTTTACTGCAAGCAAAATTTACCATAAGCTAATTATAAATGTATAAACAATTTCTCTTTATCTCGGCGTACCTTTTTAGCATTAGCTAAATAGTCTTTTTCAGCCTCACGATAGCCTAAAGCTAGGAAAACAACGCTTCGTAGCCCTTTTTCTTGAAGTTGTAATATTTCATCAACTGCTTGAGGGTTAAAGCCTTCCATAGGGGTTGCGTCTACTTCTTCAGCCGCAGCTGCTACTAAAGCGGTTCCTAAAGCTATATAAGCTTGTCTTGCAGCCCAATTATAGTTGGCTTCTGCTGGTTTACCAGAGATTTGATTCTCAACAGCAGTTTGATAGCCTTTTAATGACTCAACACTAATTCCTCTAGTTTCAGCAATATTGTTAATAAATTCTTGCACTTGCTCTACTGTAACATTTGCCCAAGCTGTAAAGACTAGTAGATGAGAAGCTTCTACAATTTGGGGTTGATTATAGGCAGCAGGTTGAATTTTTTTGCGAAGCTCAGGGTCTTCTATAACTAATACTGTATAGGGTTGAAGTCCATAGGAGGAAGCTGATAGCCTAATTGCTTCTAAAATCCTTTCTAGTTTTTCCTGTGGAACTTTTGCACCAGTCATTTTTTTAGTTGCGTATCTCCAATTAAGTAACTTTAGTATGTCCATATTTGCCCTTTCAATAAGTTATTGTTATTTCTACTTTCAATTTATTATAGCTACGGGAGTTTTTATAAAGTGGTTCGCCCGGAAAGGCTGCTTGCAATAGCCATATTGGTTAGAGTTGCTGAGTGTTGGTTGTTATGCAATAATTTTTTCCTTAAAGTTTTAGCTTAAAATAAACAAAATAATACTAAGGTAAATTTATGGCAAATATCTTCTATTTTCCTGATGAAAAAAGCGTTGAAGTTGCTCAAGGGGAAAATATACTAGATGCTTCATGTCGTGGTGACATACCGCTTACTCAAGTTTGTGGTGGGGTTGGAAGATGTTCTACTTGTAGAGTTCTTATATTAGAGGGTCTAGAAAATTGTTCTGAGCGCTCATCAGAAGAAAAGGTAATGGCTGAGAAGTTGAGCTTTCCGCCAAATATTAGACTAGCTTGCCAAACAAAAATAAATGGGGATGTTCGTTTAAGAAAACTTGTTTTAGATGAAGAAGATGCAATACTAACTAACCATCTTAATACTAAACGTCCTTCTTCTATTGGCGAAGAAAAGGAAATAGCTATTCTATTTTCTGATATTAGGGGATTTACAACATTTTCAGAGAAAATGGCAGCCTATGATGTGATTCATATTCTTAACCGATATTTTTATAAAATGGGGCAGATCATTTCTGAGCATTCAGGCTATATAGATAATTATATGGGAGATGGATTACTAGCATTGTTTGGAGTGCAAAACCCTCAAGATGCTACACTAAATGCTGTTAATACTGGGCTTAAAATGCTTGAAGCTGTTAATGACTTAAATAACTATCTTGAGCCTCTTTATAATTGGAGAATGAATATAGGAATTGGTATTCATTATGGAAATGTTGTTATAGGAACTATTGGAAATAACAATAATAAAAGAGAAATGGTTATAGGAGATTCTGTCAATTTTGCTAGTAGAATAGAAGGATCTAATAAAGCGTTAGGCACAAACTTATTAATATCTGAAAAAGCCTATGGTCAAGTTAAGGAAAAAGTAACGTTAAAGAAAGAATACACTGTAGCTATAAGAGGCAAAACAGGTGATTATTTGCTTTATGAAATTGATAGGTAGGATTAGTTTTATCTAGTTCTAATAAATAGCCAAAGCCTTTTATTAGAACTAGTTTTAAGCTATTGAGGTTTAGCAAAAATTTTATCTTCTACTCCAGAATTTATTACCACTTCTTTAACTATACTTTCTGCAAAAAGCTCTCCATTTCGTTTAAGTACCCGTTTCATAGGAACTTGCACACCTTTGAAAGTTTGGAAGTTAGAAAATACATCTTCATTAGTAAAAGTATTTTCACCAACTTTTGATTCATAGGATTTGCCTATAATATGATTAGTTTTAGGGTCAATATAAAGCTTAATTTCATGTCCTATGCTGGTTGTAAATAAAATAGAATTAACCGTTTGCCCTTCCCAAGAAGTTTCACCAATAAATTCTGCTCTACAATCTGGTTTATCAAAGTCACGTAAAATAGAAATAGGATCTCCTGCTATAGCATTTTGAAATTCTATAGTGTTATCTCCTACTAATTCTTGAACTCCTCCTGGAGTTTTAACCCAAGCAAATTCCCCATTGTAACAATTTTTGATTTCTCCAAAAGGCCCTAAAACTACTGTGAGAACTTTGTTAGGAAACTTAATAATAGTTTTGTTAGTAACATCAAGAGTTTGACCTTGAATGGTAATTTGGGCATCACTAGTTATAGTAATATCTTTGACTTGGTCAAGAGCAATATCACTTTTAGCTTTTCTAGCAGCTAAGAGTAGGGTTTTGGCTTTTGCTAAAGCTTCGGCAACTTTCTCTTCACTTTTAGCTGTATCTGCTACTGGGGGCTTTTCTTGTGCAAAACTTACATCTGATAACGAAAAACATATAATTAAACAAATTAAAATCAAAAAATTTTTCTTCATAAATTACAGTACCTAATACTAAAAATTTCTAAAAATTTCTAAAAATTTCTAAAGATTTTTATTTATAGCTGATACGAGGATCAAGGAAACCTATAGTTATATCCACAAACAAATTCATAACAATTAATACAGTAGAAACAAACAAGGTCAAGCCCATAACTACTGAATAATCACGTGAATTAGCTGCTTCAATAAAGACATGCCCTAAACCAGGAACAGCAAAAATTCTTTCTACAACAATAGTTCCAGCCAGCAAAAACGTTAAGGCCGGGCCAGTAAATGAAACTACTGGAATAATTCCGCCTCGTAATGCATGACGTAGCACTATTACTGTTTCAGCTAAACCTTTAGCTCTAGCAGTTCTTATATAATCTGCTCTTAGCACTTCTAACATACCACTACGTGTTAAGCGTGCAATATAAGCAATATAAACGGCTGACAAGGTAAGAGCAGGTAAGATTAGATGTCTAAAGTCTCCCCAACGTGCTGGAGGTAGTAAAAATAAGCTTAGAGAAAATACTATTACAAGCATTGGGCCAAGTACAAAACTAGGTATAGAGATGCCTAACATTGCTACTGCCATAGAAGCATAATCTAGCTTTGAGTTTTGCCTTAAAGATGAAATAATTCCTATTGATAAGCCTACAATTAGAGCAAAAATATAGGCTGTTAGCCCAAGTACAAGAGAAGTAGGCAAGTGTTCCCAAATCATTTCATTAACGGTTTTTCCAACATAACGAGTTGAAGGACCAAGATTACCTTTTGCTAACTCTTTTATATAGTTAACATATTGAATATGTATAGGTTTATCAAGACCATATTGTTTATTAAGTGCTTCAGTGACTTCTTTAGGGAAGGCTTTTTCATTGGCAAATGGACTACCAGGAGCAAGACGAAGAAGAAAAAATGTAATAGTGATAATTACTAGCAGAATTGGAATCATTCCTAACAAACGGCGGATAATTAGCTTTAACATTATTAACTACTCCTAAACGCTATTTCTTCTCAGCTTGCTCATTTTCTGGCTTCCAATTAGTGTTAATAGAAACATACTTAAGTGGATGAATATCAAAAAGATTAGCATACCAACCTTCTAAGAAAGGTTTTTTCATATAGCTTAAGGCATAGAAATAAATAGGCATAACTGCACCACCATCTAAAAGTTTCTTTTCAACTTTTACTAACATTTCATTGCGTTTTGCTTCATTAGGTTCTTGGTTAGCCTCTGTAAGCATTTTTGTGTATTCCTCATTAACCCAACCAGGATGATTGTTAGGATTATCTGTAGCAAAAAGGTTTAGAAATGTATCTGCATCTAGATAATCACCTGTCCAAGAATCTCGTGCTACATCAAAATCATGACGTTCACGGCGAGCAGTAAAGGTTTGCCATTCTTCATTTTGTAGCTCTGCTTTAATATTTAGAGTTTGTTTCCACATACGCTGAATAGCTTCAGCAATTTGTCTGTTTGATTCTAAAGTGTTGAAATAAATAGTTATAACAGGAAATCCTTTTCCATCTGCATAGCCTGCTTCGGCCAATAATTTTTTAGCTCCTTCAGGATCATAGCTATCCCCTTTTACTTCAGGATAACCAGGAATTCCCGGCGGCACCAGTGATGTAGCAGGTTTATCCCCTTTACCAATTAACTTATCTGTAATTGCTGCCTTATCTACAGCCATATTTAGAGCATGACAAACTCTTGGATCATCAAAAGGTTTTCTTTTTACATTAAAACTATAGTAACAAGTAGTGAAAAATGTGCCTATTACATAGTCTTTTTTCTTTCTTAGAGCTTTGATAAATGGTATTGGAATGCTTCCACTTTGCATTGTATCAATATCGCCAGATTTATAGAGATTTACATTTGTAGGGTTATCATCTATTGGATAGAAGTAAGCTTTTTCTAGTTTTACATTTGCGGCATCCCAATAATCAGGGTTTTTAACTAATACTATTTGATTATAAGGTTTCCATTCTACTATCTTAAAAGCACCATTATTTACAATATTTTCTGGTGCAATCCATTTGTCTCCATACTTTTCAATTGTCCAACTTGGTAAAGGAGAAAAAACATAGTGAGGAGTCATCTTAATAAAAAATGCTGTAGGATGCTCCATTTCTACTTCTAAAGTGTAATCATCAATTGCCCGAATCCCTAAAGCTGAAGGTGGGAGTTTTCCTTGAGAAATAGCCTCACCATTTTTTACATAATAAAGTAAGCCTGCATAAGGTGTAGCGGTTTTAGGATCTATACCACGTTGCCAAGCCCAAACAAAATCATGTGCTGTAACTGGGTGTTTATCTGTCCAAAAAGCATTTTTACGTAAATGAAATACCCATTTACTTGCTTGATCTAGTGGTTCCCAGCTTTCAGCAATAGCAGGACGAGGTTCTAAGGTTTTGGGATCATACTCTGTTAGACGGTCTATTAAACTCATTATTATATTGCCTTCAGGCACTCCAGCCGTTTTATGCGGATCTATTGAGCGAGGTTCAGCAGCATTTGAATAATAAAGGACTTGGTTGCTACGAGTTTCTATTTTTCCAAAATAAGCTGAAGCACTGATACAGGCAGGTAATGAAGCAATAATAATTAACAAACATATTAAAATAACTTTTGTTTTATACATATACTTAAACCTTAGTAATAAATAGCTTGGGTATAGCTACTAGACAAGTTACTAGTTAAAAATTTTCCCTTTTTGCTAAAGTAGCACTAAGCATTCAGAAAAGCAAATTTTAATCAATAGTCTATATTAACCGGGATTTTAGCAAGTGCTAATGAGCACAAACCTGCTACAGGTAAACCTATTAATAAGGTTATAAAACAGTGAATAAAATATCGACTAATATTAAATAATAATGGATAATACTAACTATGAAGTTAGTAACCAGTAGACAAGCAGCAAAACAATTAGGAGTTCATCCAAATACGCTTAGATGATGGGCGAATAACGGAGAAATTAAAGTAGTCAAAACTCAAGCA
Organism: Blastocatellia bacterium; assembly: GCA_039812885.1. Classification (GTDB taxonomy): domain Bacteria; phylum Acidobacteriota; class Blastocatellia; order Chloracidobacteriales; family JADJPF01; genus JADJPF01. Next base: position 101,801 of record JBDIBI010000008.1, read on the forward strand.
GGCAAAGACTCTACGATGTAGAAAGCTTTGTAGGGCAGCAATTAGAAATAGGAGTAGGAATAATATATGCAAGAGTTAGCAGCAGAAAACAGCAAGACGACCTACAAAGGCAAATCAAATTCCTACAAAAAAAATATCCAAAACACGAACTTGTTACAGACATCGCAAGCAGACTTAACTTCAAAAGAAAAGGACTTATTTCCATATTGGAACGAGCAATTAAAGGAGAAGTCCGAGAAGTTGTGGTTGCCCATAGAGACAGACTTGCTCGCTTTGGATTTGAGCTTATCAAGTGGATTATTACAAAACATGGGGGAAACTTTCACGTTCCGTTTTGAAGCCGAGCGGGAGAAGCAATTCTCTCGCTCAGGGCAACTCTAGTTGTGGACATATTAACAAAATTGGTTCTAAATCTATAATTAAGTGTAAATGCGGTCTAACTATAGACCGTGATTTAAACGGCGCAAGGGGCATTTTCCTAAAGAATATGTCTCTTGCTTTGGGTGATACTCCCTTCCCTGTTACTATGTTGTTAGGGTTGCCTTTGTTAGCTAATGGTGACATTGGTTAATAAAAAAGTATCGGAGCAGATTAAATGTCATTGCTAGAAGCATTAGTAGGCCAAACACTAGATAATAAATACCGTATTGAAAAGCAGCTAGGCCAAGGTGGTATGGGTGCAGTTTATTTAGCCACTCATGTTGGAACACTACGACCTGTAGCAGTAAAAGTAATTTCTCCTCAATTTATGGCATATCGGGAATTTGTAGAGCGCTTTAAACGTGAAGCAGAAGCAGCAGGTAAACTACGCCATCCCAATGTAGTTAATGTTACTGATTTTGGCTTTGCACAATTTGCTAATTCCCAAGTTGCTTATTTAGTGATGGAATATCTAGATGGTTGTAATTTAGGGGATGTACTGAAAGAAGAGAAAAAACTTCCACTTAGTTGGGTAGTGGATATTTTAGAACAAACTTGTTTAGCTGTAGATAAAGCTCATAATCAAGGAATTATACATCGTGACTTAAAGCCTGATAATATTTGGCTTGAACCAAATGAGCGAGGAGGCTTTACTGTAAAAGTACTAGATTTTGGGCTTGCTAAATTAAATAACTCCATAACTAGTGCTAATGAAGAGACTGAAAATAAAATTCCAAACACTTCAGATGATAGTGTAACTTCAAAAAGTGGTTTGAAAGTAAATGCAGAGTTTCAAGAAGCTATTACCAATGTACAAGTTTCTATTGACACAGAAGGACAAACTGCTGTGCAATTGCTTGTACAAAAGCCTGTTAGCAATGTTAAAAGCTCTTTTTCTAGCAATGGAGATGAAGAGAAAACCGCAGTACAACTATCATCAAATAAAGCAAATAAAGATAGTAATGCAGATGAAGAGAAAACCGCAGTACAACCACCTGCTAAGACTACTAAAGGTGATGCTAGTAACTCTACTCAAAACGTACAAAAACTAACACAAGTAGGAGCTGTTTTAGGTACACCTCTTTATATGTCTCCAGAACAGTGTATTGGGGAAACATTAGATAAACGGACTGATATATATAGTTTAGGTGTAATTGCATATGAAATGCTTGCAGGTGAAGTTCCATTTACAGGAAACTTTAATGCATTGATGATACAGCACCTTAACTCGCCACCACCGTCACTTCAAGAAAAGCGTCCAGACATTCCTAAAGCTGTAGTAGAGTTAATAATGACAGCATTAAGTAAGAAGGCTGAAGATCGTCCAATTAGTGCAGGGGCTTTTGCTAATGCATTACGTGCTAGGTCAGAGAGTGCAAGCAGTGTACTACGGCAAGTTTTAGGACTTTATACAGAAAGGTTTTCTACTTTTTTTCAGATTTCTTTAATAGCTGCTATACCAATGATGGCAATGTCAATAATCTTTATTATTCAATTAATTTTGGCAAGGGTATCTCCTAAAAACTCAATAAACAATATTTTAGGAATTATAGGTTTAATAGGTGTAGTGTTACATCTTATAGCTGCAAGAGCACTAAACAGTGGTGTTTCTATTCCTATATTAGCTCAAATACTTATAGCTCCACTAAAAGAGATATCTATCCGACCAGCTGTTGAGATGCTTAAAAAAAGGCTGAAAATGTTTGTTCCTATTTCTTTGTTGATTAGTACTTCTGAAGTTTTATTAGTAATTTCTTCAGTTACTTTTTTTATAGTAACTTCAATAGTTTGTTATGAGCTTATTCAAGAATTTATAAAAACAAAAACAGTGCAAGTAGATTCAAGCTTAATAAAAGCAGTCATAATTATTCTAGTATCTTTTCTAATAACAATTAGCACTAGTAAAATCTTTGTTGATTATTCTCTTTATGCTTCAGTGATAATGATGGAAGGCATAGGAGGGATAAAGGCTTTAAGAAAGGCTAAAGAATTAGTTTTTAGAACTAAAAATATCACTAGACCAATACTATATGGTTATTTAATTTATGTTGCTGGATATGGACTTTTAATAAGCTTAATTAATAGATTCATTGTAGTAAAACTTGGATCGACTATTTTAGCTGCTATTGTTGCATCAGTTGTTTATGTTTTTAATGTAGGAGTTTTTATATTAATAAATCCATTAGTTGCAATCTTTTTAGGCTTACTTTATTTTAAATCCCAACAAACTAGTGGTGAGTCATTAAAAGATATTTTAGGAAAATATCAACCAGAAGCACTAGAATTAAGCAATTGGCAAAAAAGAATTTCTAGAAATCCAACCAGTTTACTTAACTCACTAAAACGTACTAACTCTTGATAAAAGATAGAGTTAAACCATGTTAGCAACTTATATTGTGTATTAATTTAAATCTGTTACAATTTGTTAACAATTTGTTAACATTGCTACAATCTGTAGCCACATCCAACACATTAAATCCAACACAAAAAAGATTCTGTTAATAAGGAGGTACAGCAATGAAGGCATTTTTGCCGACGGTAGGAATATGGTTTTTCTTAGCATTATTTTTCTTGTTTCCTGCACTAGTTTTGGCCTATGACACTACAGGCACAATTACTGGAGTAGTTACTGATAGTGAAGGCGCTGCAATAGGTGGTGCTAAAGTAGTAGCACGTAATACAGGTACTAATCTTACACGTGAAACAGTTACTGGGGAAGATGGATTGTTTCAAATTCCACTTTTGCCTGTAGGAGAGTATGAAATCACTGTTGACGCAGATGGTTTTAACAAGGTGCAAACAAAAGTTATTTTGCAAATTAACCAAGTAGTGCGTACAGATTTTAATTTAATGGTTGCTGCTATAACTGGTGAAGTTGTAGAAGTTAAAGGTACAGAAGCCTTAATTACCGTTGATAATTCTACGCAATCTACCGTAATAGACAATAAAAAGATTGTAGATTTACCATTAAATGGGCGTAATTTTTTACAGTTAGGTTCATTAATTCCTGGAGTTGCTGCTGCTGTTGGTGGTGGTGGTGCAGAAGGTGCAACAGAAGCAGGGGCATTTTCTGTAGGCGGTCAAAGAGATCGTGCTACTAATTTTTATATTGATGGAACAGACAATAACCAAGTTATTAATAACAATACTTCTGCAAGTGCTAGTGTAGATGCGATACAAGAATTTACTATTCTTACTAGTACATTTAGTGCAGAGTATGGTCGTAATTCAGGTGCAATTGTAAATGTAGTTACTAAATCAGGCACAAATAAAATTCATGGAACTGTTTTTGAATTTTTAAGAAATGATAAGCTTGATGCTGCTAATCTTTTTGAAAATGCTGCTGGTCAACCAAAAGCTGAGTTTCGCAACAACCAATTTGGTTTTACCTTTGGCGGGCCAATTATCAAGGACAAAACCTTTTACTTTATTAATTATGAAGGCCAACGCACCCGTGTTGGAAACACAATTTTCACTAATGTTCCAACTATATTAGAGCGTCAAGGTATTTTTACTGATCCAAATACAGGCAGACAAGTTAAATTAGCTATAGATCCTGTTAGCGCTCAATTAGTGAACTTTTTCCCTTTACCAAATGCTCAATCTCAGTTTGGCAATTATGTTTCTTCAAAAGTTATTAACTTACGTAGAGATAATGCAGTAGCCAAGATTGATCAAAAGCTTGGTTCAAAAGATCAACTTAGTTTCCGTTATTTAATTAATGATAGAGATAGTTTAACCCCGGTGCTTTCTACTTCTGGAAATGCACAAAATGCTGCACAAGTACCAGGTTTTGGTTCTACAGTAGAAGCACGTGTGCAAAATATATCTGTATCTGAAACACACATTCTTTCTACTAATGCAATTAATGAGTTTCGTTTTGGCTACAATCGTTTTGTGGATGTACAGTTAGGAATAGACAATACAAATCCTGCTAGTTTTGGGCTTATTAACAATAATATGTCTAGTCTTGGCAGAGGGATACCACAAATTATTATTTCTGGTATTTCTGGACTTGGAAATTCTAACCTATTTCCTTTTACTGATAATTTACAAACCTATCAAATTATAGATAATTTTTCATTTTCTAAGGGTAAGCATAACTTTAAGACAGGTCTAGACCTTAAGAAAATACATGTTGATGGTTCAGAAGATTTAAGCTTTGCAGGAACAATCATTTTTGATGGTTCTCAATCAGGCATTAGCTCTGTAGCAGATTTTGTACAAGGAACACCACAGAGTGCTTTTATTGGTCGTGGTTTTACTTCTCCTAAAATCCGCTTGGCAAATTATTATTTTTACTTCCAAGACGATTTTAAATTTAGCCCTAGATTGACAATAAATGCAGGCATTCGTTATGAGTTAAACACTGTGCCTACAGCCTCTAAGCGGCTATTTAACTTTACTCCAACAAGAGGAATTTTCACTGAGCCTCTTTACAAAGGAGATCATAACAATTTTGCTCCTCGTGTAGGTTTTGCATACACTCCATTTAAGCGTACAAATAAAACTGTTTTACGAGGTGGTTTTGGGGTTTTCTATGACCTACCATTCCAAAATGTTACTTTTAACTTAACCTTTAATCCTCCTAGTACAACAATGCTATTTAACTTTGGGCCATTTAAGTCAGGCAAGTTAAGCCAAGTGTTTAATAGCAATCAGCTAAATGGTTCTGGCCCTGCCTTTACCACAATTGATCCTAATTTCCGTCTTCCTTATAGCTTGCAATATAACTTAACTTTACAACAACAATTACCAGGGGAAATTGCTTTAGAAGTAGGTTATGTAGGAACTAGAGGAGTCAAACTAATTGGTGCACGGGATATTAATGAAGCATTGTTTTTTCCTGGGGCTACAACAGATAATATTTTTGATCGTCGTCCTACTCAACTTGCAGGTTTAGACTTTGGAGTAGGTGGAGCAGATATTGTTCAAGAGCAAGAAAGCATTGGTTCATCAATCTATAACTCAATGCAAATGAAGTTCTCTAAGCGATTTGGAGCAGGTTTAAGCTTCTTAGGTGCTTATACTTTATCTTCTTCTATAGATAATATTTCTGATATTTTTGGTTTTAAAGGAAGTGCTGGTATTCCTCAAAATTCTAGAGACTTAGCTTCAGAACGTGGCTTTTCTCCTTTTGATATTCGTCAACGTTTTACACTTAGTTATACCTATGAGCTTCCTTTAGGCAAAGGTAAGAAATTCTTTAGCAATGCAGGTAATTTGGCTGATAAGTTATTATCAAATTGGCAAATGAATGGCATTCTTACCTTACAAAGTGGACAACCTTTTACTTTATTTTTAGGTATAGATCAGGCATTGACAGGCAATATATTTGGTCAAGAACGGCCAAACAATGTTGCAGGTGTGTTTATTCAAAAGGATAACGGGCAAGTTGTTTTGGCTCCAGGCTTTGTAAATTCTGATGGTTCACCTAATATGGCTGCTTTACAAAAAGCTGGGGTTATACCTGCTCTAGGACAATTTGGAACTTTAGGTCGCAATACTTTCAAAGGGCCAAAATATAAGAACTTTGATTTTTCATTAACTAAGCGTACTACTCTTAGTGAGACTACTGCACTTGAATTTCGTGCAGAGTTTTTCAATATCTTTAATCATCCAGCTTTTGCTTTACCTGATAACAATTTGAGCTCTCCAACTTTTGGTCAATTTTCACGTACTCCTGATGTAGCTAGTGGTTCACCAAAACTAACTAGCGGCTCACCTCGTGTTATTCAATTTGGCTTAAAGCTAATCTTCTAATAACTGTCGGGCAGGAGTAATTCCTGCCCATACAGTAGTTTACAAGAAATCTAAAACTGCCCCAAAAATAATATTTATTAACTTATTACTTTGTAAACTAAATAATTTGATGATTCTTAAGCCGCAAAGCGGCGACATAAATGTAGCCGAGGGCTTAAGCCCTCGGACTAGGTATTATAATTTAACAGAGTCGCGAAGCGACGGCATAGTCTTTTGTATTTATTGAAAAAACTATGCCGTCGCTTCGCGACTCTACACCGGGACAATTACTAACCGAGGGTTAAAACCCTCGGCTCTGTTTATAACCTCGCTATCGCGACTCAAAATACCAGATTATTTATGTTACAAAGTACTTATCTTGCTGTAATAGCAGCTAAAACTTTTTGGGCTTCTTCTTCTTTACCCATTGCTTTATAAAGAGAAGCTATGCTGGTTAGGTTTAGTTTTACTGTAGGATGATTTTCTCCATGTCTTCTAAGATCAATATCTAGAACTTTTGTCATTAAATCTAAGGCTTCTTGATATTTTTTCATATTTCCATAAAGAGTTGCTAAGTTATTTAGAGTAGTTGCTACATTAGGGTGATCTATGCCTAAGAGCTTAGTATTGATATCTAGTGCTTTTTTATAGAGAGGTTCAGCTTCTTCAAACTTGCCCATATTTCTATGAATAATTCCTAGAGTGTTAAGGCAAATTGCTACATTAGGATGTTCTGCTCCTAATGTTTGAACTGATAAATCTAGGGCTTTTTTGGCATATTCTTCAGCTACAGCATAATTTTTCATTGCTACATTAAGAGCTGCTAAATTGCCTATACTAACAATTACATTAGGGTGGTTTTCTCCTAAAACTTTAGTTTCAATCTCTAAGGCTTTTTTGGTCAATTCTGCGGCTTGTTTATATTTTCCCAATTGGTTATAAAGTTTTGCTAGATTACCAAGATGTACAGCTACTTTACTATCTTCTAGTCCAGATAACTTAATATTTATATCTAAAGTTTTCTTCATTAAGGCTTCAGCTTCGTTAAATCGGCCAACTAATTGATAATAAGCTGCTAAATCATCAAAACCTTTGATTACATCAGGGTGATCTTCTCCTAAAAGTTTAATTTTGATATTAAGAGATTTTCTAAGAAAAGGCTCAGCTTCATTATATTTTGCTAGTCCTTGATAAATTGTTCCCATAAAATTTAGGACTGAAGCTACTTCTAAGTGAAACTCTCCATGCTCTTTAACCAGCAAATGATAAAGGTCAGCGGCTTGGTTAAGGGCTTGAGCAAACTGTCTTTTTTTAAAAAGGGTGTCTATTTTTTCCTTCATTTGAGAAAATTTATTTTCGGACATTTACTTCTCCTGAAATTGCAAAAAATAAAATAAAAATTTTCCCTAAAGGCTAAACAAAAGCTTATAGTAAAAGCAATAGCTGCTAGATGGTTCTAGCAGTTTTAAGCTTCTAAAGCCTTTTAATAACGGTAAAGTTTCTATTAACAAACTAACTAATCTGCTTATAATATTGGTTAATTTTTATAAATAACGTAGATTACTAAAGGAAATATTATGAGTGCTATTCCAGATTATATAGATACTTTAAGTGTTGCTGCTCATTTAGATGATCGTTTTGTAGGTTTTGCTAATCAGAAGACAGACACTTTTAAAGCTTTTGAAACTGCTTTGGCTCAAGGTGCAGCAATTAATGAACATTTGCAGTGGTTAGTTAAAAATGCTTCTGGCGCAGGTAAAATTTATGCTGCTATACTTATTGAACAATTTGATAAAGAAGCTGCTAAAGAGATTTATGAGTCGTTAAAAAATGATACAACCGCTGTTGAATATCGTAGCTCAGATCTTTTTGAAATGCGCACTGTAGGAGATTTAGCCGCAGGCTTACTTGGTGGAGAATCTGTAATAGCTATTTAAATTTAGCAGAATATTAGACCTAAAAAACAAAGCTCTTGAAAATAACTATTTAGAGTTTTGAGGAGATTTTATGGAAGAATTAACCGAAAATGTCAAAGTAATAGAAAATGTGGAAATTGTTAAAAATTGCTCAAATCATAACTGTGGCAATCAAATGATGAGTTGTTGTGGTGCAGATGTTTTAGATCCTGCTAAATATAATGATAACTTGGAAGTAAAACAGCGTCTTTATAATGAGAAAAAAGTAGTTATAGAAAATGAAAAACTTTATAGAGAGTTTCGTAAAGACTTTAACCCAGCAATTTGGGGTGTTATGGGGTTAATTCTTGGAACAATATTTGGAGTAGCTCTAGAAAAAGTACTTGCTGTTGGTGCAGATGTTATGTATAGCTCGTTAATGGGATTATTTTTAGGTGTAGCTATTTGTATAAATAAAAATAAAAATAACTCTTATAACTCTACAGATGAAATATAAATCGCTTTACTCTGTTGAATTTACCTCCTATTTTTCTTTAAATTTCTTATTTATAAATAAATTACAAATGCTATTTCTATATTTTTATAGAGATGGCATTTCTTTATTTATGTCCTTGTCTTTAAAGTGCAGACTTTAATTAAAATAAAGATGTCAAAAAAATATAAAGTTGCTAAATTAGGTATTTTGAGAATTATAAATGCTTATGGTAAAATGCCAAATTAAATAATAAAATTTTCAAATTCTAAAATCAAAAATACTATATTTTACAAATAGTTAAAGATTTATCCCTATATAAAAATATCTAAAAAATATTCTAGTAAACCTTTGCTAATCTTAACAATTAAGTACTATTTTTATTAGTTTTTATCTGCACAAAGAGTAGTGTTATTATGAATCCAAAAAAAATATTTACCAAAACTGCGTTTATATTTTTACTGATATTAGTGTCTAATGTGAAAATTACCTTAGCACAAGAAGCTCTATCAAAGCTGGATAATTCAGTTAAAAATAATGTTTCATCAAGTGTTAACTCAGCAAATGTTGGGGTTACTGATCATGAGTTAATAGAGAAGTTACTTAAGCGGATAGATGAATTAGAAAATAGAGTTAAAGAGTTAGAAACAAATCAAGCAAAGCCTAATCAACCACAAGAACCCGTAAAAGAAAATGTGGAAAGTGCTATACAAGCACCTACACCTCAAAACGCTACACAAGAACAAACTCCAGATATTGTTAATACAAACTTGCCACAGGGTTTGCCAAATTTACAAATACGAGGTTATGCTGATTTACAATATAGTGCTAGGGATCAAGACACACCATTTTTTCCTTTTAGCAGGAATAGTTCATTTGCTTTAGGGCAATTTGATCTTTTTATTACCTCTCGTTTATCAAAAAAGGCTAATGTACTGGCAGAATTGGTATTTGAAGCAGATGAAAAAAATTCTATTGGAATAGAAATTGAGCGTTTGCTTTTTCAATATTCAATGAGTCCATATCTTAATTTGGGAGTTGGTCGCTATCATACAGCAATTGGATTTTATAATACTGCTTTTCATCATGGAGCATGGTTTCAAACTGCTGTTGGTCGACCATTTCTTTTCCAATTTGAAGATAAAGGAGGCATTTTACCAATTCACAATGTTGGGCTTACAACAAATGGTGAAATACCTTCTGGTCGTTTAGGTTTGAAATATATAGCAGAATTTGGTAATGGTCGAGCTTCAAGATCTTTAACAGATGAACCTGTACAAAATGTAGTTGATGAAAATAATGGTAAGTCTGTAAATTTAGCAATTATTGCCACACCAGATTATATACCTGGACTTCAAGCAGGATTTTCTTTTTACTATGATAAGCTCTCACCTTCAAAGTCTCCTCGAATTAGAGAAAATATTTTTAGCACTCATGTTGTTTATCAAACATTAAGTTTTGAATTTCTTAATGAAGCAGTGTTAATACAACATAAACTAGAAGGTCTTAACAAAACGCTTAATTTACCTGGGTTTTATTCTCAAATCTCTAGGCAATTTGGCAGATTTAGACCATATTTTCGTTATCAGTATGTTAATTTAAGTAAAGATGATCCGATTCTTGGAGATGTTGGGCGTCGTAATGGTCCATCATTTGGTATTCGATATAATTTTACTGAGTTTGCAGCTTTCAAAATACAATACGATAGAACAGATCGTCCTCATCGTAAATCTCTAAATGAAATTATAGCTCAAATTGCATTTACCTTTTGATCTACCAATTTCCAGAGTAATATTATGAGAAAAAATGTTTTTAGCATTAAACTTGCAGTTTTAATTTTACCCTATGTGGTTGCTCTTATAATAGGTTATCCTACAAAAGCCCAAAAAGTGGCTACATATAAAGTTATTGTAAATAGTGCAAATACTGTAAATTCAATGACCAAAACACAAGTTAGTAACTTTTTTCTAAAAAAGGTAACTAAGTGGGAAAATGGTCATAAAATAACACCTGTTGATCAGGTTGAAACTTCTCCAATAAGGGAAGCTTTTACTAAAGAAGTGTTCAATAAATCAATTGCTGCAATCAAAAGTTACTGGCAACAAAAGATTTTCTCAGGAAGTGATGTTCCTCCTGCTGAGCTTATTTCTGATAAAGCTGTAATAACTTATATAGAAGGAAATATAGATGCAATTGGCTATGTTTCAACAACATCAATTAATAGTAGCAATAAGGTTAAGGCTATAGAACTGTTACCATAGTAGGTTATAGAGTAGTTTATTTAGCAAGTACAAATCTAAGAAGGCAAATTATGGGGTTAAAGCTTAAGTTAAAACACCTCTTTGTAATATTTTTTCTTTTTACAAATATATTTCTAGTAAGTTCAAATTATTTAGCTCAAGCTCAAACTACTAGTTTCAGTACTAATCTTTCTCAACTTCAACAACAATTTAACCAAGATCAAGGTTATTTGCGTTTATTGATATTAGTTTCCCCTACCTGATTAGTTTGTCTTGAGGGAGTTTCCCAAATTCAAGAAAAAGTGTTAAAACCTATAACAGATGAGAATCTAAAAGTATATATAGTGTGGTTGCCAATTATTAAACAAGATAGTCAAGCACAAGTTCCTAAAGCAATATCAACTATTCAGGATAAAAGAGTGCTTCACTACTGGGATAACAATGGTTTATTATCTCGGCAATTTTCTTTCCCATTAGGATTAGGAGGAGAGCGTGCTTATGATGTTTTTTTACTATATGGATTAAATGAAAAATGGACTGATAAAATACCTAATCCAGATTATATTATGCATCAGCAGCTTGAGCATGTTCCTAGAGGACATTTATTAAATGGTGAAAAACTAGCTAAAGAAATACAGAAAAGACTTTTGTTAATTGGCAAAAATAAAAACTAATTATTTTCTTAACCAAACTACAAAACAAATAAGAATAACTTATTGATTTGTCAAGAAGTTATTGCCTCTATAATTCAACAAGAAATCTATACCTGCTTTTAAAAAAGCTAAAATGGAAACTAATAAACTATGCTAAATGACCTCAAGTTTAAATACAAAATAGGATTTTTACTAGCATTGTCAATCTTTGGTTTTATTTCTATTCTTTTCATATCCCAATATTTAGGTACTAGAAACCAAACTCTTTTGGCCGATATAGAAAAAGAGTATGTGCCAGCTTTAGAAATAAGTCGGGATCAATTAGACATCATGATAGCCATTCAACGCTCAATGCAAGATGCTGTTGCTAGTGAAGATGAGGAAAATTTAGCTACAACAGATAAATTAGCAGATAGTTTCTTAAAAAAATTGGAGAACACCTCAACAACATCGACAAATAACATATCTAAATCTAATAGTGCAGATATTAAAGAGCTGTTTTTGGACTACTATAACCTAGCTCGTTCAACAAGCGTTAAAATGATTCATAAACAAACATCTACTGATTTAGTTAGTTCTTTGGAGTTAATGAAAACTAAATACAATATAATTAAAGATAGACTTGAATATATTAAAAAACAAAATAAAGACTTAATGACAAATGCTTTTATTGTAACTAAAAATAACTATGCATTATCTATAACAGCCGTTACTACCACAATTATAGTATTAGTGACTTTACTTGTTCTTGTATCATTATGGATTGTTAGGAGTCTGATAATACCATTAAATGCTGTTTCTAAAAATTTTTCATTATTATCTACAGGAAATATTTCAGACATTAAAATTGATTCACAAAATAAGGATGAAGTTGGAGAAATGGCCAATCAAATAAGGCAAATGGTTAGTTATTTACAAGAAATGGCAGGAGTTGCAGATAAAATTGCACAAGGTGACTTAAGCTCTGATATAGTGCCAATTTCATCAAAAGATAGTTTTGGAAATGCTTTCAAAAGAATGGTTAGTTCACTAAGTTCAATAGTTGCTGATGTAAGAACATGTTGTGGAGAAGTAAAAACTTTCTCATCTAAGTTAACTACTTCAGGAAAACAACTTAAGCAAGATAGTAATACTGTAGCAATAGCAGTACAAAATATGGTTTCATTAATGGAAGAATTATCAATCAACACCAAATCCATAGCTAAGAATGTAGAAGCACAAGCTGTTAGTATAAGTGAAACAACAACTACAATTGACAAGACTGCTATGCAGTTACAAAACATTAGTAAAAGCACAGGGGTTCTAGTAACTTTATGTGATTCAACACGTTCTGTAGTTAAGCATGGGAAAAAGTCTGTAAATCAAGCTTCTAGTTTTATGCATGAAATTTATAATTCTATTTCTTCAACATCAGAAAACATAAAGAGTTTAGAGTTAAATGCAGGTAGTATAGGGCGTATTATTGAGGTAATAGATGCTATATCAGATCAGACTAATTTACTTGCATTAAATGCAGCAATAGAAGCTGCTCGTGCTGGTTCACAGGGACTTGGGTTTGGAGTAGTAGCAGCAGAAGTAAGAAAGCTATCTGAGCGTACTTTGGAATCTTCAGCAGAAATTAGCCAATTAATAAAAAAAGTTAAAGCTGATATATCAAAGGCTGTTGAAAATATGCAAAGATCTACAAGTCTTGTTAACGAAGGTATTGATCAATCTGTTAAATTAGTTAACTCACTAAATCAAATTGAAACTGTTGTGAATGATGTTGTTGATACTTCAGTAGATATAAATAGTGTAATAAATGAACTTTCAGTTGGGACTGAGCAAGTTTTACAAGCTACAAAAAATCTTAATATCCGAACTCATGAAATTCAATCTGCTAGTCAAGAACAAACAGTTTTTGCAAACACTGTTCTTAATTCTGTAGAACAAGTTCGATATGCTACAGAACGAAATGTAGATCTTTCTGAGAACTTATCTTCATCTGCAAATTCTCTAAACTCTCAAGCACAATTACTTGAAAATACTATAGGTATTTTTCAGTTTGGAGCTTATTATGCTGAATAATAAACACTTAAGTTTAGAAAACTAGTTATGATACTTAACTTTAACAGTCTATCATTTTTATATTATTAATTTCTTATCAGGTTATTTCCCATTAATATAACAATTTAAGAAGAAATTGGTTTAAGTAGATAGTTTGATTTAACTTTTTTTATAGGTAAACTATAAGTTCATAGGTTGCAAAATTGTATCAGTTTAGTAAGTGGGAGAGGTTGATTTATGGCTCTACAACAAGTTAAGTCTTATGTAACAGTTCGTTATGCTGAGCATATTACTCGTTTTAAAGGTGTTAGCAATGAGCAAATTGTAAAAAGCTATTCTTTTAACTATGAACTTCTAAAAATTGCCAATAAATTAATAGAAAAAATTGCCAATGCTTCAGGGACTACTGCAATTATAGGTAAGCGAGGTGTTGGAAAAACCCATATGCTTTCTTTAGTTCGTAGTCTTGTTAATCAACCTCAAATGGCTAGTATTATTGCAGATTTTGAAGCAAGAGCCGCTTTGCAAAAACATGCTTTGCTAAAAGTTCCTGAGTCAGGTATTGCTTCTTTAACTCTGGGTTTTGATTTAGAAAGAGGGCTAGATTTTATTAAGGTATACCCTAGTGGCTCGATTCAAACTACTTCTTTACGTGGTTGGGTTAGCCCTGAACAAGTCCGAGACTTAATAAAAATTGGTAGAGAAAAATTCCAAGACTATGTTCTGTTTGTAGATGGCCTTTCTCCTGCTCTTAAACATCCTGAAAAAAGTGAATATGCTCACTATTGGATTGATTCTTTGGCTCAAGCTGCTAATTATGGAGAGTTTGGTTTAATCCTTACTGTAGACGAAGATATGTTTGAAGCTGATAGAATGCTTCAAGAATTATGCCAAGCAGAAAAAATAGATATTAGTAATTTATCTTTAGTTGTAGAACAGAAACTTTTTCGAAAAACACAAGAACAAGTTCGCGGTTTAGTGGATCTATATGATGAAATTCGTAAAAGCATGCCCCATTTTTCTAGTGATCTAGAAGAATTTATTAAACTTTATCCCGCTCACCCTGCTATTTTGCGTGTCTCCCCAGCTATGCATCGATATGTAAAAGGCTTTTCTTTATTAGGGTTTTTAACAGAAAAATCAAGTGAAGCTCTAGTACGTAAGGATACTAGCCTAATCAATTTAGATGATTTATTTGAAAATACAGAAACAGAACTTCGTAAACATCCTTATTTGAAAGAAGCTTTTGGAGTTTATGACAACTTGCTTTATTGGTCTGCTGTTAACTTAGATTCACAAAAAGCTTTATATACAAAGTTATTGCTAAGGGGTTTATTAATTCTTTCTTTAATGGGAAGAGGTGCTACATTAGAAGAAATAGCTGATGCGACAATGCTTAATGATGAACGAGGTAGCAGCAATTTTCTTAAGCAACTACAAGTATTAATGAAATCCTTAATGGAAGCTGATTCTAGGATTGGATTAATAGATTTTGGTATTGCCCGTTATGTTTTCCGCTATTTATTTGAGATGGAGGAGTTAAATACAGAACAACTCAATCCAACTAATTTAAATCAAGATCAAATGGAGATAATACAATCTAGTTTAGAAGGAAATACACGCCCTGTAGGAAGCACTAAGAGATTTTCTTTTTTAGATATAGTGCATAAAGCTGCTGATGCCATAGATGATAATGATGAAAGGCTATATCAATTACTAGTTTCAACAGGAAGAAAATTCTTTAAGGATTGGCCATTTACTTTTGGTGGAGATGGAAAATTTAGATATAGAACAGAACTTAATGCTCGTTGGTGTGGCTCGCTACGCCGAGGTATATTTAAAGTAGGTGGTGAAGTAGAAATTCTTCCTTCAAGAGATGGAAATACCCCAATTAATGAATATGATTGGCAAGTTACTGTAATGACCCCTGATAAAAGGGCAATTCCTTTTGTGGAAAATGCTCCAAATACCCTGCTTTATTGGCAACCGTCAGAGTTTAGTAAAGAAGATGGTTTAGTACTTAAGTACTTAATTGCAATGCAGGATGAAGCTTTATTAGAGCATTTTGAGCAAGAAGAAATTGACCGTTATCTTGCAGCTTTTGAAACTACTTTGGTTGATTTATTTGGACTAACTTACTTGGAAGGTGGCAAAATAGTTAATTTAGAAGGAGATAAATCCCCTGTTAATTATCATTCTAGTAACTTTATTAATATTATCTTAGCAAAGATTGTAGATATACCATTATCAAAACGCTACCCACAACACCCACGCTTTGAAGATTTATTAGATCCAGATTATATAGATCAAATTGCTGACTGGATGCTTACTAGCGATAAAAACCCTGATCCAGATCAACAGATGTATTTAGAACAGTTTGCTAGACCACTAGGTTTAGTAAAGACAGATAATAATACCTATGTTTTAGATATTGTAGGAAAAGAATTTTCGCCCTCTACACCTGTAGGAAGTTTGTTAGAGTTGCTAGAAAAAGTAGGAGATGGAGCTTTAACAAAAAATCAAGCTTACTCTAAGCTAAGAATTGAACCTTTTGGTCTTCAACGACCTGCTTTGCTTGTAATTTTGGCCGCTCTAGCTGGTGCCAAAAAAATTACTTTAGTAGATGATCAAAATAAACCTATTCACAATGATGCTGGACTACGACCAGATTCAGAAATTTCAGATTTTAGCGCCATTTACAATGCTAAACCAAAAATGAAAATAACTAGTTGGGGCGAAACAGAGAAAAAAGCTGTTGTCCAAAACACTACTTTTGCTAACCAAACAGTTATGCTTGTTGATGATGAACCAGATATTTTAACCTGTATAGAATTAGCTGTTGAACCACTAGGTTGCAAAATGAAAACAGCTGAAAATGGCAAAGAAGCTCTTATGCAATTACTTGAGGATAATAAAGTTGATTTAGTAATTTCTGATTTAATGATGCCAGGAATGGATGGAGTACAATTGTTTTATGAAATGCAAACTAATCCACAACTTCGAGACATTCCTTTTATTGTTTTGTCTTCTTTAGATAATGATGAAGATATAGCAAAAGCTCTAGAAAGCGGAGTTACAGACTATTGGACTAAACCTTTTAGTATTGTAGAGTTGACCGCAAAAATTAGAAAGTTTTTACGTCGTCGTTTAGCTACTACAGATGCCTACTCAATAACAGCTTGGCCTAATGAAAAATCTCCAGAATCAGCTTCCTTTAGAGTACCTGAGTTTAGAACAGGAGAATCCAAAGCTTTACCCACTCCTCAATCAACTCCAACTTTATCACAAAAATCACGTCCAACAGGTGCTGTTGATGTAGCTATTTTAGAAGCAGGCATAGAATTTGACTCTCAAAAACTCTATGATCAATATGCAGATATTTACTTGCGTACCGGTAATATGCCAGAAATTCCAGAATATGAAGATTTTGAAGCAGAACTTTTAGTTAAATTAAATAAACTAAAGAAGCAGTTTAGATGTAATAATTTTATGCTTTATGTAGAAGTTAAGAATAATAAGTCAAATGTTTATTGTCAGCTTATGCGTTCAACAGAATATTTGGCTAAAGAACCTAAATTTTTATTACTTTAAGATAAAGTTATTTCTAATTTGTATATGAAGAAACTGAGTAACTTAGTAAAAGTACGTTATGAGAAGTGTCTTAAATGTAAAAACATAAAAGGTTTTGACTTTGATACAGGTTTTTGTTTTGAGTGTGGTTCTATAAGTCCTATAGCATTTGAAAAAACTTCTTTTTTACAAGACACTCCATTTGAAGCGGCTAAAGAGAGTTTTTTAATATTTTTTGTTTTAGCTAATATTATAGGAATAATTTGGGGCTTGATAAACTATGTTACTAGCAAAGAAGGGTTTATCTTCCCTTTTCTTTGGGTAATGCTTATTGGTGCAGCGATAAGTGTAGGTATTAGTATTATTATTTTTTCACAGGTTTCACGCACACATGCTGTAAATGAAGTTGCTAGAAGTTTAGGTTTAAGCTTTTCTGATGATACTGAAGTATTTAGTAAAATTTTTTATTACTTAAAAGATTATTCAATATTTTCTGGTAAAAATAATAGGAGATTTTCAAATGTTCTTTGTGGCAATATAGGCCAAGCAAACATCTGGATTTCAGATTACCAATATGTTACTGGCGGTCAAGTTGGTTCAACTAACACTTCTACTGTGCACCGAGGAACTTTCTTACTTTTTCAATCTGATGAATTATCACTACCTAGCTTTTTACTAAAAACAAAAGGTATAGATGATAAAATAGTAAGTCTTTTTAGTAACAAGAACATAAAATTTCCTGAAGATCCAAATTTTTCTAAACACTATTTCTTATTTGGTGAAGATGAACAAAAAATTTCTAAGCTTTTTAATAGCTCAATTCGTGCTTTTTGTGAACAACATAGAGGGCTTTTTATAGAAGGAAATAATGATAGCTTTATTATCTACAAAAAAGATGTGACTATTAACGCAGATGACCTAGCAGAATTTCTAAATCTAGGAAAAGCCCTCTTTAGGCTTTTTATGAAGCACTAAACTTAAAATTAATTAGCAAAGGCATTCCAACCTAAAAACTTTAGTTAGCTATTTTTTGCCTAAATTAAAGACTATTCCACAAGATACTCTAGAAGTATTTACGCTGTTTGAACCGGTTCTTAATTGTATATAGTCGGCCTGAATAAGGCGAATAGATATAGTGTTGTTTACTTTTAAGTCTAAACCACCACCAAATGCCATTGCAAAAGCTGGATCAGGTCCTATTGCTCCAAAAAGTGAATGCACAAATGGAGTAAATTTATTGAATTGCCTAAATGAATAACGAGGCCCAAAAAGCAATAAATACTCTCCAGCTCCATTAGAGTAAACTCCACTAACATCAGCTACTACACCAACCGACTTAGATACATTACCGCTAACTGAAGCTGTAAAACCATTTAAATTATTACCAGATTCTGTATGTAAATTGGAATATCCAGTAAAGAGTTCTACTTTAGGAACTCCACTTTGAGCATTTGCAAAGGAAGTAAACATTAATAAGAATAAAAAGGAAATAAGTACTTTATACATAATAGTTTCTCCAAATGTTGTTATAAACTTTCTATAACTTGAATGAACAACATAAGGTTTCTTGCAGGAATTTTGGAAAAATTTTGCAGGATTCTTGCTATGTACAAATTTTCACTGAAATAGAGTAAAATTTTTATTAAAATTTTTATATAAAGTAGCTATAGCGATTTTATAATTTTTATAACTTATTCAAAAAACACAAGATACAATTAAATGTAATGGAGAATAATAATATGCCTTTAGATGAAGTAGCTCAACAGATTATACAAATGACAATACAACTTAATTATTATTGGAATTTTTTAGGGTTGGTAAATTCCACAAAGAATTTTTTGCCTTTAGATATTGAGCTTAATGATAAATCTATACCTAACACTTTGAAGCTTACATTGATTCCTTTAAATGATTCTGCTCCTCATGAAGTCGTTTTTTTTGCAGTAGGTTTTAGTAATAATTTTGCCGATTGCAATGTCTATGTGTTTCGTCCAGGAATGTGGGTTTCTAAACTTACAGAATATGTTCAAGCAATGTCTGATCAACAACATGAGCCTATTGATGACTCATCTTGCTTTGATTCTTAAATAGAAATATTTTTGTAGCTTTCTTATAAACAACACATTTATTAAGTTTATGTTTTGCAAACTACTACTAAGTTAAATAGTTAGGTAGTTTTGGACGAGATTTGTGATCAAAAATTAGAGAAGTCTCTGTTTGATGGACTTCTGGACGAGTAGTAAAGAAATCTAGCAGTAAATTTCTCAAATGCTTATCATCACGAACAGCAACATGAATTAAAAAATCTGTTGAGCCAGCTAGATGGTAAATCATTACAACTTCTTCTAGTGATAGGACATGTGATTGAAAACTCTCTACTACTTCCCTAGTATGGCGAGTTAAACGAATTGCTATTAAAGCTTGCAATCCTATTCCAAGACTAGATGGATCAACTTTTGCGTGTGAGCCTTGTAAAACCCCATTAGTTTTTAACCTCCTAACTCTTTCCAAACAAGTAGAAGGGGCTAAGCCTATTATTGCTGCTAATTCTTTGTTAGATAGCTGTGCATTATTCTGTAACTCTGTCAAAATTCTGAAATCAATTCGGTCTAGTTCCATAAATATAGTCTTTTTCAAAATTCAATTCGATTTACTAAAGAAATTATAGAATTTATTATTGTATTTAGTCAAATTTATAGAATTTTTTTCACAAAACAAAGTTAGAATATCTAGGAGTATTTTATGAGTTCTTTTGATCCAATAGAATCTTTAGCTAATTTGCGACATGAATTTGGAGAACATGGTGGGGTAAATCTATCTATAGAAGCTAGTTCTACTTTTACAGTAATGGAAGCTAATACCTTACCTGCAATTTTTCAGGGACAAAATAGCCCAGAAAAAGGTGGTTGTTATCTTTATGGTAGACACTACAACCCTACAGTTTATGTCTTAGGTAAACAATTAGCTGCTTTGGAAGGCTCAGAAGCCGCTTATTGTACTGCTAGTGGAATGAGTGCTATCTCATCAACTATCTTACAATTAGCTAATGCAGGGGATCATATTGTAGCTAGTAACACTGTTTATGGTGGTACTTTTGCGTTGTTAAAAGAATACTTACCGCTAAAAACAGGGTTAAAAGTTTCTTTTGTGGATATTGGTGATTTAGCTTCTGTTGAAAGAGCTATGACAAAGCAAACTAAACTTATTTTTGCAGAAACAATGTCTAACCCTACTTTGTCTATTGCTAACATCCCTAAACTAGCAGAACTTGCTCATAGCTATGGAGCTAAACTAGTGGTTGACAATACTTTTTGTCCTTTAGTAGTTTCACCTCTACAGTTAGGTGCAGATATAGTTGTTCATAGTTTGACAAAGTTTATCAATGGAACATCAGACATAATTGCAGGTGCAGTTTGTGGTTCAACAGAATTTATTGGGAGTTTAATGGATTTGCATTTTGGTTCTTTAATGTTACTTGGGCCAACAATGGATCCAAAAGTTGCGTGTGAAATCAGTTTAAGAGTTCCTCATTTAGCTTTAAGGATGAAGGAACATAGTCTGCGTGCTTTAACCTTTGCTAACCGCTTAAAGGAAATGGGCTTTAGTGTTATTTACCCAGGGTTAGCAGACCATCCAGATCACCAATTGCTAAAAAGTATTAGAAATCCAGAATTTGGTTTTGGTGGTATCTTTTGCCTAGATTTAGGCTCATCACAAAAGGCTAATGAGTTTATTGAGTATCTACAAAATCAAAAACGCTTTGGTTTTATGGCTGTAAGTTTGGGATATTTTGAGACTTTGATGACTTGTCCTTCTACTACTACATCTAGTGAAATGTCTAATGAAGACTTGGAAAAAGCCGCTATTTCTCCTGGTTTAGTTAGAATGTCAATTGGCTATACTGGTACTCTAGAACAGCGTTGGCAACAACTTGAGTCTGCAATTTATGAAATGTTTCCTAAATCTCTTGCTCACTCTCCACGTAACTAACATTTATCCCAGGTAGCGCTCGCATTGAATCGATCCCCAGGTTGCGCTCGCGTTGAATCGATCCCCAGGTAGCGCTTGCGTTGAATCGATCCCCAGGTAGCGCTCGTGTTGAATCGATCCCCAGGTAGCGCAAGCCTACGGCTTGCTAAAACCTGGGGCTAATATAGGGCTCCTTTATAGAAATTAGATCCATGTTTAATAATTCTTCGCTAGAAATAGATCTATTATTTAAAGATAGCTCTATCTTATATTCGCTCAACCCATATTAGCCCCAGGTTTTAGCGAGCAAGGCGAGCGCAACCTGGGGATCATAAATGCAAGGCGAGCGCAACCTGGGGATCATAAATGCAAGGCGAGCGCAACCTGGGGATCAAAAAAGAAATGAGCGCAACCTGGGGATCAAGCGCAACCCTAGACTTCTTAGAAAAGAGCACAATAGGAGAAATGTGATTCTTGTTAATTAACGAGTACGGAGCATAGTTAGCAATTTTTCATGAATCCCATCAAAGCCGCCGTTGGACATAACCATAATTACATCACCTGTTTCAACAATTGATTTTAGATGTGTAACAATTTGATCTGCTTGAGGAATTGCCCAAGCTTGTTTACCTAGAGAGTTTAGCTTAGTAGCAACTTCTTCAGGAGAAAGCTGTTCTTCTGGTTTAACGCGATGAGGTTCAAAAAGTGCAGCAATTATAGCCATATCAGCTACAGCAAAGGCTTCTTCATAGTCAGCTTGGAATTGTTTGCGTCTTGCAGATAATGATCTTGGTTCAAAAATAGCAATTAATCTATGACCTGCAAAACGTTCACGAGCGCCTAGCAAGGTTTCTTTCACTGCTGTAGGGTGATGTGCAAAATCATCAACTACTGTAACTCCATTTACACAACCACGAATTTCCATACGGCGTTTAACACTGCGGAAAGTAGCAATACCTTCTTGAATTTTTTCTTTTGCAATTCCTAGTTTTTCAGAAGCAGCAATAACTGCAAGGCAGTTGCGAATATTAAATGCTCCTACTAGAGGAGTAGTAAATTGGCCGTAGTCTTTCTCATCATAAATTACATTAAAATGAGTTTGACCTTCTTTGAATCTTATATCACTAGCTTGCCAACGAGCTTTGTTATTTACTCCAAAGCTTTCTACCGGACAAAAGGCTCTTGGGATAAGCTCTTGAACTACTTCGCTATCAACACCAGCTATTAAATGACCATTTATAGGAATTAGATTAATAAATCGTCTAAATGCTAATTTATATAAATCAAAGTCAAAGTAAATATCTACGTGATCATACTCAACATTATTAACTATTGCTGTAGTTGGAAGGTAGTGCATAAATTTAGGGCCTTTATCAAAATAGGCTGTGTCATATTCATCACCTTCAATAACAAAATAGTTGCTATCAGTAACTCTAAAGCTAGCTCCAAAATTTTCAGCAATTCCACCAATTAAAAAAGAAGGATTTAAGCCTCCAACCTCCATTACCCAGGCCATTAGAGATGTTGTTGTAGTTTTTCCATGTGTACCTGCTACAACAACTGAATGACGGCCACGGATAAATTGTTCCTTTAGCACTTCTGCCATAGAAACATAGCGTAAGCGTTCGTTTAAGGTATATTCAACTTCTGGATTACCACGGGGAATAGCATTACCTATAACAACATAATCGGGATGAGGAAGTAGATTTTTGTAATCGTAACCTTGAGTAAGTTCAATTCCAAGTTGTTCTAATTGTGTAGACATTGGAGGATAAACATTAGCATCTGAGCCGCTAACATGATATCCTTTGGCTTTAAGCATTCCTGCTAATGAAGCCATTGCCGTTCCGCAAATCCCAATTAAATGATAGTGAGGTATGGACATAGAAAAGTTTCCTAAAAGTGGAATGTTTATAGCAAAGCAAGCGATTTTAGCATTCTAATAATTGGTTTTTAAGTCAATCTAGCATTACAAAAATAATAAGGTAGTATTTTGGGAGGCAAATAAATGTTGCAAAAGTTATTTCGTAGAAAAAATTTAGATGAAATATTAGCAGAAGCTCAGAATGAACAAGGACTTAAAAAAGCCTTAGGAGCTTTTGATTTAGTGCTATTAGGTATTGGCGCAATCATTGGTACAGGTATTTTTGCTACCGTTGGAACTGCTGCCTTAGGAGATGCAGATAGACCTGGTGCTGGCCCTGCAATGATGATTTCCTTTGTTATCACTTGTGTTGCTTGTGCTTTTACTGCTCTTTGTTATGCAGAATTTGCTGCTATGGTGCCAATTTCTGGTAGTGCTTATACTTATTCTTATGCAACGCTAGGAGAAATAATTGCTTGGATTATTGGTTGGGATTTAATTATTGAATATGCTGTAGGGAATGTTGCTGTGGCAATAAGTTGGGCAGGCTATTTTAAACAGCTAGTTGAAGGCATAAATATTAAAGGCTATAGTGTAAAGATTCCTCTTTGGCTGTGTAATAACTATACTTCAATTTATTCTTTGCCGGATCCTAATAAAGATCAGGCTGCTTATCAAACAGCACTTGCTTTTAAAAACCAAGTGCTATCGTCTGCTCCTCATATAGGTGGAATACCAATAGTTTTTAACCTACCTGCTGTTTTTATTGTTGTAGCTATAACAGCTATCTTAGTAGTAGGCGTAAAAGAAAGTGCTAAATTTAATGCCTTAATGGTAATTACTAAAATCATTATTTTATTATTTTTTATTATAGTAGGGGCTTTTTATGTTAAACCTGCTAATTGGGTTCCATTTGCTCCAAATGGAATAAAAGGAGTTTTAGCAGGTGCTTCAGTTATCTTCTTTGCTTACATAGGTTTTGATGCCGTTTCTACAGTGGCAGAAGAAACTAAAAACCCTAAACGAGATATGCCAATAGGAATTATTGGTTCTCTTTTGATTTGTACTGTATTTTATATAGTTGTTGCAGCAGTACTTACAGGAATGATTCCTTATCAAAAGCTAGCTGAAGGTGCAGCAGAACCACTAGCAATAGCATTAAAATATAACAATCTAAATATAGCCGCAGGCATAGTTGCTTTTGGTGCTGTGATAGCAAATACAGCGGTGTTGCTAGTTTTTCAGCTTGGGCAACCTCGCATCTTCTTTTCAATGGGTAGAGATGGCCTTTTACCTCCAGTATTTTCCAAAATCCATCCTAAATTTAAAACTCCACATGTAACTACAATTCTTACTGGTGTTGCTGTTGCTGCAACGTCAGCATTTTCTAGCATTGAGGCAATGGTGGATCTGACTAACATCGGAACTTTGTTTGCGTTTATCTTGGTTTGTGTGGGAATAATTATTTTGAGAGTAAAAGATCCAAATAGAGAACGACCTTTCAAAGCTCCTTTTGGAATAGCTGTTCCAATTCTAGGTATTCTTTCTTGTGTGTTGTTAATTTATTATTTACCAATAACTTCAGTAATACGTTTTATTGTTTGGCTGGCTGTTGGTTTAGTGGTTTATTTCCTGTATGGGGCAAAACATTCTACCCTTAATAAGGAAAAACAAGCCCATCCACAAAAATGATCAAAATTTTCCTGTAAATTTTTTATTACATGCGCAACTTTTTTTTGATCGAGCCGATTATTATGAGTGAATAGTCATTCAGTTGACTATTTCGGTTATGGATAATGGATTAGACACTTATGTGTCGTTAGTGGCCCAGGAAGGTTTCCGGGCCTTCTGTTTTTTAAAGCAAATATTTAAATTACTTTAGAGTTAATCTTCAAAATCCACAGATGCTATATGTGCTGAAATAGATCGGCTAAATTTAACTACTTCTTGATGTTCTGGATGAACTGTATAAGCATCTAAAGCTGCTCGATCTGCATAAACTCCTACAAGTCCTGTATGATATGAGCGATCTAGGTGCAAGATATCTGCCCCTACTTTAAAACTTTTAATATCTACATCCATTAAACTAGGCAATTTGCGAAGCTTGTTGCGATGTTCTTCTCTGGTTTCTTCTGTTACATCATCACGATATTTCCAAATTACAATATGAGTTAACATAAATTTAAGTTCCTTAAAAAAATTTTAAATACTAGTAACTTTGTCTTTTTGGTCTTCTAGATCTTTTTGATCTTTTTGATCTCTATTAGGAAAAAATTCAAGCATATCTGGACTAACTTTTAGCAAAGGTAGTTTAAATAGTAAAACTATTCCTAGCATTAATACTAGTGTGCCAGTTGCTCCTCCTTCTGGGCCATAATCAGCTCCTGTAAACCAGCTAGATCCAATATTGCTACTTTTTATTAGAGAATACATATTAAGAGCGGTAATTCCACTTACGGGTAAACCATATATTGAAGCTAAGGAGAGATTCCAGCCTAGATGTAGGCCTGTAGCTAAGTAGAGGCTTCGAGTTTTAAAATAGGCTACAGAAAGCCATATTCCAGCTAATGCTGTATTAGCAGTGGAAAAAAAAGAGGCATTTGAGTTTCCAATATGAACTAGAGCAAACAACCCAGAGGTTATTATTACTGCGGAAACAGGCGAAAGCTGTTTAGCTATAACTTGTAAAGGATAACCACGAAACATTACTTCTTCAAATGCAGCAGCAATAAGCAGCATAACCAACATTGTTGTTAGGCCAAGCAAAGAAAAATTTTCCTTAAGGTGAGCTACACTAAAACTTGTAGCACCAGCTAAAAATTGCACTAATGCTACAGCAGAAACCATTAAAAATCCTATTACAGAACCAACTAAGAAATCTGGTAAGCAATTTTTATGAGGAGAAAATCCAAGTGATTTAATGCTACGATTAGCAAATAAACTAAGACAAATTACAGAAGCAACTATTGCAGAAGTAAGTGAAGCAGTACGAAACCCAATTTCATGAATAAGCCAAAGTATACCTGTTGGTTTTTGCCCTTTTAATGGCATAAGGCCATAAAATATCATACTGATAGGCCAAATAAGTATTTGTGATGCTATAGAGAATACTAGCAAAAAGGCTAATACTTGCCAAATAGCATTGAGTTCTTTTTTCTTAGGTAAAAAGCCAGTTTTATTATCCATAAACACTAATAAATTATATTTTCGAACGTGTTCAAATTTGCTGTTGACATTACTAAAATAGGCGAGTATTCTTTAATTGAACGTGTTCAAATTGAAAAAAAACATGTAAATAAAAATGAGTAATTTAGTATAAAAATTAATATTAAGAGCTTTTTGAGAGATTTCGTCAAGGATTATTCTCTGATGAAACTCTTAGCTTCGTAGACAGTTGAATAAACAGGTGATACAATCGCAACCATAAATATGTTAACAAGTACGCAACAATCAACGTCACATTTATCAACCCTAGAAGTATATTCGCTTATCAAGCCTGATTTGGATCGTGTTGAAGAGATGTTTACACGCCAGATTAGTAGTGATGTCCAGCTAGTAATGCACATTGGACAATATCTACAAAAAACAGGTGGTAAGCGTGTAAGACCAGCCTTACTATTGCTAAGTGCCCAAGCTCTAGGTACAAAAGTCACAGAAAACGTTCTACGCATGGCTACAGTAATGGAATTTTTGCACACAGCAACATTAGTGCATGATGATATTATTGATGATGCAGATGTTAGACGTGGGAATCCTTCTGTAAAAGCACAATGGGGTAGTGATATTGCTGTTTTATCAGGTGACTGGCTCTATATGTCAGCATTTGAAATGACATTAAAAGAACGCTGTTTTGAAATTTTAGATATTCTTACTCGTGTAACTCGCCAAATGACAGAGGGTGAGCTTATTCAGTTAATGCAACGTGGGCGTGTAGAAATTACAGAAAAAGAATATTTGGATATTGTTTGCCGTAAGACAGCTTATTTGATTAGTGCTTGTTGTGAAATAGGAGCTATTTTAGCTGGAGTTAACCAAAGTCAAAAAGAAATAATGAGAGAATTTGGTTTAAAAATAGGAATAGCCTTTCAACTAGCAGATGATATGCTAGATTTTACTTCTACTAATGAAAAATTAGGTAAGCCTGCTGCTAGTGACTTAAGAGAAGGAAAATTAACACTTCCAATTATCTACTTGCGTGAAAGATCAGATCAAAGTGTTTTAGATAAAATAGCTAGAGTAGTTGAAGAAGGCGATTATTTATCTGTTGATAGAGAAGAAATTATTGAGTTAGTAGAAAAAGCTGGTGCGCTCGCACATGCTCGTTCTGAGTTAAACCGTTATGCTAGTGAAGCTCAAGCCTTGCTAATGAGTTTGCCAGAAAACCCCTATAAACAAGCTTTAATTAGTATTTCTAATTATATTATTTATCGTGAAAATTAATCGTTATAATTAAAAAATTATGCGAGCAATGATTTTAGCAGCAGGTTTTGGAACTAGGCTTTGGCCTCTAACCCTAGATAGAACTAAACCCGCAATCCCTTTTCTAAACAAACCTTTAATTTGCTATTGTGTAGAGTATTTACGTCGTTTTGAAATAGAAGAAATTGTTGTAAATCTTCATCATCAAAGTGAATCTGTTATAGAAGCTTTAGGTGATGGTTCAAGCTTTGGAGCTAAGATTTTTTATAGCCAAGAACAAGAAATTTTAGGCACTTCTGGAGCAATGGATCATGCTAAACATTACTTAGATGGAGATACCTTTATAGCAATGAATGGGAAAGTAATCACAGATATTGACTTATCTGCTGCAATAGCAACTCACCGAGAACGCAAGGCTCTTGCCACACTTGTCTTAAAAGAAAATCCTAGAAGAGAAAAATTTTCTAACGTTTTACTAGATTCTTTTGGAAATATAGAAAAATTTGGTGGTTTTCCTAATCCAAATTTAACTGATGAACCTGTTCCTCTTATGTTTACAGGAATTCAAATCTTGGAAAAAGAAATTTTTGACTATATTCCCAAAGCTCAGTTTTCTCATTCCACTACAGATGTTTATCCTCGCGCTATTGCTGAAGGTAAAATAGTAGCTGCTCACATTAGTAATGATAGTTGGTATGAATTAAGTACTTTAGCTAGGTATTTAGATATAAGCCTAGAGTTTCTTAAACAAAAAGGAGAAAACTTCATTTGTGGTCAAGCTACAGAAATCTCTCCTAGTGCAACTATAACAAACTCAGTACTTTGGCAAAGAGTTTCTGTTGAAGCAAATGTAACATTAGATCAAACAATAATTGGAGATGATGTAAGAATTCCTGCTGGCACTAAATTATCAAGAGTTGTTGTTGTACGTCGAGATCGCTGTCAACAGATAGAACGAGGTGAAATTGTAGGGGATAATATTGTTGTTCCAATATAATAATTAACTCGTATCATAACTTAAAAAGAGCTACTGAAGCCTTTGTAAAAAAGGCTTCTATTTCTAGCAACTTTCATTAACTTTAAATAAGTAGAAAGCAATCTTGCTTATTTGATTAGTTTAAAACTTCGTGCAATAGCATCAGACTCATGTCTAAGAGGAGAAAAAACATCTCTATTACCAGCAAAACGTAAAACCCAAACTGTTTGCCCATCAGCTTTTAGGTAATAATTACGGGCTTTTTTGGGTTGTCCTGCATTGGTAAAGTCAAATTGTAGAAGGTTTCCACGTAAACTTCCAGCTGCAAAACTTTCTATGCTGTTATAAACATATCCAGGACGAAAACGTAAGTTTTGATCTATATCGCTTTGTATAAAATTTTCTAGGGTCGTATTACTAGGTAAAGATTCTTGTGTCACTTTAAGTAATCCATAAGAGCGATCTCTATAAATAATATCTACCCTTGAATTACCTGCACCATCTTGGTAAGAAACAGCTTTCCAATTTTGAGGTAAATCTAGTTCATATTTACCATTTGGATCTTTAAAAGTAGTGTTATTTTGTCCTTTTACTCTTGTAGACAGAGAGTCAAATGACAAACTAGAAATTAATAATAAAAAGCTAATTAAGAAATATCTTCTGTGTAAAATTGAGGACATAAAACAAAATCTCTTTTCAGTATTTCTATATTAAATTTTTAATATCAAGTGTTATGACTCTAGTAAAGAGTTTAACGTAAGTTACCTAGGATCTGTTTTTGTATCGCAATAAGTTGCTCTATTCCTTGGCTAGCAAGTTTTACCATATCATTCATTTGTTCAGCAGTAAAAGGATTTGATTCTGCTGTTCCTTGAATTTCAATAAAACGGCCGCTACCAGTACGAACAATATTCATATCTACTTCAGCACGGGAATCTTCTATATAATCCAAGTCAAGCAAAACTTTTCCTGCGACAATGCCCACACTAACAGCAGCAACATAATCACGAACAGGGATACAATCTATTTTTTTCTGATCTTTAAGTTTTCTTATTGCAGTTACTAGGGATACAAAAGCACCTGTAATAGATGCTGTTCTAGTTCCACCATCTGCTTGGATGACATCACAATCAAGAAAGATGGTTCTTTCTCCTAATTTTTCCATTTCTACTACAGCTCTAAGACTACGACCAATTAAGCGTTGAATTTCATGAGTGCGACCTGATGGGCCACTCCGAACTTCGCGAGCAGTACGTGTTTCTGTGGAACGAGGAAGCATTCCATATTCTGCTGTTACCCAACCTAAGCCTTTATTTTTTAGGTGTGGAGGAACTCGTTCTTCTATACTTGCGGTACATAGAACGCGAGTATCTCCGAATTCTACTAAAGTAGAACCTTCAGCATGTTTAGTAAAGTTTGGAATTAATTTTACAGTTCTCAAAGATGTGTAAGTTCGGTTATTTGTGCGTGCAAAGTTAATATTAGATTTATCCATTTCTTAGAACTTTCTTTAATATTATAATCAGCTTTCTATTTTACTAGGCATACTACTTAATATATAGCTTATTTATATCTTCTGTTTTGGTGTTGCTATCCCAAATATCTACAGCTATTAGGTTTTCAAGAGGCTTACCTAAAAAAAGTTCTGCAATTCTGCAAAAGCGTTTTCCAGAATCTGTAACATAAAAAGTATCAGAACTTGAATCAGCTATAAGATTTGTATCTTCGATTTGCACCAGATTTTTAACTTCTTGAGCAACACATTCGCCAGAATCTATCAAAGTAACATTATTACCTACAACAGACTGAATTATATCTTTTAATATTGGGTAGTGAGTACAACCAAGGACTAAAGTATCAATGTCCATTGATTGAAGAGGCGCTAAATACTCACTGGCAATAAGTTTTGTTGCCTTATGATTATGCCAGCCTTCTTCTGCAAGTGCAACAAAGAGGGGACAAGCTTGGGCAAAGACTTCTAAATTAGGGTTAATTGTTTGAATTGCTTTTACATAGGCTTTACTTTCTACAGTGGCTTCTGTCGCAATAATACCTATTCTACCTGTTTTAGTCATTTCTACTGCCTTTTTAGCTCCAGGCTCAATTACTCCTAAAATAGGTATTGGAAAACTTTCTTTAAGTAACTCTAAAGCTACAGAGGAAATAGTGTTACAAGCAATTACTAACATTTTTACATTTTGTTTATAGAGAAAAGCTGCGTCTTGATAAGCATAACGCTGTACTGTGGCAGGGGAGCGAGTACCATAAGGAATTCTTGCAGTATCTCCTAAATAAATAATATTTTCTTGCGGTAGAAGTTGACGAATAGCTCGGTAAACTGTTAATCCTCCAACTCCTGAGTCAAATAATCCTATTGATTTTTGGCTCATCTTTTTCCTTAAATTTCCTTCAATAACATAAATTTTTTATAAAATCTAAAGCGCGAAAGAAAACATATTTCTTTCGCGCTTTAGAATAAGCTAATAAATTAAGAAAAACAATAGAGACTTACTTTGAATACCTTCAGATAGTTAACTTAAATAAACTACCTTAAAAGGCTATCCTAAAATATTAATATGGCACCTGGTGCAGGTGCAGGAGCAGATGCTTGTTGATGCTTAACATAATAAATGCCATAGGCTATTAAACCTAATAAGATAATAAGAACTACAACCAAAGTGAATGAACGACTACTATTTCCTTTGTACTCTACTTCAGTTTCTTCTTGTTCTGCAACCTGAGTGCTAGAACTACTAGATGAAGAAACAGGAGTAGGGTTTTCTACTGCAGTAGAGACGGTAGCAGAGGCAGTTACAACAGGATCATCTGGGGTAGCTTCTTGAGTAGCGGACATTTGTGCTAGCATTTGAGGAGTAATAGCTTGCATATTAAGCATAGTTGCCTGAACTTCTTGAGTTTCTACTACATCAGTAGAGCGTTCACGTTCACGAACTTTTGAGATTACATCTTCTTCAGGCTGTAAAGTTTGTTCATCGCCAAAAGTGAGTTGATTTGCATCAACTTCATCAGGCAAATTTGAGTCTCTAGCAACAAACTCACCTTTTGAAGGATCTTCAGGCTTAACTTCTTCTAAAGATTCGCCATCAAAACGAGCTATCAAAACGGTGATATTATCTTCGCCGCCTCTTTCATTAGCTAGTTTAATTAAAGCATCACAGGATTCTCTTATATTCCAATTTAGATCCTGGATAAGCTTTAGCATCTCCACACCTTTAACTTTGCCTGAAAGACCATCAGAACAAAGCAGCAAGAGATCGCCACGTTTTAGACGAATTTTGTCAACAATAACATTTACACGTAGCTGAGCGCCTAGAGCTTGAAGAATTACGTTTTTATAGGTGTGTTGTTCAGCTTCTTCTTCTGTTATATGGCCAGCCTCTACCAATTGGCTTACTAGAGATTGATCTTTGGTAACCTGAGCAATTTTGTTGTTACGAATTAGGTAACAGCGAGAATCCCCAACTTGGGCAAAGTAGCCCATGTTGCCATCGACGCCAGCCGCCGTAAAAGTCGCTCCCATGCCAGTATATTCAACATTATTTTGACTCTCAGTGTGAATAATGTGATTGGCTTGTTCTACAGATAAACGCAACCTTTCATGAAAAGGAAAATGGGAAAAAGCAGGGGTTGCTTGAAATTGTAGCATTCGATCACGCACAGCAGTAACAGCTAATTGGCTAGCGACTTCACCTGCCAAGGCTCCGCCCATACCATCTGAGACAGCCATGACTGCACCATAATGCCCTTGTTTAAAATTAAGAAGTTTTTCTGGTGGGGAATTGGCATTTTCTACTGTCCAAGTATCAGAAGTACTTAGATCTACCACGAGAAAATTATCTTCATTTCCGTGGCGAACCATACCAATATTTGTCTGCGCGTATAAAGAGATATTAATATTGGAGTTTTGTGTCATAGAGTCAAAATAATGTGCTTAACCTAAGATTAGAATAGAAAAACTTTGTGTTGTAAAGCTAGGGACTACTGCCGGATTATATTAAAAATACACCATACTTACCAGCATAAAAACAAATAACCCTAGAGAAATTTGCAACTAAATACTTAAGAACCTCATTTTAGTAGATTTATAATAAAGCTAATGCTTGATCAACATCAGCAATAATATCTTCTACATCCTCAAGGCCAACAGAAATTCTCACAAGTCCATCAGTGATGCCTAATCTTTCTCTTTCTGATAAAGGCACGCTAGCATGTGTCATCTTGGCAGGATGGCAAACCAGTGTTTCTACTCCTCCTAAAGATTCTGCTAGCAAACATAACTTAACACTTTCAAGAAAAGCAGTTGCTTTTTCGTAACTTCCTGTTTCAAAGGAGATCATTGCTCCAAACCCAGACATTTGCTTACAGGCAAGTTGATATTGAGGATGGTTAGCAAGTCCAGGGTAATATACTTTTTTTACTTTAGGATGTTCAGCTAAAAAACTAGCTACAATACGACCACTTTCGTCATGCTGACGCATTCTTACTGCTAAAGTTTTGGTACCACGTAAAATTAGCCAAGAGTCAAAAGGACTTAAAATTGCGCCTGCTGCATTTTGCAAAAATGCTACTCGTTCTGCTAAAGCTTGATCTTTTAGTATTACTACTCCGCCAACACTATCACTATGACCATTAAGAAATTTTGTAGTAGAGTGAACGACAATATCTGCGCCCAAAGTAAGAGGTTTTTGGAAATAGGGGCTCATAAAAGTGTTATCAACCACTAGTTTTATGCCTCTTGGAGAAGCAATTTCAGCCATAGCTGCAATGTCAGTTAATGACATTATTGGGTTAGTTGGAGTTTCTATAAAAATGACTTTGGTATTTGCTTGCAATGCTGAATAAACTGCATCTACATCAGAAGTATTTACATAAGTAAACTGCAAACCAAAATTTTTTAGAACCTTATCAAATAAACGAAAAGTTCCTCCATAAGTGGTATCAGAAACAACAAAATGATCTCCTGCTTGAAACAAAGATGCAACTGCATTTATTGCAGCCATACCAGAAGCAAAACCATAACCAGCTATACCTTCTTCTAAAGCTGCTAAATTTTGTTCTAATGCTAGCCTTGTAGGGTTTTGTGTACGTGCATATTCAAACCCTTTATGTCTACCTACACCCTCTTGTGCATAAGTAGAAGTTTGATAAATAGGAACTATAACTGCTCCAGTGCTAGGATCAGGTTCTTGACCAGCATGGATTGCTTTTGTAGCAAATCCCATAATCACCCCAAAATATTTTATCGAAAATAAAAAACTTAAAGCTTGATTCAATATTAATAGAACAAAGCAATAAATTTACCTAATGCGAAAATTTTTATAGAGAGTATTAAGAAACTAACTTGTGTAAAACAGAATATCAAAAATCAGCTTTTAATAATAGAAAAATTTTAATGTTACTTGAACTTTAGCTTGCAAAGTTTTTACTCTAAATGAGATATAAAACTAATATAAAGCTCAAAATTTGTTTTTGCTATAAACTTATATATAGTAAATTTATTTAGTTAATCAAAGATCCCTTTACTCATATAGCGTTCTGCTCCATCAGCAAAGACTGTTACCACATTAGCATCAGAGCCAAAACGGCGGGCAATTTCAAAAGCAGCAAATGCATTAGCCCCAGCAGAACTACCACATAAAACACCTTCTTCACGGGCTAATTTTTTAACCATATCAAATGCTTCATCATCCATTACTTTGAATACTTCATCACAAACTTCTCGATCAAAATTACCAGGAATAAAGCTAGCCCCAATTCCTTCAACACGATGAGGCCCAGCTTCTCCACCACCTAGAACAGAACCTTGAGTCTCTACAGCTACACAATAAATGGAAGGGTTTTTTTCCTTAAAGAAACGAGCTATACCAGTAAATGTTCCAGCAGATCCACAACCAATAACAACGGCATTAACTTTGTTATCTAATTGTTCGGCTATTTCAGATGCAGTTGTTTGATAATGAAAAAGTGGATTGGCAGGATTTTCAAATTGTTGAGGAGCAAAAGAATTAGGAATTTCTCTAGTTAGTTCACGAGCTTTTTCAATAGCAGCTTTCATCCCTGATTCGCGAGGAGTATAAATAATTTCTCCTCCTAAAGCTTGCATTATAATCATTTTTTCACGACTATAACCTTCTGGCACACACAGAATTACCCTATAACCTCTTGCACGACCAATTAGCGCTAGCCCGATGCCTGTGTTACCCGCAGTTGGCTCAATTATTGTTGAGCCAGGGCCAATTAAACCACGTTTCTCTGCATCTAGGATTAATCCTAATGCTGCACGATCTTTTATACTTCCACCAGGATTTAAGTATTCTAACTTAGCGTATACATTAGCTGTTCCTGGGCTTTGAAGTTTTTTTAAGTGTAACAAAGGCGTTTTGCCAATTAGATCTAATATGCTTTCTGCTGCCTGTAAAGCCATTATTTTTCCCCTAAAACCTAAGGCCTTAATGGCCTTACTAACTTTGGATGATATAACATACCTCTTAAAAGTGTCAATTTACACAAACTGTTAAGAAAAACAGATAGTTATTGATAAAAATATAGCTTGCTAAATTTTTTAATTTACTGCTTTATACATCATTTATTTGGGAATGCAGTAAAGGTTTTAGCTGGTTATAAAAATTTACTTCAAACTCTTGAAGCCAAAGGTTTTGGAAAAGTTCTAAAAAATTAGCTCGTTTGTTCTTGAAATAAGTGATTAGTTCTTTTAATCCCAAATCAATCTCTAAATCAATTTCTAGTTTAATTTTTTTGTTAGGTCTATAACTCTTTAATAAACTAACCATTACATCACAATCATGCAAATCACCTAAAAGTTCTTGAAGTTGCCGCAAACTTTTAAGTTGCTCAGTCAAAGGTTGCTGAAAACATACTTCAAAAAATTCTAAACTGTAACGCAATTTCTTAGCTGCTATTCGCAATTGGTGCAGAGCTTCGCTTTCTGCGCTCCCCTTTGCATCATGCTCATAGAAATTCTCTAAAGAGTTTAGAAAAATTTTTCTTTCTTTCTTGCTCGAATTATTAGTTATTTCAATGGTTTCAAAAAACTCCAAAAATTTTGTTTCAAAACTTCTTTGAACTAGTTTTTCTAAATATTTAAATAGTTTAGCCCGATGTTGAATGCGTTCTGTGTAACAATGAGAAACTATATAATCAATAGCAAAAAGAGCAGATGGATTGTAAACTAATTCTTGGGATTGTTTTTGCAATATTTCAATTAAAACATCTAAATCGCGTACTGCCCCAAGTTTACGAGCAAGTTTACGAGTATGCTTGGAAAGCTTTATAAATTTTTTGCTATCTTCAAAGTAATGGGCAAAACTAGTCATTGCTGCCCACAAACGCCTTAGTGAAACTCTCATGTCATGAACTACTTCAATATCTTCACTAGTGGTAACTACTTCAGAAAAGGAAAAAGCTTCACGGAACTTTGTGGTAATAATGAGCTTAGCCGATTCACCTAAACTCGTACTCTCTTCAATACCTGCTACTTCCCATGCTTTAGCCATTGAATGTACTCCATCGTTACTTATAATTAATTAGTGATTAATACTTGCCTGAATGTTTTATAATTATATATGTTGTATTACGACTGAGATATTACTTAATTAGTTATGATAAGATACTAGAAAATTATACATTCTAAAGTATGATCAGTGTAATAGCATTAAAAACAAAGTCAACCAACAACTACAAAATATTTAAAGTTAGTAAAAATGCTATAAAGATCCTGTTTGACACTGGTTTTATCCCTATGTTAAATTTCCTTGATAAACTATAAAAATCTGCCCATGTATTTTAGGTTACTGATATATTTACTAGTATATTAAGTGCTGAATTATAGAAAGTATTATGAATCGAGACTTACGTATTAAATCTAGGATAATGCTAATTTCAATTGTTTGTGTTATTGGCCTTATTGGTTTATTTAAAGTCAGTCATATGAACAATCTAGAATACAATAAGGCTTTAACAGAAATAAATTTTTCTGGTGCTTATAGTCCACTCTCTTCAGAAAAAGCAACGGTTACCAATGTATATCAAAAAGCTAATCCTGCTGTAGTTCGAGTTACTTCTACCCGATTACTAACTACTAGTAAAGATGATGATGAATTAGATTTACCAGAAGACCACCCAGATATAAATAAACGTAGCCGTGGAGTTGGTACAGGATGCATTATTGATGAATCTGGCTATATTATTACAAATCAACATGTTATAGAAAATGCAGAACAAGTAAAAGTACGTCTAATAGATAATACAGAATTACCAGCAGAAGTTGTTGGATCTGATAAAGCTACAGATATTGCTTTACTAAAAATAAAATCTAGAGCACCTTTGTCTGTAATGCCTTTAGGCGATTCTAATAAATTACTTATAGGTGAAACTGTAGTAGCGATTGGTAATCCGTATTCTTATGATCGTAGTTTGACTACTGGTGTAGTAAGTGCTAAAGGACGTAAGGTTTTTAACACTCTCTACGAAGATTATATTCAAACAGATGCAGCAATAAATGTAGGTAATTCAGGTGGCCCACTGCTTAACTTAGCTGGAGAGTTAATAGGTGTTAATACTGTAATTCGAGCTGATGCTAATGGAATTAGTTTTGCTATTCCAGTAAATCAAATTAAGCAAATTATTTCACAATTAAAAACACATCGTCGTGTAATAAGAGGTTTTCTTGGAATTCAACCGGATGATCTTACAGATGATATTAGAGATGGACTAAAACTAGATGTTAGTGAAGGTGCAGTAATTACTTATGTCAATAGTGGATCTGCTGCTGCTAAAGCTGGAATACAGATTTATGATGTAATTGTCAAATTTGCAGGTAAACAAGTTGTAGATAAAGATAGTCTCTATCGTTATATTGCAGAAACACAACCAGGTCTTGATATTGAAATTGAAGTCATTCGCGACAATAAACATAAATTTCTTACAGCAAAATTAACAGAACGTGAAGAGCAAAAAATCCCATCTCCTAATCCTAAAAACAGTTTAAAGAAAGCTAGTTTTGGGCGAGTTGGTTTTGCAGTAGAAGATAAAAACTCTAAAACAGAAAAAATGCTTCAAGTCGCAGGTAGCAATAAAATTCCTGGTGTTGTAATTACAGAAGTTGATCCACTTAGCACGGCAGCTGATGCTGGATTACAAAGAGGTTTTGTAATTACAGAAGTAAATAAAATACCTGTTAATTCTAAATCAGATTTTGACAAGGTTGTAAAAGGTTTGTCAAAAGGGGATGTTTTGCTACTTAGAGTTGCAGGAGATCGTGGTGTTACCGTTCCTTATTTTATTGCAGCAGTTAGATTAATGGATTAATTTATAATTTGTTAAGCTCTTAAACTACTTACTTCTTGAAATACCAAGCAAAGAGTAAAGTTCTTCAATTTTTTTTATGGCTTCTTGATTTAAAGATTCTATGTAACTAGCTTTGCTACAAACTGTTAGCGCCTTAAGATGGACTACTTTATTGCTGTAAAAATTAGCTATCTTGGCAAAAAGCTTAGCAGCTTCTAAAAACTGGTGGTTTTCAATCAACAAATTTCCAAGTTTATCTTGAAGTAAAATATCATTAGGATTTTCTTTAATTTGTTTTTGGAGTTCATTTATTTTACTAACTATATTTTCACTTTTGATATCTTTCATAAGGTTGCAAACCATTAAGACTTAAATAAATACACTAGCAGACCTACAAGACACAAGATAAATAAATTTTGGTTTTACCAACAAACGAAAGTTTTTAAAAGTTGTTCAAAATAGTTTTCAGAATAATTGATAAAAGAAATTTGTGTTAAATAACGACTACAACTTAAAGCAAATCTAAGTCTAAAAATTGTAGTCGTATTTGGTTTTATAGTGAATTTAAGAAAGTAATTAACTGATTTTTTTGTACATCGCTAAGTAAGATAAAATTAAAAGTAACTCCTGAAGCTTCACCTAAATGCCGCAAAATAGCGTCAGTGCGTGTTACTGACAAACCATCATGCATTAACCGATCGCGAGTGCGCATGCCCCACAATGGAGCAGTACGAAGTTTGTTTCTAGTTGCTTGCCCACCGTTTTGTACTATTCCATCACCTGTTCCTATGTCATGTAACATAAAATCTCCATAGGGGTGAAAGGTTTTGCTTCCAAGTGCTGAAGGAACTGTAAGTTTGCTAACTGTTCCATCATTGTTTAATTTATCTCCTACTGTAAGTACTGTTCCTGCTGGTGCAGTACTAATATTAGCAACATGACATATTGCACACCCAATAGCATTAAATAACTGAGCTCCTGCTTGAGCATCTGCTGTAACAGCAAGAGTTGTATCACGTGAAGGAGCTTTTGTTGCTCTCATAAAGTCAGCAAATTCAAATATATCTCCATCTGGATCTTCTCCATTGGGTGCTGTATCTGCAACAGTATCAAAAGCTGCAACCGATCTACCATTTGATGTATTTTCAACAAGATTAAATCTATTAGTTATCCCTTGTTCATTTAAATAAGCATCACTAGCAAATGATAGTAAACTTGCTTGTTGATTTTTCCAGCCAAAACGACCTATACGAGTTGTTCCTGGAAATTCAAGTACAGGTACAGAAATTATAGTTCCTTTCATACCAAAGGGTTGAGAGTTTTGAATTGCCTGGAAAGTGCTATCAGCAATACATTCAACAAAACCATCTCCAAGTATGTTCAAAGATGTTCTAAAAGTCCTAACTTCATTGCCTGCAAGTACACGCTCTTGTATTGAACCATTAATTGCCCGATCATTAATAAGAGAACCTCCAGGATGATCAATAAAATTCGTTCCATCAAAATGACCAGCTCTTAATTCAGTAATTTGACTAATTCCACCTGTGACAGGGTTTTGGTGGCATTCAGCACAAGATTGTGCATTGTAAACAGGGCCTAGCCCTTTAGCTATATCATCCCGCTCTTCAAATACGGCTTTTGTCGAATCAAAGTCTGCTTGGCTAATAAAACCATTTGTCTGATTGTCAAAACCTGTTGGAGCTTCTGCATTATCGCCATGTGCTGATTTTATAAAGAAAATTGGCAAAGTGAACGCTGCAAAAAACACAATAAAAAAAACTTTAAATATCTTCATCTCTTTCTATCTCCTAAACGCTTATAGCGCTTCTACTGCTAAAAAACTTTCTAGCAAGCAATCCTATCGTTATTTGTTTTATTAGTGTTCTTGCAAAAGTCTTAATCTGTGAAGCAGCCAAATATTTCTAGTTCAGATATAAACCCTTAGAAATAAATTATTTACCTTCAAGATTTTAAAAATAAAGTTTTTGCAAGAGTTTTGTTATTTTTTGCAAAAGGTTGAGGCGAGAAACAATATTCTAAACACTTAAGTCTAAATTTGTATGTATTTATGTATAGTTTAGGGCATGACTGAAAAACTACGTAACTATAAAGCGGTAGCTCTAATCTGTCAAGGAAAAATGTACTAGTACAAAAATACTAGAAGCTAAGTATTTTATTTAAAGAAGTGAGTTTAAAGGAGGGCTATACTTCAATAATTTCTCTAACTGCTGTAGCAAGCTGTTTAATTTCATCTAAGTTATTAAAATTGCCTACACTTACCCTTATCAAGCCATCAGGAAGAGTATTTAGAGCTTGATGTACTAATGGTGCGCAATGAAGTCCACCTCTTACGGCAATATCAAAATGTTCATCTAAAATAGATGCTACTTCATCAGATCTATAACCAGAAATTGAAAAAGACACTACTCCAACTCGTTTAGATAAATCATTTGTTCCATATAAAACAACTCCAGGAATTAAAGAAAGTAGCTCAATTAAATTATTTAGTAAAAATAATTCATGGTCTCTAATGTTCTGTATACCTTGTTTTACCAAATAATCTAAAGCAGCACCAAGCCCAGCAATTCCTGATAAATTATGTGTTCCAGCCTCTAGCTGAAATGGTAAGGACTCTGGTTGTAGAGGTGAAAGCGAATCACCACCTGTTCCGCCTTCACGCCAGCCTCTTAACTTAACTCTGTCTGAAACATAAAGTAGCCCTGTTCCTGGTGGGCCAAGCAATGCTTTATGTCCGCTTGCAGCTAGTAGATCTATTTTCATTGCTTCTACATCCATTAAAGTAGCCCCTAAGGTCTGAGCTGCATCAACTAAAAAAAATAGGTTATTTTTGGAAGCGATTTTTCCTATTTCTGCAATTGGCTGCAATGTACCTAAAACATTGGAAGCTGCTGTAATAGCAATTAATTTTGTTTCTTTTCTAATGGCTTTTTCTATTTCTTGAAGATTTACAATGCCATCTTTATCAAAATCAACAAAAGTTAAGGAAATATTTTCTTGAGCAAGTCTTTGCAGCGGTCTAAGTACAGAATTATGCTCTAATTTGGAAGTAATAACATGATCGCCTGGAGACAAAACCCCTTTAATTGCCATATTTAGAGCATCAGTAGCATTAAAGGTAAAGATGATTTGTTGCCAATTAGGAGCATTAATTAATTTAGCTAATTTTAGGCGAGTATCTTCTATAATTTGTTGGGCTAGACGTGCCATTTTATGACTTGCACGTCCAGCATTAGCCCCAGCCTTTTCTAGCACACTTGTCATGCTTTCATAAACTTCTCTTGGCTTAGGATAACTAGTAGCAGCATTGTCTAAATAAATAGTCATGATTTAACGGCTGTGTTCCTGTAAATAAGCAATACGAGACATTACCAACGCCATCAAATGATGAAAATGCTCGGCTTCCCATTTCATAATAGGTTGCACATCTATGCAGGCTATTGTGTGAGAATGTTGTTTCTCAAGGTTGAATTTAAACTCTGCTACATGATGAATATAGTGGGTTTTTGTAATTTCAAGTGAATATTTATATTTGCCAGTGTTATGAGAATTTTGCCTAACAATAAAATTATCTCCACTAGCTAGCTGAATGGCAAGCTTGGGTTTAACTTGATTTAAAGATTTGCTTTTAAGTCTAGAAAGATTACTCATCTTATCTTTTACTGTAAAAATTCTACCCATTGAAGTTACTTCTATATCTAGATGAAAATCTTTTGCATCATAAGTTCCTAGCCTAGAACGATACCAATGCAAAGTAGCAAAGGTTTTTTCATCATGAATAAAGGAGTATTTAGGATGTAATAGCCCTTGGCGACGAACTAAAATCTCTCCTTTATGCCATTCATTTTCAACAATTTCTGCCCCAGCGACAAAAAATAAACCAATATCTGAACGTTCTTTTGCTGCTTCCATTTTCTCCTCCAAACCTGGGGTTACGCTTCGCTAAAACCCCAGGCTAATATGGGTTTGGCTAATTATAAATAAATGCAATGTCATCAAATGCGTTAAATTAATAGTTAATCTTCAAAATAGCTTTTTTATATGCTCAAGCGCATATTAGCCCCAGGTTTTAGTGAAGTGCAACTTGGGGAATGCTAATATGGATTTGGCTAATATATGACTCTGTTGGAAACTAGCTTATTTATTGAAATGGATCTACTTTTATTAGCTCAACTCATATTAGCCCCAGGTTTTAGCAAGCCGCAGGCTTGCGCAACCTGGGGATCTATAAATTAAATAACTCTAATTTAATATGCTCAAGCGCATATTAGCCCCAGGTTTTAGTGAAGCGCAACTTGGGGAATGCTAATATGGATTTGGCTAATATATGACTCTGTTGGAAACTAGCTTATTTATTGAAATGGATCTACTTTTATTAGCTCAACTCATATTAGCCCCAGGTTTTAGCAAGCCGCAGGCTTGCGCAACCTGGGGATCTATAAATTAAATAACTCTAATTTAATATGCTCAAGCGCATATTAGCCCCAAGTTTTGACAAGCCGCAGGCTTGCGCAACCCATATTAACCCTTGAAAAAACTAAATTCCTATAAATTTTGCGTAAAGGCTACGAGCAACAGACTCATCTTTTGTACCATGAATAATACTACGAGCATCAGAAAAAACTGTTATCTCATAACTTGGCAACTTAACACGCAAAAGAAATTTATTTACACTCACTTCACCAATAGGTTTTAATTTTTCTGCCATTATTTTTAGGTCTAATTTAGATGCTTTGGTTGGAACAATTTGCACTGCATTGCGTCCACAAAGTGTTGTTAAAAGTTGACGTTCTGAAGCTGCTAAAAATTCAAATTCTTTATGCACACAACATTTACAATCAGAGCGATCCCGCAAGCCTTGAATATTTACTTTTGTATGAGTTCCTTGCCAAACATCTACTTGTATTAGACCATTATGCAACCGATCTAAGTTACCAGTTAGAATTTTCATTGCTTCAGCTATTTGCCAAGAAACAACTAAACCTATAATTGGCAGAATAACTCCTGCTGTATCACAAGTTGGAGCACTTCCAGCAGGGGGTAGATTTTCAAATACACAACGTAAGCAAGCTGTGCGACCTGGCAAAATAGCCATTGTTAACCCATAGGAACTAACTGCTGCTCCATAAATCCAAGGCTTTCCAAGTTTTACACATGCATCATTAATTAGAAATCTGGTTTCAAAATTATCTGTACCATCTAAAATAAGGTCTGCTTCAGCAATAAATTTTTCAATATTTGTGTGATTAACATCAGCAACAATACTTTGAGTTTGAACTTCAGAATTAATTTGAGCTATACGTTCACAAGCAGCAATTGCTTTAGGAAGTTGTTCTTTAGCTGCTTTTTCATCAAACATTATTTGGCGGTGTAGATTAGTGAACTCTACAAAATCCCTATCAATTGCAATAAGTTTTTTAACTCCAGCACGAGCCAGCATTTCTAATTGCATTGCTCCTAATGCTCCACAACCAATCACAGCCACTGTGCTATTAAGTAATTTTTCTTGCCCTTTTTGCCCAATACCTTCAAAAAGAACTTGGCGCGAATATCTTTCTGATACAGACATAATTTATCCCTTTAATTAAAGATTATATGAAGTAATATGTTACAAGCAAGTACAACTCCAGTAGTGTATTTTCTGTTAATCGTAACCCCTTGACAGGTAAGCTTTTGATTGTTAAACTCTGCGACTTTAACCCACTCTTATTGGCCCAGATATTTTAAGGAGAGAATTTTATGACATCATATAATGGCCTACCTGTACCTGAAGATGGCTCTAGAATAACAATCAATGAAAACGGTAGTCTAAATGTTCCAAACAACCCTATTATTCCTTTTATTGAAGGTGATGGCACTGGTCGTGACATCTGGAAAGCTTCTGCTCGCGTCTTTGATGCAGCAGTAGAAAAAGCTTATGGTGGAAGTCGGCGTGTAGTTTGGTATGAAATTTTCGCAGGTGAAAAAGCTTATACAAAATTTGGAGAATGGCTTACTCAAGACTCAATAGAAGCAATTAAGGAATTTAAAGTAGCAATCAAAGGCCCTCTAACAACTCCTGTTGGTGGTGGAATTCGAAGTCTTAACGTTACTTTGCGTCAAGTCTTAGATCTTTATGCTTGTGTTAGACCTGTACGCTACTTCCCTGGAGTTCCTGCCCCTGTAAAACATCCTGAAAAATTAGATGTAGTTATTTTCCGTGAAAATACTGAAGACGTTTATGCAGGTATAGAGTTTGCCGCAAATAGCGAAAAAGCTCAAAAAATGCTTAGTGTTTTGACAGACTTTGGTTATAACGTCCGTTCTGACAGCGGTATTGGTATTAAACCTATTTCTATTACAGGTAGCAAACGCTTGGTGCGCCGCGCTATTAACTATGCTTTAGCTCAAGGTAAAAATAAAGTTACTCTAGTTCATAAAGGTAACATAATGAAATTTACTGAAGGTGCTTTCCGTGATTGGGGCTATCAATTAGCTAAAGAAGAATTTGCAGATTCAGTAATTACTGAAGATGATGTTTATAGCAAGCACGATGGTAAGATTCCTGAAGGAAAAGTAATGATTAATGATCGCATTGCTGATTCAATGTTCCAACAAGTTTTGATTCGTCCTGATGAATACCAAGTTCTTGCAACTCCAAATCTTAATGGAGATTATCTTTCAGATGCTTGTGCTGCTCAAGTTGGTGGACTAGGGCTTGCTCCAGGTGCAAATATTGGGGATATTGCAGCTATTTTTGAAGCTACTCATGGCACTGCTCCAAAATATGCAGATAAAGATGTAATTAATCCTGGTTCTGTAATTCTCTCAGGGGTAATGATGTTTGAG
Source organism: Blastocatellia bacterium (assembly GCA_039812885.1). Taxonomy (GTDB): domain Bacteria; phylum Acidobacteriota; class Blastocatellia; order Chloracidobacteriales; family JADJPF01; genus JADJPF01. Next base: position 146,261 of record JBDIBI010000008.1, read on the forward strand.
CATATGGGTTGGCAAGAAGTAAGCCAACTAATTATTAAAGGTGTTACAAACACTATTCAGCAAAAGAAAGTTACCTACGATCTTGAGCGTCAAATGGAAGGCGCTACAAAATTGAAAACCAGTGAGTTTGCAACAGCAATCATTGAAAATATGTAAATAAAAAATTTTAATATATTTAGCCCGGGTTTTAGCGAGTGAAACGAGCGTTACCCCGGGGAGGAGAAAAATTTTTATGAGCGGTAGAAAAAAAGTAACAGTAGTTGGTGCTGGTAATGTGGGTGCCACTCTAGCACAACGTTTAGCAGATAAAGAATTAGCAGATGTGGTTTTAGTTGATATTATTGAAGATATGCCTCAAGGTAAGGCTTTAGATTTAGCTGAATCTGCTCCAATAGAAGGTTATGATTGCCGTTTGGTTGGTAGCAATGGCTATAAAGAAACTGCTGATTCTGATATCGTTGTAATTACCTCAGGTATTGCACGTAAGCCAGGTATGAGCCGTGATGATTTAATCAACACCAACAAAAATATTGTTAAAAGTGTTACAGAAGAAATTGTTAAATATTCTCCTAACACTATCTTGATAATTGTGTCTAATCCATTAGATGCAATGTGTCACGTAGCTCACAAAGCTTCTGGATTTCCAAAACATAGAGTATTAGGAATGGCAGGAGTTTTAGATTCTGCTCGTATGAGCTGTTTCTTAGCAGAAGCTTTAGAAGTATCAGTAGAAAACATTAACTCATTTGTGTTGGGTGGTCATGGAGATACCATGGTTCCACTTCCACGTTATTCTACTTGTGCAGGTATTCCAATTCCTGACTTACTACCAAAAGAAACCATTGATAAGATTGTAGATCGTACTCGCAATGGTGGTGCAGAAATTGTTAAGCTCTTAAAGACTGGTTCTGCTTATTATGCTCCATCTGCTGCAACTGCTGAAATGGTAGAAGCAATTTTGAAAGATAAAAAGAAAATCTTACCTTGTGCAGTTTACCTAGAAGGTGAATATGGTATCAGTAATTTGTTTGTTGGCGTACCAGTAAAATTAGGTGCTCGTGGTGTTGAACAAATTATTGAAATTAGCTTAACTACTGATGAAAGAGCAGCTTTACAAAAATCTGCTGCTTCAGTACAAGAGCTAGTTAATATTTTAGGGCTGTAAAACTTACTAGTCCTTTTATTAAAGAATATCGCCCCTTTCACAAGACAGGGATGCGAATTGAAACTATAATATAGTTACCAACAAAGCCCAGCATTGTTTTGTTGGGCTTTGACTTTTTCGGAGTGAGGTTTTTATGGCAATCATTAGTTTTACTTCCAATCACCAAGATCTTTCTACAGATAAAGGTTATCAGTTTAAGTTTTTTTGTGATAAATGTGGAAATGGTTATTTGACAAGCTTTCAAACCTCTATTACAGGAATGGCAGGTTCTTTGCTAAGAGCAGCAGGAGATATATTTGGTGGTATTTTTCACCAAGCTGGTCATGGTGCTTATGAAATCCAGCGAGCTATAGGTGGCAAAGCTCATGATGAAGCTTTTGCTATAGCTGTAGAAGAGTGTAAACAACACTTTAAGCAATGCACTAGATGTGGTAAATGGGTTTGTCCAGAAGTGTGTTTTAACCATAAAGCTGGTCTTTGTGAAGATTGTGCTCCTGATTTTCAACAAGAAAAAGCTGCTGCTCAAGCACAAGCTGCTAAAGAACAACTCTTTGAAAAAGCTCGCTCAACTGATTATGTTTCCCAAACTGATATGAAAGAACAATCTATGGGTAGTTGTCCTAGCTGTGGCGCAGCTTCAACTGGTTCTAAATTCTGTCCAGAATGTGGACATGCAATGGCAGTAAAGAAAGTCTGCTCAAGATGCGAAACTGTTATTGAAGGTAGCCCTAAATTCTGTCCAGAATGTGGTAATAAAATACCGTAACTATTGCTTAGTGCTTTGTTTAGTCCTTTTTATTAAAGGATTCTATTAGCGTTGAAAGCCGAATTTGAGCATTATTTTGAGAAGTAGCTGTAAGTTGTTGGTTGTTTTGATCTTTTAGTTCTTCCTGAAGCTCCCTTATGTCCATATCTTGAGTGTTTTTTTGTTCTCCTAAATGTAACGAACTGGTGCGAAGAGGTGAGACAGGATTAAGTATTGTTCCTCCAATCGAAGGATCTTCAGCTGTTTTAATTCCTGCTTGTAGCTCTACAAAGAAGTCTAATGCATTGCTATAACGTTTTTCCCGATCTTTCTCTAATGCTTTTAAAATTGCAATCTCCACTGCTACTGGAACATCTTCACGGTGCGCTCGTAGCGGCGGTGGAGGTGCTTCTAAATGAAGCATCATAACACTTAAGGCAGAAGGAGCATGAAAAGGCGGTCTGCCTGTTAATAGCTCATAAGCTAAAATCCCTAAGCTATATATATCAGTGCGCTCATCTAGCTTTTTACCTTCACATTGTTCTGGAGACATATAAAAAATGGTACCGTGAATTTGGCCTCGACGAGTAAGAGTACCTAGCCATTTATCATCTTTTTCACCACGTACAAGTTTAGCTAAACCAAAATCTAGCAGTTTAACTACTTCATTCCCGTTTTCATTGCTAATAACAATATTTTCTGGTTTTAAGTCACGATGAATAATGCCTTGTTTATGCATAGCTGCTACAGTTTGGCAAAGCTGGGAAAAAACTTTTTCTAAACGTAGCAAAGAAAAAGTTCCTTCATTAAGTAAAACTGTGCTAAGTAGTTTTCCTTCTGCTAGTTCCATTACTAAATAAGGAAAGCCTTGACTAGAAACGCCTACTTCAAAAATATTAATAACACCAGGATGATGAATGCGGGATAAAATGCCAGCTTCTCTTTGAAAATATTGCAGATCAGTTTCTTGGTCTAAAATAGTATCTGCTTTTATATAAAGAATTTTAACTGCATATCTTTGATTATTAGTTATATTGCGAGCAGAAAAAACTGCTCCAAACCCACCCTCACCAACTACAGTTTCTAATAGGTATTTATTATCTAAGGTTTGTCCTAAAAATTTGGCACTTTTAGGGCTTTTGGGCATAAGCGCTCCAGACTTTAACTTAAGCTAAATTTGCTTAGGTTAAATTTATGCAAAAATTCTTCTATTAGTTGTTGAAGTTTTTCTTGTTAAATCTTAACATTTAAGCTGCCCCAAAAAAAGTCCGTAAGCTAGAAAATCACGTTAATTTATTGTTAACTAAATATTAATAACTAACCATAACATTGTGCTGTTAACACTTCTCTTAATAGGTGAGAGGGGGAATTATGCGATCTTTAAGATCTTTGTCTACTTATTGGCAAGCAGTTGTTCTCCTATTAGCATTGCTATTTTTTATAACTTCTAATGCACAAGCTCAAGAAAATAAAGTATTAAGCAGTGAAATTTTAACAATACCCATTTCCTGTCTAGCAAAACAAGAACAGTTAACCCACACTTATGAGTTTGAGTTTTCTAAAGGTGAATACATAGAAATACTTTGTCAACAAAATGGAAGTGATGTAAGACTAAATATCATAAATCCTGAAGGAAAAAAAGTTGCTGTAATTGATAGTTATAGTGGAGCTTATGGTCCAGAATGTTGGCGTGGTTTTTCAAATGTTACAGCTAAATATAAGGTAGAAGTTGAAGTTCTTTCTACTAGAGGCTCTGAATCTAGCTATAAAATTTCTTTGCCTGTTAGAAAAACAGCCACTCCAACAGATATTAAGCGCTCTCAAGCTCAAGAGCTTTATAATCGTGCTTGGCGTTTTAGAAATGGTACACAACGCGAAGCAGATGAAGCTTATTTGCTTTATGAACAAGCCGCAATTTTTTATCGCGAAGCAAGTGATGGTCTAGGCGAAGCTCAAGCTACTGCTAGCTCTGCTGCTTTAGGTCTGCCAACTTTAACCAAACGATTACAAACAGATTTATATCGCTCAAGCTTAGATCTTTGTCGTCGCATTCATGAAAGCAGTGGAGAAGCAATTGCACTACATAGCTTAGGCCAAATCTATGCAGAAGATGCTAGATATTCCTTAGCCATTACTGCTTATAAACAAGCCTTACAAGCCTATCGTGCCATAGGTGATTGGCAAGGAGAAGCCATTGCTCTTAATAGTTTAGCGATGGTGTATTATCAAGTTAATCAACCACTTGAATCCCTTAGTTATTTAAAACAGGCTGCAAAGGTATGTCAGAAAGGTTGTGATCACTCTAAAGAAGCAATAGTCATGCATCATATAGGTGAAATTTATGAAGAAATGGGAGAATCAGCACAAGCAGCAGAGTATTATCGTCAGGCAAAAGAACTAGAACAGTAAAAATATTGCATAAAATTAAGCGGGAAATCTTACAAAATACGTTTTTTAAAGGTGAAGCTACCAAATAAATGCTTCGTTTAGTTGCACACAAGTTTTGGAAGCTTATAATTTCACTTATGAGTACTTCAAAAAAAAGTTTACCAATCCTTTCCGAACAAACAACCGCTCAAAGCGGCAAGTTAGCCAGCGGTTTTACTAGTCGTAGCGCTCCTATTGGGCCTAAACCGCCTTGGTTAAAGATTAAAATTACTGGAGATGCAAACTTTCAATCAGTCCGCCATATGGTAGAAGATTTGAGTCTGCACACAGTTTGCCAAGAAGCAAGATGTCCAAATATTTTTGAATGTTTTAGTAATCGTACTGCTACTTTTATGATTTTGGGAGATATTTGCACCCGTCATTGTGGTTTTTGTGCTGTTACTAAAGGTGCTCCTAGGTTTGTAGATAGTGATGAGCCTCGTCATGTGGCTGAAGCTGTTAAAAAACTAGGACTTCAACATGCAGTTATTACTTCTGTAAACCGAGATGATCTACCAGATGGTGGTGCTTCACATTTTGTTAATACTATAAATAGTGTGAGGGAGTTAAATCCTAAATGTAAGATTGAGGTCTTAATTCCTGATTTTCAAGGGAATTGGAACGCTTTAGACCAGGTAATGAAAGCTCGTCCTGATGTTCTAAATCACAATACTGAAACTGTAGAAAGGCTTTATAAGCGTGTAAGACCTGATGCTAACTATCGCCAAACTATGGATTTAATAAGTCATGCTGCTACTTACCATTGTGATTCTTATCCTGTTTTAACAAAGTCTGGAATTATGTGTGGACTTGGTGAAACTAGAGAAGAATTACATCAAGCAATGCAAGATTTACGCCAAGCAAATTGTGATATTTTAACGCTAGGCCAATATTTAAGACCTACAAAAAGCCACTTACCAGTAGAACGGTTTTATAGCCCAGAAGAATTTGCTGAACTAAAACAAATAGGTTTAGATATGGGTTTCCGCTATGTGGAGTCAGGTCCATTAGTTCGAAGCTCCTATCATGCACACCAACATTCCGCAGAATAAAAAAGATACATAACAGACAAGATTTTATCTCTATATTAAATGCTTAAGCATTTTGATGTAGAGGTATGTCCTTTATCCTATCTATTCTTTATCAAAATCAAGTTTTTTCTTATCCATGAAATTTAACAGTTAAGGTTGACGCAGGGAAAAACCACGTGTTATCTTCATCACCCGGTTTTGGCTCTGTGAGAAAGGTACTTTATGAGGCAAGATGATGTCCAAGATTGGATTGCATTAAACCTTGTTTCTGGGCTAGGCTCTCGCACAGCATTTCAAATGCTAAAGCATTGGGGTAGCCCTAAGAATATTTTTAGAGCTAGACGTAAAGAGTTAGAAGAGTTTAGATTAAAAGAAGATACATTAGAGATAATATTAGGTGGAGAAACTTTTGCTCAAGCAGAAGCACAATTTAAAAAGCTTATAGAACTAGGTGCAGTTGCAATTACAATTGCAGACAAAAGTTATCCTCCATTATTAAAAGAAATAGCTGATCCACCTTTGGTTTTATATACTAAAGGGAATATAGAGTTAGCTTTAAGACAACCAGCTATTGCTGTAATAGGTGCAAGACGCTCAACTAGTTATGGGCAATTTGTAACAGAAATGCTTACAGGAGAACTTGCTAGTAGAGGGATTACCATAGTTTCAGGACTAGCTAGAGGAATTGATACAGTAGCACATCGGCGTTCACTTGAACTTGGTGGGCAAACTTTGGCAGTAATGGGTAATGGATTAGATCAAATCTATCCAAAGGAAAATGTAGGGCTTGCTAAGGAAATAGAACTAGCAGGTGGGTTGTTATCGGAATTACCTTTAGGTGCTCCACCATTGCCCCAGAATTTTCCTTTTCGCAATAGAATTATCTCAGGGATGTGTTTTGGAGTTTTGGTAGTTGAGGCAGCAGAAAAGTCAGGCTCACTAATTACAGCTAGACTTGCTATAGAACAAAATCGAGATGTTTTTGCTGTTCCTGGAAATATTACTTCTCCTAACTCCTTTGGCCCAAACTACTTAATTAAAGATGGGGCAAAATTAGTTCAGCATTGGCAAGATATTGTTGAGGAGTTACCATTAGGTATAAAGTCTAGATTGTTAGACAAGAAAAAAGGTGAAGAGCTTCAAGCAGAACTTTTTGACTCAACACCACTTTCTGAAAATGAGCAAAAAGTTTATAGTTTGATGAAATTGGATCAGTCACAGCACATAGAGGATTTAGCAACTGGTAGTGGCCTTTCGCCTTCGCAACTCCTTGGTGCATTGCTAGAATTGGAAGTTAAAGATAAGATCAGGCAGTTGCCGGGAAAAAACTTTATAAGGCTTTCTTAAACTAAAGCCCATCAAAGTATTTTGGTTGGGTTAATATTAAAAATTTTCGAGTTATGTGAAATTTAGATTATGACAAAATTAGTTGTAGTTGAGTCTCCTTCAAAAGCAAAAACCATCAATAAATACTTAGGCAAAGATTATAGGGTAATGGCTTCAATAGGTCATATTAAAGACTTACCAGAGAAAAGTTTAGGTGTTGATGTAAATAATCACTTTGAGCCAACTTATGAAATTATTCCTGATGTAAAGAAGAAGAATAATAAGAAAATAGTTAGCGAGCTAAAAGCTGCTGCTAAAGAAGCCGAAGCCATTTATTTAGCAGCTGACCCTGATCGTGAAGGTGAAGCTATTTGTCAACATCTTAAAGAAGAGCTTACTGTTCGCAATAAAAAGCCAGTCTTTCGGGTTTTATTTAACGAAATCACAAAAGATGCAATTATTGATGCTTTTAATCACTCTGGTCAAATAAATTCAAATAAAGTAGATGCTCAACAAGCTAGACGTGTTTTGGATAGACTAGTTGGTTATGAAGTGAGTCCACTACTTTGTCGCAAAGTAGGAGGGAAACTTTCTGCTGGTAGAGTTCAATCTGTGGCCTTGCGCCTAGTTGCTGAACGCGAAAGAGAAATTATTAACTTTAAACCTACTGAATATTGGACTATTACAGCTAATCTTTCTGCAAGCAAAGCTCCTGCTTTTGATGCTAAACTTTATAAAATCAATGATAAAACTGTAAAAACAGGTGATTTTGATAAAGTTAAAAAGACAGAAATCCATGTTACTAATGCTCAAGAAGCCCAAACCATAGTCGAGGAAGCTTCAAAAGAAAATTTTGTTGTTACTTCTATTACAACTAAAGAAAGAAAACGTAATCCTGTTCCTCCTTTTATTACTAGTAAGTTACAACAAGAAGCTGCAAGAAAATTACATTTCCCTGTACGCAAAACTATGCAAGTTGCTCAAAAGCTTTATGAAGGTGTAGAGCTAGAAAATGGTGAAACTGTAGGTTTAATTACTTATATGCGTACTGATTCCACACGCATTTCTGACACTGCTTTAGAGGAAGTAAGAAGCTTTATTGATAAACAATATGGAGCTAATTACCTACCTAAAAAAGCTAACTCATATGGCAATAAAAAAGGCTCACAAGATGCTCACGAAGCAATTCGTCCTACTTCAGTTTCTCGTACTCCAGATAAACTAACTAAAGTACTAGATAAAGATGAATTAGCACTTTATAAACTTATTTGGCAAAGATTTGTTGCTTCACAAATGACCTCAGCTATTTTTGATGAAACTACTGTGGATATAAATGCTAGTATAAAATACCTTTTCCGTGCTAAAGGTGCAGTTTTAAAGTTTGATGGCTTTTTAGCTGTTTATGTAGAAGGCAAAGATGAAAAAGATGATGAAGATGATGAACTTGCACTGCGATTGCCTGCAATGAAAGAGCAAGAAACATTAAAACTTAAAAAACTCACTCCAGAACAAAACTTTACCAAACCAGCACCTCGTTTTACAGAAGCTACTCTAGTAAAAGCATTAGAGGAAAAAGGTATAGGGAGACCTTCTACATATGCTCAAATTCTTTCCGTTATTCTAAACCGGTCTTATGTTGAAAAAGTGGAAGGAAAATTTAGACCTACGGAACTAGGTTTAGTGGTAAATGATGTTTTGGTGCAAAACTTCCAAGAGCTTTTTGATGTTAGCTATACTGCGGCAATGGAACAGCGTTTGGATGAAATAGAAGAAGGACATCTTAAATGGAAAGATGCTATAGGTGTTTTCTATAAGAAATTCAGCGTAGATTTAGCCGCAGCAGAAAAGAATATTACAAGAGCTAAGGAAGGTGTTCTTACAGAAGAAACTTGTGCTAAGTGTAGTAGCCCAATGACATTAAAATTAGGCAGATTTGGGCCATATCTTTCTTGCACAAATGAAAATTGTAAAGCTACACGTGATGCAGGTGCAAAAGGAAAAGAAGAAAGTCAATCTCAAGAAACTCAAGGTGATGAAAGCTGTGATAAATGTGGCAAAGCAATGGCTTTAAAGCGAGGCCGTTGGGGGCAATTCTGGGCTTGTACTGGATATCCTGAATGCAAGAATATACGTAAAGCCGCAGGTACAAGCGCTGTAGAGAAAAAGCCAGATATTCCTCTAGAAGCACTTTGTCCAAAATGCAACAAAAATTTAGTAATCAAACAAGGCCGTTATGGGGAGTTTACTGCTTGCTCTAATTATCCTGAGTGCAAATATATCAAACAAGAAACTACAGGGGTACGCTGTCCAAATACAGCCTGTGATGGCGAAATTGTTGTAAGAAAATCTAAAAGAGGTAAAGTCTTTTATGGATGTAATCGTTATCCTACTTGTAGCAATGTTTATTGGGATAAACCTATAGAAGAAGCTTGCCCTAATTGTAAATCTCCTATCCTTTTTGAAAAAATTACCAAGAAAGATGGACAGATTTACTACTGCAATGTTAAGGAGTGTAACTATAAACGAGTTATAAACCCTCCTGTCCCTAAAGCTAGCTAATTACAAAATTCCTGGGGTTGCGCAAGCCTATGGCTTGCTAAAACCCCAGGCTAATATGGGTTGAGCGATCATAAAGTAGAGCCATTTCAATCATTAAATTTATTTCCAAACATATTATTTTAATATACTTAGCTTTGAGTGTATCCTTCATATTAGCCAGAATTTACCACACCATAGCCTGGCACAACCCAAATAGAACACAATCCCAATTTTAATGTTTCAAACAGAGTAGTGTGAAAAAATAGATTTTGTTTCTATGAAGGAGTCCCATATTAGCCCGGGGTTTTAGCGAAGCGTAACCAAATAGAGCACAATCCCAATAGAATGTAACCAATTTTAATGTTTCAAACAGAGTTGTGTGAAAAATAGATTTTGTTTCTATGAAGGAGTCCCATATTAGCCCGGGGTTTTAGCGAAGCGTAACCCCGGGAATAGAACGAAACCCAAATAGAGCACAACTCCAATAGAATACAACCAATTTTAATGTTTCAAACAGAGTTGTGTGAAAAATAGATTTTATTTCTATGAAGGAGTCCCATATTAGCCCGGGGTTTTAGCGAAGCGTAACCCCGGGAATAGAGCGTAACCCAAATAGAGCACAATCCCAATAGAATGTAACCAATTTTAATGTTTCAAACAGAGTAGTGTGAAAAAATAGATTTTGTTTCTATGAAGGAGCCCCATATTAGCCCGGGGTTTTAGCGAAGCGTAACCCCGGGAATAGAGCGTAACCCCGGGAATTAGAGGAGATGATTTTTTTGTAAGAATTGATAGAGTTCATAATCAAAAGATTTATTTTTGTGATGTATTTCTTGGTTATTAATATAGTTTTTTACAGCATTAATGCCTGAATAGCTTACAGTGAAGGCGCTATAACCAGTTTGCCAGGCAAAGTTAGTTAGTTTAAGTTCTGTATGTACCCATCGACAAGAATGATATTTTATTTCTCTAATTACATCAGCAAGACAATGTGAAGATCTAAGACCTATTAAAAGGTGGATATGATCGGAGAGACCACCAATTGCTTCTGGAATAGCATTAAGGTGTTTTATTTTATTGCCAATATTTATGTAAAAAAGCTTTTGCCAAGATTTATCAATTAGCTCTTGCCGGTACTTAGTGGAAAAAACGATATGGTAATGAAGCCTTAGGTAAGTTGAGGACATAGAATAAATGTATTTCCTATAAAGATTGTATTTAGAGATAGATGTACTTTAGAGAAAAAATCGTTCAAAAGTTTTTTTCTAGACTTATGGGTCTTCGGTGTATGCTTGACACCTCCATAATGCTTATGCTAGCTTGCAATCTTTTATCTCACCTTAAATTTTCTATAGTTAGTGGAGGAAGCTTTGAGCAATAAAAAGAATTTTTTATTCACATCAGAATCAGTTACTGAAGGACATCCAGATAAAATAGCTGATCAAATTTCTGATGCTGTTTTAGACGAAATATTACGTAATGACCCTAGAGGTCGAGTTGCCTGTGAAACTTTATTGGCTACAGGTTTAATTTTAGTTGCTGGTGAAATCACAACTGATGCACAAATTGATTATGTAAAAATTGCGCGTGACACAGTAGAAAAAGTTGGTTATACACGTGCTAAATATGGTTTTGATGCTCATACTTGTTCAGTTCTTACTGCAATGAATCGTCAATCTCCTGATATTGCTCAAGGTGTAGATACAGGTGGTGCAGGTGATCAAGGTTTAATGTTTGGTTTTGCGTGTAATGAAACTCCAGAATTGATGCCTATGCCAATTATGTTGGCTCATAAACTTACCCGTAGATTATCTCAAGTTCGTAAAGAAGGTTTAGTAGATTACCTAAGACCAGATGGAAAATCCCAAGTAACAATACAATATCAAAATGGAAAACCTGTTAGAGTAGAAACCATAGTTGTTTCCACTCAACATAGCACTAGTGTAAGTAATAAAACACTACATGCAGATATTACAGAGCATGTAATTAAAGCTGTAATAAATGAAGTTTCTCCAGAAATGATGGATAGCAACACAAAATTACTTATCAACCCTACAGGTAGATTTGTTATAGGTGGCCCACAAGGAGACACAGGATTAACAGGACGTAAGATAATTGTTGATACCTATGGTGGTTATGCTCCTCACGGTGGCGGTGCTTTTTCTGGCAAAGATCCAACGAAAGTAGACCGCTCAGCTACATATATGGCACGTTATATTGCAAAAAATATTGTGGCTGCTGGACTAGCAGAAAAATGCCAAGTTCAATTAGCTTATGCAATTGGAGTTGCTGAACCTGTTTCTGTTTATGTAGAAACTTTTGGTACTTCTAAAGTGGATGAAGATACATTACCAGAATTGGTACGTTCTCACTTCCACCTTACTCCAAAAGGTATTATTGAGTCCTTAAATTTACAACGCCCAATTTATCATCAAACAGCAGCTTATGGACACTTTGGCCGTAATGAATCTGGATTTTCTTGGGAAGTAACTGATAAGGCCGAATCACTACGCAAAGATGCAAAATTATAATTAAAACATTTTTAGCCTGAGATTAACTTAAAATCCATAGTCTCAGGCTTAGGTATATTAGCCTAATTTTAGCTTTAAGCTACTTTAGGATCAATCAAGGAGAACATTAATGAGCAGTACCACAGTTCCAAATTGTGATGTAGCTGATATAACTTTAGCTCCACAAGGCAAGACCCGTATTGAATGGGCAGCTAGAGAGATGCCAGTTCTTGAATTAATTATGAAGAGGTTTGCCGAAGAGCGCCCATTAGAAGGCATTCGGTTAGTTGCTTGTTGTCACGTTACTACAGAAACAGCTAATTTAGCACGTGCGCTAAAGGCTGGCGGTGCAGATGCAGTTTTGATTGCTTCTAACCCACTTTCTACACAAGATGATGTAGCTGCTGCGCTAGTAGCAGAGTATGGAATCCCAGTTTTTGCTCGCAAAGGCGAAGATGTAGAAACCTACAATCGCCACGTACGCATTGCATTAGATCATCATCCACAAATCATTATTGATGATGGTTGTGATGTGATTGCTACTTTAATTAAAGAACGTAAAGAGCAACTTTCAGAGCTTATTGGTAGTACAGAAGAGACTACAACAGGTCTACAAAGACTTAGAGCTATGATTAAGAGTGGTGTTATTAATTTTCCAGCTATTGGTGTTAATGATGCTGAAACAAAGCACTTTTTTGACAATCGTTATGGTACAGGTCAATCCACTTTAGATGGTGTAGTTCGCGCTACTAATATTTTACTTGCTGGTAAAGTTGTAGTTGTAGTTGGTTATGGTTGGTGTGGTAAGGGTGTTGCTATGCGTGCTCGTGGTATGGGTGCTAATGTAATAGTAACAGAAGTTGACCCAATTAAAGCAGTAGAAGCAGTTATGGATGGCTTTAGAGTTATGCCTATGGCTCAAGCTGCTAGTGTTGGTGATATTTTTATCACTGTAACAGGAAATAGACACGTTATAGACACTCCACACTTTGAAAAAATGAAAGATGGAGCAATTGTTTGTAACTCTGGTCACTTTGACTTAGAACTTAATTTAGTTGGCTTAGGTGAAATTTCTAAAGAACGTCGTCCACTTCGTCGTTTTGTTGAAGAATATCAACTTAAGAGCAATGGAAACCGCATTATAGTTTTAGGTGAAGGTAGACTTGTAAACTTGGCTGCTGCTGAAGGTCATCCTGCTTCTGTTATGGATATGAGCTTTGCTAACCAAGCTCTTTCAGTTGAATACCTAATTAAGAAAAAAGGCGAACTTCCTGCTGGTCTACACAACTTGCCAAAAGAAGTAGATTTAGAAATTGCAAGCTTAAAACTTAATGCAATGGGAGTAAAAATTGATACTCTCACCCCAGAAATGGTTGAATATATCAATAGCTGGGAACATGGTACATAATAGCTAAAATTAGGTTATAGTCGTAGTGCATTTTACTGCTCTAATAATTAACAATAAGTTTAATTGTTAGGGCAGTTTTAATTTTAAACTTAAATTTGTATAATCACTTATCTAACATCCCAACATAATTCCCAAATGCAACTTTCAAATCTCTTAAAAACGCAGGCTTTTTGTGTCTGGGAATAGAGAAGAGAACTACAAAATTTATGGATTCTTCTAGCAAGTTATGGCAAGTACAAGTTAACAACCAAATCTATCAAGCAGATGAAAATACATTGAAGAGTTGGTTAATTGAAGGAAGAATTACACCAACAGATAAAATTAGAACTTTTGGTCAAGATTGGGTAGAAATAGGTAAGGTATTTTATCTTGAAGGCAATAAACAAAAAGCGGCTGCTGCTCAAGCTGTGGAAACCTTTCAAATCAATTCTGTTCCAACTGCTAGTCATCTTCAAAGTAATGATATTGACTCTAGAAAACATACTGCCGTAGATCCAATCTTTTATAGGGCAGAAAATTGGAAAAAATTTTTAAGTGTTGGTTGTGCTTATCATCCTGAAATTGCTCCTGAAATGATTTGTCCAGAATGTGGAGCAGCTTTTTGTAAAAATTGTACAGAAGCTAATATTGTTGGAGGTAGTTACACAAAAGCTTGTAAATGTGCATCTTGTGGAGCATTATGTAGGGCTTACCAAGAGGTCAAAGAGAAGCTTTTGTTGCTTACTGAACAAAGAGGTAATTTTGGTTGGAATGATGTAAAAATCGCACTTCTCTATCCAAAGAGTTTAGATGTAGCTTCAATGATTCTATTTACCATTCTTATGGCATTAGGTGCTTTTGCTTTTCCTTTCTTTTTTGCTGTTGCAATTATTTTTAACTCTATTTCTTTTACGGTAAAAGATGTGGCTATAGGAAACCGTCAAGGTGCAAAATTAGATTTAACCTCTTTTTTAACAGAAGTTACAAAACCTTTGGCCTTTGGATTAGGGGCAATATTAATTACTTTTGCCCCTATTTTAGCTTTAATTGTTGGCAAGCTGAATTTCTTATACCCTCTAATGCCTGTGGCTATTTGTTGGGCTATTTTCTACTATCCAATAGCTTTGTTAGTTGCAGGACTTACGGAAAGTTTTGCTGATATAGTAAATGTTGCTAAAGGGTTTCAAGTTATTAAACATATGGAAATTCCCTATTATAAAGTCTTGGGTTACTGTTTTTTAATTGAGTTACCTATATTATTAATACTAATGCCTTTTGCTGAAATATTATCAGTACTTTTTAGTGCAGGAGCTTTTATTGCTGTTCCAATGATGATATTTTGGGGGATAATTTTTGGGATTCCACTATTTTATCTAAATATATCGCTAGCTTGTTTGGTGGGAAGATCTGTATTTAAATCTGCTGATAAGTTAGGTGTTTATACTAAAGCAAGTACTAAAGTTTCTTAGATCTCAAAATAAACAGTTGTAAAACAAAACTTAATTCTTAAATGTTCAATTTACAAATAGTTATTGATTATGAAGGAAGATTTAGCATTAAATCATCTGCTTTTAACAGAAGCTAGAAAGCTTATAAAACAAGTAAAACAAAATAGTAATAAAAGTACAGAAAATGTAGAAAAAGCATTATTGTCTTTAATAAATTCATTAAAAGTTATTTATGATAATAATCACCAACTTTTCTTGGTAAAAGCAATTATCAATACTGAGGAAGTGTCTTTAGAAGTACCTAAAAAAGACTTTCAGTTCTATAAGCGAGCAGATTTTCCCAATAAACAGACTAAAGGGACTTTTAATACAGAACAACAAACAGATCAAACTGCTCATAGTAATTCTAAAAAAGCTAGTGAATTAATAACTAAGCTATTGTCAGAAGCTAAGATTGAGCTAAGAAATTTACAGAAGGAAATAACTATAAGGAAGTCTCATAGTATGTTTAATCTACTTACTATGGATAAAGTAGCTTGGATTATAGTTTTTTTTATTGCTATAGCTTCAGCATATTTTACTTGGTATCAGGGAACTCGCACTTTTGACCTTTTAGACAATACCTATATTTTAGAAATGTCTTGGAGAATAGCTAATAAAGAAGTGCCATACAAAGATTTTACGTTAGTAATAACGCCAGGAACATTTACAATACAAGCGCTTTTAATGAAAATTTTTAGTGGTAAAGCCATAACAGTTGTTTATTGGTGTATGTTTGTTATGTTTGTGACAATACTAACAACACATAAGTTACTAAGAATAATTTCTGTTCCAGCTTGGCTTGCTGTAGTTCTTACCATAATTCCAGCTTTTGCTGGAGCAGGAATGTTGCCTTTTGTTTCATATGATATTGACACAATACTTTTGTGCCTTTTTTCCATTTGGGCACTACTTTCAGCAGAAAAAAGAGATATGCCTCTTAGCTGGATGTTGCCTATAGGTTTTCTTGCTGCTTTACCTTTGATATTTAAACAGAATATAGGGTTAGCACATTTAGTTATGATCAGTGGATTAGTAAACTTAAGCTGGTTTCTAATACCTTGGCGCTATTCGTTTAATAAATTGCTGTTATTTCATTTAGGTGTTATTCTGGGCGTTTTAGTACTAATTCTGCCTTTTTGGTATTTTGGGGCATTACCAGATTTATTTAATAATGTGTTTTTACTTCCAGCTAAATTAAGGCTTAGGTATTCATTTATTGGGTTGCTTTGGGATTATTTTCCAATTCCATTTAATTTAATAGAGCCAGTAGTAAGTAATATTGCGTCAATGATGCTTTGGGGATCACTGGCTATTTTTAGTCTTTTTTGGTTTGTAGGAAGACATAAAAGTATAGGTAGAGTATTTTTACCATTATGGATCTTTGGTATTGCACTAGCAAGTTTTATGGCTCAAAGACAACAATCATTAGTTTCTCTTTATCCTTTGTTAGCTTTGCTTTTAGGGTTAAGTAGTATATTTGTTTCATATTTCTCTAGTACTGCCAAAAAAGTTACTTACACATTAATGGTTATATTTTCTATATTCTTAGCACAATATCTTGTGAAATATTCTTGTGCTGGTAATAGACTTAATTTTTATCAAGATCCATTTGTAAACCCTACAGAATTTAAATCAGAGAAAATGAAAGGCTTACGTGCTAGTCCTAAGATAGTCGAAGGTGTAAATGAAATTGTAGACTTCATTGATAAAACAATACCAGAAAATGAAACATTTGCTTTATTGCCTACAGAAGATCCTCTTTTTTTTATTACTAATCGTAGATCTCCATTAAGGATTGCACAAAATTATCATGAAACCGGTGGAGATCCGGAAAATTACTTATTAGAAATGAAACGTGCAAAACCTACTTGGATCTTACAAAAAACAAAGTTTCAGTTTTTTTCTTGGAAAGAAAATGCTAACTTAAAAGGCGATTGGTTAAACCAGAATTATAAAGTTGTTGCAAAACTAAATAATTACATTATTTGGAAGAAAATAAATACTTAATAGTGTTGTTTGTTTAGATTGTTTTGGCTCATTCTATAAACTTATTTTATATTAGGATTATCTTCTATTATTTTTTTGCTAGCTTTTAAAAATTGCAAAATAAAGCTTTATTTTTGTCTTTTTCTAAACATAGGCTTGAACTGCTTGAAACTTCCTTTCTGAGAACTTAATATTGCATAAGTTTTATATGCTAAAATAGATAAAATTTTTATAACAATTTTCAGGAGAAATTAATGGCTAGTGGCCGAGAAGCACAAACTTTGTTAGATTTTATGCTTTCTCAATACCAAGATAGGATAATGCTTCGTAGTTATACAGGAAAAACACTAGCGGATACTTGCGCAATATTAGCAGATACAAATTTAGAACTTCATTTATTACCAGTAATTTTTCTTGGTACTAGTAATTGTTCAGATAAAAAACAACTTCTTAGAGCTTGCCAGCCTGCTTTAGAGCAAGCTAAAAAGACTTTTATCTTTTATCATGATGAATTTCCAGTAGTTTCTGAGAAAAGTTGGGGCATTTTTTTAGAAAAAAATGATGGTTTGCTCCAAGATTGGTTTTTAATAACTTACTCACCAGAAGTAGCCTATTTAATAGCAGCTAAAACAGATGAAAATAATGAATCTAATCAAAATGTTATAGTTTCTTATGATAGACAAATAATAAAAGGGTGTTTGGATTGGGTAGTTAACAAAATACAAGGTTTAGATAAAGAGAAAATAGTTGCTAATTTAGCAGAAATAGAAAAAGTTACTGTCTCTGCTTCACAACGTGAATCAGCTTTAGCACGTGTTTTAGAAAAAGTTACTTTTAATCTTAATCGTGCTCCTAGTGAATATGAGCGTATTGCCCAAGAAATGGAGTCAACACTTTATAAGTTGGCTCTAACTAATAGTGAGTTGGCTTTGCTTAACAGAATGCTAGAATTAATTAGTCGCTCACTTGACACTAAAGAAATTTATCAGGGTGTTCTAAATGCTGTAGAAGTTGCAGATCTAGAAACTGTAGTAATACTTTTACTAGATGAAGATAGGAATTTTTATATAGATTTTAATAGTGGTATTAATAATGATTTTGCACAAGAAATTATAAAAACTTTCTCTGATCTGTTTCTAGAAACACAACTCCCAGATGAACTAAAAGTCTTTTATACAGAAGACTTTAAAGAACTCTTACAGGGTTTAGCAAAATCTGCCCAAGCTTCAAAAGTTCGCACTCTAGTTAGTATTCCTCTTCGTAGTCGTAATTCTACTATAGGATTAATGATGTTAACTTCTGGAGCTCGTCGTAATTTTTCTAGCGAAGATCAACGCTTGCTAAGTAGTATAGGTTCTCAAGTTGGTATTGCTATTGAGAGTGCAATACTTTATGAAAAATCTCAACGTTTAGCTAGACAAATGAGTGCTCTTTTTGAAGTAGGTAAAACTATTAGCTCTCACTTAGAAATCAGCCCACTACTTGCTTCTATTGCAGAGAATGCTGGCAAACTTTTAGATGCTGAACACACTTTAGTTTCCATTGTTTTTTCTGATAAACAAAATAATAAACTTGATACTATGGCAGAATGGAGCATAGGTAGTCATTCAAGAGCTATTAATTTAACTAACTATTTAAATGGAAATAGAGTACAAGAAGAAGTAGCACAAGATCCTAGTAATGATACTTCATTAATTAGTTTTCCAATTTTTGTTAAAGACCGTTCCTCATCTGAGCGTAGGCTACTTGGAACTTTTTGTGCTTCTCGTGATAGTCGTAATCGGCCTTTTACTCAAGCTGACTTAGATTTACTTCATAACTTAACTTCACAAGTTTCCATAGCTGTAGAAAATGCAGAGCTTTACACAAAAATTGTAACAACAAATGAACAACTTAGAGAAGCTATTAGACTTAAAGATGAACTTGTTTCAATGGTAGCTCATGATTTTCGTTCACCACTAACTTCTATCCAAGCCTTTAGTGAATTATTGCAAGATAGAGTTTCTGATGAAAGTATAAAAAAATACCTTTCTATAATTAATCGTCAATCCAAACACTTAGCTTCTTTAGCTGCTGACACACTAACAATGTCTAGATTAGAATCAGGAAATTTTCCATTAGACTTTAAACCTTTTAGAATAAATGAGTTGATTTCTTCACTAATGGAAGCTCGTTCTGCTGATACAAAGATTGACCTAAAATTTGAGCTTCTTGAGCAAGATGTGGAAATGTCAGGTGATGGCCGACGTATTTATGAGGTTATTGATAATTTAGTTGGAAATGCAATAAAGTATTCTCCAGATGGGGCTTATGTAAGAGTTCGTGTTGATAAAAATGCAGAAGGTGTTCAATTTTCGATTTCTGATAAGGGAATGGGAATTTCTGAAGCAGATAGACCAAGATTGTTCCAAAAATTTAGCCGTCTAGATAGTGCACGTCAGCGCCAAATAGCAGGTACAGGTTTGGGTCTTTATATTTGCCGGGCTTTTATAGAAGCTCATGGTGGTCGTATTTGGGTTGAGAGCGAAGTTGGTAAAGGTTCTACATTCCATTTTATCCTCCCAATAAAAAATTCTTCTAATGAAAAAAATCACTAAAAAACAAAAAACAGAAGCCGTTTTACGTGCTAAGTCTATCTGTTTGATTTTAATGGATTGCGATGGAGTTCTAACAGATGGACGAATTATTTTACTCCCTGATGGAGAGGAAATTAAAAATTTTCATGTTTTAGATGGGCAAGCTATAAATCTTGCTAAAAAGGCAGGGCTTAAAGTAGGCATTATCTCTGGCCGTAGATCTAAAGTCTTATCTAGGCGTGCTAAAGAAGGAAATTACGATTTTCTTTTTGATAAAGTAGAAGATAAACTTCTTACTTATAAAGCGTTGTTAGAAGAAACCAAACTATCCAATTTACAAGTTGCGTTTATTGGAGATGACCTTGGAGATCTATCTATAATGCGCAAAGTTGGTTTAGCTATAGCTGTTAAAACGGCTATTAAGGAAGTAAAAGATGTTGCACATTTAGTAACAAAACGTAAGGGTGGTAAAGGGGCTGTACGTGAAGCAATAGAGTTTATATTAAAGTCTCAAGAGCGCTGGGAAGAAATCATAAAGGAATTTTAATATCCAAAAAGAGGTATACATGACATTGTTGGCAAATCAACTGACAGAGGATGTAAAGCGAACTAAATTAGCAAATGGATTAACTGTTTTAACTAAAGAAGTACATAATCGCCCTATTGTTGCTGCGATGATTTGGTATCGTGTTGGGGCACGTGATGAAGAATTAGGGCAAACTGGAAAATCTCACTTTCTAGAACATATGCTCTTTAAAGGCACAGATAAGTATAAAAAAGGGCAAATAGACCTAATTACAATGCAAAATGGTGGGCGAAATAATGCTTTTACTTGGCTAGATTTTACAGCTTACTATTTTACCTTTGCTAGTGATCGCTGGGAAATTGCTTTAGAAGTAGAAGCCTCCCGTATTCGTAACACAATGTTTGCTCCAGAAGAATTTACTTCTGAAAAACAAGTTGTAATTGAAGAGTTACAAATTGGTCAAGATGGCCCTTGGGATTCTTTAGAAGAAGAAGTTTGGGCTACTGCTTTTCGCCAACATCCTTATCATAACCCTACTGTAGGCTGGGTTGAAGACCTTCTAGATGCTACAGTTGATGATATGAAAGCTTATTATGATAAGTGGTATCATCCACGCAATGCTACTGTAGTTCTAGTAGGAGATTTTCAAACAGAAAAAGCTATAGAAAAAGTTGAATCCCTTTTTGGTCAAATACCTGCTGGCCCTGAAATACAAAGAAAGAAAATTATTGAACCTCCACAACGTGGAGAAAAACGTATTTCTGTAAAAAAACCTACTCCAGTTGAACGCCTAATGATAGGCTATCATGCACCAGAAATCGGCCATGTAGACTCTTATCCTCTACAAGTTCTCTCTATGATTCTTTCTGCTGGACGACGATCTAGACTTTATCAAAAACTTCAAGAAGAGGATCGCTCTGTAACCTATGCTCGTGCTACTTATAATGATCATATAGATCCAACCCTTTTCTATCTACAAGCAGAGGTTAAACCTGGAAGAAAACTTCAAGATGTTGAAGCTAGTATTTTATCTGTACTCAATGACTTAAAAGAAAATTTAGTGTCTGATAAAGAGCTTGCTAAAGCTCGTCGTCAAATTCAATCTAATTTTATTTTAGGTAATGAAGATGTGCTTAACCAAGCTACATTGCTTGGGCAATTTGAAACCATAGCTTGTAATGATGTTTTGCCAGAAGAGGAAAAAGGGTATAAATACTTAGCTAATTATCTAGATCACATTAACAATGTTACAGCAGAAGATGTTAAAAGAGTTGCAAATGCTTATTTTACAGATAAAAACAGAACCGTTGGTTATCTTATTTCTGAACCACTTTTAGCAGATGAAAAGTCTGATGAAGAAACAGATGAAGCTGATCAAGAGGCTGGTGGAGAAGACTTTGAATCTTCAGAACCATTAGTACCAGGAGCAATTGAAAACACTGCAATGAGAACAACTTTGACATCTTCTATTTTTAATCAAGTTGCTTTTCGTGGGCATTCTCATGTTGACCGCTTTGAATTGCTCACAAAACTAACCAAACGTACAGACACTATAGAAAAACCTTGTAGTCCAACTCTAGATATTGAACGAACAGTTTTACCTAATGGAATGATTTTGCTTTTAGGGGAAAATCACACTATTCCAGCTATTTCAATCAATGCAGTAGTTGGAACAGGTTCTCGCTATGAACCCGATGAAAAAGCAGGGTTAGCTTCTCTTTTAGGCGATATGTTAGATGAAGGAACTACTACACGTAGTGCCCAAGATTTAGCAGAATTAATTGAGCAAGTTGGAGGACATTTGCAGACTTTTGGGGGCTATGCCCAAAGTGGTGTGTCTGTAACTGTTCTATCCCCAGATCTAGACTTAGGGCTTGAGCTTGTTGCTGATGTAATGATTAATAGCACCATTCCAGAAGATCGTTTTGAACAACAAAAAGATCGCCGTATAGCTCAAATAAAAAGTCGTAATGATGATCCAAGAGTTGTGGCTTCGGATACTTTTAATGAGATAATCTATCAATCTCATCCAGCTCATAGACCTAGAACTGGCTATGAACACACGGTTGCAGCTCTAACTCAAAAAGATATGCTAGATTTTTATCATCATTATTTTGTCCCTAATAATACTACTATAGCAATTGTTGGAGATATTAATAAAGAAGAAATCAAACAAAAAATAGCACAAGTTTTTGCTAAATGGCCTGTTAGAGAAGGCTTTAAGCTTCCAGAAATTATTTCTGTTAGTCGCCAAACTTCGCAAATTAAAAAGTTTATTTTCAAAGAAAAAGAACAAATAAACCTTTATCTAGGCCATTTAGGCATCTTACGTAGTAATCCAGATTACTATCCTCTAGTTATAATGGATACTATTTTAGGAAGCTCTCCAGGTTTTACCTCACGTATTCCTAGGTTGTTAAGAGATGAACAAGGTTTAGCCTATACAACTTTTAGTAATATTGCTAGTTCTGCTGGTCTTGATCCAGGTCGTTTTGTTGCTTACATTGGAACTTCTCCAGAGAATATGGAGCTAGCTACAAAAGGAATGCTACAAGAAATCAATCGAATTAGAGAAGAACCTGTATCAGATGATGAGATAAGAGATGCTATAGATTATTTAACAGGTAGCTTTGTTTTTAATTTTGAGACAAATGCACAAATTGCAGCCTTTTTAGTTGAAGCAGAAATTTTTAAGTTAGGTTTTAGTTTTCTTTCAGATTATCCAAACTTAATACGTGCAGTTACAAAAGAAGATGTTCATCGTGTGGCAAAACAATATCTAGATCCAGAAAACTTTACTCTTGTAGTTGTTGGCCCAATAGACAAAGAAGGTAAAGCATTGAAAAAATAGTTAAAATAGTTAATTTGGATTAAGCTAAAGTTTGATGATTAGACCAAACGATTAGCACGACCCATATTAGTCTAGGGTAAAAATTAAGCTGAATCTTAATTTTTACCCCCAGGATCGGAGATGTATGCAGAAAAAAACAGATTTTATTGTAATTGGAAGTGGAATTGCTGGACTAAGAGCGGCTATTGGACTAAGTAAAGCTGGTGGAGAAGTTGTTATTTTAACGAAAGACCAAGTTAGTGAGTCAAATACAGGATATGCTCAAGGTGGTGTTGCTGTAGCTCTTAGCAAAGAAGATCAAATAGAACTACATTTTCAAGATACATTAAAAGCAGGTGCAGGGCTTTGTGATAATTTGGCTGTAAGAGTGTTAGTTGAAGAAGGCCCAAAATACATTACAGAACTAATTGGATGGGGTACAAGTTTTGACACTAAAGAAGGAAAATTGCTTTTTACTAAAGAAGCTGCCCATTCACGCCGCCGCATTTTGCATGCACATGGAGATTCAACCGGAAAAGAAATTGTAAGAGGTCTTTTAGCTCATGCCCGTACTATTTCTAATATTTCTATTGTTGCTCATGCTATTACACTAGATTTAATTGTTGAAGAACAACAAGTTGTAGGTGTTAAATATTTAGATATAGAAAGCAATCAAGTCTTCTGTCTCTATGCTCAAGCTGTAGTTTTAGCTACAGGTGGAGCAGGTCAAATTTACTCTAATACAACCAATCCAGATGTAGCCACTGGTGATGGAATGGGTATGGCTTATCGGGCAGGTGCAAAGATGTGTGATATGGAATTTATTCAATTTCATCCCACAGCGCTAAATTTACCAGATGCACCTAATTTTCTACTTTCTGAAGCAATGAGAGGTGAGGGAGGTTACTTAATCAATAGCGAAGGCAAACGCTTTATGGCTAATTATGATGAACGTGCAGAACTTGCCCCTAGAGATATTGTCAGTCGTGCAATTGTTTCAGAAATGAGGAAAACACACTCAAAAACAGTATATTTAGATGTAACACACTTAAAATCTAGTTATTTACGAGAACGATTTCCTAAAATTTTTCATACCTGTTTACAATATAACTACGATATAACTAAACAACCAATACCTGTTAGTCCAGCTGCACATTATATTATGGGAGGTATTCGTACAGATGACCAAGGACGAACTTCTATAAAAGGGCTTTATGCAGCAGGTGAAGTGGCTTCTACAGGGGTACATGGAGCTAATCGTCTAGCAAGTAATTCTTTACTAGAGGGGTTAGTTTTTGGTGCTCGTGCAGCAGAAGCTATTTTACAAGACCAGGACTCTTTGAAAAACTATCAAGTCAAAGCTAATGAGATTGCTGTAGTAGATGATCATTGTAAGCTAGATCCTTCTATACATCAGCAAGTTGGTCAACTAATGTGGCGATATGTAGGAATTATTAGAAGTGCTTCTAGACTTGAAAAAGCTATTTTAGAGTTAGAAAAATTAGCACAACAACCTCTTAACTTAGTTACAAAGAACTATCTTACAGTGGCGCAATTGATAGCACAATCAGCAAATTTTCGTTTAGAAAGCCGTGGAGGACATTATCGAGAAGATTTTCCTGAACTCAATGATGCTGAATGGAATTGTCATACAATAATTCAACTAGGACAAGGGCTTTCAAAATTGCCTTTAAGCCACTAGTTTATTTATTTGGTGTTGTGTTTTTAGCAAAGATAATATGTTAAAATTTGCTTGCAAAAAGCCTAGCATTGCAACTTATTGATTCTAAAAAGAAAATTTAATAAAGCCCTTTCAATTTATGTTTATGTGTATTAACCTAAAATAGTTCTTCTTATTTTTAGAAAAGGGGATCAAAATGTCGGTAGAGCAACTACTTAAAAGTGCCAAAGCCCTTAATGCTGAGCAAATATGTTTAGAAGCAGGAAAAACTGCACTGATTTTAGTTGGTGGAAATGTAAAAGAGTTAACAAAAACCCAACTAACTCCCTATGATATCTTCAAATTAATCTCTCCTATTATGCCAGAGGATAAAAAAGTTGCTCTAGTGGGACAACCTACTACTGAATTTATTTATAATGTAGATGGAGTTGGAACTTTTCATATTTTTATATTGAAACAAACTAATGGGATTAAAGTTCTTTTCAAGGATATTACTAATAGTGGAGATTCTGCCAACCTTCCTCCAACACAAGCTTTTATGGCAACTCCTGCAATGGCACAACCTGTTATGGCTACGCCAGTTCAAGCTTTACCCAATCAACCCGTTCCAACAGCAAGACCAGTTATGGCACAACCTGCTGCACCTTTAGGACAACCTGACACTATTCCTCTACCTGTTGGGAAACCATTAACAGGACAACCTGCATCTGCTCAAGCTAGTGCACAACAAGGAGTTATTCCTTTACCTGTAGCAAGACCTCCACAACCTGCTCCTGTTACACCTCCACAACCCACTCAAGATGCTACAGTTCCTCTAGATGAACAACAACGTCAAGCTCTAGCTGAAGGCCGTCCTCCAGAACCAAGACAAGTTCCTCCTGCACCTGTGCCTAAAGCAATGCCTTTTAATGCTGTTGCTAATCAAGTTGCACCTGGAACAGTTCCACCTCCTATAGCTCCATTGGCTGCTCCTTCAGCAGCTAGTAATTTTTCTACTACCGGCACTATGTCTGGAACCATGATGCGCACTATGACAGGAATCACTCCTGATCGCCAACGCTTTAGACAAGAAGTAGATAAATTGCTAGAGAGAACCTTAAAAATGCGAGGTTCTGATCTACATATTGCTACTGGGGCTCCTCCTATTGTAAGGCGTTTTGGTACATTGATGAGGGTAGAAGGTGAAATTTTAGAAGTAGAAAAAGCTAGAAGTTTAATAAAAGAAATTCTTACAGATGAACAATTTAACAAGTTTGAAAAAACCGGAGATCTAGACTTTAGCTATGAAGTAATAGGTGTTGGGCGTTTTCGTGGAAATGTTCTTAGACAAAATCGAGGTATTGACTTAACTTTTCATGCTGTTCCCTCAGAAATTTTACCTCCAGAAGCTTTAGGTTTGCCTTCTTTGGTTAGAGATTTAACTCGCTTTCACCAAGGCTTAATACTTATTACTGGTGCTGCTGGCCAAGGTAAATCTACTACGATATCTTCTTTAGTTGATGTTATTAATAGTGAACGTGCTTTACATATACTTACTGTAGAAGATCCTATAGAGTTTGTTCATCCAGTTGATAAAAAAGCTATAGTTAATCAGCGTGAAGTTGGACGACATACAAAGTCTTTTGCCAATGCACTACGTGCTGCACTTCGTGAAGATCCAGATGTGATAGTTGTTGGTGAAATGCGTGATTTAGAAACCATTTCTTTGGCTGTAACAGCTTCAGAAACAGGTCACTTAGTGATGGGAACATTGATGACTTCTAGCGCACACCAAACTGTAGATCGTGTTTTAGACTCTTTTCCTCCAGGACAACAAAATCAAATTAGAGCAATGCTTTCTGACTCATTAAGAGCTGTTATTTCTCAAAGACTTCTTCCAATGGTGGATGAAAGCGGGATGGTTTTAGCAGCAGAAATTATGTTAGGCACTACTGCTATAGCTAATTTAATTAGAGAAAAGAAGACATTCCAAATACCTAGCGTAATTCAAACTAATAGACATATAGGGATGAAGCGAATGGATGATGCTTTATTAGAATTAGTTCAAGCTGGTAAAGTTCATCCACAAAAGGCTTTAGATTTTGCTTCTGACAAAAAAGGCTTTGAAGCTGCAATTAAGCGGATTTAGCAAATAACTAAAAACTTTTGGATGGAGAGAAAATGGCACAAATAGATCAATTGTTTAAAGAAACATTGCGACAAAATGCATCAGATTTACATATGGTCATAGGTCGTCCTCCTATGTTGCGTATAAGAGGGCAGTTAGTCCCTACAGGGTTTCCTGTCTTAGGTGCTAAACATAGTAGAGAGCTTATTTATGAGATTCTCACTCCAGAGCAAAAAGAAAGAATTGAAAATCACTTGGACTTAGATTTTGCATATGAGCTAAAAGGCATGGCTCGTTTTCGTGCTAATATCTTTTTTCAACATCGAGGTATGGGGGCTGTATTTCGCTTAATTCCAGAAAAAGTACTTACTCTAGAACAATTAAATATGCCTCCTGTATTAAAAAAGATTGCAGATATGCGCTCAGGGCTAGTGTTGGTAACAGGGCCAACTGGTAGTGGTAAATCTACTACATTAGCAGCAATGCTTAATTATATTAATGAAACTCGTGAAGCACATATTCTTTCTATTGAAGATCCTATAGAGTTTGTTCATCAAAATAAGCGAGCTTTAATTACTCAACGTGAAGTTGGGACACATACAGAAAATTTTAATGTAGCGTTAAAAGTTGCTGGTCGCCAAGATCCAGATATTGTACTTGTAGGAGAATTACGGGATTTAGAAACTATTTCACTTGCTTTAACTCTATCTTCTTTTGGTATTTTAGTATTTGGTACTTTGCACACTAATAGTGCTATGAAAACGGTAGATCGTATTATTGATGTATATCCACCAGAAGAACAACCTCAAATTAGAGCAATGCTTTCAGATGCAATCCGAGGTATTATTGCTCAGCAACTTTTACCAACAGCAGATGGTAAATCACGTTGTGCAGGAATAGAAGTTTTACTTGGAAGCCCAGCACTAGCTAATATTATTCGTGAAGCTAAAACTAACTTAATTATTTCTTATATGCAATCTGGTGCTTCAGATGGTATGCAAACAATGGATCAAGCGTTAATTAAATTGGTAAATGAAGGCCGTATTACTTTAGAAGCTGCACTAGAAAAATGCCAAGATCGCAATCTAATACAATCTAAATGTAAATAATTTAGCCTAGAGTATTAATAAGAAATATAAACAATACTTTAGAAGAATTACTATGAAAACTACTGCTGCTCGAATTTTAGATCAACAAAAAATAGCTTATGAGCTACGAGAATATGAAGTTAATGAAGATGAATTAGATGCTCAAACAGTAGCAAACAAGATAGGTTGGCCAGCTGAGAAGGTTTTCAAAACTTTAGTTGCTCGCACTAGTCGTGGCACCGTGTTAATGGCTTGTGTTCCAGCCGATGGCGAGTTAAATTTGAAGGCTCTAGCACAACTTGTTGGAGATAAACGTGTAGAGTTAGTTCCTGTTAAAGAAATTCAAGCCCTAACAGGTTATATTCGTGGAGGAGTTTCTCCTTTAGGTGTAAAAAAACGTTATACTTTATATTTAGATTCTAGTGCGTTAAACTGCGACAAAATTAGTATTAGTGCTGGACGGCGAGGACTACAAATATTACTTGAGCCTAAAGATTTGCAACAAGTAACTCAAGCTATAGTTTCAAAAATTAGTACTAGTAATAACACTTAGAAGCCAAACTATAAACTTATAAAGAAAAGAGTAAAGATTTTCTTAAGTTTACAGCTATTATTTTGTTATTATTTTGTTTAGCAATGTATTATAATGATCGAAAGTTTGGCTTTTCTAAATAGTTAGTTCCTTGAGACATTTTTATAAAATAAACCGAATAAAATAATTATATATATTTTTTATATTAAAAATTTAAGCTAGGCTTTAACATAAAGGAAAACATTGATATAATTGCGGCTTGTGTAAAATATCTGTGTGTCCTAGATTTAAGCTTTAGATCCTATCAAAAGTTTTTTGTTTGTCTTGCCATGATTCTGAGGAGAAGCCAATATGTTCGTTAAATTGAAGTATCTCAATGGAACACATCCTGGCAGTACCAAAGAGTTCACTCAGCCTGTAATAAAGGTTGGGCGTGCTCCTAGCTGTGATTTTGCTCTTTATGATAATACCGGACGACACTCTATTGCTTCCCGTGTTCATGCCGAGTTACGTTGTGAAGATAATCAACTTTATTTGTGTGATTTAAATAGCAGCAATGGTACTTTTGTTAACGGTGAGCGTATTAAGAAAGTTGCCTTAAAAAACGGTGACATGCTCACTTTTGGGCCAGATGGTTTAGAACTGCAAGTAAATTTCCTCATTTCCTCAAAAGATGAAACAGAATTTCTCTCATCTTGTCTACTATTTCAAGATCTTCCTTGGGAAATTTTGTATGAAATTACTCGTCGTGGTGACATAAAACATTTGCCAGCAGGCAGTTATCTTTTTAGAGTTGGCGAAGTTTGTACCACTGTATATGTAATTTATAGCGGTTTAGTTGAGGTTTCAGCCGTTCGTGATTCTAGTGGAAGACTTACTATTGTAGGATTTTTATCTAGTGGAGAATCGTTAGGGGAATCTCTAGCTTTAATAAGCGGAGTACATCGCACTGAGGCAAAAATAGAAGAAGCAGCAGAAATTTTTACCTTACCAGCCGAAAGCTTAAAAGAATTAATTCAATCTATACCAGATTTTGCCTTAAAATATACTACTGCACTATGTCATAAATTAGCTGCAAGTGAAGGACAACTCCAAGCACGTCACAGCAAACGTCATTTACAAGGAGACCTTCAACACTTTGATTTAGCTACAATAGTTCAAACCTTGAATGGACTAAGAGAATCAGGTGTTTTAATGCTTTATCCTAAGATGGATAACGATGTTGGAGGAAGTGGAGTAATAGGTGTTTTACCATTTGCCAGAATTTACTTTGAAGGTGGTGAAGCACGCTATATTAAGTTAGGTTCAAGAGGTGGTGAAGAAGGGTTTTATCAACTTTTCCAAATGCCACTAGCAGGTAGCTTTACATTTGTTCAACAAGAACTACCAGAAGATATGGCAACTACTGAGCCTATACGTATGCCAACTATGAATCTTTTACTAGAAGCCCACCGCTTACAAGATGAGCTAGAAACCTTTAAGCATAAGCTTCCTGACCTTACAACTTCTTTCCGTCCACTTGTTGAAGAACTAGATTGGCAAGAAGAAACAACAACACCTTATGCAAATCAAATTTGGTCATTGATTTTAGGTGGCTCTACTCTATGTGAGATTTTAGGAAAAGCTGATTGTAGCAACTTCACAGCTTACCGTCTTTTGTTGGAAATGATTAATAATAATCAAATTAGCGATGAAAAATTGCCAACAGATATGTTGATTTCTACTAAAACTATTAGAGTGATGACCACTCGAAAAGATGATTAGCAGATAAAATTAACAGTAAGAAAATATTATTCTTCCATAGTTTCCCAAGAAAAAGCTTCTGCTGGAAACTCTTCGCTTAGTATTTCATATGCTAAATTAAACTTGGCATTGTTATGTTGTACCATAACTTTCCGAGAGTATGCTGTATCAGTACTAGCGTAATTTACATCAAATACTTGATTTCGACCAAAAAGCTCTACTTGACTTTTCTTCTTAAGTATACCTCCCCCAAGAGGGAAAAACTCTATATAAACATTAGCTGCATCTGCTCCTAGCATTTGATTTACATAATTACGTAACTTGCCAAGAGCCATTGTGCTATCAGTAGCATCTGCTGGTAGGATACAAAAAAAAGTGCGATCAATTAAAGCAATCAATAGCCATTGATACTGAATGCGCTGTTGTTTTTTTAATTCTTCTGTACCAGCAAAAGCAATGGAAAGACTAAATTTATCTTTTGGTTGAATTAACTGAATTTTACTCAAAAGATTATGTAAGTAAATTCCACTGTTTTCTACTTGAGTTAAATAGCTAGTAACCATCTCTTGTAGCGGTTGAACAGGCGGGTTAGTTGGGTAATTACGTTTATACTCAATTACTTGCTGCCAAATGTTTTCTAGGATAGAAGGGTAAGTTAATATTTTTACTCTTTCTGCTGGGTTAGAAAAGATTTGCTCAGCAAAACCACGTGCTGCCATTAAGTTATGAATAACTAAACGACGCCGATTTTGTCGCATTAAGGATAATGCTTTAAGTAAGTTTAGGTTGTTATCTTCTGACTGACCAAGAAAGCTATAATAAAAGTTTAAGAAAACTTGGCAATCATGTTCAGATAAAGGAGTATCTTTAAAAAATTCTCTACTCACGTTTTTTTATAAAAAAAGTATATTTAAAATATTAAAATAAAAATATGTTTAAGGTATTGCTAAATATAAGCTTAATCAGTCTTCTTTTTCAATAGAAGACTGCTGATAAAGCAGTCTTCTTTAAAAACAAAAAAGCCTAACCAAAACAGGCTAGACTTAATGTAAAATACTTACGTTAATTGTAGATTAATTATTTGCTAGGATCATCATCTAATGCTAATAAAAAACTAATCAAATCATCTAAGTCTTTTTGAGTAAATGAACCTGTACCAGTAGATTTAGGAATACCTGGAGCAACAAAGAAATTATGACCTTCGCCTGTAATAGCTATATCTGAAGGGGTTTTACCAGTAGAGGAGAAAGGAATTTTTTGTGTTTTATTAGCTTGAACAACTTTAGCTTTTAGGTCTGGATTAAGCATTACTTCTAGACTTGCCCTAGGTTCAGGTTCAACACCAGAAAATAATGTAGCTACTACACCAAAAATATCTATTGGGCCATTAGCCTTACTACGGGCTGCTGCCATTCCTCCATCATGTAAATAAGGAGCAGTTGCAAATAAAAATCGTTTAGCTTGAGTTTTATAGCCTACAAGTTGAGTAGTTCCAAGTAAATCAGAGAGCCCTTTAAATGGAGCGCTATCTTTTGCACGAGTGGGTTCTGTTCCAATAACTTCTAAAGGTGTAATTGTATTAGCAGTAAAGAATGGGCCAGGATGACATGAATTACAAGCTGCTTCTAGAAAGACTTTAGCTCCTCTTAGCACTGCACCACTAGAGAGAGCTTTTTGGTTTTCTTTACTAGTATTGCTTAAACCATTAAAAGATTGCATTGCAGCATCTACAGCTTCTTCAGCTGCATTATCTTGGCTAAGTTGTGAGAGTCCTGGGTTTGGCAAAAAGGTTTGTATGCCTAAAATACCTTGTTTAGAAAGGACTGAAACTGCTTTTGCACGAGCTAAAATTCCAGGTACGTCTGGCTGAGGATCAATATCTTTAAAGCTTTTACCTGCAAGTTGTGCAGGAGAGTGTTGCATCAAATTAGCTAAGTAAGCCTCTGAACCATTAGCTAGATAAGGAAATAACCCTTGAGCAGGAGTTCCAACTAGTGCTGTAAGTGAAGAAACATCTAAAAGTACTGAATGAACAAAATTATCTGTTTTTCCTTCGTTATTGTTAGCAAAAAGACCATCCCAAAGTAATGGTTGATTGCCATTAGTGGAATTTACTGGAGTTTGAGTTGGATTAGTTCGAGCATCTAGCGTTACATCAAAATAACCTTTTGGTGTAAGTAAAAACTCTTGGTCAATCATACGTTCAAAATCTGCTGTTTTATCCGCATCAACTACACCATCGCCGTCATTATCAAATTTAACTTGGCCTGATTTAAATGGATCAACATCTTGAGGCATTGCTCCGCCAAGTGGAAATAGTGCAGCTGAATTTCCAGCTAGAGCAAAAATAACTCCTATTTGTAATTGAGTATTAGCCATACCAGGCAATCTTGAGCCATCTGAACGAACTATTTCATGACATAGACTGCAAGAAACTCCAAAAGTAAAACTTTGATTTGGATAGGCAGAATTAATTGTACTTGGATTAAGTGCACCTGCTGTTGTGTTAGCAACTGCTACAGGTACAACTCCAACTGGTACAGGGCTACCTTTAGGAACAGCTAGCCCTGTTGGAAAAGGGCCTGAAGGGAGTTTAATAACTCCATCTAGGGTAGTATTTGGAGGAATATTGATTACTAAGTTTTGTGTAAATGCTCCACCATTGCCTGTAAATAAATTACCTTTGACTCCATCTAATGAGTCTATTGCATCAAGAATTATTGGCAACACACCTACACTTTGACCATTTACTTCTACTGAACCGTTAAGTAATCCAAGCATTTGTGTCCAAAAAACTTCATTACCAAAGGTTTCTGACGAAAGAATTTTAGTGCCAAAATCAACAACTTTTGGATCTAAGTTAGCCTTTGGTGCTGGCTGCAAAAGCATTTTAGCTTGTTGTTTTAATCCTAAAGGTTTTGGATTTTGTGCTTTAGTAGAGCTAAAGTTTATTGTACTAATAGCGGCAAATAATAATATTGTAAAGACTGCAAATAGCTTTATTCTTCGCAAATTCAACCTCCCAAAATATTTAAATAGTTGGGTTAAATAGATCTTTTTGGATTTTAGATTTATTAATCCAAAAATTTTCTTATGACAGTAAAACGCACCAAGTTTTTTATTAAATATTTAGATAATAATAATAAACAAAAAGACTGAATTTATCGAGGCAAATGAAAGGTTTATTTTAAGATGCTAAACCAAAGATATTCTTAGAAATCAAGTTGACAACGGTAAAAAGCTTTGTTAATGTTGCGCTATGACTCAAGCTAAAAGATTCGCAACACCATTAATCTTATTAGCGTTGCTGATGCTAACTATCTCCAGCAATTGGATAATGTTAGCTCGCTTTACCTCTCTATCTACTCAAATAGCTCCAGTCACAAATGACACTTTTTGGTTATCCACAACAGAACAGGTTGTTTCAAACCTAAATGGTGATAACAGTCCAGACTTAATTACTAGCAAAGTTGAAGGAAATTTCTATAAACTCCAAGTTAGTTTAACAGGAAATAACAAGGCAAGTAATTTTACCTTATCACAGCCTAATGTAGTTGGATCTAGATTTTTTACCTATGATGTGGATCAAGACAACGATAATGATATTGTTGTTACTAGTGCAATATCTGACAGGCCATTAACTATTTGGCTTAGTGATGGAAAAGGTAATTTTAAGCGGGATACAAGTCATTCTAATATTAATTTTTCTAGCGATGACCCTGAGCTTTCACAGCAAACTCACTTTTTAGCGGAAAGCCCTATTTCTAACGAAGATGAGAAGCTTTCAATAGAAAATACTTTTGTCAGCTTTATTAGCCACAAACTAGAAAAACAATCTACAAACACATATTTCTCCCCCAATAACTACTCATCAATCTTTTCAAAAACCATAACTTCTCGTGGACCTCCTAACATAATCTAGCCTCTTAGGTTTAATTACAAACAGAGTTTGTAATTACCAGTTCTAAATTTTTCTAACTTTAGTCTTTACAAAGTTTTACAAACATTGACGTTAAAGTAGCTAAATTTTTTACTTTAGGAGAAGAAAATGTTAAAACAGCGATCTTTCTTCTTCCTAATGCTTTGTGTCGTTGTCATGTTAGATTTATCTAAGGTGACTTATGGACAAAGCATTGGGGGAATGGTGTCTAATGCTGCGCCAAAAACCATTCCAAAAAAATTAACTCTTGCAGATGCAGAAAATATTTTGTTAGAGCGTAATTTATCAATAGCATCCGCTCGCTATCAAATAGATGCTAATCGTGCTGCACGGTTAATTGCTAGTTATAAACCTAATCCAACCATTACAATTGGTGCAGAGCAATTTCCAGTTACCTCAAATATTGTTGGTAGTTTTCCAAGATTCTTTTCAACCAATTCTGACGCAGGTGCACAACCAACATTTACCTTTCGTATTGATAAAAATGTTGAACGTGGTGGCAAACGAGAAGCACGTATAGCACAAGCTGATTTTCAAATTAAAGCTAGTGAAGCTCAAATGTTGGATACTGTACGTCAACAACTATTTCAACTTCGCCAAGCTTTTAATACAGCTTCTTTGGCACGTGAAAATTTGATTTTGGCAAAAACAATAAATCAACAATATGAACAAACAGAAAAACTTACTGCTATTAAAGTTGAAAATGGAGATTTACCAGCCTTAGAACTTTATAGAGTAAAATCTGGAAAACTCCAATATCAACAACAAGTTTTACAAGCACATAATGCTTATCAACAAGCTGTAAGCGATGTGCTTAATTTGTTAGGTGCAAAAATTGAAGATATTAGCCAAAATCCTGATTCTAATGACCAACAAGCTTTAGATCTTGATTTAAATAACTCTCAACCATCTTCAGAATTAGCTATAAAAAACATCTCACAAAAACAAGATGTTTTAATGATGGAAAATCCACTAAAAACTGCTCCACTAGAAATTATTGGTACTTTTAGTGATCGTCCAGTTATAAAAACTGTAGCTGAACTAAAACAACTTGCATTAGATAATCGTCCAGATGTAATTGCAGCTAAAAATAATCTATTAGCTGCTGATGCTGCACTACGTTTAGCCAAAGCTCAAAGAACACGAGATCTTGATATTGGTTATGAATATCAACGTGTTGGATCAGATAGTGCTGTTGGTGTTGTAGTACAGTTTCCAGTCTTTATCTATAACAATCAAAAAGCTGGCATTACACAAGCCCAAGCTCAATATAAAACAGCTGAAACACAACTACATCAAACAGAATATCAGGTTATTACTGATGTAGAAAAAGCCTATCAATCTTACTTGATCGCTAAACGAAGTTTAGACCTTTATAACTCAGACAATTTAGTCCAAGTAGAAAAACTACATGGTGTTGTTGCCTATAGTTATAGAGAAGGGGCTATCAGCTTATTTGAGCTTTTAGACGCACAAAGAACTTACAACCAAGCACTGACTGCTTATAACCAAGCGCGTGCTGATTATCAAATGAGCCTATGGCAATTGGAACAAGCCATTGGACAACCATTACCTTAAAAGTTAAGCAGCCAACTAATTTGCTTAAGGAGTAATATTATGGAAAAAGTAAATCAATATGAAATAAATGAAGAAGCAAACTTAGAGCTTGAAGATAAATCATTGAAAGATTTAGTTGATAGCGCTCATAAAGAAAAAATTACACAATTGTCAACTAATTTAGAAAATATAGAAAAACAACTTAGTCAAAGTGCTAAGGAACATACTTTAGAAAAAGAAGAGCTTGATAGTTTTTCCGATAAATCCTCTAAATCCATTAATATAAATGGAGATGTTGTATCAAAAGTAAAATCTCCTAGGAGATATTTCTACATAGTTAGTTTAATAACAATAATACTACTTGGAGCAGGAGTAGTGTTTTTCTATTTGAAAATTTTAAAGCCTGAACAAGCTTCAAACTCTAAAACTCCTGAAGTTCAAACAGAAAGCAACCCAACAGATACTATTGCTGTAAGTGATGAGCAGTTAAAACAAGTTACAGTGCAAGAAGTAAAAGTTTCTTCAGTTGTTACAGATAGAGAAACTACTGGAAAGATTGCTTTTAATGAAGATCATGTAACCCCAGTTTTTCCTGCTTATGCTGGTCGAGTTTTAGAAGTTTTAGCAAATAAAGGGGATTATGTAGAAAAAGGAAAACCTCTCTTAGTTGTTGAATCAGCAGATTTAGTATCAATACATAATGATTTGGCCTTAGTCCGTTCAGATGTAGCTAAAGCGAAAATTGGGTTAGATGCTGCTCAAGTTGCTGTAGATCGGGCTCGCCGCCTACATGCACAAGAAGCTTTAGCCACAAAAGATTTACAACAAGCAGAAAGTGATTTTCTACGTGCACAAGATGAAGATAAACGAGCTAAAGCTGCTCTAGCTGTTGTAGAAAATCGACTAGCTTTATTTGGTAAAAATGCTAGTGATTTATCAGAACAAAGTGGACAAATAGATCGACGTATCACAATTACTGCTCCTATTTCAGGAACCATTGTAGATAAAAAGATTGGCTTAGGTCAGTATCTTAAAACGGATTCATCTGATCCAGTTTTCTTAATTGCAGATATGTCTTCTCTTTGGGTTTGGGCAGATGTTTATGAAAGTGATATTGCTAAAATACATCTTAATTCCCAACTAAATATTACTGTATCTGCTTATCCAGATCGTAGATTTCCTGCTGTAGTTTCTCTAATTAGCCCAACAGTTGATCCTAACACTCGTACAGTTCGTGTTCGTTGTTCATTACAAAATAAAGATGGACTACTTAAACCAGAAATGTTTGCCAAAATTAAAATTAATGATGTGCAAACCAAGTCTCTTCCTGTAGTTCCAGCTAGTGCTGTGATTTCTCAAGGAAATGAAGCAGTAGTTTTAGTTGAAGAATCTCCTGGTCACTTCCGCCGTAAAAATATTCAACCTGGTCAACAAACAAATGGTTTTGTTATGGTTGAGAAAGGCTTAGAACCAGGGGAAAAAGTTGTTATCCAAGGCGGATTACTAGTTAATGAAATAGGGAAATCCTAATTTAACAATCATTTAATTATATATATGGAGGAAAAATGATTGCCAAATTTGTGGATTTTATCCTAAAAGAAAAACTATTAGTAATCGTACCTGCTGTAGTTTTATTAGTTGCAGGAATATTTGCTTTTAAGAAATTAAATATAGAGGCTTATCCAGATCCATCACCACCAACAATTGAAGTTATTGCACAAAATTCTGGTTGGTCAGCAGAAGAAATGGAGCGCCAAATTACTGTTCCATTAGAAACTCAGCTTAATGGAATGCCTGGTCTAGACCATATTCGCTCAATTTCGCTTTTTGGTTTGACTGATATTAAGTGCTATTTCAAATATGAAACAGATTATAGTTTTGATCGCCAAGAAGTACTAAACCGCCTTCAGCAGGTTTCATTACCTGCTGGAGTACAACCACAGCTTTCACCTACTTCTGCTATTGGAGAAATATTTCGTTATCAGTTAGTAGGCGAAGGTAAAAGCTTGATGGATCTACGTGAAGTTCAAGATTGGATCCTAGAACGCCAATTTAAACAAGTTCCAGGAGTTGTTGATGTAATTAGCTTTGGAGGACAAGTTAAAGAATTTCACATAGATTTAGATCCTAACAAATTGATTTCTTTTAATGTCTCAATTTCACAAGTGATGTCAGCTATTGCTAGTAGTAATTCTAATGTAGGTGCAAACTACTTAGAACTAGGTGTACAAAGCTACAATGTCCGTGGAATAGGGATGTTTAAGGATGTTAAAGATATTTCTAATGTTGCTGTAGCTACTAATAATGGAACTCCAATTTATCTTAACCAGCTAGGTTCAATAAGTATAGGTAGCAAAACACCAATGGGACGTGTTGGTAAAGATGAAGAATCAGATATTGTGCAAGGTGTAGTGCTGATGAGAAAAGGCGAACAATCTTTGCCAACTCTAGAACGAGTTCATCAAAAAGTAGAGCAACTTAACAGTGGCATTCTACCAAAGGGAATTAAACTTGTTCCTTATTATGATAGAACTAAATTAATAGGGATAACTACTAAAACTGTTACCCATACATTGATTGAAGGCATGTTATTGGTAACTTTTATCTTACTAGCATTTTTAGGTAATTTACGGGCTTCTTTAGTTGTTGCGCTTTCTATTCCACTTTCTCTTTTGTTTACCTTTATTTTGCTAGTTTTATTTGGACAGTCAGCAAACCTAATTTCAATGGGTGCTATAGATTTTGGGATTATTGTAGATGCTTCTGTTGTAATGGTTGAAAATATTTTTCGCCATCTCTCAGAATTAAATCGCTATAAACATAATGTAAGTAGGACTACTTCTCTAGCAGCACAAGAAGTAACTCCATCAATCTTTTTCTCTTCTGCCATTATTGTTGCTGCTTTTCTACCTCTATTTACTATGACAGGGGTAGAAGGAAAAGTTTTTGGCCCAATGGCGTTAACTTATGGGTTTGCACTTACAGGAGCTTTGATTTTAGCTTTAACTTTTTCTCCTGTAATGTCGGCTATGTTACTAAAACCTACTGAAGAACATGACACTATAATAGTTCGTGCAAGTAGATTTATTTATGTAAGATTATTGGCAAAAGTATTAGCTCATCCAGTAATCACAACTGCAATAGCTGTACTAGCATTAGTTTTTACATTAGGAACACTTCCATTTATGGGAGGTGAATTTATGCCTAAGTTAGAAGAAGGAAATATGTGGGTAAGAGCCAGTATGCCTAATACAATTTCCTATAGTTATGCTAGTAAACTTGCAGATCAAATGCGCTTAATATTTCGCAAATATCCAGAAGTAACCACTGTAATCAGTCAACTAGGGCGGCCAGATGATGGTACAGATCCAACAAGTTATTTTAACTGTGAGTTTTTAGTTGATCTTAAACCTCGTGAAGAATGGCCTAAAGGTTTAACTAAAGAGCAATTAATTCACCAAATGGAAAGTGAATTAAGGCAAATTCCTGGAGTTGATTATAACTTTTCACAAACTATTCAGGACAATGTTGAAGAATCAATGTCAGGAGTAAAGGGAGAAAACTCAGTTAAGCTTTTTGGGGATGACTTGGAAAAGTTAGAAGCTACAGCTAATAAGATCTCAGATGTAATGAAAACTATTCCAGGTGTTGCAGATTTAGGAGTTTTTGGAGAACTTGGTCAACCTAATTTGCTAATTCAAGTTAATCGAACAGAAGCAGCTCGTTACTCAGTATTGCCTAATGATATTAACGCAACAGTTCAAGCAGCAATTGGTGGGCAAGCTGTAACACAAGTTTTAGATGGAGAACGGCGCTTTGATGTAGTAGTAAGATTTTTACCACAGTATCGTGAGAGTGTTGAGACGATTTCCAACATAATGATAAATACTCCTACAGGTAGCCATATTCCACTAAAACAAGTAGCAGATATTACAAAACAAACAGGAGCCTCATTTGTTTATCGTGAAGATAATTCTCGTTATATCCCAATTAAATTTAGTGTAAGAGGTCGAGACTTACAAAGCACAATTTCAGAAGCAGAAGCCAAAATTAAGGAAAAAGTTGCTATTCCTTCAGGCTATCACTATGAATGGGCTGGAGAATTTCAAGAGCTACAAGAAGCAGTACATAGGCTAATGATAGTTGTACCAATTAGCTTAGTAATTATTTTCTTCTTGCTTTATGGTGTTTTTGGCAATTTGCTTGACTCTATTATTTTGCTAGGAACTTTACCTCCAGCTTTAATTGGTGGAGTCTTTTCACTACTTATAACTCATACTAATTTTAGTATTTCTGCTGCTGTAGGCTTTATTTCCCTCTTTGGGGTTTCTGTTTTAGGTGGAGTAATTTTAGTTTCTAGAATTAATCAACTAAGACAAGAAGGAGTTCCCTTAAAAGAAGCTGTAACCAAAGGTGCACAACTACAACTTAGACCAGTACTAATGGCTGCTTTGGCTGCTGCTATAGGCTTGTTGCCAGCTTCAGTTGCTACTGGAATTGGCTCTGAAACACAACGACCTTTAGCTCGTGTGGTTGTAGGTGGAATGGTTACATCTGCCATCTTAATACTTTTAGTTTTACCAGCAATTTACTTACTGGTTTATCAGTATAAGGAAAGATATGGAGCTAGTAGAGAATTAGCAATAGGTTCTGATGAAGTTGTTGCAGGAGACTAGCTTAAAAGAAAACATAGTAATAAATAAGTGCCTAGCAAATATTCTTACATAGAAAGCAGGTAATGAAATTATGAAACATGGAAAAAAAGAGCTTTTGTTAATTGGGTTTTTATTAATACAGTTAGTCAATCCAATTCAAAGTTTTGCTCAATCGCCTGTAACTGATGGGAATTTAGTTGCCAAAACTGTTTCAGTTGCTTCAAAACCTAATAATTCTTTACCTGCTCTTTCTTCTGGTGCACAAGAAGTTGCTAACTTATTAGGCATAATGCCACTTATAACAGAATACTACAGTTTACCAGCTACAGAAAGAGGTGAAGAAGGTGGAACAATGAGTCTACATGCTTTGACCTTAAGACAAAAAATTTCTGAGGCTGTTATGACAGAATCACTAGAAATAGATGGAGTTTTGGCAGAAATAGATGATGAGATAGCTAAAACTAATGAACTTCGTTCAGTTCTTGAAAGCAGACGAGATCACAAACTAGCTATTAACAATATTATTAATTTTATTGCTACAGGGGGAATAGGTATTGTTGGAAATGCTCTTCAGCTAACTGATAATTTTACCAGAGAAGGAACACTTACTGGTATTGGTGCTAGTGGGTTTTCTATATTTCTTTCTTTAATAGGTCTTCGTCAGCAAAAAGGAGGAAAAAAAGCTCTAGAGCTTGCTCCTAATATGTTAGCAGTGTTTTTTAACCGTACTCCAGAATATCACAGTGAATATCCTGAAGATATTTTGCAATACCTTAACAATGTTCCTCCAACAGAAACCTCTAGTAAATCTCGTAAGGAAAATCTTATAAAACAATGGAGTGATGTTGGAAGAATTGACCTAAATAGTAAACCTAAAAGTGAGGAAAAAATAGACTTACTCACTACAGGAACTTCCAAGAAACGACCATTAACTATAGATGTACTTATGGATCGGACTGCTATGTTAGATGATGTACGTGCGCAACTCTCTTTAATGAAACGTGACCTAAGTAAATTGATGTTAGCAATAAAGGTTCGCTAAACATTAATTTACCTAGAAATTTTCCTTGTTTAATGAAACTAATAGGGGGTTTAGTATAAAAATAGCTTAAGAAATTGATCTAAAAATTTGTACTAAGCCCCATTTTATAAACCAGTTTTTCGTATTTTGGAAATAAATATATGGCTAATAAAGAAAGAAAGTCATTTGTAATAGAAAAAGCAACAGGATTAAACCCAAGAGATGCTTATAATTATCTTAGCAAAGGTAATTTCTATAAAGAAAAGGGAAATCCATCACTCTATAATAAAACAATAGGAGTACGACCAATGAGTAGTTATGCTTTGAATGTTCAAGAAAATGTTTATAGAGAAAAGAAAGAATTAGAAAAAGCTATAAATGAATACAGCAAAATAGTAGAACTAATTCCAGTAAGTTCTGGAAATTCTGGAGAGTCTATAGAGTTGATTTCTTTAGAAGAACTTTGTGAAGATACTATGATTTTAGATGAAGACTTACACTATTATAATGAAGTAATAGCGCTAGATCCTACAGACGCTTATCTCTACCTTAGTAGAGGCGATCTTTACCAAATAAATGGAGAACTAGAAAAAGCTTTAGCAGATTATAATAGAGCCATAAGTTTAGAACCTACAAATGCCTATAGCTATCTTTGTAGAGGTAATGTTTATAAAGAACAAGAAGAATTAGAAAAAGCCTTAGCAGATTATAATAAAGCAATAGAACTAGATCCACAAGATGTAGATTATTATACCTCTAGAGGAGAACTTTATAGAGAGATAGGACAACTAGAGAAAGCTATAGCTGATTACACAAAAGCTATAAACCTTGAGCCTCAAGATGCCTATAACTACAAGGATCGAGGGGATATTTATAAAGAAAAAGGAGAACTAAAGAAAGCAAAAGCAGACTATAGAAAAGCAAAAGAACTAGAAGCCAAAAGCCTTGATTTTTAAGTAGGTATTTATAGTATATAGTAAGTATATTACTGTAGTTGGCAGTAAAATATATTTCTGTGTTTTTATAATTTACCAGTTTAACTAACAAAATAAGGATCTAAGTAGCTAAATTCTCTCCAAGGCTTTATTGAATGAAATTCAACAGCCGCTCCATCTTTGGAAACTAGCATTTTTTTGTAATTGTTTGCTTTAATTACGCAACTTGCTTGCCCCACATCGCTTTGTAAAATATGGAGCTTAGCTCCATTTGGATCTCTGTAAATATAGGGGGTAATTTGATTTTTATCTAGTTGGCTTTTAACTTCAATCTGATAATCTGCTACTTTAGATTTAAATTCCAAATTAGGGAAGTTTACTTTTAGAGTTCCATTAAGAGAATTCCAGAGAGATGTTTGATGGTATAGGTGTTCTTTTCTAGCAAGAGTTGTAAAGGTCAAAGTGGGAAGGAAGTTTTTAGCTTTAACGGAAGCTATTTCTAATGACCAACCTTCACTATCATCATCAAAACAAGGTACATAAGTCCAAAATAGACTTTCTACACGTTGAGTTCCACAAATGTGATTAAACCAACCATCCGCTTTATTAAATGCATAAGTATTATTATTAAACATAACAGTACCTTGCACTTTAGCAAATGGTGAGCAAACTAGGCTTTTAGTTTTAGGTATATTGGAGCGACTAAGCCAACTAGGAGTATGATCAAAAGCTTCAAACTGATGTTCAAAGCTTAGATTCCATTCTAGTAAACCTTTTGCTGTCATTAATTTTCCAAGTAAATTATTTGAGGATAATTTTCCATTAGGGTAAATATAAGGTTCTTTATCTAGATTAACTTGATCTATTGGATAGGTTTCTGCTCCATAGCAATGATTGTTTGGGTTTTCTCTATCAAACCAAGAAGCCCACATCACAGCAACAGCTTTTTGTTGAAAACTAGGGTGAGGAAAAAATGTTGTGTAGCGAATCCATAAAGCTTTTTTAGTAATTTTATCAATAATTACAGCAAACCATATTTCAAAACAAGGTTTTGCTGAAGAGCTTAAAAACTGTGAATTAAAGGCATTTGAATTATTCACTACAGATTTTCCTAGTTTTGTGTTAATAGGTTTTTAGTTTAAGTAATAAAGCTTAATTTCCAGATGTTTTATACTCATTAATAACTTCATCTAAAGTTGGATTATATTTGCCTTTTCCTTTTACAAAAACTATAGGAGTTCCAGCATTCATAAGAGCTTCCATTTTTTTGAAGTCTAGTGAATCAGGGCTAGAAACGTTAAATTGTGTAGAATTAGTGCGCACAAATTTAATACCTTTTTTAGATAGTTCTTGGGCAAGTGTTTCTGCTCGTCTAGCTCCAATGCGAGGACAATTTTCAGCTGCCACAATTACTATACCTGATGAATCTACATTAGTTAACTCTGGTACACTCATAAAACCATTTTTATCACCATATTTTGAAACAAATTTTTGATATTCAGGATTGTTTGAACCATTTTCTTCATTTGCAAGGTTCACTAAAGCCCCACAACCTGTAGTTAAAATTGCAATAATAAGAATAAGTTTTTTTATACTCATAATTGACTCCTAACAATTAATTTACCTTTACCAAAAAAACTAAGGTTCAGTTTAGCTTTTCTAACAAAGAGTAAAAGGGTTGTTTTAATGATAAAAGACAGATTGTCTTTAAATTTATTTTGTTATGTCATTGTAAAACTAAAAGGTTGTTTTGTATCTAGTCTGAGAGTGGACTAACTTGTTTAAGATTGTGCAAAAGTGATAAGAAGCTGAAATATTAAAAATTTCGCTATAACCTAGTATTTTTAAAGGTAGAAAAATGGTTTATAGTGATTTTAAGTGTTAGTATTAAAAAATAGTGATTATTTACTTAACTTTAGAATTTTTATGACTGTTATGGAGGATTAAGTAATACTATGAAAAGAAAAATTTTTTACCTAAACTCTGTACTAATTTTTGTTTTACTAATATTTAGTTTTAATGTACTTGCCCAGAGTGATGAAAGAAATTTAGGTTTGCCAAACACTCCTAATATAAAAACTTTACCTATAAAAGCTAAAAGATTTGCCTTAATTATAGGTGTAGATAATTATGCTGATACTCAAATTTCTACTTTAGGTGGGGCTTCAAATGATGCTAAAACCTTAGCTGATGCTTTAATTGAATATGGTGGTTTTGATCCTGAACAAGTTACTTTACTTGCTTCTAATCAATCGCTTGAACGTCAGCCTACTAGAGGAAATATCTTAAGACGTTTGTCAAATTTAGCTAGTGCAATTCCTTCAGATGGATTACTTTTAATATTTTTTGCTGGGCATGGAGTTGAACGAGCAGGACAAGCTTTTTTACTGCCTTCAGATGCTCAAGTTAATAATGATGTTGAACTCTTGGAACAAACAGCAATTAATGTAATGCAAGTTAAAGAACGTGTACGCAAAATAGGAGTTAAACAAGTTGTTATGATTGTTGATGCTTGTCGTAATGATCCTGGTGGTCGTGCAGATGCAGATAATCCATTAACTCCAAATTATACTAAAGGTTTTAGCTTTGATACTCGCAATAAAGAAGTTAGTGCTTTTGTGACACTTTATGCTACAGAAATGAATCATAGAGCTTATGAATATAAAGAAAAACACCAGGGTTATTTTACTTGGGCATTAGTTGAAGGCTTAAAAGGTGCAGCAGCCAATGATAAAAAAGAAATAACTCTAGCCAATCTAATTAAGTATTTACAAGATATTGTTCCTAAACGTGTTACACAGGATCTTGGTAAAGGTAAAGAGCAACGTCCGTTTGCTATTATAGAAGGTTATAAGGCAGATGATTTAGTTCTTGCTATAAGTACTGCTAAATATGATCCTAAACTAGCCATAGATGCTCAAACTAATTCAACATCACTTTCTCAAAAGACAGATAAAATAGAAGAACCATCAAACGCTACAAAAAGCACTTTAGAAGGAACTGTTTGGATAGGAACAAGTACTATATCTGGTAAGTTTACT
Organism: Blastocatellia bacterium; assembly: GCA_039812885.1. Classification (GTDB taxonomy): domain Bacteria; phylum Acidobacteriota; class Blastocatellia; order Chloracidobacteriales; family JADJPF01; genus JADJPF01. The sequence goes on from JBDIBI010000008.1 coordinate 191,098, forward strand.
ATAGAATTTCTAAAAGAAAATAAATACCGCTACACTATTTCTACAGGTTCACGTATGGGAGTTTGGAAACAAGTAGGCAATTATGTTCAAATAGATAATGGTCACTCAGTATCAGAGGGAAATATTGAGGGGGACAAAATAAAATTTAAAGGTTCTAATATAGAGGGAGAAGAATTTAAATTTACTGTTACTAAAGATACTAGTAAGTAATATTTTAGTTAGCACTATGAAATAAAAGCACTTAAGACTTAGCATTTTGCTAGGTCTTATATTTTTTCTACCAATTTATTTAAGGCCAAAGTGATGGATCTCCATTTTTTATTGCTTGCTTGATTTTAGAGACATTTTTAATTGCATTTCCTTTTAACTCTATTTTTTTAAGTTGAGATAATTGGCATAGCTCTATAGGTAAACTAGTTATTTTATTGTTAGACAACTCCAAAAACTCTAATTTACTTAATTTCCCAAATTCTTTTGGTATTGTAGTAAGTAAATTATTATCAGCATTTATTCTAGCCACTTGAGTCATATTTGCAATTTCTTTAGGTAAAGATTTAAGCTGGTTTTCACTAAGTTGTAGATATGGCAATGCTTTTAAATTACCAAATTCAGGAGGTAAATCACTTAATTGATTAGCAGAGAGATTTAGCTTTGATAACTTTTCTAGCTTACCAAGTTCAGATGGTAGATTATTCAGTTGATTTTTACATACATCAAGAGATTGTAAGTTTTTTAAGTCCCCAATTTCTTTAGGTAAAGTGGTTAGCTGATTTTGAGAAATAACCAACCCTTCTAATTCTTTTAATTGTCCAATTTCGGGAGGTAAGCTTTTAAACTTGTTGTTGCTAGCATTTAACCATTTTAGTTTAGTTAAATTGCCAAACTCAGGAGGTAATGTTTCTAGCTGGTTATTGTCTAGATATATTGTTGGTATATGGTTTAGCTGTCCAAATTCAGGAGGTAATGAACTTAAATTGTTAGAATTTAGATTTAGAGTCTTCAAGTTGCTAATGCTAGATATTGCTGGAATAGCTTTAGCCAAAAATTCACTAGTTATTTGGCTATTCATAATTATTAAAAACTCTAGTTTGCTAAGATTATTCATTTGCTGAGGAAAATTATTTAATAAACACCCAGATATACTTAAGTAAGTTAATGCGCTTAGATTACCTAGTTCTTCAGGCAAAGCTAAAGGTGCTCTATTATTTATCAGGTATAAGAATTGTAGGTTTTTTAATAAACCTATCTCTTTGGGCAAGCTTGTTAGCTCATTGGCTTCAAGGTGTACAATTGCTAAATTTTCTAGCTGTCCAATTTCCTTTGGAAGCGTTGTTAGGGAATTGCCTCTAATATCTAGTTTTTGTAAATTTTTTAACATCCCAATTTCAGGAGGCAAGCTTTTAAGTCCAGCATTAATGACACCTAAACCCCTTAACTCTTTTAATTGTCCAATCTCAGCTGGGAGACTTTCAATTATAAGGTTGCTATCTGTTGTGGGTGTAAAGTTTCCCATTGCTCCCCCTGCAATAAAAGATAAACTTTGCAGGTGAGAAAGATTTTTAATTTCTGAAATAAAAAAAGGAAGATTACTTTGAGTAATGCCAAGAGTAGTATTTCCATTTAATGCTTGCTGAATTTCATTTGGTAAATTTAATTGAGCCACTATCTTTCCTAACTTGTATATGAAAATTATTTAGCTAAATAACCTTGTCGTGTTATTGTAGAAAGATTCTTTCGCCCAACTATTTTTACTTCTATTTGACGAAACTTCCCATCATTACCGTTTGTTGGTTCATAGATTATGACATATTGATTACGTAAAAAATCAGATACTTGACGGAATGCTTTTGTTAAAGCCTCAGTATTATCAGGGAAAAATACTTCGCCTCCAGTATCTCTACAAAGTTTTTTTACTTCCCGATCATCTGTATTTAAGTAAGGTGAGCCTTCAACACGAAAAACAGATCCACCTTTAGTACTAAGTACATAAACTGTGGTTTCTGTGCGTTGAGCTATTGATATAGTTTGAGCAAGTGTATGAGTGCTATTAGTATCTGCTCCATCAGTAACAACTACTAACACCCGTCTACGTGCTGCTGTTCTAGCCATATTCTCTCTACAAGTTTTGTAAATAGCATCATATAGACTAGTTTGACCATTTGCTGTTTTAATCTCATCTACAGCTTTTGTTATTTGTGATAAGTTATTGGTGAAATCGCTGCGTACTTCTACGTTGGTGTCAAAAGTAATAAAAGCAACACTATCTTTATCAGTATGTAGCACAGATCCAAGAAATTGTTTTATTGCAGTTCTTTCAAATTCTAATTTATTTCTTACACTAGTAGAAGTATCCATTAAAACAGCTACATTTAGAGGCAAGTTAGCTTGGGCATGAAATTCAACTATAGGTTGGGTTTCATTATTTTCCAACACTTTAAAGTTTTCTTTTTTTAAGTCAGCTACAAACTTGCCTTTATCATCAAATACTGTGACTGGAAGCCCAATATTTACTGTATTAATTTTAATTACTGTTTCATCTTCGTCTTCTTTATTTGGGGTGTTAGATGTTTGGCTAAAAGCGGTATTAACAAAAGCTAACATAAGAAATAATGCAAATAAGGCAAGTTTTTTCATAAGTTTACCAAGTTACTTTAAGATTTTGCTTTTTGATGTTCTTGCTTTGTTTGAGAGTTGCAACAGATTTCTCTATTGAAAGAAACTTATTTTGTAACAATTTTCAGGAATTATCTAGCGAAATTTTAAGTGTTGTCAACTTCAATAACAGTAAGTAGCTGCTCTAATTCCGTTGCTAAAGGACTAGAAAAATACATGTACTCATTTGTACTAGGATGAATAAATGCTAGTTTTGCTGCATGTAGAAAATGACGATTTAGATTGGTAATTGCTGTTTGCATTTTCTGATTGCGAAGTTGGTTAATTTGACCACTTCCGTAAACATCATCCCCCACCACAGGACGATTGATATGTGCTAAATGAACACGAATTTGATGAGTACGACCTGTTTTAATCTCTACATCCACTAAGGTAAATTGCTTGTATTGTTTACGAACTTTATAACAAGACCAAGCTGCACGTCCTTTACTTAACACTGCCATTTTAGTTCTTTGAGTTGGATGTCTACCTATGGGCTGATTTATTACTTCACTGACTAGCCTCATTTGACCATAAACTAAGGCAATATATTCTTTTTTGACTTTGCGATCAGCAAATTGCTCTGTTAGGTTTTGATGTGCTGATTCAGTTTTAGCTACAACCATAAGACCAGAAGTATCTCGATCTAATCTATGAACAATCCCTGGTCTTAGGGGTGAACCACTACGATTATTTTCACTTAAATATGCTACTAAAGCATTTGCTAATGTTCCTCGTTCAATCCCTGCGGCTGGATGAACTACTAGTCCAGCAGGTTTATTAAGGACTATTACTTCTTTGTCTTCAAACACAATATCTAAAGGAATCTGATCTGGTACTAGTTCAGTAATTGGTGGTAGTGGTAATTCTACTTCAATTAAATCACCTGTATGAACCTTATAGCTAGGTTTAGCACTTGCACCATTTACTAATACATCTGTATTGATAATTTGGCGATGTAGTTGAGTACGGCTATAAGAGGGAAGTTGTAAACTTAAAAATTGATCCAAGCGTTTACCTGCGCTGCTTGGATCAACTGTAAGTGTAACAATATCTTGGTTAGAAATTTCTGTAACTATTTTGCTTGCTCCAAAACTTGAGGATTAACTTCTAATTGTGTAGGTTGTGGGGAATGTTTATATTGCCACCATTTATAAATAAATGCAGCTAGTGCAAGAGGAAAGATTGTTGCTGCAATAAGTTGAGAAGTAGAAAGTCCTAAAAGTTCTCCTCTTGGATCATCTCGGAAAAATTCAATTGTAAATCGTGCTACAGCATAAATCATTAAGTAACTTAAAATTACCTGACCTCTAAATTTACGAATCTTTAGCAGGTACAACAAAACAAACATCACAACAAACATTGTGGCAGATTCATAAAGTTGAGCAGGATGTAAATGAACATCAATTGGCACTCCTGTAAGCTCATGAGCACGCTGAGTAAATTGAACCCCAATCCAAGATGTAGTAGGTTTTCCCCAACAACAACCAGCAGAAAAACATCCTAACCGTCCAGTAAATTGACCTAATGCAATACCAGGAGCACAAACATCTGCTAAAGTCCACCAAGGAATTTTATAACGATAAGCAAGAAAGAAGCTGACACTAAAAGAACCTAAAAACCCTCCGTAAAAAACTCCTGCTGAGCGCAAGAAATCTAACTGAAAAAGCTTTCCAGGATCATGAACAAAAGAATTCCATTCTGTAATTACCAAAAGTAGTTTTGATCCAACTAATTCTGCTAGCAACATATAGAGGCCAATATCATAGATTTTATTTGGATCATAGCCTTGGCGCGCTCCTAAACTAGCTGCTAACCAAAGACCTAGTAAAAATGAAGATGCTAGTAGTACACCATAAGTATTTACAGTGAAATCAATTCCAGGAATGCGAAAAAGTTCAGGAAACACTTGGCTTTAAGCCCTTTCTAGAAAAAACTTGCCTGTAATTGTAATGACTAGTTGCCAAACAGGCTAGTATGTTGTTTATAATCAATGATCTGACTCCAAAATTATTTATTCTTTTAGTTGTTCAGATTGTGGTGCTACTTCTTGAGGAACTACCTCTTTAACTTCGCTAAGTATGTCAATGCTCAAGAAAAATGCACCGATACAGATTGCCATATCAGCAACATTAAATGTAGGCCAATGATAATCACCTACATAAAGTTCTATAAAATCTATAACTGCATGTAGATGTATTCTGTCTATTAAATTACCTATAATGCCGCCTAAAACAAGCATCAAAGCAATTAAAAAAAGCTTTTTGTTTCCAGGTGCTTTTAGTGCAAAGTAAGTAACTAAGCTAATAGCTATTACAGAAATGCTAGAGAGCAACCATATTTTCCAGTTACCACTAAAACTAGACAAAACACCAAATGCAATTCCAGTGTTTTCCACATAGCTTAGCTTAAAAAAGCCATCGATTACCCCAATATCTGGATTAAATCTTAGCTTGTTATAAGCCCAATACTTACTTACCTGATCAAGCAAAACAACTATTATAGATAAAGGGAGATACCTTAGTATTTGCTTCAAAGTGCCTCCACAGCATTTATAAAATTTTAGGAAATTTATTTGAGGATTCTACCCAAATACGTGTTAATAACATCAAGAGTTCCCAAAGTTATAATCTAACCACAAATACTAGTTTTATAACCTCCAGGCGACGCTCGTTTTTTTTGAACCCCAGGTTTTAGCGAGTGTAATGAGCGCTACCTGGGGCTAATATGGTTGAACAAGTTGAATCCGGGTTGCGCTTCGCTAAAACCCCTTGAACCCGGGGTTGCGCTTCGCTAAAACCCCTTGAACCCGGGTTGCGCTTCACTAAACCCCTTGAACCCGGGGGTTGCGCTTCACTAAACCCCTTGAACCCGGGGTTGCGCTTCGCTAAACCCCTTGAACCCGGGGTTGCGCTTCGCTTAAACCCCGGGCTAATATATGGCTCTGTTGGAAACTAACTCATTTATTGAAATAGATCTACTTTTATTAGTTCAACCCATATTAGCCCCAGGTTTTAGCGAGTGTAATGAGCGCTACCTGGGGTTCAAAAGAACAAGCGCAACCTGGAGGTTCAAAAATTAATTTAGAATTAATTAGAACCCCAACCAGCAACAATATTTGTAGCACAACGGCTGCATACAGTTGGATAGCGAGAATCTGTTCCAATGTTGTCTGTAAAATGCCAACATCTTTCGCATTTTTGCCCGCTAGCTGCTTCTACTTTAACTTGTAACTCTTCGGCTGTCTCATCTTCTACAACTTCAGCTTGTGAAGTTATGAAAATAAAATGTAATTGTGCTTGGTAGTTACGTAGAAATTCTAGTTGTTCACCTTTAGCATGGAGCAATACTTTAGCTTTTAGGGATGAACCACCACCAAAACCACCTGATTCTAAAGCTTTTTTCACTTGATCACGAACTGTAAAAAGTTTTTCCCAACGTGCTAGTAAATCAGCATCTACTAAACTACTGTCATAATTAGGAAATTCTGCTAAATGAATAGAAGCTTCTTCTTGACCTAATTTCGGTAAGAAATCCCACATTTCATCTGCTGTAAATGCAAGTAGTGGAGCAGACAATAATGCTAATGTCTTAGTAATTACATAAATAGCAGATTGTGCAGAACGTCGCTCAAATGACTTAGGGGGATAGGTGTATAGCCTATCTTTCAATATGTCAAAATATAAGGTAGAAAGCTCTAGAGAACAAAAACCTAGCAACTCTCTATAAGCAATATGAAAATCATAGTCTTGATATGCTTGTTTAACTTTCTTGATAAGTTCTTGAGTAACTGATACTGCCCAACGATCGATTTCCAGCATATCAGCAAAAGCTACTGCATCAGTTGCAGGAGAAAATCCTGCTAAATTACCCAAAGCATATTTTGCTGTGTTTCTGATTTTACGATAGCTCTCAGAAATACGTTTAAGTATTTCATCAGAGATACTCATATCTTCAGTATAGTCAATACTTGCAGCCCAGAGTCTTAAGATATCTGCACCATGTTGTTGCATTATTTTACCTGGTTCAAGCACATTACCTTTGGATTTAGACATTTTGTCAAAGTTTTTATCCAAAACATAACCGTGAGTTATACAGGTTTTATAAGGTGAGGAATCTTTCATTTCTAAGCAACAAACTAATGAGCTATTAAACCAGCCACGATATTGGTCAGAGCCTTCTAAATAAAGGTCAACAGGCACACTATAGCCATGGCGCTCCATAACCATCCAGCTTACACCAGAATCTAGCCAAACATCTAGGATATCCATTTCTTTCTTAAAGTTAGCTCCTGAACATTTAGCACATTTTGTTCCTTCTGGTAATAGTTCTTCTACTGGACGAGCATACCAGGCATCAGCACTTTCTTTTTCAAAGATATTAGCTACATGGTCAATTAAATCTGGAGAAATTAATTCCTCATCACAATCTTGGCAATAAAGTGCTGTGATTGGCACACCCCAAGTTCTTTGACGAGAGATACACCAATCAATACGGTCTGCAAACATGTTGTGCATCCGATCATCGCCCCAAGTTGGCTTCCATTGGATTTCTTTGATTGCTTTTAAAGCACGTTCACGCAGTCCTGTTTTATCCATTGAAATAAACCATTGTGGAGTAGCACGGAAAATTACAGGTTTATTACAACGCCAGCAATGTGGATATTCATGTTCATAGTCTTCATGTTTAAGTAATGCACCTAGTTCAGTTAAGAGAGCAATTATTTCTTTGTTGGCTGCAAAGACATGTTTATCAGCAAAACGTTCTACATCTGGCTTAAATTTGCCTTTGTTATCAACAGGGCAATAAACATCTAAACCATATTGTTTACCAATTATGTAGTCATCATGTCCATGGCCTGGGGCAGTATGAACACAACCTGTACCAGCTTCTAGTGTAACGTGATCACCTAACATAAAAAGTGACTCACGATTTATAAAAGGATGCTCAGCAACTAAGCGGTCTAATTTTTCACCCTTAAACTGTGCAATTACAGTAGGTTCTTGCCAACCAAGCTTTTCACTTACACCTTTTAGCATTTCACTTGCAATAATATAAACATCTTCGCCAACTTCTACAGCGCTATAATCAAAATTAGCATTAAAAGAAATACCTAAGTTAGCTGGTAAAGTCCAAGGAGTAGTTGTCCAAATAATAGCGCTTACTTTTTTGTTTGCAAGACGCTCATCTAATTTGCTTGGATCGCTTTTTAAAGGAAACTTTACATAAACAGAAGGGCTAATATGTTTATCACGAGTAACTTCTGCTTCTGCTAGAGCCGTTTGGCAATTCATACACCAATGAACGGGCTTAAAGCCACGATAAACACTGCCTCTACGAATAAAATTACCTAAAGCACGTAAGGTATCAGCTTCATATTGATAGCTCATTGTTTGGTAAACGTTTTCCCATTCACCTAATACACCTAAGCGAGCAAAATCTGTATTCATATCAGCAATATGTTTTTGAGCAAACGCTCGGCAGCGTTTTCTAATTTCTAGTGCAGAAAGATCTTGTTTCTTTAAACCAGCTTTTTCTAACTCATCTTCAACCTTTTTTTCTATTGGCAAACCATGACAATCATAGCCAGGAATATAAGGTGTATCATAACCCATCATTGCACGGGACTTGACCACAAAATCTTTGAGTAGTTTGTTAAGTGCTGTTCCCATATGGATTTTACCATTTGCATAAGGAGGACCATCATGTAGGTTATAAATGGTTTTACCAGCGCGTGACTCACGTAATTTTTTATATAGTTCTTGTTCACGCCATTTTTCTAGACGTGCTGGTTCGGCCTGTACTAGATTACCTTTTTGAGGGAAACTATTGTCGGGTAAATTTACGGTTGACTTTAAATCACTAGAAGCTTGTGTTGACATCTTATTCTCATCCTCACTTTTATCTACAAAAATACAAAAGCACCTGCTATAGCGCCAAGCGCTAAGTCAGGTGCTTTAAGTGGCAGGCACACCTAGCCCGCCATCAAATGAACATCTCTTCGTCTTGATATGCTTCATCAATCTGTTTGCGCTCTTGAGCAAACATAACTCGTAAGAAAGTTTGTGTAGCTGCTAGTACTGCAGCTATCTCACCTACAGGTTTAAGAACTCCTGTTTGAACCATTTCAGCCGTTTTATCTAAACGTTCTGTAGTACGTGTTACCATCTGATCTACTTTTTGTACTTGTAAATCAGTACGTTCACGAACTGAAGTCACCAAGCTACGTACATTTTCAGCTTCTTCTTGAGTTAATTTAGAGATTTCTAATGTTGTAGCTTTAATTGCAGCCATACAGCTTTCAGATTCGGTTTTTATGGTTTGGGCAGCTTCTTTGGTAAGTGCAGCAGTTTCTTTTGCTAATTGAACAGCAACATAAGCTTCAGCCAATATTGGTTTAGAGGAAGCTAATATCTCGTTTACATTAGCCATTATTGGTTGTGCTGCAGCAGCTAACTTTTGGACTTCAGCTAAAATTGGCTCACCACGTGTTTGTAGTAGTTGTAAATTCTGATGAACATCCACTAATAAGGGATCAGTACGGGTTTGTAGGCGTTTTAAGTTTTCGTCTACGGTTGCTTGTAACTGTTTGGAAACAAAATAGAGCTTAGTGACTGCTATTAGTAGTCCAAAAGTAAACACCAAAATAATACCAGATAGTATCCATTCTAAATAATTCACCGCCTAAAGACCCCTGTTGTTGTTTTAAGCTAACTTTGTTCTGTTGATTCAACTAAAGCGGCTGCCTCTTCAGCTTCGGCTGCTGCTTGAGCTTTCTTTTCTTGATAAGCGCGTTTGCCAGCTTCTATTGCTGCTGCAACACGATTTTTTTGCTCAGAAATAACACTCTTTCCTGCTTCAACTATGTTTTGAGTTTTTTCTTTGCTTAGACCATAAAGCTCATTAGCTTTTTCTCTGCTTGTACTATATGCAGTAGAAGCTCTTTGTCCAAGTGCTTTAGCATTGGTATTAGCGTAATCTATACTACGTTTAGTTGCTCCAGAAATATCTTCACGTAGTTCACGTCCTGCTTTGGGTGCAAAGAGTAATGCCACAATTGCGCCTACTCCGGCACCTACTAAAAAGTAACTAAGTTTGGAGCTAGTATCATTGTCGCCCATTACGACCTCCTAAAAGTCTTATGCAAATTTACTAATTTCTGTGGTTGTTAAAAAATATTTATTTTGGCAAATATTTTTCTTAACCATATTAGAATTATAATGCAGTTAACCAAAAAACTATACATCACAATGCCAATATCATCAAGACATAGAAACAGAAAAGGGGATAACTAAGAAAAGCTTCTATTTATAGGTTGCACTAGTAAAGTTACGCCCTTCTCCAATCAGTTCCTTCTTTAGTGTCTTGAAGAATAATTCCTTGCTCAGCTAAATATTTACGAATTTCATCAGCGCGAGCAAAGTTTTTATTTTTTCTAGCTGCTAGACGTTCTTCTATCAAGTTTTGTATTTCTGTATCAAGAATTTCTTCTTTATACTCTCCAAAAATGCCTAGAACACTTTCTACATCATTAATAAAGGCTAGAGCCGCTTTTTGATCTTCAGCTAGCAAGTTGTTTGATGAGATAGCTTTATTAATTTCACTTTCAAAAATAGCTACTGCTGCTAGTGCGGCAGAGGTATTTAAGTCATCATCCATTGCTGACTCAAAATCTTGTTTAGCTTTTTTAATAGCCTGACTAATTTCTTCTACTTGGCCTTCAGTGCAATTTAGTTTATAAAGTCTACGGCGGAAATCTTGTAATTTTTTAACTCTTGTTTCATCTCCTCGAAGACCATCTAGAGTAAAATTTAGTTGTTTACGATAAGGTACAGAAATAAGCGAATAACGTATTGCAAGGGGAGAAAAACCATCTTTAACTAGATCCCTAGCGGTAAAAAATCGATTTTCTCTCTTAGACATTTTTTGAGAATCAATCATTAAATGTTCAGCATGTACCCAATATTTTACAAAAGGTTTTTTTGTAGCTCCTTCGCTTTGAGCAATTTCATTTTCATGATGTGGGAAAATTAGATCTACTCCACCGCAGTGCAGATCAAAGCTTTCTCCTAAGTATTTCATTGACATGGCAGAACATTCTAAATGCCAACCTGGACGCCCCTTTCCATAAGGAGTATCCCAACTTGGTTCACCTTCTTTAGCACCTTTCCAAAGTACAAAATCACGTGCATCTTCTTTATCATATTCATCTACACTGATGCGTTTACCTGCAATATTGCCAGAAAGTTTTGCCCCAGAGAGTTTTCCATAACCATCAAAAGAGGAAATGCGATAGTAAACAGAACCTTCACTAAGATAAGTTAAGCCATTTTTATCTAAACGTTCTACAAGCTCTATCATTTCGTTTATATGTTCAGTAGCAGCAACAATTTTATCTGGGCGCTGACCGCCTAACATATCAAAATCTTCTAAAAAACACTTAGTGTATTCTTGGGTATGTTCTTGTAACTGTATACCTCTTTCATTTGATCGCTTAATTGTTTTATCATCAATATCAGTTATATTCATTACATGAAAAACTTGGTAGCCTTTATATTTTAAGTAACGTCTTAAAACATCAACAAAAAGGAATGTTCTAAAATTCCCAATATGAGCAAAATCATAAACAGTTGGGCCACAGTTATACATTTTTACCAACTTTGGATCTTCTGGCTGGAATTCTTCTTGGCGACGTGTAAGGGTGTTAAAGAGTTTCAACATAAGTATTCCTTAGAGTTTTCAAAAATTTAGACTACAATATAAACCTCTGCTTTTTCCAAAAAGAGCAGATATTCGAGCATGCTATCTTGAATGATTTTACAATCACAAGTAAACTTGTTGATTACAAATTCACAAATATAATCGTTAACCAAAAAAAATTAGTTTCAACTAAAAACATGCTAAACCAAAAATGATACCATTTTGGTGAAATAAAACAGAGGGTTTTCTACTTGGTAAGGGATTAGAAAAACCGCTTTAATGGATTATTGCTATATGTATGAAAATGTAACAAGAGGTTCAGGGCTGTTAGAAGGGTTTTTAGCTAAACAAAGGGTTAAAATAGCTAATAAGTTAATTCCTGTAAACTATAGACAAGGTCGAATTTTAGATATCGGTTGTGGTTCATATCCACTTTTTTTAACATCAACAGATTTTGCTGATAAATATGGTTTAGACAAAGTTGTACAAAAAGATCAAGTGGTTTTATTTAAGGAAAAAAACATAGAATTAGTAAACTTTGATAGTGAACAAGAGAAACCCCTACCATTTGAAGATAATTTTTTTGATTCTGTAACAATGTTAGCTGTCTTTGAACATATTGAGCCAGATAAACTAGTTGGAATGTTAAAAGAAATTAAAAGAGTTCTAAAACCTGGTGGGATGTATGTAATGACTACACCAGCAGTATGGACTGATGGACTACTAAGAACTTTAGCTAAGTTTAATCTAGTTAGCCCAGCTGAAATTGAAGAACATAAAGATGCTTATAGTTGTAAAAGAATAAGAGAGATTCTTACTCAAGCTGGATTTTCTAAAGATAAAATACAATTTGGTTATTTTGAGCTATTTATGAATATTTGGGCTACTGCTAAAAAATAGCTTGGGAAAATAAAATCAATCCACAATAAAATAAAATCTTAACTTTTGCATTGCCTGCTAAACACAGATAAACAGACACTTTAGAACTTGCTTTGCTTGGTTGACAATGCCTATGGCCTAATATAGGCTCTTGCCCAGGCCATTTGCCAAAATATTAATTAAGTTAATTTTGGAGTATTTATGTCAGAAGCAAAAGTTGAAGAAAACCGCCTAATTAAATATAGTGTTGAAAATTCTATTGCTGTTATTGAGTTAAATGACCCCCCTGCAAATACTTATAGCTATAAAATGATGAGAGAGCTAGATGATGCTATTTTACAAGCTCGTATGGATGAAAATGTTTTTGTTATAGTACTTCGTGGCTCAGGAAATAAGTTTTTTTGTGCTGGAGCAGATATAAAAATGCTTACAGAAGTTACTCCAGAATTTAAGTATTACTTCTGCTTGCATGCTAATGAAACTTTAAATCGCTTAGAACAAACTCCAAAACTAGTAATAGCTGCTCTAAACGGCCATTGTGTAGGTGGTGGGCTAGAGGTTGCTATGGCCGCAGATATTCGTATTGCTCGTCGTGGTGGTGGAAAAATTGGACTTCCAGAAGTTAACCTAGGTGTACTTCCTGGTACTGGAGGAACTCAACGTTTAGCTCGACTCTTAGGGAAATCTAAGGCTATTGAACTAATGGCAACAGGCCGTACAATGGATTTTGATGAAGCTTTATCCTTAGGTTTAGTAACTGCTGTTTATGAAAGTGAAAATTTCTTTGAAAAAGTAATGGAGTATGCTGCTAGTTTTACTGCTCCAAATCGTGCTTCTAAGGCTATAGGACTTATTAAACGCGCTGTACAATCTGGCTTAGAAATGGGCTTTAATGAAGGCTTAAGCTTAGAACGTGAACTTCAACAACGCCTCTTTATCAGTGAAGATGCTAAAGAAGGCTTAGCTGCTTATGTTGAAAAACGCAAAGCTGATTTCAAGGGCAAATAATAAATACTAACTCTCAACCTGATAATTTAAGATGTATCAAAATATTACACTAGCAAAAGAAGATAAAATTGCCTGGCTTACGCTTAATAGACCAGACAAGTTAAATGCATTGGTAGGCACAGCTCGTGAAGAAATTTTTGCTGCCCTTACTGATGCAGCCACAGATGATAATATTAGAGCTATTTGTATTACTGGTGCAGGAAAAGGTTTTTGTGCTGGTGGAGATATTAACTATATGGCTTCTTTGCAAGAAACTAATGACACTGAAGCCTTTAGGAAACTCTTAGAAAGTGGCCGCAAAGTTGTCACTAAAGTTAGAGAAATAGAAAAACCTGTAGTAGCAATGATTAATGGTATTGCTGCTGGTGCAGGGTTAAACCTAGCACTAGCTAGCGATATACGCATTGCTTCAGAATCAGCTCGTTTTAGCCAAGCCTTTATTAAAATAGGTCTTCATCCTGATTGGGGTGGAACTTTTTTTCTGCCTAGGCTTATTGGAACTGCTAGGGCTTGTGAGTTAATCTTTACTGGTGATTTGATTGATGCTCAAACTGCTTACAGAATAGGACTAGTTAATCAAGTTGTTGCAGATAATGATCTAAAAGCAACTACTTTAACTTTACTTAAAAAACTTGCTAGCCGTCCTAAAGAAGCTTTAGCTCTTGCTAAACGCTCTATTTATCAAGGTATCGAGCAAAATCTAGACACAATGCTTGATTATGAAACTGCTGCACAAACTAAATGCTTTGAGTCTGAAGATGCTAGAGAAGGTATCAAAGCCTTTCTAGAACGTCGCGAACCACAATTTAAGTAGGTGAATATGGCAATCAATTTTAATAGAATTTTGCCTAATCTTTATGTAGGTACTGTGCCAAAAACTTTTGAAGACGTTGAACGCCTAATGCGTGAGATTGGTATTACTGCTGTAATCAACTTACAAACAGATGAAGATTTTGAATGGTATCAAATTGATTGGCCAAAAATACAAGCCTATTATGGAAGATTCCGATTAGATTTTATACGTAAGCCAATACGGGATTTTGAATTAGAAAGTTTACGTGATGAGTTACCCGCAGCTACAGCTGTTGTCAATGAATTTGCACAAGCTGGACATACTATCTATTTGCATTGTACAGCAGGAGTTAACCGTTCACCTACTGTTGCAATTGGCTATTTATACCGCTACCTTGGCTATGATTTAGAAACTGCAATTAGAATTGTCAAAACTAGTCGTGTTTGTGACCCTTATATAGAAGCTCTCTATGCTTGTAAATTTGATTAATAAGAAATTTTATTTTAAAGGATTATTATGATTGAAGTTATTAGTGTATTAGGTGCAGGAACAATGGGCAATGGTATTGCTCAAGTAGCAGCGATGGCTGGCTATCAAGTGTTTTTATATGACATTAAAGAAGAATTTGTAACTCGTGGACTTAATAATATCAAAAATAATCTGGATAAAGGTGTAGAAAAAGGTAAAGTTAGTAGTGAAGCTAGAGATCAAGCTTTAGCTAACATCAAAACTACTATAGATTTAACTGAAGCTGCTAAAACAGCAAACTTGGTAATAGAAGCTGTTCCAGAATCTCTAGAGTTAAAACAAAATATCTTTTCCCAACTAGATGAAATTTGCCACTCTAGCACGATTTTAGCCTCCAACACTTCATCTCTAAGCATAAAAGATATTGCAAACTCTACTAAACGCCCAAGCCAAGTTCTAGGAATGCACTTCTTTAACCCTGTTCATATTATGAAACTCCTTGAAGTAGTTTGTACTCAGGAAACTTCCGAAAGCACAATTCAAATAGTTTTAGAAGTAAGTAAAAAACTTGGTAAAGAACCTATTTTAGTAAAAGACAGCCCAGGCTTTGCTTCTAGTCGTTTAGGTATTGCTCTAGGCTTAGAAGCTATGCGTATGGTAGAACAAGAAGTTGCTAGTCCTGCTGATATTGATAAAGCTATGGAACTTGGTTATAACCATCCAATGGGGCCACTTAAACTAACAGACTTAGTTGGTCTTGATGTACGCCTAAATATTGCTGATTATCTACATACCACTTTAGGTAGTGAAGTTTTTCGCGCTCCAGAAATTTTACGTAAAAAAGTTGCAGAAGGAAAACTAGGTAAAAAATCTGGAGAAGGTTTTTATAAATGGTAATTTTTAATAAATGGAGAAAATAATGTACGAAAATATTATTTTAGAAATTAATGGTCGTGTTGGCGTTATTCGTATTAATCGCCCTAAAAAACTAAATGCTCTTAATATTCCTACTCGTCAAGAAATTCTTACTGCTCTAGATGAACTTAGAAATAATAAGGAAGTTCGTGTAGTTGTTATTACTGGTGTAGGTGATAAATCTTTTATTGCTGGTGCTGATATCTCTGAATTTGAAGGCCGTACTGCTCTAGATCAACGTGCTGTTATGCGTGCTACTCGCATGTTTGATGCTTGCTCAGAGTTCCCTAAACCTGTTATTGCTATGATTAATGGCTTTTGTTTAGGTGGCGGTTGTGAAACTGCTCTAAGTTGTGATATTAGAATTGCTTCTGATAATGCAAAATTTGGTCAACCAGAAATAAATCTAGGAATTATACCTGGTGGTGGTGGAACACAGCGTTTAACTCGTTTAGTAGGCGAGGGTAAAGCAATGGAAATGATTTTAACTGGAGATATGATTGATGCAGCAGAAGCTAAAGCAATTGGTCTAGTAAATCATGTTGTTCCACAAGCTGAGTTAGAAAGCTTTACAATGGCAATGGCTAATAAAATGGCAGAAAAAAGCCCAATAGCTCTACAAATGTGTAAAGAGTCAGTCAAGAATGCTTCTAGAATGAACTTGCGCGAAGGCTTAGATCAAGAAATAGATCTATTTGCAATGTGTTTTTCAAGCGAAGATAAAGAAGAAGGCGTAAAAGCTTTCTTAGAAAAACGCAAACCTGAATTTAAAGGTAGATAAAACCTGTTACTAAGAAAATATTGTAGGGGCAGGGCTTGTCCCTGCCTGATAAGCAAACGAAAACGGGCAGGGACAAGCCCTGCCCCTACATTAATTAAAATGTTGGGGTAATGTGATGAAAACAATCAGAATTGCAAATGGTCAAGGATTTTGGGGAGATTCTCTTGAAGCTCCTGTTCGTCAAGTTGAAGGTGGTCAAATAGATTATCTAGTATTAGATTACCTAGCAGAAATCACTATGTCTATAATGCAAAAGCAACGTGCTAGAGATCCAAAGCTTGGTTATGCAAGAGATTTTGTTCCACTAATGGAAAGGATTTTAGCTCAATGTCTAGAGCGCAATATCAAAGTAATTGCTAATGCTGGAGGAGTTAACCCCCGTGGTTGTGCTGAAGCTGTTAAAGCTGTTGCCGCTAAATTGGGTTTAGCAGATAAAGTGAAGATAGGAATTGTTGCAGGTGATGACATTATGGGATCACTTGATGAGCTTTTAGCATCAGGGGTTGAGCTTCGCAATATGGATACAAATGAACCTCTTTCTGATATTCGCCCAGAAATCCAAAGTGCCAATGTTTATTTTGGAGCTTGGCCGATAGTTGATGCACTAAAACAAGGCGCTCAAATAATTATTACTGGCCGTTGCACTGATACAGGATTAACTCTTGCTCCAATGATTTATGAATTTGGTTGGCAAGATGGTGATTGGGATAAACTTGCTGCTGGAACAATTGCCGGTCATTCTATTGAGTGTGGTGCTCAAGCCTCTGGTGGCAACTGCCAAGTTGACTGGGAAAATATCCCAGATCTAGCAAATGTTGGCTATCCAATCATTGAAGCTAGTGAAGATGGAACTTTTGTTATCACTAAACATGAAAATACTGGTGGTCGTATTACTCCTGCTGTAGTCAAAGAACAATTAGTTTATGAAATGGGTGATCCTATTAGTTATATTACTCCTGATTGTGTAGCAGATTTTACAACAATTCACTTAGAAGACTTGGGTAATGATAGAGTTAAGTTTTATGGTATTAAAGGCCGACCTGCTACAGAATTTTACAAAGTTTCTATTAGCTATCAATTTGGTTATAAAGCAGTTGGAACACTAGTTTATGCTTGGCCGGATGCTTATAAAAAAGCAAAAGCAGCCGATCGTATTCTTAGAGCAAGACTAGATTCCTTAGGGCTTAAATTTGATGAAACTTTAACAGAATTTGTTGGAGTAGATGCTTGTCACGGACAGCTTTCAGGCGATCCAGGAGACATTGCAGAAGTGCAACTACGTGTTGGGGTTCGTGGAAGTAGCAAAGCTGATATAGAGCGCTTTACCAAAGAACTTGCACCACTAGTTTTGACTGGCCCTCCAACTGTAACAGGTTTTGCAGGTGGTCGACCAAAAGTAGAAGAAATTGTAGCTTACTGGCCTGCATTGATGCCTAAAACTTGTATTAGCCCTAAAGTAGAGATTTTATAAGCTCTTTGACCTTTCTAATCAAGGGTTAAACAATGTTTTTTCTAAGCAAACCTTCTAATGATGTTATAAAAACGGTTATAGCTTCACAAAAAGATAAGCCGTACACTTATTTAGATATTGGCTCTTCTGAAAATGAACAAATGCCAAAAGGCTACAATATAGACCATAACCGAATTGAACTAGGAAAAGGTAAAGAGGTCTTTGAGAAGGCAAAAAAGGCTATAACTAGTTGGAAAATGTATAACATGCCTTGGGTAGAAGTACATATGGAAAATCCTTCCATAGAAAAAGGCAAAACCTATGCTGCTGTAGTTTCTACCTTTGGCATTTGGTCAATTAATGTTTGTCGAATTGTTTACACAATTGATGAAAAATCAACAAAAAATACTAAATTTGGCTTTGCCTTAGGTACTTTGCCTCTTCATGCTGAGTCTGGAGAAGAACGTTTTTCTATAGAATGGAATCACTTAGATGATAGGGTTTATTATGATATTTTAGCTTTTTCTAAACCCAATTACTTGATTGTAAAGCTAGGTCAGCCTGTTTGTCGAATGTTACAAAAAAAATTTGCCCAAGAATCTAAACAGGCTGTATTAAATTTCTGCAAGCAACCTTAAATCATCAACTCTATTATTGATTCCTATCACTATTCTACATCTGACCAAATTAATTTTATAGTAGGCTTTTCTCTATAAACACGCTCTCTTGGATAGGAAAGAGCATTTTGCACATAACGCACTCCATCAATGGTAACATCCCAATTTATATGACTATGCCCAAAAATATGTAGCTTAGAATTTATTTGCCGGATTTGCTCATCAATAGCTAAAGAGCCAGAAACTTGAGGTAAAGCCTTGAATTTCAACCATTCTCGGCTAGGTAGCAGTTCTTGTCTAGGTAGAAAGTGAGAAAAAGAAATAACTGGTTTTGAATAAGCTTTTATTCTGTCTTTGTTTAAGTCTAAAAAATAGCTGACTATAGAGTTAAGTTGTTTAGGCCATTGGCAAAAATAAAAATCAGACCAGTTTACAAGCTCATTTTCTTGAGTAATGTTTGAATCAAAAGTAGCTTCATACCAGGAAAATAAAGGCACTATAGCAACGTTCTCAAACTCAACAGCTTGAGTATCTACATTGATTTCTTTACATAAATCTACAATTCTAGAAAACTTTTCTATAGAATTTAGCTCTTCACCTCTAACCCAAAGCTCATGATTACCTGGGACATAAAAAACCTTTTTAAATTTGTGTTTTAATAGCACTAGAGTATTCTTAATTAAATCTAAGTTATGAGCTATATCACCAGCTACAATTAGAATATCTTCTTGGTAGAGGTTGTTAGAAAGCTGTTCTAATAACAGCCAATTTTCTTTAAAATCAGTATGAAGATCAGAAGTAGCAAAAATACGCATAAACTTGTTTATTGACTAGAATAGATGATTTTGTTAGATTAGTGTTTCTTGCGGGTGTAACTCAATGGTAGAGTGTCAGCTTCCCAAGCTGAAAGTTGTGGGTTCGATCCCCATCACCCGCTTTCAACACAAAATACCTAATATAATATTCATCTACATTATTGATTTTACTAACCCACCATCAACTGCTACTGTAGTTCCATTTATATAACTTGCACGCTCAGAGGCTAGAAACACAACATAATCAGCAATTTCTTCTGGTTGAGCTAGTCGGCCAATAGGTACATCAGCTTCCCATTGTTTTTTAATTTGTTCATGAGAAACTTGAGCATTTTTGGCTCGAATGTCTACAAGTTCTTGTAAGCGTTCAGTTAAAGTATATCCTGGACAAACATTGTTAACTAGAATGTTATCTTTTCCTAATTCATTTGCAAGGCTTTTAGCTAGGCCAACTACCCCTGCACGAAGGCTGTTAGAAAGAATTAAATCATTGATTGGCTGCTTAACAGAAATAGAAGTGATATTTATGATGCGTCCCCATTTTTCTTTTTGCATATGAGGAATAACAGCTTTGCAAGCATTAACAACACTCATCAAAATTAGATCAATTCCAGATTGCCAAGCTTCTATTGAAGTAGTTTGAAACTTAGTTGCATGTGGGCCACCAGAGTTGTTAATTAAAATGTCTATTCGACCAAAACTTGCAACAGCTTGATTCACAAGTCTTTCTATATCTGAAGCCTTAGTCACATCAGCAGTCAAGGCTATTACATTAGCTTTAGTTTCCTGACGAATACTTTCAGCTGTTTTTTCTAATATTTCAGTATTTCTAGCACAAATTACTAGAGATGCTCCTTCTTTTGCTAGCCCTTCGGCAATGGCTTTGCCAATACCTTGACTTGCACCGGTTATTATTGCGACACGCCCTTTTAAGCCTAAGTCCATCTATTTGTACACTCCTTAATTTTTTGCTTATGAATTGTAGCCTGAAACTAAAGACTAGCAAAAGCAAGCTTCACTACTGATACTAACTAGGTAGATTCCCGGGTATATTTTTGGGGGAATTATCAAATATTTGTTAAAATATTATTAATAATATTAAAATTGATAGACAGAAATAAAAGTAAGAAATATTATATTATAAACTCATA
Source organism: Blastocatellia bacterium (assembly GCA_039812885.1). GTDB lineage: Bacteria > Acidobacteriota > Blastocatellia > Chloracidobacteriales > JADJPF01 > JADJPF01. The sequence goes on from JBDIBI010000008.1 coordinate 211,327, forward strand.
CTCTAACTATTTTATTTAGAATAATTACATGGTTTTACCTGTGTTAGTTACTAAATATAATAAAGTCACTTATATCTTGTCAAAATTAACAACAAAACTCGTTACAAACTAAAGGTTCTAAGGTATTTTAGACGATAAATATAGTAGAACTTTAAGTTATATTTTTTTGATCAGTAGAAATATTAATAACTACAGAGTTTGGAAAGAGATAATGTGTTGTGTTTTAAGGAGAATAAACATGCAACCAAATATTCGGATTTTTTCAGTACTAATTTCAATTTTGACACTGCTTTTTATGACAACGCCTGTTTTTGGTTATTTCTCCTTGGTAAGTCAAACAGCTAGATTAGTTGGAATTGTAAAAGATTCACAAAAAAATGCTGTTGGTCAAGCAACTATCTCTATTTATAGTTTGAACTCTAAAGCTACGCAACTACTTGTTGCAAATGCAGTTAGTAACAATGAAGGTTTTTTCCAAATTGATAATTTGCCCCCGGATGATTATGAAATTGTTGTTCAACATACTAATTTCCAAACATATCAAGCTAATGTGAAAGTAATAAATAATAAAGAAAATACCTTAGAACTTATTCTTAGTGCTATAGAAAAAACAAATGATCAGAAAACAAAGGAAACAGAAGGTTTAACCGTTAGTGTTGCAGTTAATGCAGCACAAGAAGCCTTTGAAACTCCACAACAAATGGAAATTGTAACAAAAAACCAACTAAAGAGCAGACCAGGAATATTACTACCAGAGTTGTTACGAGAAGAGCCAGGAGTCATATTGGTTCAAGGTGCTAGTTTTTATGGTCAAGTAGCAATAAGAGGTTTAACAGGCCAACGAGTAGCAGCACTAGTTGATGGAGTACGTTTTAATAATAGTACTTTTGCGACAGCACTTCAGCCCACACTTGGGTTAATAGATACTAATAGCATAAAACAAACAGAAATAGTTTATGGGCCTGGCTCGGCTGTATATGGGAGTGATGCATTAGGAGGCACAATTAATGTAGTTAGTGAAAATCCAAGTTTTTACAAAAAAGGTTTTGAGTTTCATGGAACGTTAGGAACTTTTTTTAACAGTGCTAGTCTTACAGGAGGGGGAAATGTCAAAATATCTGTTGGTAATAAGAAGTTCAGTGCTTTATTTAATGCTTTTGGACAACGTATAAATGATCTTAGAAGTGGTCAAGGCATAGATTCACATTCAATTGTTACTCTTTATTTAGGTTTACCCTCTAAATTACTTGGGGATAGATTACAAGACACAGGTTACTTGCATTATGGTTCTACAGCTAAAATACTTTACAAAATAGCTAATGATCAACAACTATCATTTTTTTATCAACACACAACAGAGCGTAATACACGGCTTTATTTTTTACTTAATGGAGGATTTGGTACACAAGGAGCAAACTTTAGCCCTCAAGTACTAGATTTCTTTTACACCCGTTATAAAAAACAAGACTTAGGTTTTTTAGATTCTCTTGTAGCTACGTTTTCTGTTAATCGCCAGCGCCAACAATTTGGTTTGCAAACAACTGTTGATCCGATATCTTTTACTGAAGCTAGAGTAAATACAGCATATGGTTATGCACTACAAGGAACTACTAATATTGGAAGTACTCAGTTTTTAACAATTGGTGGAGAATTTTATTATGAGCGGGTAAAAGATGCACGACGATTATCTTTCCTCAACCAACAAAGCCTTATTAGAGGTATTGTTCCTAACAACACAAGGTACTTAAATTATGGAGCTTATATACAAGATACTGTAGAAATTATACCAGGAAAAGTTCGACTTAATGGAGGAGTACGATATAGTGCTTTCTTTTACAAAACAGATAGTAAAAAAAATGTATTAGATTCCTTTGGGAATGCGACTGTACCGGATCTTTCTATACGCAATGATGATGTAACATTTAATCTTGAGGGTATTGTTTTTGTCAAGCAAAGATTAAGTTTAATAGCCAATGTTACAAGAGGGTTTCGTTCTCCTAATGTTGTCGATTTAGGTTCAGTAGGAAGTTTACCTTCTGGTGTTGAAGTACTTACAAGTGAAGCACAAGCACTTGGAGGATTTATTGGTACTACTGCTGATGCAACGGCTGTTTCTACAGGAAGGAAAGTCTCTCCACTTAGGCCAGAAAGTTTAATTAATTATGAGGTTGGAGCAAAATTCCAAGATGAACATTTTAGAAGTACTATTACATTTTTTAGTGGTACTATAGATGGTTTTATCAATCAAAGAACTTTGATACTTCCTCAAGGCGCAGTTGGGAAAATAATAGGTGGGTTACCAATTGTTAGCCAAGATCCTGTTACAGGAGCAGTAACTACACCAGTTGATCCTCGTCCAGTAATAGTTAAAGCTAATGCTACAAATGTTCGTCTTTACGGCATTGAGTTAAGTAGCCAAATCAAACTTTCAAATCAATTAACACTTTCAGGTAACTTTTCTTATTTAAGAGGAATTGATAAAAAACCTGTAACCTTAACTCCTCTACTGGGGGATAAAGTGATGAAAAGATCTGCTGATATTCCTGAAATTGAAGGCGGACTCCCACCAGCTACAGGTTTTATTAGTTTGCGTTACCAATCCATGCAGAAACACTTTTGGATAGAAGCTTATTCTAATATGGCATCTTTTCAAGATCGCCTTTCTTCACAAGATTTGACGGATGTTCGTATTGGAGGTGCTCGCAGTCGCGGCGATATAGCTTTCTTCTTTTTTAATAGAGCAATAGCTTTAGGATTGGTAGGAGTTAATAGGAATTCTGTACCTGTTTTGCTAAAAACTGGTGAAACACTTCAACAAGTTCAGGATAGAGTGTTAGGTACTGGTGTAATAAGGTCTCCTCTTTTTATTTCTACTCCAGGCTTTGCCACTTTTAATTTAAGAGGAGGCATTGATTTAACAGAACATAATAATGTAACCATTATTTTAGAAAACATTTTAGATAAGAACTATAGATTGCATGGTTCAGGTGTTGATGCTCCAGGAATAAATCTTGTTGTTCGTTATTCTTGGAGATTTTAACTAATACACTAACAAAACAAAGCTTTAATGCTAATGTGGGAGGTTTATGAATAAACATGCAATCATAATAATACTAAGTTTATTCTTATTATTACCTGGTATGGTTTGGGCCTGGTCAATTCAGACAACAGACATTGGGCCAAATATTGAGAATAAAGCTACTAAAAAAGTTGCTCCTATATATCCTCCATTGGCAAAACGAAAGCGGATAGAGGGTAAAGTTATAGTTAAATTGCAAGTTAATGCAGATGGAACTGTTTTATCAACGGAGTTTTCTGAAGGCAATTCACTATTTAAACCTGCTTCAATGGAGGCAGCTAAACAATGGATTTTTCAGAAAACTTCAAATGGAATGACAGGACACATTATCTTTAAATTCCAACTTGAAGAAGAAGGAAATTGAATCTAGGAAATGTTACTAAAATGAAAAGCATAACTCTTAAACAAAAAGTATTCGGGGAAGTAACGGTTATTATCTTACTAATGTTAGCAATTGGCATTGTTACATACTATGGAATGAATAACATAAATGCCAATTATAAAAAAACTATTAGCAAAGAATATGAACAAGCATTAACAATGCTACAAATAGAATTAGCTGCTACTAAACAAGAATACTTTATTACAAAATCAATTTCATTTGCTTCAAGTGCTGATGTTAAAAAGTATGAAAATGCTGTCAATGATATGAATCAAAAATTGGCAAATCTTAGTAGAATTGTGGAAGAGAAAGATAAAAATATAGAAACTATAAAAATAGAAGCTAAAAAATTTCAAGAAACTACCTTAAAAGCCCAAAAAGCTCTCAACATAGAAAAAGATGAAAGCAAAGCCCTTGATATACTTACAGGGGAACTTGGTGAAATAAGTGCTAGACAAACAACACTACTTGCCCAACTCTCTAAGGAAGCTATAAATAATGCCAAACAAAAAGTTGAAGAAACTGACATTGTTGCTGATAAAACAATATATTGGATAAGTTTGTTACTTGTTATAGCAACGGTTTTAATAATTGTTATTTCACTCTTTATTTTACAAAGTATTACAAACCCATTAAGTAAAATTGCTGTTTTGACGAATTTATTAGCAAATGGCAATCTTAATGTGCAAATAAATGAAGCAGAAGAAAATACAGAATTTGGTGCATTAATAAATTCTTTTAAGAACCTTGTAGAAGGGTTACAAAAATTAACTTTTTCTATAGAAAATATTGCTAAAGGGTATTTACGTGTAGAAATTCTACCACGTAGTGAGCAAGATACCCTAGCTCTTGCTCTAAAAGATATGGTGAAATCCTTATATTCCATTGTTTCTAAAGTGCAAATTAGCTCTGAAAAGGTAAAAGAAATAAATCTTTCAATGAATCTTATTGAGTTAAGTAAGCAACTTGAAAAAGACAATGAAAAAGTTTCAAATTCAGTACAAGACATGGTTTCAGTAGTAGAAGAACTTTCAGCAAATACTAATGCTATTAGTAGAAGTATTGATACACAAGCAAGTAGCGTTGTTCAAACAAACATATCTATTCAAGAAATGGCAAAACGGCTTCAACAAATTACAGCAAATACTAAAAATCTAACCCAAGTAGTTGATAATACAAATGTTCTTGTAAAAGAAGGTAAGCAAAAGGTTGAACAAGCATCTAATGGTATGAAACAAATTAATAGCTCTATTGTTGAAACATCTGAAACTATGGAAAAGTTAGATAAACAAGCTGCTGCAATTGGACGTATTCTTGAAGTAATAAATAACATATCTGAACAAACTAACTTACTTGCTCTAAATGCAGCAATTGAAGCTGCTCGTGCTGGTTCTCATGGATTAGGATTTGGTGTTGTAGCTGAAGAAGTACGTAAGCTTTCTGAAAGAACTGCAAGTTCAGCTGAGGAGATATCACAATTAATAACGGGTGTTCAAAAAGCTGTTACCCAAGTTGCTAAAAAGATGGGGCGTTCTACAGAACTTGTAAATGAGGGTATTACACAATCTAACGATGTTGTAAATACTCTTGTGCAAATAGAAAAAGTGGTCGGTATTGTATCTAGTAGTTCTATTGATATAAATAGAATTATAGTTGAACAGTCTATGGGAATAGAAGAAATATTAAAAACTACTCAAGAATTAACAATTATTACTGGTGAGATTCAATCCGCAGGCCAAGAACAAGCTATTTCAACTGATGAAATGGTTAAAGTTGTGACAAATGTGCAAGAGTCAGTTGAACGTAACTCAAAACTCTCTGAGCATTTGTCCTTGACAGGAAAAGCTGTCTTGTCTGAATTACAACAACTTGAACAAGCTATTAGTATCTTTCAATTTTCGAGCTCAGAAGATCAATACATTTTACGCACTCCTAAAGTTTGTTAAATTTTTAAGGATCTAAAAATAACTAGTTTTTGAGGTTCTTTAACTTTGCTTTGCACACCCGCTTCTTGACACTAGATGGATAGCTCAATCATAATATTCCACCACTCAATAAGATACAATACCATATAAGGTATTTATAAAAATGGACAGGAGCGAGTTAAACTTTGAGCGAACACGATAATGAACAGGTTTTGCAACGTAAGAAAAACTTACAGTCTATTACTGAATTAGATTTTTCTGCTTATACTCATCGTTATAATAAGACACATACTATTGCTGAGGTAGTTACCCTATATTCAGAAAAAACAAAAGAAGAGCTTGAAACTTTACATCTAGAAGTACAAGTTCCAGGGCGTATTCGTGGCATTCGTAAGATGGGTAAAGCTGCGTTTATTACTTATTCTGATGGACAAGAAACTTTGCAAGTCTATTTGCGAAGTAATGAAGTAGGTGAGCGGCTATGGAAGTTATTTGAGTTGTTAGATTTAGGTGATTTAATTGGAGCTAGTGGACATCTTTTTCGCACTAAAACAAATGAACTTTCTATCCATGCTACAAACTTAGAGTTTTTAGCTAAGGCTTTGGTTCCTCCTCCGGATAAATACTATGGCTTGCATGATAAAGAAATGCGCTATCGCCAACGCTATGCCGACTTAATTGCTAATCGAGACGTTCGAGAGGTCTTTGTTAAACGCTCTCAAATTATTAGAGAAGTGCGCCGGTATTTTGATGACCATAACTATATTGAAGTAGAAACACCAATGCTTTCTCCTTTAGCAACAGGTGCTGCTGCTCGTCCATTTGTTACACATCATAATGCTTTAGATATGACACTTTATGCTCGTATTGCTCCAGAGCTTTACTTAAAAAGGCTTATAGTTGGTGGTTTAGATAGGGTTTATGAAATAAATCGTAATTTCCGCAATGAAGGTTTATCTATAAAACATAATCCTGAGTTTACAATGCTTGAATTTTATCAAGCTTATAGTGATTATAAAGACTTAATAGAATTAACTGAAGAACTAATCACAGGTTTAGTAGAAAAAGTATGTGGCACATTGGAAATTGAGTATGAGGAGAAAAAGCTTAATTTTGCAAGACCTTGGGCTAAATTTACAATGCGAGAAGCTGTGATTAAATATTGGCCGGAAAATTTAACACCTCCAACAAAAGAAGAGCTAACAGACTTAAACGTTTTGTCAGAACTAGTTAAAAAAGTGGGTGCAGATGCTCCACCAAAGGCAAATGCTGGACAACTTTTAGGTACGCTTTTTGAGCATTTAGCAGAACCTCATTTAAATAGCCCTACATTTATCACAGAATTTCCTACAGAACTTTCTCCACTTTCTAAACAATCTGCTGAAAATCCAAATTTTGTAGATCGTTTTGAGCTTTTTATTGCAGGAATGGAAGTAGCAAATGCTTTTAGTGAATTAAATGATCCTGCTGAACAACGTAATCGTTTTGAAGCTCAAATGAAACAACGCGAAGGTGGTGATGAAGAGGCAATGGTCTTGGATGAAGATTATATACGTGCTCTTAGCTATGGCATGCCTCCAACAGCAGGAGAAGGTATTGGGATTGATCGTTTAGTAATGATTCTTACAGGGCAACGTTCTATTAGAGATGTAATTTTATTTCCTCATATGCGTCCAGAAAAGAAACTCGTTGAACAATCTGAACAGGAAACTGATACACAAGAATAATGTTTGTTGCTGTTAATGGTTACCCAGCGTAAAGCTAGAACTTAATTTCCTGGGGCTAATATGGGTTAAGCCAATTGTAACAAGAGCTAGTTATAAATAATGCTTTGTTGGAAACGAGTTTATTTATTGAAATAGCTCAAATTAATATTAGTTCAATCCATATTAGCCCCAGGTTTTAGTGAGCGTAGCGAACGCAACCTGGGGAACAAGTAGCGAACGCAACCTGGGGAACAAGTAGCGAACGCAACCTGGGGAACAAGTAGCGAAAGTATTTTAAGGAAAAGCAATGGGTTATGAAATATTTATAGCTCTGCGGTATTTGAGAGCTAAACGCCGTCAAGCAGTGCTTTCACTGATCACTATTATTTCAGCTATAGGGATAGTAGTGGGAGTATGGGCATTAGTCATAGTCCTAGCTTTTCAAAGCGGAATGGAGCAAGATCTACAAAACAAAATCCTTGGCGGAACTGCACATCTAAATTTGCTTCGTGAAGATGAAAGCGCATTTTCTAATCCTGATGAAATAACAGCTAAAATAGAAAAAGTTGCAGGTGTTAAAGCTGCTACAGCAACGCTTTATACAGGTGTTTATGTAAATGGCAAAACCGATTCACGGGGAGCTATTGTAAAGGCTGTGGATCTTAATGGTCGTAAAGATGCTAATGAAATTTTTCAAACAATTGTTCAGGGCAAAGTAGAGGGTTTAAAGCCTAATGAACAGGGTGAAGAAGGTATTATTTTAGGTATAGACCTAGCTTCGGATTTAGGGATAAAAATGGGTGAGCCTTTGACAGTAATTTCTTCAGAAGGGCGTCTAACACCTGGAGGACTTGTTCCTCGTCAAAAGGTCTTTACTGTAACAGGGATTTTTAAGTCAGGGCTTTATGATTATGATTCTAATTGGGGCTATATCTCGTTGGATTCAATGAAAGAACTTGTAGCAAATCAACAACCTACTCAAGTAATTCAGATAAAAGTCGATGATATATACAAGGTAAAAGAAATAGGTGCAAATGTATTAAAAGTTTTAGGAAAAGGGTATAAAACCAAGGATTGGCAGCAGCTTAATCAACCTATTTTTGCTGCTCTTAACTTACAAAGACTAGGTTTTTTAGTTGGAATTGGATTAATTATTTTGGTTGCATCACTTAACATCATTACTACTTTAATTATGATGGTTGTGGAAAAGACTAGGGATATAGCGATCTTAATGAGTATGGGAGCAACTAGAAAAAGTATTCTAATTATTTTTATGTTACAAGGCTTAATTATTGGAGTAGTTGGAATGGCTATAGGAGTTTTAAGCGGAATTTTAACTAGCTTTCTTATTGATAAATATAAACTAATCCAACTTGATCCAAAAATTTATTCTATTTCATACGTACCTTTTAATACTCGTTTGCTAGATGTGCTGCTAGTTGCTACAATTGCTCTAGCAATTAGCTTTCTAGCTACTATTTATCCAGCGTGGAAAGCTTCTCAAATTGTACCTGTGGAAAGTTTGCGTTATGAATAGGAAAGTAGAGAAAAATCTTTATTAATGGCTGGTCAATTGGCAAAAGAAAATAAAACTTCATTACTTTATATAAAGTCTCTTGCCAAAAGTTACCAGCTTGGTAAAAATAAAGTTACGATTTTTGAAAATCTTTCACTGGAAATTAAGCGCGGAGAGATGGTTGCAATTGTTGGCCCTTCTGGGGCTGGTAAATCTACCCTACTACATTTGCTTGGAGGATTAGATCGCCCAACAAGTGGTTCGGTGTTTATGGATGAATTTGACATTTATAAACTCTCTGATGTAGACTTGGCTAAAATGAGGAATAAAGATGTAGGTTTCGTTTTTCAATTCCATCATTTGTTGCCGGAGTTTTCTGCGCTAGAAAATACTATGATGCCGCTGCTTGTTAGTGGTGAGTCAAAAAAAACTAGCAAATTACGTGCTGTTGATATTTTAGAAAAAGTTGGTTTGAAATCACGACTAGAGCATCGTCCTGGAGAATTATCTGGTGGAGAAGCAGCTAGAGTAGCTTTGGCTAGAGCCTTAGTCACAAATCCAAAATTACTTCTTGCTGATGAACCAACAGGAAATTTAGATAGTAAGACTGGGGAAGAAATACACCATTTGCTTAAACAAATGCATAATGATTGTTCTTTAACATCTGTTGTTGTTACTCATAATGAACGACTTGCTGCCATTTGCTCGCGAGTTTTACACTTAGAAGATGGTCATTTGCATGCTAAGTAATATTAATTGCGTATAGTTATAGTAGTTGGATTACTTTATAAGTTCTTAGTTATACAAGGTTAATATATTAATTCAGGGTATAACCCTAAAATGAAAAATATATTAGCCTGGGGTATAGCAAAGCGATACCCCAGGAAAGGCGATAAATAAGCATGTTTGAAAGATATACAGAAAAAGCTCGTCGAGTTATCTTTTTTGCTCGTTATGAAGCGAGCCAATTTGGTGCCCCTGCTATTGAAGCCGAACATATTTTGTTGGGTTTAATGCGAGAAGATAAAGGGCTTACCAATAGATTTTTCCGCCATTCTCAAGCCTCTATTGAATCAATTCGCAAAGAGATTGAAGGCCGTACCATTTTGCGTGAAAAAGTCTCTACTTCTGTAGATTTACCTCTTTCACCAGAAGCAAAACGAGTTTTGGCTTTTGCTGCTGAAGAATCAGAACGCTTACAACATCGCCATATTGGCACAGAGCACTTACTTTTAGGTCTTCTGAGAGAAGAAAAAAGTGTAGCTGCTGAAATCCTCCATGAAAGAGGACTGCGCCTTAATACTATTAGAGACGAACTAACTAGGTCTACTAGTAATGAACGTCATGCTGCTCAAAAGAAAGAAACTCCACATCTAGCAGAGTTTAGCCGTGATTTAACTGAAGCTGCTCTGCAAGGCCAACTTGATCCTTTAGTTGGTCGCAGTAATGAAATTGAACGAGTAATTCAAATCTTGTGCCGTCGTACTAAGAACAATCCAGTATTAATTGGTGAACCTGGTGTTGGTAAAACTGCTATTGTTGAAGGGTTGGCTCAAAGAATTATGTCAGGCGACATTCCTTCATTCTTAGCAGATAAACGCATTCTAGCTTTAGATCTTTCTTTAGTTGTAGCTGGTACTAAATATCGTGGACAATTTGAAGAACGCTTAAAAACAATTATGCGTGAATTAGTGGAAAATCCACAATATATTGTGTTTATTGATGAACTACATACCTTAGTTGGTGCAGGTTCTGCTGAAGGTTCTTTAGATGCTGCAAATATCTTAAAACCTGCTCTCTCTCGTGGTGAAATTCAATGTATTGGTGCTACTACTCCAGCTGAATTTCGTAAGTCAATAGAGAAGGATCGTTCTTTAGAGAGACGTTTCCAAGCAATAAAAGTACCTGCTCCAAATGAAAAAGAAGCTATAGGAATTTTAGAAGGAATTAAAGAGCGTTACGAGTCCTTCCATAAGGTTCGTTATGAACAAGAAGCAATAGAAGCTGCTGTTTATCAGTCAAATCGCTATATTCCAGATCGTTTCCTACCAGACAAAGCTATAGATATTATTGATGAAGCTGGTGCAAGAGTAAAACTTCGTTATTCACACTCAGCAAATTCTTTTGAATTGTCTCGTGCAGCACGTTCTTATAATAATCGCTCATTTTATGATCAAGAAATGAGTGAATTTGAGTCTAACCACATAGTTTCCAAAGATGATATTGAAGATGTTATTGCACGTTGGACAGGAATACCTGTTTCTTCATTAAAAGAAGAAGAAATGCAAAAACTCTTACGTATTGAAGCAGAATTACACAAACGTATTGTTTCTCAAGAAAAAGCTATTTCAGCTGTAGCAAGAGCAATTCGTCGTAGCCGAGCAGGGCTTAAGAGTCCACTACGTCCTGTAGGCAGTTTCCTGTTTTTAGGCCCAACAGGTGTTGGTAAAACAGAAGTTGCTAGATCTTTAGCAGAATTTCTTTTTGGTACTGAAAGAGCAATGATTCGTTTTGATATGTCTGAATTTATGGAGAAACACTCTGTTTCTAAATTAATTGGTTCACCTCCAGGTTATGTAGGTCATGAAGAAGGTGGTCAATTAACTGAAAGAATAAAGCGAAATCCTTATTCAGTACTTTTGTTTGATGAAATTGAAAAAGCTCATCCTGATGTTTTTAATATCCTTTTACAAGTCTTTGAAGATGGGCAACTTTCAGACTCATTAGGTAATACTATTGATTTCAAAAATGCAATAGTTATTATGACTTCTAATATTGGAGCTCGTTTTATTCAAAAACGGGGACATATGGGTTTTCAAGCTTCTAGCGAAATGCAAAATGAGAAAATTGAAGAAGCTGTTATGGGAGCAGTCAAACAAACATTTAACCCAGAGTTTATCAATCGTTTAGATGAAGTTATTGTGTTTGAACCTCTCAATGATGAAGACCTAATGAGTGTAGTAACTTTACTGGTAGGTCAAATGAATAAGACTTTAGAAAGAAAGCGTTTAACAGTAACGGTTACTGATGAAGCTAAAAAATGGATATTAGAAAAAACTTGTTCAGATCGTTCTTATGGAGCTCGTCCTCTTAGACGTGCATTACAGCGTTATGTAGAAGATCCTCTTTCAGAAGCGCTTATTCAAGGTAAATTTAACGAAGGTTCAAATATAGAAATTTATCTTGATAATTCTGAAATACAATATCGTCTAGTAGATGTTGAACAAATAGATCCTCTCCTAACACATTGATAGAGAGCAAAAGAAGTTAAAATAACTTAGGGCGCAAGGTTGCGCCCTAAGTTATTTTGCTAGGAATCAATGGTAATCTAGGATATGTGTCTTGCTTTTCATAACCTCTCAAACTAGAATCTCTTAACCTGGGATTTTTTTATCCTTCTTGGGCAACTTAAAGCAAAACTAAATTCGTCATATTACATCTGCGTTAAGCTTAATAGAATAAAATTTTGCTAAACAAAAAATGCCCACGATAATCTTAAGCTCTGATATCCTCTCCGGAGGCCTTATTATATTATGAAGCGGTTGTTTTTTCTGGCAGCAATGCCCATTATTATTACTTTGGTGTTTTTTACTAAATCCACTTTTGCTCAAGATCCTCAACGCATTGAAGATGTAGAAATTCGTGGTAACCGAGCTATCCCTACAGATACAATACGCCTTTATATACAAAGTAAAAGAGATGATTTATACAACGAAGCTCAAGTCCAACGGGATTTCCAAGCTGTATTAGCACAAGGTTTCTTTGATGAATTTGAAAGCCGCGTCTTTAAAGAAGATGGTCCACGTGGTGGTGTTGTAGTAGTTTTCTATGTAAAAGAACGCCCTGTTATTCGTGATATCACTTATGAAGGACTAAAGTCTGTTCAAGAATCAGATGTTATTCAACGGTTTCGCGAACGTCGTGTCCAAGTTTCAAAAGAATCTCGTTATGATCCTGTGACGGTAGAAAATGCTAAACGTGTACTCAAAGAGTTGCTTGCAGAAAAAGGTAAGCCTAATGCCCAAATTGACGACCAAGTAGAAGAAATTTCTGCTACTACTGTAGCAGTTAATTTTGTTGTTAATGAAGGTCAAAGGGTCAGAATTGTTAAAATTGACTTTGATGGTAACAATATTTTTTCTGATCGTAAGTTACGTAAGGCAATGAAACTAGTTAAACAATCTAGTTTGATTACAAGCTTTGGTTCAAAAGATATTTATGATAAGAAGAAATTAGATGAAGATTTGCAAAGAGTTCGTTTATTCTTAGGTGAAAAAGGTTATATACGCCCTCAATTAGGTGAACCACAATTAGAAAATGTTGGTAAAGTCGGTAACTTTATTCCTATTATTGGCCGAAAAGGTGAAGGCGTTAAAATAACAGTCCCTATAGTAGAAGGCAAACAGTACAAATTTGGAAAAATTGATGTAGAAGGTAACTCACTCTACAACAAAGATTTAATATTGAATGTTACTGGTATGAAAACCGGTGACATTGCCTCAGCAAAAGTTATTCGTGAGGGTGTATTTGAACGCTTACGTAAACTTTATGGTAGAGCTGGTTATATTCAAGCAACTACAGATCTTCAACAAAATTTTAATGATATAGATAATACAGTAGATTTTACTATTGTGGTTGATGAAGGTAAGCCGTTTACTATCAATCGTATAGAGTTTGCAGGCAATACTATTACTCGTGATACAGTAATGCGTCGCGAAATATTAGTTAATGAAGGGGATCTTTACAACCAAGAACTTTTTGATTTTAGTAGATTGCGCCTTAATCAACTAGGCTATTTTAATGAAATCAAAGAAGAAGATGTCCAGATTCAAACAGATGATAAACGAGGTTTAGTAGATCTTACTATAAAAGTAACTGAAAAAGGCCGTCAACAAATATCTTTTACTGGTGGTGTGTCAGGTGTTGGAGGAAGCTTTATAGGTATAAGTTATTCTACTAATAACTTATTTGGTTATGGTGAAGCATTATCTTTTGACATTCAAGCCGGTAATCGTCAACGTAATTTTTCTGTAAGCTTTACAGAGCCTTATTTACGTGGTCGACCAATCAGCGCTGGTATTTCAATTTTTACTAGCAAATTAAAATTCTTTAGTGGTGGTTTAAATGAAACTGTGTTGACAGGCTCTACAATTGCTGGTCTTAATAGTGATACACTTTTCACTCGTACTACTACTGGTTTTAGCCTTAGTCTTAGTGCACCTTTGACTTACTTTATTACTAATAATAAATATCGTAAGTACACGCAATTTACCCGTTTGGGTTTAAGCTATGGATTTAGTGCTACCAAAGTTACAGATCCTCCTGTTAATAGGGACTCAAATACAAACAACAACATTTTTGTTTCCTTTAGACAGCCAGACATTACCACTAGCACAATTACTCCATCTCTAAACTATAATACTCTTAACAACCCAATAGACCCTACTACAGGTATGAGTTTGAGCACTACATTAAGTTTTAGTGGTTTGGGTGGAGATGTAAAAGTTTTTCTTCCTGCAATTGAAGTTAAGTATTTTAGACCTATAGTCAAGAAAGAAAAACCTCAAGTAATAGGTATGAGATTGCTTTTTGAAAAGGCATTTTCTTTTGGGCAACCTCTCTCTACTAATTCACTTGCTTTTGTGGATGGAGTCCCAATTTTCAACCGCTTTTTCCTAGGTGGTGAAGATAATTTACGTGGTTATAATGTTCGTTCTATTTCTCCTGTTGCTCAAGTTCAAAGTTTTTATACCTCTACTAATGTTCAAGCTGTAGAACTAGGCTCAGGAAAAGTGCTGAAGGTACTTAAACCAGGACAGCGTTTTCGTGGTGTTGATCCTAGTGTGTTAAAACAGTTTACTTTCACCAATAAATTGATTAGCAATCCTAATTTTCCAGCATTTACTCCTGTTGGAGCAGATACGGAAATTCTATATAACTTAGAATATCGTATCCCAATAGCAGGGCCATTAACAATGGCACTTTTTGCTGATGCTGGAACAGCATTTAATACAGCTTCTCCTAAAGATCAAAGTTTAGTACCTAATGCATTTACTGGTATTATTCCACAAGATCCAACAAATGCTTTGTCTCCAACTTTATTTATTCTTAACCCACGAGGATTAATTGCTACTCAAAAAGAAGTTAATGATGCTCGCACTCCAGAAACTCCTTTAACTTCTCTACCTAAAGGGTTTAGATTTGTTCAGTTGCAAGGACAAATAACAAATGCTTCTTTAGTACAGTTAAGTAAGACTTTAGGTGGTATTGGTCAAAACTTCCGTAGCTCTATAGGTGCAGAATTTCGGGTTCAAGTACCTGTAGTTGGCGTGCCTTTCCGTTTGATCTTTGCATATAATCCTAATGCTAAGACAAATCGTAATGATCCACGTTTAATTTCTATAGAAGAGAAAAAAGTTATTCGCTTTAGCATTGGACGTACTTTCTAGAAAGTATCTAAAAGACTTTTGCAAGAGCACAATAAGCATCAGCTTGTTGTGCTTTTGTGTTTGTTAGGGAATTTATGAGCATTACTGAAATAAAAATTGGTCAAGAATGTGAAGTTACAATAGAGAAATTAATTTATGGTGGGAACGGGTTAGCTAGATTTTCTGGAATTACCCTTTTTATTCCTAACAGCGTTCCAGGAGATTTCCTTAAAGTTAAGATTACATCAGCAGAAAAAAATTTCTTTTATGCTGAAATTTTAGAAATTCTTAACCCTTCACCAAATAGACAACCTGCTCCCTGTAAATATTTTAATGAATGTGGAGGATGTCAACTACAACACATTAGTTATTCTGCTCAACTTGCTATTAAAGCTGACTTTATCCAAGACTCTTTAAAAAGAATAGGTCGCTTTAATTGGCAAAACCAAATTCAGGTTAAACACTCTCAAGAATTTAACTATAGAAATAGAGCACAAATAAAAGTAGATCGTGAACAATCACCATTTAAAATTGGCTTTTATAAAGCAGGTTCTCACGAAGTTTGTGATGTAGAAGAGTGCTTAATTCTATCTCCAGAACTTAATAAATCATTAACAAAACTCCGTAATTCCCAAAAAGAGATTGAATCTTCTAAAATCCCATACTCAAAAATCGATTTAGTTATAGGAAATAAGTCTACTCCAGAAATAAATTTTCAGGATAAAACAAGTTCAAAAGCCGTTTGCCAAACTGTATTGGGCATTGATTACTATTTTGATCCCAATTGTTTTTTTCAAGTTAACCAGCTTTTACTTCCAACCTTAGTTGAAACTGTAATAAGTGGACATAAAGGAAATCTAGCTTTGGATCTTTATGCTGGAGTAGGATTGTTTGCTTTACAGTTAACAAAAAATTATCAAAAAGTTGTTGCCACAGAAGTTAATAAACAAGCTGTTTCTTGGGCTGAATATAATATTCAGGCTAACCACATTAAAAACTTAGACTTCCATAGCTTTTCTACAGAAAAATGGCTTTCAATATTTGCAAGGAAAATAGGAACTGTTGATTTAATTGTACTAGATCCACCTCGTGCAGGAATTATTCAAAAAACTTTACAAAACATACTAGCAATACACCCTAAGGAAATTGTTTATGTTTCTTGTGAACCAACAACGTTAGCTCGGGATTTAAGAACTTTAGTAGATGGTGGATATAATTTAGAATCCATAACAGGGGTAGATTTATTTCCACAAACCTATCATATTGAAACAGTTGCAAAGTTAAAAAGGAAAATCTAGTTAGTAGTGTATAAAAAAGACAAGAAGAAAAATATTTAGTATCGCCTATTTTTTCTTTTGCTTATTTGACTAGTATCCCTGTTTTCTTTTATTCTCTAAGTTTACACAATAACAACAAGCTTTTATTGCTGTTAGCTTAACAAAAGGGTTTTTTATGTATAGCGATCAATTTGATTCTGTTTATCCTGTAGCACAATTAAAACGAAAAAAAGGCGTTGAAATAACTGCTGTAGATGAAGATAGTTTAGGCTATGATCTAGGGTTAGAAGTGGGAGATAGAATTCTCTCAATTAATGGACGTAAATTACGAGATTACATAGACTTTCAGTTTTTTACTGGTTCTGAAACAGAGCTAAAATTACAAGTAGAAAAACCTTCAGGGGAACATTTAGAACTAGAGGTAGAAGTTGATGAAGGTGAAATTTGGGGTTTAGATTTTGAGACCTTTATGCCCAGGCAATGCGCCAATGAATGTCTATTTTGTTTTTGTGAAATGAATCCCCCTGATGCACGACCTTCACTATTTTTCCGAGATGAAGATATTAGACTTTCTTTTCTACATGGCAATTACACCACAATGACCAATATGAGCCGAGATGAGATAAACCGAATTGTTGAACAAAGGCTTTCTCCTCAATATGTTTCTGTTCATGCTACTGATTTGGAAGTGCGTCGCTACTTGTTAGGCAGAGATCGTATTGATGATGTGTTAGATAAGATGCGTTATTTTGTTGAGAATGGAATTGAGTTACATGCTCAAATAGTTCTTTGTCCAAAGATCAATGATGGCAAGCACTTAGAAAAAACAATTTTTGATTTAGTTGCTCTTTATCCTGGGGTTCAATCTGCGGCTATTGTTCCACTTGGTCTAAATAAACATCATAAGAAACGTCATTTGCTTACACCTGTAACTCCAGAATGGTCTGCTGAAATCATTAAGCAGGTAACTCCTTGGCAAAAACAATTTCAACGTGAGCATGGAACTAGATTTGCTTTTTTAGGAGATGAATTTTACTTACGTGCAGGGCTAGAAGTGCCAGGTAAAGCACATTATGAACAGTCTCCACAAATAGAAGATGGTGTAGGAATGGTTAGGCGTTTTGTTGAAGATTTCAAAAAAATGCTTAAACGTAGCAAGAAAAAGGCTACTAAGCCGCTTCAAGGTACGGTTGCAACTGGAACACTGTTTTACCCAATTTTACGAGATAGCATAATGGAATTTAACCAGCATTTTGGTACAGAGTTAAAACCTATAGCAGTAGTAAATGACTTTTTTGGAGATGAGGCTAGTGTAGCAGGTTTGCTTTCAGGACGCGATTTTGTATTAGCTAAAAAAGATATGTTTGGCGATTTTCTAATACTACCACCAGAATGTGTAACTGGAGAAAAAGAGCGTTTCCTAGATGATATGACTTTACCTCAACTAGTGGAAAAACTAGGTATACCAGTTTACAAAGAAGGCTGGAAGTCAATTTTTGCATTGATGAGCTAAAATGAAATGTATTTAGCTAAAGAATTGCTGTAAATGATCACGTTAACTACACCGATAGAAAAATTAGATAATGAACTTCCTAGAGTTGGGAAAAAAACGGCTCAAGCCTTAGCAGGAGCAGTTGCTTTGTTAAATGCTTGTCCTAACACTCAAGACGCTAAAGTAGAAGATTTATTACTTTATTTGCCAATGCGCTATGAGGATCGCTCTAATCTAGCAAAAATTAGTGACCTAACAGATGGAATGGAAGCTGCTGTTGCTGTAGAAGTAAAAGTTGCAGGTAACTATCGTGTAGGGAAAACCGGACAACATAAGATTTTTGAACTTTCTGGAGCGGATGAAACTGGGCGAATTCGTGCTTTTTGGTGGAATCAACCTTTTTTGGAAAAAACTTTTACTCGTGATAGCAGAGTTATCCTTTTTGGACAATGGAAATACGATACTTACCGCAATAGCCTTACAGTAGAAAGTCCAGATTATGAAGTGATTGATCTAGATACAGATCCTAGCCAAGAAGCAATTCATATGGGGCGCTGTGTGCCTGTTTATAGGAAGTTGGGGGATATTCGTACTAAACAACTCCGCACTATTATGCATAATTTGTTAGAGCGTCTTGATTTTAGTACTGTTCCAGAAAATTTACCTCTGCAAATTCTAGAACGTAATAATCTACTCTCTCGTGCAGAAGCACTAAAACAAATACATTTTCCACCAGAGTTTGTTTCATTAGATAGTTACAACTACGCTAAATCACCAGCACATAAACGCTTGATTTTTGAAGAGTTTTTTTGGTTATTATTAGCTTTGGCTGCTAAACGTACTGAGCGACACCAAGAGCCAAAAGGAACAAAAATTGAAATTAATGATCAAGTCCGACAAGCTGTGCTAAATATCTTACCTTTTAAGCCAACTTCAGCACAAAAACGGGTGTTAAAAGAAATAGTTACAGATTTAACATCTAATAAACCTATGAATAGACTGTTGCAAGGAGATGTTGGGGCAGGAAAGACTATTGTTGCTGCTCAAGCAATTGTTGTAGCCATAGAAAATGGTTATCAAACAGCTTTAATGGTACCTACAGAAATCTTAGCTGAACAACATACTCGCAACCTAAAAAAGCTATTTGCTAAGACAAATTACAAGGTGGAGTTACTTACAGGAAGCCTTACAGCAAAAGAGAAAAGAGCTGTAAAAAAGGCTATTTCAGATCAGGAAATACATTTAGTTGTGGGTACACATGCAATCATACAAGATGATGTAAAATTTGCTAATCTAGGGTTAGTTGTAATTGATGAGCAACACCGTTTTGGAGTAATGCAGCGAGCAGAATTAATTCGTCGAGGCTATAAGCCAGATGTTTTAGTGATGACTGCTACACCAATCCCACGCAGCCTAGCCATGACAGTTTATGGAGATTTGGATGTTTCAATTATTGATGAACTTCCACCAGGGCGAACTCCTATAGATACACGTGTTCGAGGAGAAAGCGCACGTAACCAAATTTACAACTTTATTGCTGAAGAAGTTAAACAAGGAAGACAATGTTATATTGTTTATCCATTAGTTGAAGAATCAGAGAAAATGGATTTAGCTGCTGCTACTAAAATGGCAGAAATCCTACAAAAAGATATCTTTCCAAAACTCACCATAGGCTTATTACATGGGCGAATGAAGCCACAAGAAAAAGAAGAAGTAATGCGTCGCTTTATTGCACAAGAAGCACAAATACTAGTTTCTACTACAGTAATAGAAGTTGGAGTAGATGTGCCTAATGCAAGTGTAATGATGATAGAACATGCTGATAGATTTGGATTTTCACAGCTTCACCAACTTAGAGGAAGAGTTGGACGAGGTGCAGCCAAATCTTATTGTATTTTGATGACAAGTGGGGTTAAGTCTAAAGAAGCAAATGAGCGTTTAAGAGTGTTAGAACAGACTACAGACGGGTTTAAGATTGCAGAAAAAGATCTAGAACTACGTGGGCCAGGTGAAATTTTAGGCACTCGCCAATCAGGAGAGCAGCTTTTTAGAGTGGCTAATATTGTTCGAGATCGCTATTTACTGGATTTAGCACGTGAAGAAGCTGACTTTGTAATGATGATTGCTCAAGTTGATGAATTTGCTAAAAATTTAATTAAAAGAGTTTTAACCCAACCTAAGTTTGGACTAGCTTCCATTGGCTAACAGGAAAGTGGTTAAGCGGATAGTTAACTATTTTGTAACTGCTTAACCACAACTGCTAAAAATTACTGAGGATCTATTTTTTGTTGAAGTTGATCAACATCAACTCTTAATTGTTGGAATTGAAGGTATTTAATGTGATCTTCATATCTAATGTTACGTATTTCTGTTTTAATTGCTTTTACGTCTTGTGTAAGAACATCTACTTTACGATCAAGAACATCTACTTTACGATCAAGAACATCTACTTTACGATCAAGCGCATCTACTTTATTTTCAAGAACATTCACTTTACGATCAAGAACGTCTACTTTACGATCAAGCGCATCTACTTTATTTTCAAGGTTAATTTGCCTATTTATTATATCAAGAATAACTTCTTGATGTTCTTTAGAGTCTTGTTTGAGAATAGAAACATCTTGTTTAATGATAAAAAAATCTTGTTCCATATTGGTGAATCTGAGACTTAGGTCTTGAACAATAGTTAGTATTTGATTAAGTATTTGAGTTGACATGATAATAACCTCCAAGTGAAATTAATATTAGCACCATCTAAAAATAAACAGAATATTTTGGAAAAAATAAAATGTGAAATTTAAGATTTTCTACAGTGGTATAGATGCTTTTTATTAAAATCTTCCTTAAATATTTTTCCGCGCCGTTTATTTGCTCTAAAAACCTTATTTATGATACTTCTAGGCTATACTCAAGTAGTAATTTTTAATGAGTTTTAAATTTATAGTATTAATAATAATACGTAAGATAATAAATGGCTTCATCAAGGAGGTTGATATGGCAGTCAAGGTTGGTATTAATGGATTTGGTCGTATTGGTCGTAATTTATTGCGTGCCGCAATAAATACTCCAGAAATAGAAATTGTTGCTGTTAATGATATTACTGATGCAAAAACATTAGCGCATTTACTTAAGTATGATTCTATAATAGGAACTTTTGATGCTAAGGTTGAAGCTTCAGGAAGTGATATATTAGTAAACGGTCGAACAGTAAAGGTTTATAGTGAGCCAAATATAAGTAAAATTGATTGGGGTTCAGTTGGCGCAGAAATAGTAGTTGAATCTACAGGTAAATTTGTGGATAAAGAAAACTGTTCTCTACACCTACGTGATGGAGTAAAAAAAGTAATTATTTCTGCACCAGCAAAAAATGAGGATATTACTTTAGTACTTGGTGTTAATGATAGTGCTTATGATAAAGATAAACACCATGTAATTTCTAATGCTTCATGTACTACTAATTGTTTAGCCCCTGTTGCAAAAGTAGTTCATGATAATTTCACCATACTTCGTGGGTCAATGACCACTATTCATTCTTACACTAACGATCAAAAGATCTTAGATTTACCTCATAAGGACTTACGCCGCGCTCGTGCAGCAGCATTGTCAATGATTCCTACAACTACAGGAGCTGCTAAAGCCATTGGTCTAGTAATTCCAGAATTAAAAGGAAAACTAGATGGTATTGCTATTCGTGTTCCTACTCCTAATGTTTCAGTAGTTGATTTAGTTGTTTCAGTAGAAAAAACAGCTACAAAAGAAGCAATTAACCAAGCATTAAAAGAAGCTGCTCAAGGACCAATGAAAAATATTTTAGAGTATTGTGAAGAAGAGCTAGTATCTATAGACTTCCGTGGCAATCCTCACTCTTCAATAGTTGATGCTCCTTATACCAAAGTTGTTGATAACAATTTAGTTCATGTTATGGCTTGGTATGATAATGAATGGGGTTATAGTTGTCGTGTTAGAGACTTAATTAACTTCTTGGTAGAAAAAGGCTTATAAACAGCTGTAGGAGAAAGTTATGAAAAAGCTAACTATTAAAGATCTAGATTTGAAAGGCAAAAAGGTCTTTATTCGTGTAGACTTCAATGTCCCTCTAGAAGCTGGTAAAGTTTCTGATGATACACGTATTCAAGCCTCTTTACCAAGTATTCGCTATGCTTTAGAACAAGGTGCTAGATTGATACTTGCCTCTCACTTAGGGAGACCTAAAGGAGCAGTTAATCCTAAATATTCATTAAAACCTGTAGCTGATCGCTTAACAGAATTGTTAGGTAGTTCTGTTAAATTTGCTAACGATTGTGTTGGAGCAGAAGTTGAGGCAGAAGCAGCAAAATTAGCTGATGGTGAAGTTTTACTACTAGAAAACTTACGCTTTCATGCAGAAGAAGAAAAAAATGATGAAGCTTTTTCTCGTCAATTAGCTGCACTTTGTGATGTTTATGTAAATGATGCTTTTGGTACTGCTCATAGAGCACATGCTTCTACTGTTGGAATGACTCAATTTGTTTCACAAGCAGCCGCAGGCTTTTTAATGGAAAAAGAGTTAGAATATTTAGGTAAAGCTGTTTATAACCCAGAACATCCTTTTGTTGTTATTTTAGGTGGAGCAAAAGTGTCTGATAAAATTGAAGTAATAGAAAATTTACTTAAAAGTGCAGACGTTTTGTTAATTGGCGGAGCGATGGCTTATACCTTCTTAAAAGCTCAAGGGTTAGAAATAGGTAAATCTTTGGTTGAAGATGATAAGCTAGAACTTGCTAAAGAGCTTATGGAAAAAGCCAAAGCTCGCAATGTCCGCTTAGTCTTACCTACAGATCATATTGTAGCTAAAGATATGAATACAGCAGAAGGCTTACGAGAAATTTCTATAAGTGAAACTACTTTAGATGAAGCAGGTTTTGATATTGGTTCAGAAAGTGTTAAAGCTTATTCAGCAGAAATAGCCCAAGCTAAGACCATTGTTTGGAATGGCCCAATGGGAATTTTTGAGAAGGAAGTTTATAGCAAAGGCACAATGGCAATTGCACATGCAGTTGCTAGTTCTTCTGGCACTACTGTAATAGGTGGAGGAGATTCAGTTGCTGCTATTAATCAAGCTGGTGTATCAGAAAAAGTTTCTCATGTTTCAACTGGTGGAGGGGCAAGCTTAGAG
Organism: Blastocatellia bacterium; assembly: GCA_039812885.1. Classification (GTDB taxonomy): domain Bacteria; phylum Acidobacteriota; class Blastocatellia; order Chloracidobacteriales; family JADJPF01; genus JADJPF01. The sequence goes on from JBDIBI010000008.1 coordinate 234,287, forward strand.
TTTCTTTCAGGCTTAGAACTCCCTGGTGTAAAAGCTTTAACAGATCCAAAATAACTTTTTAGTTTCCTGGGGGTATGAGTGCAAACACTCACAACCCCAGGCTAAATATAAATTCCGTAATTTTTTATGTAGTTTGCTAGATGTAAACTTACTTTGAATATGAGGTGATAATGCGACAACCTGTGATTGTAGGAAATTGGAAAATGTTTAAGCTGCTTTCTGAAGCAGTTCAGCTAGTCTTGGATTTAAAACCTCAAGTTGTAAATTCTCGTCATTGTGAAATAGTTGTCGCTCCTGCATTTACTGCATTAAAAACAGTGAACGATCGCTTAGAAGGATCAAATATTAAAACTGCTGGTCAAAATCTTTGTGATAAAGAAGGCCAAGGTGCTTTTACTGGCGAAGTTTCAGGTGCAATGCTAAAAGATCTGGGCTGTAGCTATGTTATCGTTGGTCATTCTGAACGGCGTCAATATTATAATGAAACAGATGAAATAGTTAACAAAAAGGTTAAAGCCGCTTTGAATGCAGGATTAAAGCCTATTGTTTGTGTAGGCGAGCATCTAAAAGATCGTGAAAGTGGCGAAATGGAAGAAGTTGTTGGTCGACAGGTACGTGACGGGTTAAAAAACTTGACAGCCACAGAACTTTCGCTTATTCTCATCGCTTATGAACCAATCTGGGCTATTGGTACTGGTCGCACTGCAACCCCTGAAATTGCAGAAAAGATGCACAAGTTTATTAGAAGTATTGTTGCAGAAAATTGGGGTAGTGATTTAAGTGAAAACCTAGCTATCCTTTATGGGGGAAGTGTAAAGCCTGATAATATCGCTGCTTTAATGGCAGAACCAGATATTGATGGAGCTTTAGTTGGCGGCGCTAGTTTAGATGCTAGTAGTTTTGCCCAGATAGTTAATTATAAATAAGTTAGCCTAAGGTTATTTTAGGAATAGGTAGTGTGGCTTCATGCATTGGTATAGTTGGTTATTGTTAGCATTTTTTATAGTTTGTTGTTTAACTCTAATAGGTTCTGTATTGTTGCAATCAGGAAAAGGTGATATAGCTTCAGCTCTTGGTGGCGGCGGAGCACAAAACGCTTTTGGGCCTAGAGGGGCTGCTAGTACACTTGCAAAAGCAACATTAGTTGCTGCTTCAAGCTATATGGTTTTGGCTTTTTTGTTTTCTATTCCAGGATTTTTAGCTGGTGGTTCTATAGCTTCAGATTTGGACAAAGAAAAAACTGCTCCTAAAACTACTCCAAGCCCTATAACAAGCCCAGCACCAAATGCAGCAAGTGGTCAAACCACACCAGCACCAAGTGCAAGTCCTGCTACTGGTAAAACAGAAGAAAAACCTTCAGAAAAATCTGAAGGCAAAGCAGAAGAAAAATCAGGTCTTAAGTTAGATTCTACACCAGGATCTAAAGCAGAAGTTAAGTCAGAAGCTAAATCAGAAGCTAAATCAGAAGCTAAATCTGATGATAAAAAGCCTGCTACAGAAGCTAAAAAAGACGCTCCTAAAGCAGATGAAAAGAAATAATATAGAGTTTTATATTAGCCTAGAGTTTTAGAAAAACCTAACTCTAGAAATGCCGAAGTGGTGGAATTGGTAGACACGTACGTTTGAGGGGCGTATAGGGCAACCTGTGGGGGTTCGAGTCCCCCCTTCGGCATAAAGCACATCAAAGTAAAAGGGAGAAACCACAAGTTTCTCCCTTTTTGTCTTTATTCTTCACTATTATAACTATTTATTGTTATTTAGTATCACATCTCTTGAACTTGCTGCAAAATTAAAGAAACAAACTTGGTATGGTTATTGCTTATCCTTAAATAAAAGTGAGAGTTCTTTTGTAAAAATCCTTTTGCTGTCTTAACCTTAAGGGGGAATTATGGATATAGATATCAACAAAAGAATAACATTTTGTATGAATTGTGGATTTCCAAGAACTAAAGCACATGACAAAGTTATGGAAATAGATGAAAAAACAGGTAAGCTTTACTGTGCAATGCCTGGAATCCACAAAATATATGAAGATGATATTTTGGCTATTTGGAGGGAGTCCATAGATAAAGAGCAAGGACGACCTATTGGGGAAGGTTTAAGCCTAACAGATGCTCTACAAGTTGAACATATTGAGTTAATTGGATATGTAGGAGATTTACTTGTTGGTACAGATGGTAAGCGAGTTTTAGTTATTGGATTGACTTATCTACCTTGGGCTATTGATATTACTTGGTTTGTAACCCAAAATGCAAAAGAAGAAGACCTTGAAGTATACTACTAGGTTGATTTTACTTGCACTTAAAAAAATAGAGCTTTGCAAGTGTTTTTACAAAGCTGTGGATTTTTCCCCTAAACCCTAAGGAAAATTTCCTGTTAAATTACATAAGAGATTTTTTGTGGTTTAATGCTTTTTGCCACACAAACTATATAAAATAGATATAGTATTACTACTTGCATTTGCAACAACTATATCATTTGCTTCATCTTGATTAAGATCGGCTACCAATATTGCATCTGGTTCCATTCCTACATCATAGGTTAAAGTATCAGTAAAATTCCCTGTACCATCCCCTAAGAGAATGACTAGTTGATTTGAAGTTGGTTCTGTAAAAGCAAGATCTAGTTTTTTGTCATTGTTAAAATCATTAACTATAACAGCACTTTGTCTTGTTTGTAGTTCAAAGCTCTTAAAAAGGCTAAAATTAGCTTTACCATCACCTAAAAATAAAGAAAACTGAGTGGTAAATGCTCCTACTACAACAATATCAGGTTTTCCATCATTATTAAAATCTCCGGTTGCTAGCCTTGCAGAACCAGTTAAAGCTGGTAAGTCACTTTTTTTATTAAAGTTTCCTGCACCATCTCCTAAAAATATACTCACACTATTAGCGATGTTATTTGCTGTAGCTAAATCTAGCTTACCATCTAAATTAAAATCTCCTACTATTAGTGACAAAGGATTATCACTTGTCCTAAACATACTTCCTGCACTAAACCCACGTTTTTTACCAAAAAATGTAGTAATAGAGTTATTTTCATTAGATAATACTGCTAGATCAAGTTTTCGATCTTTATTAAAATCTCCTCCTACAACAAGGAAAGCCTCAGCGCTTATTGAAAATATTTTAAAAGTAGAAAAACCACCTTTTCCATCTCCTGTTAGAATTACTATTTTATTTGTATTTGAAGCTGATACTGCTAAATCAGGCATTTTATCGTTGTTAAAATCACCTGTTATAATATTTCTTGGCCCAAATTCAACTTTAATAGTATTAGCTAAAGTAAAACCACTATCTCCATTAGCTAAGAATACGCTTAGATCACTAGAGTTACGATTTGCAGTTATTAAATCTAATTTTCCATCTAAGTTAATATCAACTGCAACTACATCTGTGGGGCTTTTTCCTACAGATAAAACAGGAGCAAGTTGACCAGTACTATTGCTTAATATTAAAGATATAGTACGATTAGAATTTGCTGTAACTATGTCTGATAATCCATCGCCATTATAATCAAATGTAGTGACAGAAAAAATAATACTGGGATCATTGGCAACTTCAGTAAGCTTAATATCGGTAGCGGTTTTTGTAAAATTACCTAATTTATCTCCTAGTAATATAGAGACATTTCTAAAGTTATTAACAACAGCAAGATCTTTTTTACCATCATTGTTAAAGTCGCCTACAGCTAGGGAAATAGGATTTACTCCAACGGCAAAATTAGTTGGTTGGCTAAAACCACTTTGAGTTGCTAAAAATATAGAGACATTACTTCCACTAGTAACAGCAAGATCTTTTTTACCATCATCATTAAAATCTGCACTAACCAAAGAGAGAACAGAATTTTGTCCAGTATTAAGGGTCATAGAGCGAGAAAAATTTCCGTTACCATTTCCTAAAAATAAAGCAACACCACTACTTCCTCCAACACCAAGCGCTATGTCTAATTTATTATCACCATTAAAATCTGCTACTGCTACACCAAGAGGATCAGCATTAGTAGGCGTTGTTATTGGTTTATTAAAATCTCCATTACCAGTACCAGTTAAAACAACAATAGAGAAATCTCCAACTACTATCAAATCTGTAATGTTGTCTTGGTTAACATCTACAGCAAATATGTTTCTAGGTGCTTGATTTATAGGGATGAAAATAGGGAAAGCAAACTTTCCAGTTCCATCTGCAATTAAAATAGCAACATCTTTAGATTTAAAATTACCTGTTGCAATATCAAGTTTGCCATCTCTATTAAAATCACCTGTAGTTACCGTGATTGGAGTGTCTATTACTTCAAATTCACCTGCTAACTTTAAACCTCCAGACCCATTTCCTAACAACACAGCAACACTATTTGTACCTGCACTTACAACATCTTCAATACCATCTCCGTTAATATCTGCCGAGGTAACAGCAGTGGAAAGATTTTTCAGAGAAAATTTTCTTAACGCACTAAATGAGGGGATTGAGCAATCATTAGCAATTAGTCCTTCTTGCTCTTCTGATCTTTCTAGTTTTTTAGTGTTAGCTGTTGTAGGTAAAATATTATTTACCACTAGTAAAAGGACAAGTATTATAGTAAGTAATTTTAAGTAATACATAGCTTCTCTACATTAAAAATATGTTGTTATCTTAACCTAATTTTTATACTATAGCTTTTTTATGCATAAATAGAAATATTTTAAAGAGGAATTTATTATGCTTAGCTACTTGCGTCCAATTTATATAGCTATAATATTAACTATTATGTTGATTACAATGAAGATAAATGCTTTTTCTCAAACTCCTGCTTCAAATGATACTAGTAGTTTAGCTGTTGGGGATATTACTACTGTTGTCGGTATACCACCAGTAGGAGATGGTTTACCAGCACGTAGTGTAGTTTTGGGTTTAGGTGTTTTTGGTGGAGGCGGGTTAGCTGTTGATAGTGCTGGAAATTTATTTCTTGCTGACAGTAAAAATCACCGGGTTAGGCGTATTGATGCTAAAACCTCTATTATAACTACTGTAGCGGGCAATGGTATAGAAGCTTTTAATGGAGATGGCGGTTTAGCAACAAAGGCTAGCTTAGATACTCCCTTAGTAATAGCACTTGATGAGGCTGGCAATCTTTTTATCAGTGACTCAGAAAATCATAGAATTCGTCGTGTAGATGCTCAAACAGGTATCATAACTACTGTGGTAGGCAATGGACAAGCTGGATTTAGAGGTGATGGAGGAAAAGCTATTGATGCTGTAATTAGGTTGCCTTTAGGTCTTGCTGTAGATAGAAGTGGGAATCTATTTTTCTCTGATGATGGACGAGTTCGTCGTGTAGATGCTCAAACAGGAATTATAAGTACTGTTGCTGGTGGTGGCCCTTTTACCCCAACTCCCATTCCAATAGATGGTAGACAAGCTACTAGTGTATATCTCTCCACTAGAGGTATTACTGTTGATAATTCTAATAATTTATATATATGTGATGTACTTAGAATAGATAAAGTAAATTTAAATACTGGGATAATTTCTACTGTTATTGGTACTACAATAGCAGGTTCAACTGGTGATGGTGGGCCAGCCTCTAATGCACGTTTAGATAGAGTTTCATCTGTCAATATTGATCGAGAAGGAAATTTTTATGTTGCAGATGAAACCTCTAATCGCATCCGCCGTGTAGATGCTGTTAGTAAAATTATCACTACATTTGCAGGTAATGGTTTAGAAGGATATGAAGGAGATAACGGCCTAGCTAAAGAAGCTAAACTTCTTAGACCTGAACAAGTAGCAACAGATCCAAATGGTAATGTCTTTATTGCTGATGGAAGTAACCATATTAGAAGAGTAGATAAAACAACAGGAATTATTACTACTATTGCAGGTACTGTCAGAGGGGTGTTTGGTGGAGATGGTGTTACTGGTCTAGGAAATAGTTTAATAGAACCTGCAAAACTTATTATTGATTCTAAAGGAAACTTTATCTTTGCTGAAACTGGAAATCAACGTATTAGACAAGTTGATGGCACAACAGGAATTATTACTACTATTGCAGGTCAAGGAAAAAATGGTTTTGGAGGTGATGGTGGAAATCCTACTGCTGCACAACTATCAAGCCCTAATGCTATAGACATGGACTTTTTAGGCAATATTTATATTGCGGATTCACAAAACAACCGCATTAGAATGATAGATGTTAGCAAAAACATAATTACCACAATAGCTGGTACAGGTTTTTTAGGTTTTAACGGGGATAATCAATTAGCAACTAAAGCGACTGTAGATACACCAAGAGATATTTTAGTTGATTCTGTTGGGAATCTTTATATTGCTGATACAGATAACAGTCGTATTCGTGTTATAGATGCTAAGACAAAAAAAATAACTACCATTGTTGGTACTAGCTCACCTGGTTATAATGGTGATGGGATTCCAGCAAAAATGGCTCAGATTTCTCATCCAACAGGGATTTTTTTAGATGCTGATGGGAGTTTATTTATTGCTGATACTGATAATAATCGAGTTCGTAAAGTTGATGCAACAACGGGGCTTATTTCAACTATTGCTGGTACTGGAGTATCTTTTGGAGCTAATGGCGATGGTGGTTTAGCTACAATGGCTGTAGTTGGATTTCCTTCAAGCATTACTGTTGATGAACAAGGAAATGTTTTTATTGCTGAAAGAGGTAATAACCGCATCCGCCGTATTGATAAGCTTTCTGGCATAATTACAACGGTAGCAGGTAATGGTAAAAGTTCTACAGATATTATTTTTAATGCTGATGGTGACGAAGGCCCAGCCATTAATGCTAGCTTGAACTTTCCTACTAGGGTAGTAATTGATAAGGAAGGAAATTTACTAGTTTCTGATACGGACAATGGTCTTATTCGATTAGTTAAAGGAGTTGCTGCTAAACCAACTCCAATTGTTGTTAGCAATGCAAGCTTTTCAAAAAACACTTTGTTAATTAGTGGCAGTGGTTTAGATGCACAAAATATTAGCATCAATATTAATGGTCAAGACTTTTCTAAAAGTATTTCTGAACGTACAACAAGCAGTCTTACCTTAAAAGGTTCAAAAAAGAAACTCAATCTCAAAAAAGGTACTAATACAATAATTCTTAGAAAAAGCTTATTAATATCTGTTACTTTTGAGCTAAATCTTTAAAAAGACAACCCTAAAATAAACAAGTCCGGTAAAGAGTCTTGTTATAAACTGCCAGGATTAGTGCCTGGCAGTTTTAGTTTTATCAGTTAGGATATTTAAGTTATTTAAATTTATCCTATTTTAGTTCCATTCCATACACCGCCTGGTTCACCTTTGCCTGAGGTACGGTTCCAACTACCTTTAAAAGTACTACCATCTGCAGATAGGCTAAACTTTAAATTTCCATCAGCCCCATTTTCTGTCCAAGTGCCAGTCAATACGCCACTAGAAACACTGCCATTGATATCTCCAATTGTGCCACCATTATTATATTGACCTGTAACATTACCACTATCATCTTGTCTAAGTGTCATTGTGCCATAATTGGTTTTCCACTTTCCGGTAAATCCTGTAGAAGGTGCAGCAGAAATACTTGGAATTACATTGGTAAATCCTGCTAAAGCTAAAACTGCAAGGCTGCCTACAAACTGACGTCTTCTGGGCTGAAATTTCTTAATTTGGTTCATAATTGACTCCTGAATGAAAATTAAATTCTTGTTCAAATGAATTTCTCTTTTACTAATTAATGTGCTAAATGAAAAAAAAAAGTATCAGGAAAAATAAAAAATTAAAAAATTTTTATGCAATAACGAGAAAGCTTATTCTCTACATAAAATTCGCTGGTAAATGTTTATAGATGATTTTTCTGCTAGGAGTTGATAAAACAAATAGGGGAAAGGATTAGGATTTTTTAGCAGTAAAATAGACTTAGGCAGGTTTTAGACCTGCCTATAAACTAGTTTTTATTTTTTCCTTTTTGTTTAATTCTTATTGGTGTGGCAAAGAACTCAAATTCTTCTCTAAGACGGTTTTCTATATAGCGTTCATAAGAAAAATGTAGTTTGGTTGAGCTAGCATTGGTAAATAGTACAAATGTTGGAGGTGAAACACTTCCTTGAGTAATGTAGCGCACTTTTACAGGGTGTTTAGTTGGAGTTGTAGCACGAGGTTGAGCCAAGTTTTTCTCAAAAAATCTGTTAAGTTCTGCGGTAGTAATACGAGTATTACGAGCTTTGTAAGCTTTTGCTGCTATATCTAAAAGCTTTACTACTCGTTGTCCTGTTAGAGCTGAAATAAAAATAATAGGAGCATAGTCTAAATACTTCATTTTTTCTCTAAGATCTTTTTCACATTCAAGCGCTGTATAAGTATCTTTTTCAACTAGATCCCATTTGTTTACTGCAATTATCATTGAACAGCCATTTTCATGAGCATATCCAGCAATGTTAGCATCAAGTGCTGTTGGCCCTTCTACTGAATCAATTAGTAAAATTGCTACATCTGCTTGCTCAATGCTTTTTCGTGCCATTACAACAGAAAGTTTTTCAGTAACCTCAGTAGTTCTTCCCTTGCGGCGAATACCTGCGGTGTCAATTAGGCGAAATTGTGTTCCATTATGCTCTATTAGCGTGTCTATAGAATCCCTTGTTGTTCCTGCAATAGGTGAAACAATGACTCGTTCTTGGCCTACTAAACGGTTGACTAACGAAGATTTCCCTACATTAGGGCGACCAATAATTGCTATTTTTATTTCTTTAGTTTTAGATTGTTGTTTTTCAGGAAAAGGAAGGAGTTTGATTATTTCATCAAGTAACTCACCAGTTCCATTTCCATGCTCAGCAGAAACAGCAAAAACTTCTTTAAATCCTAGGGAATAAAATTCTCCAGCATGACTTTCTACTTGCTGAGCATCAGCTTTATTTGCTACAACAAAAGTGGTTTTACCTAATCCACGTAAAAGACTTGCTAATTCTTCATCTAGAGAAGTAATACCAGCACGAGCATCTACTAAAAGCAAAATTAAGCTAGCATTATCTAGCGCTACACGGGCTTGGCGCAGGATATTGATAGGTATTTCAGCTTCATCATCAGGGACAATGCCCCCTGTATCAACTATTTCAAATTCACATCCAGTCCAAAGCACTCGACCATAAATACGATCACGAGTTAAGCCTGGAATATCGGCTACTAAAGCTCGCCGAGTTTCGGTTAAACGGTTAAATAATGTAGATTTGCCTACATTAGGACGACCAACAATAACTACTGATGGAATGCCAGCACTAGTTTCTTGAATTTCTGATTCTTGAGTTTCTAATTCTTGTTTTGCTTTCATAAATATTCCTCTGGTAAAAGCTGATAACACTTAGCTTTGTTCCAGGCTAATGTGTAAACTTCTCATGCTATTTCATTTGCTCGGCTAGAGCAACAGCAATTGCTCCAGCAACCCGAGCATTATTTTCTAATAATGCAAGATTCGATAATACGCTACGCCCATTAGTCAAAGTTTCTAACTGTTTTAGAAGATAAGGAGTGACAGCTTTTCCTTTAATTTGTTCAATTTCTGCTAATTGAAAAGCTTGATGATAGAGTATTTGCATTTCTCTATCAGGAATTTCATGGACTTCTGGAATAGGCACCACTACTAGTAAGGAGCTATTAAAGCCCAATTGCCAATGTTCTTTAGCAATTCTAGCTACTTCAGCTGGTTCTGTAGCAGTGATGTCTAATTTAATTCCACTATTGCGAGAATAAAAAGCAGGTAATTCATCAGTGTTATAGCCAATTATTGGAACACCTAAAGTTTCTAACACTTCTACCGTACGGGGCAGATCTAAAATAGATTTTGCTCCAGCACAGGTTACTATCATTGGATAACGGGCTAACGCCATTAGATCAGAAGAAATATCAAAAGACTTTTCTGCATCTCTATGCACTCCACCTATTCCACCTGTTGAAAAAACACGGATTTTAGCCATTGAAGCTAAATGCATAGTTGTTGATACAGTAGTTGCTCCCCAACGACCTTGTGACATAATAGCACTTAAGTTACTTAAATTAGTTTTTAATATGTCATCACGAATACCTAGTTCATCTATTTCTTCAGTATTACAACCGATTTTAGCTAGACCAGCAATTATAGCAATGGTTGCAGGTTTTGCTGTTTGTAGTCTAATGGCTGCTTCACAACGATAGGCAGCTGTTAGATTGTGTGGAGAAGGCAATCCTGTAGCGATTACAGCAGATTCTAAAGCAACTACTGCTTCACCTTCTATTAAGGCATTGTCAATATCATCAGATACTACTATGTTAGCTATCACTGCCACCTCCTAAAATGTTTAACCATTAATTACTCTAAAACTATTGTACTTAAGGTTTTTACTATATAAATGGAATAAGAAATTGCTGCGTTTTTAAGTAAAGGGTATTATAAATTTTTCATTAATTCCAAACGAGTTTATTTGGCATATTCTACCCGCAAAAGGAGCAAAATAACTTATGAGAGATGTGTTTGCGGTAATTTTAGGCGGTGGACAAGGCACTAGGTTGTTTCCACTAACTCAAGAACGATCTAAACCAGCAGTTCCACTAGGAGGTAAATACCGCCTTATTGATATACCTGTTAGCAATTGTATAAATTCAGATATCATTAAAATCTATGTATTAACTCAATTTAATTCAGCCTCACTTAATCATCATATTAGTCGTACTTATCGGTTTAGTGCTTTTTCTGATGGCTTTGTAGAGATTTTGGCAGCAGAACAAACTCCAGAAAATGTTAGTTGGTTTCAAGGTACTGCTGATGCTGTAAGACAAAACTTAAGACATTTTACTGATGCTAGTGGTAAATATGTTCTAATACTTTCAGGCGATCACCTTTATCGTATGGACTATCGTGACTTTGTCAATCGCCATAAAACTAGTAAAGCAGATGTTACTGTCTCAGTTATTCCTGTTACAGAAAGAGAAGCTAGTGAATTTGGTTTATTAAAAACAGATGCAGAGGGTCGAATTATTGAATTTGCAGAAAAACCTAAAGGCGAAGCTTTACAAGCTATGAAGGTTGACACAACTTCCTTTGGCTTAACTAAAGAGGAAGCTAAGGAAAAACCTTATTTAGCTTCAATGGGAATATATGTTTTTAATCGTCCTTTTTTAGAAAATTTACTACATGAAAATACTAAGTATGTAGATTTTGGTAAAGATATAATTCCATTAGCTACAAAGGATTATAATGTTCAGGCTTTTCTTTTTGATGGTTATTGGGAAGATATTGGAACAATAAGTGCGTTTTATCGTGCTAATCTAGATATGACCAGCATATTACCTAAGTTTAACTTCTTTGATGCTAATGCTCCAATTTATACTCGTCCAAGGTTTTTACCTGCTACCAAAATGCGAGGTTGTAAGGTTCGAGAAGCCATAATTTCTGAAGGTTGTATTATCAACGAAGCCTATATAGAAAGAAGTATAATTGGGCTGCGTTGCCGTATTGGAGGAGGAACTAGAATAGAAAATACTATGATAATGGGTGCGGAGTTCTATCAATCTCTAGAAGAATTAGATAGAGATCGACGTAATGGCATTCCTTGGGTCGGCATTGGAGAAGGATCTATAATTCGCAATGCAATTGTTGATGCCAATGCTCGTATAGGTTCAAATGTCCGTATTACCAATGAAAGAGGTATTGTTAATCATGATGGAGGAAATTACTATATTCGTGAGGGAATAGTTGTTATACCTAAAAATGCTACCATACTTGATGGAACTGTAATATAAGCTTTTAAGAGAATCTTCAGAACATCAAAGGAGAGATGTATTGATGTTCTGAAGACCTAGCAAAAACACCTGTTTTTGCTAGTTAAAACATTAAAACAATAAACTATCCTAAGTCAACTTGCTTAACAGAAACTATGTCGGAAAGTTGTTGTAACTTAGTTAATACTTCATCATTAACAGGAGTATCAATTTGGCAAAGCATGATAGCTGTTCCACCAACTTCTTTACGACCTAGATAAAGACGACCAATGTTTATTGCATTTTCACCAAGTAAAGAACAAACTTTTCCTAGTACTCCTGGAACGTCTTTATTAGAACAAAGTAGCATATGACCGCTAGGAATTGCTTCTAAGTTAAAACCATTGATTCTAACAATGCGTAAATCCTTATCACCAAGTAATGCACCTGCTACACGGCTTTGTTGATTATCAGTTTCCATAGTAACTTCAATCATACTAGCAAAATCAGTAGCATGGCGGGAAAGAGATTCGCTAACTCTGATACCACGTTCTTCAGCCACTACAGCAGCATTAACAAAGTTAACTCTTTCACTCGTAGGAGCTAGTAAGCCAACCAAAATAGCTTGAGTAATGAGTTTAACGTCAAAATCAACTACAGCCCCAGAATAGTCAATATGAATTTTCTTTACATTTTGTCCAAAAGCTTGTCCTTGGAAAGAGCCAATTTTTTCACCTAAATGGACATATGGCTTAACTTGGGCTAAAACTTCTGGATTAACAGAAGTTGCATTTACTGCACCACGAATTGTTCCATTGGTAAAGAAATCTTTCATTTGTTCTGCAATGCCTACAGCAACGTTTATTTGGGCTTCAGCCGTAGAAGCACCTAAGTGAGGTGTACAGATAATTTCATTAAGTTTTAGAAGTGGGCTATCTGCTGGAAGGGGTTCTTGAACAAAAACATCAAGAGCTGCACCAGCTACTTTCCCGCTTTTGATTGCTTCACAAAGGTCATCTTCATTAACTAGGCCACCACGAGCACAGTTAATAATGCGGACACCATCTTTCATTTTAGCAAAAGCATCTTTATTGATAATGTTTTTGGTTTCTGCTGTCATTGGAGTGTGAACAGTGATGAAGTCTGCACGAGCAAAAAGATCATCTAAAGATACTAATTCAACATTAAGTTTAGCTGCTGCTTCACGGGTTAAATAAGGGTCAAAGCAAATTACTCTCATTCCAAAACCATTAGCACGAGAAGCAACTACACTGCCAATTTTACCCATACCAACAATACCTAATACTTTATCTAGTAATTCAACACCACTAAATTTTTTCTTTTCCCATTTACCGGCTTTCATTGAGGCAGTAGCTTGAGGAACATGGCGTGCTAAAGAAACCATTAGAGCTAAAGCATGTTCAGCTGTGGTTACAGTATTACCACCAGGGGTATTCATTACTAAAATTCCACGTTGAGTAGCAGCTTTGACATCAATATTGTCAACACCTGTACCAGCACGGCCCAAAACTTTTAACTTATGTCCAGCAGCAATAACTGGTGCTGTAATTTTAGTGTCACTTCTTACAACAACAGCATCATAATCAGCAATAATTTCTAACAATTGCTCTTCTTTTAACTCGCCTTTGCGATCTACAACAATACCTTCTGCTTCTTCTAAGATTTTTAGCCCTGCTTCTGACAAGTTACCACAGACAAGAACTTTATAACTCATAATACTTTTTCCTTATTTCCATTAAGTTAAGATTAAGTCAATTAAGATTAAACTGAACCATCGGTCAGAATAAAACTGAACATTCTAGCAGGAAAAATAGCACCTAGAAACATAAGCTGGCAGATCTTCAGGTGTAAAATAGAAATACTCATATTTGCTTGAATGAAAAGCATTTGTGAGTACAAATAAATACCAATTAGGTAAGCCTAGTTAAGTCTAGTTAAGTGGGTTTTACGTATTTCTGCCTATGTTTATTGCTAAAATAAAGTAGTACTAAAAGATTTATGATTATTGAAAACCTTGTTTATAGTATTTTGTCTTTATTACCATTTTATTTATAGGTAAAAAATATCGGGGGAAACTTTAAAAACTTTCGCTTTAACAAATAGTGTTAGTGTTATGGTTGGCTAATTTGATAATCTATGAATGATAGTAACCAACTAACTTTTCAAAGACTTAGGTTCAATGTATGACACCAAAAGAACGTTATCATAAAATTAAAGAGTTGCTCCAACAAGCCATAAATCTTTCTAAAATCGAGCAAACTGAATTTCTTAAACAAGTTTGGATACAATCTCCTAGCCTAGTTGGTGAGTTAGAAAAATTGCTTGCAAATGAAGAAGAGCAACAATTTGAACAAATGCAAATGCCTGAAAAAATGGGGGAAATAGTCAATAATCTCTTGCTAGTAAATGCTTCTACAAAAGATTCTTTTGAGCCAATAGATTTAAAGACAAGTGATTTTACAATGCTAGTTGCTAGTGAACAAAAAATGAATATTAACAATGAGTTACTAAAAAAAGGTGAGTTTGTTAATGATCGTTATCAAATAGAACTCGAAATTGGAAGAGGTGGCTTTGCTGTAGTATATTTAGCTAGTGATACAACCTTACATAACCGCTTAGTTATTGTTAAAGTTCTTAATAAAATAAATACTGATAATCAGGATTGGGTAAGAAATAAATTTTTGGCTGAAATTAAAGCACTATCCAAACTCAACCACCCAAATGTAGTAACCATTTTTGATTATGGGGTACTAAAAAGAGATGAAAGATTCTTTTTTGTAATGGAATACCTTGAGGGTTATAACTTAAGAAAAATCATTGCTAAAGCCAATTTTAGGCTACTATCAGAACAAATAATTAGCATCATTAATCAAATTAGCAATGCCTTAGATGCTGCTCATAAACTAGGCATTTATCATCGTGATTTAAAACCTGAAAACATTATGATTCAACCACTTGGCAATGAGCAACTTCATGTCAAAGTTATAGATTTTGGGATTGCTACAGTAAAAGATTCTGCAACAATTTCAGTTAAAACAAGTAGTCTTGCTGGTACACCTGCTTATATGTCACCTGAACAACTTGAAGGTCATCCTTGTCCAGCAAGTGATATTTATGCATTAGGAGTTATTACTTATGAGTTATTAACAGGCAGAGTACCATTTAATGTAACTCACTTAAAAAATATTACAAGACTCATTTCTAAATTAAAAGAAATGCAAAGGCAAGGTGTAATCATTAAGCCAAGTTTACTTAATGCAAGTTTATCTACTGAAGTAGATAAGGTATTACTCAAAGCATTATCATATAATCCTAAAGATCGTTATGAACAATCTAGTCAGTTTGCTCAAGCCTTAAGTAAAGCTCTTTTTGATGAAAAGGCAGACATTTTATATTGGAGTAAACTTTGCTCATTAGCTCAATTTACTGATAACATTAGATTTATTGATCAACCTACAAGGGAACAATTAAAATATAATAGCCAGCTTTTGGTAGCTAAACAAAAACAGTATAACTATCCATTGCATAGCCGTTTATCGGTATTGCTGGATTTTAAACAAAAAGGACATTTACTGCTTATAGCAAAAGACATAGAAGACGCCCAGGGATTGATCTACTGTTTATGTCCATCAAATTTTGTTGCTAGTGATAAATTGACTAATAGTTCAACATTGTTGCCAACAGAAGGGCTAGTTTATAAGTATTTCCCATTAGCGGATAAAATAGGAAGAAAACAGATTTTAGCCATTGTTTCAACTTTTCCTATAAACCTAGATTTAGAGATATCTTTTAAGTCGCCTATACAGATTTTAACGACTAAGGACATTTATTTCCTATTACTTAAGCTACAAAAAATGCCATCAACTGAGTGGGCAGCTTTTTCTACTACTATCAATATAGCTTAAGCTAACATGAAAGCCTTTTTTAGATATTCAACATAGCATTATTTAGATGAACATTATTTAGATTAACTTTTTAATTGGAGTAGAACCTATGCAACAGACTTATCTTTGCAAAGTCACTAAACTCAAAATGATAGCAATATGTCTGATTATTTTATTTAGCTTTTTAAGCAGTTTAAGCAGTGTAACGTTAAACGTAAAAGCAAATGTTGGTGATAAGCGAGTTGGGTCACCTAGATTTAATACTCAAGACTCTTTAACAGGTCAGTCTAGCAGTGTTACTAGTAGTAAGTTGGAACTTGGTAAAGCATTTGAACGAGATTTAAAAGCGGATCAATCACATAGTTACACAATAGAAATAAAAGCCAATAGCTACTTAAATTTAGTGGTAGAGCAAAAAGGTATAGATGTTGTTGTTAGGCTATTTTCACCATCAGGAGAAAAATTACAAGAAGTAGATTCACCTAATGGAGATGAAGGCGAAGAACCATTGGAAGTTATTTTAGAAAAAGAGGGTAACTATCGCTTAGAAGTTCTTTCTTTAGATAAAAATGCCGCTGCTGCTAAGTATGTTGTTTTAATAAAAGAGCTACGTGTGGCTAATGATAGAGATAAAGACGTAGTTGAAGCAAACAAATTAGCTAGTGATGGAGAAATGCTTAAGCAAGATAATAAGTTTGATTTGGCTCTTCCTATGTTTATTAAAGCACTAGAATTGAGAAAAAAAGTTTTAGGAGGTGAACATTTTCTCACAGCTAAATCAACAAACGATCTTGGAGTACTTTATAGAAATAAAGCAGAATATGAAAAGTCTGAGCCTCTTTTAGTACAAGCACTAGAAATTCGTAAAAAAATATTAGGAGAAAATCATCTTGATACAGCCCAATCAATGAGCGAGCTTGCGCTACTTTATCGACGTAAAGCAGAATATCAAAAGTCAGAAAGCTTCTATTTAGGAGCATTAGAAATATACAAAAAAGTATTAGGAGAAAATCATCTTGATACATCTACATTAATGAATGATCTTGCATTACTTTACAAAGATGAAGGCAACTATGAAAAAACAGAGTCTCTTTTGGTACAAGTGTTAGAAATTCGTAAAAAAGTATTAGGAGAAAATCATCCGTTTACAGCATTATCAATGAATAATCTTGGGCTACTTTATGTAGATAAAGGAGATTATAGAAAAGCCGAAACTCTTTATATACAAGCATTAGAAATAAATAGAAAAGTATCAGGAGAAAATGATCTTAATACAGTATTATTTATGAATAATCTTGGGATACTTTATAGAAATAAAGGAGATTATGAAAAAGCTGAACCTCTTTTAAGCCGAGTGTTAGAAATTCGCAAAAAAGTATTAGGGGAAAATCACACATTTACGGCATTTTCTATGGCTATTCTTGGGATACTTTATAGAGATAAAGGTGAGTACGAAAAGGCCGAACCTCTTTTAATTCAAGCCTTAGAGATCCGTAGAAAAGCCTTAGGAGAAAATCATCCTGCAACAGCATTGTCAATGGGTGTTCTTGGTTTACTCTATAGAGATAAAGGTGAATATATAAAAGCTGAACCTCTTTTAATTCAAGCGTTAGAGGTGCGTAAAAAAGCTTTAGGAGAAAATCATCCTGAAGTTATTGCCTCAATAAACAATCTTGCATTGCTTTATAAAGATAAAGGAGAATATGAAAGAGCTGAACCTCTTTATATACAAGCATTAGAAATCCGTAAAAAAGTCTTAGGAGAAAATCACCCAGAAACAACTGTGTCAATGAATAGTCTTGGGCAATTTTATAAAGAAACAGGAAAGTATGGAAAGGCCGAACCTCTTTTAGTACAAGCATTAGAAATTCGTAAAAAAGTCTTAGGAGAAAATCACCGTGAAACAGCCCAATCAATGACTAATCTTGCACTAATTTATAGAGAAAAAGGAGAATATGAAAAAGCCGAGCCTCTTTTTAATCAAGCAGTAAAAATATATATAAAAGCTTTAGGAGAAAATCATCCTGATACAGCTCAATCAATAAGCAATCTTGGAGTATTTTATAAAGAAAAAGGAGAGTATGAAAAAGCTGAACCTTTTTATAATCAAGCAATAAAAATACAAAGCAACGCTTTAGGAAAAAATCATCCCAATACTACGGAGTTTACAAACAAACTTGGAGTATTTTATGCTGCTAAAGGGGAATACGGAAAAGCACTAGAAATTAGTAAACAAGTAAACGAAGCAAGAGAAGCAGAATTAGTAATAAATTTATCAATAGGATCAGAAAAAAGTAAGCAAAGTTACTTGCAAAAATATGCTATTGAAACAGATCAAACTTTATCCTTACATATTCAAAATCTACCTAAAAACACAACGGCCTCTCAGCTAGCATTAACTCAAATATTAAGAAGAAAAGGACGTGCTCTTGATGCTGTAAACCAAAGCATAGAAGCACTTCGTAAACGCTCTAAGCCAGAAGATATAGCACTTCTTGATGAACTTGCTCAAAAGAAAACCTTGCTTTCTAAACTTCTTACTCAAGGCGTAGGCAACCTTACTGCTGAAGAATACCAGGGACAAATTAAAGACTTACAGGATAAAGTTGAGAAATTAGAAAACAAAGTTAGTCAAATTAGCGCAGAATTTCGCACTCAATCTCAAGCTATCACTTTAGAAGCCGTTCAAACAGCTATTCCACAGAATGCTACTCTTATAGAGTTTGCTACTTATCAACCTTATGATTTTAAGACAGACAACCGTTCAACACCTCGCTATGTTGTATATATGCTAAATAACAGTGGAAAAATAGAATGGGTTGAGCTTGGAGAAACTTCTGATATTGATAAACTAGTAGAAGATTTTCGCCAAACACTTATAAAACGCCCAGGAGGGCTGCTTAGTGATATAGAACAAGAACTTAAACCAAAAGCTAGAGCATTAGACAAAGCAATAATGCAGCCAGTAAGAAAATTGTTAGGCAAGAATAAACGATTACTTATAGCACCAGATGGAAACTTGAATTTAATACCATTTGATGCTCTTGTAGATGAACAGGGTAAATACTTAGTAGAACATTATGAAGTATCCTACTTAACAAGTGGTAGAGATTTGCTTAGGTTACAAAACGGAATCAAGAGTGAACAAAAGCCATTAGTGATGGCAGATCCAAACTATGGAGAGGGGGAAGGCACTAAAATAGGAGAGTTAGTAGTTGCAGGAAATAGACTAAAATACACTGCATTAGAAGCTAATGAAATAAAGCAAATACTAAACTTACAGCCTAGTGAGTTACTATTACAAGACCAAGCGACAAAATTTGCGCTCAAACAAATACATAGACCAGAGATTCTTCACATTGCAACACATGGCTTTTTCTTAAAAGAGCAAGAAGGTTCTGATGATTCTAGACGCACTAAAGTTAAAAGGGTTGGACTACAACCAGAACCAGAAGTAAAACAAGTAGCTGTAGATGCATTTAAGCTAAGCCCACTACTAAAATCAGGACTATTGCTAGCAGGAGCAAACAAAGGGGATTCAGATAATGGAGTATTGACAGCATTAGATGCAACATCTTTAGATCTGTGGGGAACAAAACTAGTAGTGCTAAGTGCTTGTGATACAGCAGTTGGAGAAGTAAAAAATGGGGATGGAGTATATGGACTACGTCGAGCACTTGTATTAGCAGGCTCAGAAAGCCAGTTGATGAGCTTATGGCAAGTAAGTGATGTTGGGACTAGAGATTTAATGACACAATACTATCAAGCACTAAAAAATAATGAAGGTCGCAGTGCAGGTTTAAGAAAAGTTCGCCTTAAATTGTTAAAATCAGCAAAGCGCCATCATCCATACTACTGGGCTAGCTTTATTCAATCTGGTGAATGGGCTAATCTAAATGGCAAACGCTAATTATCATAAATCAACTATAAGTAATAGCAATATTACTAAGATATTATTAAAGACTAAAAGTAGAACTAAGATTACCAATCTCATTTGGGAAAATGTTGAGAAAGGTAATTTTACTAATAGAAAAATGGAAAAAAGGTGATTTAGAAGCAAGAAATCAAGTTTTTGAGCTAGTTTATTTGGGGATTATTAGTAGCAATTTCGCTTACCTATTTAGAGAGGAGACGATTTTTGTGAATGAAGATTTAACATTGCTTACTGCAAGTAGTCTATCAAAGATAAATGATCGCTATTGTGTAGAAAAAGAAATAGGTAGAGGTGGAATTGGTATTATTTTCAAAGCTAAAGATACTAAAACAAATGAGTATGTTGTAATAAAAGTGTTGCATGATTTTTTAGCTAATGATTATTGGATTGTAGAAAAGTTTACAAAAGAAGCTAAAACCATTGTAGACAAACTTAAAGATGTAGAAGGCGTTGTTAAAGGTATAGAGGAAGGTGTATTACCTAATGGCTCTGCATATTTAGTAATGGAATATATTGAAGGCAAAGAGCTTAAAGAGCTAGTCAAAAGAGATTCTATAGGAATGGATTTAGAACGAAGTGCTAATATTATAAAACAACTAGGAGAAACACTTACTAAAATTCATAAACATGGGGTTTATCACCGAGATCTTAAACCAGCAAATATAATGCTCACTATGAAAAATGGAGAGGAACAAGTAAAAGTAATAGATTTTGGAATTGCTACAGTAAAAGAATCTCCTGATGAAAAAACTAAATCTACGGCTATAGCTGGAACGCCTGCCTATATGGCACCTGAGCAGATTTTAGGTAAACCTACAGATAAATCTGATATTTATGCAATGGGTGTTATTGCTTATGAAATGATTACTGGTCGAATTCCTTTTAATGTAAGAGGGTTTCCATCAGTACTTGCACCTATTAAACTTCATGAAATGCAAGAAGCTGGGATTATAGTTAAACCAAAACAGCTTCGCCCTGAGTTATCTGATGAAACAGATGCTTTAATACTAAAAGCTCTTGCTTTTAACCCTCAAGAACGTTTTGCCACTGCTCAAGAGTTTGGTCTACTTTTAAGTCAGTCTTTGGTTAATGAAGCTCCTCCAACAATGATAAAAAAAATACCGACTCCTTTAATACCAACAAATTCAGACAAATTTGCAGAAACTTTAATACCAAATAATTCAAAAGAAACAGTTGTTCAAGAAAGTGTAAAAACTAATAAAACTAATAAACCCCAAACAATTAACTTAATGGTTATTGCTTTGGTAGTTATAGTATTTTTAGGAATAACAGGAGGAATTTATAAAGCTATAACTAACTCAACTCCAAATTCTAAGCCAAGCGTTGCTGCTAGCACTCCTATAACTACTACCCCAACAGTAGCTAATAAACTCAGCTTTATGTTAGAGTTACAGGAATTTAGAGATGGAAAATATCAACCACCAATTGAAATTTTAGGAGAAAAATTAATTTTCCATAACAAAGACCAAATAAGGTTTAGTATTTTAGCAAAGGAATCAGGTTATCTTTACTTGTTAAACCAATCACCTAAACCTTTAGCAGATGACATACCTAATTATTTTCTATTGTTTCCAACTAATAAAGAAAATAATTATTTTGAAGCAAATCAGGAAGTTACAATACCTAAAAAAAGTGATGAAGGTTTAGAATTTTCTGGTTCAACGGGGACAGAACAGATCTGGATAGTTTGGTCAAAAAAGCAAATACCTGAATTAGATGCTGTCAAGCCAGAAGCTAACAAAGAAGTTGTAGAAGCAATAAAAAATGCTGAACAAGCAAAAGCTATTAAGCAACTTCTCAGTAAATATCATATTGATAAACTTGAGCAAAATAAAGCAGCTAAGAAAATGGAAGCTACAACAAGTGAAAATAGCATGACTGTAGTATTTGAGTTAGAACACCGGTAAATTACTTTCCTACATTTATTTAACTTAGTTAGAGGTAGAACATGAAGAACTCCAAGCTATTTACAAAATTCTTAGCATCAGTATGTTTAGTTATGGCAATTATGCTAGGTAATAGTATAGGTCAATCTCAAACACCAGCTAATCAGCAGCAAGAAGAGGAGAGAGACATAATTCGCCGATTAGCAAAAGTTGCACCTAATAAAATAGCAAAAGCTCGTAGTAAGTCTTCTACCGCTAAATCTCCTAATTCAAAATCTAGTACCCCGCCAGATTATACGCTAGTTGGTTCAACTACAAATGCTAATCTAGCAATCGAAGGGATAAATATAGGATTTACTTTTTGGTTGCTAAAAGATGCTAAGGTTGAAGATGATCCTGAAGTTGCGGAAGCAACAACTAGAAGAACTAAGGTAAAAAGAGGTAGTAGTATAAAGGAGAAAGTGGAAAACGTAAAAGTAGTACCAAGAAGAGTAAACTCTAACACACAGTTTACCAATGGAGATTGGCTAAGGTTTAGCTTGGATTTGCCAATAGATGGTTATATTTACATATTTAATAGAGAAAAATATGTTGATGGAAGCTTAGGCCAACCTTACTTAATTTTTCCAGGACAAGTAGACAAAGGTAAGTCAGATAAAACAATACCAGGAAAACTACTATTTATTCCAAGTGAACCTGATTACTTTGAAATAGAAGATACTAATGAAAGTGAAAAAGAAAAACTAGCAGAAATTTATTACGTACTTATATCGCCTACCCCTTTAGCTGATGTTACTTTGTTAAAAACAGATGAACCAGAACCCATTAGTCTGGAGTTATTTAAACAATATGAAAAATTTAGTGCACCATTATTAAAGTTTGAATCCCAAAGTGAAGCAAATAAGACTATAACTAGAATAGAAAAATTGGCAAATACCAAAGGCACTGAAACATTGACAGAAGATGATCCATTACCTCAAACCGTTTATCACATTGCAAAGCCGTTAGGGGAGACTATATTTTTCTCTATTTCAGCAGAGATAAAAAAATAACTGGATGTAATCCTTCTGAGAGTAAAAGCATAGTTTTTTACTTGTCATCTTTGACAGGTCTGCCGTTTTTGACATTGACAGGTTTGGCATTTGAGCTATAAACTTAACTTCTTTCTGTACTGTGTTCTTTGGTATCTATTTGCAAACAAACTACTAATAGCAAGTTAGGGTTTTTATTTAATCTGAAAAATCAAAGGCATAACTCTTGATAAGAGCATAGAAAAATTTTATAAAATTCTATTTATCAGGGGTTTAATATGAGTAGTATAGCTAATGTATCAAATTCAATTAATAGTTTTAGTTCTGTTAGTAATTTATCTAGTTCAACCAAGTCTAATAACAGTTCAAACCAGCCAAAAATAGAATCATCACCTAACAAAATAAGTAGCAATGGCTCAGAACTAACCAATAAAGGGGTTCAAGCTATTTCTAGCGGAATAAATTCAGGTGTTAATATCTTAAAAACTAGTCAACAACAAGTGTCTACATTTACTAGTAGAGTAAAAGCAGAAACAGAAAGATTAGTAAATGGAGTTGAGAGCTTTTCTAAAACAGATCCAGTTAGCCTAATTCTTTTGCGGCAAAATGTTAGTGGTATTGAGCGAGGTGTTCAAGCGCTTAAACAAAGCATTGAGTTTGTAAAAAAAGGGGTAGGAGCTTTTGAACAGGGTGTCAATAATGGTGTTAGTTTACTTAAGCAAGTTAGTGGAAGTTTAGAAGCATCAAATCAAGCAGGTTTTGCAACTACTCAAGAAACTGTAAATAAAATTCAAACACAAGCAGATGCTACAACAAAAGTTGTAAACCAAAATTTAAATAGTGCTGAAAGTGCAATCTCAGGACAAATTAACCAAGGACTTCAAACTATTAAATATGGAGCAAATATAATTGTAGGAGATACAAGAAAAGGAGCAGAACTTATAAAAACCGGTGCTGAAACAATAAAAAGAGCAAGTGAAACCATAAGCCGTGAAATTAGCCAAGCAGGTAAAAATATTGAAGATGCTAGCAATAAACTAAATCCTCTTATTATAGGTATTACTCCGCAGTTATTTAGAAAAAATCAAGACCCATCCCCAAATAACCAGCCAAATAACCAGTTAAATAGTCAACCAAATAGTCAATCAAATAAACTGAATCCTTGTGAACCAGAGGTAATTAACCTTGAATCTCCTTCTTACTCAAATTGTGAACCAATAGCAACTTGCCCAGAAGAACCATTAATAACACTAGAAGAGCCAATTAGAGAACCAGAAGTTTTATTAGATTGTCCAGAACAACCAATAAACCAACAAATCACTACTTCACCTCAACCGCAACCAACAAATTTAGATCCAGTCAAAAAATATGATCTATCAACAGATACTCCTCCTAAAATTAATCGTGAGAATCTTTCTGAAACAGATAAAAAAGTGATAGATACATTTGGATTAGATAACTTTAAACCAGGTGAGAAAAGAAGTTTCTCTGCTGATGTTATTGGAAAAATAGGAGAAGGATTATATGGTGGTGTAGGAGTAGCAGAAAAATTTACCCTTGAGCGAGATTTAGATGATCCTAATAAGTTTAGAGTAATTATTGAGGCAGAACCAAGAATTGAAGCAGGTTTTGAAGGAAAAGATTTAGGTGAAGGTGTAACAGCAAAAGGTACTGCTGCTAGCAAAATTACTACTACTCTTGAAACCGATTTATCTAAAAGAGGTGAAGCTACAGAGCTAGCTGGTTTTGCTGCTCAAAGCATTGTTCTTACACAAATTCCTTCTGCTGTGAGTGTGCCAGCACTTCTACTAAAGAAAATATCAGGTGTCAACTTGCCAGGGGATCCTGTCAGTTATATAAAGTCACATAAGAAATCTGTTGAAATTACAGCAGGAACAGGTCAAGAACTAAATGCAAAGTTATTGTCAATAGTAGGTTTAAATGCAACACTAGGGCAAAAACTTGCTACAGGTGGAAAACTAGAATTTAATGATGATGGCTCTTATACTCTTACTAGTACTCTTGGGGCTTCTGCCAAAACAGATACAAAAGCATTGTTAGGCAAACAAGCAATTGATGGTAGCACAAATTTACTTAATATAGAGTTTAACCTTTCTGTAGAACAAACAACAAAACTTAGTAAAGAGGGAAAACCAGTAGATAGTGATTTTACTTTTAAATTAGCTGCTCGTGGACAAGCTCTTAACAAGGGTGCAGATGCTGAACTTTCCATTCCAGCAAAAGAACTATTTACACAAATTTCACCAGAACTTGCTACTAAATTATCTAAGGCACTGTCTTCAGGCAATATAGAAGAGGCAAAAAAAATTTTTCAAAATGAAATAGTTCCTAATTATGCAATAGATTTTAATTTTAAAACTAGGAAGTTTACTGATAATAAACTAGGCATAGATCTAGCTATTTCCAAAGGTGGTACAGGTGTTGATGTGGTTGTAGAAGCAGAACAAGAGATCCCAACATCTATAAGAGAAGCTAAAGGTAGGCTAAAAAGCGATGGAAATTTGTATTTAGGAGATCAAAAACTAGATTTAAGCTTTTTGCAAAAGGAAACCCAAAAACAACCTCAACCAAAGCTTACAACAGCAAAAGCTCCCCTTGGAATAACGTTGCAAAAACTCAATCGAGGGCTATTTGGGAATTTGTTTTCTTAAAAATAGAAATTTTTGGTAGAGTCTATTTTGAGTTTGTTCTAAATTTAATTTTACTTGGTAGTTGACACTACTATAAGAAAGTCGTAACATATTGAGTTACTGAGTTTTAAGCTAAGAACAAGCTTTGAAAAGTCTTGTTAAGGAATAAAATAACTAATAAATAAAAAATAATGTTGTTAACTTATTTTTGTTTAATCACTTAAAAAGGTTAAAACCATTATTAAAAGTTGGCGGTGCTTATGGAAAAAGCCAAAATCTACCCTGTAAAGAGCATACCTGATAAATTATTTTTCAAGATTGGTGAAGTTTGTGAATTAATCGACGTTCAGCCTCATGTGTTACGCTATTGGGAATCTGAATTTCCGATGTTAACCCCACAAAAAAATCGTGCTGGTCAACGCACTTATCGCCGAAAAGATGTAGAAGTAGTAGTTCGTATTAAGCAATTGCTTTATGATGAAGGTTTTACTATTGCTGGAGCGAAAAAGAAGTTATCTATTGAGTTAAGAGGTGGTGGTGCTAAGCTAAAAGTTGTTGCTCCAGAAGTGGTAGAGATGGTTCCTGAGCTAAAGCAACAAGAAATAAAAGAATTAGCTGAGGATATAATAGAAGTAATACCTGCTGTTGCTGAGCTTCATCCTGTAAAAGAGGTAGAAGAAGAGGTTTCTACTGTAACTGCCACAACAGTTGTGAGTAAAAAGAACGCCTTGACAAAAGAGCAAAAACAATCCTTACGCCAAGTAAAACAAGACCTGCAGGCTTTGTTGACAATGCTTTCACGTGATGCGATAATCCCTGCAAAATAGAGAAAACACTCGGGATGTAGCTCAGTCTGGATTAGAGTGCACGCTTGGGGTGCGTGAGGTCGCTGGTTCGAATCCAGTCATCCCGACTTCAAAGAAAGCTGGGGTGTGGAGCAAGGTACTTCCTTGCCTTCACACCTCATTTTAGTTTCTGCATATGCCAAAAATTTTAGTAACAAATGATGATGGAATAGATTCTGATGGTATTAAAACACTTGCTGCTAGTTTAGCTAGCTTAGGAGATATTACTGTAGTAGCTCCAAGCACTGACATGACAGCTGTGTCTCATTCCTTAACTTTACACTCTCCCTTAAGAGTTGAAGAACGAAGTGAAGGCTGCTATGCCGTTACAGGAACACCAACTGATTGTGTGGTGCTAGCAATCAATATTTTAATGAAAGACAATCCTCCTGATTTAGTGGTCTCTGGAATTAACCGAGGTGCAAATCTCGGAGATGACATTCATTATTCAGGAACTGTTGCTGGAGCAATGGAAGGTATACTTTACGGGATTCCTGCAATTGCTGTTTCTTTAATAGGTCGAGAAAAATTTGATTTTCAGTATGCGGCCACTGTAGCAAAAGAAATAGCATCTAACGTACTTAGAGAAGGGCTTCCAAAAGGAACTCTTTTGAATGTTAATGTTCCACGCGGGCCAATTAAAGGAATTGCTTTAACAAAACAAGCTTCTCGAATTGCTGGAACAGAGATTTCCATAAATACTGACCCTCGTAAACGTACATATTACTGGATAGGTTATGGTAAACTTACTTGGGAACAAGAAGAAGGTACCGACTTTGCTGCAATAAAACAAGGCTTAGTTTCTGTTACACCTATAAAAAATGATATGACTAACTATGCCCATTTAGCTGAACTTCAAAAAGGGGATAGTCATTGGTTGAAGTCCTATAAACAAGAACCTCAAACTAATGAAAATACAGACAATGAAGAACATTTATATTAGTAACTAATAGTTACAATTTCACAAAGATAAGATTATGGCCTTAGCATCACCCAATACAGATCCATATTATTTTGCCCGGCAACGAATGATAAACTCTCTTCGTAACCGAGGTGTCAAAGATGAACGAGTATTAAAAGCCATGGCAAGTGTACCTAGGCATCTTTTTGTCGAAGATGCACTTATGTGTAAAGCTTATGGGGATCACCCTCTCCCAATACCTGGTGGTCAAACAATATCACAACCATATATGGTAGCTCGAATGACAGAGCTATTAGAAGTAACTAAAAAGGATCGTGTTCTAGAAGTAGGTGCTGGCTCAGCTTATCAAACAGCAGTATTATCCCATGTAGCAGGCATAATCTTTTCCATAGAAAGAATAGAAGAATTAGCTAAATTAGCTAAAGCGAGAATTCGTCAATTTGGACTAGATAATGTAATACTACGTTGTGCCGATGGAAGCTTAGGCTGGCCAGAACAAGCTCCATACAAAGGTATTCTTGCTGCTGCTGCTGCCCCAGAAATTCCTAATGCCTTGGTAGAGCAACTAGATATAGGTGGTGTTTTAGTTTTACCTATAGGAACAGAACAAAACCAACGGTTAATTCGCGTTCGTAAAACACAACAAGGTGTTTTTGCAGAAGATCATGGTGGAGTGGTTTTTGTAAAAATGATAGGTCGCCAAGGTTGGACAAAATAAACTCAATACCCACAGATGCAAAACATCTGTGAGTATCAACTAAATACCAACGCTCTGCTAAAACATAAAAGAAAAGGAATTGCTCATAACCCCATCAACAACAAGTCTAACCGTATTGCCACCTTTGGTTATGTTTAGCTTTTTCTTGTTACCTTTTATAATGAAACTACTATTGGAAACATTGCTTGGAGTTAATGTAACTTCCTTATCATTTACTATTAGCTTTATGTTGTTGTTAACATTGGACATAAATCCTATTCCTGTAACTGTGAGTGCTTTAGTCTGATAATTTGCATTGGTTATTGCCGGGGAAATTGTAAAAGTAGCATTAGCTTCTCCTTTGTTACCTGTTGAATCAACGGCTGTTATCTTGACTATTGCTTGTGGTGTAGTGAA